>NZ_SRSF01000019.1 GCF_004803465.1 Neolewinella litorea | reverse complement strand
CTAAGGAAATGACAGCAAAGGACGCTAAACGGCTTCTGGTAAAGCTTTACGCTAGATACCGAAAGGGCGAAGTGACAGAAGCCGCGGCTTATAGAGAAGCCTTCCTCATAAACAGCATAGTAAAAGCCATAGAGGTTACGGACCTAGAGAGCCGCTTAGATTCAATAGAGCAAACCCTTACGAATGGCTAAGAAGAACATAGCTAGGCTATTGGAGAAGGGGAGCCATAAGCAGCGTGCTGCTCTCTTCTTCACAAACCTTTTAAACAAGGACGTTCCAGAGGGTGGGAGGAGCATCCTTACGAGGGAGGAGGAGAAGAAGCTAGATGATTCCTTCTCAACCCCTGGAGGAGCTACTGTTTACAACGAATATTTAAGGGCCTACGAGAACATACGTAAGCTTTACATGACTATACAGGCCGCTTCTAATGCCTATGCAAGAGACACCCTCTTTGAAACTCTTTTTTTAGAGAAATTTATCTATTCCCATAGCTATAAAGCTATGGCTATTAAGCTCCAAGCGTTGGATGACGAAAGGGTAAACGAGCTTTTGCCCCTTTATAAAACCCCCTTGGGGAGAGTAAAGAAAGACTCCTTGTCAACCAAGCAAAACTACAAAGAAGCTCTCCTCCTATTGAGGAAGAAGAGAGAGGGCTCTTTGTCAGACTTGAAAACGTTTGAGCTTGCTCTAAATACCCTAATGGAAAAGTACAGTTTTGGCGGAGCAACAGCCTTTAGGAAGTTCATTCATGGGATTATAGAGGACGGCACAAAGCACGAGAATGGTAGCTACTTGGCTCTCTTTGATTTTGTCCCTCTCAAACAGCCCGAAAATATTTCTTTCCTAAGGGCTTATTCAAAAAAAGAGCCTGCATTAAATGTGCTCTTAAGTATTAACTACTCTTTTACACGACTTAACGAAAGCCTCCTAAAAGAAGTAACATCAATCATAGGCGATGAGTAAAAAAGATAAGAAAGAGCACTCCCCTATTTCTAATTTCCCGACAGAAGAGCTAAGCTCCTCTCCTCTCTCTATTGGCTTCCTGCGAAGGGTAGAAACCAAGGAGGAAAGAAAGCTAGTGAAGCACTCAAACCACTTGCTTAATAGCAAAACATCTAGCGACCGATACGACCAGGAGAAACAAGGAGCTCTATCCCTCTTTGAAGGGCTCCCCCAGGAACGGCAGGGAGAGCTCCTAGAAGCAAAAGTTACCTTCGTTGGAGTAAGCCTTCAGCCTAACGAAGATCGGCTCCTAACGGCCGTCTTACGCCTGCTTAGTGACACTGAATACCAGGGCAACCAAAAGCCGCGCCGAGACAGATACAGCGAAGGAGGCCGGAAGGAATCCTACCCTGTTCTAGAAGTAACTCCTCATGCTCTCTTCTCTGCCTACGTCGCTAAGGAGGACTACTCCGGAAAAGAGCAGCAGAACGCGCTAAAAGCTCTTGGTGAGCTCTTGGATAAGAAGTTCTATTGGAGCTACTCACGGAAGGAAGATAATGGGAGCAAAAGCCACGTAAAACACTTAGGAAGCCTTATTACAGACTACAAAGAAGTAAACCGGGAAGACGGGAAGAAGCTCCTGGAGCTCACTATAAACCCTGTACTGGTTGACCAGATAGACACTCACTATGTACTTTACCCAGAGGACATAGCTAACCGGACAGCTCTCTTTTGCCCTGGTAAAGTTCTCCCAGCGGTAAACAGGTTAAGAGACTACTTAGCACTTCAGGTAGTTTACCAGAAACAGAAAGAGAGCATAGAGGTCAAAATAGGGTACGAGAAGCTCCTATATAAGCTGGAGCTAGATAAGTACATCAAGCGACGCGAAAGGAAGCGAGCAGAGGAGTACTTCCAAAGGGCAATAGACACTTGTAAGGCCGCTGGAGCTATTCTCTCCTTTGAGATCAAGGCCGGCCGGACAGGAGAGCCTACTTGCTGCTTTGAAGTAAGCACTAGCTGCGAGTTTTGGTAAAAAAGAGGCAATCCGATCAAGTCAAACCTAGCTGTCTTGACTTACCGAGAACGCTACCAATCAAGTCGTCTAGGTGCTTCTGACCGTTATCTGAGATGAAAGTTAGGTTCTGTCTCATATCGTTCAAAGAAGGGAAAAGAGGAATCAGTAGTGATTTTGCTTTATCAAACCGTCCAAGTTTTTCATAAAACTCAACTAAAGCATAAGCTACAAAAGCAGCATGATAAGATTTATCATAGCCCCTTTTCGTTCTTCTAATGGCACTAACAACAAGAGCATCATCTTCTGCCATTCTGGATGCACTATAAGGGAATATAGTATTGACCATGTCTTCTAAGAAGAGGCAATTGTGGACGAATTCATGAAGCAAGTTGTCTGCCCAATTCACATCTGTCCAATGTTCTTTGGGGGACAGCCATATCATTCCTACTCTTGAAGAGACGCTACCCCCATCGTATGAGTCACGCTTAGCGAAAAGCAATGCGTGTATCGTTTCAGCAAACTCTTCATAAATTTCTGGATACAATTGCTGAAACAGACCTAACGCCCTTTTTAAAGATTCGCTATACAAACCTATCTCATGGTTAGAAAACTTCCAATTCTCTTGGAAATGATCTTGATCCATAATGGCTAGTAGGCTCTTCTTAAACGTCCCGTTTTCAAGATTCCAAATTTCCTTGGGTGCTTCTCCTTCTTCTTCACTTAAGATCTCAGGAGACTGAAGTAGCCGTATAGACTGCCAATAGGTCAGATCCTGGATTTGAAATCGCTCTTTACAAATACTGACAAGTGTATCCCTATTGTGGCGTAACCTTTTAGGCTTAAGAAAGCCGATAGCTGTTGCGGTGTCCGCGTGTTCCAAGTGCACCATTAGGAGACTACTTTTTCAGATCCAAGTACATCTGAAGGTTTGAGATAGCAGCTTTTACAGTTGCATCCACGGCTGTTTTTATCTGCTCATCAGCTTCTTCCGCAATCTTCATCACCAAGGGTTTGGTTACTGCGTTTGCTATGTTCCCGTGGAGGATTGTGTACCTTTCTATACTTTCTTTTGCTAAAGCTGAAGAAAGTGCTGCCTTTTCGGATAGAACTCGTAGCTCCTCCATTCTTTCATTATCCATTGCATGAAGTATTTAAGTGAACGAATGATTGCTTAAATCGCTCTCTGGTTGAGCGAAATTTTACCAAGTCTATGGGAAAAAAAGCACAATCGCAATAGGCCTTTTCTTTTTTTTGAAAACTTTTTACTTCTTTTCCTGCCAGTGTGTAGTCGGACAGAAGCCCCTTATACTTAGCTGCTTTCGTTTTTGTCCCGCTGCCCCTTATTCAAGAGGACAAAAGGCAGTACTGTTTTACCGTACCACAGGGTGCAAATCACCGTACCACAGGGTGCAAATCACCGTACCACAGGGTGCAAATCACCGTACCACAGGGTGCAAACGTAATATGTATTATCTTGTTTTTCAGCCAATTATAAAGGTTTTTCAAAGTGTAAATCTATAAAGATTTAAATCTTTAAAGAGGCTGAAGCTCTTTAGGGAGCTTAGCCTCCTCTCTTTTCTACTCCAGAAGTTGCTCTCCTGACTCCCAAAAACGGAGAGAAGAGCAGGGGGATAAGCCCTCCAGTTGCATACAGTAGGGAGAACAAACAAAGAAGCGTAGCTAATATCGCCTTATTTGCCGCATAGGAGCCCCTGTAAGGCTGTTTCTCTACCTGTGTGGTATCATGGCCCACAAAACGTCTAAAACCTCTCACAGATCAACTACAGAGCAAACAGCGAAAAGGGGAGAGGGAGAGGGCCTGACTACGAGCACTATCTTTATGTATACCCTGTAAACACTGTAAACATTAGCTTGTTATAAATGTATACACTGTATACTATGTAAACATTAGTTTGTATCTTGCGGTGTAAACACTGTAAACAGTAAAGACAATGCTCCTCCAGACTACCACAAAAACAGAGCTACAGAGCCTAGAGAAGGGAGCTAAGACGGAGCTCATTATAGCTCGATTTATAGCAGAGCAGGACGTAAAGAGCAGCTCTAAACGGACTTATCAGAGAGGGTTAAAACAGTGGTTCTCCTGGGTAGAGGAGAAGCTTTTGCCACTTCCCCAAGTGACCAGAGCGGAAGTACTCCAGTACAAAACGGAGCTACTTGCTGGAGGGCTTAGCCCTCTTACCGTAGGCTCTTACCTTACCGTTCTACGCAAGTTCTACGAATGGACGGAGGCTAACAAGCTCTACCCCAACGTAGCTAAAGGAGTAAAGACTCCTAGACGGAAGAAGCAGTTTAAGAAGCAGCCCCTCTCCATCGAAAAGAGCAAGGAGCTCTTAGACCACTTCCAAGGAGCAGCCCTGCGAGACTACGCTATTGTAAACCTCCTTTTGAGAACGGGCCTCCGCACTATTGAAGCTGTAAGAGCAGACGTAAAGGACATCACTTACAAGCAGGGGAAGAGGGTTCTCCTTATCCAAGGGAAGGGAAGAGAGAGCAAGGACTCCTTTGTTATCCTTACCGACAAAGCTTACCAGCCGATAGCTAACTACCTAGAGAGCCGGAAGGGACACAAAGCAGGGGAGCCCCTCTTCACGTCTACCAGCAACAACAACAGAGGGGGACGGCTAACCACTAGAACCATATCCAGCATAGCAAAAGAAGGGCTACGGGCTATAGGCATAGACGCCAAGGAGTTTACTGCTCACTCTTTCCGACACACTACAGCGGTAAACATCTTACGAGCGGGGGGAACGCTGGCAAATGCACAGAGCGTGCTTCGCCACGAAAGCCCTGCTACCACCCAGATTTACACGGCTACAATAGAAGAAGAGATACGGCTAAAGGAGGCTCCAGAAGCTCTCTTGGATAGTGTCTTCTAGCTCACTGTAAACAGTGTAAACCTCCTAACTGTAAACAGTGTAAACAGTGGCAAACATCTACAATCGTAAGCAAGAGATAGGGAAGAGTAAGAGAGCTGGAGAGTTCCCCCCTCCCCCCCCTGCTAAAGAGCCTCCTAAGAAGCTAATAGCAGAGGAGCTCTGCTTCTACGTAATGGATGCAAAGAGCGGCTCCTTACTCACTGTATTCGCTGGGAAGTTTGATCTAGTAAGCCCCACTACGGGAGAGCCGTATAGAGCCCCCTCCCAGGATGAACGCTACCAGGTACAGCAACAGCTTAAGAAGGTTGCGGAACGGGCTTTCCCTTCCCCTGGAGAGTACAACCAAGAAGAGGGAGCAGAGGCAATAGCGATAGCTACGAGCTCTACTCTTACCAAGGGAGCCCAGGCTCTTTACCTCATCAAGTTTTGGAATCTTCTCCCATTAGGAGTCACTGTAACAAACAAAAGAGCACAGTAAAAAGAATGGACTACAAGCAAGTAACAGAGGAGCTAAAGAGGAGCCTGACGGTAGCGGAAGTAATTGAGAAACTGCCTGTTTCCTTAGGGCTTAAGCCTAGAGGAACAGACCGCTTAGTAGGTAACTGTATCACTGGACACAGCTCCAGCTCTGGAACGTGTTTCCACGTCTTTAGCGACTACTACCACTGTAAGAGCTGCTTTACTTCTGGAGACATCTTCCAGGCTGTTATAACAGCTAAAGGCTGCTCCTTCGCAGAGGCTAAGAGCTGGCTTATTGATGAGTTTAGAACCGACCTAGCACGTTATAACAAGGGAGGAGGAAGCGAGACACCAAAGGGCCTTCCTACGGGCTATGCGCTTAAGGGAATCCTCTTAGAGGAGCTTGTAAACAGGGGGAAGCAACTTCTCTACCAGGAAGAGGGGAAGGAGGTTCTGGAGTACCTCACAAAGAGCAGAGGGTACGAATTAGAGACGCTGAAAAAGACCGAATTTATCTACCTCCCCCCAGAGGAGGAAGCGAGGGCCTACCTCCTGGAGAAGTTCTGCGATACCGATACCAGCGAAGAAGTACGCAAGTACATAAAAGGAGGATGGGAGAGAGACGGGAACGGGAAGAACCAGTTTAAAGGGCTCCCTCTTGCTGGCTTCTACGGAGACAACTTCCGGTTAGCGTTCCCTTACCGCAACAGCTACGGCACCATAACGGGCCTTCTGAAAAGAGCTACAGCCCCTACAGGAGTAAGCGTTACCAGGAACGGCAAAGAGGTTAATGGGGTAAGATGGGACTCAACCCCAGGCACGTCTAAAGAAGATCTATTCAACCTCTACCGCTACCGGAAAGAGGAAGAGCTCCTCCTAGTAGAAGGCTACCCAGATGCTCTCTACTTTGCCGCCCTGGGTATACCTACAGTAGCGGTAGGTCAAGGGCAGCTCTCCCGAAAGCACTTAGACGCACTACGGCACAGTAGCGTAAAGCGGTTAACGATAAGTCTGGACAACGATGGGAAAGACAGAGGAGAGAGCTACACAGCAAAAGCTATAGAGCTTCTCCGAGAGCAAGCAAAAGGGCTTACAGTTAACGTAATCCCTCCCAAGGAACTAGGGGAAGCAGGGAAGGACTTAGACGAATTTTACCGGAACCAGGGGGAAGAAGCTCTACGGGCTTTCCTGGAGGAGGCTCCTGTTCCTTTCTACCTATACAAGCTCCAGGAGATAACCGATAAGCACGAAAGAGAAGGAGGGCTCTCTCATAAGCAGGTAAGCAATTACCTGGAGGAGTTAGTAGAGTACGGAACTTCACTCCCTGGAATGGAAAAAGGCCGCTTCTTCAAAGCAGCGGAGGAGTACACAAAAGGGGCTCTAGGGGTGACTGGAGCCGACTTTATAGAGGCAGCAAACAGCCTTCACGAGCGGAAGGAAGGAGAACAATTACAGACTAAGCTTTCCCGGCTCCAGACAGAAGCAAAGAAACTCCAGGAGGAAGGCTCCCCTTTGGAAGCCCTAGAACTTTTAGAGAAAGGAGTAGAAGAGGCCCGCCGGAAGATTGTAGGGAAGCCTGTAGAGCTTCACTCCTGGGAGGACATTATAGAGGACTTTACAAGGGAGGAGGACGCTCTCACGACAGGCTATGCAAGCTTAGATAAATGGGTAAGAATCCCCAGAGCTGTAAACACGGTAATAGCCGGAAAGCCTTCTCACGGGAAGACCACTTTTATGCTAAACCTTTGCTACAGGATGGCGAAGGAATACCCAGGGGAGAGTTTCTTCTACTTCTCCTATGAAGAGCCCAGGGCAAAACTCTACACTAAGCTTATTAGCCTCATGATCGCGGAGCAGGTAAACCCTTCCCAGGGTAACCTAGAGTACCTCCGCTACTACCTACGAGAGCAGAGAAAAGACAATGATAAAATAGAAAGAGCAAAGAAGAAGCTGGAGGAGCTAGTAGACACAGGCCGGCTCCAGATACTCTCTACCCCTTACACCTACGAAGAGGCCCGTCCTATAATCACACAGCTAAAGGGCTTAGGCCGCCCTGTAGGAGCTTGCTTCTTTGACTACATCCAAAAGATACCAGGGGAAGGGAAGGACATAAGGAACCGGATAGTAGGGGCCTCTGGAGAGCTTCTTAAAGCGGCTAACGAATCTGGAGCCGCCGTTGTCCTGGGGAGTCAGTTTAACAGAGCTGGGGCGGATAAAAAGGAGCCACAGCTTAGCGACTTAAACGAGAGCTCTTCTATAGAGCAGGACGCTTCTTTAGTCCTTAGCGTGCACAACTTCTCTATGGACATTACGGAGGACGAAAGAGAAAGCAGCGGACAAGCACCGGAAGAGTACGAGCTCAAAATTAAGGTACTTAAGCAGCGGGAACGTGGGAACGTAGGCCGCTCTGTTACACTAGACTTTAACGCCCCTCTCCAGCTTATCACAGACCCCACAGAGGACAACCTGTAAACACTGTAAACAGTAATCACATGAGCATAACTATAGCGGTAGCAAATTTCAAAGGGGGAGTAGGGAAAACAACATCTACAATCAATTTAGGAGCAGCCCTCCAGGAGGCGGGGAAGAAGGTGCTCTTAGTAGACTTAGACGCACAGTACAACCTTACGCAAAGCTTAGGTTTGGAGGGAGACTCTTCCCAACTGTACAACGCGCTTAGCCAAGGGACAGCCCTAGAGCCCGTAGAGGTATCAGAGGGCCTTTATTTGATTCCCTCCAGCCTGGAGCTCATAAAGGCAGACATAGAGTTAAGCAGCCGCTTTAAACGGGAAGAGATACTCTCCACGCTCCTTAGGCCGCTTACCAGTTCTTACGACTACATCTTACTTGATTGCCCCCCCTCTCTAGGAGTACTTACGCTTAGTGCTTTTGTAGCTGCTCACTTCCTTATTGTGCCTATAGAAGCAGAGTTCTTAGCTCTAAAGGGGTACACGGTACTAAGCGAGGCTCTTTCCTCCATTGGGCTCCAGATAGACCGTGTATTTGTTACCAAGTACGACGGGCGAAAAGTCCTTAACAGGAATGTACTCCAAAGCATTAAGGAGAATCTGGGGGAGCGGGCCTTCTCTACGGTCATAAGGGAAAACGTATCAATAGCAGAGGCTCCAGCTACCGGTCTCCCTGTAACTAGTTACCAGCCTACCAGCTACGGAGCAGCCGACTACAGAAACCTAGCAGCAGAGCTCCTCCAGTTCACCACAAGCGAAACACAAGCAAAGCAGTACAGCCATGAGTAAGAAAGACTTTACCGGAAACTTTAACTCCCTCCTGGGAACGTCTCCTGCCCAAAAGAAGCAGCCCTCTGCTAAAGAGGAAGCGGCCTCCCCTAACCAATTAGAGGTTGTTCCTGCAAAGGAGGAAAAGCCTGTAACCAGTAAGCGAAGCCCCTCCCCAAAAAAGAGGGGCCGCTCTAAAGCTTCTAAGAAGGCTCCTGTAGACTCTACTAGGGAAGGCACTAAAGAGGGAGAGAAGCGGGCCTCCTTCATTGTCAAAGAAGAGGCTGTAGCAAAAATCAAAAGGATAGCCTACCAAGATCGGAAGAACATCAAGGAAGTAGTAGCCGAAGCCCTCTCTGCCTACTTAGAGGCCTGGGAAGCGGAGAACGGAGCTATAGAACTGTAAACACTGTAAACCCTATCAACAAATGAAGCAAGTACTAGAAGTAAGCCTCTACAACGTAACAGAAGCAGCCGCCCTCCTGGGAGTCTCTCCTCAAACAGTCCGAAAGTACATAAAGGAGGAGCGGCTACAGGCTCAACGAATCGGAAGGGGCCTCTTCATAGCAGAGCCCAGCCTTAAATCTTTCCTCCAGGGAGCGGTTAACAATAGTAGACAATAACACAGCTTCAGTAAAGGCCTTTTAGACGGTCTACTTCCATAAATTCTACATTGCAGAAGTTGAATGATAGACGCTAAAGACATTGCCAAAGACTACCTAAAGAGGGACATAAAAGAAGAACCCTCTTTAGTGCTTCTTAGCCGTAGAAAAGCAGAGGCCTTCTGCGAAGAGTACAACCTTACTCCAGAGGAAGAGGTACGCTTCTTTGAACTGATAGCCGCTTTTGAGCAAGTAGGAACGGAGAGCCCGTTCCCTCTGGCTTCTATAGACAGTGACTACAGGAAAGCTAAAGCTATTGATAGAAGCGGCGCGGCGGGTGTTCTGTACGACTACGTAGGGAAGCTAAGCAGAGAAGAAATACTAGCCTCTTGTAATGAAGAGCGCCTAGTAGCATACTTCATAGAACTTGAAGAGAGAAAGCAGGCTATCCTAATAGCTGCTCTCTACCTCCAGGAAGGTCTTCTATCCTGGGAGCAGGTTTACACTACTGACCACGCGCACTTATCTGGTTTAAGGACGGATAGCATAGACTTCTCTCATATGTTCGTGGCCATAGCGGAGCTGGTAAAGGGAGGGCCTATTAAGACTAGTGAGGAGCTTCTAGACCTTACCGGGTATGATCGGTACTTAGAGGAAGAACCCTCTCTAAAGGAGCTGGTAGATTGTGGCGGGCTATTCCACACAGCGGGGCTCTACCGCTACAGGGAAGAGCTGAAGCGGAAAATGAGAAGAGGGGCTACCTACAAGCAGCTTCTAGCGGTTAAGCCCTCTTCCTTCTTCCTGCCTAACGATCTATCCAAAGTAGACTCTTTATACAACGGGCAGTACTACGATGAAGACAAAGGGGGAATGGCAACTAGTTCAGTTTTTGCCTACAAAAGCAAGGAGGAGATAGTAGCCGCCCTTATAGACACCCACTTGATAAGTGGGCCAATGAATCAGAAGACGAACAACGGCTACCTGGTAGAACTGTACTCTACAGGCCTAGAGATTCCTTTCCAAGAGTTACTAGAAATATCCCTCAACAACAATAAGATATGAGGACGAACCAGCAAGCAGCGCAATTTATCCAGGCACGAGCAGAGGGGAAGAGCTTCAGCTCTATAGCGAAAACTCTACAGGTTAGTAAGCAAACGGCTATTAACTGGAGCAAAGAGCTGGAGGAAGAAATAGCTACTAGGAGAGCCATAGAGCTAGAAGCACTTTATGAAGAGTACCGACTCACTAAGGAAGGAAGACTCCAACGGTTGGGATCTCTTCTGGAGCGACTCCAAAGGGAAGTAGAAGAGCGGGACTTGTCGGATGTTCCAACAGACAAGCTTATAGCTCTCCTCCTAAAAGCAGCAGAACAAGCAGAGAAGGAGTCCACTCCTCTATCCTTCAAAGACACTGAGGAGCAAAGAGAAGAGCGAGAAGAGCGACTCCTTCTAAAGGAGCTCTCCAGAACCGAAACTGTACCAAACTTTGACTACTATGGAGGCTAAGGAAATGACAGCAAAGGACGCTAAACGGCTTCTGGTAAAGCTTTACGCTAGATACCGAAAGGGCGAAGTGACAGAAGCCGCGGCTTATAGAGAAGCCTTCCTCATAAACAGCATAGTAAAAGCCATAGAGGTTACGGACCTAGAGAGCCGCTTAGATTCAATAGAGCAAACCCTTACGAATGGCTAAGAAGAACATAGCTAGGCTATTGGAGAAGGGGAGCCATAAGCAGCGTGCTGCTCTCTTCTTCACAAACCTTTTAAACAAGGACGTTCCAGAGGGTGGGAGGAGCATCCT
>NZ_SRSF01000018.1 GCF_004803465.1 Neolewinella litorea | reverse complement strand
GATGTCTATCTCGCCCAGCGAGGTGCGTACCCGCTTCTTGCCGCGACCGTTTTTCCGATTTGGCGCATCTTCTTCGGCTAGGTGGGCGTCCAGCTCACCCTCCAGGGCCTGCTCCAGAAAAGACTTTAGCAGGGGCGTGAACGCTCCGTTCTCGCCCAGCAGCCCTTCACCGTCCTGCAGTTTCTTGATCGCTTCCTTGCGGAAGGCTTCCACATCAAACTCGTGGTTTTCCATTTGCTTGTAGTTGTGTTACGAAAAGTATTGGTTCTTATCGTGACACACTTTTTGCAACGGTCTCCCTGACGCGCCAAGTGAACATTGCCGCTTCTCACCAGCCACTTTAGCCGCAGCAGGTCCCCGATCTTCCGGGTACTCACCTTACCCCGGCGCTGCCCACCTTCAACTTTGCCTGGGTAGGTCACTTACCGTCCACGCTGGATGAGCTGAACGCCCTGACTTCCAATTGTAGCCCGCCGGCGGCCTCCGCGATCGACTAAGTATTTTCGAGCTACCTTTTCGGACCTGAACCACGATGGAGTGATCACCCCAACCACCAATAGCACCACGAACGAACTGCTCTCCGAGCAGCACTACTACCCGTTCGGTATGGCCATGAATGGGCCGTGGGTGCAAGCCGGTGAGGACAGGGATCTTTACCGCTATAATAGCAAGGAGCTCAACGAGGAGCTGGGACTGTATGACTATGGGGCTCGGTGGTATGATCCGGCGGTGGGACGCTTTACCACAATTGATCCTCATGCTGATAGCTATGGTCTACTGTCTCCATATAGCTATGTTGCAAACAGTCCGATTATCGGTATTGATCCCGATGGAAGAGACTACATTTTGATTTTTGATCATGAAAATCAAACGGTCACAGTACAAGGCACTTACTATACGCAGAATGGGGATGATGATTCATATAAGGATGCTAATACAGCAACTGGCTTCTGGAACGATAAATCCGGCGAATATTCTTATTCTGTTGGGAAAGGCGACGATGCTATATCCTACTCTGTTAATTTTGACTTAAGTGTTCAGTCTGTTGATGATCCAGTAGCTGAAGCCAATAAAGACAATGCCGGCTTTGAGGTTGAAGGAGCTTTGAATCCTGGAGGCGGCAGTAATGCTTATGATGCTCTTTCTGATTCTGCCCCAATTTTTTCAAATAAAAATCCTGACGCTGAAACTAACGGAGCAACGAAATCGGGTGATTACGTAAGCGTGAAAGAATCAAGGACAGACACTGATACAGGAGCACATGAAATTGGTCATAATTTAGGTGCAGGTCATCGATCAAGTGGGGTAATAACCTCGGCTTTTAATAGTCCCGCAAGATCTGGAGAAATTAATCGTGCTACGGTCCGCAGCACAGTCCGAAATGCTTTCAATCAGAAAAGAGATGCCAAAGGGAATGTCCGCCATGTTGGAGCCGCTCCTGATCACATTCACAAGAGTAAAGTTCGACGAAACTGATGGTACGAATAATAACAGTCTTGATCGCTGCCTTTTTCTCTTCGTGCGCTTTTCAAAAGAAAGGGATGGAAAAGATTGGCAGGTATATAAGTACCGACTATATGCGTAGTGAGGAAATTCACCCTGACTCCATCCTTCTATCTGGATATGTTTATTCTGCACAGAGCCTATCTGCTTTACCTAATGCAACAGTACGGTTTGGCGATGCAAGAAGTGGAGTATTAGCAGGGGCTAATGGATACTTTAAGATAATGGTTTCGGCACGATCTGGTAAGAATTATCTTCTTGTCGATAATACTGGCAATAGACCACTCAAAATAGTGAGTGCTGGTAGTAAAGGCGGATCTGTGAAAAGATATATAATACTCCTTGGCTCAAGCATTACATATGATATGTCTTCCGCCCAATAAATACCACCAAGCCGTATCGCCCGTGCGCGCAAGCACACAAAAACACCCCATCCACCAACCGTAAAACCGCGGACCCCAAACCAGGCCGGGCTGTTCCCCCCGTTACGGCCGGTCGGGGAGTAGGGGGCAGAACCGGCGTACAGGATGCTGGTCGGCCAATGAACCGGCGGGCACTGGCACGGCAACCCGAGCCGGGGCCACGGTCGGCGGCTTTCGATGTGCCGGGGCACCCGCGGACCCGCCCAGCAATGCACAAATTGGCCTACCTTCCGTTCTCTAAGCCGCACCCTGAAATCGTTATCCACCTTCTATGACCACCAACTACCGCCGCGAACCCCTCTGGTACAAAGATGCCATCATTTACGAACTGAACATCAAAGGATTCTTTGACGCCAACGGCGACGGCATCGGCGACTTCGCCGGACTGGAGCAGAAGCTGGACTACCTGGAGGAACTCGGGGTGACGGCCATCTGGACGCTGCCCTTTTACCCCAGCCCCCTGCGCGACGACGGCTACGACATCTCCGACTACTACAACGTGAGCCCGCCCTACGGCCGAATGGAGGACTTCAAGCGCTTCCTCGACGCCGCCCACGCCCGCAACCTGCAGGTGATCACCGAGCTGGTCATCAACCACACTTCCGACCAGCACGAGTGGTTCCAGCGGGCCCGCCGCGCCCCGAAGGGCAGCCCCGAGCGCGACTACTACGTGTGGAGCGACACCGACGAGAAGTACCCCGACGTGCGCATCATCTTCACCGATACGGAGACGAGCAACTGGACCTGGGACCCCGTGGCCAAGCAGTACTACTGGCACCGCTTCTTCCACCACCAGCCCGACCTAAACTACGACAGCCCCGATGTACAGCGGGAAATCTTCAAGGTGCTGGACTTCTGGATGAGCATGGGCATCGACGGCTTCCGCCTCGACGCCATCCCCTACCTCTTCGAGCGGGAGGGCACCAACGGCGAGAACCTGCCCGAGACCCACGAATTTCTAAAGAAACTGCGCAAGCACGTCGACGACAACTACGACAACGTGCTTTTCCTGGCCGAGGCCAATATGTGGCCCGAGGAAAGCGCCAGCTACTTCGGCGACGGCGACGAGTGCCACATGAACTACCACTTCCCGCTCATGCCCCGCATGTACATGAGCATCAAGATGGAGGATCGCCACCCGATCACCGACATCTTCGACCAGACGCCGGCCATCCCCGAGAACTGCCAGTGGGCCACCTTCCTGCGCAACCACGACGAGCTCACCCTGGAGATGGTCACCGACGAGGAGCGCGACTTCATGTACAACGTCTACGCCAGCGACCGCACCGCCCGCATCAACCTGGGCATCCGCCGCCGCCTGGCCCCGCTGATGGACAACGACCGCAAGAAGATCGAGTTGCTCAACGTGCTACTGATGAGCCTGCCGGGGACCCCCGTGCTCTACTACGGCGACGAGATCGGCATGGGCGACAACTATTACCTCGGCGACCGCGACGGCGTGCGTACCCCCATGCAGTGGAACAACAACGAGAACGCCGGCTTCTCCGAAGCCAACCCCCACAGCCTCTACCTGCCCGTCATCCGCGACACCGAGTACAGCTACCGCTGGGTGAACGTGCGCCGCCAGCAGCAGAACCCCAACAGCCTGCTGAACTGGACCAAGAAACTGCTCTCGAAGCGCAAGTCGTTCAAGGTCTTCGGCCGCGGCACCATCGAGTGGCTGAAACCCGACAACGGCCGCATCCTGGCCTTCATCCGCGAGTTTGAGGGCGAGCGGGTGGTCGTGGTCGTCAACCTGAGCCGCCACCCCCAGGCCGTCAAGCTCGACCTGAGCGAGTACGAAGGCAGCAAGGTCCGCGAGGCCTTCGGCCGTACCTACTTTAACGAGGTCGGCCGCAGCCTGTACCAGGTCACGCTGGCCGGCCACGGCTACTACTGGCTGGAGATCGAGACCACCGCAGGCCCCCTAGTCGACAACCGTGAACTGAGCCGGGCCACGCTGCGCGTCGACGAACTGAAAAACTTCTTCAACAAGAGCAACCTGCGCGCCCTTGAGCACAGCGTATTGCCCAACTACCTGCGCGCCGTTTCCTGGATGGGGTCTCGCGCCGGACAACTGGATCAGGTCAAAATCTACGACTACCGCCTGCAGGCTACCCCCGAGCGCCACTTTGGCTGGATGCTGCTCGAGGTCACCTTCCTGGAAGGACTGCCTGAACTGCTGCAGTTGCCCGTAGCCTTCCACAAGTACCGCGAGGACATCGACTACAAAACGCGGGAGGAAGTGCTGGCCATCATCGACAACGGCGACCGCCAGGTGGTCCTGCTCGATGCCCTCTACGACGAAGATTACCGCCGCGGCCTCATCAGCGGCCTCAAGGAGTACGGCGAGATGAAGGACTTCCGCTTCCTGGCCCAGGAAAGTATGGTCGCCGCCAACCGGCAGGACGCCAACCTGGTCCACTCCGGTACCGAATACATGCTCCTCCAGAGCCGCGACTACAACATCAAGTACTACCGGCGGGTCGACGGCAACGACGTACCCGACCTGGAGGTCAAGCATATGCTCAACCGCCGCGGCTACAGCTCGGCCCCCAATGTGCTCGGTACCCTCCACTTCACGCCTACCCAGCGCCTCAACGCCACCCTGGCCATCTTCGAGGAACGCCGCGAAACCGAAGGCAACGCCTGGGAGTACGTGCTCAACAACCTGCGTCGCTTCTCCGAAAAGATCATCAACCGCCTGCAGCTCAACAAGGACGCCGAGGGCGCCCACCCGGAAGACGTGCACGTGACCGACACAATCCGCTACAAGGATATGCCGAGTACGATTCAGGACATTCTCGGACCGAGTTTCGTCATCAAACTGGCCGAGCTCGGGCGCGCCACCGCCGCCTACCACACCGTACTGGCCGACGTGGACGAGCCCGGCTTCCGCCGCGAAGCCCTATCCCTGCACTACCAGCGCAGCGTGTACGCCGGACTGAAGGGCGACGTGCGCGCCACGATCGACCTGATGAAGAGCGTCATGGGCGAACTGGAAGAGGAAGTCGGTGGACTGGCCCAGGAAATGATTACCCGGGAAAAGGAATTGCACCAGCGGCTGAAGCGGATATACGACCACAAGATCGAATCCGACAAGATCCGCATCCACGGCGATTTCACGCTCGAACAACTGGTTATCTGCGACGACAAGTTCATGATCCAGAACTTCGACGGCGACCCCGACCGGAGCTACAGCCAGCGCCGACTGCGCCGTAGCCCGGCCAAGGACCTGGCCAATATGATGCGCAGCATCAGCTACGCCGCCGGACTGGTGTACGAAGAGGATGCCTCGGGCGTGCGTACCGAAACGCGCAGCCAATTGGCTGATTGGTTGCGCACCGCCAGTCGCTATCTCTGCGCCGAATACCTAACCTCCTACCGCCGGGCCACCGAGGGCACCCGACTGCTGCCGGCCGACGAGCGCGACCTTGAGGTTTTGCTCGATACCTTCCGCATCGAAAAAGCCCTGCAGGAACTGCGCTACGATCTGAACTACCGGCCCCACCAGGCCGCCGTCCCCCTGCGCGGACTCCTGGAGCTACTCGAGAAGTAGTCGATATATACGACCCAGCCGCCGCTGCCCCGTACCCAGCCGGTACAGGGAGTACAGCAGGGTATAGACCAGCTGGGTATACACGAAGCCGTAGCGTTGATACTTGCGCGGTGAGGTCACCACGTTGGCCGGCAGGATGCGGAAGCCACCCCGGTGTCGCCGCAACTGCCGTACCATGTGATTGTCTTCCAGCAGTTGCCAGTCGTCCGGGAATCCACCCACGGCCAGGAAGTCGCGGCGCGTGACCCACAGCGACTGGTCGCCGAAACGGAAGGCGTCGACATCGAAGCGCGTAAAGAAACTGTACCACCGCAGCCAGGGTAACCGCTCCTGCCCGGCAAAGCGCAGCCGGAAACTGCCGGGCAGGTCGTTGGTGCCGTCACTGAGCAATTCCAGCCAGTCGGGCGGCGGCAGGGTGTCGGCGTGTAGAAAATAAAACGTTTCGCCCTCGGCGCAGCGGGCTCCCGCATTCATCTGTCGGGCGCGGCCGCGGGTGCCGGTGATTACCCGGGCGCCGAGGCGGCGCGCCAGGTCGGGGGTTCCGTCCGTACTGCCACCGTCGGAAACGATGACCTCATAGGTAAGGGCCGATGGTTGTTCCTTCAGCCGGCGCAGGGTGGCGCCGAGGTTCTCCGCTTCGTTCAAGGTCGGGATGATCACGGAGCACCAGGGTATCGTGGTCTTCCTCCTCGGGTTCGGCGGATTGCTTACGCGGGTCATCCTCGTCGGTCTTGTCGCGGGTGGGGAGATAATGCACCAGGGCAGCCCCCAGTCCGATCAGCAGCAGCCACCAGTCCATGATGCCGGTGTCGGTGCGGGTCAGCAACACCTCTACGATCTTGGTCCCCAGCAGCAGGCCGAAGGCACCATAGATGACAACGTGCTTGAGTTCTCGGGTCATAGCGGCGTCGGGTTGGCACTATCTATTCAAAGCAATATACGGTCGTGGAGTTGAAGGTTTCGCCCGCTTTTAGCAGCGGGGTGTCAAAGTTCTCCTGATTGGGCGCGTCGGGGAAGTGCTGGGTTTCCAGACAAAGCCCGCCGTAGGTCGGGGTAGGGGCCCCGCCCCGCATCCGGTACTTGCCGGTGGGGAAGTTGGTGGTGAAGAGCTGTACGCCCGGTTCGGTGGTCAGGCAGCGCAGCTTCCGGCCGGAGGCGGGGTCGGTCACCACGGCACATTCCCGCAGACTGCCGTCGGATCCGCGGATCACGAAGTTGTGGTCGAACCCATTGGCGGCCCGCACCTGGGGGTGCGCGGCGTCGATGTCCCGGCCAAGAGGTTTGCCCGCGCGGAAGTCGAAGGGCGTACCGTCCACTATGGGCAGTTCGCCCGTTGGGAGCTGCCGCTCGTCCACCGGGGTGAAGCGGTCGGCGTGGATTTGTACCACCTGATTCAATACGGTGTCGGTGCCCCCGATATTGAAGTAGGTGTGGTTGGTGAGGTTGAGCACCGTATCGCTGTCGGTAGTGGCCGCGTAGTCCATCCGCAGTTCGTTGTCGTCGTTCCAGGTGTAGGTGACCGTCACGTCGAGGTTGCCTGGGTAGCCCATTTCGCCGTCGGGACTGCGGCGGTGCAGTTTCACGCCGGCGGCGGTGTCCGTGGTGAAGGGTTCGGCCTCCCACAGTTTGCCGTTAAATCCTTCGGGCCCCCCGTGCAGTTGGTTGCCGTTCTCGTTGGCTACCAGTTCGTAGGTGGTGCCGTCGAGGGTGAAGCGGGCGTCCGCGATGCGGTTGGCGTAGCGACCTACAATAGCCCCGTAGCTGGGGTTGGGTTCGAGGTAGCCCTGCAGGTCGTCGCAGCCCAGCACCAGCTCAACGCCGTCCATGACGATGGACTGTATAATGCCCCCGTAGTTGAGGACGGCCACAGCGTTGCCTCCGGCATTGGTGAGCATGTAGCGGGTG
The DNA here is from genome assembly GCF_004803465.1 of Neolewinella litorea. Classification (GTDB taxonomy): domain Bacteria; phylum Bacteroidota; class Bacteroidia; order Chitinophagales; family Saprospiraceae; genus Neolewinella; species Neolewinella litorea. Next base: position 14,946 of record NZ_SRSF01000018.1, on the reverse strand, counting down.
ACGGGGCCGGCGGGGGCTTGGCCCCAGAATTCATGGGTAACGGGCATAGTAGCGTAAGGGATTGCCTGGATTTGGGCCTAAGGTAGCGGATTAGATCTTTCTTTCCTCGACTCGCGGCAGCCACCGGAGCACGATGATGGATCGGGTGCAGCGTCCACAAACTAGGATTGGAGGTACTCCATTGAGTTTGGAGCAAGTCGGGTAAGGGACACGAACCCTCGCGGGTGCGCCGCTGCACTGGGCACACAGTGGGGTCCTACCGGTAGTCGGGCCTGGGGGCCCGGCGGAACCTCCACCCGCCGGGTGGAGTAAGGGTCCTGCAGGCAAGTGTCAGTTTGGCCCACGCGGCGCGTGGGCAGGTGGTTTTTCTAGCAGCATGACGGCTGAAAGCCGTCGCTACGCGTAGCGCCGACTTGAGTCGGCAAGCTGCCTGTGAGACAGTAACGGAATCCAGCTTGGCGGCTGAAGCCATCGGTACGCGTACATCGGGCCTTCGGGCCTGCGGCCCGACGTGACCCCCACCCGCGGGTGGAGTAAGGGTCCTGCAAGTAAGTGTCAATTTGGCCCACGCGGCGCATGGGCAGTCCGGTGTTTGGAGCAGCATGACGGCTGAAAGCCGTCGCTACGCGTACACCGGGCCGTCGGGCCTGTAACCCGGCGTGTAATACCGTGCTGTATTGGGGGCAAGTAGGCACTCGTATTTTTTGCCCATGCGGTGCATGGGCAGGGGATTTTCTGGCAGCATGACGGCTGAAAGCCGTCGCTACGCGTGCACCGGGCCGTCGGGCCTGCGGCCCGGCGTGAGATACCGTGTTGCAATGGGGCCCGGCCGGAACCTCCACCCGCCGGGTGGAGTAGATATCTCGCCGGCAAATGTAAGCTTGGCCCACGCGGCGCGTTGGCTGTCCGGATTGGAGCAGCAAGACGGCTCAAGCCGTCGCTACGCGTACACTGGGCCGTCGGGCCTGTGGCCCGGCGTGTAATACCGTGCTGTATTGGGAGCAAGTAGGCACTCGTATTTTTTGCCCATGCGGTGCATGGGCAGGGGATTTTCTGGCAGCATGACGGCTGAAAGCCGTCGCTACGCGTACAACGGGCCGTCGGGCCTGTGGCCCGGCGTGAGATTAAGCGCCACAGTGAGCCACCTGTTTTCAGGAGTTTGCAGCGTGCCAGTCCCGCAGGGGGGCGGCGCGGTCGGGAAAGCCGCGGGGATCAGTGTTGCCCCCCGCCCGACCAGGTATCCAAGGTAAAACCGGAGGGCACATACAACTACCGCCATTTCCGAAAACGGTAGAAAACGATTTACAATTAGGTCGGTCAGGCAATTGAAAAATCGGTACATTTAAGTGTACTATTCACACTTTTGGCATGCTCAATACCCAACCATTCCCGGCCCGTGCGGCCTTACTCGTATTCTCACTCCTGCTGACCACGGCGGCGATGGCGCAGGACGGCACCATCTACCCCCTCGACGCGCCCGACGAGCCCAACGCCATCCCCCTGAACACGGGTGGGGTAGACGACCAGCCGGCGAGTGAGTCCTGGTTCCGGCAGTGGGGCGATCCCATGGCCCGCAACATTACGGAGGCTACGCTGACGCCCCTTCTGCCCGATCCCGACAAGGCCAACGGGACGGCCGTGATCGTGGCCCCCGGCGGCGGATTTATGTGGTTGTCAATGGGCAACGAGGGCTGGGAAGTGGCCGAGGCACTGGCCGACCAGGGAATTGCGGCCTTCGTCCTCAAGTACCGCCTGCACCCGACGGCGGAGCGTCTCGAGGACTTCACCGCCTTCATGGAGCGCCCCCGGCCGCCGGCCCCCGCTTCTACGGGAGATGCGGCACCCGCGCCCCGCCGCCCCCAGCGGGACCTGTCCAACCAACTGGAAGACGCTGAGGCGGCTTACGCCATGATCGTTGAACGCGCCGACGAGTGGGGCGTAAATACCGACCGTATCGGGATGATCGGTTTCAGTGCCGGTGCCGGCCTGACGATGCATTCCACCCTGAACTCCCAAACGATGGACCTGGCCTTCATTGGCCCCATTTACGGCGGGATGGGTCCGGTGGAAGTGCCCGCAGACGCCCCCCCGATGTTCGTCGCCATCGCTTCCGACGATTTTCTTTTCGGCGGTCAGTTCGGACTCATCAAATCGTGGTTCGATGCGAAGGTGCCCGTAGAGTTCCACCTCTACCAGAACGGTGGCCACGGCTTCGGGCTCGGCAATCCCGACCGCACCAGCAACCGCTGGTTTGACGCGTTTATCCACTGGCTGGAGGTAAACGATTTTAAGTAGTCAAACCGGGCCGTCGGGCCTGTGGCCCGGCCGGAACCTCCACCCGCCGGGTGGAGTAAAAGTCCTGCAGGCAAGTGTCAGCTTGGCCCACGCGGCGCGTGGGCTGTCCGGTATTTGGAGCAGCATGACGGCTGAAAGCCGTCGCTACGCGTACACCGGCCCGTCTCCGATCAGCAGCATCTTTATAGCGGCAAGGTCGGTACGGATTTTGGAGGCATTCTGCGGCCGGGGGGGGGGGGGGCGGCGGCGCGCAGGTGCAAGGCGCGGTCGGTGGAGCCGGGGGCTGCCGGTATTCGTCCCCCGTCCTACCATTTATAGGTAACGCCCGCGCGGACCACCTGGCTTTCATAGAGGTTCTCGTAGCGGGCCGTAAATCCTTCCCCGTCGATCTCCTGACGCAGGCCGAAGTCATTGAAAATATCCGTCGCCGACAATACGGCTTCGCCCCGTCCGGCAAAAACAGGCCGGCTGAGCGCCAGGTCGACCGACGACCGGCTCAGTTCCCGGCCCTGGGGGATGTTGCGGGGGGCCAGGTAGACCGCCGTCAACTGCGCCTGCCAGTTACCGGGCAGCGTGAACTGGTTGTTGAACTTCAGGTCGAAGCTGTTTTCCGTCGACGCGGCCAGGGTAAAGGGGCGCACGGTAGGGAAGAGCAGGGTTCCGGTATAGGCTTCGATGCCGATGCGGTAGACGTTGACGCCCGCGCTGTACTTCCACCAGTCGCCTACCTCCTGGCTCCACAGGAGTTCGACCCCCCGATTGGTGGCGCGCCCGGTGTTTTGGTAGATGCGGTTGACGATGTCGTAGTCCGGATTGCTGTCGTCGATGCTGAAGATCCGCTGGAAGGCGTCCTGACTGGCGCGGGTATAAACGGCCGCGAACAGCGAGCCGGTCTCCCAGAGCCGACGGTAAGCTGCCTCGACGGTATGGGTGAACTGGGGCCGCAGGTAAGGATTGCCCACCTTGAGCAGTTCGGGATCGTCGTACTTGGCAAAGGCACGCAGTTCCTGTTCTCCCGGCCGGTCCACGCGCCGGTTGAAGAACAGCGAAATGCGGTTGCGCTCGTCGGCCTTGAGGGTCAGCCGTACGTTGGGGTAGAGCTTGAAGTAGTCGTAGGCGTCGTCGCGGGCGTAGTAGATGTTTTCCGGATCGAGGGTGTAGGTAACCGCGGTCTGCTCCACGCGCAGGCCGGCCTCGGCTTCGAAGCGGGGGCTTTCGTAAACGTAGTTGGCGTAGCCGGCGTAAAGGTCCTCCGTCCACTTGGATTCCTCTCCCAGTCCGGGGTAGATAATGCTGCGTACCCCCTGTGCGATCTCGTAGGTGACGGGCAGGGAACGGTAGCGCAGCTGGCTGCCCAGTTCCAGGCGGCCGGCGGCGAGGGGCCTGACGTAGTCCAGGTTAAAGGCGGTGGTGTTCTCGATGGCGATCAGGTGGGAAGTGTCTTGCGCCCGCCGGTAGCGGGTACTGTCGTTGAGGAAGTACTGTTCGTCTTCCTTGCCTTGGGTGAACTGCGCCGCCAGTTCCACTTGGTGGCCCGGCTGGGCGAAGGCGTGGCGGTAATCGACGCGGCCGTTTACGTAGCCGGTGCTTTCGTCCTCCTTCCAGTGCCAGTAGCGATAGCGCTCGCCGGTATTCAAATTGAGGAACGGGATCTGCGCCGTATCGATGTGGTGCTCGTAGTCGTAGATGCCCGAAACACTCAGGGTATTGGCCTCGTTCAGCTCGTAATCCACCCCCGCGCGGGCCACGTAGTGGATCTGACTGCGGTTCTCCGGTACCTGGCTGAGCGTGCGGCGGCCGTCGGAGTAGTTGCGCTGGGTGAATTCGTTGTTTGGCAGTTTGCGCTGCACGAGCACCGAGGCCTGCGTCCAGGCGTGCAGCTTGTCGTTGCGGTAGTCGAGGCCGAAGTTAGGCTGCAGGTGGGGGTTCAGGCGGTAGCGCCCGAGGTCGGTGGGCAGGTCTTCCCGGCGGGTGGTGATTTCCCCGAGGGCTAAGCTCAGCCCCGCTTCCCCGTTCAGGCCGCGCTCGGTACCGGTCTTGTAAATGATATTGATGATACCCGCCATACCGGCCGCGTCGTAGCTGGCCGATGGGTTGTTGATGATCTCGATGCGCTCGATGTTGGCCGCCGGGATGCTGCCCAGCCCCCGCTGGTTGCCGTAGCCCGTGAGCGCCGACTGCTTGCCGTCCACCAGTACCGCCACGCGGTCGCTTCCCCGCAGCTGAACCTCTCCCTCCTGGGTAATGGTCACGCCCGGCAGGGCCTTCATGGCGTCGAGGATGGACCCGCCCCCCTGGGCCTGCTGACTGGAAAGGTCGAAGATCTTCTTGTCCAGCGCGGCGCCGACCGTGGCGCGCTCACCCGTGACGGTCACTTCCGCGAGCGTCTGCGAGGACTCTACCAGGGTAAGTTTCCCTATGTCGTAGGTGTCGTTGTTCTCCCCGATGAACACCTGCCGACTCCGCGTCGCGTAGCCAATTGAGGAGGCGGATAGGAGGGCCGATCCACGAAAAGTGGTGGTGAGGGTAAAGCGTCCCTGGTCGTCGGTATGGTTGCCGCTCAGTAGGGTGCTGTCGGGTGCAAGCAGGGTCACGGTAGCGAAGGGGATCGGCCGGTCACCGGCGTCGGTCACCGCTCCGGATACGGATACTTGCGCCCCGATTTCCTGCACAAAGACCGAAAGAAGTAGGAGGAGGAGACTGGCTCGCATGGTCCGGGTTTTGCGCAAAGGTCAGCCAAAATTTGGGAGACTGTTTGGAGATTCGTGGTGGCGAAGGGCATACTGTTATCGGATGCACCAGCCCCGGAGCCTTCACCCGCCGGGGATAATGAGTAAGCGAACCGTAGCGCCGACTCACTGGGCCGTCGGGCCTGCGGCCCGGCCGGAACCTCCACCCGCCGGGTGGAGTAGATGTCTCGCTGGCAGGTGAAAGATTAGCCCACGCCGCGTATTCGCTAACCGGTACTAGAGCAGCATGACGGCTGAAAGCCGTCGCTACGCGTACAACGGGTCGTCGGGCCTGTGGCCCGGCGTGAACAAAGCTGCGCGAGGTGCACAGGCACGTGAAAGATTGGCCTATACGGTGCGTGGGCAGGTGATTTTTCTAGCAGCATGACGGCTAAAGCCGTCGCTACGCGTGCAACGGGCCGTCGGGCCTGTGTCCCGCCGGAACCTCCACCCGCCGGGTGGAGTGGGTCTTGCAAGCAAGAGTAAAATTGGCCCACGCGGCGCGTGGGCAGTCCGGTATTGGAGCAGCATGACGGCTAAAAGCCGTCGCTACGCGCACCGGGTCGTCGGGCCTGTGGCCCGGCCGGAACCTCCACCCGCCGGGTGGAGTGGGTGTACTACAGGTACGTGACAGTTAGCCCCACGCGGCGCATGGGCTCACCGGTTTTTCTAGCAGCATGACGGCTCAAAGCCGTCGCTACCCGTAGCGCCAACTTGAGTCGGCAAGCTGCCTGTGAGACAGGAACGGAATGCAGCATAATAGCCCAAGCCGTCTTCACGCTAAACCTCACTAGCCAACCCAAATCCCCCTTGCTTCTCGATCACCAGGAAGCGTTCCCAGGCGGCGTTCACGAGTTCTTCGGTGAGCTTTTCGAGGTAGTAGCTGCCGGCGGCGGGGTCGGCGTACCGGTCCAGGCTGGCTTCCAGGCGGAGGAGGTGCTGCACGTTGAGGGCCATGCGGTGGCCGAACTCGGTCGGCGGGCGTTCGCCGCCCTCGGCGGGTGCCAGGAAGAGCTGGTCGGCTCCGCCGGTGACGGCCGATAGCGCCTGCGTGGTAAGCTTGAGCAGGTTGTGGTCGCGGTCGTCGGTCAGGGTGCCTACGTCGCTGTGGGCGGCGATGAAGACCGGCGGCGCGTCCTCGATGCCGAAGCCCTTGAGCACGTTGGCCCACAGGATACGCAGGGCGCGCAGCTTGGCGATGTCGACGTAGTAGGAGGTGCCCACCGTGAAGGCGAACTGCAGGTGATCGTTGACGATCTCGGCCGGGTAGCCGCGGTCGCGCACCTGCTGCAGGTATTCGGCACCCTTGGCGATGGCCAGGGCCAGCTCGCTGTCGGCCGAGGAAGGACCGTTATTAAAACCGGCGGCGTTGACCTGCAGTACCTTGAATTTGGGCATCCACTGGCTCACGAAGTCCAGCAGCCGGATCAGCGGGGGGAAGGGCGGTTCGCTCCAGTCGAGCAGGGGGTCGAAGTCGACCGATCCCTCGATCTGGCTCAAATCGTAGCCCTGGCGGCGCAGGTACTTGACCAGGTCGCGAAAGAGTTCGGCGGGGTCCTGACCGGGGTAGCGCAGGGCGCAGTGGAGGGAGACCATGTCCAGGCGGACGCCCTCCAGCAGTTGGGCCATTTCCTCGGGGTCCGGCTGGTGGAAGAGGCGGAAGAGCAGTGCTTCGGCCCCCTGCTCGAGGGCAGCCAGGGCGGAAGCGTGGATCTCGTCGTTACTGCCGGCGTTGAGGTAGGCCCCGATCGACCAGCCGGCGGGGCGGGCCAGCGGCGGACGCGCGGTCACTTCCTCGGCGGTGTACAGCGGGGAGAGCCGGATCCGCTCGTTCACTTCGGTGTCGAGCTGGCTCAGGTCGTTCTTCAGTTCCTTGGCCACGCGATCGAGCCAGTCTGACTTGTCGGAAGGCGGGAAGGAGCGGGAGGGCACGGCAACGGGCATGGGCAAATCTTATGGCGCTAAATGTACGAAACCTGAGGCAGGGATCAGCGCCCCGCTCAGAAGGAGCGGCGCAGACCCAGTTGCAGTCCGGCCATCCAGTACTGTTCGCCGAGCGGGGCGTGCGGCAGGGTGAAGGAGCGGGGGTACGACTTGAAGAAGGGCTCCAGCAGCAGCAGGGTAGCGTGGTTCGCCCCCAGTCCGTAGGTAGTGGTGAGGGAGGCCGTCCAGCCCAGCCCGATGTTGCTCCGGTAGTGGCCGCTGTCGGCCAGGTCCAGGGGCGTAGCCCGCGTGGGGTCCAGGTACTGCCCCCGCACGGCGGAGAACAGGTTGACCACCGGACCGGCGTTCAGGTTCAGCCGCAGGCGGCCCCGACTGAGTGCGTATCCGGCCAGTACAGGTACCTCCAGCAAGCGCAGGTGGTTGTTGCTGCGCACCAGGGTCATAGTGCCGTTGCTTGGCAGGTCGTATTCCAGCTGGTTGCGGATTTCGGCGTAGGTCAGTCCGGTCAGAAGGGTCACGCGACGACCCAGCGGGTACTGCACCCGCGCGCTGATCTGGTAGCTGAGTTCCGGAAATTCACTCACTTCCCGGGCGTCGCGGAGGGAGCGGTCTTCCCCCTCCCGCAGGGTGAACCGCTGGTGGGCGTAGGCGGCCCCGAGGAGCACCTCACCGCGCAGACGTTGTCCGCCACTGCGGCGGAAGGAAGGAGTGCCGGCCACGGCCGACAGTTCGGGCAGCGCGGCCGGCGGTACGATCAGTTGCCACTCGGAATTACCGGAAAGAGGCGGCACGGCGATCGCTTGGCGGGCGGCCGTGGCCGTTGGCGGTGCGGCCTGTTTCCACTCGCTCGGGGCGGGGCGGTCGGAAGTACGGGTATCCAGGAAGGTGCCGGCGGTGCGGGCGGGGTCAGGTGCGGGCGAAGGGTATGCGGTGAGTGTGCGGCCGCCGGCGGTACCGACCGTCGGGGGTGCCGAAAGTGCCGTCGCGTCGACTGCCGCCGAGGAGGCCGATGGGTCGTCGGAGGCGGAAGGGAGAGCCAGCGGGAATGCCGTTGCGGTACCGACCGACCCGGCCAGCGGGTCGTTTCCCGGCACCTGCGGCCCCGCCCCCAGAAAATACGTGAGGGAGCCCAGCAACAACAGCAAGAGGCCGGCGGCCGCGGCGTAGGCACCCCGGGGGGAGCGACGGCGGGCGGCGGCAATACGATCCCACATGCCGGCGGGGACGGGGGCGCGGCGCTGGGCAAGGCGGCTGGCAAAGAGCTGGTCGAGGGCCTCACCGGAAGGCACCTCCCCCTTGCGGGCGGCTATCTTTTGCCAGAGATCGGCGGGCACGTCGGCCTTTCGGTCACCGAGGCCCTCCCGGAAAAGGTCGTCGAGTGGGTTCATATGGCAATGCGTTGGCGGCGTTCGATCTGTTGTTGCAGGACCTTGCGGGCCTTGAGGAGCTGACTGCGGGAGCTGGCCTCCTGGATGCCCAGTTTTTCGCCGATCTCCTTGTGGCTGTAGCCCTCGATGGCGTAGAGGTTGAAGACGATGCGGTAGCCGTCGGGCAGCTGGCGGATGAGGTCGAGCAGCTCCTGCTCCCCCAGGTCGGTGTAGGCGGTGGGGGCGCCGGCGTGTTCGGGGATGTTGTCGAGGCCCGTCTGCTCCAGGCTGAAGCGCTTGCGCTGGTAGGTCTTCAGCGCCACGTTGACGCAGAGGCGGCGGGCCCAGCCGGCAAAGGAACCCTGGAATCCGTAGCGGTTCAGTTTGGCAAAGAGGCGCACGAAGGTGTCCTGCAGCACGTCCTCCGCCTCCGCCTGGGTACGGCAGTAGCGTTGGCAGACGCCCATCAGCAGGGGCGCGTACCGCTCGAACAGGGCCCGCTGGCAGCGCTCTTCGCCCCGCAGGGACCCTTCGATCATTTCCTTTTCCTTCATGCTGAGCATCAAAACCTCAATCTTTAAAGGTAGGACACGGCGGGCAAAGAAAACGTGGCTTCCGCGGGGCGGCGGCGCGCGGGTGCCGGGTTCAACCGCCGGTGCCGGCCAGTTCGGTACGCAGCCGGCGGGCAAAGTCGGTCAGTCGCTGCACCACTTCCGGGTGCGCGGCAGCCACGTCGGTACGTTCGCCCGGGTCTTCCCGCAGGTCGAACAGCGACAACCCGATGGAGTCGCGTTGGTACTTGACCGGTTGCCCAAGGGTAGCGGGCGGCTGCTCCCCGACGGTCGAATACGCGTGCGGGAAGTGGAGCTTGTAGCGGCCGTCGGCGCTCACCACCGCCTGGAGGTCGTCGAGCCAGTAGATGGCGTAGGGGGTGGGGGAGGGCCGTTCGGTTTGTCCCAGGAAGTCGCTGAGCCGTTCGTGGCCGTCGAGGGTGCGCTTGGGCAGGGGTGCCCGCACCAGGCGCGCCAGACTGGGCAGCAGGTCGGTGGTCATGAGATTGGCCCGGCTCACGGTGCCGGCCGCCGTATGGCCGGGCCAGTGGGTGATCAGGGGTACCCTGACGCCGCCTTCGAAGCTCGTGGCCTTGCCCTCACGGAAGGGCGTGCGGCCCGCGTGGTCGCCGTAGCTGAGCCAAGGGCCGTTGTCGCTGGAGAAGAGAATGAGGGTATTTTCGGCCATGCCCCGTTCCGCCAGGGCGCGGCGGATCTCGCCTACACCGGCGTCGATCTCGGCGATCACGTCGGCGTACAGCCCCTGGCCGGTGGGCGTCAGGTAGTCGGGATCTTCGGCCAGCGGCACGTGCGGCAGGGAGTGGGCCAGGTACATGAAGAGGGGGCCGCTGGCGGTGTCGTGGTCGGTGATGCGGCGGACGGCCTCCTCATTGTACATCCGGTTGAGGTGGGTGAAGTCGGAAAGGCTGTCCTGCAGAAGACTGTCCCGCAGCAGCGGCACCCGCGCGGGGAAGTAGCGCTGGGCCCAGGCCTCGGGGTGGCCGGCCCACATGTCGTGGCTGTAGGGAATGCCCAGGTAGCTGTCGAAGCCCTGATCGGTGGGCAGGTAGGGCGGGCGGTGCCCCAGGTGCCACTTGCCCACCATGGCGGTACGGTAGCCGCGGCTTTTCAGCACTTCGGCGAGGGTAGTTTCTTCGGGGGCGAGTCCGGCCTTCGCGGTGTGGTCCAGGGCGCCCCGCAGCCCTACCCGGTTGGGGTAGCAGCCGGTGAGCAGGGCGGCCCGGCTGGCGGTACAGACGGCCTGCGCCACCCGGAAGTCGGTGAACCGCACCCCCTCCTCCGCCAGCCGGTCGAGGTGGGGGGTGCTGACGTGGTCGCCGCCGTAGGCTCCGATATCGGCGTAGCCCATATCATCGGTGAAGATCAGGACGATATGCGGGTACTCGGCCCCGGCCGTCGGTGCCGGCGGCACCAGTTTTCCGTTGCAGGCGCAGCACAGCAGCGCACAAAGGGGCAGTAAGTGTTTCAGCATCCGGAAAATATACGGACCTTCCCCTGGCCGGTCCGTTTTTCCCCGGTCCCAGATCGCCAGCGTATGCCGTACTTCCTTTGCTTTCTTTCCCTGCTGCTACTGCTTCTTTCCTGCGGCGACGAGCCCGCCGCCGAGGTGCCGGTTTACGCCGATTCCGCCACGCCCGTCATTCAGCTCAACCAGGTAGGCTACTACCCCGATCAGCCGATCCGCTTCACCTACGCCGATACCGCGGCCGGGGCCGACCCCCTGGGCCCGGGCCCGGCTACCACCTTCTTCGTGACTACCCTGGACGGCGATTCCACCGTGCGGGAGGGCATCCTGGGCGATACCCTCGACTGGACGGCCCTGGCGGGCGTAGTGGCCCGGCCCACCCAGACCGAGCCCCTGCCGGTAGGGGAGTACCGCATCTTCATTCCCGGCGTGGGCTATTCCTACCCCTTCCGGGTGGCGGATGACGTATTGCACGACGCCTTCGTCGGATCGGTGCGCGGACTGTACTACCAGCGGGCAGGGCAGGCGCTTCCCGCCACTTACGCCGGGGAATACGCGCGGGCGGCGGGCCACCCGGACACCCTCGTACAGTACCACCCCTCAACCGGCCACGCGCCGGGTACCTTCAGCAGTCCGGGCGGCTGGTACGACGCCGGCGACTACAACAAGTACGTGGTCAACGGCGCCTTCCCCGTCGGACAACTGCTGGCCCTCTACGAGGACGTGGGCGACCCGGCCCCCGACAGCAGCCTCAACATCCCCGAAAGCGGCAACGGCAAGAGCGACTACCTCGACGAGATCAAGTACGAGCTCGACTGGCTGCTGACCATGCAGGACGACGACGGAGGATTATTCCACAAGCTTACCACCCTGAAATTTGCCGGCATGGTGATGCCCGAGGCGGCGACCAAGACCCGCTTCGCCGTAGGCAAGAGCACCACGGCCACCTTCGACTTCGCGGCCGCCGCCGCCCAGGCCGCCCGCGTCTACCGCAACTACGATCCCGCCTACGCCGACCGCCTGCTCGCGGCCGCCCGCCGCGCCTGGGCCTGGAGCACGGCCAATACCGGCGCCTTCTTCGTCAACCCCGAAGACGTGAGCACCGGCGAGTACGGCGACGGGAACGCCGACGACGAGCGCGCCTGGGCCGCCGCCGAACTGTTCGCCACCACCGGGGAGCAAGAGTTCTACAACGACCTGCAGGCCCACCCGCCCCGCGTGCGATTCGGCCCCGGCGTGGGCTGGACGTCCTACATGGCCAACCTGGCCGCCTTCACCCTGCTGCGCCACCCCGACCGGGTGCCCCGGGAGTTCTATTCCGCGGTACGGGAGCAGGTGATCACCCTGGCCGACAGCCTGGTGGACCTCACCGATTCATCGGCCTACTTTCAGCCCGTCGCGGCCTTTGGCTGGGGCAGCAATTCCGACGTGGCCAACGCCGCGATGCTGATCGCCGCCGCCCACCGGCAGAACCCCCGTTCCGCGTACGTCAACGCCATGCGCGACGCCATGAACTACCTGCTGGGCCACAACCCCAACGGCGTTTGTTACCTAACCGGCTTCGGCACGCGTTCGCCCCAGTTCATCCACCACCGGCCGAGCGCGGCCGACGGCATCGATGCCCCGGTGCCCGGACTGCTCTCCGGCGGCCCGAATACCGCCCAGCAAGACCGCGCCGACACCAAATACAAACCCGGCGCCGCCCCCATGCAGAGCTGGGCCGACCAGACGCCGAGCTACGCCAGCAATGAGATCTGTCTGAACTGGAACGCCCCCTTCACCTACGTGGCGGGGTACCTGGAAGCCGTAAGCGGAAAGTAAAACCTACTCCTCGCCCAATACCGTCGTGATCTCCACCGTCTCGTGGAGGGTGCGGTGGACGGGGCAGCGGTCGGCGATCTCGAGCAGCCGGGCCTTTTGTTCCGCGGTGAGGTCACCCTTTAGGATGATGACCCGCTCGAAGCGGTCGATCTTGGGGGCCTTGGTATCCGCCACCATCAGGTCGGTGGCGTAGTCCTTTCGGTGATTAAGGTGCACCTGCACTTCCTCTACTATCCACTTTTTCCGGCGGGCGTACATCTGTATCGTCATGGCCGTACAGGCCCCCAGTCCGGCGCTGACGAGCTCGTAGGGGCCGGGGCCGAAGTCGTTGCCGCCTACCTTCTCCGGCTCGTCGGCCGTGAGCTGGTGCTGGCGGACCATAATCTCGGTGGTGTAGCCCTCGGCGCCCAGCCGGACGGCCACGTTGTGGTCGCTGCGCAGGGGGTCTTCGGCGGGTACCGGCAGGTAGCGCTTCGACCAGCCGGCGATCACCTGTCCGGCGTAGTGGCTGTCGGCTGGGTCGGACAGCAGATGATCAGCCCCGTCCAGGCTCACGAAGCTCTTGGGGTAGCGGGCCGCCCGGTAGAGTTTGGCGGCCTCATCGATGGACACGGTGCGGTCCTGGGGCGAGTGGAGGATCAGCAGGGCCGCGTCCATTTCGGCGATGTTTTCTTCCAGCCGGTGCTGCCCGAGATCTTCTACGAACTGTCGGGAGATGCGGAAGGGGCGGCCGCCGATGTCGACCGTGGCGTGGCCCTCCGCGCGGATGTCGTCCAGCTGCTCGGCGAAGTGACGGGAGACGTGGTCGGGGGCGAAGGGAGACCCTATGGTGGCCACGGCCCGCACCGACGGAATGCGGGCGGCCGCGCAGAGCACCGCGGCGCCCCCCAGGCTGTGGCCCACCAGCAGGGCGGGGGCCGTGTGGTGCTCCGCCAACCAGGCGGCGGCGGCCTCCAGGTCGCTGATGTTGGTGGCGAAGGTGGTGTCGACGAAGTCACCTTCGCTCTCCCCGATACCCGTGAAGTCGAAGCGCAGCACGCCGATGCCCTGGAGGTTGAGCTCCCGGCTGATGTCGTGGATGGCCGTCAGTGTCTGCCCGCAGGTGAAGCAATGGGCAAACAGCGCGAAGGCGTAGGGATGGCGGTTCACGGGCAGCTCCAGGCGGGCGGAAAGCTGCTGGCCGGCGGCATTGGAAAAAGAAACTTTCTGGGCGTTCAAACTTGTTGTGTTTAAAACAAATTGTTTGTAAAAGTGGTCCGGATCGGTTAGCTTTGTAAGAGCTTGTTGGAAATTTGCGTTTCCGGTCTAGCGCGTCGGTTTGCCCGTTTCATCCACACCACCTGGGTGAAATAGCACCGCTTGCAGACTGGACGGCAGGCTCCAGACAAGTTCTACGGCCGCTTACGGGAAATACACGTCTCAATTTCAAAGCATGTCAACCCATAACACCAAAACCCCAAACGACAGCGGCCTGGATCGCACCGACCCCGGAAATGTAGGCAATCCCGGCCGCAAGGGCCTGCCCGCGCCCCCCGAGGAGCCGGACCGCCTGCGCGACATCATTGTCGTGATCGTCACCTATCCCCTCACCCCCAACGAAAAAACCAACAAACTGGCCGAGAAGAAACCCTGGCTGGAGTTCATCTCCCTCTTGCTAAAGGTCTTGCTGGCGCTGTACGCGCTTTGGGAGGCGGTGGGGTAGGGGGTACTTTCTGAACCTCGGAGCGTTGCCCGGCGCGGCCGCTCGACCTCTGAGGGTCCCGTACATCACCGCTATACGCCGGAGGAAACCACCGAGGCAAAGAGCTACACGGAGCGGGCCGTCGGACCTGTGGCCCGGCGTCGGCAATAAGAACGAGCCGGTGCTATCACACGCCATAGCGTAGTGGAGGTAAAAATCTCCCAAATCACGCCGGTGTCCACTAGGACCTCGGAGTGTCGCCCGGCGCAGCCGCACGACCTCCGAGGGTCCCGGAGATCACCGCTACACACCAGAACAAACCACTGAGACACCGAGGTGCACGGATTGGGCCGTCGGGCCTGTGGCCCGGCGATTACCTGAAACGGGCGGCTGCTTTCACACCCCACCTATAACAGTGGGCGGAGGACCGCGCCGTGGAGCTCCGCTACATCCAGCCCGGGAAACCGAGCCAGCACGGACTTATCTAGCGACTGCATAAGACCCTGGGCGTGGAGTGCCTGAACCAGCACTAGTTCGCCTCTCTGGAAGCGCTCAACGAACAGATCCAGGACTGGTCGGTGGTGTACAACTACGACCGGCCGCACAAAAGCTTAGGCAACCAAACCCCGGAGGCCTACAAAAAAGCAAATGAGAATTTCTACTTTAGAGTGGTTGCGGCTTGAGGGTAGCGTACACAATGGCTGTAGGTATGATGCCCGCTCCTGTAATGCAACAGGACAACACAAGAGTTATTCAGCCACTTCCTATCATAGTTAGTCGTCCCTGAAAAAGATACTCAGCGGTTTGGTTTAGGCTTATATCGCTCCCAACGCCATTCTGCGCTGGTGGGCCCTCGGTAGGGTTACTCCATTTAGCCTTTCTACGCAGGTTTCAAAGAAGGCCATCGCCAGCTGGATCAGCTTCAGCATGACCATCACCGGCAGCATTTTCAGCTGATTCAGGCGCTTGACCAGGTTGAAGGCCGCTCCGGCCAGCAGGCAGTTGACGGCATCGCCTAGTTCTCCGCTCAAAAAGTTGCGCCGCATGCGGTGATCATCCTTGAGGTGACCGA
>NZ_SRSF01000017.1 GCF_004803465.1 Neolewinella litorea | reverse complement strand
CGGTCACCTCAAGGATGATCACCGCATGCGGCGCAACTTTTTGAGCGGAGAACTAGGCGATGCCGTCAACTGCCTGCTGGCCGGAGCGGCCTTCAACCTGGTCAAGCGCCTGAATCAGCTGAAAATGCTGCCGGTGATGGTCATGCTGAAGCTGATCCAGCTGGCGATGGCCTTCTTTGAAACCTGCGTAGAAAGGCTAAATGGAGTAACCCTACCGAGGGCCCACCAGCGCAGAATGGCGTTGGGAGCGATATAAGCCTAAACCAAACCGCTGAGTATCTTTTTCAGGGACGACTAAAGAATCCCAAACACATAACCATATTAGATATGCAAAAAAAAGTGCTGACCAGTTAAGGCAGAAATTTTATCTGCCAACAATTCGAATACAATAAAGCAAATACCCGCAATTTTTTATTCTCTTTATACCCAGAGTTAATTAGATAAAATAATCTGTGAGTTGTACTAGGCTTCTATTAGCCTTATCGATTTGTATATGATAAGGCCTCTTACAGCCCTAAGAAGGAGAAATATATTGATTGACAATAATGCAATTTTTCTACAGGTATCGTATTTTACGATTAGCCTTTAAACAACATCATTTTTATTACAATCTTTACATCATATGTCAAAAAAAATTACACTCGCCTATTCATCTTGGAAAGATGTAATCAAATTACATATTTTTCCGGTGTTAGCTACATTGGGGCACAAACTAGGTTATTCGTGGAAATCACTTGGAAGGTCATTTCTTGGGAAATCCGTTCTAATTGCACAGGCCAGCCATATATCTGGATCTTTTAATACGAAACAATCCGAAAAGAAACTTGACATATATTTCTTGTCAATGCTCGGAAACTACACCCATAATATCATGATTGATATAGCTCTAGCTTGGGGGTTGATCCAGCGCGGTCACAATGTGAGTATGGTACTGGACGATATGTGCCTGCCAATAACGGAGGCGAAAAGAAACGGGGAAGAAAACCGTTGGGACATTATTAGTGCTAGAGGATATTTATTTGGGAAGAGGTATTTCGACGCTGCGGGATTGAAAGTGATCTATCTCTCTGACGTAGTGGATAAAGAAGCTGAAGTTGATGTAACTGAATTTCAATCAATAGTAGATGCTAGTATTTTAAAGCATTACCGGGTCGGAGTAATATCTGAATCACTGCCAAATATTGAGTCAAAAAGAGATCTCATCAAAACATCGGTAGCGTATACATCTCAGCTTGGAAGCTATCTGCTGTCATTAAATCCTGATCGTATTATTTTAAATCATGGAATATACTCGACATGGGGCCCACCTTTTGAAATATTAAATAAACACAACATCCCAATAGTTACGTACAGCAAAACCAAAAGAAAAAAGACGGAGAAGTTTAATTGGAATTCCACTGCAGATTGGTGGGATGTTAGCGAAGAATGGGAAAGAGTAAGAGGAGAAGAATTGACAGTAGCCCAGCACCAAAAAATAGATAAATATTTAGCATCCCGGGTTAAACATGAAGATGATGTATTAGTATATAACTTTGGTGAGAAGGAATCCAAACAACAAACCTTTAATAGATTTGGATTGGATCCACTCCTACCTGTCTTTTCACTATTTACTAATGTATTGTGGGATGCGGCCTCTGCGCAACGAGAAATCGTTTTTGATAATCCTATAAATTGGGTGTTTGAAACAATTGAATACTTTTTAGATAAACCTCACATACAGTTAATCGTAAAAATCCATCCGGCTGAGGTGGTCATAGGTACCAACCAGCCATTCAGTGAGTTGATAAATGAACGCTTTGAATATATACCTGCTAATATCGTTATCATTGAACCCCAGGAAAATGTTAACAGCTGGTCCATTTATGAAATAACATCGATGGGGCTTGTGCATACAACAACGGCAGGTATGGAATTGCCATTACTTGGAATACCGTGTGCAGTCGTGTCTAGAACCCATTATCGAGGTAAGGGATTTACTATTGATGTAAATTCTAAAGAGGAGTACTTTAATTTGCTTTCTTCATACTCCCCAAAACAACCTGACAAGAATAAGTTAATGGCTTTATCAAAGCGTTATGCCCATCTATTGTTTGAAAGGTATCAAATACCATTCGAAATATTTGATGAAATCACATATACTGATGTTCGTTCATTTAACTTTGACAACATCAAGGAGCTATTCGAAATCCCGCACTTCGAATACATTATAGATGCAATAATTCATAAAAAACCCTTTCTAACGGATATCAGAATCGAAGACAAAAGGTAAATAAGGCCGCTTTGTTGTAGTTCTGGAAACTAACCAACTATGTTAATTCACATATCCTATTTGAATGATCAATAGGATTTAGAGTTTGTTTTATTTGGTAAGTTACTTGAATTGATTGGCATACTCCTCATGAAGTGTTTTGGGCGAAATGATATGATGCCCCACCAATGGTTCGGAAATTCAGCGTAAGAAGACTGCGTAATTCCGTTCGATACGACATATTTAGCGTATTTGATACATGATTGAATCTATTTTTTCAGTCTAGGCGCGAAAATTAGGAACATACTTGTTAAGTAAAGTTTCGATTTTACTTATTACACCGCCTTTTGGAAAAGTAAAGATACTTTAAAAATTTAGGCGGAAATTTGGTGCCGACAATCATATTAACTAAACATTTGTCACAACTCCTATTACTTATGCAAGTAGATGTACCTTCTAAAGGATTGTTCCCTTCAAAGATTACAACATCCTACGTGATCATTGCTGATTCCTTCTCTAGCTTTGTTGCAATAGTATTGTGAGAAAAGCCACATGAATGTAATTGAAGATAAATACTAAAAACGTAGATACAAGATGCACAGGAAAAAATTAAGAATTCTCGCCCCCTCAATAACCGACTTAAAATACTTTCCTCCATCCGCAACCTTTTTGAATTACCTTTCTGCTCAGGATAACACTGAGGTAGTGGTGCTATCATATCACTCTAACGAAAGCAGTTTTTCTGAAAGTGTCAAGGTGCGAAACATTTCAAAAACACCTTATCCTTCAATATTCATTGATAGATTAATAGCTAAAGTCAGATCATATTACCACTTTTATAAATATCTGCTTAAAAACAAACGAGAGGTAGATATAATATTCATAGGTATCTGGGATTTTAATTTTTTGAAGCAAATTGTTAAATTGATTAACTTTAAAGGTATAATAGTTTACCAATTTCATGAATTAGATCTATCTAAACTTCATTTGTGTAGAGATGCAGACTTTTGTCTAATACCTGAGGAGAATAGATTGTGGCTTACATACTTTTTGGGTAACCTTGGGAAGCTTCCTCTGTTATTACCTAACATTCCTAATACGCAATTAGGTGAAGCAGCGGTTGTGCCAGAAATAATTAATGAATTAAAGAGAGATAACAAAAAGATATTATTGTATCAAGGTCTTGTAAGTTTCAAAAGAAGATGTCTAGCAGAAATAATTGAAAGTCTAACACTTTCTAGCAATGAACTGCATCTCATAATTATGCCTGGAGCAAAGGCCGATCCTGCGGAACTGGGTAAAGTCAACACTTTAGCACTGCAACTCGGTGTAAGCGAAAGAGTCCACATTATAGCGTCTCTTCCCGCTCCCATGCATCTTGAAATAATTAGATATGCGGACATCGGCATTGGTCTTTATCGACCAACAAGCCTGAACCAGGTTTATGCTGCGCCTAATCGACTTTACGAATTTTCAAAATTTGGAATCCCTCAAATCTTGCCGGACTTCCCAATGTTTAAGGCTCTATCTGTGAAATTTCCATTTGCCGTAAATGTTGTGAATCCCGAATCGGCGGATGAAATCGCAACTGCACTAAATAATTTGTTAATAGAAGTCAACTATTCAAATGGCGTTGATATGTCAAATCGCTTTTTCTTACAGAATGGTGATTACTCCAATCTTGCGAATAAAGTCTGGAACGAAATTTTAAAAGGAATTATTTAATGATACGAATACTTACCATTATTGGAACCCGCCCTGAGGCCATTAAAATGGCCATGTTGGTAAAGGCATTGGACACGGTTAAAAGTTTTGAGCACCGACTTTGTGTTACAGCTCAGCATCGCGAAATGCTTGATCAAGTACTTGATTTCTTCGAAATTACTCCGGACTTCGATCTTGATGTAATGAAGCCAGGTCAGGATTTAACGGATATTACTGCCCGGGTTCTAACCGGTTTGAGAGATTTATATAAAATATATCGCCCTGATTTAATTTTAGTCCATGGAGATACTTCAACCTGTCTTGCTGGAGCTTTAAGTGGCTTTTACGCAGGAATCAAGGTAGGACATGTCGAAGCCGGACTTCGTACTGGAAACCTGCAGAGTCCATTCCCCGAGGAAGCCAATCGCGTGCTGGTTGGCCGCCTCGCTAATTTCCATTTTGCTCCTACGGAACGTAATCGAAACAATCTCTTGAATGAGGGAATTAATCCAGATTGTATCTCGTTGACGGGAAATACAGTAATTGATTCATTACGGCATTCCAGCCAAAAAGTCACCAATTTCTCAAGTGCTGTCAAGGATCAAGAATTAAAAACAATTTTTCAAAGTGGGCATAAAATCCTCCTCGTAACTGGTCACCGACGAGAAAACTTTGGTGATGGAATCGTAAACATCTGTAATGCTCTTGCGGAAATTGCACAAACCTATCCAGATTTATATTTGGTCTACCCCGTACATTTAAATCCAAATGTCCAAAAACCTGTGCATGACCGACTTTGTGATTACAAAAATATACATTTGACGGAACCATTAGACTATCCAGATTTTGTGTATGCAATGAAGCTGAGTTGGGCAATACTCACAGACTCGGGGGGAGTACAAGAGGAGGCCCCGTCACTGGGAATACCAGTATTAGTTATGAGAAGTACGACTGAACGTCCTGAGGCAGTTGATGCAGGAACGGTCAAATTAGTTGGGGCCGACCACAAAGCTATTGTAAATGGAATCAATGATCTCATGTGCTCCAGTTCACTATATAAAGATATGAGCAAAGCGAACAACCCATATGGCGATGGTAATGCGGTTGAACGAATAATCGCAAAAATTAAAGAAGTCTTTGTAATCTAAAGTTTCTTTACTTTCTTTCGGTTTTTGAAGAGGCAGATTGTTCCGTGTTTTAAATACTAAATTGAAGTCTTGTTTACCTGTTTGACAGCGACAATAGAGTTGTTAATTAGGAAATCTTATTTCAACAATATACGGATGGTAGCTCGCCAAAGTACCTTGTTTGAATATGGATGTCGTATGGCAGTACACCTTACCATAATACCATTTCGAAAATAAGGACAACTTTAAGAAAGCCCTACTTCAGGGTAAATTTGTGAAACGACCTATTAATCACCATATGCATGGTTCAAACAGGTTCAGCACTGTAATTCAAGGTTAAAGGTGTACACGCCTTTTAAGATTTATAGTTCTATACCTACTCATTTTACAATCATTTAAGTTAGCCAATGAAGAATGCTAAACCAATTTATATTGTTTCGTATTTAACTTATCGTGACAAGAAATCATTTGTTGGAGGGATTAGGCCTTATAAGTTATATAAATTTCTATCTGCTCAAGGATACAATGCTCATTTAATAACGCCAACTTCAGATACAGGTGAAGAAATGGTGATTCCTGAGTGGAAAGGACTGAGCCTAATAAATTCTCTAACTCGTGCCTTACCACCGGACCGTTTGCTATTTTGGTCATTGAGAGTAGCGAGAAGCTTACGTCAGCAAATTGGTAACCGTCCAGGAGTAGTCATCACATCGCTACCTCCACATAGTCTTGGATTAGTAGGACTTTGGCTCAAGCGATGGCTTCCTAACATTGAATGGATAGTCGATTTTCGTGATTTATGGACCAAAAATACCCTCTATGCCCCTCCTTTAACAAAGAGGTTTGTAGATCCAATCATCGAGCGGCGTTACTTCGACGTGGCGGATTTGGTAGTGCTCAATACATCTTGGGATCTCAGTCATAATCGGAGTTTATTTCCGAGTATTAAAGATAAATCTATATTTATCCGAAATGGCTTTGACAATTTAAGTGAAAGTATATTTGAAGAACGTTCAACTTCATTTATATATACTGGGGGTACGACAGCTGGTCAAGCTACCGTTGCAGTATCAACATTTTTGAGGGACATACATACTGAGCATGGTATTTCCTTTCAGTGTGATTTCTATGGAGAATATGATGATCACATGGATCAATCAGCGTATATAAACTACAAAGGCAAGGTAGAACCGGATGTTGTTTCCAAAGTACTAAGCAACTATAAATTTGGGTTTATATATTTACCGGTAAATAGTGAAGGAGGCGGACGTGTGGCGCAAAAATTCTATGATTATCTTGCAGCAGGCGTAATTCCTATTTGCTTTCGTGCATCACAGGAAATGAACGATATGATCCAGTCATTGGAGGTTGGAATATCAATACCCAATGAAGTCAATACCGCTAAGATTTTGGAAGCTATTGTTAATAGCTCATTTACGGTTAAGCCGGAGAAACTTGAGGAATACCGGCGTGAGTACCAATTCACAAAACTATTACCATTTTTGAATAAATGAATGGAAGCATCAACCTCAGTGTGCTACGGCAAAAGATGTTGGTTACACCTGCCTTGGAAGGGTGCTCCTATGTACATAAAACTTTCAAACTAGCAACCTATTGTAGGTGTAAAATCCAGTTCATCTGAAGTTTCAAATTTCTAAATACTAACCTAATATAAATGTGTGGAATCTTTGGTGTATTTAATCAATCAGCATCCAAGCGGATTGATCGTTTTGCAGCTAAACGTGCTATAGATGCAATTGCCCACCGCGGCCCTGATGCTGAGGGTATCCAATTTTGGGATGATCAACTTTGTTTAGGTCATCGGCGATTATCTATTATAGATCTCCATGTAGAAAGTAATCAACCTTTCAAATACGAGCACCTTTCGATCACATACAATGGAGAAATATTTAATTATAAAGAGTTAAAGTCGGAATTATTACAGGCTGGACATTCATTTAGAACAGCGTCTGACACAGAGGTTATACTCGTAGCTTACCTACATTGGGGACCGGAGTGCGTTAAACGCTTTAATGGTATGTGGGCATTTGCTATTTACGATGCAAACGACGATTCACTTTTTTGCTCCCGGGATAGATTTGGAATTAAACCATTTAACTACTCTTTCAAGGACGGCCGCTTTGTGTTTGCATCCGAAATTAAATCAATGATCGCCTTTGATTCTAAAGCGTTTAGGCGCGTCAATTATGGGGCAATTTCCAGATACTGCCGTGAGACAATCGGAGCTCAGTCGAAAGAAACCTGGTTCGAGGATGTTTACCGGTTACCACCGGCTCACAATTTGATTGTTTGTAGGGACAGCCACAAATTCGATAGATATTGGGAGTATCCTACAGAGGAGTTGCAAATTGACTACGAAACTGCCAAAGAGCAGTACCGGCATTTGTTTAAAACAGCTGTTGAATTAAGACTAAGAAGTGATGTGCCAGTTGGGCTCACACTTTCCGGTGGCGTTGATTCTGCTTCGATAGCTTGCCAAATATATAATGAACAGGCGGTAGGGTTCAATACATATACTGCAAGCTTTCCCGGTCACGGTTTCGATGAGTATCCTATTGCTGCCTCCCTTTCTCGTCAGCTCGGCATGAATTCGATTGAGGTCCAATTAGATTATTCAAATTATGTTACTGATCTAACGGATATAATTTATCATTTAGAATCCGGACATGGATCTCCAGCTATATTTCCATTATGGCATATAACTAAGCGGGCGAAACGGGATATAACGGTATTCCTGGAGGGCCAGGGAGCTGATGAACTGCTAGGAGGTTATGTAAATTCGATATTTGTTGATCACTTTATAGGGCTGATTAGAGCGGGGAAGTTTAATCAAGCTTTAGCGGAGGTAAATACTAGTCGCTCTGTCTGGGGAACAAAGCAGCTCCTAATGCTGTATTTGCGTCAAAACCTACCTCCCTACTGGAGGAAAAAATACCGACAATGGTCCGGGTTAGAAAATATTTACCAGAATGAATTAAACAGACACGACGCTTATGAATTCAAAAATGAAAATCACGTTACCGCTGGTTGTCTTAACCGGAGGCTAAAGATGCAGCACCAGACCGGTCTGGTTAATCTCCTTCATTATGGAGACGCTATTTCTATGGCGCATTCCTTAGAGAATCGGTTACCCTTTTTGGACTTCCGTCTTGTTGAATTTGTCTTTTCACTGCCCGCATCGTTTAAAGTTGATGGAGCAATCGGAAAAAAAATACATCGTGACGTGATGCGAAAATCTGTACCAGCTGCAATACTTGATAATCCCAAAAAACTAGGTTTTGTGTCCCCTTTAAAGCAAGTTTTTGCTAAAGGAACAGAAGCAGTTGATGTGGTATTATCTCGCCAATCTGATCACCCTGATATTTTTAACAATGATCAATTAATTTGTATGATAAATGAGCACCAGAGCAATAGTGCTAATCACGAACGGATTTTGTTCAAAATTCTTAATACCAAGCTTTGGTTCAATCACTTTGGTGGCTAATGGATAAAGTTCTTATAGTGCAATTGATTCTTCCTCACTATCGAAAATCCTTTTTCGATCTTCTTGTAAGAAATCAAACGCTAGATGTTTATATAACTGCTGGGAGCTCAAACGCCATTAAAGTTTTTGCACCTGATCAAGAGAAAATAAAAGATAATTTAGTAAACAAGTGGTTTAAAATATTTGGGCACACATTTTACTTTCAATTTGGACTTTTCCGATCGATTTTTACTCTTAAGCCATCCCACATCGTTTTTGGAGGACCTGACTTACATGTCCTATCTTCAATTTTAGCTTTTGTGTATTTCAGGTTTTTTTCTAAAATCCAGGTACACTGGTGGACACAAGGTCTAAAGAGAAATGAGGGGGGCTTAAAAAAATATCTTATCGCTTTATCTAATTCTGTCCTAATCTATGAGGATGAGGGAAAATCAATCATACAGAACGCAATAGCTAATTTTTCTAAACCGATAACGGTACTAAAAAACTCCATTTCCGATCAGGATTATGGGTTTCATGAGTCTATACCGTCGGGAAATTTCGATTCGCCTATATTTATGCTGCTGTTTTCAGGACGGCTAACCCAACCAAAACGATGTGATCTGGTAATAAAAGCTGTTAGTCTGTTAACACAAAAGGGAATACCGTGTATTTTAAACGTTGTGGGAGATGGTGAAACGCTTGCTGAAAACAAGAGACTCGCTTCCAGGCTTGGCGTGGAAGATAAAGTTCACTTTCACGGCGCGCTTTATGACAAGGATGTTATCCCGATATTCAAAAAAAGCGAGATTTTTGCGTTGCCGGGGAAAGTAGGGCTATCCATTGTACATGCATTATCATACGGCTTGCCCGTGATAACAACGAACGAGGATATCCATAGCCCAGAAGTAGCGATCTTGCAATCCGGTGTTAATGGGTCATTCTTTGAAGGCATGTCAGCCGAAGCTTTGTCGGAAGAACTATCTATTTGGTATGTTAGGTTAAAAAATAGTAATCAATATAGTAAAAAAGAAATTCAAGCGACGGTTAAATCCGCTGGTTACACACCGGAGCAGATGGCGGATAACTTTTTGAACCACTTTACAATTAAGCTAAATGCGTAAGGCTATTCATTATCCGGTTACAACTATTTTGTATTTTATTGCAGTTGCATTTACTGTCCTTAACCTGGGCGCATCCTTTTTAGGTATTCCGAACGTGGCCTTTTTGAGCTTGTTCATATTGACCATCAATTATCTTTTTTGGCGAACTTTTTCACTGCAACTACACAATAAGGTATCAGCGTTTATCTTATTTTTGACACCGTTATTACTACTTAATATTACGCTTTCGATAGAAGCAGCTAATACCGGTATATACTGGGCGCTATGGCTGATGTTCATTATCGCATTAGTGAAAATTATTAGTAAGATGACCCAGAACCAACTGAACTATATACTAAGGAATATCCCATATATTCTGCTCCTGGCAACTGTTTTACTGTATATAATTTTATTTCCCCATTTAAACCGGAGCTTGCCTACTAAAAACTCACTAGGACTCTTTGCCGCCGCAACACTAATATCTGCAATGAGCATAAAGCAACGCTTTAGGATGGTCATTGTGGCTTGCGCATCTATGTTTATTTTGCTGGCGTCTGACTCACGAAGTTCGTTGGCATTCGGGGTGGGGACCGTGGGCCTATACCTCATCAGTAGGGCTAGGCCAAAATATAGTTTCCTATACATAATTGCACTTGTTGCAGTGCTCGCTTTCCAGCAGCCGCTTTACAACCTTGTTGAAGAAAAGATGCTAAAAAAAGAGCTATATGCCACTAATCTTGATCAAGCAATAGAGAGCGCTCAAAAAGAAAGGACAGATCTTTTGATTGCGGGTTGGCAGCTATTTAAAGAAAGGCCTCTAGAGGGTTTTGGATTAAAGACCAAATATTATGAAGGGCGCTTAGAACTAACGCCCGGAGCCTCTGTACATGTGCACAATGGGTATCTCGGAACACTGATCGAAACGGGGTTATTAATTAGTCTGGTTGTACTATTATTTGTAATTAAAATTATAGTTAAAATATTTAAACTAATATTAGTAGCTTCCAAAGACTACGACAAAATATGGTTGTTTTTTATTGTTTTCGGCTTTATCAGGTCTTATGGGGAAAACTATCTATTTTTTAATATAGGAAATGTGTTTTCAATTATTTTTATTTTCCTTTGTTTGATAATTCTTTTCGGGGGGAAAAGACTTAGTCTATTGCCCCTTATAAAATAACCTTGTTATCGGATACATTCTCGGCATTGATGGACTAAACATACGAGCTGGAGGTGGATTGAAGCACTTACTCGAGTTGGTTAATAGTAAAATAAACGTACGTCAATTTGGATTTGATAGGGTCGTCCTATTTACCTCGCTAATTGATATCGGTGAGAAAATCCTAAATGAAGACGTTGATGTTGTGATTCTACCACGAGGCTCCAACCCAATAAGTAATTTCTTAATTCAGAAAGGTGCGCTTAAAAAAGCAATCACTGATTCCGCTTGCGATATTATTTTCTGCCCTGGTGGTACGGTACCTCCAATCGACCTACCTTATGTCTCTATGTCCCAAAATATGTTGGTGTTTGAGAAAAAGGAGCGCAATAGATTTCCCTGGGGTCCACTTAGGTGGCGCTATCAATTCTTACATTTTCTCCAATCCAGATCACTTCTACGGGCGACTGGCAATATTTTCATATCTGATTATGCCAAAGAGTACATCTGTACGTTGCTTCCTGCCTTAACAAATCTTCCATCCAGGGTAATTCCACTAGGCGCTAGCATGAAATTCAAGAAAGTGCCTAGAACCCAACTCTCAATTGAGGATAAATTAAGTGTCTCGGGTACATTCACTTTGACGTATGTTTCCATTGTAAATTATTATAAACACCAATGGAATGTAGTTGAAGCAGTAGCTCAGTTGAGGGCAGCAGGCTATCCGGTCACCTTAAAACTTGTTGGTCCTGTAATCAATGATGTAGTAAAACGACTTGCTCAGGCAACTGTAGGGAGAGAAGATTTTGTTGAGTACTTAGGGGCCGTTCCATACGAAGAAATTGAAGATATATATCATAATACTGATCTATTTATTTTTGCAAGTTCATGCGAGAATATGCCAAATGTTTTAGTTGAGGCGATGTCAGCCGGTTTGCCAATTGCCTCTTCTTCTTATGGCCCAATGCCGGAAGTTTTAAAAGACGGAGGTCACTATTTTGATCCTCTTGATATAAACGATATAGCGTCTGCAATTAAATATTTATTGGAGAATGCTTCGGAACGAATGGTGTTATCAGAAAGGGCCTATCGATACGCACAAGCATATACTTGGAGAGAATGTAGCGAACAAACGTTTACTTTTCTCAGTGAAATATTACGAAAAAAAGGCCAAACTACTAAACCCCAATGAATATCCTCTCCATCGTAGGTGCCCGCCCCAATTTTATGAAAGTGGCACCTTTACACCGAGCATTTACGGCTCATCCCAATATAACCTCCAAAATTTTACATACCGGCCAGCACTACGATGCCAAGATGTCCGACATCTTTTTTAATCAGCTCGGGATGCCTCAGCCAGACTTTCATTTGGGAGTTGGGGGGGGGAGTCATACCTGGCAGACGGCCCACGTTATGTTGAAATTTGAGGAGATTCTAACCGAAGAGCGGCCAGACGTCGTTTTGGTGGTCGGAGATGTAAACGCTACTGTTGCCTGTAGTCTGGTGTCGGTCAAGATGGGCATCCCCACGGTGCATGTAGAAGCCGGTTTGCGTTCAGGGGACCGAACGATGCCCGAGGAAGTAAACCGCATGGTAACGGACACAATCAGTGATCATTTATTTGTGACAGAGCATAGCGGGCTCGTTAATCTGGCGAAGGAAGGAGTGGCTGACTCAAAGGTTTCCTACGTAGGAAACGTGATGATCGATTCGTTAGTCCATTTTAGGGAGCAGGCAGCTAAGGATGATATCTTAAATGATTTAGGAACAACTCCTAAGGAATATATCCTTATGACAATGCATCGTCCGCATAATGTCGATGAGGAGTCTGGGCTGCGGGATATTCTGCAGATCATCCGGGATGCAACACGTCATATGAAGGTGGTTTTCCCGATCCATCCTCGTACGGCCAACAACTTTAAGAGCTTCGGCCTGATGGAAGAACTTAGGTCGGTTCCCGGCCTAGTACTCACCGAACCCCAGGGCTATCTGCAGTTTCTGAAGCTTATGGACAACGCTGCGGTGATTGTGACTGATTCTGGGGGAATCCAGGAAGAGACGACTTTCCTCCAAGTGCCCTGTATGACATTCCGTGATACGACCGAGCGGCCGGTTACGGTAGAGCTGGGGACAAACTTCTTGATGGCCGATCTTAACCCAGCTACGGTCCGAACGCAGTTGGATGATATTCTGCTCGGCAACGCCAAAGTAGGTACAATTCCTCCGCTTTGGGACGGCCATGCCGCGGAGCGGATCGCTAAGCGCCTTTGGACGCTGTACGGACACGAATAGGGTCGGCGGTCGCACAATTCATTGACTGCTATAGTGCAGACTTCCAATATTATAAGGCTCCAAACAACTTCATGAAGCAACTCATTCAAAATCTTAGGTCGGGAGAAACAATCTTGGAAGAAGTCCCGGTGCCTCGCCCCGGAAGCGGGCAGGTCTTAATCCGCACACGCCGTTCGCTCGTTTCTTTGGGGACGGAGCGCATGTTAGTGGAATTTGGGAAGGCAGGTTTGATGGCAAAAGCACGTCAACAGCCGGAAAAAGTGAAGATGGTGCTGGATAAGATCCGGGCGGAAGGCCTATTGCCCACCTTGGAAACTGTTTTTAATAAGCTAGGACAACCATTGCCACTTGGATATTGCAATGCCGGCGTGGTAGAGGCCGTCGGTTCAGACGTAAGAGGGTTGCAGGTAGGGGATCGTGTCGTATCCAATGGTCCTCACGCAGAATTTGTGTCCGTACCCCAAAATTTAGTTGCTCGGGTTCCCGATGGGGTGAGTGATGAGGAAGCGGCCTTCACCGTTGTCAGCGCGATCGGTCTGCAAGGAATTCGCCTGTTGAATCCCACCATGGGAGAAACCGTCGTTGTCTTCGGATTGGGTTTAATCGGCCTGATAACCGCTGAACTTTTGCTGGCAAATGGATGCCGGGTAATCGGTCTTGATCTGGACGAGGATAAGTTGCGGCTGGCGCGGGAAAAAGGAGTAATCACCTTGAGCCCCAGCACAGCCGATCTCGCCGCTGCCGCCGTTCAATTAACAGGAGGGGTAGGAGTTGACGGAGTAATTATAACGGCCTCGGCAAAGACGGACGCCATCGTTTCCCAGGCGGCGCAAATGTGTCGTAAGCGCGGCCGCATCGTACTCGTGGGTGTGGTAGGACTAAAACTAAACCGGGCTGAATTCTACGAGAAGGAGTTAAGTTTTCAAGTTTCCTGTTCCTACGGTCCGGGGCGGTATGACCCGGAATACGAAGAAAAAGGAACGGATTATCCCGTCGGTTTTGTTCGCTGGACAGAACAGCGAAACTTTCAGGCCATACTGGAAGCCATGGAACTTGGTCGACTTGATGTCAAGTCACTGATAACTGAAAGAGTACCCTTGGCCGAATATCGCCGGATCTACGATGATATTGGCACGTCCAACTCCATTGCATCAATTTTGGAGTATCCCGAAGGAGTGAGTGTAGAGCGTAGCGTAGTTGTAAACCCTACACCTTCTAAGGGAGGGGCAGGCGGCGCCGAGATTGGCATCATTGGCGCTGGAAACTTTACTAAGATGACGCTCCTACCGGCCCTTGACAAAACCAATGCTGATCTTGCATTTATTGCTGGCGCGGGGGGCGTCAATGCTACGGCGTTGGCAAAAAAGCACGGAATAAAACGTAGTACTACAGACTACCGGGAGTTGCTTGACGATCCAAAATTGGGGTGCGTATTGATTACAACCCGGCATCACCTGCATGCGCCCATGATTGCGGAGGTTCTTGGGGCCGGGAAGCACGCATTTGTCGAAAAGCCCTTGGCCATAGACCAGGAAGGGCTGGAAAAAGTCATGGCGGCTTATGAATCTTCTCCCGGCGGGCTCATGGTTGGTTTTAACCGACGATTTAGCCCCCATACCGAAAAGATCAAGGCAATGCTTGACCCGGCTGCACCAAAAAACATGATCGCCACGATGAACGCCGGCGCGATCCCTCCAGAAGTATGGGTACACGATATGCAGGTAGGGGGCGGACGACTGATCGGTGAAGCTTGCCATTTCATTGACCTATTGGTCTTTCTCAGCGGCAGTTTGGTAGTAGAGGTATGTGCCTCATCCCTCGGACAGCACGCCGAGGACAATACCGACAATGCAAGTATTCTGTTACGCTTCGCAAACGGTGACCAGGGAGTAATCAACTATTTTGCCAACGGTGATAAGTCATACTCCAAGGAGCGACTTGAGGTATACAGTCGTGGTGGAACCATTATAATGGACAACTTTCGCAAGACCCGCGCATACGGCGTGCAGGGATTTAGCAAATTATCCACCCGCTTGGACAAGGGGCACCGCACGCAATTCGAACGTTTAGTCAAGGGGGTGCGAGAAGATAACATCGAATTAATTCCATATTCAGAAATCATCAACGTCAGCCGGGCAGCCTTGGCCATTGTTGAATCCTTGAAAACGAAGAGCTGGGTCAGCGTTCCGTTATGATCGGAAAAGTTCGCAATGCGGTAAATCTCGCCCGCAACATGGGTCCCCGCTACGTGGGTTATCGCCTGTGGTACGAAACCAGCCGGCGAAGTGGATGGCTTCGCCGCCGCTTCCCCGTCAACCCACCTTCACGGACTTTTATTTCCCTCGCTGAATGGCGCCGTGACCCACCAGCATTTTTTTTTCAATCAAATGCCGAGCTTCAGTTCAATCGGCGATCGACTACCGATTTAGAGAATTACGTCGGGCGATTGGAAAAAGGCGAGTTTCGGTTCTTTTCCGCTGAATGGAAAAACCTGGGTATGGACTACGACTGGTGGACTAATCCGACAACGGGATACCGATATGAGGATCGGCACTGGACACAAATTCCGGATTACGACCCCGAAAAGGGCGACATCAAGTACGTATGGGAAAAGTCACGATTTGCCCATCTCATACCCATCATTCGCCTGAATTCCCACACTGGGGAAGATCGAAGCGAATCCGTTATTAGTGAAATAATTGACTGGATTGACCGAAACCCCATTAACCGTGGGCCAAATTGGCGGTGCAGCCAGGAAATATCCCTGCGGGTACTGAACTGGACGTTTGCACTATACTATTACCGGGATGCAACTGCACTCACCGAAGATCGGTTTTCCCGGATCATGCACGCCATTTACTGGCAAATTCACCATGTTTACGGCAACATCCATTTTTCCCGGATCGCGGTCCGGAATAACCACGCCTTGACGGAAACCCTGATGCTGGCCTTAAGTGGGTGGTTATTTCCGTTCTTTCCGGAAGCAAAAAAATGGCAAAAAGCGGGGGCGAAATGGTTCGTGAAAGAAGTGGAGTACCAAATCTATGCAGATGGTACCTTCCTGCAATTTTCTCATAATTACCATCGAGTAACGGCCCAGTTGCTCACGTGGGGTATTCGACTCGCAAACCTACACGGTGAACCTTGGCCGGAGATAGTATACCGTAAGGCTACTGCTACGCTACAATATTTATCAGCTTGTACGATTGATGAAAACGGCCATTTACCGAATTATGGCGCTAACGACGGCGCCCTGTTTTTCCCCTTTACCGATTCAGATTATAGAGACTACCGTCCAGAGTTGGGTGCATTGGCCGCGGTACTTCTAGATTCGGGAAGGAAGGAAGACGCGACCCTGAGTGTATATAGTCGATATGCCGCTGCCGCTGCGGAAGCGATCACTTGGTACGGCTTGAAAGGGAGCGCTTCTCCGCCAGACATGGTAGATGATCGACCAATGCTCACCGAATTTCCCGAGGGCGGGTATTATTTGATGCGGTCGTCACCGAATGATCTTACCTTTCTGAAATGCGGTAGCTACCGTGACCGTCCCTCACACGCAGACAACCTTCACATAGATATTTGGTATCGCGGTGAAAACATTATGCGGGACGCAGGAACCTATCGTTATAATGCAGAACCAGAACTGGTGCGTTACTTCAATGGCACCACTTCCCACAACACCGTTACGTTAGGGGAATATGATCAAATGAAAAAAGGTCCCCGCTTTATTTGGTTTCACTGGTCCCAAGCCCGGGCTAGAGACCTGTGGCAAGAGGATGGTACTCTACAGTTCAGGGGGGAGATCGAAGCATTTTCCGAACTAGGTCCTAATATCACACACACCCGGAAAGTCACCCATGACCCGAAAGGCCGGTACTGGATTATTCAAGATAACGTCGATCACATGACCGGCTTGCCTATTCACCAATACTGGAACCCGGGGCCTACTTTTTCTGATCATTTTGTAATGGTGGCTCGAGACGGTGATGGTAATGTGCTAGAGTGCGAAAAGTTAACCGGCCATTATTCTGGATATTATGGGAAAAAGATAGCGACGGAAGTGTGGCGCTTTTCTTCGTGGAAGAATGAAATTACTACAGAAATACGGCCCAGATGAAAATTTTATTGATTCACCAGTATTTTCTCGAAGAAGATGACGGAGGGGGATCGCGCTTCAATGAAATGACCCGGGTTTGGGCTGAACGGGGGCACGATATCGAGGTACTTGCGGGGATGATGCACGCTAATGCCCACGAAAAGAGACCGGAATACCGAGGTAAATATTATGTCCATAAAGTTCATAATTCAGTTTCCGTACTTCGCTGTCACGTCTCCGAGGCTTACAACCGGGGCTTTCTAGGGCGTCTGTGGGGTTACTTCTCTTTCGTTTTATCTTCGCTTTACGGTGGGCTGTTTAAAGTGAAGAAGGACTATGACATAATTTTAGTAACGTCTCCGCCACTATTCGTTGGCATCACGGCATTGCTGCTGTCATTGATACGGCGAAAACCTTTTGTTTTTGAAGTGCGGGACCTATGGCCCGAATCCGCCATCGATACGGGAGTATTGCGCAATGAAGTAATTATACGTCTTGCCTACTGGTTCGAAGCTCTGATGTATCGCAAGGCAAGTTTGATCAACGTTCTTACGCCTGCTTTTCGGACAACCCTGCTGAATAAGAAAGGCGTGCCGGCCGAAAAAGTGATTTTCATTCCAAATGCAGCGGATTTTTCCCTTGCGGAAAATGTTTTGTCCGACTTTGATCGGATGGATTTCCGTCGGAAGCGGGGATGGGAGGGCCGATTCGTTATTACCTACGTAGGAGCACACGGAGTTGCCAACCACTTGATCCAGTTGATTGAAGCGGCCGAGATCG
Organism: Neolewinella litorea; assembly: GCF_004803465.1. Taxonomy (GTDB): domain Bacteria; phylum Bacteroidota; class Bacteroidia; order Chitinophagales; family Saprospiraceae; genus Neolewinella; species Neolewinella litorea. Next base: position 7,150 of record NZ_SRSF01000017.1, on the reverse strand, counting down.
TCGCTGATATACCGGTACACTTCGTCCTGATCGGCGATGGAATGGAAAAGCCTAACCTGCGCAAAGAGGTGAGCCGACGGGGGCTTAAAAATGTGGAATTTATTGATCCTGTCCCGAAAAGTGAGGTTTTTCGATACATCGCGGCGTCTGAATTCGGTGCCTCGGTTCTTAAACGGGTGGATACGTTCAAGACCATTTATTCCAATAAGACCTTTGACTATATGTCTTGTCGTCGGCCCGTACTTCTCCTGATCGATGGAGTATCTCGCGAACTGGTGGAAACAGCTGGTTGCGGAGTATATGCCGAACCGGAAAACATTGATGATATTGCTCGAAAAATCCGCGAAATATTTAGAACAACCGAGGAAGAACGAGCTGTAATGGGAGCTTCGGGGTATGCCCACGCCCGTACCCATTTCGACCGTGAAAAGTTAGCATTGGAATATGAACAAGCACTTGCCCGGGTATTGAGCAGTCAAAGGCAACACGTGAAGGTGTAAACCATTGAGCCGCAAGCCCTTTCTACTGCGAATCACTACCTCCGAAACTTCCTTGCGCATATTGCTGCATGGACAGTTGCGTTACATGAAGGATCACGGGTTTAACGTTGCGAGCATTTCAGCAAACAGCAATTTGTCCACGGAACCGCCATATGACTGGCCGCATTACACCGCTCCGTTAACCCGTCGGATCAGCCCGTGGCAAGACGTGCTGGCTATTTGGAGGTTGATCATCCTAATGCGCCAACTTCGACCGGATATCGTTCACACACACACTCCGAAAGCCGGGCTGATTGGTATGCTAGCCGGCCGATTGACGGGCGTACCCATTCGCATCCATACCCTTGGAGGTCTTCCACTGGTGACAGCCCGGGGAGGCACTCGCATGTTGCTCTGGCTCGCGGAAAAAGTTACCGGGTACGCAGCTCACCACATTTGGCCCAATGGACCAAGCCTACTTAGTGATGCGCGAAGATTAAGGCTTTTTCCGGAACGAAAACTAGACATTGTAGCGCACGGATCTTCGAACGGAGTAGATCTCGAGCAATTCTCTCCTGCGGCGGTATCGGAATTCCAAATAGGAGCGGTCCGTAAAGCTATTTCCTACTCGTCGGATGCAACATACCTGTTGTTCGTCGGCCGCGCCGTCCAGGATAAAGGTATTCCCGAACTGGTTCGGATGTTTTTGCCCCTGCTTGCCAATCGTCCTGAAGTGAGGCTGCTGCTGGTTGGGCCGATTGAAGAAGAACGCGTCGAGGAAATCCTTCCATCAGAAACGCGTGCCATTATTGAAAATACACCGGAAATCGTTCACATCCCCTGGTCGGATGAAGTACCCGCAATCATGATGATAGCGGATATGCTAATTTTCCCCTCCCACCGCGAAGGATTTCCAAACGTCCTTTTGCAAGCGGGCGCAATGGAGTTGCCTATTGTTTGTTCAAGTATACCCGGCAACATTGACATCGTCGATAACGGACGCACTGGCTATACATTTCCGGTCGGTAATGCGCTGGCCCTCTTAGATACTTTAGAGTATGCACTGGATCATCCGGAGAAGAGTAGAAAAATGGCTTCAGCGCTTCGGCAGGAAGTTGCCGGGAAGTTCGACCGCAAGATGATTCATGCGGAATTGTTAAAGCGCTATAGGGGATTACTACAGAATGCGGGCATTATGAACGAGCGAGAATAATCAAGGATCACCTTGCTTTGGAAAGATAGCCTGCACAATCTATGTTGATTTAGTAAACTACTGGTAAATTAAGACCCTCATCCTCATCGGCTATTCTGGCCATGCTTTGGTTGTCGCCGACGTTCTCTTAGCTTCGGGGAGGGAGGTCTACGGCTACTTTGAGCAAGAAAGGAAAGCGCTTGATCCTTTTGATTTGGAATATCTAGGCCAGGATACAATTGCTACCTTGCAGTCATTATCCGACAACACGGAACTCTTCGTAGCCATCGGCAACAATAACATTCGCAGGAAAGTAACGGAGCGGCTTCTGACCTGTGGCTGCAAGTTGGCAGCACCAGCGCTCCACCCCTCCGCCGCAGTATCATCTTTGACCTCGGTAGCGGCTGGCGTATTACTGGCCCCCTCGGTTACGGTCAATGCCCTGGCCGAAATCGCGACTGGCGTTATCCTGAATACATCCTGTACTGTTGAGCATGAATGCTTTGTCGGATCCTACGCTCACATTGCACCGGGCGCGATATTAGCCGGCAACGTGAGGGTTGAAGAGGGAGCTTTTATTGGTGCCAATGCCGTGGTCAAGCAAGGTGTTTGTATTGGTGAATGGTCTACCGTCGGTGCCGGCGCAGTAGTTTTGCAAGATGTTCCCCCCCGTACGACCGTAGTTGGCAATCCGGCAAGAGAACTCCGATCTTAACCCATCCCCCGGCCTTTATCTCCTTGGCCCTAATCCACTGCCCCTATGATCCCACTCTCCATCCCCCACCTCGCCGGCAACGAATGGAACTACGTTAAAGAATGCCTGGATACGGGGTGGGTATCCACCGCCGGAGCGTATGTAGGGAAGTTTGAAAATGCGATCGCCGAATTTACGGGCAGCCTGTACGCCATATCCTGTATGAACGGCACCGCCGGACTGCACACCGCCATGAATTTGCTGGGGATTGGTAGCGGTGATTACGTGATCGCACCTAACCTGACGTTTGTCGCTACCCTGAACGCGATCTCCTACACGAAGGCCGAGCCGCTGTTACTGGATATTGATCCGGAGGATTGGCAAATGGATCTGGATTTGCTGCAGCGCTTTTTGGAAGTGGATACTTACCTAAGGGACACGGCTTGCTACCTTAAAAAAGATGACCGGCGTATTGCCGCCATTATGCCCGTACACGTGTTGGGTAATATGTGTGATATGGACAGGCTTGCTGCGCTGGCGGATCGGTACCACTTGCCGGTGATCGAGGACAGCACGGAAGCCCTGGGGTCAACGTTTCGGGGTCGACACGCCGGTACCTTCGGGATCTTTGGTACCAGCAGTTTCAATGGCAACAAGATCATCACTACCGGGGGTGGCGGTATGATTCTTACCCAGGACGAAAAGCTGGCCGCTCACGCAAAGCACCTCACCACAACGGCGAAGACGGACCCGATGGACTATTTCCACGATGAAGTAGGCTATAATTACCGACTGGTCAATGTTTTAGCTGCCATCGGACTAGCCCAGATGGAGCAATTACCCGGGCTAATCGAGCGTAAGAAACACATGGATGCGTTTTACCGCAAACGACTTGACGGGGTAGGGGACATAAGCTTTCAGCGGGTAACCGAAGGCGTTGATCCCAACTGCTGGCTGTTCACTTTCCGGACGCGGCGGATGCGCGAATTGCTCAATTATTTGAACAAGCGTGGGGTGCAATCCCGTCCGTTCTGGACCCCGATGAACCAGTTGCCCATGTACCGGTCACTGCCCTATTATACCCAATCCGATCATGCGGCTCAGGTACACGCGACGGCCATCAGCATCCCCAGTTCGAGCGGACTTACGGACGGCCAGTTGCAGGAAGTCGTTGACACCATCAAGGAATTTTACCGGAATTAACTAGTATCCCCAGCCAGCATGAAGCATTTTAGCCTCAACCGATTCATCAAGCAGTACGTCACCGAGCGCGAAGAGAGCCTTTTTGCGGCTGATCTGGCGAAGTACCACCAGGACCTTGCCCGAGAAATTGACGGTAAATCGGCCCTCGTTATCGGAGGTGCCGGTACGATAGGATCTTCCTTCATTCGGGCCCTACTGCGGTTTAAGCCGGCTCGGCTCTACGTGGTCGATACCAATGAGAATGGCCTTACGGAATTGACCCGGGACCTGCGCTCCGCCGCCAACCTGAACGTACCGGATGACTACAAACCCTACCCCATTAATTTTGGCGACCCGGTCTTTGCCAAGATAATGGCTAACGAAGGCCCCTTTGATATCGTGGCCAACTTCGCGGCGCACAAGCACGTCCGCAGCGAGAAGGATCATTACTCCATTGAGGCAATGATCGACAACAACGTGCTCAAGGCACGTCACCTACTGGAACTGCTTCTGGCCTACCCGCCCAAGCACTTCTTTTGCGTATCTACGGACAAGGCGGCCAACCCGGTCAACGTAATGGGCGCAAGTAAGAAGATGATGGAGGAAGTCATTCTGGCTTATTCCGACCGGCTGAAGATCACCACGGCCCGCTTTGCCAACGTAGCCTTCTCCAACGGCAGTCTCCTGTTCGGCTTTATGGAACGGATGATGAAGGAGCAGCCGTTGAGCTCTCCGAGTGATGTAAAGCGATACTTCGTATCTCCCGAAGAATCCGGCCAGCTTTGTCTGCTGGCTTGTATTCTGGGTAAGAGCGGCGAGATCATTTTCCCGAACCTGAGGAAAGAGCAAATGCGGACCTTCTCCAGCATCGCGGAAGACTTTTTACGGGAGTACGGAAACTATACACCCACTCTGTGTGCTACCGAAGGGGAAGCTAAACGTCGGGCTGCGGAGTTGACCCCCGACAGCAATTCATACCCGGTGTACTTCTTTTCCAGCAATACCTCCGGTGAAAAGCAATTCGAAGAATTCTTCACGGAAGGGGAGGAAATCGACCGCGACCGCTTCGAGCAACTCGGGGTAATTTGTAATGCACCGCGCAAGTCATCCGGAGACATCGTCGTGATGTTTGCTAAGCTGGAGGCGCTGTTTCAGGATATGGAGATTGACAAGGCGGCGATCGTGAAACTGATTGCAGACTTCGTGCCTAACTTTGAGCACATCGAAACCGGTCGCTCCCTCGATCAGAAAATGTAGGCATGTACCGACTTATCAAGCGATTTTTCGATTTCCTGTTTGCGCTGTTAGCACTGCTATTACTCAGTCCCTTACTGATTCCGATCGTGATCGGACTGAAGTTAACGGGGGAAGGCTACATCTTTTATCTCCAGGAGAGGGTAGGGTACCGCAACCGGCTGTTCAAGATCTACAAGTTCGCGACGATGTTGAAGGACAGTCCGAACATGAAGGGTGGAATCATCACGACTTCCAGGGACCCACGGATCACGCCAATAGGCGGGTTTTTGCGGAAGTCTAAAATCAACGAATTGCCCCAGTTGCTGAACGTGCTGTTTGGCGATATGAGTTTCGTGGGGCCTCGTCCCGTGATGCAAAAGAGTTTTGACCAGTATCCGGAGCCGGTTCGGGCGGTCATCTACAACGTAAAGCCGGGGATCACCGGCATCGGAAGCATTGTGTTTCGGGATGAGGAACAACTGATCACACAGGTTCGCGACCAGGGTGGCGACACCTGGGCTTACTACCGCGACGTTATTTATCCACACAAGGGCATGGTAGAGCAGTGGTACCAGGCCAATCAGTCCTTCTGGGTAGACCTCAAGATTTTGCTGCTTACGGCCTGGGTTATCATCCAGCCTGACTCAGATCTCGTATACCGGGCGTTTCCGGAAGTGCCGATATTTGTCGCGCAGCCAGTGAATAAGCGGTACAATTGAATTTACTTTTGTCAAACACTTTAAGTACTCCCGTGCCGGCGGAAAAGATCCTCTTCCTCACTAACTACTTTCCGCCCCGACCCGCCGTCGCCGGCCGCCGTCTGGGCCAATTAGCCACCTGGGCCCGCAATCACTACAAAGAGGTGTTCGTTATTCGGGGCGATCGGAAATTTGACGGCGAAGATCTTCCGGGGATGCGGGTCACCGCCCTGCCCGCCCGAGACCTGCGGACGCTAGTGGGCGGTAAAGGACCCGCCGGAACCCTTCCCTACGGTAGCTACCGGCGGAAATTGTCCGGCCCGCTGCTGAGTCTCCGCCAGTCCTTTCCCTTCCTCTACCTTACTGAAGACGGTGGACCCCTATACCGCCGTGCCGCTTACCGGGAGGCCGTACGCCTCATCGGGCAGGAAGGAATCACAACGCTCTTTTCTTCCTTCCGGCCCTGGTCAGACCATCTGGTGGCCCGCCGGTTGAAGAACCGATTCCCCCATCTCCACTGGATCGCCGATTTTCGCGACCTACACGCGGACCCCGTCCGCCAGGACGTTTGGTGGCCTCGCCTGCAACGCTGGTGGGCCCGGCGGATCATTGCGAGTGCCGATGAAGTATGGGGCGTTTCCGAAGGACAGGTCCAGCACTTGCGCGATCTGCACCCCGGCGCAACCGTTCGCCGCAATCGGCTTATCGCCCTTCCCCCGGCCACCACTTCCCCCCACACCGATCGCTTCACCATTGTCTACACCGGTAGTCTGTATCCGGATTTGCAGTCGATTGAATCGCTAGTCAGGGCCCTAAATACCCTGGTAACTGCCGGTTCCGTCGATCCTGGAGATATTGAGCTGATCTATCGAGGTAAGGATGACACCCTCTGGGCCGAGTGGACCGCAAGCCTGCATCCCAGCATCAATTGCAATACGCGCTCCTACATTGCACCTGCGTCCGCGCAAAAAATGCAGGAGGAGGCGCAGTTGCTGCTGCTGCTAAACTGGTCGGCGGAGAACTACTACGGGGTGCTCACCGCCAAATTATACGATTACCTGGCTGCCGGCCGACCGATCCTGGCGCTGGTCAATGGCCCAACCGACCCTGAGCTGACCGAAATAATAGAGGGGACCCATACCGGTCGCACCTTCGCCACCCGGAAATCGCCCGCAGACTGGATTCTTGGCTGCTACCAGCAGTGGCGGGACGGCGGGGGGACGGTACCCTGGTCGGTTAACTTAAAGCGTATGGCCGAATATTTAGAGTCTGAACCCGTAGGTAAAAATACGGGAGTATCCAGGTCAGTTGAAACAACTTAGCTTACCGCTCTTCGCCGTCGCCACTCTCTTTCCCCGGTTGCTTTCCCTGAAACCGTTTCAAAAAGTGTGTCACGATAAGAACCAATAACTTTCGTAACACACTACAAGCACCATGGAAAACGAAGAATTCGATATGGAAGCCTTCCGCGAGGAGGCGATTAAGAAGCTACAAGCGGGCGAAGGCCTGCTGGGTGAGGGGGGAGCCTTCACCCCTTTGCTCAAGTCCTTTCTGGAGCAGGCACTGGACGGTGAGCTGGACGCTCACTTAGCCGATAAAGACGAACCAAATCGCAAAAATGGCCGTGGCAAGAAGCGCATCCGCACCTCGTTGGGCGAAGTGGAGATCG
>NZ_SRSF01000016.1:5000-26830 GCF_004803465.1 Neolewinella litorea | reverse complement strand
CGGACAAAGCCTACGACTCGGTCGCCAACCGAATGTACTTACGCAAGCGAGCCATCAGGCCGGTGATTCCGAATCGGGGGTTGGCCGAAGGAAAGAAGCGTCGACGAAGGGGCCCAAAACCCAGCTTGGACCGGGTGGACTATCGCCGTCGCAATACGGTGGAGCGCATGTTTGGGTGGTTGAAAGAGTGCCGGCGAATTGCTACGCGATACGAGAAAAAGGCTGCGCACTTCCTCTCCATGGTGAAGCTCGGGGCTATCCGATTGTTCCTCCGAAGGTATTTTTCAGACACAGCCTAGGGTGCTGACATACAGACTTCCAGTATTTGGTCACCAGAATGTAGCCACCATTATATCGACCTTTTCAGTTCTTTCTCTTCGCTTCACCGTTCACTTCCTGATACACTGTTAAAAGATCCTCACCCCCCATACCGGCTAAACACATGCTGATAAACCGCCCCCGAAAGCTGGTTCACTTCGATATCGGAGTAGAGCTCTACGGGTAGGTACAGCAGATTGTCGTGGATGGTGGTGCGCACCTGGGCCGTTACCTGGTAGCTTTTGCGCCAGTGGTTTACGGACAGCGCTTCAGCCTTGAGGGTCTTGAGGAGGTCCTCGGCGATCCCCCGGACTTCAATACGGGACTGACCCTCTAGTTGCTTGCCTTCGCGGAGAAGATCGAAGATGGCCAGGGCTTCGTCGTTGCTGAGACCCTCGCGGACGTACCTGGCCTGCTCCGCTCCCAGATCACCCACCAGACGGGTGAGTTCGGAGAATACCTTGTCGAGGGAGGCCTGGTCCTTGCCGGCATTGTAGGACGCGATGATTTCCTGGTACCGTTCGTAGAACTCCAACCGCAAGGGATTGTCGGTAAGCATACGTCGTAACTGGCGGTCGACGGCCTCCTGTAGGTTATAGACAATGGTATTCTTGTTCTTCTGCTGCTCCAAGGCCGCCTGCAGGGCGTCGAAATCAAGCTTCGTGAGGTCTACGCCGGCATCATCGTCGTGGAAGGTCGATTCGGCGACGCTGACGCTTTCGCTTACGATTTGCTGCAGGTGGAGGATGATCGACGACACGTCGGCGGAGCGGACCGACTGGTTCAAGTACTTGTACACCGCCTCAATGGCCTCGTAGGTCCGGGTGTGGCGCTTGGCCCCTTCCTCGGGGAAAAGGGCCTGGTACTTACGGAAGACGGTACGCGCCATGGTCTCGAAGGTGGCCCGGGTAGTTTCGTTCCGGCAGACGGCGTTGGCGCCCCGTTGGATGGCAGCCAGGCGCTTCATGGCACTTGCTTCGAGGACGTCGCGCAGGTTGAAGTCGAGGGATCTCAGGTAGCGCCGTACGTCGCCAATGGCCTGCTCCAGTTCCTGCTCGGTTTCGGCGAGGTCCACCACGGGTCCCCGCGCTGCTTGGCTCCCATTGCTCCCGCGTCCCCGCCCGCCCTCGCCGTAGATGGCGTAGGCTTCCCGCAGCTGCTGATACACGTTACCGTAGTCGACGATGAGGCCGTTTTCCTTGTCTTCTCCGAACACGCGGTTGGCCCGGGCGATCGTCTGCATGAGGGTGTGCCCTTTGATGGGCTTATCCAGGTAGATGGTGGATACGCTGGGCGCGTCAAAGCCGGTAATCCACATCGCGCAGACGATGGCCAGCCGGAAGGGATGGTCGGGATCCTTGAATTCCTTTTCCAGGTTGCGGCGGACCATCTTCGCGCGGTGCTCCTCGATCAGCAGTCCGAGGTCCCAGAATTTCTTCACCTCATTCTGCTCGGGGCTGACGATCACGCACACCTCGGTAGCCACCACCCGGTCGTACTTCTCGCCCGGCTTGAGGCCGGCGAGGTATTCCTGCCAGTACTCGGTTACGTAGTCGTACATCCGCACGGCGGTCGGCTTGTCCAGCGCGACGAACATGGCCTTGCCCTGGTAGCCCCGCTCGTTGAAGTGCCACACGAGATCGCGGGCAATGGCACGCAGGCGGGGCTCGGCGGTGAGTATGGGGTAGTTTTTGCTGAAGAGACTGGCCAGCTTGCGGCGCTGATCCTCGTCGAGATCTTCCCGTTCCAGGACTTCGGCCATTTCCAGGTCCAGCTCGGGATTGTCGAGCTGCAGTTTTTCGCCCCGGTTGAGGTACTTCAGTGGCAGGGTGGCTTCGTCTTCAATAGCGCGGTTGAAATCGTAGACCGATACGTAATCGCCGAAGATGGCGCGCGTCAGTTCTTCCTCCTCCTTGATGATTGGGGTCCCAGTGAAGCCGAGAAAGGAAGCGTTCGGCAGGGCCCGGTAGCGCATATTGCGGGCAAAGGTGCCGCCCTGCGTCCGGTGGGCCTCGTCCGAAACCACGATGATGTTCCTGCGCTCGGTGAGCAGTGGATAGTCGGTTTCGGTTTCCGGATCGATGCTGAACTTATGGATCAGGGTAAAGACGTAGCGGTGGTTTTCGCGCAGTAGCTCCCGGAGGTGTTCGCGGCCGGTGGTGCCCTTCTTTTTACCGGCGCGGAGGGTTTCGTCCTTCACTACCCCTACCCCGCTGAAGGTGTCGTAGAGTTGGTTTTCCAGTTCCCCGCGGTCGGCCACGATGAGGAAGGTGTAGCTCCCCCCCAATTTGCGGTGGACCTTCTCGCCAAGGAAGACCATGGAATAGCTCTTGCCGCTGCCCTGGGTGTGCCAGTAGACGCCGAGGCGGCCGTCGAGCTGATCGATGCGCCGGATGTTGTCGATCACCCGGTTGACGCCCAGGTACTGGTGGTTCTTGGCCATGAGTTTCTTGACCGCACCCCCGGCATCGTCGAATAGCAGGAAATTTTCAAAGAGGTCGAGCAGGCGGGCGGGGGCGCAGGTGCCGTGCAACATGGTTTCCAGCGATACCTCTCCCTCCACCCCTTCCTTGATCCGCTTCCATTCCAGGAAGTACTTATAGCTGCTGGTGAGCGTGCCAACCAACGACTCGGTGCCGTTGCTCAGAATGATGAAGGCGTTGTGGTCGAAGACGTGGGGAATGGTATCCTTGTAATCGTCGAGGTTGTCGTAGTAGGCGTCGGCTACGTCCTTGTTTGGGGCCTTGAGCTCAAAGAAGACGAGCGGCAGCCCGTTGACAAAGCCGATTACGTCCGGGCGTCGGTTGTACAGCTCTCCGGAAACCTCCAGTTGGCGTACGGCGAGAAAGTGATTGTCGCTATAATTATCGTAATTGATTACCCGCAGTTTCTCCTCTACGAGTTCACCCTCCGCGTTGGCGTAGCTCACGGGCACCCCATCCTTGAGGAGTCGGTATTTTTCCTGGTTGATTCGCCCCGGCTCCTGCACTGCGGACCGTTGCACCAGCGTCCGCGCCGCCTCCTCGTAGGCCGCCGCAGGGCGACCGGGATTAAGGCGCTCCAGGGCTTCCAGCAAATACCGGGTGAGTACCACTTCCGCTTTATTCTCCCGCCCCAGTAGCCCGTTGGGGCCAAAGGTTTCTCCACGCCAGGCGGTGCGGACGGTCCAGCCCAGCTCGATCAAACATTCTTCAACGGCTTGCTCGACCAGACCATCCTCGGAGAAACTATGTGACATGGGGCGCGACTATATATGCGAACAAGATAATATATCGATCGGAGAACGACTACGTGATAGAAAACTTGAGAGGAAGTAGATTCAGATTACTCCCCCAACGGGCGGCTATTGGATGGCAGGGATCTATCGCAATATCCCGAATACTAGGTATAAAAGACCATCGCTTGACCTGCTTACCTTGGTGGTTATGCCATCGCCTAAATCCAGCATGAATTTAACCTCCCCCAATAACTCCCGAAAAATCCAGGACCTCTTGCTCAATCGGGTAGAAGGAATAAGCTGGTTTTATTACAACGTCGACCTCAACACCGCACTGGGCGGCAAAGAGGAGATATACGCCACCCAGAGCCAGGTAGAGAAGTTCATGGAAGATATCGACTCCGATATCTTCGGCAAAAACAAGATGAAACCCGGAACGAAAGAGAGGGGAACCACCGAAATTCTGCAATTCCTGGCCACCATCATCAAGGCCAACCCGAAGGTGCTGGAGGACGTCATTCGCCGCCTGTTCGACGTTAACGAAATACGCAACCAGTCCGACGCCGGGGAGGGCCTTCTTGGCAAATTCAATAACAAGGACCGTGCGGTTCGCAATAGTATTTATACGGAGCGGATCAGAAACGACCACCGGGAAAAGAAAGGAAACATCGTCGTACTTGCGGAAGGGGATTCCTGGTTTCAGTTCCCCACCGCCTATTTCGGGATAGACGGGGTGAAGGATATTCTGGACTGGCTGATCGAAGACGAGCGCTACGCGGTGCGAAGCCTGGCCGCCGGGGGAGACTGGTTCTCCAATATTTTCCATTCCGGAGAGTACATCGAAGAACTGCCTAAGGTGTCACCCGACGTATTCCTGGTCAGCGGCGGGGGCAACGACCTGGTCGGCAACCGCCGGCTCGCCCTCATGGTCATCAATCCTAAGTACGAAACTCCGGCGGCTGACGACTGCGACCAAAGCAAACGACTCATCGAACTGCGCAGCCAGATCGAGGGGATCGATATCAAAAAGTACAAACTCGGTCTACGGTACCTCTCGGAAGAGTTTTTCAACTTCCTCAACGTTTACTTCATCCAGTTCTTCGTCTTCTTCGTGAGCCTTTCGGACGCGAAGCAGTACAAGCACATGCTGATGATCACCCAGGGGTACGACTTTACCCTACCCTACAACGGTAGCCGCGCCTACTTCCCGGCCATGCAGTACATTTTCAGCCGCTTTACCGACACCGGGGGGTGGCTGTTCGACCCCCTGAAAATGAAAGGAATTGTAAAGGTCGACGTGCAGGAAGCGATCATGTACGCCATGATCACCGAATTCAACGAGATGCTACAGCAGCTGGCCACCTACGAGGGCCTGCCCAATCTATTCCACATCGATTGCCGCGGCGTAGCGCGCAACGAAGACGACTGGTTCGACGAACTCCACCCCCAATCCGAAACATTCGAAGTAATTGCCAAAGCTTACAAAGCTTGCATGGAAGAGAACGTAGGTTTTGTGGAAAAACGAAAGGGAAAGAAAAAGAAAAAGGTGTACCTGGCCCGGACGTACCGGGCAAAGGCCAAGGCTAAGTAATCGCGTTGCATGACTCTTAACCCTCCGTTGTTAATACGGACAAACACTACAATTTGAAATGAAAGAAAATTCAATTAAGGACCCGCTTTACCAGCAAATACAGCGGGAGATGAACCGGGTTGGAAGAAAGGTTACCATCTACAACTCGGTTTTTTACTCTATTCGCATCTTGCAAATTGCACTTGCGGGAACGATTACCGTATTGTCTGGGTGGCATAATGATAGCGACGGATACTCGAATATCATTTTGGCATTGGGAGCAGTGATTACTGGCATCACCGCGTTCGATACGCTGTTCCAGGTGGATTCTACTCGTAACACCTATAAACTGGTACTTTTCGAGCTACGCTCCATCCGAACCGATATTGTCTTTCAGACCATACAGTCTAATAGGGTAGATGGACTCGATGAAAAGATGCAATCCAAGCTCTTCGACAGGTACCGGCGTGCCATCTTGTTCTCTCGGGAATTAATCGGCAGCGAAACGGATAAGAACAGCCACCGGGAGCCGCAGCCGGGGACAGATACCTCAGTTCCGGCCCCTACAATCTCTTGAGAGTGTGCTGAGTTAGCTTGGATGGCGTTGCGGATACAACCTAGAGGCCGGACCGCTCACGAGAAATCATACCTTATGACCGCGGGGCCCATTCCTTGGTCCCCTCGGAATTGACCCCGCTAGTTCGGGAGCCGTCCCCTCCAGGGCCGGGGCGGGAATTTACAATGGGCAATTTTTCAAATACAATTCCCAATTGGCGCTGCCGCACGCCTCCGCTCCCAACCGCTTTTAATCGCGCCTGGAGTCGCTCAGCTCGTGGCCGGTTGAAGCGGGTTGAGGGCCTCCAGGCCCGATTTGGTCGTGACTCCGCGGCTTCACCGTTGAGGGGAAGAACGCCTTTTGATCGAAAGGCCCGGGGCGGGTATTTACAATTGCCAATTTCCCAAATGCAATTCCCAATTGGCGCTGCCGCACGCCCCTGCTCGCTACCGCTCGCGACCGCGCCTGGAGTCGCTCAGCCCGTGGCCGGTTGAAGCGGGTTGAGGGCCTCCAGGCCCGATTTGGTCGTGACTCTGCGGCTTCACCGTTAAAGGGAATAACGCCTTTTGATCGAGAGGTTCGGGGGCGGGAATTTACAATTGGCAATTTTCCATATTACAATTTCCAATTGGCGCTACCACACCCCTCTGCTCGCTACGACTCATGATCGCGCCTGGAGTCGCTCAGCCCGTTCACTTCGACGCCTTACAAGTCGATCAAAAGAACACCATCCAACCTCCATCCCCACCAAAAATATAGCCACCCAAACCTATTGACCCATATCCCTCCCCGCCCGTAACTTCAGACAGGCTACCCACAGGTTCACCACCTAGGAATACCCATACGGACACCCATAAGCCAGCCTTTAACCCCACTCCAGGGAAATCCGTCGGGCGACCAACGGTAAACGGGCCGGTGGAAAAGCACCCCACGGATCGGCCGCGCGTACGGCCGCCGCAACCCCTTTGTACCCCAGTATTCGGTATTGCATTCGCTCATTAGGGCCTGGGCAGGCGCGGCCGCGGGTCCGCAACGCACTGATCAATATGAAACACGTATTCTACCTATGCTTGCTCCTTCCTTCCCTGCTGCTGTCTCAGGTCACCGATAACGACGGCGACTGGGCCGAGCACTACGTCACCCTCTCCAATACACCGGAGGCCGAACTGATGGTCCGCACGGGCGATATCGACAACCTCGGCTTCGGGTGGCCGGCGGATTTCGATCCCTTCTCCGGCAACAGCACCTCCGCCCACGCCTTTCCCTGGACGGTGGACCCGGTGGATCCCGCGGGCACCGACCGCATCATGGTCATCAGCAGCTACGTTGGTACACCCCCGAACGGCAACGACGGGTACACCTCAACCACCAGCCGCCCCGACAACGACGTCCAGGGCATCACGCTCACCTTCGAAACCGACCTGACAATATCGGCCGCTACCCTGCAATTCTTCGTGGACGATTTCCAGGCGCCGGTATGGAACGCCAACTACGTCGTCTTCCTCGACGGCGTGCGGGCCAGCGGACTGGAAGCCATCGTCAACGACCTGCAACAGACCGGCCCCATCGGGAAGATTATCACCTACAGCATCCCCAACGAACTGCTCTACCTCCTCGACGACGGTAGTCTCATGGTCGTCTTCGATGATTTCACGACCGGCGCCGGCGACGGCTACGCGATCGACTTCGCCAAACTGCTCATCAACCCCTCGGAAGACGTGGAGCGCAACGCCACCTTAACCGGCCAGGTGACCGACGCCAACGACAACTCACCCCTCGAAGGGGTCATCGTACGCACCACCAATAACCTCAGCGACACCACCGATGCGGCAGGCTACTACACCATCGAGAACCTCAGCCCCGGCATCAACCAGCTTACCACCTTCGCCCCCGGCTACGGGGCGGCCACGCAGTCGGTAGACATTGCGGAAGACCAAACCCTGACCGTCAATTTCGCGCTCGACTCACCCGCCCCCGTGCTGACCTTCCTATCCCCCGCCCACGAAGCCACCCAGGTAGATACCTCCGCCCGCATCCTGCTGGTCTTTGATCAGGAGATGGACGCGGCCACCTTCAACACCTCTTCCCTGGTCCTCACCGGCAACGAGCAAAACGTACCGGGCACCTTCACTACCTCCGGCGATACGCTGGTCTTCCTCCCCGAGCGACTCGACTCCAGCACCACTTACTCGCTCACCATCACCTCCGCCCTGCGCAACACCCTGGGCGTACGGTTGGAGGAGGATCTCCGGTTCTCGTTCTCCACGGGCGAGGCATCTACCGCGGTCGGCAGTCGCCCCTCCGTGCCCGTCTTTAACGTCTTCCCGAACCCGCTCCAGGACAACCTCCTGCGCCTCACCGCCCCGATCGGCACCACCGCGTTCCGGATCTACAATCGCACCGGCCAGGTCATCCAATCGGGCGCCTACCAGCCTTCCCTGCGCCTCTCCGCTGATTTATCCCCCGGCATCTATTACCTCCAGTTGCTGGACCGCACCGACCGCCCCGTAGGCATTGCCCGCTTTGTTCGGTAGTAAGACATCCGTCGGCCCTGCCCGCATAACATGGTTTGGGCGCAGACGCGGGTGCCGTAATTTCCCGATCAGGCTATATACTGTGGTACGCGCAGCCTACTACTCCACCTGGGCCAACCGACCCGACCGCTCCCCCTCCACCGGAGCGGCGGCATATCGATTTGGGCTGAGATCGTAATCGTTCCCCGCGATCTCCGCCAGCGTAACCGACCGGCAGAAACCCGGCACGTCCTCGTAGTCGTTGCGGCCGTCGCGCCACTGGTGGTAGGTGTCGGCGATGCGGCTGATCGCTTCCTGGCTGAGCTCGGAGTGGCCGTAGGACTCCGCCTGGATGAAGAGGGTCTCACCCGGCCGGTCGCGCTGGTAGGTGTTGTGCTCGGCGAGCTTGTCGTGCGACAGCAGCCACAGACAGCCCAGGTTCGCGGGTAGTGCAATCAGGCAATCGACCACGTCCTCCTCGAGCAGGCGACGCCGGACAGTGGCAGCCTTACTTTCCCGCGAACGCAGCGAACGGTCGGCTAGCATAAGGGCCGCCGTACCCCCTTCGTTCAGTTTGGTGCGGACGTGCTGGATCCAGGCGTAGGGGTCCTCACCGGCCGGTGGGTGAGCGAGTACGTAGTCGGCCGCAACCTCCGGGTGCTGGTCGTGCCCGAATACACTTGCGGCGGCCGCGCCCAGCCGCGCGTCCACGCCGTGTACCGACAGGCTCATCCGGGCCAGCCAGCGGGTGGCGGGGGCGGACTCCTGTCCATACATACGCAGATCGTGGTACTTGCCGTGCTGCTTCCGTGCAAAGTCAACCGACCGCACCAAAGTATGGCCCGTCCCGCAGCAGGGGTCGTAAAGCTTCCCACCCAGGGGTTCCAGCAGGTCCACCATCAGTCCGACCAAACAGGCGGGCGTGCGGGAGGACGCGGTACCGAAGCGGTCGAGCAGGTAGTCGAATACCTCGCCAATAGTGCCTTCCTGGAAGGTTGTGGCCTCCTGACCATCGACGAGCTGGAGCAGTGCCGTCTTCTGTTCAGCGGTGAGGCCCAGAGCCGTGAAGTACCGATCCGGCAATTCCCCCTCCAGCATGGGATTGCACGCAGCCATGGCCGATAATGCCTGGTCGATCCGGGCCGCAGTGTCCGCCCCCCCGGCAATGGAAGACCAGCGACCTTCCTCCGGCAGGTAAAAGACGTTCTCGGCGTTGTAGAAATCTGCCTGGTCAAGAAACCCGCCCAGCCCTTCACGCGACATCTCCAGGTGCCGTGCTGCGTACCGTACGTCGGCCCACTTCAGGAATACGAGGGTGAGCAGGGCGTGCTGGTAATCGGCGCGGTCGACCTCCCCCCGTAATTTTTCGGCGCGGTTCCACAGGGATGCACCCACCGACCCGGGGTGGGCCGCGGTTTTTTTCTTGTACATCATAGCGTAATTCGGGCGAATGTAGCAATTCCATCCGGCCCCGGCACCCGCGCTCCGCCGCAAAGTCCGTCTAAACAGCTATTTGACGCGCCAAAGGCGTTCCTACCCGCCCGCACCACCTTCTGGCGCGGACGCCGGTGCGATGCCTACAGCGGAAGCCGTACGACGTGGCTCAGCCGACCAATACCCCCTGCGCCAAGGCCGTCATGAGGCCCTCCGGTTTGCAAAGCCACCTGGGTTCCGCTATCTTATAGGCACACGAGCCGAACACCACCCATATGCACCGCACCGGAATTGAACTGGTTCTGGCGATCCTCCTGGTATCGCTGCAATCCTGCGTTTCCGCGCGGGTGGCGGAGGAGCAGGGCCTGCGCATCCGGGAGTTGGAGAAAACGGTAGCCGACTACGATAGAAAGCAGGCGGAAAATGAGCTTATCGTGCGGAACTACGAGGAGAAGCTGGAGGCGCTGGAGACACGGAAAAACGCAGCTTTTGACGAAGTGGTGAACGGTCTGATCACCGAGGGGAACGATAACACCCAATCGGTCCACACCGAAGCCACCGCCCTGCTGCAGCGGCACCATGAGCAACTGAAAGAACTGGCGAGCGAAATGCTTTCGCTGCACTTTGCGGACTTCATCGGACAGGGGTTACACATCCATTCCGACCCATACAACACCCGGATGATCATCGACCTCGACCGGGTATACGACGAGCGTACCTTCGACATCAACGCCCGCGGGCGCGCCATCCTCGACAAGCTGAACAGCCGGCAGATGCGTCGGCTGGTGGAGGCCGGATTTTCCTTTGAGCTGTATAACGTAAGCGTATTCACCCGGGAAGGAAAGGAATTTACCTACCCGACGCCCTCCCCCTTTTTGGAGGAGTTTGCCGCGCGGATCGACACCATCAGCTTTCGCAACCACTTCCTGGGTGAATACGACGGACCGGACATCCCGCCGGACGAGGCAATGGAATACCTGCGGGACGAATTTGTGCTGGTCATTAGCCGACCCTGGCCAACGCTTGACATGGACCTCATCAATATGGTCGCTCGGGACGGCGGGATTTTCAGGGTAGAAAACCTAGTGGAAAGGCCACCACCGCCACCACCGCCCACCATGAGTGCCGGCATGCGTACCGACCTGATGCCCATCAGCCTGGTGAGCGAACCGGAGCGCAGTCAGAAATTCCTCATGCTCCCCAGCGCGTACCGCCTGGCGGGCCTGTACAAAAGTTCGGCCACCGACGATGCGGTGGTGAGGGCCGTGCGGCAACTGGAGGAAAAGAACAAGATCATCAAGTACTTTGACGGCACCAGTCCCGAAGCCGTGCGCTGCGACCGGCACTACGCGATCGTCATCCTGCGGGAGGGGGAGGTGGTGTATAAATCGGACCGCGTGAAGATTCCCTGCACCGACGTGAAGACCTTCGAATGAAAAAATTCACGGTCATCGTCGGCGGTATTCTCGCGTGCCTGCCCTGGATCAATGAGATCACCGCCCTGAACTTGCTTCCCGATTACTGGCACTACGGATCGGAAGTGATCAACGTGGTCGTCTCCGTGCTGTGCTTCGCGGTGGTGGGACTGCTCTACATCAATCGCTTGGCCCTGCGGCGTGTGGGTAAGACGAAGATCATCGTCACTACCGCGGTATCGTTCCTGCTTTTCGCGGGGGCCTTTTTGGGTTTGCTGCTGATACGGAACCACACGTACTTCACGGTCTCGGATTGCTGCATTTATTCCCAGGATGACGGGTGCGTGAGCCATAAGGTGTTCGTGCCCCTCTTCAAACCGCCAGCGGTCGCGGACTACCCGCGCACGGAACTGGAAATGAGTTGGCAGGAGTGGATCGCCCTCGACCAGTGCTTCGTGAACGAGGAGTTGACGCGGATCGGCGGCGACGATATCCTGGCCAGTTTCACCTACACCATGCTGCTGCTGAGTCTGCTCTACCTGCTCACCTTCATTTTCCTGATATTGGCCGTTGTCCCCCTGGGCCTTTATGCTTCTACTGACGCGGACCTGGATGCGGACGCGGAAGAACCTGCGTAGCGCCGACTTGAGTCGGCATGCTACCCGGATAACGGAACACAAATACAGCTTGACCGCTCAAACCATCGCTACGAAACGGGCTGAGGGCTTTCCAGCCCGATGGCATAGCCCCACCGCCGGTTTTCCAAGCAGCATGACGGCTCAAGCCGTCGCGACAAAAACGGGCTGAGGGCTTTCCAGCCCGATGGCATAGCCCCACCGCCGGTCTTTCAAGCAGCATGACGGCTCAAGCCATCACTACGGCTCACTGTAGCGCCGACTTCAGTCGGTATGCTGCTCGGATAATGGAACACAAATACAGCTTGACCGCTCAAAGCGTTGAGGCAAAAACGGGCTGAGGGCTTTCCAGCCCGATGGCGTAGCCCCACCGCCGGTTTTCCAGGCAGCTTGACGGCTCAAGCCGTCGCTACGGCTCACTGTAGCGCCGACTTCAGTCGGTATGCTGCCCGATTGACGGAGTTTAAATGCAGCTTGACCGCTCAAAGCGTCGAGGCAAAAACGGGCTAAGGGCTTTCCAGCCCGATGGCGTAGCCCCACCGCCGGTTTTTCAAGCAGCTTGACGGCTCAAGCCGTCGCTACGGCTCACTGTAGCGCCGACTTCAGTCGGTATGCTGCCCGATTGACGGAGTTTAAATGCAGCTTGACCGCTCAAAGCGTCGCGACAATAACGGGCTGAGGGCTTTCCAGCCCGATGGCATAGCCCCCCCGCCGGTCTTCCAAGCAGCTTGACGGCTCAAGCCGTCGCTACGGCTCACTGTAGCGCCGACTTCAGTCGGTATGCTGCCCGGTTAACGGAACACAAATACAGCTTGACCGCTCAAACCGTCGCGACAAAAACGGGCTGAGGGCTTTCCAGCCCGATGACATAGCCCCCCGCCGGTTTTCCAAGCAACATGACGGCTCAAGCCGTCGCTACGGCTCACTGTAGCGCCGACTTCAGTCGGTATGCTGCCCGGATAACGGAGCACAAATACAGCTTGACCGCTCAAACCATCGCGACAGAAACGGGCTGAGGGCTTTCCAGCCCGATGGCGTAGCCCCACCGCCGGTCTTTCAAGCAGCTTGACCGCTCAAGCCGCCGCTACGGGCCCGACAAAACCCCTACCCCATCCCACCCGTTTCCTACCCATGTCCACTAACCGAAACGAGCATACGGCGGCCGATCTGCGCACCGCCATTTTCATCAAGGGAGCCAACGCCAATAACCTCAAGAATGTCGACCTGACGATCCCCAAAAACCAGCTGGTAGTGGTCACCGGCGTCAGCGGGAGCGGGAAATCGAGCATCACGATGGACACCCTCTTCGCGGAAGGGCAGCGGCGGTACGTGGAAAGCCTGAGCAGCTACGCCCGGCAGTTCCTGATGCGGATGAAGAAGCCCGAAGTGGACTATATACGCGGCATCTGCCCGGCCATCGCTATCGAGCAGAAAACGACTACGGCCAACGCCCGCTCCACGGTAGGCACTCTCACCGAGATCTACGACTATCTGCGGCTGCTTTACGCCCGTGTGGGTCGCACTTTCAGTCCGATCAGCGGCGAAGAAGTGAAACGACACACGGTCACCGACGTGGTAGACCACATCCTCGGCCTTGAGGAAGACAGCCGCGTCTACCTCTACGCGCCCATCCCGCGTACCTACGGCGACCGTACCCTGCGTCGTGAACTCGAACTGCTGCAGCAGAAGGGCTACACCCGCGTGCTGGCCGAAGACGAACCCCAACGCATCGAGGACGTGCTGGAAAGCGACCGCGACAGTCTGGAGAAGGTGCTGAACACCCTCACCACCGAGGAGGAAATGATGGTGCTGGTCGACCGTTTCGTGGTGAGGGCCGACGATGAGGAGAACAACAAACGCATTGCCGACTCCGTACAGACGGCCTTTGTAGAAGGCGACGGCGAGGTGATCGTGAGCCTGGATGGCGGCGACTGGGAGGCCTTCAACAACCGCTTCGAACTGGATGGTATGACCTTCCTGGAGCCCTCCCCCGCCCTGTTCAACTTCAATAACCCCTACGGCGCCTGTCCGACCTGCGAGGGCTTCAGTCGCACCATGGGCATCGACGAGGACAAGGTGATTCCCAATCCGAGTCTGTCGATCTACGACGGCGCCGTGGCCCCCTGGAGCGGTAGCAGCTACGGTCAGTGGCAGACCGACTTCCTGCGGGTTGCCAACCGCTTTGAATTCCCCGTGCACACCCCCTACGGCGACCTCACCGACGAGCAGAAGGCCATCGTCTGGGACGGCAACCGACACGTGCAGGGCATTCACGCCTTCTTCGAGGAACTGCAAAAGAAGCTCTACAAGATCCAGAACCGGGTGATGCTGGCGCGCTACCGGGGCCGCACCCTCTGCCACAACTGCAAGGGCAAACGCCTGCGGAAAGAAGCCACCTACGTGAAAGTCGGCGGCGTGGCCATCACCGAGTTGGTGGACCTACCCATAGACCTGCTGCAGACCCACTTCCAGGAACTGGAACTCAACGAGCACGACGCCACCATTGCCCGCCGCCTGCTGCTGGAGATCAACAACCGCCTGCAGAGCATGATGGACCTCGGTCTCGGCTACCTCACCATCAACCGGCTGAGCAACACCCTCTCCGGGGGTGAAAGCCAGCGCATCAACCTGACGCGCACGCTCGGCAGCAACCTGACCGCCAGCCTCTACATTCTCGACGAGCCGAGTATAGGCCTGCACCCCCGCGACACGGAGCGACTGGTCCGGGTGCTGCGGCGACTCCGCGACCTCGGCAATACCGTTTTGGTAGTGGAACACGAGGAAGGCATCATCGCCGCGGCGGACTACCTCATCGATATCGGTCCGCGGGCGGGCGTACACGGCGGGGAGGTGATCTTCGCCGGCCCCTACGAGAATATCTACGACGAGGCCACGGAAAGCCTCACCACGAAGTACATGAACGGCACCCTGTCGATCGAGCCGCCCGAGCAGCCGCGCCGCCTGACCAACTGGATCAAGCTGGAGGGTGCTCGCATGCATAACCTGAAAAAGGTGGACGTCCAGATCCCGCTCAACGCGATCACCGTCGTATCAGGCGTTTCCGGCAGCGGCAAAACGAGTCTGGTAAAGGGCATCCTCTACCCCGCCCTGATGCGGCAATTGGGGGAAGGCACCTCGCAGGCTCCCGGCCCCTTCTCGCGTCTCGACGGCGACCTCAAACTCCTGAGCGGCGTGGAGATGGTCAACCAGAGCCCAATCGGCAAGAGCAGTCGCTCTAACCCCGTCACCTACGTCGGTGCCTACGACGCCATCCGCAACTTGATGGTGAAGCAGCAACTCTCGAAAATCCGCGGTTACAAGCCCAGTTTCTTCAGCTTCAACGTCGACGGCGGCCGCTGTCCGACCTGCAAGGGTGAGGGCGAGCAGATCGTGGAGATGCAGTTCCTGGCCGACGTACGCCTGGAATGCGAAGAATGCCGCGGAGCCCGCTTCAAGCGCGAAATCCTCGACGTACAATACAACGGGAAAAACATCGCCGAGATCCTGGACTTGAGCATCAACGAGGCCATCGACTTCTTCGCCGAAGAGGAGGACATCAGCAAGAAACTGCAACCGCTGCAAGACGTTGGCTTGGGCTACGTCACCCTGGGCCAGTCCAGTTCCACCCTTTCCGGCGGCGAGGCCCAGCGCGTGAAACTGGCCAGCTTCCTCACCAAAGACAAGGCCGGCGAGCACCTACTTTTCATCTTCGATGAGCCCACTACCGGCCTCCACTTTGACGACGTCAAGGTGCTTCTCTCTGCCTTCAACGCCCTGGTCGAAAACGGCCACTCCGTCCTCATCGTAGAGCATAACCTCGACGTGATCCGCTCCGCCGATTACGTGATCGACCTCGGCCCCGAAGGCGGCCGCGACGGCGGGCACCTCCTCTTTCAGGGGCGGCCCCAGGAGCTCAAAGGAGTGGAAGGAAGCTATACGGGTCGGTACCTCCACGGCTCGTGACCTCCGGTCGCGGCGCACGGCTCATAACCTCCGGTCGCGGCACACGGCTCGTGACCTCAGGTCGCGTCCGCCGCGTTGATTCGCGCACGCTACATCCGCGGAGCCCATTCCTCGGTACCCTCGGAATTGACCCCGCTCGTGGCATGCCGTCCCTTCCAGGGCCGGGTAGCGGCTCGTGGCTCGTGACCTCCGGTCGCGGCGTGCACGTCGACTCGCGCATGCTATATCCGCGGAGCCAATCCCTCGGTAACCGCTGAGCGGAGACGTTCCCCGATGCCCAATGCCCGCGGAGCCCATTCCTCGGTAACCTCGGAATTGACCCCGCTCGTGGCACGCCGTCCCTTCCAGGGCCGGGTAGCGGCTCGTGACTTCCAGTCGCGACGCACGGCTCGTAACCTCCAGTCGCGGCACACGGCTCGTGACTTCCAGTCGCGGCACACGGCTAGTAACCTCCAGTCACGAATAGCCAGTAGCCACCTCAGTCAGCACGCCACACGCACGCCATCCCCCCTATATCCAAGCGGATCACTACATTCATGCAATCGGTAGCAGGGCCATCTGAGCAAAATCCCGGCCAGGGGAAGCGCGAACGAAAAGCAGGCTGCGAGATAAAGATCCACGTCCAAAGCGGAGCCACCCCTTCTCTCCTTTACCCCTTTACCCCATGAACCCCATGCAAGACCTCACCATCACCAAACTGGAGCTCTTCCGCGTAGCGCCCCGCTGGTTGTTCCTGAAACTCACCACGGCGGAAGGCATTGAAGGCTGGGGGGAACCGGTAGTAGAGGGCAGGGCCGCCACCGTAGAGGCCTGCGTGCGGGAATTGGAGGAGCACATCATCGGACACTCTGCGCACCGGATCGAAGACTTCTGGCAAATGGTGTACCGCGGCGGCTTCTACCGGGGCGGACCGGTACTCATGAGCGCGTTGTCGGGCATCGATCAGGCCATGTGGGACATCAAGGGAAAAGCCCTGGGCGTACCGGTCTACGAACTGCTGGGCGGTGCGGTACGCAACAGGGTCCGCATCTACGGGTGGATCGGCGGGGATAGCCCCGAAGCACTGGCCGCAGCGGCCCGCAAACGGGTAGACAACGGATTCACCGCAGTCAAGATGACGATCTGCGACCAGATGGAGTGGATCGACAGTCCCGCCAAGGTAGCCGAAGTGGGCAACAAGATGGCCGCGATGCGCGAGGCCGTAGGCGACGAAGTCCTTATTGGGGTAGACTTACACGGACGGGTCCACAAAGGACAGGCCAAGGCCATTGCCCGCGCCCTGGAACCCTACCATCCCTTCTTCCTCGAAGAACTCGTACTGGCCGAAAACAACGACGCCCTCAAGGCCCTCCACGACTTCACGTCCATCCCCATCGCTACGGGTGAGCGGATGTATAGCCGCTGGGACTTCAAACGGATCCTCGAGCAAAACGCGGTCGACATCGTGCAACCCGACCTGAGTCACGCCGGCGGCATCACGGAAGTCAAGAAAATAGCTACCCTGGCCGAAGCTTACGACGTGGCACTTGCCCCCCACTGTCCGCTCGGCCCCATCAGCTTTGCCGCCGCCTTGCAGATCGACTTCAACTGCATAAATGCCCTCATCCAGGAAACCAGCCTGGGTATCCACTACAACGTGGGAGCCGACCTCACCGACTACCTCGTCGATCCCGATGGCTTCCGGCTCCGCGACGGACACGTGCCCCTGTCCACCAAACCCGGTCTGGGCATCGAGATCGACGAAGAAAAGGTCAGGGAAGCCGCCCGCGAAGGCCACAACTGGAAGAGCCCCATCTGGCGCAACGCCGACGGATCGGTCACGGAATGGTAGCCCCACCCGCCATGACCCGCAAGCGCTACAACATCCTCGCCCTGATCTTCGTGACGGTGGTGATCAACTACATGGACCGGAGCAACATCTCCGT
Source organism: Neolewinella litorea (assembly GCF_004803465.1). GTDB lineage: Bacteria > Bacteroidota > Bacteroidia > Chitinophagales > Saprospiraceae > Neolewinella > Neolewinella litorea. Next base: position 9,284 of record NZ_SRSF01000016.1, on the reverse strand, counting down.
GGCCGCCGCCGCCATCAGTGAGGAACTGGAACTGACGAAGGTGCAGCTCGGACTCATCTTCTCCGCTTTCGGACTTACCTATTCCCTGCTCCAGATCCCCGGCGGCATTCTCGCCGATCACGTCAAGCCGCGCCTGCTATACCCCATCATTCTGGTGCTGTGGTCGCTGGCTACCCTTTTGCAGGGCGTGGTGAGCTCCCTGGCGGCACTCATCGGACTGCGCGCCTCCATCGGTGTATTCGAAGCGCCCTCTTACCCCACCAACAACCGCATCGTCACGAGCTGGTTCCCCGACCGGGAGCGGGCCTCGGCGATAGCCGTGTACACTTCCGGACAGTTCATCGGACTGGCCTTCCTGACGCCCGTCCTGGTGGCCGTCCAGGCTTACTTCGGCTGGCGGGGACTGTTCATCTTCTCCGGACTCGTAGGCATTGCTTGGGCCGTCGTCTGGTGGTTCCTGTACCGCGATCCGCGCGACCACGAAACCGTCAGCAAGGCGGAGCTCAACCATATCGCGGAGGGCGGTGGACTCATCGGCGACGCGCCCGGCACGGCAACCGGCGACCGGGTCGAGTTCAACCTCCGCGACCTGCGGGAGGCCTTCGTGCACCGCAAGCTCTGGGGCATCTACCTCGGGCAGTTCTGCCTGGTCACGCTGTTCACCTTTTTCCTGACGTGGTTTCCGACCTACCTGGTGGAGTTTCGGGGGCTGGATTTCATCAAATCGGGTTTCCTGGCCAGTATCCCCTTCCTGGCGGCCTTCATGGGCGTGCTGCTTTCCGGCTTTGTATCCGATTACCTGGTGCGCCGGGGCGTGTCCAACGAAGCCTCCCGCAAAGGTCCCATCATCCTGGGCATGCTGCTGTCGATCCTCATCATCGGGGCGAACTACACCGACCATACCGCCCTCATCATCTTTTTCCTCGCCATCGCCTTCTTCGGCAACGGGCTGGCGTCCATCACCTGGGTCTTCGTTTCCTTGCTCGCGCCGCAGCGACTGATCGGGCTCGTGGGTGGGGTATTCAACTTTATCGGCGGACTGGGGGCGGTGGTTTCGCCTACGGTCATTGGTTACCTGGCGCAGGGCGGCGACTTTACGCCGGCGCTGCTGTTTGTTGGCTTCGTGGCCTTCCTGGGGCTGTGTAGCTACCTCTTTTTGGTGGGCAAGATCGAACGGGTGGAAGAGTCGCCGGGCTTACGGTCGAATCTTTAGGGCGCGCCCGCTGGTGCCGGGTTTGATAACCACATGCCGGGCACCTGGGTTCCGGTACGGTACCCGCGGCCGCGGCTACTTTGCGATATCGGCAATCTCGGCCCGCACGGAGAGGAAGTGCTGTCGCAATGCCGCGTAATCCCCCTGCCGGATCAGTTCCGTGTCGAGCAGGGCACTGCCCATGCCAACCCCCACAGCGCCGGCGGTGAACCAGTCGCGGAGGTTCTGTCGGGTCACGCCGCCCGTGGGCAGCAAGAGGATCTCGTTTAGGGGAGCGAGGATATCTTTTACGTAGTCGGGCCCCAACTGTCCGGCCGGAAACAGCTTGACCGCGGCGGCGCCGAGGCTCCAGGCGCGGTGGACCTCCGTAGGCGTGAAGGCCCCGGGGAAGATGGGCAGGTCCTGGGCCACGGCCGCCAGAATGACGTCCTCATCCAGGATCGGTGTTACGATAAAGCGCGCTCCGGCCTGCGCCGCCTGCTCAAAGTCTTCGAGGGTACAGACGGTCCCCGCTCCGATATTGAGTTCGGGAAAGCTGGTGGACAAGTCGGCGATGATTTCCGTAGCGGCCGGGGTATTCATGGTCACTTCCACGGTGTGGAAACCGGTATCCTTACACACCCTGGCCACCTGGCGGCATACCTCCGGTGATTCACCGCGCAGGATCGCGATGATGGGGGTTTCCCAGAAAAGGGGCCAGGAAAACGGGGCTTCAGCCGACATGCTGCAGGAGGAGTTTGGTTTGTCCCGAAAGTAAGGCACTTTCCAGGGCCGCTCCGTCGAAGCACCGTACCCGATCTGGGGACAGCAATCGCATAAGGGCCGTTCGGTACAGGCTATACACCGGGTCCGGAGCGGCCAGGTAGACCATTCCATGCCCGGCGGCTGCTTCGCGCAGCTCCTCGCCGATCAATAGACCGCTGAGGTAGAAGTAGTTGTCAGCCGGATCTCGGTCTTCCAGCACCTGCCGCACGCGTACGGTAAAGAGATGGCGGCCCAGGCTCCCCGACTGGGCGCGGTCGACCCCCGCGTGGAAAGCCGCCTCCACAGAAGGGTTGAAGGGGGCCACAGCAACGGAGCCCGCCAAAATACTTGTGGAAGCCAGTAATTCAAACAGCTCGCCGGTCATGTAGGTGGAGAAGGAGGTGAACAACCCGTTCTCGTAGCGCAGGTGCTTGCTGTGCGTACCTGGGAGGATCAGGGTTCCGTCGCCAAATGGTTGCAGGCGATCCATCAGACCCAGTGCCTGCACTTCCTCCCCGCGCATGATGCTGTCGGTGGAGCGGAGGCCGGAGATGAGAAGCAGCGATCTGTCCCCCTGAAGTTTCAGTCTTTGGTGGATCAATCTCGTACCGTCGGCGTCGAGCGGCAGTTCAGCGTAGGGCAATTCATACATCCCGATATTGGAAGACGACATGCCGGAGGCGACCACCAGGGCGTCTTGGTAGTCGGCGGGTAAGTGGTCCAGCTGTTCGGTGAGGTATTGGGCGAAAAAGGCGAAGCGGTCACCCACCCCAGCGGCCAGGAAGCGTTGGTTGGTGCGGCGAATGCCCTCGGTGGTGGCCTGCTGGTGGGTGACGCGGCCGGTGGTGGTTTCTACTGTTCGTAGGCGGAAGTTGGTGGTGCCCCAGTCGCAGCTGATGAAGTACTGGGGGGCGGTGGGCATGGGGTGGGGTTTGGGAGGGAATTTACGGGGTTTTGGTGGCGCGGTCTGAGACCGCATTTTTCTTTCGCGGTCTGGAGACCGCATTTCGCTGGCGCGGTCTGGAGACCGCGTTGTACTAGCGCGGTCGGGCGACCGCCTGGTACCAAACGGAGAAAGCCCCACCGCGGGGTCGCGGTGAGGCTTTCAGAAAAAATTGGCGGCGACCTACTCTCCCGGGGTCAAGCCCAAGTACCATCGGCGCTGGGCAGCTTAACTTCTCTGTTCGGAATGGTAAGAGGTGATCCTGCCCGCAATAGCCACCAAAGTCTTTGTCCACTGACGCTTGCGCGCCCGCGGTCGTTTCTTTTGATAACGATCAACAAGTTCGATAAGAGAGATTCAACCCTACCAAAAACCCATTTCGAAGAAAAAATAAAGGAAGCTGTCGGGCGATTAGTACTGCTCGGCTCCATGCGTTACCACACTTCCACCTACAGCCTATCAACGCAGTCATCTTCTGCGACCCTCAAGGGAATATTCATCTTGGAGTTGGCTTCGCGCTTAGATGCTTTCAGCGCTTATCCGTGCCGTATATAGCTACCCGGCAGTGCAGCTGGCGCCACAACCGGTACACTAGAGATACGTCCATTCCGGTCCTCTCGTACTGGAAACAGATCTCCTCAATATTCCTACGCCCGCAACAGATAGAGACCGAACTGTCTTGCGACGTTCTGAACCCAGCTCGCGTGCCACTTTAATGGGCGAACAGCCCAACCCTTGGGACCTTCTTCAGCCCCAGGATGTGACGAGCCGACATCGAGGTGCCAAACCTCCCCGTCGATGTGAGCTCTTGGGGGAGATCAGCCTGTTATCCCCGGAGTACCTTTTATCCTTTGAGCGATGGCCCTTCCATGCGGAACCACCGGATCACTTAAGCCTGCTTTCGCACCTGTTCGAGCTGTCGCTCTCTCAGTCAAGCACCCTTATACTTATACGCTCTTCGCATGATTACCAACCATGCTGAGGGTACCTTTGCGAGCCTCCGTTACACTTTAGGAGGCGACCACCCCAGTCAAACTACCCACCACACACGGTCCTCCCAGTTCGTGGGAGTTAGTGTCAAAGTATAAGAAGGGTGGTATTTCAAGGACGACTCCACCAGCACTGGCGTACCGGCTTCGTAGTCTCCCACCTATCCTACACATCTTATACCCTAACACAATGTGAAGCTGTAGTAAAGGTTCACGGGGTCTTTTCGTCCCGTTGCGGGTAATCGGCATCTTCACCGATACTTCAATTTCACCGAGCTCATGGCCGAGACAGTGCCCAGATCGTTACACCATTCGTGCAGGTCGGAACTTACCCGACAAGGAATTTCGCTACCTTAGGACCGTTATAGTTACGGCCGCCGTTTACTGGGGCTTCA
>NZ_SRSF01000015.1 GCF_004803465.1 Neolewinella litorea | reverse complement strand
CCTGGAGTCGCTCAGCCCGCTTGCCAACACAGGTTGAGGGCTTTCCAGCCCGAGAATGATCGCGCCTGGAGTCGCTCAGCCCGCTTTCCCACTCGGGTTGAGGACTTTCAAGCCCGATAAAAATCGCGCCTGGAGTCGCGCAGCCCGCTTACCTCCACGGGTTAAACGCTTTCAAGCCCGATAAAAATCGCGCCTGGAGTCGCTCAGCCCGCTTGCCCCCACGGGTTGAGGGCTTTCAAGCCCGATTACAGTCGTGCCTGGAGTCGCTCAGCCCGCTTGCCAACACAGGTTGAGGGCTTTCCAGCCCGAGAATGATCGCGCCTGGAGTCGCTCAGCCCGCTTTCCCACTCGGGTTGAGGACTTTCAAGCCCGATAAAAATCGCGCCTGGAGTCGCGCAGCCCGCTTACCTCCACGGGTTAAACGCTTTCAAGCCCGATAAAAATCGCGCCTGGAGTCGCTCAGCCCGCTTGCCCCCACGGGTTGAGGGCTTTCAAGCCCGATTACAGTCGCGCCCAGAGTCGCTCAGCCCGCTTACCTCCACGGGTTGAGGGCTTTCAAGCTTGATAAAAATCGCGCCTGGAGTCGCTAAACCCCACCCCAATTGTGATCGCCGCGCTCCATATCTTCACAGTATGCGTTACCTGCCCCTCCTACTACTCCTGGCGACATCTTGCCGCAGCCCGGTGCTTGCCCAACCCACCGAAAAAGTGCGGCTGATTCTCGACTCGGATACCGCCAACGAGATCGACGACCTCTACGCCATCGCCTACCTGTTCGCGGAGGAAAGCATCGACTGGGTAGGACTAAACTCCGCCCAGTGGTTCCACCATATGTCGGGCGACAGTACCGTGTACCAGAGCCAACGCCTCAATGAGGAATTGCTTACGCTGGCGGGCCGACTCGATCTGCCCCACCCGCTCGGAGCCGATACCATTATGGGACAACCGTGGGGCGGCTACGATCCTCGCGACAGTCCCGCCGCACGTCTCATCATTCAGGAGGCGCGGCGCGCAGGTGCCGGAAAACTGGTCGTGATGTGCATCGGTGCCAGTACCAACCTCGCCTCCGCCATTGCCCTGGCCCCGGACATCAAAGACAAGATAACCGCCTACGTCCTGGGTTTCCAGTACGATACCACCGGCAGATATTGGAACAAAGACGAGTTCAATATCCGCCGCGACCTCAACGCCGCCAACTACCTGCTCAACGCCGAAGGCCTCGAACTCCACGTCATGCCCACCTCCACCGCCCGGCAGTACGAGTGGCGGCGCGAGCCCACCTTTGAAAGGCTCGACCGCAGCGGACCCATCGGGGCCTACCTCAAGGCACGCTGGCAAAACTTCGCCCCCGGAGCGGAATCGTGGATCATGTGGGACGTGGCCCTGCTGCAGGCTTTTCTCCACCCCAAACAGGCTACCCAAATTCAGGTGACCACGCCCCCCGAAAATACCCGGCGCCAGGTATGGATCTATACCGACATCGACGAGGAAGCCATGGCCCGCGATTATTGGCAGCGACTCCTGACCTACGAATGAAAATCCTCCGCACCACCCCCGCGCACCCGGAATACCGGCGCCTCATCAAGTCACTCGACCGCGATCTGGCCGTCACCGACGGCGAAGACCACGCGTTCTACGACCAGTTCAATAAATCGGACGCCATTCGCCACGTAGTGCTGCTCCTCGAAGACGATAAGGCCCTCGCCTGCGGGGCCCTCAAGCATTACCGAAAGACCACCGCGGAGGTAAAACGGATGTACACCACCGACGAGGCGCGGGGCCGCGGACTGGCGGGCCGGATCCTGCACGAACTGGAAGCCTGGGCCGCCGAACTGGGTTTCAGGCGTCTGATCCTTGAGACCGGCATCCGGCAAACCCCGGCAATCCGGCTGTACACCAAACACGGCTACCAACGCATGGCGGAAAATTACGGCCCGTACGCCGGCGTCACCGGCAGCGTGTGTATGGAGAAAACGGTGGGCTGAACCGGATTTCTCGACTTACGCTGGTTATCCACGGGCTATTGTCATAGAGTTCAGACAATAGCCCTGAACTGCACTATCTTTGGACACTCATTCTCGATCGATCATTGCCATGCCACACCGCCTTGCCCCTTTGTTCCTGCTACTCACCCTCGCGCTGACTTGCCTGATATCCTCCTGTACCGATCAGCCCGATCAGCCCGACCCGGCCGTGCTCGTCTTCAGCAAGACGGAAGGCTTCCGCCACGAATCGATCGGGGCCGGCCAGGAAGCCCTGCGCCAACTGGCGAAGGAGAAGAATTTCCGCGCCGACTTTACCGAAGACGCCGGGGCGTTCACGGAAGCCAATCTCAGCGGCTACCAAGCGGTCGTCTTCCTGAACACGACGGGTGACGTCCTGGACCCCAAACAGCAGGAAACCTTCGAACGCTATATCCAGGCGGGCGGCGGCTACGTAGGTGTCCATTCGGCGACCGATACCGAATACGAGTGGCCCTGGTACGGACAACTGGCCGGGGCCTACTTCCTCGACCACCCCAGTGATCCCAGCAACGTGCAGACCGGCCGCTTCACCGTTTTGGACACGGACAGCTGGGCCACCGCCGGCATGCCAGAGGAATTTGAGTGGACCGACGAGTTCTACAGCTTCCGCAACCTGTCCGATCACGTACACCCCGTACTGGCCATCGACGAAACCAGCTACGTCGGCGGCAAGAACCCTGATTTCCACCCCATGAGCTGGTACCACGAATTTGACGGGGGCCGCGCCTTCTATACCGCTCTAGGACATACCCCTGAAGCCTATACCGAGCCCCTCTTTCTGAATCACCTCGCCGCCGGACTGCACTACGCCATGGGTGGGGACAATCCCAAACCCCTCGATTTCGCCCAATCGCGGCCGGAAGAGAACCGCTTCACGAAGGTCGTCCTGGCCGAAGGGCTCGACGAACCCATGGAACTCACTCTTCTGGACGAAGACCGTATCCTCTTCATCGAGCGCAAGGGGGCCGTCAAGCTCTACCACAACAGCACCGGCACCCTGGAGACCATCGCCACCCTTCGGGTGAGCACGGTGTACACCAACACAAAGGGCGAAACCTCAGTCGCGGAAGACGGCCTGCTGGGCTTGAACAAGGATCCCGACTTCGCCAGCAACCAGCACATCTATCTTTTCTACTCAGATCCCGACACCTCGGCCAACGTGCTGGCCCGCTTTACCATGGAAGGCGACGAACTGCTGCTGGACTCCAAAAAGGTGATGCTGACCGTACCCGTACAACGCGAGGAATGCTGCCACACGGCCGGGTCCATTGCCTTCGACGCCGAGGGCAACCTCTACCTCTCAACGGGCGACAACACCAACCCCCACGCTTCCAACGGCTACAGTCCCAGCGACGAACGACCCGGCCGCTCCCCCTGGGACGCTCAGAAGTCCTCCGCCAACACCAATGACCTGCGCGGCAAGGTCCTCCGCATTACGCCCCAGCCCGACGGAAGCTACACCATCCCCGCCGGCAACCTCTTCCCCGAAGGCACCGAAAAGACCCGCCCGGAAATCTACACCATGGGCCACCGCAACCCCTTCCGGATCTCGGTCGACCCCCACACCGGATACCTGTACTGGGGCGACGTGGGCCCCGACGCCTCCGACCCCGACTCCACCCGCGGCCCGGCCGGTCACGACGAGGTAGGCCAGGCCCGGCAGGCCGGCAACTACGGCTGGCCACACTTCGTGGGCGACAACAAGGCCTACCACCGCTACGACTTCGCCACCGGCACCTCGGATGAAAAATGGGACCCCGCCGCCCCCGTCAACGCCTCCCCCAACAATACGGGACTGGAACAGCTCCCGCCCGCCCAAGAGGCCTTCATCTGGTACCCCTACGGCGCTTCTCAGGAGTTTCCGCTGGTGGGCAACGGCGGCCGGAATGCCATGGCCGGGCCGGTGTATTACCACGACGACTTCGTCGGTGCCGAACGCGCCTTCCCCCCCTACTACGACGGCAAGCTACTGGCTTACGAATGGATGCGGGGCTGGATCATGGCGGTGACCATGGACGAATCCGGCGACCTGGTCTCCATGGAACGCTTCATGCCTAATACCACCTTCAACAACCCCATGGACATGGCCTTCGCCGACAACGGCGACCTCTACATGCTGGAATACGGCTCGGGCTGGTTCTCCCAGAACAAGGATGCGCGCCTCATCCGCATCGAATACAACGCGGGCAACCGCCTACCCCAGGCCATCGCTACCGCCGATAAGGCCGGCGGAACGCTGCCCCTCTCGGTGACCCTCTCCGCCGAAGAAGTAAAGGACGCCGACGATGATCCGCTCAGCTTCCGCTGGACGGTCACCAGCGAAAACGGGTACTCCCAAACCTTCGAAGGCCAGGAAGTCGACCTTACCCTCGATGAGTCCGGTCTGTACCAGGCTACCCTCACCGTCGACGACGGACAGGGGGGTACCACCACTTCCAGCGTCGATATCTCCGCCGGGAACGCCGTACCGAAAGTTCAGCTCGTGCTCTCCGGCGCTAGCCGCAGCTTCTACACCCCCGGCACGCCCATCGACTACGCGGTGGAGGTTAGCGACGCCGAAGACGGTAAGCTGGGTCAGGGCATCGATCCCGGATCGGTCGTACTCACCATGGACTATCTCCCCGAAGGATACGATCAGGTAGCCATCGCCCGCGGCCATCGGGGCGCGGACGCGGGTGCCATGGCCAGTCAGGGCGAAAGCCTCATCGGAGAGAACGACTGCATCAGCTGCCACGCCCTCGAGAAAGAATCGATCGGCCCCACCTGGCGCGCCGTAGCAGCCCGTTACCAGGACGACCCCGAGGCCAAGGAGTACCTGACCGGCAAAATCATTGCCGGGGGCAGCGGCGTCTGGGGCGAAAACGCCATGGCCGCCCACCCCGACCTGCCGGAATCCGACGCTGCCCGGATGGTCGACTACATCATGAGCCTGAACACTACCGCCTCCAACGACCGCCGCCCCCTGCAGGGAAGCTACACCCCGGAATTGCCGGAAGGTGACGCCGGCCAGGGCGTACTGCTGCTTCGCGCCGCCTACCGCGACCGCGGGGCCCGCGGCCTCCCCCCCGTACAGGCGGAAGACGTACTTGTATTGCGCAATGCCAACGTGGGCGTGCACGATTACGACGCCACTGAAAAGATGCGTCCGCTGACCACGAACGGGATGAAGATCAACCTGGTCGACGGCTCCGGAGCCTACCTTATGCTCCGCGCAGTCCACCTGGCAGGCCTGCAGGCGCTTACCGTAGCCGCCGTGGCCCCCAAGCCCCGGGTCAACTGCGTCGGCGGCAAGGTGGAATTGCGCATCGACAGCCCCACCGGCCCGCTGCTCGGCACTTCCAGTTTCCTGGAACCATCGGAAGAAATGTCCTTCGAGCCCAGTTTCCTTACCGTAGCCATCCAGTCGCCCAGCGGTATTACCGACGGGCCGCACGACCTGTACCTGGTTTTCGTCAACGAGGATGAACCGGAGGGCACCCCCATGGTCGTCGTCGGCACGGAGTTCAAGATGGCCTCCGGCGGCGCCGGACAGCCGAGTAGGTAGACGGGCTTACTTTCCCCGAAAGTGGAATCCCAGTCCGCGCGCCAGCTCTTCCGGCAGGTCGGGTAGGGCCGACCGCGGAATGAGCAGGGAAGAGATGTTGTGCAGGTCGCGGAAGATCTTGTGCTGCTCGGCGGTGCGGGCCAGGTAGTCGTGTCCGGAAGAACCCCCGGTGCCGATCTTGTTGCCGATCATCCGCATGACCATCTGCGCGTGGCGGTAGCGCCAGGTGGTGAGGCCTTCATCAATGACCATCAGTTCAGTGAGCAACTGGAAGGGAATGTTGAGGATCGGCTGGTCGCGGTAGAGGTTGATCAGCAGGGCGGCGATGGTAGCGTCGTAGCTCAGACGCGCCTCACCGGCGGCCACCATGCGCTCGTGCTCCTCCCGGTCGAGGACGTGGCGGAAGTAGGTCGTCGTATCCCCCAAAACGCGCAGCCGCATCTCCTTCATTTTGGGGCTCAGTTCGCTGTCGCGGATGTGTTGCTGGTCGCGGGCGATCATGCGCTCCACCGCCTCCTTGTAGGCGCTCAGGAAATCAAATCCCCGGAAGCGCAGGAAGGGGGTACGCTCCAGCCACCGCGCCACGAGGTCGAAGAGGCTGCCGCTCCGCTCGATGTCCGTTAGGTGGGCCTTCTGCTCCTCGGTGAAGACGATTTTGTACGACTTCCCGTGGTAAGTAAGCCGGTCCTCCTCCCGTAATCCGAGCGTAGTCTCGATCATGCGGAACTGCCAGCTTTGGAAGCCCGAGGCGGGGAAGAGGTAGTCGCGGAAGTCCAGAAAGTCGAGCGGCGTCATTGTCTCCATCACCTTAACCTGCTCGATCAGCAGGTCGATGATGGAATTAATGCGCCGCAGCCGCAGCAGTACGGTGTGCATATTGTCTTCCCTCACCCTTTCCTCCCGGAACAGAAGAATGACGGAGTCGAGCTCGGTCAGGATCTGCTTGAACCACAGTTCGCACACCTGGTGCATGATGATGAAGAGCGTCTCGTCGTGGGCCGCCTCCCCGAGGGCCTTGCTGCGCTCCTTCTGCAGGGAGAGCAGCGCGTCCAGCTCCAGGTAGTTGTGGTAGTGAATGGTGGTGTACTTCTCGGACATGGTGACTTACGTTTCAATGTCCAATGTACCGTATACAACTTGGGTGATGCCCGTTTGCGTCAGCGCCGGGCGGTTTCTCCGGAATGCTCCTGGATGAAGGCGTCCACAAACTGCTTCCACTTGCGGCGCGAATCCTCCTTCACGTACATCATGTGGCCGGCTTCAAAGTATTCGATACGGATGTTGTCGCGGATACTGGGATCGAGACCGAGGTGATGCACCGTATGCTCGATGCCGTAGAAGGGGGTGGCCGCGTCGTAGTATCCCTGCAGGATCAGTACATCGAGATTGGGGTTGGCCGACATGGCCGCCGCCAGATCCGCCGCCGTACTCACGGCCGCCTGGGTGCCCCAGCCCATATTCCCTTCGTGCGACCAGTCCCACTTGAAGCCCTCCCGGCCGCCGCTGGAACTGGTATAGGTCATGCGGCGGTCAGCGCCCAGCTCCCGGTAGAGGTAGTCGCGGAAGGCGGTGATGTAGGCCCCCTGGATGGCTTCCGAGAAGGGGTCATCGCGTTCGGGGCGCTGGGTCATCGGGTCCTGGTTGATGGCGGTGAACCGCGCGTCAAGTCGGCCCGTAGTGGCGCGGGTCTCGCGGTTGAGTTCCTGGAAGAACTCGCCGTCGTTGAGGCGAAGGTTGGCCCGCAGCCACACGTCGCTACCAATTCCGGTATAGCGTTCGAGCTGGCCGGCGATGCGTTGCCGTTCGGCGTCGGTGAGGCGGTCGCCCCGAAGTAAGGCGGGCGCGTATTCCTCCTCGGTGAAGGTGCGCACCTCGTCCAAGAAGGCTTCCAGGTCGTCCGGCCGGTTCGGTACCAACTCGTGGAACCAGCCCGCCGCGGCGTAGGTAGGCAGGAAGACCAGGTAGCTCTGGTCGTGGCCGGCCCCGAAGAAGAGGTCGTGCACGTCGAGGGTAGCCGAGACCATGATGACGCCGTTCATCATCAGCCCCTTCTCCTGCATATGGCGTACCAGTCCGGCGTTGCGGAAGGTGCCGTAGCTTTCGCCAAGCAGGAACTTGGCGGCGTTCATGCGGTCGTGCTGGATCAGGAATTGCTCGATGAAGAGTCCGATGCTGCGGATGTCCTGGTCGGTACCCCAGAAGTCGGCCCACTTCGCCTCGCCGACCGGCTTGCTGAAGCCCACGCCTACCGGGTCGATCATCACCAGGTCGGCTACCTCCAGCAGGGAGTAATCGTTATTCACGAGCTCGTAGGGGGGCACCGTATTGAAGACCAGGTCTTCGGTGGCGATCCGCTTCGGACCGAGAATGCCGACGTGCAGCCAGAAGGAGGCCGACAGCGGACCGCCATTGTAGGCAAAAACGACCGGGCGGGGGTTTGCCGGATCGGCGTTGCGGGCCAGGTAGCTGGTGTAGCCGAAGTGGGCGATGGGCTTATCGTTTTCGTCGCGCAGCAGGAGGGTACCGGTGGTGGCGTCGAGGTCGACGGCCTTGCCGCCGAAGGTTACTCGCTGTTGGGAGGTGAAGGTCTTGGCGGGGGGCACCGCGGTCGAGTCGGCGGTCGACTGGCCCGACAGCCCGACCGGAGCGAAGATCAGCAGGAGCAGGCAGGGAAGCAACGGAAGGAGGCGTATCATGGAAGTAAAAATAAGTACACGAAGAAAAGGCGGGATCTATTGGTACACGGCGTCGATCTGGTCGCGCAGGGTGCGGTAGGCCGCCGGTCCCTGGGTAGCCAGGTCGTCCCAGCGTGCTTCGATCATGATCTTTCCGGTATAGCCCTCGGCCTTCATCGCGGCCAGGTAAGGGGTGAAGTCGGTCCCCTGCACGCCGGGGGGCGTACGTCCGTCGCGCTCGGCGATCTCGCAGTAGGCGGCGTAGGGCCCCGTACCGACAATGTCGGAGGCGGGCTGCCCGTCCTTCAACATGTGGTAGATGTCGACACAGAGCCGGAAATTGGGGTGGTCCACCGCCCGCACCACGGCGAGGGCTTCGGGGATGGAGGTGATGAAATTGCACTCGGAAGAGTTCAGGTTCTCGAGCACCAGCAGCATATCGTAGCGGGCCGCCACTTCGGCCACCCGTTTGGCCATGTAGATGAATTGGGCCGTAGCGGTAACCCGGTCGAAGCCCTCCGGCACCCGGCGTGAGCCACCACTACCCCAGGTGATCAGGGTGAGGCCGGCAACCTGCGCGCGCCGCAAAACGACTTCTACGTACTCAAGCACGGCCTCCTCGTCGACGTTCGGGCCCACGACTTTCAGGTCGGAAGGGATGAAGATGTTGCAGCCGTACAGGGGCACCTCCAGCTCCCGGATCTGCTGCAGCCGCTCCTGGAATTCAGCGTCGGAAACCTCCCGTGGCGACAGCACCTTCGCGGTGGTCTCCAGCATGTACTTGAACTGTAGGGCCTTTACCAGACTGTCGCGCTCCATATCCACCACCACTCCGATCTCCGGGGCGGGCAGCGACGACTGGGCACGTACGGACAGCCCGAGCAGACAGGCGGCCAATAAAGAATATAGCTTGATCATCCGATCAAAGTAGCTAGAAAATCGGTATGTGCAAAATCGATTGCAGGTCCGAAGAGCCCCGGCCCCGTCATGCCTGGTGTACCGCCGCGAGCAGGGTGTCCAGTCGCGACTGTAGTTCCGCCAGCGGCTCGCCGGAGAGCTGGCCGTCCACCATGGTGTGGTTGAAGGAGGGCAGGCTGTAAGTGGCTACCACATTAGCGCCGAGCCGGGGCAGGGCTCCCTCCAGGTAAGGCAGGTGTTTGGCCGCACCGCCCCGACCGGTAGACGTGGCCATGAGCACCAGGGGCTTTCCGTCCATTACCTTTTGGGAGCGGCGCGTCAGCCAGTCGAAGATGTTCTTCAGGAAAGCCGAGGGCCCGCCGTTGTGCTCGGGTGAGGCGAGAATGAACCCGTCGTACTGATCCAGCTGCCCGATCAGGAAGGTGATACGCCCCGGGGTCTGGTCGGGGTCCATATCGATGGAGTACACGGGAATGTCCCAGCTGCGCAGGTCCAGTACGGTCACCTCGGCATCTTCGATCAGGGAGGCCGCGAAAGTGACCAGTTGGTGGTTGATCGACCGGGAGTGGTTGCTGCCGGCCAGGGCCAGGATGCGTTTCATCGGGTGGTGATTGGGTGGGAATAGGGCAGGTAGTTCTTCCACCGCCGGGGGGCGTAATGAACCCGGGTAACCATATTCACGGTTAGGTCAATCGAGTCCGTCACGGCCAATCCGATCATTCCCGCCGTATAGAGTTGGGCGTCGGGCGCGGGTGCCGTAAGGGTACTGCCATCCAGGCGGGTTAGGGGGGCGGGGCTATCCGCGACACCGCAGCTTGCCGGGGTCGTTAACGTGGGAAAAATTATAGGTTCCATTCCAAAAATTCAGTCTGCAGGACCGGAGAGAAGGTAGGTGAATTTGCCGGTTATGGCCGCTCTTGAGCATTCGGAAATACAAAATGTGGCACGTAACGCATTGCAGGTTCACGTTTAAGCCGTCGAAAGCGGACAATCTGCGAAATCCGCGGGCGGAGCGAGCAAAAAAATCTGCGCCCAAATCTGCGCCATGATCCGCGAAATCTGCGGTTAAAAACCCAAGCGCCGAAGGCGCGAAAAAAGCCACCGCAGATTCCGCTGATTGGGGCGCTGATTGAGGCGCAGATTAGTCTTCACTCACTCAATACAAGCAAACGCGAAATTTGCGCCCAAATCCGCGCAAGAATCCGAGCAATCTGCGGTTCAAAAAACCTTCGTCCTTTTGTCTAGCTACAAAAGGACCAAAAAAGCACGCCTGTGATATCGCCTTAATCGGTCGTCGGAACCCAAAAGGGCGGAATGCTGCAAACTCGCTGCCAAATCCATGCTCCGAAATAAGCCAGTCGATAGCCCCTCATTCGTTTGCCAACCCAAATCGCTAGCACGCTCAAACAGTGCAGCCTTCTTTTTCGCCCTTTTGCGCCCCGCCGCCCGGGCGATCTCAAGGGCGGTCCACACCACGTTTCGGTGCCTGCAAATATTCCGTGCTCCGTGGTACACAACGACAGATGGCAATACCTCACGTTCTTACCGCCGAAGGGCGGACAATCTGCGAAATCCGCGGGCGGAGCGAGCGAAAAAATCTGCGCCCAAATCTGCGCCATGATCCGCGAAATCTGCGGTTCACCCCCCCAAGCGCCGAAGGCGCGAAAAAAGCCACCGCAGATTCCGCTGATTGGGGCGCAGAGTAAAGCGCAGATTAGTCTTCACTCACTCAAAACAAGCAAACGCGAAATTTGCGCCAAGATCCGCGCAAGAATCCGAGCAATCTGCGGTTCAAAAAACCTTCGTCCTTTTGTCTAGCTACAAAAGGACCAAAAAAGCACGCCTGTGATATCGCCTTAATCGGTCGTCGGAACCCAAAAGGGCGGAATGCTGCAAACTCGCTGCAAAATCCATTCTCCGAAATAAGCCAGTCGATAGCTCCCCATCCGTTTGCCAAACCTAATCGCTAGCACGCTCAAACAGTGCAGCCTTCTTTTTCGCCCTTTTGCGCCCCGCCGCCCGGGCGATCTCAAGGGCGGTCCACACCATGTTTTGGCGCCTGCAAGTCATTGATGCTCCGTGGTTTACGATGTGAGCTAGTGCACGTCGCGTTTACACCGCCGAAGGCGGACAATCTGCGAAATCCGCGGGCTGAGCGAGCGAGAAAATCTGCGCCCAAATCCGCGCAAGAATCCGCGACATCTGCGGTTAAAAAAACCAAGCGCCATAGGCGCTGAAAATAGTCACCGCAGATTCCGCTGATTGGGGCGCGGATTAATCTTTCAGTAACGTAATCTATACAGGGAGAGCGAGCAAAAAAATCTGCGCCCAAATCCGCGCAAGAATCCGCGACATCTGCGTTTAAAAACCCAAGCGCCGAAGGCGCGAAAAAGGCCACCGCAGATTCCGCTGATTGGGGCGCAGAGTAAGGCGCGGATTATCTCCCCAATACTCAAAGTGCGCAAGCAGAGCGAGCGAAAAAATCGGTGAAACATAATCTGTATAATCCACGGTAAGAAAACCAATACACCCGCAGAAGGGGGGGGGAAACAATGCGCAAACCTCACGGCAAGCGAAAAGCCCAAACATCCCCCACCACCCTCCGTTCCAACACTATGCACACTTTCCGAAAAATCCTTTATTACCTGGTCATTGCGATCGGCACGCTGGTGATACTCGCCAGTATGTTTTCGTTGATTCACGACGTATCCTACTGGTATACCAAGGTGTTGGACTTTCCCCGCACCCAGTACCTGATCGCGGGTATCGTGTGTCTTCTGCTGTTCGTGGGACTTAACAAGCAATGGAAGGCATCCTCTATAGCCTGGACCGCAGGAATGCTGGCCGCCATTGGTATACAATCGTTATTCGTCCTGCCCTATTTAATTGGAGAGGAGAAAGTCCCGCAAGCGCAGGTAGCCTCAGTAAACGAGCAGAATACCGCCGGCATCATGATCGCTAACGTGTTGATCACCAACAAGTCGGCCGGACCCTTCCTGGAGATCGTCAACGACCGCGACCCGGAGATGCTCCTGGTCATGGAGGTAGATCAGTGGTGGATCGACCAGCTCGCGCCCCTCGAAGAAACCTACCCCCACGTGGTCAAGTACCCCACCGACAATGCCTACGGTATGGCCCTCTACTCCCGCCTTCCCCTCGCCGGTACCGAGATCAAGTTCTTCAACCACGACGATGTACCCTCCATTCATACGCGGGTGGACCTGCCCTCCGGTGAATCCTTCATGTTCCACGGTATACACCCCGTGGCCCCCGTCCCCAGCAAGAAGTATCCCGACAACCAGGGCGAAAAAGAGGTAGCATTAGGTAAGGTCGCCGAAATGGTGGCCGAAGAAGCCCTTCCCGCCGTCGTGGCCGGCGATTTCAACGACGTATCGTGGTCCAATACGGCCCGCCTGTTCGAGCAGCAGGGAAACCTCAACAATGTCCGGCTAGGTCGCGGCCTCTATAATTCCTTCGATGCCCATTCCTTCCTGATGCGCTGGCCCCTCGACCACTATTTTGTCACCGCCGACTTCGCCCTCCTAGAACTGGAACGCCTTCCGAAATTTGGCTCGGATCACTTTCCACTTTATGCCAAATTCGTTCTTGAATAGGTGTTTAATTGATTTTTTTAGCTTACTGGCGCATGACGCCGCAATTAAAAACCCTGAAGCGCCAGAGGCGCTAAAAAAACTCACCGCAGATTTCGCTG
Source organism: Neolewinella litorea (assembly GCF_004803465.1). GTDB lineage: Bacteria > Bacteroidota > Bacteroidia > Chitinophagales > Saprospiraceae > Neolewinella > Neolewinella litorea. Next base: position 19,801 of record NZ_SRSF01000015.1, on the reverse strand, counting down.
ATTGGGGCGCAGATTCAGGCGCAGATTCAGGCGCAGATTAATATCACCTTACTCAAAACATGTGAGCGAAAAAATCTGCGCCCAAATCCGCGCAAAAATCCGCGATATCTGCGGTTCAACCCCCCAAGCGCCAAAGGCGCGAAAAACTCACCGCAGATTCCGCTGATTGGGGCGCTGATTAAGGCGCTGATTAATCTGTCATCACCCAATGATAAGCGGGAAGGAAAATCTGCGCCCAAATCCGCGCAAGAATCTGTGTAATCCGCGGTTAAATAATCCTAAAGCGCCAAAGGCGCCAAAGAAAACCACATCACGCCCCAGAAAGATAACCCTCCACTACCCCAATATCCGATCCATTACCCAGCTGGTGTGGGCAGCGCTGCGGCCGGTAGAAGGGTGGGTATACCCCTCTTCCAGCAGGTGCTTGCGCATATTATCTACGTGGGGCAGCTGCACGTGCTTCGGGTGACGGATCCAAAGTTCTTTGGGGTCGCCGCCGGTATCCAGTACGACGGGCGCCTCGGCAAAGACCGAAAACCTGATCTTGCCCTCACTACCGTGGATCTCTACCCGGTCTTCGGTACGGCTACAGCCGAAGTTCCAGCTGCCCGCTCCCGTGACGCCATTCTCGTGCATCCAGCAGGCGCAGAAGGCGTCTTTGGCACCGTAGAGGCCCTGCTGGTTCAGACTGATCCCTTGCACCTGCGCGATGTCGCCCAGATAGTGGATGAACAGGTCTAGCCCATGACTAGCCAGATCATCAAAGTATCCCCCGGGCGCGACCGCGGGATCCGTGCGCCAATTGTAATCGCCAGATAGGTCGGTTTCGCTGGCCGGCTTATACAACTGCCAGTTGATGTGACGAACGACCCCGATCCTCCCTTCCCGCAACCAGGTGGCCACCTGAACAAAGCGCGGCAACGAACGCCGGTAATAGGCCACGAATAGCGGCACGCCCCGGGATTCAAAGGCCTCGTGGATGGCCCGGCTTTCCGCGTAACTGGGGGCGAGTGGCTTTTCTACGCAGCACGGTTTGCCCGCCGCGGCTACCCGCAAGGCGTAATGGGCGTGGGTGTCGGGTGGGGTAGCGATGTAGACCGCATCGATGTCCGGATCGTTGATGAGTGCCTCGGCATCGGTGTAGGCCTTCCCGACGCCGTGCCGCCGGGCGTAGTCGCGCAGTTTCCCGGCATCGCGTCGCATGACCGCGCTCAGTTCGAACCCTTTCGTGAGTTGATACGCCGGTCCGCTCTTCACCTCGGTGACGTCACCGCAGCCGATGATGCCCCAGCGGAGGGGGCGGTTCTTGCCTGCCATTTCTGCCATGAGCCGAATATAGCTGGTTTTCACCGGCTGATTTGACGGATTAATCCCACAACGTACCGTCTAATCCGAGCACGATGCCCAACCACAGCCCTACGACAAATACCAGTATACCCAACACTATGGCAAGGACAGCCGGCAGCCTGCTCACGCGCCGCAAATACAGGAGATAATGGAAAGCGGCACCCCCCGCCGCACCGGCCAGGGGGACAATAATCAGCGGCCGGACGCGCCACCACCGGGGCCAGTCGGGATCGGGGTTATCGACCGACAGGACAAAGGAAAGAATGAGCAGCAGACCGATGGCTCCACCGACCAGCGCCGGCCAGAGAAAGGTGCGCAGGTGGGGATGCAAGGGCTGTTTGGAGGAGAGTTGCATGAGGATAACTTGGGTGAAAGAGAGCGTAAGGGGTAAACTTATCAAAGTGCTTTTCAAATCAAAGTTACGCGCTACTTTTTACTTCCGCAGAATGATTTGCACCCCTGCAGGTGCACGCTGCTGCTTGTCGGGTACCCCCGTTCACTGTCTATCGAGGTTTCGATTTGGAGGAGCAAGGTATTCTGACCTATGCATCCTGCAATGAATCATCCTTTTCTATATACCAACAGCCAACCAATCAATTACAGGGTGTGAAAAAAAGTAATTGGTATATAATTTTGTCAAAATCGTTATGCTAACGGCAATTCCCGTATCTTCTTTGGGTTCGATTATTATTCCACAATATGACCCGATAGCTTATTGGCCCCATATAGCGGCGACCTTGATGATTGAATATATTTTTTAATCTTATAGTAATAAATTCGATCATTATGAAAATCGCCATAAACGATATTGACCTGAAAATGCAGATACCCGGAGCGGTAGTACGCCAGCAGGAGAATTTTGGGGACGCTTCCGGTCTGGGAAAGATCAGCGGGGAATACTTCGTCCTTGCCGCCGGAGTGGATACCGCCCCCCTGTTCGTGGGTCTGAAAGGAAACATGTGCCACTGCCCGCACTGGGGTTACCTCGTGAGTGGGAAGGTGACCGCCACCGACGCGAACGGTAAGGAGGAGACGGTAGACGCCCAGGAACTCTTCTACTGGCCCCCCGGGCATAACGTGAAGGTGAACGAGGATGCGGAGATCGTCATGTTCAGCCCCCAGCACGAGCACAGCGAAGTGATCAGCCACATGATCAAGATGACTTCTTAAAACGGAAGTCTTTATTGCCGCCTTGCCGTAAGCAAGGATGGACGGTCATCTGATGCCTGGCTATTCCGTATCCATGCAAGAAAGGGCGGAAAGGCCCTCCAGATGGTGGGCGGTGGTTTCCATGGCCGCGTCCGCGAATTTTTCCGGAATGAGGACGATGGGGCAACCCCCTTCCCGGGAAATCGCTTTGGCGATTCCGCCGAACATATCCTTGTGGCCGCCGGATCCGGTGCCTATGCCTCCCATGACGATGAGCGCCACGTTGCTGTCGTGGCTCAGCCATTGGATGTATACCGGCGGGATACCCTCCGCTACAACTACCTCGACGCTCGTACTGGCGGGATCGGTGCCCACGTGCCGTTTGGTGAATGCCTTCAGTTCCTTGCACAGTAACCTCCGGTCTTCGGCCAGTTCTTCCTGCGTTTCCCGGCGGTTACTGGTGATGAGGGAGTTGAAAACGTAGACGGCCGTCACCTTCATGCCAGTGACGTCGGCCAGCTTGACCGCGAAGCGCAGGGCACTGGCGGCGGCGGCTGAAAAATCTATGGGGACGACGATCCTGTTCATGACGCGGTGGGTTGGTGTACTCCTAAAATACTCCCTACCAGCCAATTGCGGAATGATGCGGGTCACATGCCTGGCTGATCACCGTCAGTGATGCGCCAGTCCGGCCGGGAGAAACCGAAGCGGAGGGCCTCGGCCGAGGCGATGAAAAAATTGATGGGGACAATGATCCTGGGCATGGCCGTCGCTTTGGTTGCTCCCAAAGTTCCGTGCCGCTCGGGGTGGCGACAGTGATCTATGTCAGTCCGGAGAATGATTCGATGCGCAAGTTGAGAAGCAGCGCGTCGAGCCACTACCGTGTCAACTCCGAACCACCTGTCAATACATCGGGTGTGGATGCCCTTCACCCAGGCTTTCACTCCGCGAGTGAAAGCACCGGGCAGCACCTACTTTAGTCATTGTCCCCGGCGTGTAGATGACGACACGGCCTCGACCTCCACCACCAGCCGTCGGTAAGCGATCAGGTTGGGCGAACCGCCGTCGCGCACTTCCAGGATCAGGTGGATAGTGGTTCCGGCGGCGTCATCAGGAATGAGCAGTTCCGCGGCGGGGGTGTCCGCGTTCCGGAGGGTCAACTCACCGGCGTAGGTGGTGGGCTCCCCGTAGACGGACCAGCGGTAGGACAGCGCGTCACCGTCCGGATCGGTGGAGCCCAACGCCGAAGGGCGGAGGGTGGTGCCCGGTTTCACCTTGGCATAGAGGACCTGGCGGGTACGGTCTCCATTGAGGACGGCCACGGGGTGGTGGTTAGCCGCGTCGTAATTGGGGGTAATTGACCAGTCCATCCGGGCCGCGAAGTCATTGTCGAAGCCCTCCCGCCAGCGCTTGATGGCATCTCCGCCCTCTTCGGTATTTCCGTACATGTAGTAGGGATCGTAGGCCGGTTCCGCCTGGGGGTCAATCTTGGCTACTTCCGACATACTCCGAATGCCCGCCTGCTTTTCAATGTGGAAGCGGCCGCCCCAGCCGCCCTGCTCGATTTTCTCGGGGTCATTCAATCCATTGGGGTAGACGTGGAGGAAGGCCGGGGAGTCGCCCTCGGTGGCCCACTGCCGGTCGGGGTAGACGGCACCCAGCGGGCCGTGGCTTTGGATGTGCTGGTCCAGGTATTCATCGGAGGGTGCCCAGCCGTAGACCCCGGTGGCGCGGATGTAGAATACCTCCGGGAAACTCTTTGCGATCCAGGCTCCGGCGTCGTCCTGCCCCAAGATGTCAAATAGCCGCAGTTTGCCGAGGAAATGGCGCAGCTCTTCCGGCGACCGGGTTTCGCTCACCTTCCAAATGGCCTGGGCCACGGTGTTCATGCCGCCCCAGCCCATGACCCACAGCGGACGGGGGTCGTCGCGGTCGGCGGCGGCGATAATCAGTTCCGAGCCGGGGCTGTCACGGCCCTCTCCCACGTCGCCCATGCCGTAGCTCGTTTGTCCCATCACGGAGACCGAGCGGAGGTAGTCGGGGGTGGGAAACCCTTCCGCGTGGATGCTCAGGTTGGGATAGGCGGCGGCGTAGGCGTCGATGATGCTTTCCAGCATCGCCGTACTGTGCTGTTCCTGCTTCCAGCAGCCGGTGGCCACGATCAGGCCCTCGAGGTCGAATTCGTTGGCGGAGACCAGCTGTCGTACCAGGGATTGTTCGTCGTCGGGGTCCGCGCCGAGGTCGGTGGTATTGATGACCCGGGGCTTCTCGGAGGATACGGCACCCGCGGGCACCGCCCTCAAGGAGAGGGTAGCGGCAGCAAAGAGAAGCAGTAAATATTTCATTCCGCAGGGATTTAGACCAGATTACGACAAAGGTTCCGCCAAGTGAAAGTCGAGCCTAAAGTACGTGACAATGAGATGCGTAACAAGCGGTGGAATCGAGCTGATTGGGGTTACCGATGCCTGTTTTAGTGCGGCGACAGCCCGGGTACATCACGGGAAAATAAATGTGACACCACCAAGAGAACCTGACAAAAAATCCCGTAAATTATAATAGGTTATTGTCATACACCGACCCATTCCCCGCCCGTCACCCCCGGGGATATTAACGACGTCTTCGCTGGTCTGACTGGATGTGAGCGCGCTCCGTCCGTCACGTCCTTGGTCTGCGTACCGCGGCTGTCGTACCAAGCTGGTCCCGCCCCGGGGAGCCGGCCCGTACCGCTGTTTGTGATGCCTCACCCGAAAACACTACACGATGGAAGCCCGAAAATCTACCCTACAAGTGCTGCTCCTGGCGGTCTTACCCTTCTTTTTCGTCAGTCTTTCGCCCGTCCGTATCGAGGTATGTACCATCAATAATGTACGCCTGGGGGGCCAACCCGGCGATCAGTACATCGGACCTACCTGCGACAACGACGGCACCTACCGCAGTTGCTTTTATATAAGCGGTCCGGATCTCCCCACCAATGCGGCCGCCTATACCGTCACTATTGAGGGCGTACCGTACACGGTCGCTTTCCTGCAGGTCATCGGTCCACAGGAGGTGGTAGTCTGTGTTCTCGGCGTGCCAGGCGATGGCACCCAGAATGTCGACGTGACGGTAGATGCGGGCGGTGGCTGTACCTACACCGCCGTCGATTTGATCGACGAGCCCAAGTGCACCTGTGACATCACCGACGTGCGCGTGGGCGGACAACCCGGTGACCAGTACATCGGGCCCACCTGCGACAACAACGGCACCTACCGCACCTGCCTCTATATTACCGGCAGCTTCCTGCCCACCAACGCCGCGGCCTATACCGTCACCATAGATGGGGTGACCTACACCCCGGCCTTCCTGCAGGTGATCAGTGGACAGCAGGTGGTGGTCTGTGTCCTGGGCATACCCGGTGACGCCACCGCCGCCGTGGACGTCACCGTCGACGCCGGCACCGGCTGCTCTTATACGGCTACCGCCCTCTTCGACGAGCCCAAGTGCACCTGTGACATCACCGACGTGCGCGTGGGCGGTCAGCCCGGCGACCAGTACATCGGGCCCACCTGCGACAACAACGGCACCTACCGCACCTGCTTTTATATCACCGGCAGCTTCCTGCCCACCAACGCCGCGGCCTACACCGTCACCATAGATGGGGTGACCTACACCCCGGCTTTCCTGCAGGTGCTCAGTGGTCAGCAGGTGGTGGTCTGCGTCCTCGGCGTGCCGGGGGATGCGAGCACGGATGTGGACGTCACCATAGACGCCGGCAACGGCTGTGCCTACACAGCCACCGATCTATTTGATGAGCCCAAGTGTACCTGCGAGATCACCGACGTGCGCGTGGCCGGGCAACCGGGCGACCAATTCATTGGACCTACCTGCGACAACAACGGCACCTACCGCACCTGCTTTTATATCACCGGCAGCTTCCTGCCCACCAACGCCGCGGCCTACACCGTCACCGTGGACGGCGTGACCTACACCCCGGCCTTCCTGCAGGTGCTCAGTGGCCAGCAGGTGGTGGTTTGCATTCTGGGCGTGCCGGGAGATGCGAGCACGGATGTGGACGTCACCATAGACGCCGGCAACGGCTGCGCCTACACGGCCACTGACCTCTTTGATGAGCCCAAGTGCACTTGTGAGATCACCGACGTGCGCGTGGCCGGCCAACCGGGCGATCAATTCATTGGACCCACCTGCGACAACAACGGCACCTACCGCACCTGCTTTTATATCACCGGTAGCTTCCTGCCCACCAACGCGGCGGCCTACACCGTCACTATAGATGGGGTGACCTACACCCCGGCCTTCCTGCAGGTGCTCAGTGGCCAGCAGGTGGTGGTCTGCGTCCTCGGCGTGCCGGGGGATGCGAGTACCGACGTTGACGTCACCATCGACGCCGGTAACGGATGCACCTACACGGCCACTGACCTCTTCGACGAGCCCAAGTGCACCTGCGAGATTACTGGCTTGCGCGTGGGCGGTCAGCCCGGCGACCAGTACGTTGGGCCCACCTGCGACAACAACGGTACCTACCGCACCTGCTTCTACGTCACCGGTAACTATCTGCCCACCAACGCGGCGGCTTACGAGATAGTCATTGACGGGGTCTCCTACCCGGTAGCCTTTACTAAGGCTATCAGTACGCAGGAAGTAGTGATCTGCGTCACGGGAATACCCGCCAACGGCACGAAGGGCGTTCCCGTGTACGTGCGGCTTTCCGGCGACCCGGAATGTGAAATTCGGGTCTGTCCGCTGTACGACGAGCCCCTCTCCTGTCCGGGCGGCAACTACCCGCCGGATCCCATTGCCGGACCCTGGTCGGCCAAGGCCATCGGCGGGGCCGGTGGCGGAGTTACGTTTGATGCTTGCGATCCTGACCAATTCACCATCACCGCCACGGGCGCTTCCAAGAAGAACCGCGACGAACAGCAGTTGGTGTATCAGGAGATTTGCGGCAACGCCGAGATCATCGCCCGGGTGCGCAGCCAGAGCGGCATCGGCTGGGTGGGCCTTGAAATGCGTCAGAACCTTTCCGACAATTCACCCATGGTGCTCCTGATGCGCAAGCGCAACCCGATCGTGCGGGGCGAATACCGCCTCAGCAGCGGGGGCAAGACCGAATTTACGCAAGACAACCGGCGGCACGACAGCTGGCTCCGGCTGGTCCGCATCGGCAATACCTTCACCGGATATACGTCCCCGGACGGCAAAACCTGGAAGCTGCTCTTTACCCAGACGGTGGTTATGACAAACTGCATCAAGGTAGGCCTGTTCGTCGAAAGCCTCAACGACAAGCAGGTGACGGTAGGCGTATTCGACGAGGTTACAATATCCAACTCGCCCTCGACCCCGCTTGCTGCCCCCGCCGCGCCCGTGGCCGTTCTGCCCGCTTCGCCGGTAGCCGCGTCGCTGGATTTCGACCTCTACCCTAACCCCGCCCATGACCGGGTGACCGTCGGCCTTGCCGCCTTCGCCGGCCAGCCGGTGGTGGTGGAATTGCGCTCCCTGACCGGGGCCGTGATGCTTCGCCGGAGCCTATCCGCGGATGATTCCCCCACCGCCACCCTCGAGGTAGACCGGCTGCCGCCGGGTGCCTATCTGGTCTCGGTGAGTAGTCCGACCGGACGGGCAGTAAAGAAACTGGTGGTTGGGGGTGAGTAGGGGCTTGGAAATGACCGTAACGGGTTGAGCCCCTCTAGGGGCGATCGCTGGAGTGCATTCTAAACCCATTCCGGTAGCAGTAAACCATCGGGCCTGGAGGCCCTCAACCCGCTTAGGTCGAGACCCTGTGGGTCGAGATAACAACTCGGCCGGCACGGCCTCGACCTAAGCGATGTACGCATCCATCAGCGCGCAATGGAGGCGACGTCCAACTTCCCTACGGAATTGGCTACGGCCATCGATACCGTGGCGTCGCCCGTCACGTTGGCGATGGTGCGGCACATGTCCAGGGGGCGATCGACGGCGAAGATCAGGGCGATGCCCTCAACGGGGATACCCGCCTGTCCGAGCACGATGACCAGCATCACGATGCCGGCGCTGGGAACGGCCGCCGCACCGATCGACGCCATACTGGCGGTAACGATGATGCCAAGTTGGGTGGTCAGGTCGAGCTCCAGTCCAAAGACCTGGGCGACGAATACCGCGGCGACCGCCTGGTGCAGACTCGTGCCGTCCATGTTGACGGTCGCGCCAATGGGCAGCACGAAACTGGCGACGTCCTCCGACACGCCCAGGTGCCCGGTGGTGCGTTCCAGGGTCACGGGCAGGGTAGCGGCACTGGAACTGGTGCTGAAGGCCAGCAACTGCGCCGGCGCAATGCCACGGAAAAAGGCCCCGTACCCAACGCCCGTGAACAGGCGGACCAGCAGGGGGTAAAGTCCCAATATCAGAATGGCCAGCCCCAGCAGTACGCAAATGCTGTACGACAGCAGCGCCGCGAACAGATCGGCGCTCGGGGCCTCGACCACCAAAGCCGCCAGCAGCGCGAATACAGCGTACGGCGCGGTGGCCATCAGCAGGTCGATCAACTTGAGCACGACCTCGTTCACGCCGTCGAAAAAGGCCTTGACGGGCCGCGCCTTGTCGGGGGGAATCAGGATGAGTCCGATGCCGAAGAAAACGACGAAAAAGATCACCTGCAGCATATTGCCGTTGAAGGAGGCCGCGCCAACGATGTTATCCGGCACCATGTCCACGAAGAAGCTCAAGGGGCCCTGGTCGGCCTGGGAAGTAGCGATCTCGATCCGCTGGGAGGCGTCGTTGGCGTAGGCGGCCAGCAGTTTCTCCCGCGTTTCCGGGGAAACGACCTTGCCCGGATTAACCAGGTTGACGATGCCCAGGCCAATCGTAACCGCGGTTACGGTCGTCACCAGGAAAAGGCCCAGTGTGCGACCACCGATCCGCGAAAGTTGGGAGATGTCCTGCAGGTCGCTGATCCCCTTGATAAGGGAGGCAACGATGAGCGGGATGGCAATCAGCTTAAGCGCGTTGATGAAGATGATGCCGAAGGGCTTGATCCAGTCCACCACGAATTCCGTGGCACCAAACGCACTGGCGGCAAAGCCGAACACTACGCCCAGTACCATGCCGATGATGATTTTCCAGTGTAGGGCTAGCTTCCTCATAGGGTTTCGTGAATGGGTGAATTCGTGAATGGGTGAGTTGGTGAAGAAGCTGCCGCACGTTTCTGCTCGCTAGCGCTCGTGTGGGACAAGGGGTCAAGGGCTACCGCACGTCTCTGCTCGCTCGCGCTCGTGGGGCAGGAATCGGAGGTAAAACTACGTTGGGGGAGTGGTATTATTACGGCCCGTGTCAGACAACCAAAGCATAAAGTCCCAACTCCATCAGGCCTGCGTCGCCGACACCGACCGCCGCATCGCTACCCTCCAGCATATCCTGGACGGGATCAATACCGCACGCGAAAGCGAAACCAAAAGCAGTGCCGGGGATAAATACGAGACCGGCCGCGAAATGCTGCACCGGGAGGAAGTCCAGGCCCACCGACAACTGCTGCAGGTGATGCAGGACCAGCACACACTGGCGGCCTTGAAACCGCAGGATAACCACGACCGCGTCACCCAGGGTAGCCTGGTGGTCACCCAACACTGGAGTTACTACCTGTCCGTAGGTCTGGGCAAAGTCAAACTGGAGGACCAGGTGTATTTCTGCATCTCCGCACAGTCGCCCATTGGGCAGGCCTTCCTGAACCGCGGGGTAGGGGAGACCGTCACCTTTAACGGGACCACGCATACCATCGAGGGTATCTTCTAGGGCGGAACCTTTGCCGGCGAGCGCGGGATCCCGGGATTTTCGTGGCACCTGCGCTCCGGCGCCCAAACTAGCAGCATGCCGACTGAAGTCGGCGCTACCAACCAGCCGCACAAACTAGCAGCATGCCAACTGAAGTCGGCGCTACAAATCTGCCGCACAAACAAGCAGCATGCCGACTGAAACCGGCGCTACCAACCAGCCGCACAAACTAGCAGCATACCGACTGAAGTCGGCGCTACCAGCTAACCGCACAAACTAGCAGCATGCCGACTGAAGTCGGCGCTATTAACCAGACAGCCAATCAGGCAGCATACCGACTGAAGTCGGCGCTACTGAGCAGTAACCAGCAAATTCCAGCCGCCGCGCCCGCCAGGCCTCGCCGAAACGAGTACCTTAAGCTGCCCCCGCAGCCTACAATGTTTCCACCATGCGCTATGTCCTGCTACTGCTCTTCGTATTTGTCGCCGTTACCGTGTCGGCCCAGGAGATTGTGCCCGCCGAACCGGATTCCCAGCAAGCAGCGGCCATCCGCCAACGGGGCTACGTGACCTACCGCGACTTCGGCGCCGCGGACGACGGCACCACCGACGCCAGTGCGGCCATCTGGGCAGCGCACGCCTACGCCAATCGCCACGAACTGCCGGTGAAGGCCGGGGAGGGCACCTACTACATCGGCGGGAAGGACCGGACCGTGGAGGTACTGACTTCGACCGACTTCGGCACCGCCACCTTCCTCATCGACGATACGGCGGTGGACAACATCTCGGCGCCAATATTTCTGATTGGCTCGCGGGAGGAGACCTTCGTACCCGAGGGCATCACCCGCCTGGGGCGCGGACAGGAAACCCTCCCGATCAAGCTGCCCGCCGCCAGCCTGGTGACGGTGACCAACGACTCCGTGCGCCACTACATCCGCTACGGACTGAACCAGGACCGGGGGGCGGCGCAGACCGATATCTTCGTCGTCGACGCCGAAGGGAGGGTGGACCCCCAAACGCCCATCATCTGGGACTTCGACCGCATTACCGAAATTACCGCCCGCCCGATCGAGGAGGACACCCTATACATCACCGGTGGACGCTTCGTCACCGTAGCCAACCAGGCGGAATCGAAATACACCTACTACGCCCGCAACATGGTGGTCGAGCGGTCGCGGGTGGTGGTCGACGGCCTCACCCACCTCATCACCGGCGAAGGCGAGCACGGGGCGCCCTACGGCGGCTTCATCAACCTGCGCAACTGCGCCTACGTGACGGTGCGCAACTGCGTACTGACCGGCCACAAGACCTACTCCACCATCGGCTCGGCCGGTCGCCCGGTGAGCATGGGTAGCTACGACATCCTGGCCAACGGGGCCCTGAACGTCTCCTTCGTGAACTGCACCCAGACCAACGACATCAACGACCGCACCTACTGGGGGATCATGGGCTCCAACTACTGCAAGAACCTGGTCTACGACGGCTGTGTCCTCTCCCGCTTCGACGCCCACAAGGGGGTGGCCAACGCGACCATCCGCAACTCCACCCTCGGCCACATGGGCATCAACGCCATCGGCAGCGGCACCCTGACCGTGGAAAACACCACCGTGCGCGGCGGCCGCTTCGTCAACCTCCGCTCCGATTACGGCAGCACCTGGCGCGGCCAACTGTTGCTGCGCGACTGCACCTTCGTACCCACCAACGGCGGCGCGGCGGTGATCGACGGCCACTACTCCGGACAGCACGATTTCGGCTACGTGTGCTACATGCCGGACACCATCACCATCTCGGGCCTCCACATCGACGATGCGCACCTGTCTGCCGACTACCCGGGCCCGGCCTTGTTCGCCGACTTCAATCCCGAACGTACGGACACCACCTACACCGAGCCCTACCCCTATATCCTTACCGAGCGGGTGATCCTGCATGACGTCACCACCGCCAGCGGAAAGGCGCTGCGGATTAGCGAGAATCCGGTGATGTTTTTGGGGGTGGAGGTGGTGGGGGAGTAGATTGTCCCACAGGCAAGGTGAAATGCTGACCAAAAACCTTGCCTATTAATTATACAATGCCCTACAACAAGGCATGCAAATAATTCGCGGTATCCACCAGCCCGTTGCGCCGCAACGCTTGTAGCACCTCGTATTCGTCCTGATCGGGATTGCGACGGTAGAGTACCAGTTCACGGAAGGCTTCTACGGCTCGATTCGGTGCCAGATCGATGGTTTCCGCCAGAAATTCATCTGCGCTTTTTACCGAGAGCCCGAACCGTTTTAGATAATCCTCTGGGAAGTCCTTTAAGTTATTCGTTACGATTACGTTGGCGTTCACCTTGATCGCGGCGGCGAGGACGTGACGATCTTTTTGATCGGGTAGGTCGAGAGTATCAATCAAAGGCTCATAATTTTTGACCATTGCATCGGGAAACGCAGCTGCAACTCGCGCTAACCGTTTGGCAATTTCAGCTTCAGCCACTTCTCGACGTCGCATGACATCTTCCCATTCCGAAAAAATGTGCTGACTCCACTTTGGGGTGTAAAGGTCATGGTGTGCAAACCAAAATAGCAGATCCCGCACTTCGATGGGAAAGATCACATTGGTATCCAGTACTGCGGTGAAGCGTTTGCTATGTATCATACAAGCCGGAGTCTTCGTCCGCCTTCATCATCTCGATCAGGTGTTGCTTCTGCTCCTGTTTCATTCGCTGGCGGTAGGCGTGCACGTCTTCAAACTTGATGCGGCGATGCTTTCCCACTTTGGTAAAGGGGATTTCCCCCTTCTCCAATAGCTTGACCAGGTAGGGTCGTGAGCAATTGAGAAAGTCGGCCGCCGCCTGGGTAGTCATTTCTGCGGCAATCGGAAAAACGGAGACTGCCTGCCCCTTACTCAGTGACTTCAAGACGTCCCGCAGCAGTTCCAGGGCACTACGGGGCACAGTGATTCGCTCCCCGGTTTCCTCGATCTCAATCTCGGGGGATTCAGTGCGCAACTGCTTCAGCGCTTCGGTAAGGGCGTCATAGGAGGTGAGCGCCAGTTCCTGATCCTGTTTGGACGGTTTGGTGAAAGAATCGCCGTTGCTGTAGGTCAGATTAGCCATAGTAGGGGAGGTACAATTGCGAAGTTAAACGCAATAATCGAAACAAACAAAATAAACGAAAGGTTGTGGCGGCGGGGCGCGGGTGCAAAACCCAATCCCAAAAGCCAAGATTTATCCGTCGTCTTTTGCGAAGGCTTCCGGGCCTTGGTGGCCCAGGTTTCGGTAAGATTGATCGAAGTTGAAGGCCAGCGCCAACCCTCATATCAAAATACATTCTGTCTTCTACTCCGGACGGGCAATAAACACCTCAAACAGCACCACGGGAAACAGCAGCTTTTTCAGGATAGTTACCCGCATCTCCCTTTCAAACGCTGCCTTTACGTGGGCGATATTCGTGACGTGGTAGTCTCCCGTGAACCGGTTACCGGCTAATCTCCGTCCGATTTTATAGAACAGGTTCTCCGTCGGTCCCGACACGACAACTACACCATCGGGCTTCAGTAACCTCCGAAACTCCACAACGTAGGGATCGAGATCACTGATGTGCTCCAATACATCTAGGGCAAAGATTACGTCAAAGGAACCCTCCTTCAGTCCGCCGGCAAGGATGTCCCCCTCTACGAATTCGATGCTGGAGGGAAAGGCTACCTTCTCCCTCACCACATCCAGTGGCCCGAAATTCACGTCGCACGCCGTAACCGAGCACCCATCCTGCGCCAACAAATAACTCAGCACGCCTGACCCACACCCAAAATCAAGGACATTTTGGCCCCCTTCCCGGCTTCCAGCAAAATCATACGCCACCCTGATCCGCTCCCAAAACAACCAGTCGATCAGCGGATTTGGGTGGGCGTAGGCGGGCAGGGCGGCCTCGCCGATTTCGTAGCTGTCGCCTTCTGACAGTATTTGTCGGAAGGCGGTCTTGAATTTTTGCTTGTGGAGGTTGAAGCTGGTCATTGGGTTTTTCGCTGTTTGGTGGGAATGACGCATCACTGCCCAGCTGCCCATTCCCTACTCCCTATCCACGCAAAGCGGCTTTTACCTCGAAGGCAAATAGAACTTAAAAGTCGTCCCTTCATTCTCTGCCGATTCCACTTCTATCCTGCCCCCCAGATCGTTTATCAATTTTTTCACGATGGCCAGCCCGACTCCCGAGCTATGCTTCATACAGCTGCTGCTTTGGTTGACCCGATAAAACAGATCAAAGATGCTTTCCAGTTTATCCTTTGGAATGCCCATTCCGTTATCGCTGACTTCAAATTTGTATTCTTCGCTACCCATTTGACGACAGCTGAGCGCTATCCTCCCTTCGGATTTGTCGTTGTACTTAATGGAGTTAGAAACCAGGTTAGCAAAAATTTGCCGCAACGCAGTTGGGGACGAAAAAACGGACGGCAGGTCGGGGGAAATGACGATTTGAACCTGTGGCGAAGTATTAATACTTCTCACAATTCCGGGTAGGAAGGTATTGAGATCGATTAACTTTCTGTCGCTTTCAAGGTAATTTACCGCCTTCGAATACTTTAAAATATTGTCGATCATTTGCTCCAGGCCGGTAGCAGAGTCTCTGATGAGGTCGAGGCATGACTGGGATTCCGTGGACCACGTACATTCCGTATCCTCCACGAAAGCTTCCACCATTTGCGTAATGCTGTTGAGGGGTGACTTTATATCGTGGGATACGATGTAGGAAAAATCTTCCAGGTTTTGATTGATCCGCTTCAGTTGCTCCTCCGACTCCTGGTACTGAAAGACTTTCTTACGCAGTTCCATAAGCTGAACCACCTGATTGGCCAGGGCTTCCAGGGATTCTTGCTGCTCCGGCGACAGATTACGCGGACGGTCGTCAAGAACACACAGGGTGCCCACCGGTAGCCCTTCAGTGGATAGCAGCGGAACACCAGCGTAAAAATGGAAATTGGCAAATTCACCGGTAGTAAAGGGATTGCCCTGAAACCGCTCGTCTTTGAGGGTATTTTCTACAATTGTGGGATGGTGCGGATCGAGAATACAATGCGCACAAAACCCCTCGGTGCGGGTCGATTCAGATGCTGCCAGATTGTAGGTGGATTTAAACCATTGGCGGTCATTGTCAACCAGGGTAATCGTAGACATCTTTGCTCCACAGACCTGAGTGGCCAACTTTGTAATGGCGTCGTATTCCTTTTCAGGCAATGTGTCCAGAAGCTGGTATTCCAGCAGGGCTTCCTGCCTGGCTGCTTCGTTGTCTGGCTTTCCGGCTGCGATCACAATTTTGCTATTGTAAGTTCAGGCAATATGAAAATTGTGAGACTGCAGCATAGGAAGAGGTTGAAAACTTACGATTTGGTAGTGTTGGAGCGAGCAAGCAGTTAAAGGTAAGCATTTACCTACACTGCCCCTCACCAAAGGTGAAGAAAGGTGGCTTTCCGCCCTGCGGCTGGCACAAGTGTAGGTTTCTCCAGGGGTGCAACCGCTTGAAAGTAGAGATCCTCGTTGGCTTTTCTCGTCTATAGCTACGCGACCGGCAAGGGGAGGGAGCCCTTACACACAACTGAAACGGGATCCTGACTCAGCTGAACATCCTGTATGACGACCGGTGGCAGTTGGCCCTGAGAGCCGGGCACCACCAAAACCCCAATCATAAATGATCCTTGGATCGACTAAAGTTTGCTGATACTATCCCTTAAATCCTTTAGGTGCTTCGTAGCAATAACATAAATTACCACATCATCGACCTCGTCGTATCCGTGGATTATCTTATTCCGGGTAGCTATTATTTTTCTTGCATCGGGTATTTCGATATCCGGGTAGGCTTTCAGGATTCTATTCATCGCCTCACCGATGATTTCAATCTCCCGTTCGATAGCCCTGCGAAGCATTTTGTGCTTGAGATATTCATCGAAGGAATTCACCTCCTTCATGAACTCACCTACCGTTTCAATGGAATTTTCAATGTCAAATAGCGATTGTTAATCCTGTTATCCATCAATCTTTTCTGAGAATTGAAAGATACTTTGCTTCGTCCTATTCAGCTCCTCCTTGAAAAACGGATTTTTCAAGCTCCTTTTGGTCGTTATGTCGACGGGTCTGTCGAGAATAGTTTCTAGCTCCGCGTGCAGGGCAAAATAGTAATCCGCATACCGCTCCAGACTTATGTTGCTTTCGTCGAAATCGACATACACATCCACGTCACTGCTGGCAGCAAACCGTTCTTCCTCGAGAACTGACCCAAAAACGGATAGCTCTTTGACAGCGTATTTTCTACACGCCGCGGCAATTTGACCAATGTTTTCTCTAATCAGCGTGTGCATGGTTAATGTCGGTGCGCCAATCGCTTGACGATGATGGTAGCTTTTTAGGTAACGCTTTTGACAAGAAAAAGGCTGTTTGCTGATGACTACCGTACGTCTCCCCTTAGCCGCAAACCGCTCGAAAGCTGATTGCCCGTTGGCTTTCTGGCCGTGGCAGCTGAGAGTCTTGTACCGCCGGCCGGAATTGAACACCAAAACTGGAACCGTATCCTAGCTCAGCTGGCTATCCTTTACGACGACCGGTGGCGGCTGGCCATATGAGTAGGACGATAGCTTCCCCCCACAACAAAAACATCTCGTAGCGCACCTAATTAAAATTTCCAAAGATCACGAAAACGCTCTCGTCTCCCGCTTTCCAATCTACCTGGCCTCGCCGAGTAATCCATCAATCCACTCCATCTTAAGAAGCAGATATGACCTCAGAGGCTACGTCTTCGATGGTAGCTAGCCCTAACAACGTTTCTGTTGGCTTCCCTGATTGGGTGATGAAAAGAACGTCCAGCCGCCTGTTGCTTTTCTCGACATGTGTGGTAAATATTTCATATGCCTCAAAAACAGACGTATCCCTTGAAATGAATTCGTAGTTCTTTGGACTTTCTATCTCAGATAAAAAATCCTCCACTTTTACTTCATCAATAATTACTGTTCCGTTGTCCTCTACTTGACTTGACAGCCACCTGGCGATGGTGTTAGTATTGATTAATTCAATAACGCTCCCATTTTCATCGAGTACTGGAAATTGTGAGAAAGACCAACGCTTCATTTCGATCAAAATGTCATTGATATATTCGTCTTTTCGGGCTCCTAACACATCGAACTGAAAGGTCGGTATAACCTTTTTTGGATTTGACAGCTGGTTGTATATCTTTTCGATCTCCCTGACGGTAGCATCATGAGGGTCCGCAATCGGCTTCCCATCTATCTTTGGATTGTGGACGATAGCGTTTCGCAATTCGCCCATGGAAATCAACCGGCCACGATACCGTCGTACGACAGCGTTCTTGCTTTGCTTTACTTTCCTGGTAAAAGAATCATCGGCATCATATTGGCCCGATTTCCGAAGTAGGTTATCGATCTTATTGTAAATATCGATAAACACCTCTGCATTACTCATTGGTCCTGACGATTGGTTTATTTGTTGTGTATCTGCATGGCTGTCGCAGCAGCACTACTTAAGCGCAACTAATTTATATTTTTCCAAGATTTCGCGCAACCATTCAGTTGGGTTTTAAGGGCTGTTTGGCAAAAATCTTAAAAAACGACATCACGCTTTCTGACAACTCCAGTTTGAGTGCTCCATACCATGCACTGCAGAATCGTGCAAGAAGTTGGTCGCCTTCCTAGTATTTCGCCACGGTGCTGGGGGAAGTAGTCCAGTTTTCGAATAACTCCCTCGGTGGTCTACTTGAACTGGCATTTCGAGCCACCCAAACCGTTGACCAGGGAAGTATTGGAAGCCTCGGGGTGGCAGACGTACACCTTCACCTTCCGATTGGCCACCGCGATCCGCCGTTGCAACTCGTAGGCAAACATCATCTGGGCGAGTTTGCTGTGGCAGTAGGTCGTATTCGGGTGGTAGTTCGCGTCGAAGTTCATGTCGTCGTACTGGATAGTCTTCAGTCCCATCTTGTACCCCTCGCTCGACATGACCACGATGCGGCCCCGGGATTCCTCCACCCGCCCAAACAACAGGTTGGTCAGAAGAAAGTGACCATAGTGGTTGATGCCCAACTGGCTCTCGAACCCGTCGACGGTAAAGGACTGCTTCGCCACCTAGGCCACCGCCGCGTTGCAAATCAGGGCGTCGATCCGGGGTACCATCCGCAGGACCTCTGCGGCCGCCTCCCGGACGGAGGAAAAATCCGCCAGGTCCATCCGGGTAAAGGAAACCCTGGCGTTGGCGCCGAGCTCTTTCCGCAAATCCGCCATCGCCCGCTCGGATTTCTGTCGGCTCCGGTTCAGCATCACCACCGCGGCACCCTTCCTCAGCAGTATCCGCGCCGCCGCAAAGCCCGCTCCCGTGTTTGCTCCGGTGGTGAGGTAGGTTTTGCCGGCTGAATTTCCCAGGCGTTCGGGGGTCCACCCCTGCTTGCCAAATCCTATAGTATTCATGGTTATTCCAGTTTGGTTATAAGAACACCTTAAAATTAGGATTGCACCAAGCGGGCGCCTTATACGGATTTTCGTAGGATGGATAGATTTTGGTTTAAGCGGTGGGGGCAGATGATGTTGCTAGTTTCTACCTCCTCCGTTGCGCTTATGGGCGTTGCGAGTAGTAGCGTCGCTCGCCTGCTCCTTTTTTGTCTAGTGGGCCGTGGCTGGCAGGTGGGAAAAGCTTTGGCACCACTGAGTATGCATCAATACTCAAGGAAATTTGGATTCTGACTTAGGTGGCCAGTTACGACGGCCGTTTGCGGTTGGAGTTGTAAAAAGGGTTAGCATACTCGCGCTGTAGAAAAGCAGGTGATACAACTTCTTAAATACTCCTCCGAGCTAACTGATGAGTTATGTTTATATAGTTTGTCGACTTGTGTAACACGACTGGCAGCCTTGCGCCACCTCACATATGATAAATCATAATTTTATACAAGATTTAAAGCTGCAAGCCCCTTACGCTACCACCGGCCCCAAAATCCCCTCAATCTTCCTGATCAATTCCCGCCTAGTCTTTGCAAACAGTTCTCTTAGATCCGTCACACCACATAAGTCAGCAGACAACAGCCCCCTTTCGATAATGGGTAATTGGAAAGCCCGGATAGTTATTTCCCGCCCGCCGGCGAGGGCATCCTTGATCGTGAGCTCCGTTTGGGCTTCCTGGCCTTGGCAGAGGGTATTAGGGTAGAACAGGATGATTTCATCGACCTCAAATCTTACAGCGTAGGCAAGCATTTGGTAAAGGTCATTCTGCGATATGCCCTTCTTCGGATCTTGCTCGTCTGCGTATTCCGATCTATCTGACCCCTCCATTCCGGTGCTTTGCCCCCCCCTGTGGATAACTCGCGCCGTTAATGGATTATAAAGATAGGTGATCCGGTCGTTTGCGTAGGCTTTTGCCCTTGAGTTCGATCCGGTGAGCCTTTGGTATCAGGCGATCCAGGATGGCGTCTGCTACGGTCGGTTCGTCCAGATAAGCGTGCCATTTGGCTACGGGTAGCTGGGAGACGATCACCGTGGCGGCTCGTTCGTAGCGGTCTTCAAGGATCTGTAGCAGCAGGAGTTTTACCGGGTGGGTGATG
>NZ_SRSF01000014.1 GCF_004803465.1 Neolewinella litorea | reverse complement strand
AAATCAGGTCGTAAGGAGCAGGGATAAGCGCGGTCGCAATATCTTTAAGCTCAAACAACCACGCTACCTGCTATCGGGGAACCTGAAGCAGGAGGCTGCATCTCGCTTAGCCGCTGCTCGGCTCGAAGCCGATGAGCGGGTAGAAAATAAGGTGAACGGGCCCGTCACCAATACACAACCGCAGCTATCGGTAAAACCCTTGCCGTCGGCTGCATTTCGCTGATGCAAAGGTATTAGTGGTAAACTTGATTATTCAACCCGAACTGTACGAAAGTCCGATTAATAAGGGGGCAAACCACCAGCTACTCCATCATGCACATTTGCCGCATGTACCTCGACCCGCCACACCCGTCCCAGCGTATCGGACAGGATACTGCGCTTGCGCCCGTTGACCCATTTACCACCGTCGATACCCCGTTGGTGACCGATCCGTGGCAGAAGTCGAACGCTCTGAGCATCAACTAGTAAGAGACTGGGGGAAGACGGTCGAGCAAAGACGAGTTCGCGTTCCCGCCGGTTGAGCGCGTCGTTCATCGTTTCCAGAGTATGGTCACGCGACCACTTGCTGAAGTAATAGTGGACTACCTGCCAGGGCGGAAATTGTCGGTCCAGGTTACGCCACTGGCAGCCGGTGCGCGTGACCCACAGGATGGCTTCAAAGACGTCGCGCAGGTCGTGTTTACGTTTGCGTCCGATGGGCAGAAAGGATTTAACTTCGTCCCACTGGCTGTCGGTCAACCGAGCGTACTGCTGGGTCATGTTTTGTGTAGTTTGGCGACTTACAAAACACGGCCGGCAGCCATCTTTCGCCTCACATAGAAGAAATCATAATTTTAGACACGCTCTAAGGTACATGCTGCTACCAATCCACCTATCCGGAAGTTTTTACCGATAAAATTTTGAGATGAGAGCTCTAGCTTTCTTTGTACTACTAATTTTATGCATAGGATGTAAAGGACAAAAATCGTCAACGATTAACGTTCATTCGCATCCAGCTAAATCACCTACTTTTCCTTTTGATATTACGTCCTCCCTGGATACGATCATTCAGATTGAGGGCAATCAGAATTATCAACTAGGAGGTAAGGTGTTAGTAAGATTTGCTGTTGATTACAGAGGACAAATTCTTTTTACAAATATCGCAAAAGCGGAGTTGAGTGACCCTGATGGAGTAGTAAAGGTGAGTTTTAGCAAGTTCGTAGTCGAGGAGGCAGGAGAGAACGATTATCTTATAGAGCCAATAATCTTGTTAGATAATAAACTTGATCTTCTATTAAGAGAGCAAATTATCTTCACCCCAAAACCAGATGGTGTAAGGCGAAATCAAACTTACAACCATGCTAGGACTTTGAAAGTGCTAGTCCAGTAATAGCGCCTTATGAATAGCGCCACGACGTCCCGCAGAACTGCGGGATGGACGGGGCGCGAATATTGGGCGGGATCTCCGAGACTGACATTGCGGTCGCGTTGATCCTGACTGCAGCAGGGGCTCAAGGTTACCCGCTTACCCCTTCCGCGGTCCTAGTTCGGGGCGAAAAGCGACCGAGCCAACCTGCGGCCGGAGCATCGGAGACCAGCCCATGGCTTCGCGCGTCCCCTGGATAGCCTGGCTCCGCCGTGCGTGCCCACGCTTCACGTAACTACCGCTAACTTGCAGGGAATGGATGAAACGTTTCGCGCCGAGCACCTGAGTTCCGATACCAGTCTGACTGCCGGCGGGAACTACCGCTTTCTGGGGCAGGAAACGGTAACTTTGGGCATTGGATGGACCGTACCAAAGGGCGCGGAACTGCTGGTCAATACCGTTCCCTGCGCTGAGCCTCGACTGGCCACCTACTATTACTACCTCACCGATCACCTGGGAAATAATCGGGTTGTGTTTGGAGATTTGGGTGATGATGGCTTGGTGGACAGTAGCGACATCGTCCAGGAAAACCACTATTACCCATTCGGACTGGCCATGGACGGAGCGTGGTCGCAGGGCGCTGAAGATGGGGAAAACCGTTACCGCTATAATAGTAAGGAGCTCAATCCAGACTTGGGCTTGTATGACTATGGGGCGCGGCACTATGATCCCACCATCGCTAGGTTCACATCCATAGATAGATTTGCCTCTAAGTACTCTTTTTAAACCCCATATGCTTATGCTGCTAACAATCCTGTAAAGTATATAGATGTTAATGGTGATAGTATTGCTATTCGCGTAGATGGAAGTAACGTTGCCTTTTACGAGAATGGGTCACTGTATAATCGCGATGGATCAGATTACACTGGCGCGGGAGTCAAAACGTTAAAAGACGGATCTACTAAGCTTACTGGTTTTCTCAAAAAAACTGTTTCAGCGTTGGATAAAATCAGGACAGGAGGTGATGCTGGGGATAACTTAATATCTACGCTCCAGTCAGACAGTGACATTTTTGTTGTTAGAGAAGGATATAATTCTACAACTGGCAGATTAGTCAGTTTTGATCCAACTAGCACTGAGGGTGGTTTGAACGAAAAAGGTGGCACATCAAGACCATCTTATTTAGGATTAGCACACGAATTAGCCCACGCTTTAGACTGGGATGATGGGTCTATTGACGCTGGTACGTGGGTGAAATATAGTGACGGTAGAACATCTACTAATGCGGAAAAGTATGCTTCTCATATTGAGAATCAAATAAGGGCTGAAAATGGTGTGCCGCTGAGGGCATACTATGGAATTGACAAAGGGGAAGGAGTGGGTCAATTAGTAGTACCCGGAACACGAGCTAGTGCTAATCAGGGTGTAATGATTAGAGGCATATACATCCCTTTTATCTATAAGAAATAATATGAAAAATGTAGCTGTAACGTTGTTTTTAGTAGTACTTCTTGCGTCTTGTTCTTCACAAAGAACAAGAGCCAGCAGCATTGAGTGTTCCTGGAAGGGGGAGCCAGTAATTTTTAGCAAAGAATACACGTCTCCCATTCAGTTGCCGCCTGGCTCAGAGCTGTTTACAGTTCAAACTGCAGATGTTGAAGAGGCGGAACTACTTCTCAGGGAGAAAAGGGAGCTGATAAACTCGGAGAACAACCACCTAAGTAACAATGAAGAGGATAAATACAAGTGCTACAGTAGACAGTATCTAGGCTATGTCAGCATAACTGGTGAAAAATTTGTTATCATCAATCTTTTAAACATTACCGCAGACAACAAGCAGCGATTTGAGGGATGGCAGAAGCGATTCTTTGTTGGGTTCGGCGATTTCTACGAAAGGAACACAATCAGATATGTGGCAAATATCAGTGACGGAGTTATATCGTTTTTGTAACTGTCATAAGTTGTAATTACATAACGCTAATTATACTCTCAATACGTCAGTGCTTGCCCCCCGCCCAATAAGGCGCACCAAAGCAGCCGCCCCTAAGGCGACTGACTGTGAGGCTTGGAATTACTCCACAACCTTCATCAGACTCTTCGATCTCAGAAAAGTATCCTACCAACCAAGCCCCATATAAACTAAGCAGAATTGGCTAGCAGCATACCTACGCTACCCCCCCCAATCGCACAGGTCAAACCGTACGTAGTAGACGTACAGGACGGTCAGCGGGGTGAAGGTGCGGCACCTGTTGTGCATCGACTGCATCCACCTGGTGGTCACAGCGCACGGGAGAAGAACAATAGGTGAGCTCCGCTGCAGCCCGCGGTGGTACCCCTAAAATCCCCCCAAATACTCATGCACGAACTTAATCGCCATGGCCCCCTCGCCCACGGCGGAGGCCACGCGGTTCATGGCCCCGCTGCGCACGTCGCCGGCGGCGAAGATGCCGGGCTGGCAGGTTTCCAGCAGGTAGGGGTTGCGTTCCAGGGGCCAGCTCTTGCTGCGTTCGGGGGTGGCCAGCAGGTCACGGCCGGTGATCACGAATCCGCGCTGGTCGGTCATGATCTGTCCCTGCTCCAGCCACTCGGTGCGGGGGCGGGCCCCGATGAAGATGAAGAGGGCGTCGGCCTCCACCTCCTCGGTGCTGTCGTCCTCCAGGTTCTGCAGGACGAGCCGCTGTACGCGGTCGTCGTCGCCGCAAACTTTCACCACCTCCCGGTAGCCCTGGACGGTGATGTTGTCGATCGACTCGATCTGCTCGATGAGGTAGCTCGACATACTGGCGGTGAGGTTGGGCTTACGCACCAGGATGGTCACCCGCTGGGCGAACTTGGAGAGGTATACCGCCCCCTGTCCGGCGCTGTTGCCGCCGCCGACGACGAAGACGTTGTGGTTCTCGCAGGCGCGGGCCTCGGTGGTGGCCGCCCCGTAGTACACCCCAGCCCCGTTAAACTTGTCGGCGCCCTCGGCCTCCAGCATGCGGTACTGTACGCCGGTAGTGAGGATGACGGACTTGGTGCGCACCCGGCTATCGTCGTCGAGGGTCAGGATCTTGTAGTTGTCGCGGATTTCGATGCCGGTCACTTCCCGGGGGCTCACCACCTCCACCCCGAAGCGGAGGGTCTGGGCCATGGCGCGGCGGGTGAGCTCCGAGCCCGATAGCCCGCTGGGGAAGCCCAGGTAGTTCTCGATACGGCTGCTGCTGCCGGCCTGTCCGCCCGGCGCCCGCTTTTCGATGACCAGGGTCTTCAGCCCTTCCGAGCCGCCGTAGACCGCCGCGGCCATGCCGGAGGGGCCGCCGCCGATGATGACCACGTCGTAGAGGTCTTCCTGCACCG
This sequence comes from Neolewinella litorea, assembly GCF_004803465.1. Lineage (GTDB taxonomy): Bacteria > Bacteroidota > Bacteroidia > Chitinophagales > Saprospiraceae > Neolewinella > Neolewinella litorea. Next base: position 52,464 of record NZ_SRSF01000014.1, on the reverse strand, counting down.
TGGCGCTCATTCCCAGGGCCTCGGCCACCTCATCCAGTCCGGGGTCGCTGAAGGCCGTGCCGTCCTCCAGGATGACCAGGGGGAGTTCGGTCACCTTGCAGCGGTGGAGCTCCACCAATTCCTCGCCCTGCGGACTGCGGGCGTCGATCCACTCGTAGGGCAGCAGGTTGGCCGCCAGCCAGTCCTTCACGTTGTGCGACTTGGGGGAGTACTGGTAGCCCACCACCCGGATGCCCTCGAAGGCGGGGCGGTGGGTGAGCTTCCAGTCTTCGAGCAGCTCGGTCAGGATGGGGTAGAGCTTTTCTTCCGGCGGGTCCCAGGGCTTGAGCAGGTAGTAGTCAAGCTGCACCTCGTTGATGGCTTTGATGGCGGCGTCGGTATCGCTGTAGGCCGTCAGCAGTACCCGCTTGGCGTTGGGGTAGTGGGGCTTGGCCTTTTCCAGAAAGTCTACGCCGAGCATGTCCGGCATCCGCTGGTCGGAGAGGAAGAGGGCGATGGTTTCCCCTTTTTTCTTGAGGTCCTCCACTGCCTGCAGCGCCTCTTCCACCTGGGTGGTGCTGATGATGCGGTAGTCTTCCTGGTACCGGCTGCGCAGGTCGCGCTTGAGGGATCGGAGAACCTGCTGGTCGTCGTCGACCGACAGAATGATGGGTTTACGGTCTCTGGCCATGGGAATGAAGGTGGAGGTTAAAAATGGTCCGCGTACCCTTTAACGCGGGGAAAGGAAAAACGGACTACTACTGGACCGGAAAGCAAACCTTGAATACGGTGCAGCCCGGCTTACTGCTCAGGCTCACCGACCCGTTGTGGTGGTCGATCACGCGCCGCACGATGTCCAGGCCCATGCCGGTGCCCTCCCCGATACCCTTGGTGGTGAAGAAGGGCTCGAAGATGCGGCTCTGGATATCCTCGGGGATGCCGGGCCCGTTGTCCTCCACTTCCACGCACACACAGTCGCGCTCGTGAAACGTACGGATGACGAGGCGTCCGCCGCTTTGGGGCAGGGCGTCGATGGCGTTGCTGAGCAGGTTGGTCCAAACCTGGTTGAGCTCCCCGGCCAGGGCCTTAACGGGGGGGATGTCCTGGGCCAGTTTCTTTTGCAGGGTGATGTTTTTCTTCTTCAGGACGTGGTTGAGCATAGTCACCGTCGAGCGGATGCCCTCGTGGATGTCCACCGGCTCCAGGCTGGGCTCCTGGTCCATGTGGCTGTAAACCTTGATCGACTGCACCAACTCGGCGATGCGGTTGCTGGCGGCCTGGATTTCGGTGACCAGCGACTCGGTGGTCAGGTTGGTCTCTATCCACTGCAGGACGGGGGAGAGCGCCTCCCGGGGGATGACCTCCGCGATCCGGTCGAGGTGTTCGACGGTGAAGTGCCAGTCGGCAAAGGTGTCGACCAGGGTAGCGATCTCGGCCACGCCGTGGTCCGCCAGCCAGTCGTTGATGTCGTCGCTGCGTTCCTCCCTTTCCATCAGCCCCAGTTCGGGCTCGTCGGGGGCGGCGGCCACCCGCTCGAAGAGGATCTCGTTGATCCGGTCGACGGCCGACTCCTCCACCCGCATGGTGATGGCCGCCTTGAAGCGCTCCGGCGTCTGCACCAGGTGGCGGTGCAGTTCGCGGCTGCTGCGGACCATGGCCGAAGCCGGGTTGTTAAGCTCGTGGGCGAGCCCGGCGCTCATCTTGCCCAGGGCCATGAGCTTTTCGTCCATCAGGCGCATCTGCTGGAAGTCGCGCACCCGATTGGTCATGACGGTCACCAGGGCCTGCGTAAGTTCGTAGCTGATGTTGACCATCTCCACGAAGCAGCCGCGGTGCAGGAGCAGCACGTAGGTGTCTTCGAGGCAGACGCCGTCGGCCTGCGTGTCCTTCATGCGGCTGAACGGGAGCACGCCCCCCACGGCCGGGGCCTTCCACATGCCGAGTTCCTGCTTGCGGCCCTTGTTCTCCCGCCGGACGACGTAGCCGCCCCGCAGCAATACCTGCATGTGGTCCGCTTTCTGCCCCGCCTGGAAGATGGGGGTGTCCTTGGGATACATCACGTAGTCCGACCGGTCAATGAGCCACTGCAGCGCCTCGTCTTCTACCCCTTCGAAGAGGTCGAAGGCGCGCAGCTGGTCCAGCAGATCGGGGGTTTTTTCAATTTTTTTCACGGGGGCTAAGCTTGGTGGAAATTAAGGGGATCAGTCGGACAGGCCCAGTACGGCGCGCAGTCCGTCGGTAGCGTGCACCAACTGCTCTTCGGTGACCTCCCCGATCCGGCGGATCATGCGTTTCTCGCTGATGCTGCGTACCTGGAAGCAGTCGGCGCTGCTGGCCTTTTCCAGCCCGGTGCGGTCGTCGCCCGGCAGGGGCACCATCCAGGGCACGAGCCGGTAGTGTTCCTTCCAGTTGGTGATGGGCGCCACGATGCGCAGGGGCAGCTTGCCCACGCCGTTCGCGCTGACGATCAGGGCCGGGCGCTTCTTCGCGATCTCGGCGCCGATGGTGGGATCCAGGTTGATCAGCCAGATTTCTCCCCGCTTCATTCGCTTTCGCTTTCGTGGTCCAGGCATTGAAAGCACAGCAGGTCGTCGTCTTCCCGGTACTCCAGGTTCATGACGTCGGCGGCTACCGCCATCAGGGTGCTGCGGGGCAGGATGCCGTCGGCGCTCAGTTCGTTGAGTAGCCGTTCCAGCAGGTGCAGTTTTTGGTGGGTGGTCAGGGCGGTGAGGTCGGGCAGCGGGGCTTCCATACTGCGCTTAACGTGCAAAGCGGCCCAAGGTGCGGCTTCCGGCGGCTTTGTCGGCGCGGCCGCGGGTGCCGTAGCCGGCGCAACGGGCCGGGGGGCGTGGTTCGTCGACAATCCGCCTTGGGTGATCGGGAAAAATTGCAGTAGGTGCAACGCCGCCCGCATCTTGACGTCATTCAAGGTAACTACCTCATTTACAACCGTTCATTCAATTATCCAGCCATGTTCACCCTGCTCTTATCCCTCCTCCTCAGCACCGGCGTCCCCGCCCCCGAAATTCCGACGGACGACGCCGCTACTCCACTCATCACCCGCTCCGTCATTGACGACGAAGACCTCGAACTCACCGTGGCCAACCTCGAACGCCAGAAGACACTGGTGCTCATGACCGACCTCAAGACCGACGAAGTGCTCTTCACCAAGCGCGTGATCAACCACAACGGCTACAGCGTCCGCCTGGCACTGGGCGAGCTGCCCGAAGGCCGCTACGTGATCTCCGTCAAGACGGGAGACGTAGTGCGCCAGCAGATCATCATGAAGACCGAGAACGGAATCCTGTGCAGTGCCTGGAAGTAATCCGGCTCACCGGCAATCCACGGGGAGGTAACGGGCGTTAGGGTCGCATGCGAATCCTACTGCTCTGTTGCCTCCCCGTTTTCGTGTTGATCTCCTCCTGCGGCGATGACGTGCCGCCCGTGCCCAAGCCCCGCTCCTATCCCCGCGTCGACTACCCCGAGCGGGCCTACGTACCCCTGGCGGCCGACTACTGCCGCTTCACCTTCGAGCGGCCGTCCTCCACGGAGGTGGTTCAGGAAACCACCTTTTTCGACGAGGCCCCGGCCGACCCCTGCTGGTTCGACCTGCGGCTCGACCCCGCCCTCAACGGCAACATCCACTTCAGTTACTACCCGGTCACCTCCTACGCCCAGTGGGAGGAACTGCGCGACGAGGCCTTCCAGCTCGTGGGCGTACACAACCAGCGCGCCAGCGACATCGAGGAGATCGTGATCCACCGCGACTCCGCCGACGTGCACGGCGTGGCCTTCGACATTGCGGGGCCCGCCGCCAGTCCGTTCCAGTTCTTTCTTACCGACACCACCCGCCACTTCCTGCGCGGTGCCCTGTACTTCGATACCCAGGTGAACCCCGACTCCCTGGCCCCGGTGATTGAGTACGTGAAGGAGGATATCTACCGCATCGTGGAGACGCTGGAGTGGAATTGAGCGCAGGCAGCTAATTAGCGAATCTTCGCCCCTGCTTGCGTAAATTGCCCGCAATGAATGCCAAAACCGCCAATGAGCGCATCATCTTCGGGCTGAAAGTAAAGCAGCTGCGCCTGCAGCAGGGCTTCAGTTTCGACCAGCTGTCGAAGCAGGCGGGGATCTCCCTTTCCTACCTCAACGAGATCGAAAAGGGGAAGAAATTCCCCAAGCGCGATAAGGTCGAACAGCTGGCCGCGGCCCTGGGCACCACCGCCGGCGACCTGACCAACGGTGAGCTGGGGCGCGAGTTGGCCCCCGTGAGCGAACTGCTGCAGTCCAACTTCCTCAACGAGCTGCCCCTCGAGCTTTTCGGCATCGAACTGAGCAAGGTGGCCGAGATCATCGCCGCTGCGCCCCTGCAGGTCGGCGCCTTCATCAGCACCCTGCTGGAGATCAGCCGCAGCTACGCCCTGCGGGAGGAGAACTTCTACTTCGCGGCCCTGCGCTCGTACCTGGAACTGAACGCCAATTACTTTCCCGAACTCGAGCGGGCGGTGGAGACCTTCGCCGAGCAGTTCAACCTGCCGGGCATCCGCCCCCTGCCGCCGCGGGTACTGGCCGAGCTGCTCGAAGACCGCTACGGCTACGAGATCGTACCCCACGGGCTCGACGACCAGCCGGCCCTCTCCGGCCTCCGCTCGGTCTACCTCCCCGAATCCGGCCGCCTGCTGCTCAACGGCAAGCTGAGTCCGGTGCAGCGCAGTTTCCAGTTCGGCAAGGAGATCGCCTTCAACTACCTAAAGCTCAAGGAGCGGGCCAATACCAGCAGCATCCTGCGGGGGCGCGTCTTCAGCGAGGTGCTCAACCACAGCAAGGCCACCTACTTCAGCGTGGCCCTCCACCTGCCGCTGCGGACCTTCACCGAGGCCCTGCGCGGCTTTTTTCAGCGCCCGCGGTGGGAGCCCGCCGCCTTTCTGGAGCTCATGCAGCGCTTCAACGCCACCCCGGAGATGTTCTACCACCGGATGACGAACGTCATCCCGCAGTTTCTTGGACTGCCCGAACTGTTTTTTCTCCGCTTTTCGCACGACCAGGGTACGGACAACTTCGTCATTGACAAGGAACTTCACCTGAGCCGCCGGCACCACCCCCACGAAAGCGGCCTGCTGGAGCATTACTGCCGCCGGTGGATCAGCATCAGTCTGCTGCGTACGCTCAGTGCCGACAGCCGCGATCACCTCCGCATCGAAGCCCAGCGCAGCCGCTACTACGGCACCGACGACGAATACCTCTGCATCACCCTGGCGCGCACGGATTACCCCCGGGCCGGCCAGAACGTCAGCGTCACCCTCGGTATCCTCATCAACGACCGGGTGCGGGAGGAGATCGCCTTCGTCGACGACCCGGCCATCCCCCACGTCGTGGTCAATACGACCTGCGAGCACTGCCCGATCGAGGACTGCCAGGTACGCGCCGCGCCGCCCACGGTGGTACTGGCGCGGGAACGGTACCGCGCGATGAAGGAAGCCCTGGCCCGGCTTTCGTGACCCGGCCGGCCTAACCTATTCCACCGCCCGACAGCCGCTGCAGCGCCCGACTGAGGTCCAATCGGTCCTGATCCATCACCGCCACGGCCCACCCCTGCAACTGCGCGCGCTGGGCGAGGTACTCCTGCTCCGTCTGCCCCGGCGTGGGGATCAGGACGGCCTTTTTGCCCAGCGCGCGCAAGTCCATCAGCGTGGAGTAGCCCGAGCGGGCCACCACGAAGCGGGCGGCGGTAAGGAGGGAGGAAAGGGTATCGGTATCGGCGAAGTTCACGATCTCGAAAGGGTGATCGCCCGCCGGCGGCGGGGCCTCCTCCGGCAGGCCGCGCACCACCTTCACCGTGGCGGACAGCGCCGCCAGCTGGGGCAGCAGGATATTCTCCAGACGGGTACGCATGGGTTCCGGACCGGAGAGCAGCGCGAGCAGGTCGAAAGGCTCCGTGCCGGGCCGCGGACGGAGATGCGGCAGGGGACCGATGAAGCGGACGTTCTCGAAACCGGAGGGGTCGGACAGCTTACCACTCAACCGCCCGTGGTCGGGATCGTCCGGGACCCAGTACTCCGAGAAGCGGCCCAGTTGCCAGCGATACACGGCGGAAGCCGGCGCGAAGTGGGTGATGGGGTGCAACTGATGGGTCAGAAAAATGGAGCGCACCTCCGGGTGGTAGCAACCGAAGCGGCTGTCGGAGACGATCTGGTCGATGCCGAGTTCCTCCACGAGCTGGGCCGTGGCGCGGTGTTCGCGGCGGACGGTCCGCGCCCAGCCCCAGGCCTGGCGGGCCACGTTCCACTTCATGTTCTTGCTGGGGTAGCTGACCTCGTAGGCGGGTAGTTCGTGCACGACCCGGCCGGGCAGTTCGCGCCGCAGCATCTCCGCCGCCGGACCGCTGCTGGCCCAGCTTACCCGTTGCCCCTCCGCTTCCAGGCGGCGGGCCAGGGAGAGGCTGCGGGCGGCGTGGCCGAGCCCCCAGTCGAGGGGAGTAAGTAAGGTATGCATGGCGGCGGAAAGATCGGGGGAAGAAGCCGGCGGACGGCAAAAAAGTTGTGCCCGCCGCGGCCCCTGCGACTAGAAGCGGTACCGCACCACCGCCCGCACGGCGCGCGGCGCGCCCGGGGTAAAGTGGATCTCCTCCACCGGCTCGGTCTCCGTACGGAGGCGGGAGAGCGTGGCAAACTGCGTTTCGTTCCAGTCGACGCCCAGCAGGTTTTCGGCGGTGAGCCCGAGGGAAAGCCGGCGAATGGTATAGTTCACGTTGGCGTCCAGCAGGAAATAGCCCTCCGCGACGATGGAGTTGTCTTCGTTGGCCGGCCGGTCGTTGACGAAGCGGTACCGGAGGCCACCGGACAGGCGGTCGCGCAGCACGTTCAGTCCGCCGGTGCTCGTCAGGTCGGGGGCCAGGGGAATGTAGTTCGCCCCTTCGGGTTCCCCGATGCTGCGCGCCAGGGCGTAGTTGAGGTCCGCGTCAGCGAACAGCCAATCCGTGATCTGGTACCGCAGTCCGAAGTCGACCCCCACTCGCCGGCTTTCCCCGCTCGGCTCCACGATGCCGGCGTCGCCTACGTAGACGAACTCCTGCTCCAGGTACAGGTACCACAGGGCGGCGTTGAGGTGCAGGCGCGGCGTGGGACGGAATATCCCGCCCAGGTCGGCGCCGTAGGCGGCGGGGAGGATGGCGTCCGCGCTGCGGTCGAGCACCACCCGGCTGTCGTTGGCGTGAAATCCGATGCCGGTTTTCAGGAAGACCTGGGTGCGGTCGTTGACGGTGTACAGGAAATTGAGTTTCGGGCTAACGGCCGTTTTCCGCTGCTCCTGCCGGTCGTAGGTGGGCTGCAGCCGGTCCACGTAGTTGAAGACAAAGTGGTCCACGCGCAGCGCGGGGTTGATGAGCAGGTCGCCGATCTCGAAGTCCGCGGCCGCATAGGCGAAGAGGTTAGTCTCGTCGATGTCGCCGTACTGCAGCCGTTCGAGCAGCGTTTCCCGGTTTTTGGTGCGGCTCAGGGCCACTTCGTCGTTGTTGTCATACCGCAGTCCCAGTCCGACCTTAAGGGTGCCTTCCCCGGTGTCGGTACGGAAGGCGTGTTGCAGTTCGGAGTTGACGCCGGCCAGGGCGCGGTCTTCCGATTGGCGGATCTGGTCGCCGTTCACGGGATCGACCAGGAAGAAGGTAAAGTTCGAGTACAGGTCGAAGGCATAGCGGCTGTAGTAGGCTTCCGTTTTGACGAAGGTGTTGCGGTCCACTACCCGCAGGAACTGTCCCGCGACGTTGGTCCGGCTGGTAAAGCCCCCTTCCGTATCGTCGATGGCCCCGAAGCGCCCGATGGTGCCGTCCGCCACGGCCCGCCCGGGGATCTGGCCGGAGGCGTCCCACTTGCTGTCGAAGTGGGAGGCCAGCACCGATACCTTGCTGCCGGAGGCCAGGTCGGCCGTGTAGCGGCCCATCAGGTTGAGCCGACTGAAGTGCTGGCTGGACACGAAGGGGCCGTCGGAGAGCAGGTACTCCGTGGCCAGGTAGGCGTGGCCGGTAGGACCGTCGAGCAGGTCGAAGAGTCCTACTGTGCGCAGGGTATTGAAGGACCCCACCTCGGCGGTGAAGAGGGAGCCGTCCAGCTTTTCCTTCAGCGAGAAGTCGACGTAGCCCGCCGTGGCGAAGTTGCCGTGGTCGGCGTAGTAGGGCCCTTTGCCATAGTCGATCTTTTCGATGGTTTCCGGGATGAGGAAGTGCAGGTCGGCGTAGCCCTGTCCGTGGGCGTGACTGACCATATTGACGGGCATGCCCTCCACCGAGATGGCCACGTCGGTACCGTGGTCGATGTCGAAACCGCGCAGGAAGATCTGCTCCGCCTTGCCGCCGCCGGCGTGCTGTCCGATGATGAGCCCCGGAACGCGCCGCAGGACGTCCTGCGCCGAATTCACCGGCCGCAGCCGCGCGTCGATGTCGGTGGCCACGTTGATCGAGCGCAGGTCGGGCCGCACGGTGATGGCCTCCAGGTCGAAGAACGATTCGCTGAGAACCACCTCCAGTTTCTTGTTGTCGTCCGGCACCGGTACCACCCGGGTGCGGTACCCCAGGTAGGTCACCCGCAGGGAATCGCCCGCCGCCACGCCCTCGAGTTCGAAGTTGCCCAGTTCGTTGCTGTGGGTGTGGTGCTCCGAATTGAGGTGAATGATGTAGGCGCCGATGATCGGGCTCCGGTCGGCGGCCAGTACGCGACCCGTCACGCCCTGGCCGAAGCAGGTAGTCGCCAGGCAGGTCGCCAGCAGGGTCAGTAAACAGGTTCTCATGGGGTGGTATTTACGGACTCGTCCGGGGGTGTGGTTTCCGATTCCGCCAAGAACCGGAGCATCGTCTCCTCCAGATAGGACGCCTGCAGCGCGATGGTGGGCAACTCGAAGATGCGGGGCAGCGGTACCTCCAGGGCGAAGGTATCGCTGATGCGTGCGGCCAGGCGAATGGCGGTCAGACTGTGCCCGCCCAGGTCGAGGAATTTGTCGTGGCGCCCGATCTCCTCGCGCGCCAGTACCTCGCACCAGATACCGGCAAGCAGTTCCTCGATCTCTCCCTCCGGGGCCGCGAAATCGGCGGGCCGCTCCGTCGGCAAGGCCACTTCCATCTCGGCCAGCGCCCGCCGGTTCACCTTTCCGGCTGGGGTGAGCGGCATCTCCCGGAGGGCAATGAAGCGCTGCGGGATGCTGTAGTCGGGCAAGTGGTGTTGGAGGTGCGCCCGCAGTTGCTGGGCGGGCAGGTCCGCAGGGGACGTGTAGTAGGCCACCAATTGCTCGTCGTCGAGCACGACGGCCACCGCCGTGACGTTCGGGTGCCCGGCCACCAGATTCTCTATTTCGTCGAGCTCGATGCGGTGGCCCCGCCACTTTGCTTGCCGGTCCGCCCGCCCCAGGAACTCCAGGTCGCCGGCGCCGTTCCAGCGGGCGCGGTCGCCGGTACGGTACAGGCGTGCGCCGCCCCCGGCCCGCTGCGTCGCGAACCGCTCCGCCGTAAGCTCCTCGCGCTGCAGGTAGCCCTCTGCCAGACAAATGCCGCCGAGAAAAAGCTCGCCCGTCGTTCCCCGTGCGGCCAGGTTCCCCTGGGCATCCAGGACCCAGGCCTCGGTATTGGCAATGGGTCGCCCGATCGGGACGGCGGGTCCTTCGCCCTCTTCGGGTCCCGTATAGGTTTTGATGATGCAGCCTACGGTGGCCTCCGTGGGGCCATATTCGTTGATGATCGCGGCCGTGGGGGGCAGGTGTTCCCGTATTTCGCGGGCGAGGGGGGTGGTCAGTTGTTCGCCGCCCACGATCAAAGTGCGCAGCCGGTGGGCGCGCAGGTCCATTCCCCGCAGCAGGGCCAGGTGGGAGGGGGTCAGCTTCACCACGTCGCAGCGGTCGTCGTGCATCACCTGTACCACCGCCAGGTCCGGGATGCCGGGCGGCGGTTCGGAGTAAATTTCCAGCCGCCCCCCGCACGCCAGCGGCGTGAACAGGCTAGTGACCGTCAGGTCAAACCCGATGGTCGTGAACAGGGGGAACACCGGTTTCGGGCCGGTTACGTAGTGCCGGAGCGCGTGGTCGATGTAGTTGACCAGGGCCGTGTGCCCGATCACCACCCCTTTCGGTTGCCCCGTTGATCCCGAAGTGTACATCACGTAGGCGGGGGCATCGGTGCGGCGGCGCGCGGGTGCCGGGGAAGCGTGGCGGAGCGGCGGGGCTTGGTTCTCGTCGATCAGCATTGTGGCCACGCCACGGTCGCGGAACCGATCCAGGCGATCGGGGTCGGTAATGACCAGCGCCGCGTCCGTTTCGCGCAGTATATGCTCTAACCGGCCGTCGGGCGTGTCCGTGGGCAGGGGAACATAGGTATACCCGGCCTTCCAGCAGCCCAGAATGGCTACCAGGAGCCCGGGGCTCCGCGGCAAGGACAGGCAAATGATGCGCTTGCCGCCCTCCAGATCGTCGTGAAGTCGTTGGGCCAGCCGGTCGGCTCGCTCATTCAGTTCCCGGTAGGTGGTGCTGCCGCCGGGGTAGCTCAGGGCGGGATCATCGGCGTATCGGGCGGCGGCGGCTTCAAAGAGCTGGAGGACGTCCGGGGTGGGAACCGGATAGGTGGGTCCTACCGAGTGACCGGCAATGGCCCGCAACTCGTCGTCATTCCTCCCGTTGACGGACGCCACCGGTCGGGCGGGGTCGGCCAGACAGGCATCCACCAAAGCCAGAAATTGATCGGGGATGCGCTCGATCTCGGCGGGCGTAAATACCACCCGGTTAAGGATGAAATCCAGCCTCAGATCTTGCGTTCCGGCCGGATGATAAGCGCGCAGCGTAAAGTGGTGATCGGGGTCGGCGTGACCGGTGCTATGCCAAGTCGTCCGGCACGTCACATCGGGGGCCAGGTCGTCGAATGCAGCGTCGCAGTACTTTAGGACAACCTGGATTCCGGGGGAGGATAGGGCGGAGGGGTGGAAAGCGGCAAAAGCCTCCCCGTGCCGCGCCAGTAGATCCAGGAAAGTATCCGTAGCCCGTACCAAAGCATTGAATGGCGGGATTTGGCCGAGCCGATTTGGCAGGGTGGTTGGCCAGTGGCCGGTAGGAGTACCGATGGTGATATTCTCTTCCCCCCTTAAGCGGTGGACGTAGGCGGAGAGCAGGGCTGAGAGGGTTACGTCCATCCGGTCGCCCAGGCTACGCAGGCCCTGAACGCGGTCAGCGCCAAGGTGCAGGGAGCGACTTGCCACCGCGGTGTGTCCGGCGGGGTTTTGACGGCCGGACTCGAGCGGGGGTTCATTTCCCGAGGGGGAAGCCGGATAATCAGGCTGTTCCCCTTCGGATTCCGAAGAAGGCCGGGGCGCGGGAGCCCCGAAACCTGGCTTTGGGGGAGTTCCTCCGGCACCGGCGCGTGCCGCATACAAAGAAGCCAGACGGCGGTACTGCGCGGCCACTCCCCAGGGGTCGGCGATGAGTTGGTGCTGGTTCAGGTAAAACAGGTGGTTATCCGGAGCCAGGCACAGCAGGGCGGCGTCGTAGCAGCAGCGGTCCAAGGGAATAAGGCGGGCACTGCGTTGGCTCACCCAATCCTCGGAATCCACTACCGAACCGGTGAGGACATCGAGGCCGGGGCGTTGGTCGGCCGGAATAGTGCCCTGGCGTACCCCCCCCCGAACCGGCACGAATACCGTGGCCATGCGGTCGTCTTCCCGAGCCAAAGCCGCAAAAGCCGCCGCGAAACGCTCTCGGTCCAGGGGGCCTTGCAGCTCAAACGTATAGGCACATTGGTACGCGGGCGAATCCGGCGTGCGTTGCTGCCACATATACAGTGCGGATTGAGCCGGGGTGAGGGGGGATAAAGTCATGGTAGATCAGCCGTTAACCAACAGTGGAGGCGGTAATATTTTGCCGGGTGGGTGCTCATAACCAGGGGCGTTCATGAAGACGTGCGTTCCTGGTACAGTTACGGTGTACTGCCGCATTTTGGGTTTGATCGTCTCCCGGAAGTAGAAGAAGGACAACTTCAGCGTATCCTGCATAGGCAGGTTGGAAGCGTTAATGCCCAATATAATGCGGTGGGGGAACAGTTATACCCGGGAAAGGGGACCATGGCGACAAGTTAGAGCCGTGGAATCACTTTTTACGTTGGGTTTCGGGAATGACGGATAGACGCACCACGTTCTTTTTGAGGTCCTGAAAGATCAGCCGGATAAATCCGGGGATACGCTATTTTCCGTATTGATTTACGTACACCCATGCTTTTGATCCGGACGGCCTTCGCTTTTTATTGCCGGCTACCCACCCTTACCTGACCTGGGCCGGGACTCGCGTTATTCCGCGACCGGCCACCTTAGGGAGGCCTGCAAAGGGCCTGCTTTTGCGTGGGATATTAGGGGTGCTTTCAATTGCCGCCGGTCCGGGTTGCCGGCGCACGGGTGCAGCCTGCTTTTTTTTTGAATCACGAATTATGTCGCAAGGGTCTTTACTAAGCAAATGGCTGAACCGCAGCAAGGTCACCGATCCACCCGCCGCCGCGGAGGAAAAAGGAGGGGGCGGCATCTATCCGCTTTCCCGGGGACAGGAACGCCTGTACTTTCTGGCGCAGGCCTACCCCGGCAACCCCTTTTACAACTACGCCGAACGCGTGGTGATCGACGGGCGGCTGGACCGCGATCTGCTGCGTACGTGCTTCGAAGCGGTAGCCACCCGACAGGAAATGCTGCGGACCACCTTCACCGAGGGCGACGACGGGCCCCGGCAGGTCGTAGGCCCCGATCCGCTGCTTTCCTGGGAAGTGCGGGAGATGCCCGACAGTGAGGAAGCCGCCCGGTCCGTCATGCTCGAAAATGCCCGGCAGCCCTTCGATCTGGCACACGGCCCACTGACCCGCCTGTTGCTGCTCCGCAAGACGGACAGCTCCCACGTATTGATCATTACCCAGCACCATATCCTGACCGATAAAACTTCCATGCAGATCCTGCTGGAGGAGGTTGCCCGGGAATACGATCGCCGCATCGCAGGGAGGGAGCAACAGTCCGCCCCCCTGAAGGTGTCGTACGGCGCCTACGCCCTGCGCCAGCGGGAGCGCGCGGCCGATCGGGCCCTGGACTACTGGAAGACCCAACTGCAGGACGTGCCGACCGTGCTGGCCCTGCCCACCGACCGTCCGCGGCCCCGCGAACAGCGGTACCGGGGAGCCTACGCAAGCGGTAAACTGACCGCCGAACTTAGCGCACGCGTCCGGGAATCTTGCCGGGAAAGCGGGGTGACCCCCTACGTTTACCTACTCTCCGCCTACCTGCTGATGCTGCACCGGTACGGCGGACAGGCCGATCTGCTGGTGGGCACCCCCGTCACCAACCGCGATACCCTGGAGCTGGAGCGCCTGATCGGCTTCTTCAACGAAACGGTCCTGATCCGCTCCCGCCTCAAGGAAACGGTTACTTTCACCGACTGGGTGGCGGAGGTAAAGGCCACAATGCTCGACGCCCTGGAGCACAGAAATGCCCCTTTCGAGGCCATCGTGCGTGAACTCAATCCGGTCCGCCTGCCGGGTACCAATCCCCTCTTCCAGGCGATGTTCATCCTGCACCACGGCCCCGGGGACCTGAGCCTGACGGAAGGCGTAAGAATGCGGCTGGAACCCCTCGACCTGGGTGTGTCGAAATTCGACCTGACGCTCTTCGTGGCCGATTCCGGTGAAGAATTTTCGACCATTTTTGAATACGCCACGGATCTATTCGAGGCCGACCGCATCGAAAGGTTGACGGGCCACCTCACCCGCATCCTGGAACAGGTGACCCGCGATCCCAGGCTCCGGGTAGGCGAGATCGATCTGGTGCCGGCCCCGGAACTTGAGTTGCTGCGTCACGTGAGTGGCTCCGCGGAAGCTGCCGCGCTCCCCCCCGCACGGTTTCTGGATGACCGGATAGCGGAAGTCGCCCGGCACCATCCCACTGCCCCCGCGGTAGCCTGCGGCACGGAACAGCTTACCTACGCGGAACTCGAACGAAGAGCCAACGCGCTGGCCTTTACGCTACAACAGCGGGGCATGGTCGCCGGAGCGGTGGTAGCCCTGCACGTCGGGCGCGGGATAGATACCGTCGTCGGCCTGCTGGGCATCCTCCGGGCCGGCGGCGCCTATCTGCCCCTGGATCCTGAATACCCCGCCGAGCGCAGGAGCTATATGCTCGACGACAGCGGGGCGCGGTGGCTGGTGGGAGACGGATCGCTGTCGGATTTCGCGCCGGGCCCTGACGTCGACGTAATTCGGCTCGACGCGCTGGACGGGGCGGAAGTACAGGTCAATTCCCGGGTAGAAGGCCGGTCACTTGATGATCCCGCCTACCTCATCTACACCTCCGGCAGCTCGGGCAGGCCCAAGGGTATCGCGATCACCCACCACCAACTCGCCTCCAGCACGGACGCGCGAGCGGAGGTGTATGGCGGCGGCCCCGCGGCCTTCCTGCTGTTGTCTTCCTTTTCCTTCGACAGTTCCGTGGCGGGGATCTTCTGGACCCTCACCACCGGCGGAAAACTCGTGGTGGCCCCCGCGCGGGCCGAGCAGGACATGGAAGGACTGGCCCGCCTCATCGCTCGGGAAGGAATCACACACTCTCTGCTGTTGCCTACCCTTTACGACCATCTGGTCGACCTGGCGGACCCTGAGCTGCTGCAGAGCCTGGAGACCGTCATCGTAGCCGGGGAAGCCTGCGCGGGCACCGTGGTGGAACGGCATTTCGCCCGCTTGCCGGCCACAGCACTGTACAACGAGTACGGCCCCACCGAAGCCACCGTCTGGGCTACGGTTCACCGCCTCACCGCCGGGGATGCCGCCGGCGGGGTGCCCATCGGGCGACCCATTCCCGGCGCCGAAGTTCACCTCATCACGCCAAACGGGCGGCTGGCCCCCCTTGGGGTGCCCGGCGAGCTCTGTATTGCGGGTGCCGGGGTAGCCGACGGGTACTGGCACCGGCCCGCCCTCACCGCGGAGAAGTTTACCCCGCTGCAACTGCCGGATGGTGCCTCCGTCCGCGTCTATCGTACCGGAGACCGGGCCACTTACCGCGCCGATGGTAATCTGCTATACCTGGGCCGTATGGACCGGCAGGTCAAGATCCGGGGCCACCGCGTGGAACTGGAGGAGATCCGTAACCACCTGTTACAGCTGGATGGGGTGGGTGACGCCGAAGTCAGAATCAGCGACGGGGGACAGCTGCTGGGCTACCTGTTGACGGAAACCGACCCGGACCTCTCCGCCCTGCGGCAGGAGTTGCTGGAGCAGCTGCCGGCTTACCTGGTGCCGGCGCGCCTGCTGCGCCTGGAGGCCTTCCCCCGACTGCCCAACGGCAAGGTAGATATACAAGCCCTCCCCGATATTACGCCGGACGATGCGGCCCCGGTAAGTGAAGACAAATTCGCAGCACCGGCCACCGCCACGGAGACTACCCTCCTCGAGATCTGGCGGGAGTTGCTGGGCACCCGGCAGATGGGCGTAACCGACAACTTTTTTTCCCTCGGCGGAGACTCCATTCTCAGCATCCAACTGCTGGCGCGGGCCCGCCGCGCCGGACTGCAATTTTCGCCCACCGCCGTATTCGACCGGCAGACCATCCGCGCGCTTGCCGCCGTGGCCCGTCCGACGGGGCCGGAAACGGAGACCGAGGCCTTCTCCGGCCCCGTGCCCCTGACGCCCATCCAGGAATGGTTTTTCGAAGAGCACCAGGCCGCTCCCCACCACTGGAATCACGCCTGGCGTCTGCAATTGCCCGGCCCCGTAGACCCCGCCGGGATAGCCGACGCGATCGAAGCGATTGCGTCCGCGCACGGCGGCCTGCGGCAGAATTTCAGCCGGGAGTCATTGGGTTGGCGGGCTACGATCCGGCCCTACCACCGCGGAGAGGCCTTCCAGCATTTCTCGGAACGGGAAGGGGGTGAGGCGGCCCAACTGGCGCGTATCCAGACGGAATGGAAGCTGGAAAGCGACCCGCTGTTCCGGGCGCTGCTGTTCACGCGGTCTGAAACGGGCGATGGAGCTACGCTTTATCTTCTTGCGCACCACCTGGTCATCGATATGGTGTCGTGGCAGACCATCCTGCACGACCTGGCCGGCCACCTCCGTGGCGAAGCGGGAAGCGGCCAACCCACCGGCGCCTCGTTCCACCGGTGGCCCCAGCAACTCGATAAGTGGGCCTCGGAGAAGAAATTTGAGGAGGACCTGAGCTTTTGGCAGCAGCAGGCTACCACTGCCTTGCCGACCGAGCTGCCCGGCAGTCTACCCGTCAAACAGGCTACGGTAGCTACTGTATCGGGGAGGCTGGGGGAAGCGGCTACCCGCGACTTCCTGCAGTCGGCCAACGAAGCCTACGGAACCCGCCCCGAAGAGTTACTGCTTGCCGCGCTGTTGCGCACCCTCGCTTCCTACACCGGCAGCGGCCGGCAGTGCCTGAACCTCGAACGGCACGGCCGCGAACCCCTTGACAGCGGGCTGCCGATTGAGGAAACGCCGGGCTGGTTCACCGTTTCCTATCCGCTGACCTTCGCTCCGGGATCGGACGCCGACCCGCGGGAAGCCATCGTTGCCGTCAAGGAACAGCTGCGGGCCGTCCCCAACAAGGGCCTGGGCTACGGCGTGCTGCGGTACCTGGCTCGGCAGCCGGGACTGGAGCAGTCGCCCGCCGTTTATTTCAACTACCTCGGCCAGCAGGACAATGCTTTCGATGCCCGGCTCGGGACGGTTAAGTTTGTCCGCGACGGGCTCCGGCATCCGAACGGAGAAGTCAACCGCGTATGGGAGATCAACGCGGCGGTAGAGGAAGGACAGCTGACGATCTATTGGTCGTATAGCACTTCACTGCACTACCCGGCGACGGTGGCCGGCCTGGTCGACGCCTGCCTGCGTGAACTGACCGAACTGCTGGACCATTGCCGTACCGTTGACGAGCCGGTACTGACCCCTTCCGATTTTCCCGATTCCGGACTCGACCAAAGCGACCTCGAAGGTTTGCTCGGCGAATTAAACCTGTAACAGATGTCCGCGACCAAGCCCAAGATAGAGGCCATATATCCCCTGAACCACCTCCAACGGGCCTTGCTGTTCCATCATTTGTCGTCTCCCACCGACGATGAGGGGCTGATCCAGACCCGCTGCCGGCTCCGCGGCCCGCTCGACCGCGATGCCCTGAACGCGGCCTGGGAAAAGACCTGTCTGCGCCACCCGCCCCTGCGGGCGTCGGTACACTGGGAAAAGGTCTCCCGGCCGGTATGGGTGGTGCACCCCCGGGTGGAGGGGGCGGTGGAATACCACGACTGGAGCGACCGGGGCGACACCGAGCAGCGCCGGGCCATCGCGGACTATCTGCTGGAGGATCGTCGTCGCGGACTCACGCTCGACAAACCGCCCGCCGCCCGCCTCGCGCTCGTGCGCCTGGGGCCGGAAGAGCACTTTTTCAACTGGACGAGTCACCACTTGCTACTGGACGGCTGGTCATCCGGGGTCGTCCTCCGGGATTTCCTGGCGTACTATGCCGCGGAGCGTGGTGACGGCCCCGGAGAACTCACCCCTATCCCCGATCTGAAACCTTACCTCCGTCACGTGCAGGCGCAGGACGCCGGGGCCCGCGAACGGTACTGGCGCGAACGCCTCTCCCGGATGGAAAAGCCCAGTTTGCTGCCCGCCGCCGAGGGGGAGCAACGCAGCCTCTCCACCACCTTGGAACCGGACGTCCGGGATGGTTTCGTGGCCTACTGCAAGCGGCAGGAGGCGACGCAGAACGCCGTTCTGCAGGGCCTTTGGGCCATGATGCTGGGCCGGTACCTGCAGACCGAAACCGTCTGCTTCGGGATCTCGGTAAATGGCCGGCCACCGGAGGTCGCGGGGATGGACGGCGTCGCCGGCATGTTCGCCCGCATCCTGCCGAAGGTGGTGCAGCTGGGGACAGACGACCTCTTCCAGCGCATCCAGGGGCAGAGCGCCCGGGACAGCGCGCAGCAATACGTGGAGCTGGACCAGATCGCGGAGTGGAGCGGCGGCGACGGACTACCCTTCAACTCCCTGCTGGCCGTGCAGAACTACCCCTGGACCGAACTGGCCGGCGGTGGTCTCCGCGTGGCGGAGTTCGGCGGAGACCTGACATCCCGGTACCCCGTTACCTGCATGGTGCTGCCCCGCGAAGATTGGGAGGTGAGCCTTCGCTACCGGGAAGGCGTGCCGGAGGACTTGGCCCGGTGGCTGCTCAATGGCTTCCTGGACCTGATTCGGGCGGTCGCCGGACTGTCCGACCGAAGTCTGCCCGATCCTGAAGACCTGCCCCCGCCCCCGCTGGTCACTACGACCCCGGCCGCGGCGGCCCAACGACCGCCCTACGTGGCCCCCTCCAACGGGACGCAATTGCGGCTGGCGGGCTTGTGGGAACAGTTGTTGCCGGTGGATACGGTGGGCATCGACGACAATTTTTTCCACTGCGGCGGGACTTCCCTGGCGGCCCTCCGGCTCTTTGCGCGGCTGGAACGATTGACCGGCAACAACATCCCGCCCAGCAGCCTGCTGCTGCACCCGACCATCCGCCAGCTGGCCCGCTTCCTCGACGCCGGCGAGGCGGCCTCCGAGTGGAACAACCTCGTACCCCAGCGCGTAAGTGGCACCCTGCCCCCGCTGTTCTGCTTCCACGGTGGCCTGGGCTACGTGCTGATGTACCAGTCGCTGACCCGCCATCTACACCCCCAGCGGCCGGTGTATGCCCTGCAGCCCAACGGCATCGACGGCCGCTCCGAGCTCGACGGCAGCATCCAGGAGATGGCCGCCCACTACCTGGCGGAGATCGACAAGGTGGGGGCCCCCGACCCACTCATCCTGCTGTCCTACTGCTACAGCGGTGCAATTTGCGTGGCCATCGGACGCCTCCTGCTTGACGCCGGCCGTCCGGCACCCGTCATCATCGGCGCCGACATCGACCCGCCCGGCATCCTAGATCAGGGCGGTCAAAAGAACTGGCGCAAGCCGGGGTCGCTGGCCTGGTACTGGGGCCACCTGCGGCTTGGGCGGTGGACGGACATCCAAGAGCAGCTGGCCGGCGAGGTTCTGCCCGAGCGAGTCATGGGAGAAAACCTGCGCCTGCGCCTGCGCGCCCGCCGCCTGAAGGACGGACTGGTCGCTGCATTCCGCAGCTACCGCGCTCCCGACTACGGCCACCCGATCTGTCTGCTGCGAAGCCAGGAACTGCGGCAGTGGCCCAGCCACTCTTTCGTGATCGAAACCTGGCGGCGGATCTCCGGGGACCAGCTCACCATCCAGGACGTGCCCGCCGGGCACGCCGAACTATTCCAGGAGCCGGCGGTAGCCGAAACCGCGCGCCTGGTCGAGTCCTACATCGAGAGCCGCACCGCCACCGCCACCGCACCACCCGCGCGGGCCACCAGCGACCCCGCCAAGTGATCCGTGTGTTCCACATCCGCAACGATGTCCGCCTGCCGGAGCAGGAGTGGACGCGACGCTGCCGGACCCTGCCCAAAGAAATACAACGGGACCTGAACCGTTACCGGCGCTGGCAGGACCGGCAGGCGGGCTTGCTGGGTAAATTGCTCCTGCGCTACGCCGCAAAGAAAATTGACGCTGCGCTCCCTGAACTGTCGACGCTGGCCACTGGCGCGTACCGGCGACCCTATTTCCCCTATCGGCCCGATTTTGATTTTAATATCTCCCACACCGACGGCCTGGTGGTGTGCTGCTCCGCGGTGGGGATGGGCCGCCTGGGCGTGGACGTAGAAAGGGTAGGGGAGGTGGACCTGGGGGAATTCCGCCGGGTCTTCACCGCTGAAGAATACGCCCAGCTGCAAAGCTCACCCGACCAGGTGACGGACTTTTACCGCCTCTGGACGCGCAAGGAGGCCGTGATGAAGGCCGACGGGCGGGGTTTTTCGCTGGACCCGGCGGACATCAATTGCCTGCCGGAGCGCATCGGGGTGGACGGTACACACTATACGGTGCGCGAGCTGCACCTTCGGCCCGGATACGCCGCTCACCTGGCCGCGCGTACCCTTCCCGAGGTGACGGTGCATGAAGTATCGCTGGCGGAACTGCATTAGGGCGCGCCCGCGGGTGCCGTGCTTCGTAACCCAACCGCCGGGCCGGTCGGCACCACTACGGCACCCGCTGCAACAGCCACCAGAGCCATGAAGGTGTTATTTTGTGCGGAAAAGCGAATCCATGCGCCTGGCTACCGTACTCTTTTGGTTGATCTGCTTGTTGCTGCTGGCCGGGTGCCGGGCGGGCAACTGCGGCTGCCCCATGTACTAGGCGGCGGTGGGCACTCCGGTGTAAAACCTGGCGTAGCTTCGGCCGGGATTGATTTGTGCCGGCCTGTCTAACAGTATGCTGACGGCAAAATGGCTACGCCCGCCAGCGGTTTGCGGCCACTAGTTGGCGTAATCCGCTTACATTTGTCGACTTTTCCCGGTGGTGAGGCGTTCACCCAGTAAGCACGAAAAGACGAAGTCGAATCTAAAACTACAGCTGACTATGGCATTTGATATTGACCTGATCAAAAAAGTATACGAAGACCTGCCCGGTAAAGTCGCCGAGGCACGCAACAAACTGGGTAAGCCCCTGACCCTCACCGAGAAGATCCTTTATACCCACCTGCACCCCGAAAGCCCGCTGCAACAGTACGGCCGGGGCAGGGACTACGTCTTCTTCCAGCCCGATCGGGTCGCCATGCAGGACGCCACCGCACAGATGGCCCTGTTGCAGTTCATGATGGCCGGCCGCGATAAAGTAGCCGTGCCGTCCACCGTCCACTGCGACCACCTGATCCTGGCCGAGACCGGGGCCGACGAGGACCTGGCCCGCGCCAACGACCAGAACAAGGAGGTGTACGACTTCCTCTCCACCGTTTCGGATAAGTACGGTATCGGCTTCTGGAAGCCCGGCGCCGGTATCATCCACCAGATCGTACTCGAGAACTACGCCTTCCCCGGCGGTATGATGATCGGTACCGACAGCCACACCCCCAACGCCGGCGGCCTCGGAATGGTCGCCATCGGTGTCGGTGGTGCCGACGCCGTGGACGTCATGGCTGGTATGCCCTGGGAACTCAAAATGCCCAAGGTGATCGGCGTGAAGCTGACCGGCAAACTCAGCGGCTGGACGAGCCCCAAGGACGTTATCCTCAAGGTAGCCGGTATCCTTACCGTAAAGGGTGGTACCGGAGCCATTGTCGAGTACTTCGGCGAGGGCGCCCGCAGCATGAGCTGTACCGGTAAAGGCACCATCTGCAACATGGGTGCCGAGATCGGCGCCACCACCTCTACCTTCGGCTACGACGAAAGCATGAGCCGCTACCTGAAGGCCACCGACCGCGCCGACGTGGCCGCCCTGGCCGACCAGGTGGCCGAGCACCTTACCGGCGACGCCGAGGTGTACGCGAATCCCGAACAGTACTTCGACCGGGTGATCGAGATCGACCTGAGCACCCTGGAGCCCCACATCAACGGACCTTACACCCCGGACCGTGCCTTCCCCATCAGCGAGTTCGCCGCAGCCGTCGACAAGTTTGAGTTCCCCCCCGTCCTGGAAGTGGGCCTCATCGGCAGCTGTACCAACTCCAGCTATGAGGACCTCGACCGCGCCGCCAGCCTGGCCCGGCAGGCCAAGCAGAAAGGACTGAAGGTGAAATCTGAATTCACCGTAACCCCTGGCTCGGAGCAGATCCGCTTCACCGTACAGCGCGACGGCATCCTCGACGCCTTCGAGGAGATTGGCGGCGTAGTGCTGGCCAACGCTTGCGGACCGTGTATCGGTCAGTGGGCCCGCCACACCGACGACCCCAACCGCGCCAACTCGATCATCACCAGCTTCAACCGCAACTTCGCCAAGCGCAACGACGGTAACCCCCAGACCCGCGGCTTCGTAGCCAGTCCGGAGATCGTCACCGCCATGTCCATCAGCGGCAGCATGAAGTTCAACCCCCTCACCGATACCCTGACCAACGAGCAGGGCGAGGAGGTGCGGCTCGATCCGCCCACCGGCGTGGAGCTGCCCCCCAAGGGCTTCGCCGTGGAAGACGCCGGCTACCAGGAGCCCGCCGCAGACGGCAGCGGGATCGAGGTGAGCGTGGACCCCACCAGCGATCGCTTGCAACTGCTTGAGCCTTTCCAGCCCATCCGGCCGGAGCAGGTCCAGGACATGCGCGTGCTCATCAAGGCCAAGGGCAAGTGTACCACCGATCACATTTCCATGGCCGGCCCCTGGCTTACCTACCGCGGTCACCTGGAGAACATCAGCCAGAACTGCCTCATCGGCGCCATCAACGCCTACAATGAGAAGACGAACTCGGTGATCAACTTCGTGACCAACGACTACATGGCCGTGCCCGACAGCGCCACCACCTACCGCGACAACGGCATCGGCCAGATCGTGGTCGGGGAGGAAAACTACGGCGAAGGCTCCAGCCGTGAGCACGCCGCCATGGAACCCCGCTTCCTGGGCGTCCACGCCGTGCTGGTGAAGAGCTTCGCCCGCATCCACGAGACCAACCTGAAAAAGCAGGGTATGCTGGCCCTGACCTTCGTCAACCCCGACGATTACGAGAAGGTGCGCCAGGACGATAAGGTGAGCATCACCGACTTCGCCGCCATGGCCCCCAACCGTAACCTGACCGTAGTGCTGGAGCACGCCGATGGAACCAAAGATTCCTTCGAAGTGGCCCACACCTACAACCTGGCCCAGATCGACTGGGTACGGGCCGGCAGCGCGCTAAACAAGATCCGCGAGGAGCTGACCGCCTGATACCGGTCAGGCTGAAGAATGAAAGCCTCCGACGCGCATCAGGCGGGTCGGAGGCTTTTTTTCATTCGCGCATACCACTTTTGTACATATACTTGTTATAGGGGGAGGGAGCGGTTCATACACCCAGACTAAGGACAACACACCAGATTAAACCTCAGTTCCGACGGCCATCAATTGACGGCTGGCTCCAATTGCGTGTATATGAGTAAATTTTTACCCTTCCTTTTTCTTTTTGTGCTGGGCGTTTCCGCCTGCCAAAAGGATGAACCAGATAACTACACCATCACCGAGGCCGACTTTGTAGGCAGCTGGGGGATCCGTGAGTTCAGCGGCGACTTTCGTGTACAGGGTAACTTCTCCGGAAATCCCGTAGACGAAGAAGGCGTCAGCTCGATCTCCGAAAGCGACCTGATGATCTTTCTCGAAGACGATGGCCGCTGGACCTCCAGCGGAGATTACCTGATGACCGTGGAAACCTCCTCCGACCGCCAGCAAACCCGTGAAAGCGGCGTGGGCAGCGGCAAATGGAGCTTCCGCGACGGCAGCTTGCTGCTCTCCGGCCTCCGGAACCCCAACGGCAACGGCTACTTCACCGACCCCCAGCGTTTCCCGGTGCTGGACTTCGTTCGCCAGAAACAAATCAGCCTGACGACCGAAATGGACGTGACGGAGTCGGACGCCGACTACGGCATTAGCCTGCGCACGCAGGGTAACTTTGTGCTGCAGTTGGTGCGCTAACCTACTGTCGGATCGTCTCCGCCGTAAACCCGTTATTGAAGCGAAAGCCGTCGCGGTGGCTTACCCGCCACTCCCCGTCGGCGCTTAATTCGCCTTCCCAATCGCTCGCGGGATGGCTCCGGCTTACCTCCGGCAGCCTCACGCCCTCCGGGAAACAGCCGTAAGTCACCTGCATCAGCGTCGGCGTCAATCGGTCGGCGGCCGCCACGGTGTACAGGAAGCGATCGACCAAATGGGTATAGGGATTGACGAACAATCGGTAGCGGTCGCGCGCCAGACCCACGCCTTCCCCGAAGGTCATGTCCACCACCTCGTATGGAATCCCCTCGATCGTGCGGGTACCGACGTAGGTGTGCTCCACGCCCGGGTCGCGGAGCTTGTGCATCATCATTAGCCAGTAGTAGTTTGTCTTGCGGCGGAAGAGTGCCCGGCTCACTTCCGTGGGCTCCCGGGTGAGTTGTCCGTCCACGATCACGGTGGTCGTACGGCCGTTGTGGTACTGCTCCACGATTCGTCCGCTGTCGGTCCGCGTGCGTCCGTAGCTCACTTCCCCGTCGAAGATGTAACGCTCCAGGCTTTTCGTATCGCCGGAATGATAGAGGTACTCTACATCGTGAAGAGACTGCATCGCTTCCAGTCCTACTGCATTCATAACTTGCTCAATGAGTTCCGCCGCCCGCTGTCCGATTACTTGGGCGGGGACGCAGGTGCAAAGGAACAGGACAAAAAGCATGGTTTTCATGGCGGGGGCGGTTGCCGATGAAGTTAAGACTTTGATGGGAACCCCATTCGGCACGGTTACGGTTCCTCCGCCCGGCGCGGCTTTCAATACCTCCACCCGGTGGGTGGAGCAGGCGTATTCCTTGCAAACTATTGTGCAGGCCCACGCGGCGCGTGGGTCGTCCGGCCGGTGTCCACGCCCGGTAGCATTACCGGAGCCTCCACCCGCCGGGTGGAGCGGATGTATTTCGTTTTGAGTATCGTGCTGGCCCACGTGGCGCGTGGGTGGTCCGGCAGGTTTCCGGCTTGGTGGTTTTACCGGAGCCTCCACCCGCCGGGTGGAGCGATTTTACTTCCACCTGGTTAACGTGCTGGCCCACGTGGCGCGTGGGCTGTCCGGCTTGTGCCCACGCCCGGTAGTGTCATCGGAGCCTCCACCCGCCGGGTGGAGCGATTGTACTTCCACCTGGCTGACGTGCTGGCCCACGCGACATGTGGATGGTCCGTTAGGTTTCCACGCTTGGTGGTTTCACCGGAACCTCCACCCGCCGGGTGGAGCAGCGGTATTTCCGTCTTACTGTCGTGCTGCCCACGCGGCGCGTGGGCTGTCCGGCCGGTGCCTCCACCCGCCGGGTGGAGCGGGTATCGGTTAGGTCAGGCGTCAACAGTAAGCAGATAGTCTCCTACCTCAGCTTTCCACCAGCAAGCGCCCTGGCAGGATCATCTCGGTGCCGCTGCCGTCGGGTGGGGCGGCGGGGTCGAGTTCGAGGTCGACGAGGTGGTTGATCCAGCTGTCATCGGCTGCGAAGGAAACCTTGATGTAGTTATCGGTAAAGCCCTGAAGCAGTCCTTCTTCCTTGCCCTTTTCCAGCAGTACGGGGCGGGTCTGACCAAGGTGGCGCTCGTAAAAGGCGCGGCGTTTTTTGTCGCTCAGGATCTGCAGCATCCGGTTGCGGCGGCGGCGTTCGGCAAGGGGAACGGCCCCGTCCATTTCCGCGGCCGGGGTATTGGCCCGCTCACTGTAGGTGAAGACGTGCAGGTAGGTGACGTCCAGCTCCTGCACGAACCGGTAGGTCTCCAGGAAGTCCTCCTCCGTTTCCCCCGGAAAGCCGACAATCAAGTCGACGCCGATGCAGCAGTGGGGCATGACGCTGCGGATGTGCGCCACCCGCTCGGCGAAGAGTTCGCGACGGTAGCGGCGGCGCATTTGGGCCAGTTGCTTGTTGTTGCCGCTCTGCAGGGGCATGTGGAAGTGGGGGGCGAAGCGCTTGCTGTTGGCCACGAAGTCGATCACTTCGTCGGTGCACAGGTTGGGTTCGATGCTGGAGATGCGGAAGCGGTTGATGCCTTCCACCTCATCCAGGGCGCGGGCCAGGTCGACGAACAGCGCCTCCTTGCGGGGCCGCGTACCCTCGATCACCTGGGTGCCGTTGCCAAAGTCGCCGATGTTGACACCCGTCAGGACGATCTCCTTGACACCCCGGGCGGCAATGGCCTCGGCGTCGCCGACGATCTGCTCTACGGTGCTGCTGCGGCTGGCGCCCCGCGCCAGGGGAATGGTGCAAAAGGTACACTTGTAATCGCAGCCGTCCTGCACCTTGAGGAAGGAGCGCGTTCGGTCGCCGAAACTGAAACTGGAGACAAAGCTGTCGGCCTCCTTCACCTCGCCGGCCCGGACCATGCCCTTGCCGCTGCCCATCCCGATGCCGTCGATGAAATCGAGGATGCGGAACTTTTCCGCCGCCCCGAGTACCAAATCGACCCCCTCTATGTTGGCAATCTCCTCCGGTTTCAGTTGGGCGTAGCAGCCCACCACGACCACTTTTGCGTCGGGGTTCTTCTTCAGGGCCCGGCGGACAACGTTGCGGCACTTTCGGTCGGCGAACTCCGTCACCGAGCAGGTATTGATCACCACCACGTCGGCCCCCTCCGCAAACGGTACCTCACGATAGCCCACCCCCTCAAACTGCCGGCCGATGGCGGATGTCTCGCTGTAGTTGAGCTTGCAACCCAGGGTGTAAAAGGAAACGGTACCGATGGTGGACATGGGGGCAAAATTACGAAGGGAAGTCCATAAACACCGGATGACCGCCAGGTGTTTCACGTTAGCTCAATGCCCACCTTTCCATGCGTCAGTTTGTCGCAACCCTGTTTTTCGCCGCCCTCTTCCTCTTGGCCGGCTGCACGGGTGACCCCCGAGACCCCACCATCGGTAAGTCTGAAATGGCCAATTCCGCCGCCGATACGGTGCCCAACGCACCGCCGAAGTACGTGATCCGCAAGGCTACCTTTTACGGTATTACCCCGGGTCTCGAATTTACTGAGGTAAGCGACCGACTGGAAAAGGGGATGCTGGATACCCCGGACGGACCACTGCCCGTGTACTTCATCCGCGGCCGCAGCGGGGAACGACTGGGCTACGTGCTGCCCTCCGTGCGGGATTCCACCTTGGTGGGCGATATCCACATTACCACCGCTACGGCGGCCACCGAGGGCGATATCCGGGTCGGACACACCTTTGCCCGCCTGTGTATTGCGTATCCTAAAATCATGATCCGGGGCTCCGAAATTCCGGGGCGCACCTACGCCTATTCGACAAATAAGGCCTTCGGCTTGCGGGACTTCACTTCAACAGAGACGACCATCGACACCAGCGGGGTACCTCCGACCACGCGGATTAGTGAAATCGTGCTTATTGACCGCACCCCGGCCCCGCCCCTCGCTATTTAGGTTCATCACCGGCATCGGATACTTGTGAATTCCCGGAACCAGAATCGCGCCTTTCGGGTTGCACCCGAAAAGGAACTATGCAATTACAGGGAAAAGTAGCCATCATCACCGGCGCCAGCAGCGGCATCGGCGAAGCCACCGCGAAAAAACTCGCCGCCGACGGCGTCAAGGTCGTACTCGCCGCCCGCCGGGCCTCCCGTCTCAATGAGCTGAAAAAGGAAATTGAGAAGGCAGGAGGCGAGGCACTGGTGGTGGAAACCGACGTCACAAAACCCAAGGACGTAAAGCAACTCGTGGAGCAAACCAAGGCCGCCTTCGGCCCTTGCGACATCCTGGTCAACAATGCTGGAATCATGCCCCTCAGCTACATGAAGAACCTGCACGTGGACGAGTGGCTCAAGATGGTGGACGTTAACGTTAACGGCGTACTGCACTGTCTGGCCGAAACCCTCCCCGACATGGTGGAGCGCAAGCAGGGCCATATCGTAAACATCTCCAGCGTAGCTGGCCGGGAGGTCATGGTGGGCAGTGCCGTCTATTCCGCCACGAAGTTCGCCGTGCGAGCCCTCAGCGATGGTCTGCGGCAGGAACTCGCCCCCAAGCACGGGATACGCGTGACCTGCATCGAGCCCGGTGCGGTGGAAACCGAGCTGACCGAAACCATCACCGACGACGAATTGATGAACGACATCCAGGATTTTTTCAAGGACCTGAAGTTTCTCGCCAGCGAAGACATCGCCAACGCCATCCACTACGCCATCAGTCAGCCCGATAGCGTACACATCAACGAACTGCAGGTAAGGCCCACTTCGCAGGGGTAGGGGATGTTGCCTACTTTTGGGCCCCATGTATAAGGACAAGAAGGTAGTAGTAGTGATGCCGGCCTACAACGCCGCCCTCACCCTGGAACGGACCTACCGTGAGGTGCCCCGCGACCTGGTCGATGAGGTCATCCTCTGCGACGACGCCAGCGCCGACGAAACCTCTGCCCTGGCCCGACAGCTGGGCGTGGAGTACGTGATCACCCACCCCCGCAACCGCGGCTACGGCGGCAACCAGAAAAGCCTTTACCGCAAGGCCCTGGAGGTCGGTGCCGACATCGTGGTGATGCTGCATCCCGACTACCAGTACACCCCCAAACTCATCCCCACCATGTGCAACATCATCGGCGAGGGGATCTACCCGGTAGTCCTCGGCTCCCGCATCCTGGGCATGGGCGCGCTGCGCGGGGGGATGCCACTGTATAAGTACGTCGCCAACCGCTTCCTGACGGCCGTCCAGAACTTCCTGGTCAACTACAAGCTCAGCGAATACCACACCGGTTACCGCGCCTTCAGCCGGGAGGTGCTCGAGACCATTAATTTCGAAGCCAACGACGACGACTTCGTCTTCGACAACGAGATGCTCTCCCAGATCATCTACCACCGCTTCGACATTGCCGAAGTCACCTGTCCCACCAAGTACTTCGAAGAGGCCAGCAGCATCAACTTCCTGCGCAGCAGCAAGTACGGTCTGGGCGTCCTGCGCGTATCGATTGTCCATCGCCTCACCCGCTGGGGACTGGCCCAACCGGCGATCTACGCGGGGAGGAGCCCCGCGCAAACGGGTTGAGCGCTTTCAAGCGCGATTGGTGAGCGGCGATCATAAGAAAGTACGCGGTCACGAAACCCACCGTGATTTGGTCGATCCATTCCGCGATCTCCACCTCCGTGGTTAGGCTAAATCGGCCTGGAGGCCCTCCGCCCGGCCGTGCTAGCGGGTTGAGCGCTTTCAAGCGCGATACGAGCGAAGCGAGCTGTCTCGCAAAATTGTAAATGGTACATGACCAAATGGTAAATCGAAAGCCCCTCGGCGCACAGCGCCTCAACCTGCATGCGCAAACCGGGTCCAGTCCAAAACACCGTAATTTTGCCCAACCCGGGGAAGTGCACCCACCAGCGGGCAGGAGCAGCCAATTGTAAATACCAAATCAAACAATCGCAAATCCATCATGACGCCCATCCCCTTTTCCGGCATTCTCTTCGACCTCGACGGCACGCTGGTCGACAATATGATGGTCCACCACCGGGCCTGGCAGCGTAAGCTGGGGGAACTGGGGCTGGACTACACCATCGACCGCGTAAAGGAGGAGATTCACGGCGTCAACACGGAGATACTGGAGCGCCTCTTCGGTGACCGCTACACGCCGGAAGAGCGGCAGGCCATCTCGCGCGAGAAGGAATCGGCCTACCGCGAGATCTTCGCCCCGGAACTGGAGGCCAATACGGTAGGCGGGGCCCTCGAATTCATCCAGCAGGCCTACGCCCAGGACGTACCCATGGCAGTCGGTACGGCCGGTCCGGAAGAGAATGCCTTCTTCGTCATCGACGCCCTGAAAATCCGCTCGCTGTTCGGCCACGTGGTGCATTCCGGGATGGTCAAAAGCGGCAAGCCCGATCCGGAGGTATTCCGGCAGGCCGCCGAGGGCATCGGGGTGCCGCTGAACGAGTGCCTCATCTTCGAGGACAGCGTGACCGGCGCACGGGCCGCCAACAACGCGGGTTGCCCCGTGGTGGTGCTCACGACCACCCACGCGCGGGAGGAGTTCGAAGGACTGGAAGTGGCCGCATTCCGCGAGGATTTCCGTGGCCTGATCATTGAGCGGCAGCCCGAAGGGGGATTCCTGCTGGCCCAGTAGCCGCGGCCGCGGGTGCTGTAGTACTGCCGCAATTGCCGTGTGGAGTTGGTTCCCAGCCAATGGCGGTACCCGCTTTTACGGCTTTCCCCGTGTTACCTTGCACCGGCGCGCCGCCGCCCTACCGACAACTATGCAGAACCGCTGGCAGCCCCTCTTCCGGTCTTTCGAAGCCTACCTGAAGCTCACCCGCGGCTACAGCGAACACACGCTCACGGCCTACCGCAGCGACCTGGAGAAGCTGCCCGCCTACCTCGACCTGCGCGGCTGGAACATCGGCGTGGGGGAGATCGAATGCCTGCACCTCGACGGCTTCCTGCAGCAACTGGCGGAACTTGGACTGGCCGCCCGCTCCCAGGCCCGGCTGGTTTCGGCGCTCAAGACCTTTTTCGCCTTTCTGGTGGACGAGCGGGTGATCGACCGCGACCCCACCGAACTGCTGCGGGCCCCGAAACTCGGAAGGAAAATCCCCGAAGTCCTCACTTACCCAGAGATACGGGCACTGCTCGGGGCCATCGACCTGAGCACCGACCACGGAATGCGCGACCGTGCCCTGCTGGAAACGCTTTACGCCTGCGGACTGCGGGTGAGCGAAGCGACCGGGCTACGCCTCTCGGATCTGTACCTGGAACAGGAATTTGTGCGGGTAACGGGCAAGGGGAATAAGGAGCGACTGGTACCAATCGGGCCTACGGCGGTCAAGCACCTGGAAATCTATTTGCGGCACGTTCGGGAGGCCCTGCCGGTCATTCGGGACAAGAACATCGTTTTCCTGAACCGTCGGGGCGGGGCGCTGAGCCGGGTGTCGGTCTTCACGGCGGTAAAAAAATATGCGGCGGAGGCGGGGATCGACAAGCGGGTAAGCCCCCATACCTTCCGGCATTCCTTCGCTACCCACCTGATCGAGGGGGGCGCGGACCTGCGGGCGGTGCAGGAATTACTTGGTCATGAGTCGATCCTCACCACGGAAATCTATACCCATCTGGATACGGATTTTCTGCGGGAGACGATACTGTCGTTCCATCCGGCTAACCGGAATTAAAGAAGCTGGGCCAGGCTGGGCAGGAAGAAAAGGGCCAGGAACACCAGCGAAAGGAAGACGAGAAAGAGGACGCGGGCAAGGTCGCCGCGCACGGCTACTGACTGTTTCATGGGGTTTCAATTGGGGGTAATGATCACAAAGATGTACCTACGTTAAAACCCCGGTTTTGGATCGGAAGTTTGGTCGCCATGGACAGTAGGGCGGGTATAGTGATAGCGGGTGTGTAACGCAAGGGTGCGACGGCGGCATAAAGGGCCGCAACATCAGAACACACAACGCCATGAAGTACCGCATCATTTTCTGCTTGCTTTTATTAGGATTGTTAACAACTACTGCTACCGGGCAGTCGGCCCTCACCTACGCCGCCGTGGACCACGGCAACCCCGGTGTGCTAGCGGCGCCGGTCCAGGACAACACCGCGTTCAGTCTCACCATGCACGTAACCGAGCAAAAGCGCAACAAGACGGAAGAATCTAACGTACACCTCGGCATGACCGGCGATAAAGTGGCCATGCGGATGGAGGATACGGGAGAGGGCATGGTGCGGATGATCTTCGACGGTGCCGATGGGAAAACGACCATGATCACCACCGATAAAAAAGGTGAAACCCAGGCCGTGCGGATAAAAATTCCCAAGCTGGGTAACCTCTTCGCCAAGTCCGTCGACGAAACCACCGACCACCTGCGCATCGAAAGGACGGGCGAGCGCCGCACCATCGACGGCTACGACTGCGAACTCGTGATCGTCGAGAACACCAAGGACAATACCACTACCCGCTCGTGGATCACCAAAGACATCGGTCTGAATACCCAGGAAGTATTCGGGAGTTTCTCCCGCGTGATGGGTGGCCCGGGGTCCAAAAAGATGGCGCTGCCCCCCGGCCTGGAAGACCTGTCCGAAGGATTTCCCATCCAATCCACCACCGTGGACGGCAAAACTACCTACGAAACCCGCTTCACCGACATCAAGACCGGCAACAACATCGATCACTCTCTCTTCAAGACCGACGGTCTGGAGATTAGGGAAATGGGTTTTTAGTACTTCCCTGAGCCCCGGGCCGCAAGTCAGGTAATACACCACCACGATCCCGCAGGCGGAGATCGACCACCCACCCGTGCCCGGTAAGGAACGAACGTGAACCGGAAGGAGTAAAACCGCAGGCCCCGATAGGAGTTAATAGAGGAACCCGGCACCCTCCGCCACGAAGCCCTGAAGGAATAACTCCCAAAAGGACTTAAGTACCCAACCCCGAAATCCCCCCCAATGACCTCCCCCCCTCCCACCAACATTCAAATGGTCGACCTCAAGACCCAGTACGAAGCGATGCAGGAGGAGGTGGACCGGGCGGTGTTGGAAGTGATCCGTAGCGGGGCGTTCATCAACGGGCCGGCGGTGCAGGAGTTTCGGACCGGACTGGAAGAGTACCTCGGGTGCAAACACGTGATCCCCTGCGCCAACGGAACGGATGCCCTGCAGATCGCCCTGATGGCACTCGGACTCAAACCCGGAGATGAGGTGATCGTACCGGCCTTTACTTACGTAGCCTCCGCTGAAGTGATCGCCTTGTTGGGACTTAGCCCAGTCATGGTGGACGTGGACCCCTTCACTTACAACGTGACTGCGGAACTCATCGAGCCGGCCATCACCCCCCGGACGCGCGCGATCATTCCGGTGCACCTCTTCGGTCAAAGCTGCGACATGGAGCCCATCCGTAGCTTGGCAGAAATGCACGACCTGCGCATCGTGGAGGACAACGCGCAAGCCATCGGGGCGGCCTATACCTTCTCCGACGGCCGGGTAGGGCGCACCGGTACTTTGGGCGATATTGGTTGTACCAGCTTTTACCCCAGCAAGAACCTGGGCGCATACGGCGACGGCGGGGCCCTGAATACCGACGACGATGATCTCGCCGCCCGCCTGCGGACTGTGGCCAACCACGGACAGAATCGTCGCTACTACCACGATGTAGTAGGTTGCAACAGTCGATTGGACTCGGTGCAGGCCGCCATCCTCAACTGCAAATTGCCGCGCCTTGACGACTACAACGCCCGCCGTCAGGAGGCCGCCCGCTATTACGACCGGCAGCTCGCCGGAATCAAGGGTCTGCTCCCTCCGGCCCGCCTGCCCAACAGCACCCATGTCTACCACCAGTATACCCTGCGCGTCACCAATGGGCAACGCGACGCCCTGCAACAACACCTTCAGGAAGCCGGTATCCCCAGCATGATCTATTACCCGGTGCCTCTCTACGACCAGGGTGCCTTCCGCGGGACCGCCGCCAATAAGATCGATTTCCTGCCCGTAACGGATACCCTCTGCAAGGAGGTCATCTCTCTGCCGATGCACAGCGAAATGGACGAATCTATTCTGGCTTACATCACCGAGCGGGTGCAAGATTTCTTCAACTGAGCCGTTTTCGCATTTACAAAAAGGGGCGGATTCTGGAAGCGTTAAAACAAACAAAAAGTTTTAAAACAGCAACTATTTGGGGGTGCGGGGTGTTTTCTTTTTGCAACAGCAAGCTGAAAATCATTCGATTATGGCACTTCCCATCGTAATGCAAAAGGTCAACTCCCAGATGCTCTCGGAGATGGGGTATTTGCGGGCCGCCAACACCCTTTTCGTCAAGTTCCGCAACAACGGGGCGGTCTACGCCTACTTCGGCGTGCCCTCCGAGCACTGGCAGCGCCTGCGCGCGGTAGCCAGCATCGGACGCTACATGCAGCGTCACATCTTCAAGAAGTACGCCGCCGCCCGCATCTCGGAAGGGGAGAAGTCTACCTCCTCCGCTACCGCCGCCGAGGCGGCCTAATCGCGCACGGCCACCCCGATCATGGAATCGGCCGTACCGTAGTACAGGTACCATTTGCCCTTGAAATAGACCAGCCCCTCGATGAAGGTCGTGCCCGAGGCGTATTGCCCGCTGACCTCGTGGGGCAGGGACGGGCAGATAAAGGGCTCATCCATCCGGTCCAGCAGCACGGTCGGATCCTCCGCACTGAAGAGGGCCTGTCCGCCGCAGTAGGCCCCCGGGCCCATGGCCATGGAGCGGAGTGAATCCACCTCCTCGTTCTTTCCGTTGTAGAGCACCAGAATGCCCGCGTCGGTGAGCAGGGCGGGTGGACCGGGTTCGCTCAGGCCGCTGTCGAAGGTGCCGCGCCGCCGCGGCAGGGGGTCGTAGAGGGTGCTGTCGGGGTTCAGCACGGGCGTCCAGTCGAGCAGGTCGTCGCTGTAGGCCAGTCCCACGACCGCGTCACCCCAGTACATCCAGTACTTTCCGTTGATGGATACGGCCTCCAGTTGACCTTCATCGTTCAGTTCGCAGACCACCGACCCGGATTTGGACCAGGTGTCGTGAAACTTGCCCCCGTAGGCTTCCTGGAATACCGGTCCGTGTTTCGTCCAGTTGACCAGGTCGGTGGAGGTGGCCGAGCACAGACGAGCCACGTCCTGGTTCCAGCCGGTATAGAGCATGAGGTAGCGGCCGTCTTCCAGGGCCACTACGCGGGGGTCTTCGCAGCCACCCGGCTCTTCGAATTCCCGGTTGTTATCGGGGGCGGGGTAGAGCACGGGTTCCGGCCGGCGGGTGAAGTTTATGCCGTCGGCACTTGCAGCCAGGCCGATACGACTGGTGCGCCGCCCGAGGATGGCGCGGGGGTTGTCTTCGGCCCGGAAAAAGAGGTAAACGCTGTCGCCTCGCACCACAGCCCCCGGATTGAATACGTCGGCTCGCTGCCATTTGACCGATTTCCCGGTCAGGGGATCAGTGAACCGGTAGTTGCTGTCGGCCCGCATGATCGGATTGGTGGCGGGCTTCTCAAAGCCCGTAAGCCAGGGAGAGTCCCCGGCTCCGGTAGCTTCTGAAGTGGGTAGGGGCGCGGTTTGCCGGCAACCGGTTGCGGTCAGGATCGCCGTTGCCAGCAGGTAGATTATTATTCGCATAAGGGTAGAAGGTAGCCTTTTTGAGTATGCCGTTAACCGGCTTTAACTTTTCGCGGCCAAACCGGTGGGGGGCTAACCGTGTACTAATGTGTAATTTACACCCGCATTCGCCGCCCCGCGAACTGGTGTTTCAGTGCGCGCTTTTGCGTGGCACGCTTCTTTTGCCTGATAGACTATGAACAAACTACACAACCTCCGCCAGCTATTGGTAGCCGGCGCCCTCCTGCTTCCTTTTCTCGTGTCCGCCCAGAGTGGGTCCTGCCAGACGGTGATTAACCGCGTCGGGACCAATGACTTTATTTTGGGTGGTGAGGCCGGCACCTCGGAAACACAACTCGCGGTGTACCCTCTGACTGGGAACGAGATAACTTCATTCAGCGGAGTTTTGCAGTCGACTGATCCAGCTACAAAAAATTTCCGCGCCAATACAGCGGGAAGCCCCGAGGCTCCGGAGTCCTGTGTTGCTACCAATACGAACGTCAAATACGATCTGTACACCTTCCAACCCGATCGGAGCGGAACAGTGAGCCTCAATAAGTCCAATCCTTCGAATATAAACACTACATTTTCTGTATTTCGGGGCACGACCATAGTTGATGCCAATTGCGATAACTGGGTTGCATCGAGTGCCACAGTTGATGGTAGGAGCCGGCCCGGTATCACCTTTGAAGTGACCGGCGGTCAGAAGTATTTTATTTTCGTGGGGATCCAAAATAGTCTCATTCCAGGATCGGGCCAGAATTATACGCTTTCTATGGATCCGGCCGATCCCATACTCTATCAGGGCACCCCCCTCGCCACCAATCACGCCTATACGTTTTTGGCGACTGATTTCGGTACGGAGAACATTGTTGCCCAGTCCCCCGCCGCTGATTTTCGCACCTTGAACGCCGGGGAATACCAGGTGTACGGCGTCGACTACAATACCACTACCGTTACCCCCTCCACTTTTGTGGGCAACACGCTCACCGGGATCAAAACCAGCGGAGGAAGCCCGACCTGCCTGCGGGTCAGCGAAAACAATCAATTCTTCGTAGTATCCGACGCCCCAGCCCCGGTAGACTGGCTAGACTTCCGCGCCGTCACTAAGGCAACGGGCGTGGAACTCCACTGGGAGGTGGCTTCCGAAACGGAGAACGACTACTTCCGCGTGGAGCGCTCTATCGACGGCACCAACTGGGAAGCCCTGGACGAAGTGGCCGGCAACGGCACGCGTAACCTCTACGCCGCCTTCTCTTCGCTGGACCGCACACCCGTCCCGGGCAGCAATTTTTACCGGGTGGCGCAGGTAGACTTCGACGGCACCGTTAACTACTCCGCCGTAGTCACCGCTACCTGGGAAGCTCCGGCAACCGGACTGTCCACCTTCCCCAATCCGTTCACCAACCGCCTTACGGTGCGCAGCAACGCCGAACTGCCCGGCCAGCCCCGCATTTTCGACCTGCAGGGCCGCGACGTGAGCCAGCAACTGAACATCACCGTCCAGGGGCAGCAGGCCATTCTGGAAGTAGAGTCACTGCCGGTAGGGGTCTATGTAGTGCACTGGGGGGATGAGCAACTGAGGGTGGTGAAGAATTAATCCAATGTTAACTTAATGTAAACTCAGGGTAAACTAAAGTTTAAGCTGCGTCGTTTAATCTATTCATTAGACGACCTCACCATGCCTAAAACCTATTTCAAAGAAGAGCAACGCTTCCGTAACCCCGGGTTCATAGCCCTGCTCCTCCTGATGTCTGTCCTGGTACTCTACCGGATCGTCATCACCTTCTTCAACGGGATCACTACCTACGACGCGGCCATTACCGGGTGCATCGCCCTGCTGCTCGCTCTCGGCTGGTACGGGGTCTACAGTTCAAGGCTGCGCATCAAGATCAACAAGAAATACCTCAAGGTGCGGACCAAGGGCATCATCGGCAGCCGCGTGAAATTGTCCACCGCGGAGATGGCCGACTGTTCCTTCGTGGACGTCACCCCCTCGGCCCGGTGGTCCGGCGCGCTCATTGACCCCTCTTCCCGTTTTCGCTGCATCGACTTCGGTGGTCGCCGTGGCGTCTGCATCCGTATGCGCGACGGCCGGTCTTACTTCATCGGCTCCGACGATCTGTTTGCGCGGCGGCACGATATACCTCTTCCAACACACGCTCACGCCAATTAAAGGGCCGCAGGTCGTTCAGTCCGAGCACGGTGACGGCCGTGTCCATCTCTTCCTCGTATCCCCCCTCAAAGCAGAAGCCGCGGGCGGCGGCGCGCAGGTGCCGTGCCGGGATCAGTCCGATCAGCTCTGAACCGGTTACGCGTACCCCCATCCCCTCAGCCAGACTTACCGCGGTGAGGTACACACGGGCAAGGGCCGTATTATCCGGTTCCACCACGTTGCAGCTCACCTGGCACCGGCCATACTCCTCGATGTGCCAGCCGATGGCCTTCAGTCCAGGAAAGAGTCCGGGTCTCCCTTTCACTCCGCTGCCCCTAAGGCGACCGGCCAGTTGGCGGGCCTGGGCCAGGGTGGCTTCCGGTGCGAGATTGATGTTCCAGGCAATGAGAAAGGGGCGAGCTCCCATTATCGTGGCCCCGAGCCGGGGGTGGGGCACTGCCGGACCGAAGTCGGGCTGCCAGTCGGGAAGCTGAAGTTTCGCGGCCAAACCTTCATACTCCCCCCGCCGCACCTCGGCCAGGTTTGACCGCCCGGGAACCGAAGCACTGGAGGCATAAAGGAATACCGGCAGATCATAGCGCTCGGCAACCACTTGGGCGAGCACCCGCGTCCGCGCCCTGAGTTCCTCCATGTCCACGCCGGAAATCGGCACGAAGGGGCAGACGTCCACTGCCCCGCTGCGCGGATGACTCCCCCGGTGCTGCCGCATATCAATGCGCTCCGCGGCTACGCTGTAGACTTTCTCGGCTGCCGAAAAGACCGCCTCCGGTGTCCCGGCGAAAGTGAAAACGGTGCGGTGGGCTCCGGGGCCTACATCCCGGTGCAGCAGATGGCAACCCTCCACCGCGCTCACGGCCGCCACGATCGCGTCAAGGGTAGTGGCGTCGCGGCCTTCGCTGACGTTGACGACACATTCGACTAGGGGCGGTTGGTCCGGCATAGGAATTTCGGGGACTTGGGTGTTATATACCCCCCACAAAGAAAACCAATGTTGCGTTACTGCCTTCCCCTGCTGCTGATCGGTCTGCTCGCCTGCGGGCCGGACACCCCCGAGGAAGCCCCCAATGCCGCCGCGGCCGGTGACCCCGGCATCGAGCGCCTCACGGCGGCCATCGCCCGCCAGCCCGATGAGCCAGAACTCTACCGCCAGCGGGCCAGTATGTATTACGACCTGGAAAACTACGACGGGGCAATCAACGACCTGACCACCGCCCTGTCGCTCGACAGTACCAACGTGGATTACCACTACGAGCTGGCCGACGTTTACCTCGACTATTACCGCAGCCGACTGGCCCTGCGCACC
Source organism: Neolewinella litorea (assembly GCF_004803465.1). Lineage (GTDB taxonomy): Bacteria > Bacteroidota > Bacteroidia > Chitinophagales > Saprospiraceae > Neolewinella > Neolewinella litorea. The sequence continues at coordinate 14,424 of NZ_SRSF01000014.1, read as the reverse complement.
TTGGAACGCGCCGTCCGCCTTGACCCCGAACGCCTCGAAACCCACCTTCGGCTGGCCGAAACCCAGTTAATCCTGAAGCAGTACGACGATGCCCTGGCCTCCCTCAACGAAGCCGTCCGACTTGATCCGCGCAATCCCGAGGCCTATTACCTGTTGGGGCAGGTTTTTGAAGAAACTGGCGACACCACCCGCGCCATCAACGCCGCCGAGGAGGCCACGCAGATCGACCCCGATATGACCGACGCCTACCTCCTGCTCGGAGACCTGCTGGCCGCCCAGGGCAATGCGCGGGCCGGGGAGTACTTCGACGCGGCAGTGGCCATCAACCCCCAAGACGTCATCGCCCTGCACGCGCGGGCTGACTACTACCGCGACCGCGGCGACCTGGACCGGGCTATAGCCGAATACCGGCGTGCCAGCATCATCGACCGGCAGTACGTGGCCGGTAATTTTAACGCGGGACTCCTGCTCATGGAGTTGGACAGCGTGGAACGCGCCTACGACGAATTCAACATCGTGATCAAGAACGATCCCATCCACATTCGCGCCTTCTTCTACCGCGGCTACGCCAGCGAGTTGCTGGGCAATACGGATGCCGCCCGCCGGGATTACGAGACGGCCCTGCGCATGGCCCCCGAATTTACCCTGGCCCGCGAGGGGCTGGACCGGCTGGACGGACAAATTCCGCAATAAGCTCCGCGGTAGGGTGACGGTCGTCGTACGTCCACCGGCCCGCGTCAAGGTGTCCCCCTCCCGGCAGGGTGATCAGGCGGGCGTCGGCTCCCGCTACCGACAGGCCGTCCACGAACGCACGGGAGTGGCCGAACGCCACCAGCCCGTCGTGCGTGCCGTGCAGGAGAAGCCATTGGGTGCCTACGGCGGTGGATAGATCGGCGAGCGGACTCAAAGTGCGGTGGCGGTGAAAGAGAAAGGAAGGGCGCAGCAGGCCCAGGTCAAGTGGCGCGGCGCACAGCAGCGCCTTGTCCGGTCCGGCATGCCACCCGGCCTTGGTCCACCAGTCGGGACGCAGCGCCAACAGGGCAGCCAGGTGCCCCCCCGCGCTGATGCCGCCTACCTGCGGGGTGGAGAGCGGCCGGCCGGTCTCGCGGGCCCATTGGGCGGTAAAGGCCACCGCGGCCCGGCAATCCGAGGCGATTTCGGGGAGCCAGTACCGGGGCGGCCGCCGGTAGCTGGGCAGCACCACGCGGAAGCCCGCCGCCAGCCAGGGGCGGGCGGCGGGAGAGAAGGCCTCAGGGGTGCCAAAGGTCCAGCCCCCACCGTGGAAGTAGAATGCCCAGGGTAGGGGATCGGTGGGCCTGGTGCCCGGTGGTTCGAGCAGCAGGAGGTATTGGCGGCGGTGGGGCCCGTAGGCGTGACGACTGACGGAGCAGTCCATGGCCTGGCGGCTGGCGGCGCTTTGCCGCCAGTAGTCCGGCAATCCGCTACCGTCGCTCAGGGCCCTGCATATCTGGTCCAGCATCAACTACCTTTACCATTGAGCTGTCTTTATTGTTTTAGTACCCAACCTCCCGACGCGTGAGAATACTCCCCACCCTGGCCGCCCTCCTTGCCCTGAGTTCCCTGTTCGCCCAGTCGCCACCGCGGCCCTCCTCCGGTGAACTCCACGCGGCCATCCAGAAGCTGGGCGTGGTCGGCTCCGCGCTCTACGTGGCCGCCCACCCCGACGACGAGAATACCCGCATGATCGCCTACCTGGCTAACGTGGACAAGGTGGAAACGGCTTACCTGAGCCTGACCCGCGGCGACGGCGGACAAAACCTCATCGCCCCGGACATCAGCGAACTCCTCGGCCTGACCCGCACGCAGGAACTCCTGGCCGCGCGCCGCATCGACGGGGGCAAGCAGTTCTTTACCCGGGCCAACGACTTCGGCTACTCCAAGCACCCCGATGAAACCTTTACGATCTGGGACAAGCAGCAGGTGCTGGCCGATGCCGTGTGGGTGATCCGGCAGTGGCGCCCCGACGTCGTAATCCTACGCTTCGACCCCCGCGCGCCCGGATCCACCCACGGTCACCATACGGCCTCGGCCCTCATCGGCCGCGAAGCCTTCGACCTGGCCGGTGACCCCACAGCCTTTCCCGAGCAACTGGAGTTTGTCGAGCCCTGGCAGCCGCGGCGACTGTACTGGAACGCCTACAGCTGGGGGGATTCCAAACTGCCCGACTACGTTGACAGCACCGACGTCATCACCGTCGACATCGGTACCTACCTGCCAAAACGGGGAGAAAGCGTGTCCGAGATTGCCGCCCGCAGCCGCAGTCAGCACAAAAGCCAGGGCTTCGGCAGCGCGGGTAGCCGCGATAACCAGCAGGAAAAACTCGAACTCCTCAAGGGGGAAGCCACCGGAACGGAGCACGACCCCTTCGCCGGAATCGATACTGGGTGGAGCCGCGTGCGCGGCGGACGGGCCGTAGCCGAGCAGATCGAAAGTATCGAGGCCGATTTTGACTTCGACCACCCTGCCGCCTCCGTACCGGCCCTCCTGGCGCTACGGTCGACGATCGCGCAGCTCGAGGACGGATACTGGAAAACGACCAAACTCGCCGAACTGGATGAGATCATCGTCGGATCGCTGGGCCTGTACCTGAGTCCGACGACGGAAAAAGCCTACGCGGCCGTCGGCGACAGTGTGACCGTGGCCGTGGAAGCTACCAACCGCAGCGATATTCCCGTAACCCTGCGCGGCCTGCGGCTGGCCGATCGCGATACCACCCCCGCCGCGAAACTGGCCAAGGCCGAGCCCTTCATCACCGATCTGACCTACATCGTCCCGGCCGGCGTGTCGAGCAGTCCGTACTGGCTGCAAGAGGACTGGAAGTTGGGCATGTACACCGTCACCGACCAACGGCAGCGGGGCAAGGCGGAGTCCGACGACGCCCTGGAGGTCACTTTCGACCTGGCCATCGGCAATGAAGTGATTTCCATCAAGCGGCCCGTGCGGCACCACTTTACCGATCCGGTTGATGGTGAGCAATTCCAGCCCTTCGAGTTACTGCCCCCCGTATTCGTCGAAGTGGGGGAGTCGAGCTACCTTTTTACCAGTGCCGAGCCGGCTCCGGTCACCGTCAAGGTCACCGCCGCCGCCGCTGAACTCAAGGGGGAACTGCAACTTCAGGTACCGCAGGGTTGGTCGGTGGAACCCGCCACCCAGTCGGTTCAGCTCGACCGCCGCGGGCAGGAAAGGTTCTACACCTTCCAGCTGACGCCGCCCGCCGGGCAATCGCAAGGCCGGATATCTCCCCGACTGCAACTCGTGGACCAGCCCGGGGAAGCGTATTCCCGGCGACTGGTTACCATCGATCACCCCCACATACCCACCCAGCGGGCCACGCTTGACGGCGGTGCGGCCGTTGCCCGCGTGGAACTCGCTACCGCCGGCCGCACCGTGGGTTACCTGCCCGGCGCCGGGGATGCCATCCCCGAAGCCCTGAACGCGATCGGCCTGGACGTAAGCATCATCGACGACGCCGAAGCCTCCGTAGGTGACCTGAGTCGCTACGACGCCATCGTGGTAGGGGTGCGGGCCTACAATACCCTCGACCGGATGCCGGTGTACCAGCCCCGTCTGCTCAACTACGTGAAGCAGGGCGGTACGCTCATCGTGCAGTACAATACCAACCGCCGCCTAAAGATCGACGAAAAGGACCTCGGGCCCTATCCCCTGCAACTGAGCCGTGACCGCGTCACGGTAGAGAACGCCCCCGTGCGCATCCTCGCTCCCGATCACCCGGCCCTGAACTTCCCGAACAAGATCACCGCCGCCGATTTTGACGGTTGGGTACAGGAGCGTGGTCTTTATTTCCCCGACGAATGGGCACCGGAATATACCCCCCTGCTGAGCAGCCACGATCCCGACGAGCCCGAACGGGAGGGCGGATTGCTGGTGGCCCAATACGGCTCCGGCCACTTCGTGTATACCGGCTACAGCTTCTTCCGGGAATTGCCCGCGGGCGTCCCCGGTGCCTACCGCCTTTTTGCTAACTTGGTTGCCCTCGGTCAAACGAAATAGACAATATGCAACTCGGTTTTGTTACCGCCATCCTCCCCGACTATACCCTCGAAGAAGTACTGCGCACCGCCGCCGACATCGGCTACGACTGCGTGGAAGCCATGTGCTGGCCCCCCGGAAAGGCCGAGCGCCGGTACGCGGGCGTCACGCACGTCGATGTGTCCCGATTGGACGAGGCGGGCATCGCTGAGATCAAGTCCCTGCAGGAGAAGTACGGCGTTTTCATCTCTTCCCTGGGGTACTACCCCAATCCCCTGGGCGGCGACACCGCCGGCCGGGAAGCGGCGGTAGCCCACCTTCACGACCTCATCGACGCCAGCGCCGCCCTGGGTATCGGTACGGTGACCACTTTCGTGGGCCGCGACAAGGACCGGACCATTGAGGCGCAATGGGGCGACTTTCTGTCCACCTGGCGCCCCCTTGTGGATCACGCGGCGGTAAAGGACGTTCGGATCGGCATTGAAAATTGCCCGATGCGCTTCACCGCCGACGAATGGCCCGGGGGAAATAACCTGGCGGTGAGTCCGGCCGTATGGGAGCGCATGTGGACTGACATCCCCAGCGCGCAGTGGGGCCTCAATTACGACCCCAGTCATCTGGTACTGATGCAGATGGATTACACGCGGCCGTTCCGCGATTATCCGGACCGGATGATACACGTTCACGCCAAGGACCTGCGGATCGACCGCGAGCAACTCGATCGCCACGGCGTATTCTCGCATCCGGGGCAGTGGCATACGCCGAAGTTGCCCGGACTGGGGGATGTCGACTGGGGCCGCTTCTTCGGTCACCTGACGGACGCTGGCTACGACGGGCCCGTCTGCGTGGAAGTTGAAGACCGGGCTTATGAAGGCAGCGAAGAACTGCGCCTCCGCTCATTGAGGCAGAGCCACGATTACCTCCGACAGTTCATTGTCTAGCCCCTAACCGGGGAATGGTCACCTGCGGCTTACCTTCGCCGCCCCTAAACCTACCCCCATGGCACGCCATAGAAAGAACCGTTTCCCCGCCCGCATCGATCAGGTGACGATCACCGGCCTGGCCGACAAGGGGTTTTGCGTGGGCAAGACTGAGGAAGGTATGACTGTATTCGTGGAGGATGTGGCCCCGGGCGACGTTGTCGACGTACGCCCTTTCCGCAAGAAAAAGAAGGTGCTTTTCGCCGCACCCCTGCATTTTCACAAGCGATCGGACGAGCGGGTAGAGCCCTTCTGCCAGCACTTCGGCGTGTGCGGAGGCTGCAAATGGCAGCACTTCGCCTATTCCGGCCAATTGCGGGAGAAAGAACGCATGGTCCACGATGCCTTCCGCCGCCTCGGCAAGGTGGAGGTAAAGGAATGGCAACCGATCCTCGGCAGCGAAGACATCCGCTTCTACCGCAACAAGCTGGAATTCGGCTGCGCCAACCGCCGTTGGCTTACCACTGAGGAGATCGGGACCGACATCAACAACGAGGAACCCGTGATCGGTTTCCACAAAGCCGGTGCCTACGACAAACTAATCCAGATCGAGGAGTGCCACTTGCAGCACGGACCCAGCAACGAACTGCGCAACGGCCTGCGGGCCCTGGCCACGGAATTGGGGATTCCCTTCTTCGATATGCGGGAACGGCACGGACTCCTGCGGCAGATGATGGTACGCACCACCACCACAGAGGAATGCATGGTCGTGATCGCCTTTTTCGAAGACGATCAGCCCGCCATACAGGGGTTCCTGGAAGCGGCACTAGAACGCTACGGGCAGCACATCAGCAGCCTTTTTTACTGCATTAACCCCAAGATCAATGAATACCTCATGGACCTGGAAATGGTCCATTACGCCGGACTGGAATACATCACCGAACGGCTCGACCACGTTTCTTTCCGTATTGGGCCCAAGTCGTTCTTCCAGACCAACACGCGGCAGGCCGAACGCCTTTACGCCATCGCCCGCGATTTCGCCGGATTGACCGGCACGGAGAACGTGTACGACCTGTATACCGGACTGGGTTCCATTGCTCTCTACGTTGCCGACCGGTGCCGGAAAGTAGTGGGGATAGAAGAGATCAGCGCGGCCATCGACGACGCCCGCGAAAACGCCCGCCTGAATAGTGTCGGGAACGCGACCTTCTATGCCGGGCAGGTGCAGGACATCCTGACCGACGCCTTCGCCGCGGAACACGGGCGGCCCGACGTACTGATTACCGACCCGCCCCGCGCCGGCATGCACCCCAAAGTGCTGAATATGCTATTGGAACTACAGGTTCCGCGGATCGTGTACGTCAGCTGCAACCCCGCTACCCAGGCCCGCGACCTCTCCCTACTCGACGAACGCTACGAGATCCTCAAGGCCCGACCGGTGGATATGTTTCCGCACACCAGTCACGTGGAGAACGTCGTTCTGTTGGCGTTGCGTAACTTGTAAATCGAATAAGGGCTAGATCCAGCTATCGCTGGGCGCATCAGGATACATTAAAATGCAATCGGAAACCCTCAGGCCGATCGTTGATACCTTACTGGAGAATGGTGTCGACGTCGAGTCTGCAGAACGGCTCGTGAGCTACGTAGGCCACCGGACCTATCAGGCAAAAGCGCACATTTTCGGAGAGGGCGACCCGCTTCCCCCTACCCTGTTCTTGCTGTCCGGTTACGTCAGACTTTACGTTACCGACGATGAGGGCAACATCTGCACGCAACTGGTGGCCGGCCCCGGGGAATTCGTGGCTTGCGTGTACGCCACGCTCTACGACCAGTTGGCGCATTTCACTTGTGAGTGTATTTCGGACTGCCACGTGGCCGTCATCGATCATCACGTGATGCGTGAAATCAAACAACAAGACCGAAGCAGGTCGATGATGCAGGCGATTTTCATCGATCGGCTCACCGATATGATGCAGGAAAAATCCCAGATGCTTCCACTCAAAGCTACGGAACGGTATCTCTTTTTTAGGGAACGGTACCCTGAGCTCATCGAGCGGATTCCCTCCGGCATCGTAGCCAATTACATCGGCGTGCGGCCCCAATCCCTTAGCCGAATCAAACAAGGACTGAAATAATTACACTATTTATTGGAATTTTTAACCGATGTGAACTCACTATCGGATAATTTGACCGTTCTTTGTGTAAGATTTTATAGGCTACATTTTGACACTTTGAACAAATCTCGGTTTTGAACTTGTACGCCCGTCTCCACTTGGAGGCGGGCGTATTTTTTTTAGTCGAAGTTGACGTAGCCCGTTTCTCCCGCCGCGGTAGCCACCCGGTGGTACCGGCCCGTAGTGGCCAGATCCCGAATCCTCTCGCCGCCCAATAATTGCCGGATCACGGTCCCTTCCCGCTCCGGGGTTACGCGCAGATAATGCCGTCCCCGCTCCGGAACCTGGATGACCGTTCCGGGCTGTGCGGCGGGCGCCTCGGGGGCTCCATCGGCGGCCCGGAGATAGGGCAGGGGATCACGCGCGCCGTTGGCGTAGATGCCGAAGTGCAGGTGGGGCGGGGTCGTGCGGGCATTGCCGGTGTTGCCCACCCAGCCGATGGTGTCGCCGCGCGCCACCGCCTGTCCGCGGTAGACAAACTGGCTATCGAGGTGCGCATAGTAATAGTTCAGCCGGCGCTCCCGGTCGCGTAACCAGACCGTTTTGCCCCCTAGTCCTCCATTTTGCACCCGCGCTACGCGCCCGTCAGCAACCGCCAGCAGAGGCGTACCGCGCGGGGCAAAGATGTCGTTCCCCTCATGCCGGCGCCGCCCCCCGTCGCGCCGGTCGCCCCAGAAACTGCCGATGCTACCCGCGTTGCGGCCTGCCACGGGAAAGAGCAGGGCGGGTTCGCTCACCAGCGTCAGGGTATACGGTCCGGCAGGGTAGGGGCGGGACTGTACGATCAGCAGCAGGTCGGCGGGGCCGGGGCCGTGACCTTCGTACGAAAGGTAAGCGCTCAGGGTATCCCAGTAGGCCACGCGTTCGCGCTCGCCGTCGGGCGTCACTTCGAAGAGTTCACCGAAGGGCGGGGTGCCCTCGGCTTGTACCGTCAATCTTCTTCCGGGCGGGAGCCGCAGGTTCAGTGAATGGGCGGAAAAGCGCATGGCCGTATCGGCACCAAAGACCTCCTGATGCGGCAAGTCAACGCGGAGGGTATCGTCCAGGGCTCGCTGGTAGGCGGAGTCCCACCTGGCCAGGGTAATCTTATCGAAGGGGCGGCTCCAGCGGTAGGTGTCGCGCGGGGTGGCCTCCCCGAAGGTGCGATCGGCCCAATACTTCAGTCGTTGCCCCAGTTCCGAGCAGCCCCCGCTGACGTAGAGGAGCAGGACGGACAAGGGCAGCAAGAGGCGCCAGAGGGAACGCGTATGGTGTTGGCGGGCGGACATGCGTACCGGAAAAACAGCATCCGCGAGGGAATAGATCGGGCCACTCCGTTAGCCGGGGGACACGGTGGAATTTTTCCCTTACCTTTAATGGATTACAACAATAGAATCATGGCAACTTTCAACCTTACCGTAAATGGTCAGCCCCGCAGCGTGGAAGCTGAACCGGAAATGCCGCTGCTCTGGGTCCTGCGGGACGAGCTCGGTCTGGTGGGCACCAAATACGGCTGCGGCATCGGTGCCTGCGGTGCCTGTACCGTACACCTGGACGGTGCCGCCATCCGCTCCTGCTCCCTGCCGGTGAGCCAGGTCGGAGAGCAACCCGTCACGACCATTGAAGGACTGAGCGCCGACGGCGACCACCCCGTGCAACTGGCCTGGCTGGAACACGACGTGCCCCAGTGCGGCTATTGTCAGGCCGGTCAGATCATGAGCGCCGCGGCCCTGCTCGACGGCATCCCCAATCCCGACGAGGCCGAGATCAGCGCCGGCATGAGCGGCAATATTTGTCGCTGCGGAACCTACACCCGTATTCACGCCGCCGTCAAATCCGCGGCAGAAAAACTAAGCTAAGATGTCACATAATCAACCCTCCCGCCGCTCCTTCCTCAAAGTGACGGCCGCCACCGGCGGCGGTTTGCTGCTCGGCTTCAGCTGGCTGACGTCCTGTGAGAGTGAAAAGGCCGAAAAAGCCCGCCCCGAACTCGTCATGCCCGAAAAATGGGTGGCCGTCAATGCCTTTCTGAAGATCGGCGACAACGGCGTAGTGACCATCATGTCGCCGAACCCCGAAATCGGACAGAACGTGAAGACCGCCATGCCCATGCTGGTGGCCGAAGAGCTGGACGTAGACTGGAAAAACGTAATCGTGGAACAGGCCGGGCTGGACACCGACAACTACGAACGGCAGCTGGCCGGCGGCAGCCAGTCGATCCGCCACGGCTGGGAACCCCTCCGCAAGGCCGGAGCCACGGCCCGCTATATGCTGCTGCAAGCCGCCGCCCAGCAACTGGACGTCGACGCCGGTAGCCTGCGTACCGAGAATGGCATGATCTTCCACGATGGCAGTGACCGGAAGCTTGGTTACGGTGAAGTGGCCAGTCTGGCCGCCACCCTTCCGCTGCCGGAAGAGGTCACCTTGAAGGATCCGGCCGATTTCAAGATTATCGGTCACGCCACCAAGAACGTGGATGCCCGTAAGATTACCACGGGGCAGCCGCTCTTCGGACTCGACCTGCAAAGGGAAGGGATGAAGTACGCCGCTATCGTTCACCCCCCGGCTTTCGGCCTCAAACTGAAGTCGGTCGATGACAGCGCTGTACGCGGGCTGCCCGGAATCCACGACGTGGTCACCATCGACGCCGCGCCCGAAGGCGTGGAGATGCAGTGGAGCGACGTGAACGCCTTCCCCCAACTCGTGGCCGTCATCGGCGACAATACCTGGCGGGTACTGCAGGCGAAGAAAAAACTGAAGATCGAATGGGAGCAGACCAGCCCCCTGGAATCGACCGCCGACCAGCTGGAAAACCTGCGGCTCACCCTCCAGGAGGGTAAGGCGGAAGAAGCCCGCCGCGACGGCAATCCGGAAGCGGCCTTCGCACGCGCGGCCACGATCATCGACCGCACCTATTCGGCCCCCTTCCTGCCGCACAATACGATGGAACCGATGAACTTCTTCGCCGACGTCTGGGAGGACCGGGCGGAACTGGTGGGGCCGATCCAGACCCCTGAGTTCCTGCGCAAGACCGTCAGTGCCCTGCTTGATATGCCGGAGGCCAACATCGACATCATGATGACCCGCATGGGCGGTGGCTTTGGCCGCCGGCTCTACGGCAACTTCGGAGTCGAGGCAGCCCTCATCAGCAAGGCCGCCGGCGTACCCGTTAAACTGGTCTACAGCCGCGAAGACGATATGACACAGGGCACCTACCGCCCCGAGTATCTGGTCCGCTACCGGGCCGGTCTCGACGAGGAAGGCCGCTTGATCGCTTTCCACGTACGGGGAACCGGAGCCGGGGAAAGCCCCGTATTTGCCAACCGCTACCCGGCGGGCACGGTAGAAAACTACCTGGCCGAGAATATCTCCACCGAATCCAACGTCTCTACCGGTGCGTGGCGGGCGCCGCGTTCCAACTTCATCGCCGGAGCCGAGCAGGCTTTCCTGGATGAGGTGGCCGAAGCCGCGGGCAAGGACCCCATTGAGTTCCGCCTGGAGCTGTTCGACCGCGCCATTAAGGATCCGGTCGGTGAGGAAAACGATTACGACCCCGAGCGTTACGCCGGCGTGCTGAAGCTGGTCCGCGACAAATCCGGATGGAAAACGGGCGAAGACCAGCGAGGGGTTGCCGCCTACTACTGCCACAACTCCTACGTAGCCCAGGTACTGGAAGCCCGGCTCGATGCCGGTGAGCCCCGCGTGAACGAGGTACACTGCGCCGTCGACTGCGGCATTGTGGTCAACCCCGAAGGGGCCCACAACCAGATCGAAGGTGGCATCATCGATGGGGTAGGCCATGCCCTTTTCGGTGCCGTCACCTTCACCGACGGTAAGCCCGACCAACAGAACTTCGATACTTACCGCCTCATCCGCCACATCGAGGCGCCCCGTGCCATCCATACCCACTTCGTGGAGAACAACATCGACCCTACGGGGCTCGGTGAGCCCTCCCTGCCACCCGTGATCGGCGCGCTGGCCAATGCGATCTACCGCGTGACGGGCGAGCGCGTCTACGACCAGCCCTTCGTGCAGCGTCGCGAACTTCGTGGCTAGGACGGATTGATCGATCCGCCCCGGCGGCGGACAAAAACAAAGCCCGGTGGTGCAGCTGCACCACCGGGCTTTTACGTTGGGGGCTTTAGTAGCCGCCTACAGTTTGACCAGTTTCGTACTGACCGAGTAGCCATCCTGGTCGCGGACGTTGATCAGGTATACGCCGGCGCTCAGGTCGGATATGTCCAGATCGGTGCTGCCACTGTCGTTCACCGAAAGCTGGCGGAGGACCCGGCCAGTCAGGTCGCGCAGTTCCAGTTGTACTTCCTGCATGACCGACTCAACGATGCGGGGAGCGGCGGTGAGTTGGGTGGTGGGGTTGAGGTTCCAGGTCACGGTAACGGCGCTCCGGTCGCTGGGGTTGGGATAAACGCCCAGTTCCTGCGTGGAGGTGATGGTAGTGCGACGACCGGAAACGGAGGTTTCGGCAAAGGTCGATACTGCGCCGTTGGCGCAATTCGAGCGGACTTTCCAGCTGTAGCTGCTGCCCTTGTTGATGCTCACGGTAGCCGAGGTGCCACTGATGGTACCGGAGGCGTAGAGGGAGGTTCCTTCGTAAACTTCCACGTAGTAGCTGAGGGCTCCGTTGGCGGCCGACCACGACATGGTCAGTTCGCGTCCACCTTTACCGGTGTTGCTCGTCAGTCCGGTGGGTGGTACACATTCACCGGGAGGAGGAGCACAGCTAGCGAAGGAAGCACAGTCGGGGTCGGCACAATCGGTAAGGCCGTCGCCGTCGTCGTCGATTCCGTTGTCGCAGATTTCCTGGGGCGTGGGCGGCGGGGGGGTGCCGTCGCAGGCAGCGGTGATCAGTTCGGGGCGGGAAGCGTTAACGGCGGCCCACATACGGTCTTTCTGACCGATGGTGAACAGATTCATGCATCCGTCGTCGGAGTAGTCCATATAGTTCTGGAACATATCGGGCAGGTCCTCACCTCCTTTCTTGCCACGGGGTACGCAACTGTTGGGGCCGGGGTAGGTACAGGCTCCCCCGGTGTAGTTGGGGCCGCCCGCAGTGGGGGTATCGTTTACGAAGTCGTCGACGCTGCAGCCACCGTCGCCCCAGATGTGGCGCAGGTTGAGCCAGTGGCCCACCTCATGGGTAGCCGTGCGGCCCAGGTTGAAGGGTGCCGTTGCGGTACCGGTGGTACCTACGTAGCGGTAATCGAGTACAACACCGTCGGTCGATTCAGCGCCGCCGGGAAACTGGGCGTAGCCGAGAATGCCGCCACCGATCTCGCAGATCCAAATGTTGAGCGCCTGCCGGGGGGTAACGGCGTCGGAGCCACCGGTAGCGGATGACTTGACGGCGTCGTTGGTGCCGAAACTGGCGCGGGTGGTGGACTTCCGAATGACGGAGGTCAAACAGAATTCGATCTCCGAATCCGCCGCCACGTTCGCGAAATCGGCGGGTGTGTTGCTGCGGTCAGCGTTGAGGCGCCGGAAATCCTCGTTCAGCACGGTGATCTGGCTGGCGATCTGGGCGTCGGAGATGTTCTCGGTGCTGTTCTCGTACACTACGTGAACGATGACCGGAATGGTGAGGATGCCACCGGCCATTGCTTTCGCGAGGCCGGGGTCGAAGGTCTCAGTGAAGCGCTCCAGCTGCTGCAGTTGCAACTCACGGGCGGGATCCTGACGAATTTGCTCCTCCAGGTACGCCATCGATCCGCAGTTTCGCTGGGCGGATACCAGGCCGGAAAGGGCAAATAAAAGGAAAAAGAGTAAAAGTCTACATTCCATAAGAGCGCAATTAGGTTTGTGAAAAATCATCGCAACGGTTCACAAAGTAAGCCTTCGACAGTTGAATTCTCTTTACTAATCCTAATTTTGTTCTTTTACGTCTGTACGGCTTCGAATTTAACGGTGGTTCTGCAGATAAAAAGCAGAATCGTCCAGATTATGTACGTACGAAGCACATTTCAACCCTGAAACCCATGATCACCAACCACCACGCCCATACCCGCTTCAGCGACGGTATCGGCGAACCCTATGAATACGTAAAGCAAGCCTTGCAACAGGGGGTAAGTGCCTATGCCTTTAGCGATCACGCGCCGATCCCGCTTGACGGCATAGGGTCGATGCCGGTAAGCATACTGGAAGAGTACAGTAGCACGATCGCCGGGCTGCAGGAGGAGTTTTCGGGCCGCATTCAACTGTACAAAAGTCTGGAAGTCGATTACTTGCCCGGCCTGATGAGCGTCGAAAGTCCGCACATCGTAGCGGCGGAACTTGATTTTACCGTCGGTGCCGTCCACTACGTCGATCGCCTGCCCGACGGTACGCCGTGGAGTTTCCAGCGTCCGGAACCCGTTTTCGGCGAAGGTATCCGTACGATCTTCGGAAACGACGCCCGCAAAATGGTGGAGCGATACTACGGCCTGGTGCGAGAGATGGTCACCATGCATCCGCCGCACATCGTGGCCCACCTTGACCGCATCAAGAAGCGTAACGTGCGCCAGACCTACTGGGACGAAGGGGCCGATTGGTACATACGCGCGGTCGAAGAAACTCTGGAAGCCATTCAGGGGGCCGGCTGCATCCTGGAAGTAAATACGCGCGGACTTTACCTGGGAGAGTGGGAAGATACCTACCCCAGCGCGTGGATCGTAGAGCGCGCGCACCGCAGGGGCATCCGACTACAGGTAAATTCAGACGCCCACCGCTCTGAGCACATTACCGGAGGCTTCGCGCGTGCTTACCGGATCCTGCAGGACGCCGGTGCGGAAGCAGTGTGGATCTACAATGGCGAGAACTTTACCGCTATACCGCTTCCTGGGTGGGACTAGGGGGATTTACGATTGGCAAATTACCATTTGGAATTTTCAATTTGCCGGCGTTGGAGGCGAGTAGATTTACAATTGGCAAATTACCATTTACAAAGTACCATTTGCCGTCGTCGGAGGCGGGTAGATTTACGATTGACAATTTCAGATTTACAATATGTGGTAATAGGAGGCAGCGTCAGGTGACGGCCAAATGGTAAGAGCATGTCTAAAATTATGATTTTCCAGATATGATTTAGCAAAAGGCTGCCAGTCGTGTTTTGTAAGTCGCCAAACTATACGAAACATGACCCAGCAGTTCGCTCGGTTGACTGACAGCCAGTGGGACGAAGTTAAAGCATTGCTGCCCATTGGGCGCAGGCGCAAACACCATCTGCGTGACGTCTTCGACGCCATTCTCTGGCTGACCCGCACGGGCTGCCAGTGGCGCAATCTCGACTCTCAGTTTCCACCCTGGAAGATCGTCCATTACTACTTCAATAAATGGTCGCGGGATGG
>NZ_SRSF01000013.1 GCF_004803465.1 Neolewinella litorea | reverse complement strand
TTCCCGCAAATCCGAAGCCAAAGTTTCTGCAACTTTCTTTCCGGCCGCGTTCCTCTCCACCCCAGCGCATCCGCCGGGGCCGCAAAGGTAAGTGCACCGCCCGCGCTCCTGCAAACATTCCGGAAGGTTTCTTTTCCGAAAGATCCAGTCGCAACCGTCACCCGGTACCGCTCCCCCCAGCGCGGCGGCCGCAGCCACCCCCGGGGGTAAAGGAAAACCGGATGGACCCACCTCAGCCCCCTCAGGGACCCCGGTGAATCGGGCACCGCTCGTCTGCGGGGGCGCAAAAGTACAACGACCGCTTCGACTCCTGCAACCCTTTTGAAAAATTTATTCAAAACGATTCAGGTTCCAAAGTCTTCCGGCGATGATGGTCGGTTGCTGCGGCCGTTGCCACAGGCAAAATAGAGAACCAAAAGCTGGAAGGGTGAACCGAAGCCTTGGAAAGGTCCGGTGGTGGATCGCTCACTATACGTTTGCGGGAAGGCAAAGATACGGTACGCTGATTTACAACTGCAAGCCCTACCCTACTTTTTTGCTTCCTAGGTCCTCTCGCGGCACCTGGGCGCCCCGCCCTGTTGTTCAAAGATGGCAATATCACGTCCTTTATATATAGGACGTAAAAACCCGGCCCCCACGAAGGGGAGCCGGGCAAATGGTGCGGTTCCAAAAACGGGAACCTGAGCTGATTTAACCTTCTTGTAGTTCTTGGGTCAGTGGGAAGGAGGTCAATTCAGCCGGGTGGGGTCAGTTCGAGACGGGCTTCACCGTCTTCACGATGCGTGCGGCCACCTTGTAGGGATCGGCCGCGCTGTTGGGGCGACGGTCTTCCAGCCAACCTTTCCAGCCGCGCTCGACGGTGGCGATGGGGATGCGGATCGAAGCACCGCGGTCGGAGATACCGAAGCTGAACTGGTCGATGCTCTGGGTCTCGTGCTTGCCCGTGAGGCGCAGGTGGTTGTCGTAGCCGTACACGGCGATGTGCTCCTTGACGTAGGGGCGGAAGGCTTCGCATACCTTCTCGTAATCTTCCCGCTTTCCGCTGTCGCGGAGGAAGGAGTTTGAGAAGTTGGCGTGCATGCCCGATCCGTTCCAGTCGCCCTTCAGGGGCTTGCAGTGGTATTCGACGTAAACGCCATAGGCTTCGGAGATGCGCTCGAGCAGGAAGCGGGCCATCCAGATCTGGTCACCGGCCTCCTTGGCTCCTTTGGCGAAGGTTTGGAACTCCCACTGTCCGGGAGCTACTTCGGCGTTGATGCCTTCAACGTTGAGTCCGGCGTCGAGGCAGGCGTCGAGGTGCTTCTCGATGATCTCGCGACCGAAGGCGCGGCGGGCGCCGACGGCGCAGTAGTAAGGTCCCTGGGGGGGAGGGTTGGTGCCATCGGCGGGGAAGCCGAGGGGCTTGTCGGTGTCCATGTCCATGAGGAAGTACTCCTGCTCGAATCCGAACCAGAAGTCCTGGTCCTCATCGTCGATGGTAGCCCGTCCGTTGGTCGGGTGTGGGGAACCGTCCGAGTTGAGCACCTCACAGAGGACAATGAATCCATTCTTGCGCAGGGGGTCGGTGACGATCATCACCGGCTTGAGGAGGCAGTCGGAACTGCCGCCTTCGGCCTGTTTGGTACTGGATCCATCGAAGGACCACATGGGGCAATCTTCCAGGTCGCCGCTGAAGTTCTCCTCGATGCGGGTTTTGCAGCGGAGGGTCTGCATCGGCTCGTTACCGTCGAGCCAGACGTACTGAAGCTTGTGCTTGGTAGCCATAATAAAGGTTTGGGTTAAATCAGAAGGTTAATTAAAGGTTGCTGTCTGGGCATGGCCCCCGAAAGGAACGGGTGAGGCAGGGCGGGAATCAAAAGCCGTGCAACGTGGCCGTAGCCCGTATGTTTTGTGGATCAGAAAGCGTAGACGCCGGCCAGAATGAAGGCGAAAGCGCTGTCGTCGCTGGCTTCCTCCCCGAAGGTGAAGCCGTTGCTGCCGGTATCGAATCGGAGTTCGGGCACGATCCGAAGCTCACCGACGGTGAAATTGCCGGAGGCAGTGAGGGCCAATACGCTGGGCTGCTCGGTGTCTACACCTTCGGCGGCGGTTAGTCCGAAGTACTCTCCACGCAGGGAAAAGTCGAAGGTTTCCGTGGCGGCAACGGTGGCGTAGAGGGCGGTACCGAAGAAGCCACCCTGCCCCGCGCCTTCAAAACTGGTCGAGTAGCTGCTGGCGTTGATGCCGAGCATCAGGCTCTCGTTCACGTCCAGGGTGGCGGTGAGGTCAACCTGCAGTTCATTCAGGTCTCCTACCCCATCGTCGAGGAAATCCTCCTGTTCCTTGCCGTAAATCGCGTTGAGGTAGGCGGCCAGCCCGCCGGCTTCGGCGCTGAGTTGGCCTCCGATGTGCTTGCCGGCGATGGCGTCGAACTTCGAATCGGTATCGTTGAACACCCCGATCATGGCACCGAATCCTTCGGCCAGGGCGAAATCGACCTTGGCGCCCGTGTGGTAGAAGGGTCCGTTGCTGAAGAGGTAGCTCATGCTGTAATTCATGTTGGCCGGTGCGTCAATGACCTCGTAGCCGATAAAGGTGCCAAAGTTACCAAGGGTAAAGGTAACGGCTTCGGTCGGCGAGTAGGTCACGTAGAGCTGCTGGACGGTGGAGGCGAAGTTTGTACCGGCCTCGTCCAGGTTGCTGTCGCTGTTGGCGGCCACGGCGCGCGGACCGAATCCGATCTGCCCGACGAAGCTCACCTTGCCGAAAGACTTTTCGGCCAGCAGGTTCACGTTGCCGATGCCGAAGGTATTGGGGAAGTCCGTAAAGGAACTTCCGAATACCAGGGGCGTGGCATCTTCTCCGGCGGAGTTAGCGAAGTTGGCCTGATAGTAGGCGTCCACGTAACCCGAAAGCCGGAAGGATTTGGGAGCCTCTTCCTCCTCTTCCAGGACGACCACCGGTGCATCCTGCGCGGTCAGTCCGGCACCAAAGAGGAACAGGAGGGTAAACAGGGAAGGAGTGTAAAGTTTCATACTAGTTGATTTGGGGATAATGGGAGGAAAGCGGGGCCGGTGTCAGTCGGAAGTGAGTTGGAAGACGCCGTCTTCCTTGGCCAGGGTGTAGGCGTGCATATCGTGCTCCCCGAGGTCGAGACCCCGGATCTCCTCTTCTTCGTCGACGCGGATGCCCATGACCGCCTTGAGGCCGCTGAAAATCATGAAGCTGCTGGCGAAGGAGAAGGCACCCACGGCGAGTGTACCTATCAGCTGGGTGATAAACTGGTCCACCCCGGCGGATGCTCCGAACAGTCCGACGGCCAGGGTACCCCAGATGCCGCAAACGCCGTGAACGCTGGTGGCGCCGACCGGATCGTCCAGCCGCAGGGTTTTGTCAAAGAAGACGATACTGAGTGGGATGATGGTTCCGGCGATCAGACCAATGATGATGGCCTCGGCGCCCGTCATTAGGTCGGCACCGGCGGTGATGCCTACGAGTCCGCCCAGGATACCGTTCAGTACCATGGATAGATCGTAGCTCTTAAAGAGGATGTAGCCCATGAAGAAGGCGGCCACGCCACCCGCGGCGGCGGCCAGGGAGGTGGTGACGAACACAAGGCTCACTCCGTTGGGGTCGGCGCTCAGAACGGAGCCACCGTTGAAGCCGAACCAGCCGAACCAGAGCAGGAATACGCCGATGGCGGCCAGCGGCATGCTGTGTCCGGGAATGGCGGTCACCGTGCCATCGGGACGGTACTTGCCGCGGCGGGAACCGAGCAGGATGATGGCGGCCAGGGCGGCGAATCCGCCGGCGGCGTGCACCAGGGTCGAGCCCGCAAAGTCGTAAAAGGGGGTGTCCAGGGAGGCCAGCCAGCCGCCGCCCCACTGCCACATGCCGGTGATGGGGTAGCTGAAGGCAACGAAGACGGTGGCGAAGATCAGGAAGGGTACCAGTTTGATCCGCTCCGCTACGGCGCCCGATACGATAGTGGCGCAGGTAGCCGCGAACATGGCCTGGAAAATAAAGTCGCTGTAACCGGTGTAAGTATCACCGGCCTCGGCCGCGGCGGCGTAATCGGGAGTCATACCGGCAGCCCAGTCCATGACGCCGAAGGAGCCGATGATCCCGCCGGCGTAAGCGTCGCCGGGGTACATCAGGTTGTACCCAACAAAGAAGTAGGTAAGTAACCCGATGCTGATGATCATGCTATTTTTGAAAAGGATGTTGACCACGTTCTTGCGCTGGACAAAGCCAGCTTCGAGGGTCGCGAAGCCCAGGTGCATAATGAAGACCAGACAGGTCGCCACCAGGATCCAGAGATTGTTGACGGTAAACAGTGCTTCCATGGTGATGGGGTAGTTGATATGTGAGGGGGGAAGATCCGCGGGACCGGGCAAGGCACGGCCAGGGTGACCAGGGGGTCACGCAAACGGAGGGTTAAATCAGATGGATTATGAGTGCGCCGCGGCGCGGGGGGTTAAATCGCGCTTTCGTCCTCTTCGCCTGTGCGGATACGGACAATGCGGTCGAGTTCGTAGACTACGATCTTGCCGTCGCCTACCTTGCCGGTACGACCGGCGGAGACGATGGCGTTTACGATGGCCTCGACCTTGCTGGCCGGGGCGACGATGTCAAGTTGAAGACGGGCAATGTAGTCGGCATCGTAGACGCTGCCGCGGTAGGTGAGTTGCTCGCCGCGTTGCAGGCCGAAGCCCTTAACTTCCGTGAGGGTAAAGAAATTGACGTCGATGGCGGCCAGGGCATCCCGGATGCTCTCGAAGCGCGACAGTCGAATGATAGCTTCAATCTTCTTCATAGAAGTGGTTATCTTTAGGCCGCCGGGTGGTTAGCAGGGGGCCGGAAAAAAGGTGAACAAAGAAGCCTATCTGGTTGGGGACAAAAAGAAGCCCGGACGTCTCCTCTGCTTCGTTGAAACAAAGATCAGCCCGGGTGGAGCAGTCCGCACAGCGAACTACTTTCAACATCTGTGACGCCTAAAGCCTCACCACTGCATACGATACGCTGATTTACAACCACTTACATCACTTCGCTTACCCATGCCAACGGCCGTAAAAGATCAGCTGTGGCGACTAATAAAGTCGCTCAACAAGGCAGAAAAGCGCAATTTCAAGCTTTACGCTACCCGGGCCGGCTCTACCGGCGACAGTAAATTCATCCAGTTATTCGATGTACTGGACCGCCTGGGCGACCCCGACGACAGTGCCGTCACCGACCGGCTGAAGCTGACGCCGGGGCAGTATTCCAACCTGAAACGCCACCTGTACCAGCAGGTACTTACGAGTCTGCGTCTCATCTACATCAACAAGGAGATCGACATCGAACTGCGGGAGCAGATCGACTTCAGCCACATTCTGTACGGCAAGGGACTGTACCTGGATGCCCTCCGCTCCCTCGAGCGGGCCAAAAGCAAGGCGGTGGAACACAACCGGGACGTACTGCACCTGGAGATCCTGGAGTTTCAGAAACTGATCGAATCGCGCCACGTCACCCTATCCCGGCAGATCGACAACAAGATGGACCTGTTGCTCAACGAATCGGCCGAGCGCAGCTACAGCGTGCTGAATACCAGCGAGCTGTTCAACCTGAATATTCAGATCCACGGTCGCTACATCGAGGTCGGCCACAGTCGGAGCGAACGGGAACGGCAGGAAAACGTGGAGTACTGGAACAGCATCCAGACCTATCGCTTCGACCGGGAAACCGTCAGTAGTACTTTTCACCAGAAGATCAATCGCTTCCAGGCTTCGATGTGGTACCACTACATCCAGTTGAGTTTCGACGATGCGCTGGAATCTGCGATGAATGCGCTCACGCTCTTCCACCTGAGCACCCATATGACGGTCAAGGATCCTGACCTGTATCTGCGCTGCCTGTACTACGTATCCATCTTCGCCTACCTCACCGGCGATACGCCCCGGATGCTCCGGTCGCTGCGGGTGGTACAGGAGTTTCTCGGTGACGACCAGGTGTTGCTCAACGAGAACAGCCAGTTGATCGGACGCACCTACGCCGGCCTGATGTCGCTGAACGCACACCTGGCTACCGCCAACTGGACGGGTGCCCAGCGCACCGGCCAACAGTTGCGATCAGCCTACTCCAAAAAGGAATTTCGGCCCACCGACCACCGCTGGGGACTGTTTCTGTACAAGTTCGCGGCCACCTGCTTTATCCTGCGGCGTTTTGACGAGGCCCTGGACTACCTGAATGAGATTATCAATATGCGATCGGGCATCCTGCGGGAAGACCTGCTGCTCAATACGCGGCTACTCCACCTGATCTGTCACTTCGAACTCGGTAACCGGGCGCTGCTCGATTACCATCTGGTGAACGTAAACCGGCAGATGCGCAAAAGCCCCGATACCGGACAAGTCCACCGCCTGGCTACCTCGGCCCTGCGCAAGCTGATCAAGCTGGCCGACGCCGAGCACCCGGCCGTTTTCGAAAAGCTCGACGAAGACCTGCGCGCGGCGGCCACCACCGACCCCTACGAACACAAGGCCCTACTCTATCTCGACCTTACTCATTGGGTACGACTCCACCTACCAACGGCGGAGCCGTCTGCCCCGCAGCAAAGTTCCGCGCCAGACCAGCCTTACGGTGTTTCACCATCAGCTCCAACTGCTTGAGGCTGGCGTCGATGAACGCCACCTCCCGGCTGTTGACCAGAAACAGCGAACTTTCCCCCGCCTGGAACAGCTCGCGCTCCCCCGCCAGTAATCGGGAGTAGTCGCTCACGTTCCGGGTGGCAAGCGCGTACTGGGCCACGGTGACGTTGGCCTCGTTCTCGGCCTGCTCTACCTTGGCGTTGAGTTGGGCGATCTTGTCGCTGAGTTCCAGCTGGGTTTCGCTGAGTTTGATGCGGGTGAGCTGCAATTTACCGCGCTCCTTGCGCAGCAGCAGCGACTGGCTGAAGCTGATCCCCCATTTGTAATCGTTGGCCGAGTAGTTCTCAAGCGGCTGAACGGCGCTACCCGAGATCAGGGCATTGTACTTTAGGTCCAGCCGGGGCTTCAATTGCTCCAGCTGCAGGCGCTCGTCCACTTCGAGATCTTCCAGCTTGAGGCGGGTCAGGGTTAGCGCGGGGTTGGTTAGTCCGGCCGACAGGGGCATCAATGGGGCAATAACTACGGCTGCCGGATCGGGGGGGCGGGTGCTGGCCTCCAGTTCCAGGGGAATCACGCCATCCAGCCACAGGAAGGCGTTGAGCGCGGCGGCGGCGTTGGCGGCCTCCAGGCGGGCAGATTCCAGTCCCAGCAGGCGATTCTGCACCAGGATGCGCGCTTCCAGGGTATCGATAGCGGGTCGGTCGCCGAGCGCGGCACTGCTCACCACGGCCGCATACCGGGCGCGGGCCAGTTCTACGGCTTCGGTGTACACCGATACGGCGCCTTGCGCCCCCGCCCACTCCCAGTAACGGCTGCCGGCCTCGTACAGCAATTCGTTGATCTGTAGCAAGCGCTCCGCACCCGTGGCGCGTTGGTAAATTCGGGCCCGCTGCAGTTCGGCGCGTCGCTGGTCGAAGAACAGGCCCTGGCCCAGGGAAACCGATAGACCGGCGGCAAAGAGGCCTTCGTCAGGAACGGTATTCTCCGGATTCAGGTAGTAACCGCCGTTGCGCTCGTAGGCGGCGTTCAGTTCCACGCCGAACCAGGTAGGCACCTTGAGTCCACCCTCGGCCAGACTGTAGTACCGCGTGCCCTTGAAATACTTTTGAGACAGATCACCGTAGAGTTTCGGATCGAAACCACCGCGCGCTTCTCGCAACACCGCTCGCGCACGATCGCGTTGCAGGTCCGCGCGAACCGCCAGGGGGTGGTGCTCGGCAACCAGTCGGAGGAGGTCTTCTTCAGACAGCACGGCGGGGAGGTCCTGGGCCGCCACCGGGGCGGCGAACAGTACCAATATCAGAATCAGGTATTTCACGGTCGGTTGGTCATTTAGGCACCTTGATCTTGGGCGGGGCCGCGGGTGCGGTAGAAGCGGTGGGTGCGTAGAGATCCGGTGGGAAGCCATTGATCTTACGCCACAATTCGTACCAGATCGGTACATCCTTGAGCAATACCAGGGCGGTGGCGCCGGATCCTACGCGCAGGGCTTCCGGCCAGGCTTCGTCGCTGGTGTCGGGGGCTACCATAACCCGGTATTCGCCTCCGGCGCTGATCGTCCGGTCGATGGCCACCACCGTTCCGGAATAGGTGCCGTAACTGGTGTTGGGCCAGCCGCTGAACACGATGGAGGGCCAGCCGTCGAATTGGATATTAACCTGTTGGCCCTGGTTCAGCAGGGGAAGATCGATGGGGCGGACGAAAATCTCCACCGCCAGCTGGTACTGGTCGGGCACGATGGTCACTACCTGCTCGCCGGCGGAGAGGGTTTCACCGATGCCGGCCGCGAGAATCTCGGTGATGTAGCCGGATTGGGGCGCGCGAAGGATATATAGGTCGGTGCGCCTTTCGTAATTGCTGTACTCGTTCTCCAACTTGGCCACGCCGGCTTCGGCCTCAAATCGACCGGAAAGGGCCGTGAAGCGGTCGGAACTGGTCTTGGCCAGATCGTCCCGTAGCTTGGCCTGAATGGCATTCAGTTCTACCTGGGCGTTGATCACTTCATTGCGGGAAGCCAGCAGCTTGTTTTCCGCGCTGAGCAATTTGGCCTGTGCCTGCTGGTAGGTCACACGACGGTTCTCCAGATCGGTAAGCGACTTCAATCCCTGGGCGTACAGCTCCTCCATCCGCTCGTACTGCTCGCGGGCAACTATGGTATTCAGTCGAGTAGCCTCCAGATCCATGCTGTCGCTGGCCACGGTAAGCCGCGCCTGCCGGAGTTTGTTGCGGGCCTGTTCGGTACGCAGCCGTCCGGATTCGCGCAAAGCCTCCATCTGGTCGGCCAGGGCGTCGATCTTAGAGTTGTAGGATTGCAAGGACATTTCCTTGGCCATCACCTGTGAGCGGGTGCGGTCCAGCAGGCTGGTATCGAAGTACTGGTCTTTGGTTTCCGTAAGGCGGAGGATCGTATCGCCGGCTTCCACGAAGTCGCCCTCCCGGACGTACCATTCGGTGATTTGACCGCCGATGATGGACTGCACCATCTGGGGCCGCTGGTTGGGCTGCAGTGCGGTCACGCGTCCGGTGGCCCGGATGTGCTGGGTCCAGGGCAGAAACAGACAGACCAAAAACAGCAGCGAGAAGATGATCAGCAACTGCAGGAGCACACTGCCCGTATGTCGGGCCTCTACCCTTTGGAGGGAGTCCAGGTCCTTGCGGTCCACGTGCCGGTTCACGGAATTAAGGGAAATATTGAGCATACAAACGTTAATAGGAGGGCGTGGAAGGAGTTACTACTCTGCCCTTTTCCAGGGTAATTACCCGATCGCATTTTGCGGCCAGGTATTTGTTGCCGCTGGCTGCAATGAGGGTCCAGGGGTGGGTGCGGTCAAGCAGAAAGTCGATGATCTCGTGGCGGTCGCAGCGGTCGATGGCTTCGAAGGAGTGCTCCAAAAGCAGTAAGCGGGGCCGGTCGGCGATGGCTCGTGCCAGCAAGAGTCGCTGCACGATGCTACGGGGGAGTTTGTCACCCGTTGGGTTGAGTTTGGTGGAGAAGCCTTCGGGTAAATTGCGGATGGTGGAAGACAGTCCCAGGTTCTCCACGGCCCACTCCACGTTTTGAAAGGTGGCCCGCTCCCGGCCGATGGTGATGTTCTCCAATACTGTACCCTCGAAGAGTTCGCCTTGCTTGAAACAGACTCCGATGATGCCGTGCAGTTCTTCCAGCCCCAGGTTGTTGCGGGGCAACCCGTTGTAGGACAGTGAGCCCTGGTTGACCTCGAACAGGCCCGCGATGAGGTAAAGCAGGGTGCTCTTTCCCGCCCCGTTCAGGCCGGTCACCATGATTCGCTCACCGGCCTGCGCGGTGAAGTTGAGGTTATTCAGGGTCGGCTCCGTCGCCTTGGGATACTTGAAGGTTATGTTCTCCAGGCGGATGGTGAGACCGCTTTCTGATTTGGAAAGCTCTACCGGTGAGCCTTCGGGTTTGTTGTCGAGTTCCAGGTCCGTGACCTGCCCGATCTTCTCCAGGCCGGTCAGTACATCGTAGATTGTCTCCAGCGAAAGGATCAGTTTCTCTACGGATGCCATGACGAAGAGGATGATGATCTCCGCCGCGACGAACTGACCGATGTTCATGCTCTCCTGCATAACCAGTAGTCCGCCGATGGCCAGCAGCCCCAGCGCTACCACTGCCTTGAAGATAACCAGCAGGCTGTACTGCCGGATAAGGATCGTGAAGTGGCTTTCCCGGGCCTCTAGGTAGTCGTGTACGTGACGGTCCATCCGCTGCAGCGCCATATTGTTCTTGCCCGCCAGCTTGAAGCTGCTGGCCGTTCGGGCAAGCTCTTCCAGCCAGTGGACGGCGGCGTACTTGTGCTTGGATTCCTGCAAACTCGTCACCAGTCCGCGGCGGGCCGTGAAGACGAAAATGAGGGTTACCAGCCCCACAAGGATGATACCGAACAGGATGAAAAAGGGGTGGTAGATCGACAGGAGCATCAGGCCGAAAACCACCTGGAAACTCGCTACCGAGAAATCGATGAGGATTTTCGACAGCCCCTTCTGTACGGTCAGGACGTCGAAGAAACGGTTCATCAACTCAGGCCCGTAGTAGTTATACATCACGTCGGTGCGCACCCGCGGAATACGGTAGGCAAATTCAAAGGCGGCCCGGGTGAAAATCTTTTGTTGAAGGTTCTCCACCAGGCGCATTTGCTGGATCTGGAGTACACCGATCACGGCAATACCAAAGACCACCAGAAAGACCAGTACCAGCCAAGCGGTACTCGGGCGCCCGCCCATAATGAGGTTGATGATAGCCTGGATGCCCAGTGGCAGCGACAAGTTGACGACGCCCGCGAAGAAAGCATAGACCCAGACGTTGCGCACCTCTTGCCGGTCGGGCTTCAGCAGCCGCCAGAATCGTTCTAAGGGAGTTAGTTCGGAAGTAAGGGCCATTGGGGTCAGCTAAGGGCTTTAAAGGCCAGGTTGGTAAAAAAGCATACTACGGAATCTTCTCCTTCCCGCACGTTAGTAACGCGCGGTATGTGGTCACTGAAAAAGTGCTGGAGGTGTCCGCCTTCAATTATAGTACTGATCAACATCTGCGGGTAGGAAAAATCGGGATTGAGCTCGTTTACTACCGCGCTCACCCGGTCGACCAGCTGCTTGTAGTACGCAAAGGCACCTTGTCGGTTATCCTGGTCGATCGCGCGGGTCAGGTACGCCTTAAGGCTTTCGGCCACCACTATCCGATGGAGTTTGACTTCGTTAATGTGGGAAAAATCGCTGTCCTCCTTGACGGTTTCGGTAAGCAGCCGGACGGCACGGCGCAGGCGCTCTTCGGCCGAGGGTACGTTGGCCAGCAGAAAAGCCAGCCGGTAATCCATCCACCCCCAGTACCACATAACCAAATACAGTAGCAATTTGTGCTTGTTCTCAAAGTAGCGGTACACCGAGGCCTCCGTAGTACCAACGTGAACCGCCAGTTTGCGGAAGGTGTATTGCTCCAGTCCGATTCGATCGATCAGGTCAATACTCCCGGTAAGGATTTTTTGGCCCAAAGCGCTCGACTCCGGGTCCTTCAGGTACAGAGAACGGCAGATGGAGATCGATACCTTCCCGTTAAGTTGCTGCATAAATGAGTAAGGTTCGCAAAGACAAAAGTAATACTATCATGCCGGCGTCTTAACTTCAGAGGCTTGCTAAAGGTTGCGACGGATTTAGTTTAATTGAATTATGCCGTCGGTGAGTAAATTGGCCGAAGGCGGCGCGTCCGAAGCCCTTACTCTAAAGATAACCCACCGTGAAACCGCGAACCCTTTCCCTCTTCCCTCTGCTCGCGGCCGCCGCCGCACTACTTCTGACCGCCTATTCCAGTGGGGTAGCTTCCGCGATCGAGCGCGGTTACACGGGGGCACCCAACCTAAGTGGCGGAACCGAACCGACCTGCAGCAACTGCCACAACACCGGGGATTATGGCGAGCCCCGCCTGGGCGTCAGCTTCGACGGGGTACAGATGACCGACTATCGGCCGGGGCAGACCTACCGGGTTACGGTGGCCGTCCGGCCGGGACAGGGAGAGCCCGCGGCGTACGGCTTCCAGGCGCAGTTCCTGGCCGGCGCCACGCCGGTACCCGCCGGCGAGCTCGGAGCACCCGACGATCAGACCCAGATTGCCACGCTCTCGGATGGACGCGTCTACGTGGAGCACCGCCTGCCCAACCCCGACAGTCTGTTCAGTTTTGACTGGACGGCCCCGGAACAAGGCGCGGGGCCTGTGTCTTTTTATTTGGTAGGGAACACCGTAAACCTCAACGTCGACCTCACGGGCGACAATGGCTCTGCCAAGCCCTTCATCCTGACACTGGAAGAATCACAGACCACCGCGGTCACTGCGGCCGGTGCGAACAAGGTCACCCAACTACGCGCCTTTCCAAATCCTACCCACGGGCGCTCGACGGTGTTGTTCGACCTGCCCGCCGCGGGCTGGGTACAAGGGAAGCTGCTTTCGGCCGCGGGCCAGGTGCTGGCGAGCCAGACCGGCTTTCATCCCGCCGGCAACAACGAATGGCCGGTTGATCTGAGTTTCCAGCCTCCCGGTGTTTACCGTCTACACTTGAGCAGTTCCCGAGGGGAAATGATTGCGGTGGTAGTGCGCCAATGACCGCTGGTCAATTACAGGCCGCGCAAGAGGTCGGCCTGGATATCGCGCACGGCTTCCAGCCCGACGCTCATCCGGACCAGACCGTCCGTAATTCCCACCGCAGCACGTTCTTCCCGGCTCAGTTTGCTGTGCGTGGTGGTAGCCGGGTGCGTAAGTATGGTGCGGGTATCGCCCAGGTTGCTGCTGCGGGTACACATTTGCACGCTGTCGAGCAGGCGCCGCGCGGCGGCTTCACCCCCCGTTAATTCGAAGGTGACGATCCCTCCGCCGGCGCTCATCTGCCGGGTAGCCAGTGCGTACTGTGGATGGCTCGGCAGGTAAGGATAGTGCACCCGATCGATGCCGCGCTGCTCCCCCAACCAACCGGCCAGGGCCAGGGCCGAGCGGCAGTGGGCTTCCATGCGGATGTGCAGGGTTTCCAGACTCTTCGAAATTACCCAGGCATTGAAGGGGGAAATGGCCGGACCGGTGTGCCGGCAGAAGAAGGTCACCTTTTCCATAATCTCCGCACTGCCGAGCAGGAGGCCGCCAAGCACCCGACCCTGCCCGTCCATCCACTTCGTCGCCGAGTGGGTCACCAGATCGGCACCGAAGTCGGCCGGGCGTTGCAGGTAGGGCGTAGCGAAGCAATTGTCAACGATAAAGGTCAGTCCGTGCGTGCGGCAGAAACGGCCCGCCTCGGAGAGGTCTACCAACTGGAGCCCGGGATTAGAGGGCGTTTCGGTAACAAACAAGCGGGTTTCGGGTCTTACGGCTTCCGCCCACGCCTCCGGCTGATCGGGTTCAACGTAGGTGAAGGTCACCCCCCACTTAGGCAGGATCTGGGTGAGAATCTGGTGCGTACTGCCGAAGACCGCACGTGTGGCCAGTATGTGGTCACCCTGTTCGACCAGAGCGGCCATGCTGGCGAAGACGGCACTCATTCCGGAAGCGGTCGCGAAGCCAGCCTCCATATTTTCGAGAGCACAGGCCTTGGCGATGAGCTCGTCGACGCTGGGATTATTGTAGCGGCTGTAGATGATTCCTTCCTCGTTTCCGGCGAAGGTCTCGGCCATGGACTCTGCGGAAGGGAAGGTGAAGCTGCTGGTCAGGAACAGGGGAGCGGAGTGCTCACGATACTGGGTAGCCGGCAGTTGCCCGCGAATCGCGCGGGTCTCGGGTTGCTGCTCTTCATTCATCCGCAATGATACTACTTCTTGCGCGTGGCCACCACCCCGTAGGTGCTCAGGGCCATGCCGGTGAGCTCCTCCGCACTGGCTTCTCCCCGCAGGGCAAAGTCGACGTCGGTCTGGTACTCACTGGAGTAAAATTCAATCTTGAGACCGTCGGCGGTTTCCTCCACCGATCGCAATTGGGTTTCTCGGCCATTGCTGACGAATTTACCCGAGAGGCTGCCGGGGTCGCCCTCCAGTATCATCGTTCCGGTCACCGTGCCGGCCGGGGTGTCCTTCACCGTTACCTGCCACTCTCCGGCATAGGAGGCTGCCGGGGTAGTGACCTCCGCAGGCGGCGGGGCGGTAGTGCTAGTTGCTTGGGGAGAGGTGCAGGCGGCAGCGGCGAGCAGAAGGAATCCAAAGATCAATGGGCGCATAGCAGGCGTAATTTTGACACCTAAAGTAGTACGGGAAACGCGTTCCTCGCGGCCCCGTCCAAAATTTTCAGTCCGATCGGTTCTCAGGTATGCGGCCGGACCCACGCACCGGCATTCCAGGGAAGCTCCGTAACCCGGTCCCCTACCCTGCTTCACCCGCTCCATCAAAGGCCACGTCCATGGCCGCGCAAATCTTCGCAATGGCCGTTTGCAGGTCCGTGTCCGTATGCGCGCTGCTTACGAATCCCACCTCGTAGCCACTCGGCCCGAGGTAAACCCCCGTTTGCAACAGTTCGTGGTGGATGATCTTGAAGTACTCCATATTGGCGGGATCGATCTGATCGGCACGCTCGATCCGCTCGCGCCCGAAGGCCAGCCAGAAGATGGACCCGATATGCGGCACGTGCAGTGGATAACCGCGTTCCGTGGCGTAGTCGGCAATGGCGGTGGCCATTCGGTGGGTACGCTCGGCCATCCCTTCGTAGAATCCCGGTTCCAGACACTGTTCCAGCGCGGCCAGACCGGCGGTCATGGCAACGGGATTGGCCGACAGCGTACCGGCTTGGTACACCGGGCCCACCGGGGCGATGTAGTCCATGATTTCCTTGCTGGCCCCGTAGGCACCCACCGGAAATCCACCACCGATGACCTTTCCGAAGGTGATGATGTCGGGCTGAACATCATAATACCCGGCTGCGCCCTCGAATCCCACCCGGAATCCGCTGATGACCTCGTCGAAAATGAGCAGTACGTCGTGCTTGTAGGCCTTCAGGCGCAGGCACTCGAGCCACGATTTGTCCTGGATCAACAGCCCGTTGTTGGCGGGTATTGGCTCCACGATGATGCAGGCGATCTCCCCGGCGTGATCCGTGAGCGTCTGCTCGAGCAGGTCGCGGTCGCCGAGGGGCAGGACCTGGGTATCCCGGGCTACCGATTCCGGCACCCCGGCCGATGAGCTGGTGCCGAAGGTGACCAGACCGGAGCCGGCCTTCACCAGGAGCTGGTCGACGTGGCCGTGGTAGCAACCTTCGAATTTCAGGATCTTGGTCTTGCCGGTCACGCCACGGGCCAGGCGCAGGGCGGACATCACCGCCTCCGTTCCCGAACTGACAAAGCGAATGCGCTCCACGTAACGGTGATTGTCAAGTATCAGTTTCCCAAGTCGGTTGCCCATCTGCGTGGGGGTACCGAAACTGGTGCCGCGGCGCACCGTCTCAATTACCCGCTCCCGGATGTGGGCGTTGTCGTGGCCGTGGATCAGGGGTCCCCAGGAACAGCAGAAATCCAGGAAACGGTTGCCGTCCACGTCGGTCATGTGGCTGCCGTGCCCTTCCCGGATAAACAGCGGTGGCCCGCTCACGCTGCGAAAGGCGCGGACCGGCGAATTCACGCCGCCGGGAAAGTATTCCTGGGCTTCGGCAAAAAGTCGGGCGGAGGTATCGCGGGGGATGCGCTGTTCGAATTTCATGGAAAGCTAAATTTTGCACAATGTTACCACGGAGGGCCGGGGCCACGGTCGGAATCCCGTCAAGATCGCCAGCGGCGGGCCATTTGGCAGTTTTGCGGAATTTTTTCGACCTTGCGCGGCGGCTCAGTATTCCCGGCCCGTTCGTTTCGGCCAGTTTAATACCGTATTCTTCCTCCGCCGCGTCGTTCTTTCTACCACAAGCTGTTTTACGTCTAATGTCCGCCCGTCATATTCTTTTAGTTGAAGACAACAGCACCGAAGCCAAACTGGCCCGTCGGTTGCTGCAAAAAATCGATCCCAACATCCGCGTTACCCACCTGCAAGACGGGGAACACTTTCTTAAACATTGCAGCCAGCACCCCCTCGAGGACGTACACCTGGCCATCATGGACCTCCACATGCCCGTCCGCGGTGGCATCTCCGTATTGGAAAACCTGCGCGCCAGGCACGTCCGGCCGTCCTTCCCCATCTTGATCTTCTCCTCTTCGGAATGTACGGAGGAGGTGCAGCGCGTATATGAGCTCGGTGCCTCGGCTTTCGTGACCAAGCCCTCGGACGTCGATACCTACCGGCTGGCCCTCCAGAATATTGTCAATTTCTGGCTTTCCACCAACCGGCTGCGCTGACCCCTCGACAATCCTAGCATACTTGACACTGCGGTGCCAGGCACAAATTGCCGGTGCGGTATATTACGCCCGCCGATCAGGCCAGCCTTCGAGTAAACGATCAGATGCAGGGACTTTGGAAACGACTCACTACAGCGGTAATCTTCGTGATCATCATGATCGCCGGGATGTACACCGGTCCCTACACCTTCAATCTTCTCTTTCTCGTCATCACCGGCGGCTGCCTGTATGAGTTCTTCGGCATGACCCTGGACCGCCACACGCGTCGCGACCGTGTTCGCAAGGCCTTTGGCGTGGCGGTGGGCCTGCTCCCTTTCTTCCTGGTCAGTTTCTTCTCCCTCGGATACGTCAGCGACCCGGCCAGCTTCATCCAGGTATCCAGCCTGCTATTCGCCCCCTTCATCTTCACGATTTTCATTTACGAGCTGTACAGCAACAGCCGGGAGCCATTCGTCAACATCGCCTACATCATCCTGGGACTGTTCTATATCGGTATCCCCTTCGCGCTGGTGGACTTCATCGCCTTTGACGGGGAGACCTTCTACTACCGCATCGTCTTCGGCCTGCTCCTGCTTACCTGGGTCAACGACACCGGCGCCTATGTGGTCGGCAGTCAGTTTGGCAAGACGCCCCTCTTCCCGCGTATCTCCCCCAACAAAACCTGGGAAGGCACCATCGGCGGTGCCGTAACCTGCATCCTGTTCGGCTACGTACTTCACCTGGTCTTCGATGAGATCAACCTTATCCAGTGGCTGGTGCTCGCGGCCATCGTAGCCGTTTTCGGAGGCATCGGCGACCTCGTGGAAAGCATGCTCAAACGCAGTGTCGGGGTAAAGGACAGCGGGGATCTGCTGCCGGGGCACGGGGGGCTGCTGGACCGTTTTGACGCCTTCATTTTCGTTATTCCCTTTGCCGCGGCCTACATCCTTTACCTCCGTTAGTACCCCGTTGGCCGGCGGCGCGCGGGTGCCGGGCAAAGTCTCAGGCTGCCGAGCGCTGCCACTGCCGACTCAGCAAAAGGAAGAGCACCCCGCAGAGCAACCACGCGGGTAAGGTCACGAAGGAAAGGAAGACGTCGAACCGCCACGAAATGAAGTAGAATAGTCCGAAGCTGATCGCCCACGCCCAGAACACCGCCGGATTGAAACCTAACCCGCTCCGCTCCGCGTAGTCCGGCACCACACCTGCGCGCCGCGCAAAAAAGTGCTGGAACACGATGACGGCCCCGAAGGGGGCCAGAATGAAACCGTAGAGCGCGACAAAATCGAGCAACTTCATGGCGATCGCCGGAAAGAGCCCAGCCAGGGTAGCTACCCCACCGGCGAGCAGCGTCACCCAGAAAGTCGAGAACCGCGGCAGTACCGCCTGAAACGCCAGCCCCGCCCGGTAGATGGTAGGGTTGGCCGTAGTCCAGCCCGCCAGCACCACGGCAATGATGCCGAATACCCCGATGGCGTTGTAGGCCAGGGGGCCGGGGGCCACGGTTGGGGCCAGGCCCTGATCGAGGAACGCTTGCGCCTCGGGTGTCCTCAGGTAAACGGCGTACAACAAAGCCGCGGCGATCCAGGCCATGTAATGCCCCACGTACATGCCCGCCGCGGTCGTCCAGCCGGCGCTGGCCTTGCGCGCAAAACGAAAGACGCTCAGGTCCGACATCCCCACGTGCATGGCGGCATTGGCGAACCACGACCAGATCACGACGTGCCAGAAGGTGTACTTGATCTGCCCGGGAAAGGGCTCCGATCCCTCGCCCCAGATTTCCCAAAATTCGCCGAAGCTGCCCACCCCGAGCTGTCCGAGCGCCACCACGCCGCAGGCCAGAAAAGCCAGTACGATGATCGGCGACATATAGTTGGCCGCCCGGGCCACTGTATCGTAGCCGCGGGCTGCAACGAGCGATATCACGGCTCCGATCAGCACGACGATTACCACGTAGGTACCGCTGGTGGGCAGGGTGTCGGTCAGCTGGGGCATTTCCATATTCAGGGGGAGCCCGACCGCCGTGGCCGACA
The DNA here is from genome assembly GCF_004803465.1 of Neolewinella litorea. Taxonomy (GTDB): domain Bacteria; phylum Bacteroidota; class Bacteroidia; order Chitinophagales; family Saprospiraceae; genus Neolewinella; species Neolewinella litorea. The sequence continues at coordinate 76,189 of NZ_SRSF01000013.1, read as the reverse complement.
CCGTGATCATGGCCCCGGCCAGGAAGCAGAAGAGAATGCCATTGGCCACGTTGTAGAACCGCACCAGCCCCTTGCCGCAGATCTTTTCCAGCTGGTAATAGAGCGTCAGTCGGTACCGGACCGCGATCTCCGCCGTCAGGAAGCGCCAGCTGAGGACCGCCAGGAAGTTGCCCAGCAGCAACCCAATGATGAGATCGAAAGCGCTTACCCCGGCAGTGAGGAAGAGCGGCCCGATGACGAACTCGGTACCAGCCGCGTGCTCACCCGCGTACATGCCCAGAAAGCTCCCCCACCCTTTCCAATTGGAGGCGGGTACGGGCTGACGTTCGAACTCCCCGCCGGCGATGGCTTCGATGGTTTCTTCCTGGGTTTCCTGTTGGAGCATGGCTGTATGGCGTTGATAAAGTGAGTGGCAGAAGTCCGGTCGGCGGAACGCTTGAAAGGTTACCCTGTCTCGGCGCGGGAATTGGGAGTGAAGGTTTGCAGCCGGTAATTCGTTTGCAGAAAGTCCGCTGGCCGATCAAGGTAAGTGGTGCACAGCGCCGCGCCGAGGGCCGACCCGAGGCTGCTGTCGGCGATCCGCAGATCAGACTCCGGAAAATGACGGGCGATCAGGTGCAGAAAGACATCATTGTCGGCGAATCCGCCTTCCACGAAGATCGTTTTCACGGCCGTAGTCCCGATGGCCGCACGCATGCGCTCCGCCTGCAGATTCACCAGTTCGACCATCAGGTGATGGTAGGCGTAGACAAAGGAATCCGTGCGAATGATGGTTTCCACTGGGTTGTCGGGGTAATCGATCTCCTGCAGTTGGTACCACGGTTCAAAGTCCGCCATCATTCGACCGTACATGCTTGGGTCAAATCGGATGCTGCGGTGGCGCGTTTCGTCGACCCTGAAGTGGTCACTCAACACGATCAGCTGGTGTTCGTATTCCTTTCCCAGATACAGGCGGGCGGCCTTCACGGGGAGCCCGTCGACGCGCATATAGTTGATGCAATCGTAGTGGAGGTCTTCCGCCGCCAGAAAACCCTCCGCGAAAGGGTTCAGGGTGACGCACCAGGTGCCGGTGGACAACAGGATAAAAGGCTCCGCTTCGCCGCGCAAATAAGGCAGCAGGGCAGCGGAACTGTCGTGAATGCCGACGCCTACTGTTATACTGCGGCCTTGGTACGTCGTATTCACACTGGTCTGCGTAGCCACGACGGGGGAAAGCACTTCCCGCAATCCTTCGGCATCCACCCACGCGTGGTAATCGCGGCGGCGATAATCCCACAGGGCGGTATGGCAGCCGATACTCGTGTATTCACTTACCGGAATGCCGGTAAAGAGGTAGCTGAGGAACTGCGGCAGGTGCAGACTGTACCGGATCCGGGCGAAGACGGCTGGTTGGCGGTGCTTCAGCCAGTAGAGTTGCACGCCCGAGTTGAGCAGGCCTGCGCGGGGCGATCCGGTGGCCAGCGTGAAGGCTTCCTCCGGCCCGTAGGCGTCGTAAAACTGCTGCAGCAGGCCCTCGTCGCAGGGCTTAGTGTAGTTGTACAGGGGTGCCACCACCCGCCCTTCTGCATCGATATGAACGAGGCTGGCCCCGTAGGTCGAGAAATTCAACGCCAGTATATGGTACTTCCGGCTTCGGCATATGCGGTCCATGACCGATTCCATCCACTCCACCAGGGCGGCGAGGTCCTCGGTGGGATACCCGTCCTCGTCGGTGATTTCCGGCAGGGAAATGTATTCCCGGTGGACCTCATGGTAAGACGCGTCGAACAGGAAGAACTTCTTGTTCGTGCGCCCGATATCGAAAATCGCGGTGACCGTCTGCTGCTCCATACTAAAGACCGGTCGCTACGGTATGCTTGCCGCGTTCCCGGATCAGTTCATTGCGGACCTCCAGTTTGCGGTAGGCGTGCAGGGGGTTCAAGGCACCACCACGACTGAGGCGGGCCCGCTGCACCAGCGGCCTGACGTCCGTACGGTAGGCATCCTGCAGGATTTCCTGGCAACGGACCACGTCGTGGGCCTCCTGGGCCCGGGCCAATTCTTCCTGGTCGACCAACAGGGCCTGGGCGTAAGCAATCTGGATGGCTTCCAGCGACTGGATCAGGTCTTCCAGCGGATCCTTGACGTTGTGGCTGGCGTCGATCATCCAGGCGAGGTCGGGGTTCTGCGGGTTGTTCCGCATGCCGTACACCAGCTCATTGAAGATCAGGAACAGGGCGTAGGGTTTAGTGCTTCCCACCGTAAGATCGTCGTCGCCGTACTTGCTGTCGTTGAAGTGAAAGCCGCCAAGTTTTCCCTTCAGCATCAAGGTGGCCACGATTTGCTCGATGTTCGTGTTGGGCAGGTGGTGCCCCAGGTCAACCAGGGTGAAGGCCCGGTCGCCGCAGGCATTGGCCAGCATCAGGGAAGTGCCCCAGTCCTGGATGACGGTGCTGTAGAAATTGGGCTCGTAGGGCTTGTATTCGATGTACAGTTTCCAATCGTCCGGCAGTGCCGCGTAGATCTGTTGCAGGCTGTCCTGGGTTTGCAGGAGGTTCCGCTGGAAGTTGCGCTGTCCCGGGAAGTTCGTGCCGTCGGCTAGCCACACCGTGAGGCTTTGGGAGCCCAGTCGGCGGCCGATCTCGACCACCTCCAGATTGTGCTCGATGGCCTGCCGCCGGGCGCCCTCCTCGCCCGCACTCAGCGAACCGTGCTTATAACTGTGGTCGGCGCCATGCTGATCCTGAAAGGTGTTGGAGTTTATGGCGTCAAACTTCAACCCGAGACTGTCCGCCCGTTCCCTTACCGCCGCATAGTCCGTGGGGATATCCCAGGGAATGTGCAGGGATACCGCGCCGGCCGTTTGGGTCAGGGCGTGCAGCACGCCTACGTCGTCCAGTTTCTGCTCTAGACTGGCCGGCTCCCCGTGGTAGGAAAAGCGACCGAAGCGGGTGCCGCCGGCCCCCAGCGCCCAGCTCGGAATCGCAACCTGAAAATCCGCCAGCCGGGTGATCACGTCCTCCACCGCCGTCCCGTTTGCCAAGAGTTTGTCCAACAGGTAGTTGAAGTCCGTTTCGTGCCGCGACAGGCCGGACTGGTTGATGGTCTGAAGCTGGTCTTTCGTGAGTTGCATGATCTTGATTTTCGCAGGCGCAAGGTAGGGTGCGGACATTGCGGTCCGCCGGACGCTGTGGGGCAGTCGCGCTAGCGGACGAAAGCGTTGGCCATACCACCGTCCACGTTGAGGATATTGCCGGTCGATTTTTCCAGGATGGTGAAGGCAAAGACCCCGTCGGCGATGTCTTCCGGCCGGATGATCCTGTTCAACAGATTGCGCTTGGCGTAGTGGGTGGGAAGCTCCTCGACGGTGATGCCGTAGGCCTTGGCGCGCCCCTCCGCCCAGGCGCCTTCCCAGATCTTGCTGCCGATGATCACGCCGTCGGGATTGACGGTATTCACGCGGATGTTGTCGCCGCCCAGTTCGGCGGCCAGCAGGCGGGCCATATGCTGCTGGGCGGCCTTGGCGGTGCCGTAGGCTACGTTGTTGGGACCGGACACCAGACCGTTCTTGCTTGCAATGGGGATAATATCGCCGCCCAGTCCTTGCCGCCGCATGACCTCGGTGGCCGCCTGGGCCAGGGTAAACTGGCCTCTGACCAGCACGTTCTGCAACAGGTTCCAGTCGTCTTCCGTAGTCTCTTCCAAAGGCTTGGAGATGGCGAGGCCGGCGCTGTGCACCACGATATCGACGCCCCCGAATTCCAGGCAGGCCGCTTCGAATGCTTCGGCCACGGATGCGCGGTCCGTGACGTCACAAACCGCGTAGGTCGCTGTATCATCGTCGTAGGTCGCCGCGGCTTCCCGCAACCGCTCCTCGGCAATATCGGTCAGGACTACCACAGCGCCTTCGGCGGCGAGCTTATCGGCGATCGCTTTGCCAATGCCACCGCCGGCGCCCGTTACGAGGGCCACCTTGCGGGAAAGCGGCTTCTCGGGGGGCATGCGTTGTAGCTTGGCTTCCTCCAGGAGCCAGTATTCAATGTCAAAGGCTTCTTGGCGGGGCAGCGAGGTGTAGGTGCTGATGGCTTCGGCGCCGCGCATCACGTTGATGGCGTTGACGTAGAATTCGCCGGCCACGCGGGCCGTCTGCTTGTTTTTGGCGAAGGTGAACATGCCGACTCCGGGATACAGGATGACTACTGGATTGGGGTCGCGCATTCCCGGACTGTTCGAATGTTTGTGGGTCTCGTAGTACTGGCGGTACTCCTCCCGGTACCGGGCGAAGGAGGGGCGCAAGGCCTGCATTACCGCCTCGGTATCGGAGAGGTCCTGCCGGGGTTGCAGGTCCAGGACCAGCGGTTGAATCTTGGTACGCAGGAAATGATCCGGACAACTCGTTCCCATCGGAGCCAGTCGCTCCAGGTCGTAGCTGTTGATGAATTCCAGTACCCGGTCGTCGTCGGTGAAGTGTCCGATCATGCGGTTCTCCGAAGAGGCGAGCCCGCGGAGCAGCGGCATCAGCGCGGCGGCCTTTTCGCGGCGCGCCCGGGCGGGCGATGGCTTCACCTTCTCTCCGCCGAAAACGGTACCCTGCTCCCTGACCTTCCGTTCGATGTATTCTGACGCCATTTCGATCACCTCGAGGCTGTTCAGGTAGCAGGCGTGGGAGGTATCGCCCCAGGTAAACAGGCCGTGACTACCAAGCACAATACCCCGGATTCCCGGGTTTTCGGCCAGCGTACGCTCCAACTGCAGTCCGAGATCAAAGCCGGGCCGCTGCCAGGGCACCCAGCCCATGGTGTCGCCCCAAATCTCCCGTGTGATTTGCCGGCTGTCGGCGGCGGCCGCCACGGCGATGAGGGCGTCCGGGTGGAGGTGGTCGATGTGCTTGAAGGGTAGGAGCCCGTGCAGGGGGGTATCGATCGACGGCGCCCGACTATCCAAATCAAAGATCGCGTGGTTGAACAGTCCCACCATCCGGTCTTCGTCGGCCAGTCCGGCGTAAACTTTCTTCAGGTCGCGCAAGCGGCCGGTGTAGAGCCCCGCGATCCCCGAACGGGTCAGGGTACCGATGTCGCCGCCCGATCCTTTGATCCACATGACCTCCACCTCCTCATTGGTGAGCGGGTCGAGCTCATGGGTCTTGCAACTGGTGTTGCCGCCGCCGTAGTTGGTGATGCGCAGGTCGGCGCCGAGGATGTTGGACCGGTAGAGAAACAGCGCGACCTGGTCGTCGCCCAGTTCCGCGGCGGCCTGTTCGTCCCAGAGGTAATCGACGTGCTGGAACCGGGTAGCAAGAGTACTCATGTAAAGGGGGGATGGTGGATGTACGGCAAGGTAGAAATCCGCGCTTGTGGCCGTATCCTGTACTGTCCGGCCCGCACGACAAGTGATAAAATTTGGCGAAATATCCCATCTTCCAGGCCGGGATACAGTAACATTGCCCACCCCGGCCGGCATTTTGCTGCCGGCACGGCACCCGCACGCCGCGGCCCGGAAGCTCCGCCAAAACCATTATCCGCCGCTACACACCATGAATAACGACCGGCCCCTACCCATCAAGGAAGACTCCCGCATCCCCAAGTACCAGCAGATCGTCAATTCCATCATCGACCTGATCAGCCGCGGGGAATTGCGCATGGACGACAAGATCCCCTCCATCAATGCCCTGAGCGAACGCTACGACCTCTCGCGCGACACCGTGGAAAAGGCCTACAACATACTCAAGAGCCGCAAGGTGATCACCTCGGTGAAGGGCAAGGGCTTCTACGTCACGCGCACCAAACTGATCTCGAAGGTCAATATCCTCTTCCTGGTCAATAAGCTGAGCTCCTACAAGATGCGGATCTATAACGCCTTCGTGCAGCGGATCGCCGCGCACGGACACGTGGACCTCTACATCTACCACTGCGACGAAGGGCTGTTCCTGAACCTGCTGGCAAAATCCAGCCAGGTGTACGACTACTACATCGTGATGCCCCACTTCAAGACCCCCGCCCTGCGCCACGTCAGCGCCACGGAGGAGGTCCTGCGGGCCATTGACGCCATTCCGAAGAACAAGTTGATTATGATGGACAATAACCTGATCCAACTCGGCGGCGAATACGCGGAGGTGTACCAGGACTTCGAAATGGACATTTACGCCGCATTGAAAAAAGGCGAGAGCAAGATCCGGAAGTACCAAAAACTCATCCTTGTTTACCCCGAGCGGGCCGTCTACCCCTATCCCAAGCGCATCCTGCACGGGTTCCGCCGGTTCTGCGTGGAGGCCGACATGCCCTTCGAGGTGATCGACGAAATCTACGAGGACACCATCCTGCGCCGCGGCGACCTCTTCATCACCATCGAGGAGGCGGACCTTGTCAATCTCGTCAAGCAGATACGCGACAAGGAGATGGCCCTCGGGGAGGACGTCGGGGTGATTTCCTACAACGATACTCCCCTTAAGGACCTGCTCGGCATCACGGTGGTGTCCACCGACTTCGATGCCATGGGGCGCACGGCGGCCGACATGATCCTGAACAAGAAAACCGAACGCGTCAAGAATCCTTTCCGCCTGATCGAGCGGGAAAGCCTGTAACCCCCCACCCTCCTCAGTCTTCCATAAACCCTCCCGCATGAAACTCGCCGCCATTGACATAGGCTCCAACGCCGTCCGCCTGGAGGTGGTGCAGGTCTACGACCAGACGGAGCTAATCAGCTTCAAAAGCCTCGAATACCTCCGTTTCCCCCTGCGGCTGGGGCACGACGTATTTACCCGCGGCCAGATTACCCCGCCTACGGCCGCCCGCTTCACCAAACTGATGCGGACCTTCCAGTTGCTGGTCGAACTTTACGAAGTGGACGGACTCTACGCCGTGGCCACTTCGGCCATGCGGGAGGCGGACAACGGATCGGAGGTCATCGCGGCGGTGCGGGAAACGGCCGGAGTGGACATTCACCTCGTCTCCGGTGAAGAAGAGGCGCGTATGCTCCATAAGGCCATCATACCCTTTCTGGGGGATGGCCCGGCGGTCCACATCGACGTGGGCGGCGGCAGCACGGAGATCAACATCTACTCCGGCCACGAAGTGATCGCTGCCCGTTCCTTTCGCCTCGGCACCGTGCGCAAGCTGGCCCAAGCGGCCCGGGCGGCGGCCTTCGCCGAGATGGGGGAATGGGTCCGGCACCACCGTTCCGGTCAGTCCGGCAGCGTCTTCGGGATCGGCACCGGGGGCAACATCGACCGGCTCTTCCGGCTGTCGTCGCGCACCGGCAAGTCGAGTCTATCGCTGGTGGAGCTGCGGGCGCTGCGGGCGTACGTGCGCACCTTCACCCTGGATCAACGATTGTCCATCCTGAAACTCAACCCCGACCGCGCCGACGTCATCGTGCCGGCCTCAGAAATCTATATCCGGGTGCTGGAGGCCGCAGGCGCGGACACCATTCTCGTGCCCCGGGTAGGCCTCAAGGACGGCATCGTCTACGAGCTCTACGAGCGCACCACGCACAAGGACATCCAGGCCATCGAGTACCTCTCCTCTTCGTGAAGCTTTCATACCCCACCCCACATGATCCGCAAAGCCTTCAGGATGCAACTCGATCCGCGTCACACGGAGGAGTACATCCGCCGCCACCAACCCATCTGGCCCGAGCTCGCCGCTACCCTCTCCGCGCACGGTGCCCACACGTATTCCATTTTTCTGGATGAGGAGACCCATTTGCTTTTTGCCTACGTAGTCATCGAGTCAGAGGAGCGGTGGGCCGCGGTGGCGAAAACCGAGATTTGCCGCAAGTGGTGGCACCACATGCGGGATCTGATGCTCACGCACCCCGACGGTAGTCCCGTAGCGACCGATCTGCGGGAGGTATTTTACCTTCCCTGAATTGTGGCGCCGGTGCGCGGGTGCCTTATTTTTTCTCCAAAGCAAAGTCATGCGGTACCGGTTTCTCTTTCTCCTGACCTGTGTTGTCTCCTGTCTGGTCGCCCAGCCGCTGCCCGACAGTGGTGATTACGTGTCGCGCGTCAATCCGCTCATCGACACCCATAAGTCGCGCTGGTTCTACTTCAGTTCGGCCAGTCGCCCCTTCGGCATGGTCAACCTGAGTCCGGACACCAACCTGAAGGGCAGTTGGGAAAGCGGCTATCTCTACGACTCCACCGTGGTGCGCGGGTTCAGTCATATCCATGGTTGGCAGATATCGGGAATTCTGGTAATGCCGGCTACCGGGCCGATGCTGGGGCACCGAGGACCTGATACCTACCTCTCACCTTTTTCCCACGGAACGGAGGTGATCTATCCCGGATATCACCGCCTTCACCTCGACCGCTACGGCATCACGGCGGAGTTGACCAGCACCACGCGCGTCGGTCTGCACCGGTACACTTTCCCGGACTCGGCGGATATCCGTCATTTGTACTTCGATACGGGGGCCTTTCTGGCGCACGATTCCACGCTTTATTCCGAGGTACGGCGGGTTTCCGACCGGGAGATCGAGGGGTACGCGGTTATGGGCCCCACCAACCGCCGGCCCAAGCCGTTCACGGTGTACTTCGTGGCGCGGACCGACCGGGACATCGCCGCCTTCGGCGGCTGGGAGAATAGTCAGCTCCGCCCCGGCAAGGTCGAGGCAGTGGCCGGTAAAGATGCGGGAGCTTACCTGACGTTCGGTAGCGAGGTCGATTCGCTACAACTCAAGGTAGCCCTATCCTACACCTCGGTGGAGGGGGCCCGCCGCAACTTGGAAGCCGAGTTGCCGCACTGGGACTTCGCGCAAACCGTCGCCGAATCACGGGCGGAATGGAACCGGGAACTGAGCAAAATAGACGTACGGGGGGGCACGAAACAACAACAGGTCAAGTTTTATACTGACCTGTGGCACAGCTTATTGGGTCGTCGTATCGTGAGCGACGTTGATGGCAGGTACGCCGACAATACCGGAGCGGAAACGCAGATCCGCCGGGTAAAGCTGGACGAAAACGGGCAGCCGCGGTTCCCCCACTACAACTTCGATGCCTGGTGGGGAAGCCACTGGTCGCTCAACATCCTGTGGTCCCTCGCCTACCCCGAGCGCCTCGACGGATTCGGGAGCACCATGCAGGATATGTACGTGAACGGCGGTCTGATCCCCCGCGGCCCATCGGGGGGCAATTACACCTACGTTATGATCGGCGACCCGGCGGTCTCCTTTTTCGCCGCGGCGATCAACCGGGGCATCCATCGGGGCTTTGACCTGGATACCGTATATGCGGGCCTGCGCAAGAACGCCTTCCCGGGGGGCATCCGCGATAAGGCAGGGTACGAACACAACACCTGGTTGGGCGGCGGCATGGAATACTACGTGGAACGGGGGTACGTACCCGAGGGACTGCCCGGTCGGGGGTACCACAAGGACGGGGCGTCGATGACCCTGGAATACGCGTACCAGGACTGGTGCCTGGCGCAGATAGCGCGCACCCTGGGGAAGGAGGAAGATTACGAACTGTTCATGCGACGCTCGGAGAACTACCGCAACCTCTGGAACCCGGCCACCGGGTGGATGCACCCCCGCGAGCTCGACGGCAGCTGGATGGAAGATTTCGCGCCGGTGGCGGAGGCGGACCAGTTCAGCGCGCGGGGCTTTTGCGAGGCCAATTCCGCCATCTACAGTCACTACGTGCCGCACGACATTCCGGCGCTTGCGGAGCTTTTCGGCGGGCGCGAGGCTTACGTCGACCGCCTGAACGCCAGCTTCGAGAAGCAGAGCCGGCAATGGTTGCAGGCCGATGACAAGAACCACGCCGTGAATTGGGTCGACTACGCCAATCAGCCCAGCACGGCCATGGCCCATCTCTTCAACAAAGCGGGTGCCCCCTGGCTGAGCCAGAAGTGGGTCCGCGCCGTAAAGGACCGCTACGCCGATACCACGCCTTACGGTGGCTACCACGGCGACGAGGACCAGGGGCAGATGGGTGCCCTTGGCGTACTGATGGCCATCGGGCTGTTCAGCGTCGACGGCAGCGCGGCCGCCGAGCCGGGGTACGAGATCACTACTCCCCTCTTCGATACGGTGCGCATTGCCCTGAACCCCGACTACTATTCCGGGGAGGTCTTCACAATCCGCACAGCGGGCGACCCTAAGCACAACCTTTACATCCAGTCGGCCCGCCTCAATGGCCAGCCCTGGCGGAGCGTCGGTTTCCCCCACGCCGTCTTTGCCCGGGGCGGCACCCTTGAACTGGAGGTGGGGCCGGAGCCCCGGCGGGATTGGGGGGTTGGGGAGTAGGCGGGAGACGTCGGACGTGTCAGTACTGTCATTTTGGCAGACGTCGGACGTGTCAGGTGCAGATTTGGGATGTTCTAGGGAATTTGCATCCTGAATTCCGTGATTTAAAGAGCTCTTTTAGGGTCAAGCCCTGTAAAAGCTTATGGTGACAATTTGACAGACGTCGGACGTCTGAAAATTTGTCAGCATTGACACGTCGGACGTCTGCCAGCATCTAGTGGCTTCCACTCAGTACTGCGCCTCTGAAAATCGTCGATCCAGCGCACCGCCGCACGAACTAAAATCACAAAGCACTGATGCACAGTTAATTGCTAGCAAATAATATTATCATCGGAGAAGAGAATAATACGGTTTGAACTACCCTAATTTTACCCATTGAACCATACTTTTCTACCCCCAAATGACCAACCAACTGCTTCGGAAAAAATCGCTGGAATTGCTCCGGCAAGAGTCCGAAGATTCCTCGCTCAAGCGCTCGTTGGGCGTATTCGACCTGACGATGCTGGGCATCGGTGCCATCATCGGCACCGGCATATTCGTACTTACCGGTGAAGCTGCCGCCGGTACCGACCACGCACTCGGAGCCGGTCCGGCCCTGACTATCTCCTTCGTCGTCACCGGACTAGCGTGCCTGTTTGCCGCCCTGTGCTATGCGGAGTTTGCGTCCATGATTCCGATCTCCGGAAGTGCCTACACCTATTCCTACAGTTCCTTTGGCGAAATCTTCGCTTGGATCATCGGCTGGGACCTAATCCTGGAATATGCGGTTGGCAACGTGGCCGTGGCCATCGGTTGGTCGGGCTACTTCAAGAACCTGGTTGACGGCTTCGGAATTCATTTGCCGGGCTACCTAAGCGCGGCGACAGGGACCCCCATGGTCGAGCTGCCCTCTGGCCTTTGGGTCCCAATCTCGCCAGCCGTGGAAGCCACCTACGGAGCAACACTTGCCACTTTTCCGACCGAAACCGCCCTGATCAATTTGCCTGCTTTCCTGATTACTATAGCCATCAGCACCCTGCTGTATATCGGTATTCAGGAATCGGCCCGCGTCAACGCCATTCTGGTAATCATCAAATTGGCCCTGGTCGGGATCTTTCTCTTCTACGGGATACCCCACTTTGCCCCTACTACCTACTGGGAGCCATTTGCCCCCAACGGTTGGAAGGGTATCATGACCGGTGCGGCCCTGGTCTTCTTTGCCTACGTCGGTTTCGATGCAGTGAGTACAACATCGGAAGAAGCCCGGAACCCACAGCGCGACCTCCCGATCGCCATGATCGGGGCACTGGTCATTTGCACCTTGCTGTATATCGCGGTGGCCGCCGTCCTGACGGGCATGGTACCGCTGAGCGTACTGGCCAACGAAAAGCCGGTGGCCGAGGCACTGGTATCCGTGGGTGAAAACAATGTCGCCCTGCTCATCGCTATCGGCGTTACGCTCACGATGCCTACCGTCTTGCTGGTGATGCAACTCGGGCAGATCCGGATCCTGTACACGATGAGCCGGGACGGACTGCTCAGCGAGAAATTGTCGCGGGTACACCGGCGGTTTGCTACCCCCTCCTTCGCTACGGTGATTGTGGGACTCTTCGTAGCACTACTGGCCGGTACAATCGACATAAGCGTAGCCGCCGAACTTACGAATATCGGCACCCTCTTCGCTTTCGTATTGGTGGCGATCGGCATATGGATCCTGCGCGTGCGGCGACCGGATGCTCCGCGGAAGTTTCGTGCCCCGGCCTACCAGGTAGTTTGCTCGTTGTGCATTCTCATCTGTACGAGCCTGATGCTTGCTCTGCCGTTGGTGACTTGGGTACGGTTTCTGGCCTGGATGGGCCTGGGCGTTCTGGTTTATTTCGCTTATGGTGTGCGGCACAGTAAGCTGGCGCGAACCGGGGAACTGTAGACGTCGGACGTGTCAAGCCTGCTATTTTGGCAGACGTCGGACGTGTCAGGTAGCGTAGGGGCTTGCCATCGGTGATTTCGAAAGAGAATTACGCGAATGATTTGGCAGGAATGCAGGAAAACCCTAGCATTTTCCAGGAAAGACATTTTGGCAGACGTCCGACGTCTGCCAATTTGCCACAACTGACACGTCCGACGTCTGCCACCACCTACTCCTTCCCCACCGGCACGTGCTCGGCGTCCTTGCGCTCTGCGGCAAGGTGATCGAGAAACAGGATACCGTTGAGGTGATCGACCTCGTGCTGAAAGATCACGGAGGTGAAATCCTCCACCATCTCAACGTGGTGGCTGCCATCGAGTCGGTCGTACTCCATCAGGATGGCGTAGGCGCGCGAGCAGGTATCGCGGCGATTAGGGATCGACAGGCATCCTTCCCGGTTGAGTTGCTTCTTTTCGGAGTACTGCCGGATGCGGGGGTTCAGGTAAACCTCAAACGGCAAGTCCTCCTTATCCAGCCGCTGTACCCAGATGATGTTCTTCAAAATGCCTACCTGCGGAGCGGCAATACCAAGCCCTAAAGACGCGCTATCCGTCACCGTAGCGTACAGTCGACTGACGAACCGCTGTAGCACGGGATCTTTATCGTCCACGCGCACGTCCTCGCTTTGCGACCGCAGCAGCAGCGAGTCGGCGTAGTTCGTGATCTTCCAGACCCGCATTGGCTCGTCGGCCCCGGCGGCCATGATCATTTCCCGTTGCTCCGGCGTAAAACCTGTACCCACCGCCCTGGGCCCTGAAATGCGACCAGGGGTAGCGCAGGAAGCCATGAGCAGCGAAGAGAGCAGATAAGAACAGTATCGAATCAACATAACTTGGTTTTGGCGGGCCCGCAGGTGCAAGGCCGGGAACCCGAATGCCGTACAATGTGGTAAAGCGGGCAGGCTAAGTCCGGCTACCCCGCAAAATCAACCAATTCAATATCAAATACGAGATCCGAATCCGGACAAATCGAGCACTGCCCAAAGCGACAACTGCCCTGACTGCCGTAACCCAGGCCGGAAGGGATGAGCAGACGAATCTTTCCGCCACGCCCCACCAGGGGAATACCGAGTTGCCACCCCTTGATCAGGTTTGACAGGGGAAAGGTAACGGGGCCGTTGCGCGACTGATCGAAGACTCGTCCGTTCGTGACGGAGCCGACGTAGTTGACGGTCACTTCACTACTCAGGGTGGGGCGCTCCGCCGAACCTGGCTCCAGAATGCGGTACAGCAAGCCGGTTTCGTCAAGCTCAGTGTAGGTCACAGTATCCGCTGCTGCGTAAGCTTCCACGGAAATGAGGCCCTCCTCGCAAACGGGTGGGTTCGTAGCGTCTTGGTCTTTGCTGCAGCCCGCCATTAACAGAACGAGCAGGAGGGGGGATATCAGGCGTAGGGTCATTATCTTAAATTTGGAAGGACAAAGCTACTCTACCCGGGGCCGGTTTTTGGCAAGAAAACGTCAACTAGGTACCCATGTACTCCCAGGCGGTCTGATAGGTACCCTGCCGCTCAACGTAGGCCAAAAATCCCGCGAAAAAGGGATCGTTCCCAATCGTGGCACTGTCGCCGATCACCACCAGCTGCATCTTGGCGCGGGTGAGGGCCACGTTCATCCGTCGGTAGTCGTTCAGAAATCCGATCTCGGCCCGGTGGTTGCTTCTGACCAGGGTCAGGTAGACGACCGCCCGTTCCCGCCCCTGAAACCCGTCGATGGTATTGACCGTGATGTCGAGGTCCGACAATGACCCGATCTCCTCCAAAGCATTCTCCACGCGTACGGCCTGTTCGCGGTAGGGACTAACCACGGCCACCCGAGGTAGTGGATACTCAGGGGGGATACTGCTTCGCAGTTGTAGCAGGTGCTCGATGAGTATCCCGATCTCGCCCTCGTTGTACCTGCTTTTGAACTGGGGGTGGAGGCTTTCCTCGAAGCCCGTGCCGGCGGTGTCGATAAATACCACGCTTTCCGACAGGGTCACGCCCGGCAGCGTGCGCTCCGCTACTTCAGGGGCCGCGCGCAGCTTCCCCGCATAGAAATACTGGTTGCTGAAGCCCATGATGCGCTCGTTCATCCGGTACTGTACTTCCAGCAGGGCGTTGCGGCCGTGCCGCTCCAAGGCTTTTTCGAGCAGCGTAACGCCGAATCCCAGCCGTTCTGCCTCTTTGCTCTTGACCGTTGGAGGCAACTGGAAGGGATCTCCGGCCAGCACGACCCGATTGGCCTTGTTGATGGGAATCCAGGTGGCGGGCTCCAGGGCCTGGGCCGCCTCGTCGATTATGCAGGTTTTGAACGTCCGGTCGCCGAGCACCGAAGCCGCCGCTCCGACCAGGGTACACACGATTACGTCGGCCGCATCCAGGACGTAGTCGAGCAGGTGGTCTTCCAGTTGTCGGGCCCACCCGCTGAGACGCCCGGCTTCCGCGAAGGTCATACCCTTGTCGCGCCCGCCTCGCATACGTTTAGCCTTTCGGCGCAGTTCGGCCGCTTCCAGCCGAAGTTTCTTGACCTGTTTGGTGTCGGGGTGCTCCGCGATCTGCACCTCCAGCGTATGCCGCATGACGTCGTCCTCGACGCGACTGATATTGCCCGTGCGCACGACCCGGATGCCACGGGCGGCCATGCGGAGGGTGACCAGGTCTGCGGCACTGTTGCTGGGTGCGCAAAACAGCACGGTGGTCTCGGTCTTGATGAGTTCTCCGACGGCCGCCACCAGGGTGGTGGTCTTGCCGGTACCGGGAGGTCCGTGGATCAGGCTAAGGTGGCTCGCCCCAAGGATTTCCCGGACTGCTTCCCGCTGACTGTCGTTGAGTTCGGTGAGGTGTGCTACCCGCTCCGGCCCTACCGGTTGGTATTCCGCCGGGCGCACGCCCATAATCACGTCGCGGAGTTCCGCCGTACGGTTGCCCCGGGCGGTGGCCAGATGCTCCATGGCCTTGTCCATCTCCACGTACGTTCGCTCATCGAACATCAGGTCGACGCCCACTCCGCCGCGCTGCAGCCAGCTCGGGGGGTCTTCGCCGCCAAGGATGACCTTCATGCGATCTTTCTTCACGTACTGGATCACTCCCGTGCGCTGCGGAGCGCGCACTTCCGACTGGGTAGTGAAGAGGTTGACCGATGTGCCCGCCCGGAACTGGTGGGCCTCCTCCCCCTCCCGGGTAACGACTACGTAGGGTCGCTCGCCGATCCCGTATCCTGACTCCACCACCTGCAGGGGATACCAACTGTAGCCCTTGTCCACCCGCTGCACCAGTGGCATCGCCTGGATCACCTCGAGATGAAGGCGTCGCTCTTCTTGCCGTTCCAGGTCGGTCAGGCGGCGGAGTTCCGCAATCTCGGCTTGCTGTAAATCTGTCATATGGATGATGAATTCCTGGCCCGCCGGAAAGTTCTGCCGACGGTCGGGGTTGCTGCCGGAACGGCATGATTCAACTATATCGGCTCTATAGGGAAAGCGTGCGGCGGCCTGGTGGATGCAGTCGAGCCTAAACTGTCAAATCTACCTTAAATACTGTCAAACCGTCAGTTTTACGAATATTGCACGGCGTTTGCTTATCCCACAGTGGCATTTCATTGTTAACCCTAAATCTTTGAGCCATGCGTAGTAATTCAGTACTGCCAGCCGTCTCCAGGTTTTTAGATGACGACTGGAATAGCCTTTTCGACTGGCGCAACCGCAACTTCTCCAGCACCACCACTACCCTACCGTCCGTTAATGTAAAAGAGACGGGCGACGAATTTATCGTGGAGATGGCAGCGCCCGGAATGAAAAAGGATGATTTTGCCATCGAACTGCACAACAACGTGCTGACCATCCGCAGTGAGGTCCGGAATGAAAAGGAAGAAAAAGAGGACGGCAAGTATTCCCGCCGTGAGTTCAGCTATCAGTCCTTCCAGCGTTCCTTCAACCTCAACAACCAGGTAGTAGACGACGACCAGATCGAGGCTACCTACGAAGACGGCATCCTGCGCCTCGTCCTGCCCAAGCAGGAAAATGCCCGGGAAAAGCCGCCCCGCCACATCGAAATCAACTAGTACCGATGTAAGTCATCCATCATTGGAATGCGGCGGCACCCCGATCGGGGGTGCCGCCGCTGCTTTTTTCCGGACCTCCGACATAACCGCCTGATTCAGAACACCCTAGCCGTTTTACGTGTTCCAAAGACACACCGAATGACCCTTTTAACCCTAAACCCGAAAAACCAACCCATGAAGTACATTACCTCAATCCTAGTGGTCCTTATCGCTGCCCTGCTCGTCAGTTGTGGCCCGCAAGTAACCACCGCCCAACCTACCGAGGCCGACCTGAGCCAGTATCAGACTTTCGCCTACCTGCCGAACGCGGACATTGAACTACGAAACAGCAATGTGAATCAGGATGAAGTCAACCAGCGCATCGTCGAGACGGTCAACACCCAAATGCAAGACCAGGGCTATAAGCTGAACCGCGACAACCCGGATCTGCTGGTGCTGATCAGCGTCAAAAAGGACCGGGAAACGGAAACCACCACCGACCCAGTCTACGCCACCTACCCCTACGGAAGTTATGGCGTAAGTACAGTTAGCCCCTACTACAACAATTACTACTTTAACGACTTCTATAACTACGGGAACGTCGTCGGTTATGACACCGATACCTACCAGTACACCGAAGGTACCCTGATCGTCAGTCTGATCGACCGGGCCACCAAAAACACGGTATGGAAGGGGATCAGCTCCGACGCGATTTACAGTGGTTCTACCACCGACGAGATCGTTGCCCTGGTTGACGATATTTTTGAAGAATACCCCATCAAAGGGAACCGCGCCCGTTGATACCCAGATCTAGCTAAATAAACCTATTCGGGGCCGCTACTGAGGTAGCGGTCCTTTTTTATTTCAGGCGGGGTCCTACCGAAGTTCCGGCTAGCCCAGGCGTGCAATGTTCTCCAGCCACTCTTCGGGCATGGGGGCCTTCTGTAATTTACCGTAGTCGTAGGGTACGATGACCTGCCGGGTCACTGCTGCAAGCCGCCCGTGGGTTTCGGAAAAAATGGCGGTTTCCATCGTGAACCGGTCGTCGCTGATATCGGCGGTGCGCACCCCTACCAGGGCGGTATCCGGATAGGTCATGGGGAAGGTATACTTGCAATCCTGGTAGGCAAGGATGGCCCCCGTGGCTCCCGGCGCAAAGTCCGCATTCACGCCGATAGCCGTGAAGTAGATCACGCGGGCGGTCTCCGCCCACCGCAAGTACACGAGGTTATTTACGTGTTTGGCACTGTCCATATCGCCCCAGTGGACAGGAAAGCGGTGGAGCGTCGAGAAGTCGTCTTGGGTAATTTTCATGGCCGGCAAAGGTAGCAACCCAAATGGCTCGGGCTATTCGCCCGCGTGCAGCAGGATAGCCAGTGCTTCGTCGGCCTCTCCGCTTTCGAGGTACTTTCTGGCCAGTTCGTGTACGGCCTCTGTTCCGGCGGCGCGGGCCTGGATTACCTCTTCCCGCATCGCCACCTGCTCGACGAGCTCGGAATTAGGCATTTTTTCCAGGTTTCCCAGGCGACCGAGGTTGTTGCCGGTCAGAACGGTGCTTGTCCGGATGTGGGCGGGCAGTTGATCGACTCCCTGCCCAAGGGTGCGCAGCGGCTTCGGAATTTCGAAAAGGTTGTCCGGCGTGGCGCGGCAGTAGTCGTTGCCGCCCATACGGGCCACGAGATCGAGCTTGCGGGTATCGAGCTTGCCGTCAGCGTCGAGCACGCTTTCGTCAATGTGAATCCTCACCACCCGGGCCACTACAAGGTTGCCGGCTCCTCCGCCGTCACCTAGTGCAATGACCTGATCGACACGGCATTCGAAGGAAACCGGCGATTCCTTAACCCGCGGCGGACGCACGCATTCGCTCGGCACTTCGGTAAATCCTCCCTTTTCAAACTCATTGACTCCCGTATCGTATTCGGTGCTGGTAAGGGACATCTGCTCCACCATCGCGAAGTTGACGATGTTGATGACGACTTCCGGCACGGCGTGGACGTTGTTGAGGGTGTCCTTGGCGGAGCCGTCGCGGCCCCGGCGGATCGGCGAAAAAACCAGGATCGGCGGCGTGGTACTGAAAACGTTGAAGTAGCTAAAGGGACTCAGATTAACCCGCCCCTCCGCGTCAATAGTGGAAGCGAAGGCGATGGGGCGTGGGGCAACAGCGGTAGACAGGCAGGCATAGAGATCGCGGGTATCCAGTGCGTTGGGGTCGAGGGTCATTGATTCAGTTTGGGGTTGGGATGAAAATATAATCAGTTACGTGCGGGCAGGATGCGCCCGACCACCGAACCGAATCCAACGCGGCTGCTTCCCGAACCGGAATGACCGGTCATGGTAACGGTATCACCGTCGCGCAGAAAGCTGCCCCGCGTCCCGTTCTCGGTCAATTCGAGCAGGGAGCCGTAGGAATCCGGGGTCTGCCCCGATATCGTGCCCGAGGCCATGAGGTCGCCCACCCGTACGTTGCAGCCGTTGCTGGTGTGGTGGGCCAGTTGCTGCTGCATGTTCCAGTACATGTACCGGAAGTTGGACCGACAGACCGTCGTTTCGTTGACGCGCACTTGCAAGTCGATGTCGTAATTGTTGGCACCCCCGGACTGCAGGTACGGCAATACGCCCGGCGTCTGTTCCGGTCCGGCCACGCGGAAGGGGGCCAGGGCCTCCAGCGGCACGATCCAGGGGGACACCGAGGAGGCAAAACTCTTGCCCAGGAAAGGGCCGAGGGGTACGTACTCCCACCGCTGGATATCGCGGGCCGACCAGTCGTTAAAGAGCAGCATGCCGAAGATATATTCCTCCGCCTCGCCGACGGAAATGGGGCGGCCAAGTTCGGAGTCCTTGCCCACCACGAAAGCCATCTCGAGTTCGAAGTCCAGTCGCCGCGTGGGCTCAAAAACCGGGTGATTGGAATCGGAAGGCATAAGCTGTCCGACCGGCCGACGCACCGGCGTGCCACTGACGACGATGGAAGAGGCCCGACCGTGATAGCCCACCGGCAGGTGGCGCCAGTTGGGCAAAAGTGCCTTCTCGGGATCACGGAACATTCTGCCCACATTGGTGGCGTGCTCGATACTCGAATAGAAGTCGGTGTAATCGCCGATCTGCACCGGAAGGTGAAGGGTTGCTTCCGCCATCGGTACCAGGTGTCGGGCCTGAACCGGACTACCCTGCTCCTTTTCCAACCAGCCTTGCACCTGCGACCGCGCCCTTGAAGTAACGGATTTACCCAACGTGATGAAATCATTGAGCACCGGTCGATTAAGCACCGCAGCATCAAAATCGAAAATGCCGGACTCGCCCAACATGGCCAGATCCAGGATGTCGTCGCCCACCGCTATGCCCGCCCGACGTGGCCGGTCGGGCGTGGAAAAAATGCCGAAGGGAAGATTAGCGAGTGTAAAGTCGGAATCGGGAGGAATGGTAAGCAGCTTAATCATGCGGCAGCCAGGATTTGTAGTACTTGCCGTCGTCGATGCTCGCCGCCTCCTCCGTCACTTTCAGCGGGCGGAAGGTGTCGATCATTACCGCCAGCTCTTCGGTGGATTTTTTGCCGATGCTGCCCTCGTAGGTGCCCGGGTGCGGCCCGTGGGGAATCCCGCCGGGGTGGAGCGTCAGGTAGCCCGGACCGATGCCCGTGCGGCTCATAAAGTCGCCGTCGACGTAGTAAAGTACCTCGTCGGAGTCGATGTTGCTGTGATTGTAGGGCGCGGGAATGGCCTTCGGATGGTAATCGTAGAGCCGCGGACAAAAGGAACAGACCACGAACGATTTGGTCTCGAAGGTCTGGTGAACGGGCGGTGGCTGGTGCACGCGACCGGTAATGGGCTCGAAGTTGTGGATGCTGAAGCCATAAGGAAAGTTGTAGCCGTCCCAGCCCACCACGTCAAAGGGGTGGGTCGCGTAAACGAGCTCGTGCAGCATCCCCTGCTTTTTGATCTTGATCGTGAATTCCCCGGTCTCATCGTGAGTCTCCAGGTCGCGAGGCAACTTGTAGTCGCGTTCCGTAAACGGCGAGTGCTCAAGTAGTTGCCCAAAATGGTTGCGGTAACGCTTTGGGGTATAGATCGGGTCGGTGGACTCGGCGTACAGTATCCGGTTGTCCGGTCCGTCAAAATCGATTTGGTAGATAACGCCACGCGGGATCAGCAGGTAATCGCCGTACTCGAAAGGAATGTTACCCAAGAAAGTACGCAGCGTGCCGGTGCCCCGGTGTATGAAGAGCAACTCGTCAGCATCCGCGTTTTTGTAGAAATAGTCGCGGAGGCTTTCCCGGGGCGCAGCCACCCCGACCTGCACGTCGTTATTCACGAGCAGGGGCTTGCGGGCTTGCAGGAAATCGTCTTCGGGCGCCACGTCAAAGCCGATGAGTTTGCGGGCGGTGATGGTCTTCTCCTCGGCGATCTTGGGGCTGAGATCGGTCTTCCCCCGGATCTCCTGTACCTGCGTAGGCCGGTGGGCGTGGTACATGAGCGAGGACATCCCGTCGAACCCGACGGTGCCGAACAGCTGCTCGTGGTACAACGAGCCGTCCGGCTTCCGAAACTGCGTGTGTCGTTTCGGCGGAAGCTGGCCGAGGTGGTGATAAATGGGCATGATCGAAGACTTTGTTGCTAGGACAACTGTTTTGGGGGGAAGGTTTACGAGGCGGCGGGGATTGGTAGGCGGCCGCACTACCCCACTCTCCGCCTGGTTCCGTTAAATTTACCCCATAACCGCCATTCCCCCCGCCCATGCCCGAATATTCTACCCTCACCGTCTCTATCGAAGACCGCCTCGCCACCATCACCCTGGACCACGGCAAGGTAAACGCCATCGATACCGCATTATCGCGCGACCTGAAGACCGCCTTTCTTGAACTCGGGTCCGACGCCACGGTAGATGGCGTGGTCCTGGCGGGGCAGCCCAACCGCTTCTGCGCCGGCCTCAACGTGATGACGCTGGCCACCTCCAATCGCGAGGGCTTGCGCGAATTCTTTCACACCTACCTCGCCGCACTGCAGACTATGGTCCGGTTTGACAAGCCGTTCGTCGCTGCCGTTACGGGCTTCGCGCCGGCGGGGGGCACCATCCTGGCCCTGACGGCCGACTACCGCATTATGGCGCGCGGCGAGAAGCACACGGTGGGCATGAATGAATTCAACATGAGCCTCCAGATTCCGCGCATGATGGCGGACATCTACGCCTACTACCGCGGCGAGGCGGGGGCCTGGGCCGACGTACAATCGGCCCGGATGTACAACAGCGACCAGGCTTTGCACATCGGCCTGGTTAACGAATCCGTAGAGGTGGATCAGGTCATCCCCCGGGCCGTGGCCCAGTGCCGGACCCTGATGCGGGTCCACCCCCCGGTCTTCCGTCGCACCAAGCGATACCTACGCAGGGGCCTGCTGCAGGCCGTCGATCACGAGATGCAAGGAATGGTTGACGTGATCGCCGAGGACTTTGACGATCCGGTGTTCAAGAAAATGATGGAGATGTTTGTAAGCTCCCTGCGCTAGCCCCGCACCCGAGTGGTGGCAAACAGCCGTCGGAGCCGGTAGCGGCCGCTCACGTGGGTAGCCGCCAGGAGTAGACCACCCATGATGGCCAGGTTCTTCATGAAGAAGAGGCTCTGCAGGCGGTAATCCTCGGTACCCGGCACCTCCTCCCAGAAGTCGTGTACGATGAAGGTGAGCGGCACCCAGTAGATGAGCAACATGATGGCCCCCAACCGCATTCGGTAGCCGAGCAGGACCATGAGACCGCCAAACAGCAACAGGAAAATGGCGCCGTAGAGCAGGAAATCCTGGTTCCACGTTATTCCGTAGATCGTCATCGCCCGCCGGTTGAGTTGCTCGAAGGCGAAGTAGTCGTACGCTTCAAAAAAGAAGATGAACGACAGCAGTATCCGTCCAATCAGGTCGAAGATGTCTTGCATTTGCGCAAAGGTACGCTCCGGAATTACTATTCGCTCCGCCATCCCGCGATCTCTCGAATCTGGGTGGGCGCGGTCGCGGGTGCAGGGCTGGCGGCCGGGGGCCGCGTTCTGTGGTTCAACATAGTCGGGCAGCGTACGCCAGGCTTGATGGCCCTGTCGGCCCGGCTGGGGTCATCAACTTTTCGCGGTGCCAGGCTTTTTATTCGCGGCGGCACGTTGCCGCCGTTTGACGAAGTTCCATGCGTTCCTACCTTTCCCTTTTCTCCCTGCTGGCCCTGGTCGTAGTCGTGCCGGTGGCGGCCATCTCCGCGCAGGCCACCGCAACGGCGGAAGCTAACACCGCATTTCTGGCCCCCACTGCCGAGGATACCAGTCTGCTCTGGCGCATCAGCGCAGATGGTGACCTTGCGCCGAGTTACCTGTTCGGTACGATTCACATCATCCCGGAGGCTGATTACTTTCTCGACGGCTCCGTGGTCCGCTCCATGAACGACGTTGAGGCCGTGCTTTTCGAGATCGACCCCAGCGAGATGCAGAACCCGGCCGTTTTGCTGGGCTTGATGGACAAGCTAACCATGCGCAACGACACCACCCTGGAGGATTTGCTTACCCCCAGCCGGTACGACAGCGTGGCCAATTACTTCAACCAGAGTGGCCTGCCCTTTTTCATGTTCAAGAATATGAAACCCATGTTCTTGTCCGCAATGGTCGGTCAGGACCTGACGGGCGGCAACCCCTTCGGCGGCGGCACCGGGGAGGGTGGCATGAAAAATTACGAGACTGAGCTGGCCAAGGTGGCCCGGGCCGGAGATAAGGCGGTCGGCGGCCTGGAGTCGTTGGAGTTCCAGCTTAGCCTGTTCGACAGTATTCCCTACCAGGTACAGGCTGACATGCTGTACCAGTCCATTGCCGCGGATATGGATGAGGGACTGGCCGAGGGCGGGGGGCAGTTGCAGCAGATGGTAGCCATGTACAAGGCCCGCGCCGTAGCGGAGATGTCGCAGCTGATCACCTCCGAAAGCCAGGGATACGGCAACTTTGAAGAGCTTCTGGTCATCCGCCGCAACCAGACATGGGTGCCTGAAATCATCGAACGCCTCGCTACCGCCCCTACCATGTATGCGGTCGGCGCCGGTCACCTCGGGGGTGAGCACGGAGTGATCGCCTTGCTGCGCGCGCAGGGCATTTCGGTTGAGCCGGTATACGAATAGCCGGTATGATAGTCTACAAGATCGGTGGCAACATCATCAATAACCCGGCTACCCTCCACGAGGCCCTTGACTTTATAGCCGAAGGCCTCACCCCTTCCCTGCTGGTACACGGTGGCGGGCGGCGGGCCGATCAGGTGCTTTCCGAACTGGGTCACGCGCCGCGCATGATCGACGGGCGCCGAATTACGGATCAGACCACGCTTGAGATCGTGACCATGGTCTTCGCCGGCTCGATCAATAAGGAGATCGTTGCCCAATTGCAATCCCGCGGCAATAATGCCATCGGTCTGAGCGGTGCCGACGGCAACGCCGTCCTGGCCCGCAAGCGTCCGGTGGGCAAGGTCGATTACGGCTATGCCGGCGATGTCCTGGCGGTGAACGGTGCCTTGCTCGACGGTTTGCTGCGGCTCGGCTTGCGCCCGGTACTCTGCCCGATTACCCACGACCGGCGCGGGCAACTCCTGAATACCAACGCCGACACGATCGCCAACGAAGTGGCAAAGGCCCTGGCCGCGGTGGGCCATGAAGTAAGCCTGCAATACTGCTTCGAACTGCCCGGCGTGCTGCGCGACATCAACGATCCCGCATCGGTAATCACTTTACTCAATCCCGACAGCTACGCCAACTACCGGGAGAAAGGGGTGATTTCCGCCGGTATGATACCGAAGTTGGACAACGCCTTCGCCGCCATCAATGCTGGCGTTCGGGAGGTGGTCATTGGCAACCTGGCAGCCCTCCGCGAAGGAGCCGGCACCCGGATTCGCCAGCACTGATTCAGCCTTCTTCCCGCGCCCGGATCTTGGCCATGCACTCGACGAGCGCGGCGCGCCAGTGGCGGGGCGTACCGATGATGGAGGAGATCTTCTGGGTATTTAATACGCTGTAGGCCGGTCGCTTCGCCGGCGTAGGATACTGGCTGGTCGTGATAGGCCTGACCTGACAGTCGATGCCCGCGATTTCGTGAACGGCCTTGGCCAGGTCGTACCAGGAGCAGACCCCACTGTTGGCGTAATTGTACAATCCCGGGGCCTCGCCGGAGATAGCCAGCTTCATGGCCGCGGCGGCAAGGTCAGCGGCGTAGGTGGGCGAACCGATCTGATCGGCTACGATGGCCAGTTCCGGCCGCTCCCGCCCCAGGCGGAGCATGGTACGCACGAAGTTTTGTCCGTACTCGGCGTAGACCCAGCTGGTGCGCATGACGTAAGCTTCGGGGTGACGGAGCATCACTTCCTGCTCCCCTTCCAATTTGGTGCGCGCGTAGACGCTGGTGCCTAGGGTGGGATCGGTTTCCAGCAACGGCCGGTTACAACCGTCGGCGTAGACGTAGTCGGAACTGAAGTGCACGAAGGCGGTACCCGCGGTATGGCAGGCGGCGGCGAGACGGCCCGCGCCGTCTACGTTGATGGCGTGGGCTTTTTCGGGTTCCGCCTCGGCCCGGTCGACGGCCGTGTAGGCGGCGGCGTTAAAGCATATGTCGGGTCGTGCCTCGGCCAGGGCCGCCTGGATGTCTTCCGACCGAGTAATATCTAGGGTGGAGCGGTTGTAGGCGAAGATGCGCCAGTCGTGCGGCAGTGCCTTGGCCGCGCCGATCAGTTTCTGACCCAACTGTCCGCCGGCCCCCGTTATCATAATTCTGTTCATTGGCCGCAAAAGTAACGGATTGGTCGACTTCCCGGGTGGTAGATCCCCGGCAAGACGGATTGCCTAAGCTTTACCTACTTTTGCCGAAAGCCTTTTCACCATGCGCATTATCGGTAGACTGCCGGATCCCCGAATGCAAATCACCGTCTTTGAAAACGACGGTCGGTACCCAGTTCAGTTCGAACTCGGGGGGGTAACCCAGATCTACCGCTTCCGCAAAGGGGAACGACTCAGCAATATGGGCCATCTACGGACCTACGTAGACGAGGCTTTTCGCGCCGCGGTCTTGCAACAGTTTGAACAGATGCAGCGGATCCAGGCCGAGGTGCTCCGGCGCATCGATCCGCCGGCCGCCGACGACGCCGATGCCCTGCCCTCCATCATTTAACGCTTCCACCCTATCCCACCATGCAAATATCCGCCGCGGCCCTAGCCCAGATGATCGGTGCCGTCGTTGAGGGCGACGCCGAGGTGTTAATCACCGGTCCGGCCCGGATAGAGGAGGCCGGCAAGGGCCACATCACCTTTCTGGCCAACCCGGCCTACGAGCATCACCTATACGGTACGGAGGCCGCCGCCGTTCTGGTGAGTCACGAATTTCGGCCCAAGGAACAGGTGCCCGCCACCCTGCTCCGCGTAGAGAACGTGTACGAAACCGTCCGCAGCCTGCTGGAGATTTACCAACAGGACGAGGCGGCCCGCACCGTACGGCAAATCAGCCAGCACGCCTCGGTAGAGGACGGGGCCCAGCTCGGCGAGAAGGTCCGCATCGGCAAGTTCACCGTGATTAGCAAGGGGGCCCGGATCGGCGCGGGCACGGTGGTGCTGGATCAGGTGTTCATCGGACCGAACGTCCGGATAGGAGAGAACTGCACCATTTATCCCGGTGCCCGCATCCTGCGCGGATGCGTCATCGGCAACGACTGTATCGTGCATTCCAACGTGGTGATCGGAGCCGACGGCTTTGGCTTCCTGCCGGACGGCGATAACCACTACCGAAAGATTCCGCAGGTGGGCAACGTCGTCATCGAGGACGACGTCGAAATCGGGGCCAATACCACCATTGATCGCGCCACCATGGGATCAACCCTCATCCGGCGGGGCGTAAAACTCGACAACCTGATTCAGATCGGCCACAACGTCGAGATCGGGAACAACACGGTCATTGCCGCCCAGGCGGGCGTGGCCGGCTCCACGAAGATCGGTGCCAATTGCCGGATTGGCGGGCAGGTCGGATTCGCCGGGCACCTCACTATTGCCGATGGCACCAATATTCAAGCGCAATCGGGGGTAGCCCGTCACATCCGCGAGACCGACCAATCACTGGCCGGTTCTCCCGCCTACAATTACCGCGACTGGATCAAGAGCTCCATTCTCTTCACCCGCCTGCCGGAGCTGTACAAGCGCATCGCCCGGCTGGAAAACCAGGCCGACCGATGAAAATCTATACCCGAACCGGGGACCGTGGCGAAACCGGATTGTTCAGTGGGCGCCGGGTCAGCAAGTCCGATCCCCGGGTAGAAGCCTACGGTACCATTGACGAATTGAACGCCTGTCTGGGCCTGCTGCGGGACCACGTCGGCCCTTCCACCGAGCCCGGCACCCGCGTACGCGCCCAGATCCTGGAACAACAAAAGACACTCTTCGCGCTCGGCGCCGCCCTGGCCGACGACCGACCGGATGGAGGCTACCGCGTACCGGAATCGGCGGCGACGCAGCTGGAGGAATTTATGGATGAAATGGATGCCGCCCTGCCGCGCATGACCCATTTTGTACTGCCGGGGGGAAGCCCGCCGGTAAGTTTCGCTCACCTGGCCCGCACCGTATGCCGGCGGGCGGAGCGGAGGTCCGTAGAAGTAGAGGGTGTAGACCCGGCGGTGATCGTATACCTGAATCGCCTAAGCGATTACCTGTTCGTACTGTCACGCTATCTGGCTCATACGGCTGGGGTGGAGGAGATCAAGTGGGAATCGGCGTAATAAACGACCGGGAAGGGGCCAAATGACAAACCGGGAACTGACCACCCGCCTTTCGGCGTGCGGCGTTCCCGGTTTGATAAAACTAAATCGGTTTAGTAGAGATGCTGTGATAGATCGAGGTTTAGTGAGCAGGGGTGGAGATACCGACAATGAGACGGTAAACGGTGTATCCGATGAGGAATAGGGTTGCCAGGATCAGCATACAGATCAGGGCTAAAGCAAAAGTATCCATAGTGCTATAGTTTTGTAGTCAGTTATAAAATTAACTAAATATACGTTTTTTTTCAACAATACGCAATAATTTTTTTCTTTCCTCGTAGGCGCAGGATTTTGTTCTATAATTGGCACACTTCGACACTGAGGGAATCAGCCATTTTGGGCCACTTTGCGGTACCGGGCGTCGCCGAAACCGTCGAAATAATGGGTGAATTTTGTCTGGTCGCCGGGGCGGCGCCAGGTAGCCCGCATGGGGTGCAACCAATCGTAGCGCCAGCCGTTTAACAATTTTCCCCACGACAACCAAGCTATCTATGGCCCAGGCCAAAACCCTCGGTGAGCTGAAAGCGTCCGGCTACACCCCCCGCAGTGTAAAGCAGGAGCTTCGCGACAACCTGATTCAGCGTTTACAGCAGAAAGAAGAAGTTTTTCCCGGCATTCTCGGCTTTGACGATACGGTGCTGCCGGATATGCAGCGGGCCATCCTGAGCCGCCACAGTGTTCTGCTGTTGGGGCTCCGGGGGCAGGCCAAAACCCGTATTGCCCGTCTGTTGGTCAACCTCCTGGATGAATACGTCCCCGTGGTAGCCGGCAGCGAACTCAACGACGACCCCCTGGCGCCGATCAGCCGCTTTTCTTCCGACCTGATCAAGGAAATGGGCGACGACACGCCCATCGACTGGTGGCACCGCAGCGACCGCTACGTGGAGAAACTGGCTACGCCCGACGTGTCGGTGGCCGACCTGATCGGGGATGTCGACCCCATCAAGGCCGCGACCCTCCGCCTCACCTACGCCGATGAGCGGGTAATCCACTACGGCCTGGTACCGCGGGCACACCGGGGCATCTTCGTGATCAACGAACTGCCCGACCTGCAGGCCCGCATCCAGGTATCGCTGTTCAACATCCTGCAGGAAGGGGATATTCAGATCCGTGGCTTCAAGCTGCGCCTCCCTCTCGACATCCAGTTCTTGTTCACGGCCAACCCCGAAGACTACACCAACCGCGGCAGCATCATCACCCCGCTTAAGGACCGCATCGAAAGCCAGATCCTCACCCACTATCCAAAGACCGTGGAGATCGCCCGGAGCATCACGGCGCAGGAAGCAACGCTGGCCGACGAGCAGCGTGACCGCGTGGAGGTACCGGAGTTGCTCAACGTCATGCTCGAGCAACTTTCATTTGCTGCCCGCGACAGCGAGTACATCGACGAGAAGTCCGGGGTGTCCGCCCGCCTGAGTATTACGGCCCTGGAGAACCTGGTCTCGACCGCCGAGAGAAGATCACTGATCAACGGCGACGAGCACACCGTGGCCCGCATCACCGATTTCTGGGGGGTGGTACCGGCCATCACCGGCAAGGTGGAGCTGGTCTACGAAGGAGAACAGGAAGGCGCCTATGGCGTAGCAATGAAGTTGCTGGGTCAGTCCATCAAGACCTCATTCCTCGCCCATTTCCCCGATCCGGGAGACGTGGCGGCCGACGGCCGGGGGGAGAGCGATCCCTACGGTATCATTCGCGCCTTCTTCAGCGGCGGCCACGTGGTTGAATTGCTCAACGACGGGAGTAACCAGGATTACCGCGAGGCGCTGGATAAAGTTGCCGGCCTGCGCAAGTTCGTCACCGGTCACATCGATGAGAAACTGTCGGAAGCCGAGACTTACCTCTACATGGAGCTCGTACTCCAGGGTCTGGCCGAGATGGAGGTACTGAATAAGGAAGCCCTGCACAATAGTCTGAACTTCCGGGATATCCTGGCCGATATGTTTGGGGGCGAGGATATCGATTTTCGGTAGCCCACCCGGCCGAAACGCACTACTATGCTATTGATCGTAGGCGGTTACACCGTCACCATGTCCGAGGACGCCCCGGGTAAAGCCAGCGGTATCTCCGCCTATGACTTTTCGCCCAGGGACGGCAGCCTCGAATACCGCGGCCACGCCAGGACCACCAACCCGAGCTATCTCTGCACCGATCCCTCCCGGAAGATCGTCTACGGCGTGCGCGAGTGCCTGAACGAAGAACACCCGGGCGTAACCGCCTTCCGGCTGCAGCGCGGCAAGGGGAACAAGGTCGTTTTTGAACAACTGAGCGACGCCGGGCTCCACGGCGATCACCCCTGTCACGTGGCACTGGCCGATCGTACGTTGATCGCTAGTTGCTACACCAGCGGATCGGTACACGTCTTTTCGCTGGAACCCGACGGAAGCATCGGGGAGCCGCTGCAACGCATCGAACTGGAGGAAAAGAACCGCGCGCCGCACGCACATTGTGCCGTATTCGATACGTCCCGCTCACGGGTTTACCTGAGCGACCTGGGTTCGGACTGTCTGCGGGTGTTTGACCGGGCGGCCGACGGGCGACTTACCCAACGGCCCGACCTGGCGGTTGACTTCCCAGCTGGCGCCGGTCCCCGGCACCTGGCCCTGCACCCCTCCGGGGAATACCTGATGGTCAATTTTGAGTACCGCGGGCGCGTGGCCTTGATTGACCTACGCGAATCGGCTCCGAAATTGGTCCTGGACCTTCCCTCTCTACCGGAGCGCGCGGTGGAAGGCACCAGTGGTGCCGCCATCCGGATCGATCGGGCGGGAAAGAACATTTACACCAGCGAGAGAAACTACAGCGTCATTTCCGCCCTGCGGCTCGACCTGGCCAAAACCAGCCTGCAACTGCGGGATACGGTACCCAGCGGTGGGGTACGCCCACGGGACATTTTATTGAGCCCGGACAATGAGTGGTTGTTATCGGCCAACCTAAAGGACCACAGCATCGGCGTGTTTCAGATCGGTGCGGGCGGTGGACTGCGGCTGAATCACGTCGTACGCAAGGTTCCCAGTCCTACCTGTTTGGCGTGGCTACCGGGGATGTAGGGGCTAGCGGTATTACGCCAGCCGACGCATACGTAAGGTCAGGGTGTAGCCGGCGCGGTCGTCAATGGTAAGCTCGGCCCGCAGCCGCTGGGCGCGCATTCGCATGTTGTCTTTCCCCTGCCCTTTCTTGGGCGTGAAACGGGTACTGGTGTAGACCGGGAACTCCTCGCTCTGTTTCCCTTTACCGTTGTCGCGGATAAACATCTCGAAGGTCTGGGCATACTGCTCGAGCTCAATTTCGACGTAGGTCGCATTGCTGTGTCGAGCGATGTTGTTGATTGCTTCCTTGTAGATAAAGTAAAGGTCCTGCCGTACGTTGCCCGGGAGTTCCCGCTCGATGTTGAATCCCTTGGCGGAAAAATCGTAGCGGATGTCCAGTGGCAGCAGTACTTCGTCGGCGTGTTCCTGCATACGTTGCAGCAGGTTACCGATGTTGTCGCGGCGGCTGTCGATGCTCCAGATCACGTCGCTCATCTTGGACATGGCATTACGGCCCGCCTCCCCGACCGTCTGCAAGCGGGTGCGCATTTTCTCATCGTCCGTCCGGTTCTGTAGCAACTCGGCCTGCAGGGTAATGCCGGCCAGCAAACCACTCACTTCGTCGTGAATATCGCTGCTCAGTTGGGTGCGCAGCTGCTCGTTGCGCAGTCGTTCCCGCAGCTTGGCCTGCAGTATAAAGAAGAACAGGCCTACGATCACCGTAGCGATCAGAAACTGGAACCACGTGCGCTCAATGAGGTACTGCCGCACCCGAATGTTGAGGGTCAGCATCTGGTCACCGTAGTTGCCGTTGGCTCCCGCAGCCTGGACGAGCAACTTATAGTTGCCGGAAGGCAGGTTGTTGTAGCGTACCGTACGCTCATTGCGCAGTTCGCGCCATTTCTCGTTGAAGCCGTCGAGTTTGACGCGCAACTGGGTGAGGCTGGGGCGCTGGCCGACGGGCAGTGCAAAGGATACAGCGATGCTCTTCTCGCTGGCCTTCACCTCGATGTCGGTGAGTTGGTCTAGGTTCCGGCTAAGGGTGCGGTTCTCCCCCCGGCCGTAGATCACTACTTCGGTGATCATCACGTCCGAGCCGGCCGACTCCACGCTGAGGTCATCGTCGCGGAAGACGGATAGCCCGTTGTCCCCCCCGAAAAAGTAGCGGCCGCTGCGGTCGCGCAGGAATGAATAGGGGTTGAAGTCGTCGGTGGCCAGTCCGTCTTCCATGTAGTAGCGCCGGAAAGTTCCGTTGTCGAGGTCGTCGGGCAGGTGGACGAGGCCGTTGTGGGTAGAGAGCCAGTACCCGCCGGTGGAATCCGGAACGATGCCCACAACGGTGTTGCTGCTCAGGCCGTCCTGCCGGCCGTAGCTCCGCTCGGTGCCGCTGATGGGGTCGATGATGCGCAGGCCACCGTCGGTGCCCAGCCACCACTTCCCCCCCACGTCCTCGTAGATGCAGTTGATGGTCAGGGCGTTCATCTCCGTGGCCTGTTCGGTAGAATCAAGCTGGCTGTATACCGTGGAGCGTCCGGTTGCCGGATCGTACCCGATCAGTCCCTTTTGCCGGGTTCCGAGCAGGAGTTGTCCGCCGCGCGAATGGTAGAGGTACCGGATGCGCAAGCCCCGCAGGCGTACGGCATTGCTTTCGTGATCCACGAGTTCGGCGAAGCCGCCGGTCCGCTCATCGTACTGCAGCAGCAAGCCCACCTTCCGGGGGTCGGTGGCACCCAGGTAAATGGTGCCCTGCGGGTTCATGGCCAGGCACATAAGGGGATAGGTGGAGGCATAGGTCTCGGTGATCCCGGTGCCGACGTTGTAGCGCAGTAGCAGTCCGCCCTTGCCCATTCCGGTCGGCTGGGCCACGCCCCAGATAGCATTGCGGATCCGGTCGTAGATGAGCTGCCGAATCTCCCGCATTTCTACGCGTGTCCCCGTGGAATCCTGCAACGGTAAGGGTACCAAATCCGTGCTGTTTCTGGCCATGGTGTAAATCGAACCACTGGCGTCGGCCACGTACACCGTACCGGCGGAATCCTCGGCGATGCCCTGCACGGGACTGTGGTAAAGTTCGTTGGTATTGTCGTTGAGGTAGTTCCCGATCGACTTGACGTAGCGCTCCATCACCCCGAGGCCCTCGCGCAGACCCAGGTAGGCCGTTTCGTTGAAGTTTACCGCCGCGATGCTGGTCACCAGGCGGTTGGTCGGCAGTTCCCGTTCGAAGAACTGGAAACGGCCGGCGGTATCCACCAGGTAGTACTCGTCGGGGTACTGCTTGCCGAGTATGTCTTCCGTACCCAGCAGCAACAACTGCCCCAATTCGTCGCGGAAAATGCTGGTATAATGCAGTCCGGAATCCAGATCGGGTACGGGCAGCGGGTCGCCTACCGTCTGGGGCGACCACCGGTACAGGGGGTAACCGTCGCGAAAACTCAGGTAGACGTATCCGTCCGGTCCCTCGGCCATAGTGTACAGCCGCCGCTGGCCTTTCCGGGGGGGGAAGAAGGTGTTGAGCAGGTCGCCGTTCGCGGAAAGGTGTCGGAAACCGTGCTCGTCGTCGTAGAGCAAGAATTGTCCGTTGCTCAGGGGCAGCAACTCGATCCGCGGTGCGAAGGTGAGCCACCCGTCGTCGGGCTGTTGGTAAATAGCCTGGAAGCCCTTGTTGGTATACTCGTAGATGATCGTACCGGCCTGCCCGATGGCCACCACGAAGGTGCGCCCGAACTGGTCCGTCACGATCGTCCGGGGAAAACCGACCACGCCCGTACTCGGGACGATGTGTACCTGCTCGACCGAAAAGTCACGCGGATCAAAACGGTCGAAGTATCCGTAGAAATCGTTGAAGGTAAGAATCAGGTGCCCGTCGTTGTCGGCCCGCACCGACTCGATAGCCCCGCGGCTCAGGCCGGGCTCATTACCGAGGCCCTGCCCGAAGGAGACGAAGCCGTGCCCGTCGAAGCGATTCAGTCCGTCCATCGTCGCTACCCACAGGTAGCCGTCGTCGCCGATGTGCAGGTCATTGATGTCCCGGGTGCTCAGGCCGTCGGTCACCGTGAAGTATTCGATGCGCATGGCCTGCCCGCCCAGGGTGGTGACCAGGAAGAGCAGGAGCAGGGTGGAGAAAGCTTTCACGGAATACGCCGCCGATGGGTTTCGAAAGGTAACGAGTTTCGGAAGAGACAAGTTATCCGCAAGGTACGGTCGGGGTGCCGGCCGACCAATTCCCCCCACCCGGAAAGCGGGAAAGGTACCGAACAATGCCCCCGGGTGCTCTTGTTACATAGTAGATCAAGTGAATTAACACACTGAAAAACAATATATTAAATATGATTACCCCAACCCGAATGAAAAACCTGTTGATCTTCCTTTTTGCTTTCGCCCTCAGCCTACCGGCCTTTGCCCAGGAGGAGATCGATCAGCGCATTGACCGCTCTCAGGACAAGATGGCCAAACCCGGAATGCAGGCCGATATCGATCAGCCAGAACTGGACAACAGTGCCTTTGAGCGCATGATGAATACCCGCCTGACGATCGATTTCCGCAAGACGGTGATCGAGGCCCTGGAACTCACTGAGGAAGAGATCAATGATTTTGATCCCATCTTCAACGATTACCAGCGCGACAAGGAAGCCATCACCGCCCGTCGCCGCAACCTCATCAAGAAGTACCACGAAGAGATGGCCGAAGACGACAGCATCGAGGATGAACGCTCCGAAACCGGCGAATTTATCGAAGAATACTGGGAACTCGACATTGCCGCCATGGATCTGAAGAAAGACTACTTCGACCGGCTCGAAGACGAGATCGGACCGCTGAACGCCCTGCGCTTCATCTCGCTTGACGAAGCCTTTCAGGACCGTGTCGACCGCATCCGCCTTCTCCGCAGCGTCCCCACCCTGGTCGTGCTCGAGCCTAATTACGTGGCCTACCAGCGCGAACTGGACGCCTTTAACCAGTGGAAATCGGTCAATATTGACGGCTCGGTATCCCTCGACCACCAATTTATCTCCGACGGACTGACCAAGCTGCTCAACGCCGTGGAAGCCATGAAGAACGCCGAAGGAATCTCCGTAGGCAACTTTACTGCCACCAAGGGACTGATCCTCGAAAAGGCCGCCGCCATGCAGCGCGACTGGCAAAGTGACCAGCACGCCGACTACGCCGCTGAAGCCCTGAGCCGCACCGCCGGACTCTTCCGGGAAATTGCCGCCGAGCGCTTTGATGCTCCCCAGGAATCCATTGCAAAGCTGCAAGAGATCGCCGATGGCATCCGTCCCGACCTCATGCTCACCGAGCAAAAGGAGCTCGTCTATTCGTACTTCGATACGGCCGAATCCATCCTCAATAACCTGGTTCGCCAGAACAAAGAAATGAACACCTCAGCCTCTTCGGAACGCTAGGGTAAACGCCTAACCTACTGTTATTTATCGCCCCGCCCCGGACTCCCGGCGCGGGGCGCTTTTGTTTGTCAAAAGCCAAGCGTCAGACCGATCCCTTCGGAGGTGGGCCCCAGCAGCGGCGCGTAGTCGGCGTCCCGCCCGGCGGCAATGCAGTAGTTGACCAGGTCGAAAACAAGCAGAAATCCTCCCTGCAGCAGGACGCTGTTGCCGTAGCCCCGGAGCCGATCCGCGTCGACGTCCGGGCGGCGCGCTCTTTCCCGCAGGTACATGCCGCCCACCACGTAGGCGACGTCCAGCCCCGCGTTGAAGAGCAGCACCTTTTGCAAGCCGTGGTTCTCCGCCAGGCTCCCGAATGCATCCAGCGCAGCAGGGTCCTCGCGGGCCACCGAGAGGTAGCCCAGGGCAGCGATGCCGAGGTTTACCGTGTTCCAGATCGCGTTCATCTCGTGGAAGCGCCGGGCCTCCCCTACCCGGCTTCCGCGCAGTGCCAGACCCAGTCCGATATTGCCCACCGCCCAGCCGCCGAGGAGCAGCATGGCCCGCTTCTGATGGTGGATCCGCTTCGCTTCCAGCGCATGGTCGGAAACGGTTTCGCCGTAGGTAGAAGAGGAAAGGGTTTGCGCCGGCGCGCGGGTGCCGAGCAACAGGGCGAACAGCAATAGGAGTGGGTACTTCACGGGACTGGAATTTTGGCCATCACAACGCAAAAGGACGTATGCCCTTCTTCCCCAACCAAACTACCCGGCGCTCCTTTGGTTTCCATTGCACCCGCTCCGCCATAACCCCCCGCCTGCGCTTAATTCCTATGATCCAACGATTCACCGGCCATTACCAAACCATCGTGCCCCACCTTTTCGCTCAGGTTGCCATCGACTATCGACGTGAGCGTATCGACACCCCGGACGGCGATTTTCTGGATCTCGACTGGCTGGACCGCTCCGACAGCCGGCAACTGGTAATCCTGAGCCATGGCTTGGAGGGCGACAGCCAGCGGGCCTACATCGCCAGCGCGGCCCACTACTTCGCCCGACACGGCTGGCACGCGCTGGCCTGGAATTGCCGCAGCTGCTCCGGAGAGATGAACCGTACGCGCAAACTCTATTCCCACGGACAGAGCGAAGACCTGGAAACCGTCGTCGATCACGCCGTCGCTACCGGGCGCTACGACCAAATCGTGCTCGTCGGTTACAGCATGGGCGGCAACCTGACCCTGAAGTACCTGGGTACGCTGGGCAAATCCCTACCCCCGCAGGTTACTCACGGCGTAGCGTTTTCGGCACCCTGCTTTATCCAGCACAGCGTGGATAGTCTCGAGCGCCCTGACAACTGGGTCTACAAGCGCAAATTCTTCCGTTCGTTGTCCGCCAAGATCGCCGCCAAGGAGGCCCAGTACCCTGGCCTGGTCGACCTTAGCGCACTGGACCGCGTCTCGGTCTGGCGGGATTTTGACCGGGCTTTTTCCGCCGTAATCGGCGGGTACGACGATCTGGATGCCTACTACCGCTACCTCTCTTCCGGCCACTACGTGGACGGAACCACCGTGCCCGTCCTGATCGTCAACGCCCTTAACGATCCCATCGTACCGGACGCCTGCACGCCGGTGGACCTGGCCCGCCGCCATGACCTCATCACGGTGGAGCAACCCCGCCAGGGCGGGCACGTAGGCTTTTCCCTGCGGGGCAAGGACTATAACGGAATGGACGAGCGTGCCCTGGCGTTCGTCAACGGGAGATAGACGAATGTCACCCCTCGCGTAACTTAGGCGCATGCATACCCCTCAGTTTCCAGCCTGGATCGGGCATTTTTTGCCTGTACTGCTTTTTTTGCTGCTCCCCGCCCGGGCTACCACCCAGTTCGCGGCACCCCCCGCTAGCCAGGCGGCCTCCGTCGCGGTGACCGTCGGCTACACGGATATGACGGTAAGCTACCACCGGCCATCGGTACGCAACCGGCTCATCTTCGGTCACCTCATCCCCTACGATGAGGTATGGCGGGCGGGCGCGAACGAAAATTCATTACTGCATTTTTCCACCCCCGTCACGATCGCGGAATATCCGATCGGTGCAGGAACCTATTCCCTGTACGTCATCCCCCGACAGGATGGCAACTGGACCTGGATTCTGAACAGTAAAACCGACCGCTGGGGAGCACAAGGCTACACCGCGGCAGACGACGTATTGCGCGTGGAAACCTCCGCCGAGCGATTAGACCAGCGTACGGAAACCCTCGAATACCGGTGGATGAATGTGGGCCATGGTGGTGCGGAGCTAGTACTTGAATGGGAGTGGTACCGCGTTCGCCTGCCTGTCGCGGTCGACACCGACGCCCGCGTAGCCCGGGAAGCGGCCAGTCACCTTTCTCCCGCCCAGGATCCCAACGACTATTACGAGGCCGCGCGCTATTACCTCGAGACCGGCAACCTGCCGGAAGCCAAGCGCTGGATCGACCGCTGGGCCGCGGCCACGGGACCACAGTTCGGGCGCACGCGGCGCCAGGCACTTATCGAACGTGAAATCGGCAACGATTCGCTGGCGTTCGAACTGCTGCGAACGAGCCTGGCCCTCGCCCGGGATGCCGGCAACGATCATTACGTACGCATGAACGAACACACCTTGCGGGAGTGGACACGGAGGCCGGTCGATTTTTCGCCCGACAGCCTCCTGGCGCGCAGCATCGCCTACCACGATCCGGGCGGTAACTGGGGAAAACTGGCCTATACCTTGACGCTGGCGGAATCACGACCGGGCGACGATACCCGCCTGACGGAGTTTACGCTGTCTCCCGTTGCCAGCTATTTTTCTATCGAGCAACAATCGGGTGGCGAACGCTTCACCCTGGGCCTGACCGGAAACGATTTTAGGTACACCTACCTGGGGCAGTCGGCTCTGCCGGATTCTCTGCGACGGGCCCGGCACCTCACCCGGGAACGGACCCAGGTGCTGCGCGACTATTACGGCTACCTGTGGGGTCTCCCTATGAAACTGACCGATCCGGGTACGCTCCTTCAGCCCCAGGTCCACCGGGTATGGTATGACGGTCGGGAGCTGTTGGAGTTGGAAGTCCGCTACACCCCCGAAGCCGGTGGCGACGTGTGGTTCTTCCTTTTTGACCCCGAGACCTTCGCCCTGAGCGGTTACCGCTTTTATCACGCCGCGGAGGGTCCGGGGACGGGTGAGTACATTCTACTGGAGGACGAAACGGAAGTGGCCGGGCTTCGGCTGCCAGCTGTCCGGCATTGGTACCAGACGGCAGAAAATCGCTACCTGGGGACCGACCGGGTGGTAGGGGGCGGGGTCCCGCCCCGGCGCTGAACGGTTACCGACTCACCTGACGGACAAAGACGTTGGCACTGACCCCGGCTACTTCGGTTTCCCCTTCCGATGGAGATCGCTGGAGGCCGGTGGGATCTACCTTAGCGCCATCCACCACCTGTCGCCAGCTGCCCGCGGGCAGTTCGATACGTCGGGTTGCGGGATCGCCGTTCAGTACCACGAAGATATCCGACCACTGGTCGCCGGGAGCATCCTGTATGCGGTAGCTGATAAGTTGACCGTCGTCCGAATCCGATTCCGTAAAGGTGAGGTGACGGGCGATCAGGGCACTCTTTCCCATCCGGAAAGCCGGGTGGGCCTTGCGCAGCGCGATCAGATCGCGCACGTAGTGGTAGGTATCGGCGTGTTCGCGTTTACCCGACCACCGGATGGCATTGACTTCGTCGCTGCTCTTGTAGCTGTTTTCATCGCCCCCTTTCGAGCGCAGGAACTCGGTCCCGGCGTGCAGGAAGGGAATGCCCTGGGATGTCAGAACGGTGGCCAGCGCGAGTCGTTGCATCCGTTCCCGGAGCCAGGCCGGGTCGCGGGGGTTGCTGATCTCCAGGCGGTCCCACAGGGTGTGGTTGTCGTGGCAGCTGACGTAGTTGACGCACTGCGTGGGCTCGGGGGCCCAGGGAGAATCACTGTAATTGATGCTGTCGTAGTCGATCTGGGGGTGCGGGGTGGCGCCCACGATTCCGAAGCGGACGGACTCCGCAAGGTCGTCGGCTCCGCTGACGAAACCCCTTTCTTCGTGCTCGAAGACGCTCCCCTTAAGGGCATCACGCAGGTCGTCGCTGAAGGCCGCTATTTGGATTAGGCTGGAGGTATTGGCCTTGATCGCCCGCAGGCTTTCCTTCAGGGGGCTGTCGCCCGCCGTCCAACCCTCGCCGTAGAGCAGGATGGTGGGATCGATGCTGCGCAGGGTTTCGCTGATGTCATTCATGGTGGCGATGTCGTGAATCCCCATAAGATCGAAGCGGAAGCCGTCGACGTGGTATTCGTCTACCCAATATTCAAGGGACTCGCGAATGTATTTGCGCACCATCGGCCGTTCACTGGCGATTTCGTTCCCGCAGCCGCTGGCGTTGCTGAAGGTGCCGTCTTCCTGGAATCGGTAGAAGTAGTCCGGGACCAACAACTGGAAGTTGCTGTTGTCGGTGCTGCCCGTGTGGTTGTACACGACGTCCATGATCACCCGTATTCCGGCATCGTGCAGGGCTTTGACCATTTGCTTGAACTCCCGGATGCGCACCTTGCCGTCCGCCGGATCCGTTGAGTAGCTGCCCTCCGGCACGTTATAATTCTGCGGGTCGTAGCCCCAGTTGTACTGGGCGGAATCGGGTCTGGACTCATCCAGGCTCAGAAAATCGAAACTCGGCAGCAGGTGTACGTGAGTGACGCCGAGTTCGATCAGGTGACTCAGTCCGGTGGTATCACCGGCGGGGGTCGTCGTTCCCCGTTCGGTCAGCCCCAGAAACTTGCCCTTGTTTCGGATGCCTGACTCCGGGTCGATACTGAAGTCGCGCACGTGCAATTCGTAAATGACGGCGTCGGTGGGCAGGCCCATGGCCGGACGGTGGTCATTGGCCCAGCCCGGAGGATCGGTGTCAAAGAGGTCGACAATTTGGCCACGCAGTCCGTTCGTGCCGACGGCGCGGGCGTAGGGGTCGGTGGCTTCGGCCAACCAGCGGCCGTTGCGTTTGATCTGGAAGGTGTAGTAGGTCCCATCCAGATCTTCCGGGAGGGTGGCCGTCCAGGCGCGGTCAACTTCCTTCATGTCGAGCGTGGCGTGGGCCGACGTGCCGGGTTGGTCGTCCGCGTACAGCTTTACGCGGGCGTCCTGGGCGGCCGGTGACCACAACTTGAAGGTCGTGGAAGCGGGGGTATAGGTGACGCCCAGGTCGGCGTAGGGGTATACGGGATAATCTTCCAGCGTATCGTACTGGGGCCGGGGGTCGGAACAGGTCAAGCAGGGCAGAATTAAGCAGACTAGCAGTAGAACTCTCAAGGAGATGGATTTGAGCAGGCAGGGCTCACTTGATGAGCCGCAGTACTGTTTCGGTGAACAGAGGGTCTAATATAACACCCCGGTGCCCCGACGACGGTAGGGGTATGAGTTCTACGCGCTCCGGCGCCGCTTCCTTGATCTCTTCGGCCATGGCAAAGGGGATCAGTTCATCCTGCTGGCCGTGCAGCACCGTCACCGGACAATTGGCGCGCGCCACGTTTTCGCGGGTATTCAGCGGATACTTCAGAATGAAATCCGGGACCATCCACAGCCACAGGTTCTTCATCGCCGTGATGCTCGCGTAGGGGGCCGCCAGTACGCAGTGCCTGGGATGATTGTTGGCCGCCAGGTAGCTGGCCATACCGGTACCGAGCGAGTAGCCTACGACAATTATGTTCTCCTCAGCGTAGCGTGCCCGCAGGGAATCGTATACGATCTGGGCGTCGGCGAACAGCTGTTCCTCCGAGACAATGGCGCCGCCACTTTTGCCGTACCCGCGGTAATCGAACAGGTAGAGGTCGTACGCGGCGTCCACCAATCCTTCGGTTTGCCGCAGGCTGCGGCGGTTGCTGCCGCGATTGCCGTGCAGGAACAGGATAGCGCCCTCCGCCCCGGGCTTTTGAAAGGCCAGCACGTTCAATGGCACCCCGTCGGGGGTATGCAGGGTCATTTCCTCCCCCACCCCGAATTCGTAGTCGGCCGGCAACTGGCGCGGACGGAAGATCACGCTCTCCTGAAACGCGTACAGGCCCGCGCAAAGGATCGCGTAGGCAACGAGCAGAAAGAGAATGATCCGTTTGATCCAGTTCATGAAGGAGGGCGATAGATGCCCGGTACCAGACTACTCGGCAACGGAGCGCAAGAGACCCATACCGGTGATGAAAAATATGACCCCGACGATCGCCACGCCCCAGGCGTTTTGTCCTAGGGCAAGTTGACCGGGGTTAAAAATGGCTAGGACGCCGGCGGCCAGGGCAATGGCACCCACCAGCGTAAAGACCAGGGCCAGGGATTTCTTCACAGCTTGATTTTCGGCGAAGATACGCGTTCCACTTATGGATGCCGCGTTGCCCATCTGACGGATTGATTATCTTGTCCACGCCCAAAATCCTTCCATCCTGCCCTCTCTCAATCGACGAAAATTCCTCACGCTGGCCGGTCTGCCCGTCGTCTACGCCGCCCGCCTGCCCGCCGGCATTACCTTGCTGGGCCTCGACGACGCGGACCCGCTTCCCGGCAAGCACCCCGGACTTACCGTGCTTAACGACCGCCCGGTCAACGCCGAAACTCCGCCCCATCTTTTGAACGACAGCGTTACGCCCGCCGCCCTGATGTTCGTCCGCAACAACGGGCTGGTCCCCCGCGGGCTCCCTGAGACTCCCACCACCTGGCCCGACGACTGGACCCTCAGAATCACGGGGGAAGCGGTACCCGAACCCGTGACCTTCACGCTCGCGGAACTGCGCCGCCGCTTTCCCACCCATACCTACCAGATCACGCTGGAGTGCGGTGGCAACGGCCGTAAAGAGTTCAGTCCGCCCGCCAAGGGCAACCAGTGGGGCAACGGCGCGGTGGGATGTCCCCGCTGGACCGGCGTGCGTCTGCGTGATGTGCTGGAAGCCGCGAAATACGACCCCCGCAAAGCCGTTTACATCGGCTACTACGGCAAGGATACGCACCTGAGTGGCGACCCGGATAAGGTTCCCATTTCCCGGGGCGTGCCCATCAGCAAAGCACTGGAAGACGAAAGCCTCATCGCCTGGGCTCTCAATGATGAGCCCCTGCCCCTGCTCAACGGATACCCGCTACGGCTGGTCTTCGGGGGGTACCCGGCCAGCTGTTCCGGAAAATGGCTCTCGGAGATCGCGGTGCGTGACCGCGTACACGATGGCGAGAAAATGGAGGG
The DNA here is from genome assembly GCF_004803465.1 of Neolewinella litorea. GTDB lineage: Bacteria > Bacteroidota > Bacteroidia > Chitinophagales > Saprospiraceae > Neolewinella > Neolewinella litorea. The sequence goes on along the minus strand of NZ_SRSF01000013.1, from coordinate 34,562 downwards.
ACAATCTTACCGCGTTCCCTGTGAACCGGTGGCGCCGGGCACCGCGGTCGACGACGAGGACATGTGTATTATCCTGGAGATGCCGGTAAAATCGCTCATCACTTCACCCCGGACGGGCGCCGTCATCGAACAGGGGGTACCGCTGTCGGTCGGCGGCCACGCCTGGTGCGGCAGTTCGGAGGTTGCCCGTATGGACTACAGCATTGACTTCGGCAGCACCTGGTCGCGCTGTCGGCTCCAGTCCCCGGCCAACCGCTTCGCCTGGCAGCGATTTACCGCCGAAGTGACCTTCCCCCAGGCCGGCTACTACGAGGTTTGGGCCCGGGCCACCGACGCCGACGGCCGCGCGCAGCCAATGGTACTGCCGGGCTGGAACCCGCGCGGCTACCTGAACAATGCCTGTCACCGCATTGCCGTAAAAGTAGTGTGAGCAACATGAGCCGAAAACTGCGCTACGTCCTTATCCTGGTTGCCCTGATCGCCCTCGCGGGAGTGGGCTACCTGCTATTCGACCGGGAACCGGAACCCCAACCCACCGTGGCTAAACCCTCACGCATCGTGGATGGGCTGGACATGGATACCGGACTGATCGCCGAGGGCGATTACCTGCTAGTCAAGGGGAATTGCCTGGCCTGCCACAGCGCTAAACTGGTGACCCAGAACCGGGCCACGCGGGAAGGCTGGCTGGAGATGATCCACTGGATGCAGGAAAAGCAGGGGCTTTGGGATCTCGGCGCGCAGGAAGGGCCCATCCTGGATTACCTGGCGACCTACTACGCCCCCGAGGAGAGCGGCCGGCGGCCGCCCCTCGAAGACATAGAGTGGTACATTCTGGATACTATCGATTGATCACGTTCTTGAAGCGCGGACGCCGGGGGGTTACGTCTCCCAGCTCGGCTTTTTTAGCAGCCTCGTATTGGCTGTAGTTGCCCTCAAAGAAGCGGATGTTGCCCTCATCCTCAAAGCTGAGGATGTGGGTGGCCAGTCGGTCGATGAACCAGCGGTCGTGACTGATCACCAGAACGCAGCCCGCAAAGCTGTCGAGAGCGTCCTCCAGCGCACGCAGGGTGTTGATATCGATATCGTTGGTCGGCTCGTCGAGCAGCAGGACGTTGCCGCCTTCGCGCAGCGTCATGGCCAGTTGCAGGCGGTTGCGTTCGCCCCCGGAGAGCATCCCTACTTTTTTCTGCTGGTCGGCCCCGGCAAAGTTGAAACGGCTCAGGTAAGCTCGGGCGTTGACTGAGGTATTGCCCACCTCGATCATGTCGTGACCCTGGCTCACTACGTCGTAGATCGTTTTATTGGCATCCTTGAGCTGGGCGTGGCCTTGGTCCACGTAGCTGATCTCCACCGTGTCGCCGATCTTGATCTCGCCGTCATCGGGCTTCTGTTCGTTGACCAGTAAACGGAAGAAGGTGGATTTACCCACGCCGTTGGGTCCGAGGATACCAACGATCGCGTTCTTGGGAATGGTGAAGGTGGCGTCGTCGAAGAGCACCCGGTCGCCGAAGCCTTTCTTCAGGTTCTTGACTTCGATGACTACGTCGCCCAGGCGCGGTCCGGGTGGAATGTAAATTTCCAGGTTCTTCTCGCGCTCGCGGCCCTCTTCCCCGACCAGCTTGTCGTAGGCGCTCAGGCGGGCCTTACCCTTGCTCTGTTTGGCCTTGGGGGCCATACGGATCCACTCGAGCTCCCGCTTGAGGGTCTTCTGCCGTTTGCTTTCCTGCTTTTCCTCCTGAGCGAGGCGCTGGGATTTCTGTTCCAGCCAGCTGGAGTAGTTGCCTTCCCAGGGAATGCCTTCGCCACGGTCCAGTTCGAGAATCCAGCCGGCCACGTTGTCCAGGAAGTAACGATCGTGGGTAACGGCGATGACGGTACCGGGGAAATTCTGCAGGTACTGCTCCAGCCAGTCTACGGATTCGGCATCGAGGTGGTTGGTGGGCTCGTCCAGGAGCAGGATATCCGGGTTGCTGAGCAACAGGCGGGCCAGTGCCGTGCGCCGGCGTTCACCACCGGACAGTACGTCTACCTTGGCCTCATCGGGCGGACAGCGGAGGGCTTCCAGGGCCGTATCGATGCGGTTCTCCAATTCCCAGGCGTTACGGTTTTCGAGTTCCTCCATCAGTTCACCCTGTCGTTCGATGAGCTTGTTCATCTCGTCGTCGGTCATGGGCTCGCTGAACTTCAGGTTGACGGCCTCGTACTCCTTCATCAGGTCGACAGTCTCCTGTACGCCTTCCTCCACAATCTCCCGCACCGTTTTGGTGGGGTCGAGGGTGGGCTCCTGTTCCAAGTAGCCAATCTTGTAGTTGCGGTCGAATACCACGTTGCCTTCGTAGTTCTTGTCTACGCCGGCGATGATCTTCAGTAGGGTCGATTTGCCGCTGCCGTTGAGGCCCAGCACGCCAATCTTGGCGCCGTAAAAGAAGCTGAGCCAGATGTTGTTGAGCACTTTCTTGTTCGCTCCGGGGAAGGTCTTGGAGACCCGCTCCATCGAGAAGATTACCTTATTTTCTGCCATAATGGGTGGTGTATAAAATCAGTTAGTTCTTATTTCTTGGTTGTTGGCTGGCCCGTTCCCAGGCCTGCTCGTCGATGAGGACTTCCAGTCGGTCCATGAAGCGTTCCAGGGCGGGCGGGGCACCGTAGTACACCTTCACCTCGCGCGGATTGCCGTCGCGATCTGGAATCGAAAGATAACGGTAAGGAATATCCGCCGGTATTTCCTCGTCGACCGGATACACCGGAGCCAGGTCAAGCTGCCGAAGGCTGTCGATCGACCGGTTCAGGTCCGCGTAATCCACCGAGTAAAGTTGCCGGTTATAGAGTCCCTGGGCGATCTTTCCCTGGTCGACCAGCAGGGAGGTCATGCCACCTGATTTCAGGTCGAAGGTATAGGCCTCGCAGTCGCCGTAGCAGTTTGATTTACGGAAGGACATCAGGGGAGCTTCGGTAGCGTCGGCGGCCACCTCTTCCCGGTAGCCCTCGTCGACAATGGTGGCCTGCCCCACGCTGGCCTGGTTCTCGATCTTGGCGGTTTTATTTGACTCGATGGGGGGTTGCTCGATGGCCTGCCGGCGGGCACGTACTTCCTCCCGGCGGCGGGCCTTCACGGCAGCGGCGTCGGGGATGGCCTCTGCGTTCTCTATGCCAGGGGCCTGGCCCTCCACGGTTTCCGCTTCCGGACGGTCGGCGATGGCGTCCTGCACTACCGGATCGGGCTGGGCCGGGTCGGTGACGGAGGGCGGCGGCAGGGCGCGGTTGGGCGGGCCGGTCACGCCTACCGGTTGGCGGGAACAGGAGAAAAAGGTCAGAACAAAGAAGAGGAATCCGGTTGCGTAACGGGTCATGGTAAAGGCTTGTACATCAGCAGAAGCCATTTCCGGTGGCAGAGGTTGACTCCCGGCCCGGGGTTCCTACTTGCCCTTCTTGGCCTGGGCGGCGGCCTGCGCGCGCTGCTGTTCCTTGAGGGCCTCCTGGAGGCGGGCACTGAAGCCCGACTTCTTCTTGGGTTTCTTTTTGTTGGCGTCCAGTTTAGCCCGCAGCTTCTCGTTGTCTATGATGAAGTTCTTCGTAATGAGGGTCTGCAGGATATTGAAGACGTTGCTGAAGAACAGGTATGCCGTCAGTCCGGCGGCAAAACTGTTGAAGAAGCCCAGGAACGCCAGCGGCATGATGTACTGGAAGTACTTCATCATGGGCTGGGCGCTGTAGTCCATGTGCCGGCTGTTGTAGTAGGCGTAGATGACCGTCGTGACGGCCCACAGCACGGCGAACAGGCTCAGGTGCCCCTGCATGAAGGGGATCCACTCCGGAAGCCGCAGCACGCTGTCGTAGGTACTCAGGTCATTGGCCCACAGGAAGTTCTCCTGCCGGAAAGTGATGGAGGCCGGGAAGAAGCGGTACAGCGCGAACCAGATCGGCATCTGCAAGACCATCGGCAGACAGCCGCCCAGCGGGCTTGCCCCGTATTCCTGGTACAGCTTCATGGTCTCCATCTGCGCGGCCTGCGCGTCATCCTTGTGCTTGGCCTTCAGCTTGTCGATCTCGGGCTTGAGCACCTGCATCTTGGACTGGCTCACCAGCATCTTGTAGGTGAGGGGGTAGACGAGCATCTTAACCAGCAGCGTCAGCACGAGGATGGCGATGCCCATATTGCCGATGAAACCCGACAGGAAGTTGAACAGTGGCCGGATAATCCACCGGTTGATGGAACCGAAGATCGAAGAGCCGAAACTGATCACGTCCGAAAGGTCGTAGCCAATCGCCCGCAGGCGCTCGAATTCGTTCGGGCCAACGTAAAACGACATACCGAAGGTCTCCGAAGGAGAGTTGCCGACGGGCAGGTTCAGATTGGAGATGAGCACCTTGAGCTCGTCGTCCTGCAACCGGTCGGTATCGGCGATCGTGGTGAGCACCGCGCTGCTGAAGCGGTCGTCGGCAATCAGGGCCGAGGTGAAGAACTGCTGGCTGCCGGCCACCCATTTGAGGGGCTGGTCGTCGAGTTCCTCGGTATCGTCGCTGGTGCAGGAGCAGTAGTCGGTGTCGTCGTCCACCGGCTTGTAGTACAGGGTGGAGTAGTTGGCCTCGTACTGGCTGTTGTTCTCGATCTTGTCGAGGTGGTTCTCCCAGTAGAGCTGGACGGTGCCATTGGTGTTGGCCAATACGTTGTTGAGCCTTTCGAAGCGTACGTCGTAGTCGATCAGGTAGGTATCGTCGGGCAGGGTGTATTTCTGCTCCAGGTAACCACCGCCGTCGACCGCAGCCCGCAGGATGACGGTATTGCCTTCGACGGTGGGGGTGAAGTAAAGGTCGCTGGTGCGTACGCCCTCTCCCGCCACGCCGTTGACGGGCAGGATGTACTCGAACTTGTTCTGCTCGTCCTCCAGAAGCAACAGGGGCAGGTGTACTTCTTCCTTACCATGTTGTTCCACCACCTTGTCGTAGTTCTTCAACTCAGCCTGGCGGATGCTACCTCCCTTGGTGGAGAGGGTAAGTTTGATCAGGTTATTTTCCAGCACCACATCTTCGTCGGTTCCCACCGCGGAAGCGGCAAAGGCACCAAATCGGCCGCCGTACTGCGCCACCCGGGCGGAGTCGGTAAGGGAGGATGGGTCGACCGTCACGGGTTCCCCTTCCCGTTCTTCCGGGGCACGCAGTTGGGTTTCGCTGAGGGCGGCGATGGAATCCTGGTAGCGCTGCTCCAGTTCAATCTCCGCGGCACTCGGAGCGGCCACATACTGCCACCCCAGGAAGAGCAGCATGATGAGGACGATACCGATGATGGAAGTTCTGTCCATCTCCATAGCAGGGTCTTTTAAATGAAAAGGGGCAACCCGACGGCCGCAGCCCGGTTCTTTAGGGGCCGCAAAGGTACACAGCAATACGTTATGCCACCCCCTCCCCCGGATCAGTCTACACCTTCCCCCGACGAACAACTGGCGCGGGCCTACCGCAATGCCGTCTACGTAGTGAACGGTTTCGACCTTAAAATAGACGAGCCACACCCTGATTTTGACGCCTGGCTAACCGAGCGGGGCCACCACCACTACCTGATCCTCACCGCCTACAACCCCTACTCCACCCCACTGCCGGCCGCCGTAAACGCGGAACGGCACGCCACCCTTTTGCACTTGCTGGAGGCCAGAAACTTCAGCTTCACGGCGGCCTCCGGCAGCGATCCGGAAGGGGGATGGCCGGAGGAGCTGGGCGTTTGCCTCCTCGATGTACCCCGGGAACAGGCCTACGCCATAGGGCGCATATATCAGCAACACGCCGTAGTAGAAGGCCAACGGGGCGGAACCCCCGATTTAGTCTGGCTGTGATGCCCGATGGATGCGTTCGATGAGGTCCACTACGGCCCGCCCCTCAGCGGCAGTGGTCGCTACCTCGGCCCGTCCATTCAGGACGTCCACCACATTTTCGATCACGAAGTGGTGATTGGCCGCCGAGCCCTGATAGGGCCCGTAGTTATTGGAGGCAGGTCCGGGCGGGAGCGCGGGTGCCGTGAACTGCTCCGCGTGGCAATACCGCACCTCGTTCATGTACTGCCCGCCGAGTTTTATGGTGCCCCGGCTGCCGATGACGGTAAAGGTGGATTCAAAGTTGCGGTCCCATACCACCGTGCTGAAGTTTAGCGTGCCCACTCCGCCACCGGGCAGGGAGAAATGCACCATACCGGTATCCGCGAAGGGGTGAATTTCGCAGTGGCACTGGTTTACCATGCGGGCGTGCTCCACGCTTACGCCGTCAAAGGTCCAGCACAGCAGGTCCAGGAAATGGGCAAACTGGGTAAAGAGGACGCCGCCGTCGAGGGCCGGATCACCGTGCCAGGCGTGCGGCTTCCCGTCGGACCGGAGATAGTACCGTCCGTCGCGGTTCCAGAAGCAGTCGAGGTGGACCTGCAGCACGCGGCCCAAACCTCCGGAGTCGATCACCTCCTTCAGCCAGGCGGAGGCGGGGCTGTAGCGGTTCTGCATGACCCCAAAGACCCGCCGGTCGTAACGGTGCGCGGCGGCGATGATGGCGTCGCACTCGGCCACGGACAGCGCCAGGGGTTTTTCCACCACGACGTGGCGACCCGCCGCGAGGCAGGCGACGGCCTGGGCAGCGTGTAGCCCGTTGGGCGTGCAAATACAGGCTACGTCGAAGTCCGATCCCTGCAGCAGTTTGGCGAGGTCCTTAAAATGGGAGACCTCCGGGACGCCGTCGGGCCAGGTCAGCTCCTGCCGGTCGAGGGGGTCACAAACGGCCACCAGTTTCGCTCCGGGGTGGGCGGCTACGAGGGTGGCGTGTCGACGTCCGATGTGACCGAGACCGACGATGGCAAAGCGAATCTTCATGGTGGGGCGCGAAGGTAAGGAGCGGCGAAGAAGCGAGGACGGGTGGCGTCGTCTAGTCCCCGTCGTGGGTCACTACCCCGTCGGCGAGGGAATACGTCCCGGAATCGGGGCACACCGCCCGGCCACGTACATCAAATTGCAGGCGGTTCCCGGCGGCGCTCATCCAACCGATCTGCCGGGCGGGGGTTCCAACCACCAGGGCGTAGGGGGGAACGTCATGGGTGACCACCGCCCCGGCCCCGACGAAAGCGTATTCAGACAGGGTAAGACCGCAAAGGATGGTAGCATTAGACCCGATGGTGACGCCGTCCTCGACCACGGTCGTGGCGTATTCCCCCCGCCGGTTGACGGCGGCGCGCGGGTTGCGCACGTTGGTAAATACTGCGGACGGCCCGATGAATACGTTGCTCCCAATCCGGAGCCCCGAATACAGGCTGACGTTGTTCTGCACCTTGCACCCGCTGCCGAGCCGCACCCCCTGCGCTACGAAAACGTTCTGCCCGAGGTTGCAATCGGGACCGATCTCGCATTCCGGCATCAGGTGACTGAAATGCCAAATCCGGCAACCGGTGCCGATCCTGGCGCCCGCATCCACGACGGCGGTCGGGTGCACGTAGTAATCCATATCAGAAAAAGATCAGTAAGCCCAGGCCACCGATGAGGAGAAATTTGATCTGGGTACTGAGCCGGTGATAGTCGACCTGTTGGTGGCCGCGGGCCAGTTGGGCGACGATGACGATCACGGCCAGCAGCAGCAGGGTAATGCACACCAGCATTGGCGGCTGCATGAAGGCCGGCCAGCCGAGAAATACGGGGCTGAGGATGGAGATTATGACCATGATGCCGAGCACGATGGCCAGGCGGCGGCTCGTAGCCACACCAAGCAATACGGGCAGGGTGCGCCGACCCTCCTGTCGGTCGCCGCGGAGGTCCTCCAGGTCCTTGACCAACTCACGCAGGAGGGTAGCCACGAAGGCAAAGACCATAAACAGAAAGCACACGCGCAAGGTGTCGGCGGCCAGCCCGGGATTGGCCTCGGCGAGCCGGGAAAGCGCGCGGCGTTCGGTAAGTACCAGAATCCCCGGCACCCCGGCACAGTACAGCGCCACCAGGAAATTGCCCACGAAGGGCAGCTTCTTGAGGGTGGCGCTGTAGAGGGCCAGTATGCCGATGGCCAGGGGGAACAGGAACAGCAGCTGCCGTTCGTTCAGCCGCAGGGCCAGGAGAAAGGCGAAGAGGTAACCGACGAACACGATGGCGGAGAAGAGCCACTGGACGTTCTGCCGGCCGACCTTCAACACCATATTCTTGCCGGGGTGGTTGATCGCGTCGATGCGCACGTCGCGCAGGTCATTGATCAGGTATCCGGAGGCCGTGATGGCCACGGTAACCAGGCACAACTCAAAGAACTTCCAGGGGCGCAGTACGCCCGCGATCCCTTCGGCGTCGAGGGCCGGCAGGATGATGCGGTAGTAAATCAGGATTTGCGTCAGCGCAACAACCACAAGGTTCTGTATCCTGACGAGCCGGAAGAGATCAAATAAGGGCAAACGCTCCATGGTCGGCAAGATACGCTAGTGGCTGCTTTCCGGACTTAGTCCCTGAGCAGGTCGCGGCTGATAACGAGACGCTGAATCTCGGAAGTTCCTTCGCCGATGGTGCAGAGTTTGCAGTCGCGGTAGTACTTCTCGGCGGGGTATTCCTTCGTGAAGCCGTAGCCGCCGAAGATCTGTACGGCCTCGTTGGCGACCCGTACGCTCGTTTCCGAGGCGAAGAGCTTGGCCATGGCCGACTCGCGGGTAACGGGCTGACCGGCATCCTTCAGGCGGCCGGCATTGCGGGTAAGCAGTTCGGCGGCCTCGATCTCGGTAGCCATGTCGGCCAGCTTGAAGGCGATGGACTGGAAGCGGCTGATGGCCTTCCCGAATTGCTCGCGTTCCTTGCTGTAGGCCAGGGCGGCTTTCATGGCCCCCTTGGCGATGCCCAGGCTCAGGGCCGCGATGCTGATGCGGCCTCCGTCGAGGATCTTCATGCTATGGATGAAGCCTTCGCCCACTTCCCCGAGGATGCGGTCGGCGGGCAGGTAGCAGTTTTCCAGGATGATCTCGGCCGTTTCACTGGCGCGCATGCCGAGCTTGTCTTCCTTCTTGCCGCCACGGAAACCTTCGTCGCCCCTCTCCACGATGAAGGCCGTCATGCCGTGGCTGTCGAGCAGTTCGCCGGTGCGGGCGATTACGACGGCTACCTCACCGCTGATGCCGTGGGTAATGAAGTTCTTCGCTCCGTTGAGGATGTATCCGCCGTCGGGCTGCTTTTCGGCTACGGTGCGCATGCGACCGGCGTCGGAGCCGGTGTTGGGCTCCGTGAGTCCCCAGGCGCCCAGGTGCTCTCCGCTGGCCAGGGCCGGCAGGTACTTCTGCTTCTGGGCCTCGCTGCCGAACATCAGGATGTGGTTGGTGCAAAGGGAGTTGTGGGCGGCCAGGCTCAGTCCGATGCTGCCGCATACCTGGGCAACTTCGTCAATGACCGTGATGTATTCGGCGTAGCTCAGTCCGCTACCGCCGTACTCTTCAGGAACCAGCACACCCATGAAGCCGTACTCGCCCATTTGGCGGAAAAGGTCGCGGGGAAAGTGCTGCTTCTCATCCCACTCCATTACGTGGGGGAAGATGTTGGTGCGCGCGAAATCCGCGGCGCTTTGCCGGATCAGTTCCAGCTGTTCTTCGCTCGCCGAGGTGGTGGACGGCGAGATCGTATTTGCAGTCATTTTGGTGGTAATTGGTGAAAGGGCTAAAACTTAAATGTTAAAGTCGGGGATTTGTTAGTTACGCGTGCGTCTTTGCCCCGACAGCGGGCATTTGGCGGAAAGGCGGGAGGGTAAGGGCATAAACCAAGTCGCGGCACGGAAAACCAACGTATATTTTCCGACAGCGACCCATGCCGATATTCCTTCTCCGAGTCGCCCGACAAGATACGTAAAACCAATATTAATTCGGTTTTTTAGACCGCAACCAGTCGTCGTTTACGTCGTTACCGGGGCATATGATCCTACTTCGTATGCCAAGATATCAATCTCCCCCGCTCACCCTGTTGATCGCGTTTTTGCTGCTCTTCCTGTCGGGTGCCCAGCTCGGCGCGCAGTCGCTTTTCGACCGCCTGCACCGTCCGTCCGCCACCGAGGTGGTCGACATAGTGCTTACCGTGCCGGTCGACAGCCTACTAAACGATACGCGTCACGACCAGCCCGCCACCTTCACCTACGCCGACAGCTCGGGTAGTACCCGCCACCTCGGGGTCGAGGTTTCGCTGCGGGGTAAGTTCCGCCGCACGCGCTGCTCCACCCCGCCGCTGAAGCTCAACTTCTCCAAAAAGGAATTGCGCGCCGCCGGTTTGGCCGAGCACGACAAGTTCAAGCTCGTCAATACCTGCTTCGAGGACAGCCTGGCCACTACCCTCCTCCTCAAGGAGTACCTGGCCTACCGCGCCTACGCCCTGCTGAGCCCCGCGGCGCACTACCGCACCCAACTGCTGCGGCTGACCCTTCGCGACCTGGGCGGCGGGCACCCCGACCAGACGGCCTGGGCCTTCATCATCGAGGATACGGACGAGATGGCGGCGCGCGCGGGTGGCCATGAAGTAGACACCCTTTCCTCGGTCGATGCCGAGCGCTTCGATCCGGAGGCCGAGGCTACCCACGCCTTGTTTCAGTACCTGATCGGCAATGCCGACTGGAGCCTGGCCATGGACCGCAACGTAAAAATCGTACAGCGGCCGGAAGGGGAACTGGTGCCGGTGGGCTACGACTTCGATTTCAGCGGCTGGGTGGGTGCCCCCTACGCCACGCCGGCCAGCGACCACGGTCAGCAAAGCATCTACCACCGGGTTTATCTGGGCTACGGGCAAAGCGACCGGGTACTGCGCCGGGTGAGCCAGGATTTCCGCGGCCACCGTCGCGAACTGCTGTCACTCATCGAGGACTTCGACCTCATCTCCACCACCGAGCGTAAGATTCTTTACCGCTACGTGCAGCGCTTCTACGACGAGCTGGCTACCATCAGCAGTACCACCGGGGTCCTGTTCTACGACCAGCTGCGCGGGGCCACCGCCGAAGTTATCCCGCCCGGCAGTCAACCGCACCATTTCCGGGCAAGCACGCGTCGGTAATTACCTTTGCGCGCATGATTCAACTTCCCCAGAACCGTACCCGCGCCCAGGAAAGCCGAGCCGCCGTCCAACGGCTATACATCGCGATGCGCCACTTGCTCATCCGCGGCAGCTACAAGCCCGGTGGCATGAGCGGCAAGACGCTGATGGATAACCTGATGATCCTGCGACCAGAGATTTACGGTTCCATCACCGATACCGAGCGGGTGGAACTTAATGGGCTGCACTACGTCTTCCAGCGCCTGCCCAAAGGGATCGAGGAGTGCCGGTTCATCCGGCTGATCACCCGGGAAGGTTACGAGAACAGTCATTTCACCCCCATCGTACCGCCCAAGCGCCGGCGGGAGGCCTACCGCATCGACACCCACGAGATGTACATCGAGATGACGCGGGGCCGCAGCGACATCTACGACATCCTGACGCACCTCACCTTCCTGTACGCGGAGGCCAACAAGATTTACCGCAACAGCCTGGACAGCAAGGGGCGGCAAAAGCGGGAGTGGCAACTCCTGGCCGAGATCGTAGAGCGGGAAAAGAAGGGTGAGGAATTCAAGATCGAGACCGCCTACACCTACCTGAGCAGCCTGCTGGGCCGCACCTACGACGAGATCGTGGACGCCTGCCGCCGGTTCGCCGAAGAGGAGATGGTCAATTCGCTCTTCCACGTCACCTACTGGCTGGGGCTGCTGGCAAAGGAGGAAATTGAAAACGACAACGACCGCGAGGTTTCGTTTTCCAGTACCCTGCGCGAAAAGACCGGCCACCATTACTTCGGTGAACTCTGGGCCAGCGCAGTCAAGGAGGTCCTGCTGGAGCGCGGACTGCTCGGTCGGCCACTCCACGTGGTCAGTGCCAACCTCCACAGCGTTATGAACGCACTTTTTGCACCCGCGGCGACCGCCCAAAAATTGCGCGCCGGACGGTCCGTCTACGACGTGGCCCGCTCCCTGTCCCAGCCCGAAGGGCGGCAACTGCGCGAAATGGTGACCAAACTGGCCCTGAAGAACGGCATGATCGAGATCGTCGACACCAGTGGCAGCAACATCGGGGTACAACTTTTCGATACCGCCGCTTTCGACCCGAAAGTGATCAGCCCGGAACTGGAGTACGCCCCGGCCCCCACGCCCGACACCGCGCCGGTGATCCTGGTGATGGACTACGCCTTCGGAGAACAGGCATACGAGAGTATGGATGAACTGCTGCGGCCCTACCACCCCAGCGGTACCGACGAGGTGTACGAGATGCCCGTGGAAAGCATCAACGTGATGGGCAAGGCCGGCATCCTGGAGGGCATCAAGGGTGACCTGATGATCCCCAATGCCCACATTTTCGAGGGGACGGCCGACAACTACCCCTTCAAGAACAGCTTCACCGCCGCGCAATTCGAGGGCCACGGCCTGGGCGTTTACTGCGGACCCATGGTCACCGTACTCGGGACCAGCCTGCAGAACCGCCAGATCCTGGAGTACTTCCTGGAGAGCAGCTGGAAGGCGGTGGGTCTGGAAATGGAGGGTGCACACTACCAGAAGGCAATCCAGGCCGCGACGCACATCCGCAAAAGCGTCAATCCGGACCTCAAACTGCGCTACGCCTACTACGCCAGCGACAACCCGCTGGTGACCGGTCACACCCTGGCCAGCGGGAGCCTCGGCGTGGACGGCGTCAAACCTACTTACCTAATTACGGTTGAGATCCTCAAGAGCATCTTTCAGTCCTGAGTGGGTCGCATCCCGGCTTTGGAACTGGCAGTTGTTCGTCCTCCACACCCCTACACGCCCAACCCGATAAGCGGGGCGGACAACCTTTTCTACATGCGCACCCTGTACGTTTGTTTCCTGCTGTTTCTGAGCTGCCTCGTGACGGCTCAGGGCCTGCGGCTCGATTCCATTTTCCGCTCTTCGGAGCTATACGCGGTCAATCCGGCCGTCAGCGTCCCGGCCATCGCGGTGGGGGCATACGCGAGCCAGCAGCGCTTGCTCTCCCTGCAGGACAAGCCGGAAATTCCGCGCGAGACCCTTCTGGCGCTGCGACCGGAGGACGTGAACGGTTTTGACCGCGTTGCGCTGCGGCAGGACGTGGACAAGCACAAGCAGGCCATCATCCAAAGCGATTACTTCTTCAATACCGGACAGGTGCTGCCCTTCGGATTATTCATCTGGAAAAAGTACCGCCGCGATTGGTTCGACATCACGCTGATGTACCTGGAGGCGCAGACCCTGCAGGGACTTTTCTACGGCTACGCGCCTTTCGGACCTACGCTGGTGGACCGGATCCGCCCGAAATCCTACTACGAGGAATTTCCTTACGAGGAGCGGACCCACGGCAACGAGTGGAACAGCATGTTCAGCGGGCACGTCTCGACCATGTCCACCGGCTTCTACTTCTTCGCCCGGATGATCGACGATTACAACCCCGATCTGACCGGTGGACAGCGGGCCCTGCTCTACGTGGGGGCCACCGTTCCTTCCGCCATCGGAGGCTGGCTGCGGGTGCGCGGGCTCAAACACTATCCCACCGACACCCTGATCGGCCTGGGCGTCGGGGCCATCAGCGGCATTGGCATTCCCAGCCTGCACAAATGGTGGAAGGCCCGCCACCGTAGTCGCCTGACCCTCAACCCGGTATACGGCGGCGGCGCGGGCGGACTAACCCTGGTGTTGCAGTACTGAGCAAACCGGAACCGTGGTTGTCGGTTAGGATACCACGCTAACAACAACCCATGCTCCGACTCCTTCTCCCCTTCCTTTTTCTCTTTCTCCCTACCCTATTGCCGGCGCAGCTGACCGACGGCGTCGACCCCGAAACCGAATCGGTCTACCGGGTAAAGACCCTTTACGAGGGGCTGGGCGGATTGGCCGTCATGGTGGGGGCCACCACCGGCATCGACGCCCTGCGGAGCAAGGATGAGATCAGCGACGAGACCCTGCTCCGGCTGGAAACCACCAAGGTGGGGCGCCTGGATCGCTGGGGACTGGAGCAGGATGCGCTCAACCGCTTCCGCAGCGAGGAGGCCAGCGACTACTTCTTCAACGGCTCCGTACTGCTGCCCTTTGCGCTGTTTGTGGATCGGAAGTTCCGCAAGGACTGGCTCGACATCGGCGTGCTGTACCTCGAGGCCCACGCACTCTCGGCGGCAACTTATGCCTTCAGTCCGATAGGTCCCCTGTTCGTGGACCGGTACCGCCCCGTGGCCTACTACGATGAACTCAGTTATGAGGACCGGCAGGCCGGCAACAATCGCAACAGTTTCTTCAGCGGGCACGTGAGCACTACGGCCGTTGGTACCTTTTTCTTTACCAAGGTATTGTCGGATTACAATCCGCAGTGGACCGGACGGCAGCGGGCCATCGCCTTTACCCTGGCCAGTCTGCCCCCCGCCTTCGTGGCCGTGCAGCGGGTCCGCGCGCTCAAGCATTTTCCTACCGATACCGTTGTAGGAATGGGAGTAGGCGCCTTCTTTGGCGTGATGGTGCCCCACCTGCACAAGAACTGGGCGCGCAACCACCGCAGCCGCCTCACCCTGGGGGGCGGTTACCGTGACGGGGCGGGAAGCGTAGGCTTCGTAATTACTTACTAAGTTGGCCGAGCGTGGCAGGGCTCTGCTACTTCCCGGGGCGGTCAAAAGTTCCAGAGGGAGTATCTTTTCAGCTCATTAACCCAAGCATAATGTTAGACCTGTCGATCCACGATAAACCCAATGTAGACATCAGCTACCGCCACGTCGGAAGCACCGATGTAACCCGCTACGAAAAAATGCACGTGGAGGTATTCCGCGACTCAGCCAAGGCCTCCATCGCCGTCGCCCACGAGATCGCGGACCTGATGCGGGCCAAGGCCGGACGCGGCGAGCAGTGCGTACTGGGACTGGCCACGGGTTCTTCTCCGATTCGGGTCTACGCGGAACTGGTGCGCCTGCACCGCGAGGAAGGACTGGATTTTTCGCACGTGATCACCTTCAACCTGGATGAGTACTTTGAATTGCCCCGGGGAAGCCGGCATTCCTACTGGTACTTCATGCACGAACACCTGTTCAATCACGTCAACGTCAAGCCGAAAAACATCAACATTCCCAAGGGCAACATCCCCCTGGCGGACGTCTACGAGCACTGCATGGAATACGAGGCCCGGATCAAGGAAGTGGGCGGACTCGACTTCCAGCTGCTCGGTATCGGCCGGACGGGCCACGTAGGCTTTAACGAACCGGGCTCCCATTCCCGCTCGCTCACCCGCCTCATCACCCTCGATCACCTGACGCGCGTGGATGCGGCCAGTGATTTCCAGGGGATATCAAACGTGCCCACGCGTGCCATTACGATGGGAATCCAGACCATCAGTCAGGCCCGCCGCATCGTCCTGCTTGCCTGGGGGCACAAGAAGGCGGAGATTATCCAGAAAACCATCGAGGGGGAGCGCACCTCCGATATTCCGGCCACTTACCTGCAGGACCACCCCAATGTGACGGTGCTGCTCGACGAGGAGTCGAGCGCCGACCTGCGCCGCTTCAATACGCCCTGGCTGGTGGGGCCGTGTGAATGGACCGACATCCTGGAGCGCAAGGCCATCATCTGGCTAAGCCGCCACGTGGACAAGCCCATCCTGAAATTGACGGAACGGGATTACAACAGCAACGGCATGTCGGACCTGCTGGCCCTGCACGGGTCGGCCTACGACCTCAACATCCGGATGTTCAACCAACTGCAGCATACGATCACCGGCTGGCCCGGCGGTAAGCCCAACGTGGACGACAGCCAGCGGCCCGAACGCCGTGACCCGGCCCGCAAGCGGGTGATCCTGTTCAGCCCCCACCCCGACGACGACGTCATCTCCATGGGCGGCACCTTCGCCCGACTGGTGGAACAGGGCCACGACGTACACGTGGCCTACCAGACCAGCGGCAACATCGCCGTGTCGGACGCCGACGCCCTGCGCTTCGCGGAATTTGCCCGCGACCTGAACCAAAACCTCGGGGCCGGAAACGCCCGACTGGATTTCATCATCCAGGAGCTGAACGACAACCGCAAGAAGTCGGAGCCGGACTCTCTCGACGTCCGTACCATTAAAGGATTGATCCGTCGGGGAGAGGCGATCGCGGGAGCCCGTTTCGTAGGTCTCGAAGACGACCACATCCACTTCCTGAACATGCCGTTCTACGAAACCGGCAAAAGCATCAAGGACGACCTTGGCCGGGAAGACATTCGCCTGGTGCGCGATCTGATCGAAAAGGTCCAGCCCCACCAGATATTCGCCGCCGGCGACCTCGCCGATCCGCACGGCACCCACAAGGTGTGCCTGGATGCCATCTTCCGGGCGCTGGAGCAATTGGAGAACGAACGGCCGGAGACCATAGCGGACACCTGGTTGTGGCTCTACCGCGGTGCCTGGCAGGAATGGCCGATCCATGAGATCGAAATGGCCGTACCCCTCAGTCCGGCCCAGGTGGAGGCCAAGCGCAACGCCATCTTCTTCCACCAGAGCCAGAAAGACGGCGCCATGTTCCAGGGTGAGGACCACCGGGAATTCTGGCAGCGTGCCGAACAGCGCAACCGCGAAACCGCCCGGCTGTACAATCAGTTGGGACTTACCGAATACGAGGCCATCGAAGCTTTCCGCCGGTGGGAATTCCGCAAGACGGACCAGCCGAATGGGTAAGACTCCGCCAGCTGAGACGGCAAGGAGGATAGCGTAAGCGAAAATGCTTGGTGCTCCGCCAAGGGTAATTTACCTTCGACTAACGACCGCATCGTGGCGTGCTGGCTGCGGCCGGCCGCCACCGCGCGGCCCGGTCAGTACCGCAACGCCCTAAGCATGATACATTCCCTCTCCGGCAAAATCGCCATTGTCACCGGCGGCAACAGCGGCATCGGTCGCTCCATCACCGAGGTGCTGCGCGAGCGCGGGGCGCGCGTCCACGTACTCGACCTCGATGCCGGAGGTGAGGATACCCACCGTTGCGACGTCACGGATCAGGATGCAGTAAAGCAAACCATCGACCGGATTGCCAGAGAAGCGGGCCGGCTCGACATTCTCATCAACAACGCCGGCATCGGCTTCATCGGGACGCTCGAGCAGACTCGGGAGGTAGATATGGATCGGCTGTTTGCCGTAAACGTCAAAGGTGTTTACAATTGCGCCCTGGCGGCGATCGGGTACCTCAAGGAATCCCGTGGGGTGATTATCAACATGGCCTCTATCGCCTCGACGATCGGCATTGCGGAGCGGTTCGCTTACAGCATGTCCAAGGGAGCGGTCCTCACCATGACCTACTCCATCGCCAAGGACTACCTGTCTTTCGGCGTACGCTGCAACAGCATTTCCCCGGCCCGCGTGCATACGCCCTTCGTGGACCAGTATCTGGCCAGCAACTACGCCGGTCGTGAGGCGGAAATGTTCGAGCGGCTGTCGGCCACCCAGCCCATCGGTCGCATGGGCAAGCCCGAGGAGGTGGCCTACCTGGCCGCCTACCTTTGCTCCGACGAAGCGGCGTTCATCACGGGGACCGACTTCCCGATCGACGGGGGTTACATCAAGCTGAACGGCTAGGCGGGCGGGCCACCGGGAGGGGGCGGGGAGGGAAATTGTGCCTTCACATAATTTCCGGGCACTAGGAACAGTTAAGGGGATAGTTTTTCGCGCCGCGATCCACTTTTTTAAGTTTTTCGGATCGTCGGTGGCTTTGTCCGTCTCTCATATACATCTCTTTCTGTGTTGTTCCGAAATACCCCCCTATGCCTTGGCGTAGCCCTATTGGTGCTGTGCCTGTCCGCTCCCCTTATGGGTCAGGAAGGCTGTAATCTCCCCTCCACCGTAGCCTCCCTGCTGCCCAACCCCTCGCTGGAACAGTTCTCCGCCGGTCAGGAAGGCTGTGCGTCGCGGCAACCCAACGGCCTACCCGACAACACCAACCAGGCCAACTGTCTGGTGGGCTGGCAGCGGGTCAGTCTGGGCACCACTGACGCCTGGAATGCCTTCACCCTGCCGAGTGCCGGTCCGGGCTTTCCGAGCCAACTGCCGCAGCCTTTGCCCAGCGGCACCAGCGTGGCAGGCTTCTGGGTAGGCATCCGGGATACCGACGGCAACCAGTTCCGCAACGGCAACCGTACCTGGGCCAAGGGATACCGCGAATACCTCGCCGCCTGCTTCGAACCGGGCAAGGAAATCGAGGCCGGACTGGACTACCGGCTGACCTTCCACCTGGGATTTGCGGAGCGCGAAACCTACAAGTTTCTCGGTCGCAAGATCGACCTGGCCTCGCCATCAGGCGTGGAACTGGCCATCTACGGGGTGAAGGAGTGCGGGCAACTTGATTTCGGAAGCTTTTACGGCTGCCCGGAGGAGGCCGAAGCGGAAGGTTACGAACTTATCGCCAACGTTACCGTGGACGGCGAGCCTGGCAGCTGGACATTCACGAGCGTGGACTTCGTGGCCGCCGGCGATTACGCGGGCTTCGCCATCGGCGGCAGCTGCGGCAGCGACATTACGCGGGAAGACGGTAAGTACTACCGCAATTACTACTTCATCGACGACATCATCCTGAACCGCCGCGAGGCCTTCGACCAGCCCGTTGCCGGACCCGTTTCCGTAGAGGGACAGAGCATGTGTACCGACGAGATCGTCCTGCGCGGACAGCCCGCCGCGGGCGCAAGCTACCAGTGGCTGCACAACGGCACCGAAGTGCCCGGCGGCAACTCCCCCACCCTGGCGCTGGAACAATCGGATGACCTGGACGGCACCTACGCCCTGCGGATCGCTACGGAAGCCGGCTGCGCGATCACCGAGGAAGTACTGATCCAGCGGCCGGTGATCGGGGATCTTTTCCCCGACTCCATTGCGCTGTGTCCCGGGGGCGGGGCCACCATCTTCCCCACCCACCAGGTGACGGGAACCTTTAAGTGGAGCGACGGCAGCAAGTACAGCTACCTGCCGGTTTCCAAACCTGGCACCTACTCCGTAACCATCAACTCCGCCTGCCTGGAACAAGTAGAGACCTTCGAGGTGGTAGAAACCCCCGACATTTCCTACACCTTCCGGATGAGCCCGGAGAAACCCTGCCCCGGAGACACCGTCGATGTTTGGTTGGAAACCGACTGGTACGCCCCCCTGGTGATGTATACGGTATCCGATGAAGAGACGCATTACGTATCCGGCAGCGCACCGATCCGCGTGGTGGCCGGGGAGGTGAGCACGATCTCGACCCTCCTGATCTCGTCCTGCAATATGTACTCCGATGAGATCGAAGTTCCGGCCCTGCCCCGTTTCAAACCGGAGGCCCTGATTACCGACCTGAACTGCCAGGGTCCCACTGGTTCCATCCAACTGACCACGAACGGATCCGTCCCGGATCAATATGCGTGGAGCGGCCCCGAGGGAGATTTGCCCCCTTCCACTGAAAGCCGCTTGCCGGTAAATGTGCCCGGAACCTATACGGTGACCCTCACCGGATCGGCCAACTGTGCCACCAGCGTCAGTTACGCGGTCGAAGACCGCCAGTTTTCCCTCGATATCCTGACCACCGACGCGGCTTGCGGAGCCGACGGATCGGCCAGCGCCCTGGCCTCCGGGGGCACCCCACCCTACGCCATCCAGTGGCGGGGGGCCGCCGACCAGCCGCCGATGGCGCAAGGCACCACCGTGCTGGCCGATCTGCCGCGCGGGACCTACGTCACGCAGGTCAGCGACCAGAATGGCTGCTTCACCTCCCAGGATTTCACCATTGACGGTCCGGAGCCCATGCAGGCCAGCGCCGAACTGGTACTGGAGGGTTGTTCCCCGGCGATCACCGCCGACCTGGAAATTGAGGTCACCGGTGGCGTAGCTCCCTACACCTACGCGATCGCCGGCGCGGCGGAACAAACCACGCCCCGCCTCAGCGGACTCGAAGCGGGCCGGTACACGGTACAGGTCTACGACGCCCTGAATTGCGCGGCACCACCCGTAGAGACGGAAGTGACCCTACCGGAGCCGGTAAGCGTGGAGCTGGTCGCCGACCGGCGCATCACCTACGGCGAATCCATGCTGCTGGAACTGGCGGTGCAGGGTAGCAATCCTGATGAAGCACTCATCTTCTGGGACTCCAACGCGGAACTGGAATTCCCCGATGGCCTGCTGCGCGCCGTGAGCACGCCGGAAAATACCGCCTGGTACTCGGTGGAATACATCACCCCGGACGACTGCGTGTACACCGACAGCCTGCTCGTGAACGTGGACAATACCGTGCGCGCCTACGTACCTACCGCCTTCAGCCCGAACGGCGACGGCACCAACGACCTGCTGGAATTGTATCCCAACGTGGGCGTCACCGGCGTGGAGAACTTCCGGGTATTCGACCGCTGGGGCGGGCTCGTCTGGGAAACCAGTGAGGAACAAGTCGCCTGGGACGGCACCCAACTCGGCGGCCAACCACTGAGCACCGGCACTTATTTCTACCACGGCCAACTGCGCCTGCTACGGGGCGGCACCACCCAGGTTAAGGGCACCGTTTTGCTTACCCGGTAAGGGAAATATTCCGCCGCGGGAGTGAACATGTGATTTAGTTCTTGTTTTATTGGGTAAAGCGTATATCTTTACGGATATATTTGCTTTGCGTTTTATAACACTATTGAACTAAACACAACACTGTGACAACCGCCCAGTTTGTCCTCTTGATGAGGACCGGGGTGTTGCTGCTAACCTTCTTATTAGTTGGTCCTTCTTTATCCGCACAAGAAAACTGTTCTAACGGCATCGACGACGATGGCGACGGCCTGGTAGATTTAAACGATAAAGAAAACTGCAGTTGCGCTCTTTCATCCACTCTCACTTCCCTGCTTCCCAACCCTTCCCTGGAGGACTTTGACCCCGGTCAGTTCGGCTGCACCAGCCGTCAGCCCGGCGGCCGCCCCGATGCCGTCAACCAGGCCAACTGCCTTACCGGCTGGCGCCGCGCCTCACTCGGGACGACGGATTCCTGGAACGCCTTCACCTTCACCAATGCGGGCCCGTACTTCCCCTCTACCCTGCCCCTCCCCCTGCCCAGCGGCACGGGCGTAGCCGGATTCTGGGTGGGCGTGCGGGATACCCCCGATGCCTCGTTCGTAAACGGCGACGGCAGCATCACCCAACGCTACCGCGAATACCTGGCCGCCTGCCTCGTCGACGGCCAAGTGATGGAAACGGGACGCCCCTACCGGTTGACCTTTTCCCTCGGGTTCATGGAGCCCCAGCAAGCGGCCGAAGACGGTACCGTAGTTGACGTCCGCTCTCCCGAGACCGTCGAACTCAGCATCTACGGCGTGCGCGACTGCGAACAGCTCAACTTCGGAACCTTTTACGGCTGTCCGGAAGAATCGGGTGCCGAAGGCTACGAACTGATCGCCAACGTGACCGTCTCCGGCAAGGCCGGCAGCTGGACCGCCGAGCAGGTCGACTTCGTTGCCCAGGGCACCTACGCCGGATTCGCCATCGGTGGGTCGTGCGCCGCGGACAACGGCCGCCCCGACGGCGGCAATTACCGCAACTACTACTTCATTGACGATCTCATCCTGAATGAGCCCGCGGCCTTCGCCGAGCCCGTGGCCGGTCCGGTACAGGTCGACGGACTGACCGTCTGCGACGAAACCATCACCCTCACCGGCACGGCCTCCCCCGCCGCCAGCTACCAGTGGTACCGCAATGGCGTGGCCCTGCCCGGGGAAACTTCCCGCGTACTGCAGTTGTCCGGCGGTGCCGACGTCGATGGCAATTACGTGCTGCGGGTAACCACGGCAGCCGGCTGCGCGTTGACCGAACCCGTAGTGATCCAGCGCCCCGTCGCCTCGGACCTGTTCGCCGATACCATCGCCCTGTGCAGCAATCAGGACTCGATCGTGCTGGCGCCGCGCCGATTCACCGGTGCCACTTTCCGTTGGGCGGACGGCAGCGAGCGCCCCAAACGGGTAGTGACCGAACCCGGCACCTACCGCGTAACGGTAAGCGAAGCCTGCGTGGAGCACACGGAAACCATCGTCGTCAAGCAAGACCTGCCCTTCGACTACACCATCACCCAGTCGCCCGTCGAGCCCTGTGTGGGGGAAACCGTGACCATCACCGTCACCAGCAACGCCTACGAGCCGCGCTACTATTTCCGCAACAAGGAAACCGGGGAGCCTCTCACCGCCCGCGACGGAGAACTGCAGGTGGTAGCCGGTGAAGTCGAGGAAATCCTGGCCTTCCTCGGCAACGGATGCGGAATGGAAAACCACACCATCACCATCAACGCCGGCGAGCCCTTTGTCGAGCCCACGGTGGAGATCGAGGACATCACCTGCCGCACCGGTACGGGCACCATCCAGCTCAGCCTGCCCGACGCCGAAAGCGTGGAATTCGACTGGCGGGATGCCGACGGACAAGCCCTGGGCGACGGTACCGCCACCCTGACCGTCTCCCGGCCGGGTGCCTACTCGGTGACGCTGCTCGACGGCACGCACTGCCCCATCACGCGTACTTACACCGTAGGGGAATCGGAATCCTTCACCGCTGAACTCACGACCCAGGCCGCCACCTGTCAGCGCGGTGGCGACATCGCCGTCAATGCCGTCACCGGCACCGGCCCCTTCCGCTACCGCTGGTTTTACGAGGGCGCGCCCGAGCCGCTCAACGAGAACCTCTCGAGCCGCACCAACCTGCCCGCCGGACGCTATACCGTAGAGATCACGGACGCCAACGGCTGCACGCTGCGGAAAGAGGCGGTCGTGGCGGGCGCACCGCCCCTGGAGGCGACCTTTGCCACTTCCTTTGCCGACTGCACCGACCCGGAAAGCGGCGTGATCGAGGTTTCCGTCACCGGTGGCCAGGCCCCCTACCGCTACAAGCTGGTGGGCTTCCCCGAACAGGACGAGCCCCGCTTTGCCAACCTCCCCGGTGGCACCTACCGCCTGCTGGTCCGCGACGCGGCCGGCTGTACTTCCACCACCTCAGTAGTGAGCCTGGAAGCCCCACCCGTCATTGACCTGGGTGCCGACGTAATGATCAATCTGGGTGACTCCGTCGTCCTGAGTATCGAAACGGAGGGTACTGAACTGAAGCGGGAAAATCTCTCCTGGAACCCCGCGGGCAATCTCGACTGCCGGTACTGCCACGAAGGCTTCGCCACCCTCAGCGTAGCGCCCACGGTGACCACCGAATACCGCGTTACCTACACCACCGAGCAGCAGTGTACGGTGACCGACCGCGTACTGGTCCGCGTCGACCAGACGCCTAACGTGTACGCACCGACGGCCTTCAGCCCGAACAACGACAACGTCAACGATGAATTCCGCATCCACCTCGGAGCGGGCGTCGGGGAATTGACCGACCTGATGATCTTCGATCGCTGGGGAGAACTGATCTACCAGAGCGTGGACGGCTCCGAGGCCGCCTGGGACGGCACCTACCGCGGACAACTGCTCTCCTCCGGGGTGTTCGCCTACGTCGGGCACGTCCGCCTGAACAACGGAATGAAGGTGCCCGTGAAGGGGTCCGTTACCCTCGTCGACTAGCCAGCAACCCGTACCGCAGGCCCTCTAGTTCCGCCAGTCCGCGCATACGGCCATACAGGCTGTAGCCAGGATTGGTACGGCGCTTGCGGTCGTCGAAGATCGTGAACCCGTGATCCGGCCGGTAGGGTACGTCGGCTTTACTGCGCAAGAGTTCGCCCATCACGGCCGCCATGTCAACGTCGCCCTGCAGGTGACCGCTCTCTTCGAAACTGGCGTGCGGCTTTAGGGCTACGTTGCGCAGGTGCACGAAGTGGATACGGTCCAGGAATTTTTTGGCCATCGCGGGCAGGTCATTGTCTTCCCGCGAGCCCAGTGAGCCGGTGCACAGACAGATTCCGTTGGCTTTTTCGTCGACCATGTCGAGGACGTCCTGCAGGTCGTCCATGGTCGATACAATGCGCGGGAGGCCCACCACCGACCACGGCGGATCGTCGGGGTGGATGGTGAGCTTGATGCCCTCCTTCGTGGCCACGGGCACCACTTCCTCGAGGAAGCGCTGCAGGTTCTCCTTGAAGGTGGAGCGGGGAATGTGCAGGTAGGGCTCGATGGATTCCTTGAAGGAGGCCAGATCGAAGCTTTCCTCCGAGCCGGGCAGCCCTTTGAGCATATTGTCCATGACTTCCTGCCGGTCTTCCGGCTCCATGCTTTCGTAGTGGTCGGTGGCCAGCTCCACGAGCTCCGCCGGATAATCGTCCGCGGCGTGGGGCCGGGCCAGCATGAAGATGTCGAAGGCGATGAGGTCCAGACCGTACAATGCCACCGTCGTCCCCCCCGGCACCGGCACCGCCAGACGGGTGCGGGTCCAGTCCAGCACCGGCATAAAGTTGTAGCACACGGTGGTGATGCCCTCGGCCGAGAGGTTCTCCAGCGTGCGGCAGTAGTTGTCGATCAGGTCGGGGGCATTGTCCGCGTTCTGCTTGATGCCCTCGTGTACCGGTACGCTCTCCACCACCGACCAGGGCAGGCTGCCGAGTTCCCGCTTCCGCTGCCGGATCTCCTCGCGGCTCCAGACGGCGCCGTTCTCTACGTGGTGCAGGGCGGTGACCACGCCCCGGATGTCCAGGGCCGATACTTCTTCAATGCTGATGGGGTCTTTCGGGCCGTACCAGCGCCAGGTAGGATACATAGGAGGGTGGGTTTTCAGTTTGCGATCTACGAATGTAGGGTTTCCGGCGGACGTAGCGGCGGGCTTTCGGGCTTCGCTACCCCGAATAAGGCAATCGATTGCTTTTCGCTACCGCCTCACCCGATCACGGCCCTGACCCAACCCGGCTAGATCTTCACTTCCTTCCCCGTTTCGGCGCTCTCGATGATGGCGCGGATCACGCGAATGTCCTTTTGCGCGAGGGTGCCGGGGGCGATTAGTTCCGTCCCGTTCAGGATCGCGAGGGCGTCGTCGTCCATCTGGATCGACTGCTGATTGGGGACTGGAGGCCCGAGCACTTTACCGTCGCTAGTGCTTCCCTTCACGCCGGTATAGGGCTGCATGGGGTCCATCTCGTACCAGCCATTTTCCGCTTCGATGTGCAGTTCGTTGTAGTCTTCCACTACGCTGGTCTTGCCTTCGGCGGTCATCCCGTCCGGGTAGCGCAGGGTGTAGGTGGTGGTCAGGTCCACGCCGTTGGGCCGATCCTGCCGGCGTTGTCCGGCCTTCACCACCGCTACGGGTTGCAGTTGGGTACCGTAGGCCAGTCCGTTCACGGAGTACACGCCCATGTCGTAGAGGGCCCCGCCGCCCATGTCGCGCTGTCCGCGCCAGTAGTCGGCCGGGGGCGGACTGCCGGCGTAGCCCGCGTAGGCGTGGGCACCGGTGAGGGGGCCGTAGGCCTTTTCCTTCGTGAGTTCGATCAGCTTGCGGGTATTGGGCTCGTGCATCATGCGGTAGCCGATGGCCAGTTTTACGCCGTTGCGGTTGCAGGCGTCGATCATTTCCTGGCACTCCTCGGGGGTCATGGCCATGGGCTTTTCGCACCAGACGTGCTTGCCGGTATTGGCGGCCCGCACGGTGAAGTCGCGGTGGGTGGCCGTCGGGGTGATCACGTACACGACGTCGATCTCGTCGTTGTCGGCAATCTCGTCCATGGTGTCGTAGGTGTAGGAGTTCTCCTCCTTGATGTTGTACTTCCGCTGCCACTCGGGGAGCTTTTCGGGGCTGCCGGTGATGAGTCCGCGCAGTTCGCAGTGCTCGGTCAGTTGTAGGGCCGGGGCGATCTGTCCGCTGGCGTAGCCCCCCAGTCCGAGAATGGCAATGCCCAGTTTGCGGTCCTGATGCGGGCGGCGGGGCGCGGGTGCCGGGTCCTCCCCGGCGGAAGCCGGGCCGGAGGGGTTACAGCCGATCAGTCCGGGCAGGAACAGCAGTCCGCTTGCCGCGGCGGACTGGCGGAGAAATTGGCGGCGGGTGTTGGAGGATTTTTTCTTGGACATGCTGATCGTCTGGTGCTTGGTTGCTGGTTGAAGTGATTCCGGCCTGGCTTGTTCGGGAGCCATTGTGCGTACCTAAACTATACTTTTTCTCCGGAGTTGATGCGCGGCCGGCGGTCGGGCTTCGCAAGTGGGTAATTTTTCAACTATAATCCGGTAGGGTGCCCGCCGATGAAACCAAAGCAGAGCAGTATAGCAGCCGACACCGCTCCGGATTAAATACCTATTTTCCGGGAGAGGTAAACCAACGTCGATGAAAGTACTCTTTGCCCACCTGCTTTCTGCGCTTCTCCTGGCGCATTGCACCCGCGTCGCGCCGCCCGAAACCAGCGATGCTTCCAACGAGCTGGTTATTTATGACGTCAACGTGCTCACCATGCTGGACGACCGGGTGTTGCCCGACCGCGCCGTGGTGGTCGCCGACGGCCGCATCAGCCGGGTGGTGCCGATGGACCAGGTGGATACCGCCGACTTCGCGGAGGTCATCGACGGGAGGGGGCAGTACCTGCTGCCCGGACTGGCCGAAATGCACGCCCACATCCCCCACCCCGACGAGGCGGGCGACGACCGAATTGAAGAGACGCTGTTCCTCTACTTGGCCAATGGCATCACCACCGTCCGCGGCATGCTGGGGCACCCCGCCCACCTCGAACTGCGCCGCGCGGTGGCCGAGGGAAGCGTGCTGGGGCCGCGAATTTTCACCTCCGGCCCCTCCCTGAACGGCAATACCGTGCAGACCCCGGAGGAGGCCCGTACCAAAGTCCGCGCCCAGCAGGAAGCGGGCTACGACTTCCTGAAGATCCACCCCGGAATTCAGCGGGAGGTATTCGATACACTGGTGGCTACGGCCAATGCGGTGGGGATCGACTTTGCGGGACACGTGCCGGTCGACGTAGGCATCCGCCACGCCCTGTCGCTGCAATACGCCAGCATCGATCACGTCGACGGGTACCTGGAGGGACTGGTGCCGGAAAGCGCCGGGGTCAATCCCGCAGAGAACGGCTTCTTCGGCTACAATTTTGCTCCCCTGATCGATCTGGACCTGCTGCCGGAGTTGATCCGGCTGACGGAAGAGAACCGGGTGTGGGTAGTCACTACCGAAAGCCTTTTCACCCGCTGGGCCTCCCCCGAGCCGGCGGAGGTGTACCTGCGAGATCCCGAGATGAAGTACATGCCCGGCCGTACGCTGCTCAGCTGGCGGCAGAACAAAACCAACCTCATCACCGCCCCGGGCTACACCCGCGAACAGTGGGAACAAATGATGGCGACCCGCCGCGAGATCATCCGCCGGCTCAACGAAACGGGTTTGCTGTTGCTGGGTTCCGATGCACCCCAGGTCTTCAACGTCCCCGGATTTTCCATCCACCACGAGATCGATGCCCTGCAGGCCGCCGGCCTGTCCGCCTACGATATCCTCCGGATGGGTACCGTCCACCCGGCACAGTACTTCGACCGGGCCGGTGAATTTGGCACCGTCGAGCCCGGCGCCTCGGCCGACCTGATGCTGGTATCCGGAAATCCCCTAGAGGACATGGACCACCTGCAGCACCCCGCCGGCGTCATGATTCGCGGCCGCTGGCTGGACCAAGACTTTTTGGAGGCTGGATTGGAGGGGATTGCTGTGGGGGTGGGTGAGTGAAGGGGGTGTGGGTTTGGTGGGGGTTTATTCATGGAGACGTTGGACATTACCTGGCTACTAGGTTGAATTACTTTTGAGCTACATGTTTGTACTTATATTAAGTAGAGTTCAACGTTTCCTCCCCTTCTCAATTGTCGGTGTATGACTTGTTCGGTGCCGGTTTCAATCCCAACCTGATCCAATTACGAGCAGGAGGTTACCCACGGTGGTACCACCCGGCTTTATCTATTTCAATCCCAACCTGATCCAATTACGAGCATGAAATACCGCCTTATAATCTTTGTCTTTCGTGTATTTCAATCTTAACCTGATCCAATTACGAGCTACCCGCAGGGCTGCGGGGTGTTCCAGTAGATAGAATTTCAATCCCAACCTGATCCAATTACGAGAGTTTTTTCAGTTTGCGGTCGTACTCCTCTTCCGAAAATTTCAACCCCAACATGATCCAATTACGAGTGGGTTTTGTGGTTCCAAAACAGTCGGACTCAGGTAATTTCAATCCCAACTTGATCCAATTACGAGCCGGCAGCCTGGACCCCATCCCCGAAACGATTACCCCAATTTCAATCCCAACTTGATCCAATTACGAGGGGTTTTTTCGGCTTTTGGGGGCGGGCGGCACCGTCATTTCAATCCCAACTTGATCCAATTACGAGGCACGCTCACAATTCCGGCTGGCACACCTACTATAATTTCAATCCCAACTTGATCCAATTACGAGGCTGGCACCCGTTCGACCCGTACGATACCGGTTCCATATTTCAATCCCAACTTGATCCAATTACGAGCGGCAGCCTGGACCCCATTCCCGAAACGATTGCCCCAATTTCAATCCCAACTTGATCCAATTACGAGCCAGTAGAATCCGGCGACCCTTTGCAGTAGCCCACATTTCAATCCCAACTTGATCCAATTACGAGTTTGCGCATCGGGGTTATCGGACTGGGCAGTCACAGGGATTTCAATCCCAACTTGATCCAATTACGAGGCCGCGCGCCTACATTTTGCCGCCCGGTTCAGCCGATTTCAATCCCAACTTGATCCAATTACGAGCCAGCGTGCCCAGGTATTCGTCCGTAATGGTCTTTCATTTCAATCCCAACTTGATCCAATTACGAGGGGTGGAGCCGGGGTACATCCGTTGCACGTCGGCCTATTTCAATCCCAACTTGATCCAATTACGAGATCGCGGGAGCCATCATCGCAGAACAAGCCTACCCAATTTCAATCCCAACTTGATCCAATTACGAGACATATGGTGGTGCACAACACCGCCCACAGCACCTTATTTCAATCTTAACTTGATCCAATTACGAGAAGTTCCTAACGCTCCCCAACGTCGGAGTAACTACGATTTCAATCCCAACTTGATCCAATTACGAGAGGCGGCGGTGGCAATCGCTGCGGCGCGTTGGCGGAATTTCAATCCCAACTTGATCCAATTACGAGCGAAGTGGGGCATGGCTAGTGTTTTTTAAGTTCCTATTTCAATCCCAACTTGATCCAATTACGAGACAACTCCGAAAAGCTGACCGACGTGATGCGCTTCTATTTCAATCCCAACTTGATCCAATTACGAGACTTTCCCGGTTCGCATCAACTTCGACCGTGGCATATTTCAATCCCAACTTGATCCAATTACGAGGTTGGAGCGTCAGATCTGAATTTATGCCAGTGACGGATTTCAATCCCAACTTGATCCAATTACGAGGGGAGCGTAACACGGATGTACGACGAGCGGAAATTGATTTCAATCCCAACTTGATCCAATTACGAGAGCGGAGGGAAACGGTACAATCGTGGGTTCTCCCTATTTCAATCCCAACTTGATCCAATTACGAGAGGTTGCGGAACCGGATGGTGAAATCCACCTTGGTGTATTTCAATCCCAACTTGATCCAATTACGAGGTTGCCAAGCTCGCCTTGCGTGTCCAGTTCGAGCAAGATTTCAATCCCAACTTGATCCAATTACGAGCGACGGCAAAAAGCGTCGCTGGAACGCTCACCGCGATTTCAATCCCAACTTGATCCAATTACGAGATTCCGCGCTCCTGCAAATGGCCCACGTTGGTGCCAAATTTCAATCCCAACTTGATCCAATTACGAGACCGCCCCGCACGTTCATTAACCCACCCCGTCTCTCAATTTCAATCCCAACTTGATCCAATTACGAGCCATCCAAAACAGGAGGGACTTGAGTCCGTCGTCGGATTTCAATCCCAACTTGATCCAATTACGAGCTCACCCTCCTGGACGTGTCGGGGTGGAATACGGATTTCAATCCCAACTTGATCCAATTACGAGCCATGTTTGAGAACATACACAGTAGTATCGTCTCGCATTTCAATCCCAACTTGATCCAATTACGAGTGGCTTATTGAACAACTCGCTCTACCCCTCAAAATAAAATTTCAATCCCAACTTGATCCAATTACGAGTGGACTTGTCCCGCCTTGCTGACACGGCACAAGGATTTCAATCCCAACTTGATCCAATTACGAGAACCCCGGCCGCGTCAACGGCCGGGGTCCTTCCTTCTATTTCAATCCCAACTTGATCCAATTACGAGAATAGTGGGCTTGAAAATCGGTACCGCCATCAAAGTATTTCAATCCCAACTTGATCCAATTACGAGAGCGATAGCCCGAGTTGATTATAATAGGTTCACCCAATTTCAATCCCAACTTGATCCAATTACGAGTCCGAGGTTTTGCCCCATGTATTGGACGGCGATAGTTATTTCAATCCCAACTTGATCCAATTACGAGCGAAGGCCTTTCCGGGTGCATCTTCCGCGCAGAAATATTTCAATCCCAACTTGATCCAATTACGAGAGCCGGGGAGATCGGGCGAATCAAATTCGGAGTAAGATTTCAATCCCAACTTGATCCAATTACGAGTTTCATGGATAAGATTATCACCATCCCCTTCATCGGATTTCAATCCCAACTTGATCCAATTACGAGTGCGCGTCGGGGTTGTCAGACTGCGCGGTTACAGGGATTTCAATCCCAACTTGATCCAATTACGAGCAACCCGGACCGCGCGGGTGATCTTTTTGGCATCCGATTTCAATCCCAACTTGATCCAATTACGAGCGGCGACGCCAAAACGCTGGCCGGTCTTACCTACGGATTTCAATCCCAACTTGATCCAATTACGAGAAGGAAGTCGAGGAAATCGGACCGCATAGGACGTTATTTCAATCCCAACTTGATCCAATTACGAGCCAAGGAGGGACGAGGGAGCACCACGCGCTGGAGGTATTTCAATCCCAACTTGATCCAATTACGAGACAACCCGAACGGGCCTTGTGTCCACCTGATTTTACTATTTCAATCCCAACTTGATCCAATTACGAGCCGGTTGTTCAGCGTCAGGGAGCAGCCAGAACACTATTTCAATCCCAACTTGATCCAATTACGAGCCGAACCCGTTACGGTTGTGGCGGAATATTTCTTTCAATTTCAATCCCAACTTGATCCAATTACGAGCGGTCGACGTGCATTGCCCTACCTACGGTTATCAGCGATTTCAATCCCAACTTGATCCAATTACGAGCCTTGGGCGGCACAGCGGCGCGGGGCTAACGATCATATTTCAATCCCAACTTGATCCAATTACGAGTCGACATGGTGAAATCCAACGTTCGCCAGCAGTTGAATTTCAATCCCAACTTGATCCAATTACGAGGAAACCAAGCGCAGCGAGTGGCGAACCTTTGTCTTATTTCAATCCCAACTTGATCCAATTACGAGACCGGGTGGTGGCCCCCTGCGACGGGGTACAGGAAGATTTCAATCCCAACTTGATCCAATTACGAGCGCCGGACACCGGAGGCTGTCGGGCTTCGCGGAAGAATTTCAATCCCAACTTGATCCAATTACGAGAAAGAATTTCAGGATGGAGCGAGATATAGATCCCGAATTTCAATCCCAACTTGATCCAATTACGAGATCCCAAGGATATTGGGCCGACGGTGGCATATACAAATTTCAATCCCAACTTGATCCAATTACGAGGGATCTGCGGCTGGCTACCGATCACTGTACGGCCGGATTTCAATCCCAACTTGATCCAATTACGAGTCGAGCAGCCCGCGGTGGCGTGCCGCGCTGCGCTTGTATTTCAATCCCAACTTGATCCAATTACGAGGAAAGAGAAGGTGGTCACGTTGGCTGTGTTCCACGCATTTCAATCCCAACTTGATCCAATTACGAGACGACGGTAAGAAGTACCGAGCCATACAGCCCCATAATTTCAATCCCAACTTGATCCAATTACGAGACGCGCCGGCAGAACATAGGCCGCACCCGCTTTGGAATTTCAATCCCAACTTGATCCAATTACGAGGGTGCTCGACAAGTCCGGCACCAGCACCGATACCAATTTCAATCCCAACTTGATCCAATTACGAGAACAACCCCCCAGCCGGAGATCGGCAAATTCTACATATTTCAATCCCAACTTGATCCAATTACGAGCAGCGCGTCAATCGCGGCACACGCTTGGTCGTATTCGATTTCAATCCCAACTTGATCCAATTACGAGCGGCAGTTACGACCCGTTCCAAGAGTGGTGGAACGATTTCAATCCCAACTTGATCCAATTACGAGCCCTGCGCGATATCTCGACGCTGGCGGTACCGATATTTCAATCCCAACTTGATCCAATTACGAGACGAAAGGTTGGGCGATCATAGCAAATGGGAGATTTGCATTTCAATCCCAACTTGATCCAATTACGAGTGCAATTGGCCTCACGTCGCCAGCTGGCGTACAAGCATTTCAATCCCAACTTGATCCAATTACGAGCCATCCCCTTGTCCGGGCTATCTTAATTGTAAATCAAGCACTTAGCTTGAGATTCACCGCGAAGACAGCCTGAGTAAGCGTACCGACGCTCAAAAATACGAAAAATGCCGGGGAGCGACGGACGGCATAAAACCCTGATTGTCAAAGAACTTTGCAGCTTTCAAGCGGGGCCGGGGTGCTGCGGAACCCACCTACTGGTCCGACCGACGGATCAGAAGAAGTTATCCGTTGAATTGCGTTCGTGGCCGATGACGTCTTTTTGCAGCCAGCGGGGCTCGCGGCTGCTGAAGATAATGAGGCTGTCCTCGTCAACCATTAGTTTTTTAGCTTCAATTTTGAGTTCCTTCAGACGCACCGGGCTAATTTCCCCTTCAAAGACGCTGTTTTGTATCCAGGTCAAGTAACGGCGGCAGAGCTTGAGGAGTTTGCCCGTGCGCTCGGCGCGGACGTCGTAAACGGCGATTACGTACATGACTCAGTAGGCTTTGTAAGCTTTGTAGGCGGCGTCAATGCCAAGAATGAATTTCTGGATTTTGTAGGCTTCCAACCGGATCAGCCGTTTGTAGCTTACCGGTTTGCTTAGGCCCTTAACCTTGATGGTCTGGCCCAGGCGTTCGTCCCAGGCGCGGACATATAGCTTACGTCCGGTTTCCTTCAGAAAGCATCCGCCGCCGACGTACTCGAAGTGCTTGGTTTGCAGTTCGAGCTTATTGAGCATCCGGAAGATCAGCCGGTCTACCAAAACGGGTTTGAAAATTTCAGCGAGGTCCAGGGCCAGAGAATACCGGCGAAAGCCGGGTTCGTGTAGAAAACTGATGGTGGGGTTCAGCTGGGTGTGGTAGAGTTGGTCCAGGCAAGCGGCGTAGCACAGAGAGTTACCGAAACTAACTAGGGCATTGACCTCATTACCCGGCGGGCGGCGGCTACGGCCGCCCATCCGCCAACCATCGCGCAGGAAGGCATCCCAGGAGTCATAGTAGGTCTGGCGGCAGTTGCCCTCCACACCCATGAGCTCATCCACCGCGGTCACCCCTTCGATACCGGTGCGGTACTCCTCGATCAGATCGATCTGTGCCCGCGTGTCGTGGCCCCGGTTGGCGTAGTAACGCAGGTTACGCAGCAAGTTGTGGGCCGAGGCGGCGACGAACATCCGCGCCAGGTGCAGCCGCTTTTTCTTGGTCAGGTAGGCCCGCGTTTGCTCAATCTGCATTTTGCCCGCCAGTAAATAATCTTTGGGCTGAAACGAACCGGTGTAGTGCTCGTAGTAGTCGAAAAAGTGGACTGGGACGTGCTTCTTACCCAGGAAATTCATGGCCGCACTGTTTGCGTCCAAGCTACCAAAGACGTATAGGGATTCGACCGTTTCCACTGGTAGGTAGCGTGCCGCGCCACTGGCGTCACCGGCAGAATCAATTGGCGTCAGTTTTAGGGTGTCATCGCGTCGGCTCAGGCGGCCGGGGTTAAAGATATAGTAGCTGCGTTTCATCCGTTATCGTTGGCAACGTAACAAAATTCATAGTAGCTGCACTGCCGGCAGTAGCGGGCCCGAATGACCTCCGGGCAGGTGTCCAACCCAATGATCGCGGTGATCTTAGCTTCCCACGCGACGATTGTGGCAGCACTCTCGGCCGTCCATTCCACGGCCTCAGTATACCGTTCGCTGGGGTATTCGAGCAGACCGGTGGCTTCAATGCCTTCCCGGCGGAGCAGGTAGAGGTAGTACAGCACCTGCGCTCGGTGTGCATCCCGTTTGCGGCTCGATTTCTTGACTTCCCGCACAATCTTACTCTTTGGGTCGAAGTGATCGATCTTGCTGCCGGCAATCACGAGTTCGCGGTACCGCTGGGCTCTTTGCGGGTAGGCGGTTTGGCCTACTAGTTTACCGGCGTACTGCGTATTCCGATCTATCTGACCCCTCCATTCCGGTGCTTTGACCCCCCCTGTGGATAACTCGCGCCGTTAATGGATTATAAAGATAGGTGATCCGGTCGTTTGCGTAGGCTTTTGCCCTTGAGTTCGATCCGGTGAGCCTTTGGTATCAGGCGATCCAGGATGGCGTCTGCTACGGTCGGTTCGTCCAGATAAGCGTGCCATTTGGCTACGGGTAGCTGGGAGACGATCACCGTGGCGGCTCGTTCGTAGCGGTCTTCAAGGATCTGTAGCAGCAGGAGTTTTACCGGGTGGGTGATG
>NZ_SRSF01000012.1 GCF_004803465.1 Neolewinella litorea | reverse complement strand
GCGCTTCGGCCCGCCGTTTGTACTCGCGCACCGTGTTTTTGGACACGCCCAGGCGGGCGGCGGTGGCCTTGATAGAACCCAGCTGGTGCAGGGTCTGGAGAATGCGTCTGATCTGGTCCATGCGCTTGATTGTAGCCACGACGGGAGCGGTTGGTGATCGCTCAAGGTGGCAAAGCGCGCGGCTATCCGCCAGGGGGTCAGACCTCCGGAATGTTTTCCACATTCTGGGGGGTCAAAGCTCCGGAATCAGGGGGTCAAAGGTTTTCGGAATAGGGGGGTCAGACCGATCGGAATATCCACTCGTCGGAGTAAACGATCTTGTATTTAGTGTCGGCAATGAGGGAGCGGGTAGCGGTCTTGAGCCAAAGATCCGGCTTCAGGTTGAAGGCTTTCTCTTCGTCCAGGTAGGTATCGCTTCTCTGGGCTTTGGCGGTGACGCTCTCTAGCTCCAGGTCGATGAATCCGAAGATGAAGTCTTCGAAGACGTACTCCATCGGGAGCAAAAAGGCGAACAGCTTCAGGTCATTTTTGTAGTCAAAGGAGATACAATTGGTCAAGAACAACTGACAGTAATCCCGCACCGTCTCAAATTGCCCGAACATGGGGTTAAAGGAGATTTTTGCACACTGTTCTGCCGTGGCCCGCTCGTCGGAAACCTCGTCCAGCATGAAGAGCAGTTCCCGTAGGTTCTTCTTGTTGTCCTGACTCGTGGTAACGGTAAACAGCAGCGTTGTGACGTACTTGATGATGCGGTTGAACTCATTGTCAAACACAAAGGCATCGTAGGTGCAGTTGAGCTTGTGCCAGCGGCCCCTGCTGATGTTCTCGTTGATGTACTCGTTCATATTCAGCCGCCCCTTAATAAACGACAGCTCACTGTTCACCTCCTCATATTGCTGGTAGATGGATGAGTTAAGCAACTCCCGCGTGTACTTTGAAAACAGGTAGATCAACACCTCAAAGAAGTCGCTCTTCGCACTGCCCAGGGCCGCCTGGTAGTTCGGAAACTTGATCTTGCGGCAATAGCTTAACCACCACAGGATATGGTTTTGAATCTGGTTGACTTCAGTAATGGAGTAATCCTTCTCCGAGTCAAAAAATATTTTTGGCAATAGGTTGATCTTACTCCCCCCGTAGTGAATGACGCCAACGTATTTGTTGGCCTTTACTTGATTAGATTCATGGATGAACTGAAGAAACCTTTGGGATTCTATCTTGCCATTGTTCAGTTCTT
Source organism: Neolewinella litorea (assembly GCF_004803465.1). Taxonomy (GTDB): domain Bacteria; phylum Bacteroidota; class Bacteroidia; order Chitinophagales; family Saprospiraceae; genus Neolewinella; species Neolewinella litorea. The sequence goes on along the minus strand of NZ_SRSF01000012.1, from coordinate 104,858 downwards.
GGTAAAAGGAATTCCGTTCCCGACTATTCCAGATTTCGTCCAAGAATCCCTCCAGGCCCTTGAACGATTCCTGAATATCAACCTTGTTCTGATATTCAAAGAGGTTAGTCATTCTTGCCGGATATTTTCAGCGGCCAGGAATTCTCTTCGATGCGCAAACCAGCAGATTGCAGGATTCCCCGTACCTCCTTCTCATCGTTCATATAGTATTCCAGCAGAAGAGGAATTACTTTCTTATTCATCCGCCTCACGAGATCCCTGTTCTCGCCCATGAAATAGGAATGCCCGATCTGGAAATCGTGACCTTTAGATTTGACGATCTGTTTGTTGAGCTCTTCCAGGATCCCGACATCGTATATCTCCCGGCCCGGGATATCATACTGGGGATACATCGCCTCAAATTCAAACCGCCTCCGCAGTGCAATATCAAGTAGCGCAATGGACTTATCGGCCGTATTCATCGTGCCGATAATGTACAGATTGGATGGCACCACAAAGGTATCGCCGGAGGGAAGCTTGGCTTCCATCGGTATGTCACCGTGTGACCGCTTGTCCGGTTCGATAAGCGTGATCAGTTCACCAAAGACCCGGGAAATGTTGGCGCGATTAATCTCATCGATGATGATGACATAGTTTTTCCGCTTAACAATGTCCTTTCTGCCAGTCTGGTCTTTGCCAATTTTAAGCAGTTTATCTAGGAGCGGGGCGTAGTATGACGACAGCCCCTGAATATCCAATACCGATTCTGCATCGTACATCTTTCCCAAGGTCGCAATGCTTAAGGTATGCGCGGTATTACCGTTGCTTTTCCTGAATTCTATTGATTTCGTCGTAATAGCTGTAATAAAGTAAGATACTTTTTTCATCTTCACCTTGACCTCCTCGACTTCTCCTTCTACCAGGGGGTTGACAAACTCATTGAATGCTTCTTGAAAGGTCTTCTTGGGAGTCTGTGGTTGCTCGGAAGCCTTAATATTCTTCAGGGCCCTATCTGCGATCTCCTTAAACACACCATCTTTTCGCTGGAAGGTCAGCTCCTTTTCGTTCTCTGTATCCGGTCGAAGTCCCTGAATGAAGTCCTCGTAACTGTAGTTCTGATGAAATGTGATGAACTCGATCTGGCTATGAAGATTCTCGTTGAACAGCCTAAGCGCCTCGGAGTATTCGCTAATTTTTCTACCCGCAACGATCTCCGCGGCCCGTAGAATGGTATGGTAAGTTTTACCGGTGCCAGGCGGACCGTACAGGATGGTATTCAACGGGAAATCCATGCGCTCGTCACTTTCAACAACTTTAGACTCCATTCCAAAAACATAGCTTTCAAAGTCTGCATTATCGTACTTCTTAAAGCCTGACTTATTGGTTCTGTCCAGCTCATCGCGCATACCGGCAATAACCGAGATAAATTGCCCCTCGTCCAGGCTGAAATCCTGGAAATATGTATAGAATGGTTGTGGTGGCTTCCCATCAAAGGGTTGGCTGTGATCCCATAATTTCTCTTTTGATATAACTCCGAAAACTCCCCGGGGGTCATTGAGATAAAGATTGAAACAGTATCGCTGCCCAATGATAAAGTTTAGCCTTCTGCGTTTAATGCTAAAGACTACCCGGTCATCGGAGGGTTGAAGTTCTAACTCGTCTATGAATCTCCGCAAATAGTCCATGTAAGTCTCTAGGTCGGCAGAGACAAAGCGCTCCTTCAGCTGGAAGAAAGTACTGTCGTTGCTAATCAGCTCCACAATGGCTTCATATTCCGCCTCTGTGGCACTAAAATTAGTGCCCTGATTTCCAACCTTAAGATTCTGTAGCTCTTCATGTGCGACAATGTCCTTCTTCAATACAGGATCATTGACCAGATTATGGGTGATCCGGATATCCACTTTCAACTTACTCTTATCTTGTTGCTTCCACAGGTGATCATCTCCAGAAGGCTCTTTATGGTAGGGTACTGATGACACCTCAGCCAGGGCGTAGCATCCCGCATTCTCTCCGGTGATCCACAATATCGCTTTGTCGCCTGGACTGATTTTATCCTTATGGGCGCTAACCGTCCAGTTCGTCACAAGGTCATCGCGGAGGGCGGATTCAAAATCAAACACATTGGGGTTGCCTTGGAAGATCCAGTGATTGACCTGCTTGCCGTTCTGCGTCCACTTCCAGGCTTCGTAGGAAAGCTGGTAGAACGGCATGTCTACGTGCTCCTTGACTTGATTTATAATCTCCCGGTATTCGCTGTACGTTTTAAAATTTGGATTTATCCCTAGCACCTGTTTAAGGTAGGGCTTTGAGGGTCCATCAATGGGCAGGTTTTTCTCCGGATTAATGTAGAAAAGTGCCTCGGTAAGCTTCGTTCTGCCCGCCCCCCTTATTTTGAGTACATCGGCAAAGTCCGCATCAGTTAACTGATCATTTAATTCCTTCCGGAAAAAGTCCCAAAGTCGGCCTACTTCATTGTTATTCCGCATGTATTTATACGGGAACAACCAAACTTTTTGCGGCTGAGCAGAAGGGAGTCCGCTTTCACCCATCGGCATTTCTATGCCCAGCTTTCCCGCAATCTGTTGGAGTTTTTCAAGCCGTTTCTTGAACCCATATTTATAAATGTAGCAAAAGAAGGTAAAGGGGTCAATTTCTTCTAACTCGATAGTGTGATCACCATCAGCGGCCTTATCGTTAAACGGACTGATGCCCACAGATTTCAATAAATTTATCAGCTCCTGCTGCGAATCTTCTTTTGTTCTAAGGTACTCAACGATTTCTTTGTGGGTCAATACCCAGGAGTAATTGGGGTCGGTCATTAATATGAATTTTATCGTTGATAGTAAGTATTTCAGGGTGTTTACCCTACATTCCAGCACAATGCCCCTGCAAAATTCTCACGATTGTATAGAATTGCATAGGTTTTCGAATCTATTGAGCAGACTGTTCGCCGCTAGGTTGCAAGTATACCTAGTTTCTTTGATTGAATTATTTTGGATGGATAAAGTATACATTTTGTCAGTAGAAGATGGTAGGGACCTATGCATAAGGATGTTGGTTCATGGTTGACCTAAGTACGCAGAACTCGCTTGTCCTGTGCACGCTCAAAGGTTCCTTGCGAATGAACCAGGGGCTATTAATCCAAATGCCGTTATGCCAAACGGAAGCTCATTCTCCAAAGATCAATCCAGGTGACTTATTATATCAGGCGGACATGCAGAGCTAGGATCAACACTTATGTTGCTCTGTGCCGGTTATTACTAGAAAACCCAATTATCGCTTAGCAACCTGGTGCACTACAATTGCAGCAGGTGACGGCATAGGCCGTTTCATGGTCGGACTGGGCAACTATACACTAAAGATACAGAAGGGACAATCTGCATACAAAGCGACCCCAAAACTAGTCCTCATCGGTATCCTGGATATAGCGTGAAATGCTTAGGTTAATGGAGTTGGCGCGGTGTTCGCCGCATTATTTATTATTTCCCTCAAAGCCTCAACATCGCTTGGGTTTTCCGTACGATGAATCATTCGATGACAGTTGGAGCAAAGAACGGAAAAGTCCAATTTTGGATCCAGCAAGACCTTTTCACCCTCTAAATCACTTATTGGAATTAAATGATGAGCTTCTATAAAGTCTGTACCAAGCTCACCATATTTCTCTAAGAAGTCAAAATGACAGGCTTCACATTTGTACCCTTTCACTTTTTTGACTTGCTGAATTAACTTTTGATTCCTTTCAATTCTATAATGGAGCCTCAGATTGCCAGCGTCCTCTGTAAATTTATCCTCCTCTTGATCTGTAGATGTTGGATCGTTATATACTAGGAAATCATACATCTCGATCATCTCAAGCAAATCGATTTTTAGTTCATTTAACGATATTTTGGCGTTTGCATCATAAAATTTTGAGCATATATTGCCATGTTCATAATTCTTTACCGTAGAAGTTTCTCCAAACAATTGTATTTCTGCCGTAGTAAATCCATCAGGTAACTTACCCAGTTGTTGTCTAAAGTCTTGAGCACGCCATCTTAATATGTCGCTAGCATTTAAATTATGGTATGCCATCACATTCGTCACCCCCTGGTTTAAGGATAGATAAAACCCGGACATATCTCTTCTGAATAAGAATACAGGGTAATAACCTTTTTGTGGCGTTTCAGTTATTACCCTATCTAGAATTGCTATCCATGGGCAATGAGTCCAGTTCCCTTTTCCGGATGAGCCTTTGACTATATACCTGTCATTGTAGTCTATCAGCTCATGCAACGCGCTAGGATAGACTGACCGAAATTTCTTTGCTAGCCAGTGCCCTGAAAATCCTTGATTTGCAGACAGCTCATAATTATATAAAATTTCTTCAAAAAAAGGAAGTGTGGCCATGAAATAGCGTAATTACAGGATTAAATGTATCACATACTAGAGTCTAGTCTGGTGGATCGGGGTCGAGTGTAACCTAGTCATGTATGTCGGTTTCGTTCTTATTGCCGGCGAACATTTGTACACACATATTGCGCGTACACAAGCAATAGCGGCGAAGTTACTGCTAGCTTTATACCACCAGCCCACCAATATTACGCAATTTTCGTTTTATCTCCTCATAAAATCGATTTGAAGATAAAATTCTGAGGCTCGTCTACAATCCCCGAATACCAAGCTTACTGGCCCACAATATGAGATAGCTTATCAATCAATAATACGTTCAAACATACATACTGAAAGTGGCCAGTGGTATTTTACCATAGCCTATAGCCCATTTTTCCCCCTTAAAGCCCCAACGCGTCAAGTCGACCCTCATTCCCCGGCGGTTCCACGCCACCAATCCCCGGCACCAGCGCCCCGCCGCCCAAAGTGCAATATTGGATAGGAAGGAGGTACTACTAAGGCAATAACGCCGCTGGATAACTATCCCTAAACCCCTTGCGCAACCCCCAAACCTCCCCCTACCTTAAGGATCAAGGCAGTGGCCAAGAACGTATCTACTACTTCAAACACGGGCCCACAGCAGAAGACGACACCCAAAGCAGCAAGAAATGCAGGATCCGGTACACCCGAATAGAAACAAGGTCAATAATGGTACCCGAAGGCTCTTCCGCGGAAGAGCGTATACGGCCGCACTCTGCCTCCTCCTGGTCAACATCCTAACCTGCCAGCGCCCAGAACCCCTGAAAGGCGACATCCTCATCACCAACGTAAACGTAATTGACGTAGAAAGGGGAGGGGTAGTACCCTCCCAGCAGGTATTACTCCGGGGAGACACCATCCACGCCATCCTGGACGCTGATCAGGACCGGCCGCTGGAGGCCACCACCGTCATCGAAGGGGAGGGGAAGTACCTCATGCCTGGCCTGTGGGACATGCACGTGCACAACACCGGTGACGAGCTGATGCGGACGGCCTTCTTGCCGCTCTACATCGCCCACGGAATCACCGGGATACGGGAGATGTCGGGCATGCCGGAAGATTTTCTGATGAAGGACAGCGTCGACCAGGAGCTCCTCGTGGGGCCCACCATCGTCATGGGCAGCCCCCTGGTGGACGGACTGAGCACCTGGAACGTGGGCGACCACCACCTGACCATCCCCGACGAAGCGGCCGCCCGCGCCATCGTCGACACCATTAAGGCACAGGGCTACGACTTCGTCAAGACCTACTCCTTCCTCTCCCGCGACAATTATCTCGCGATAATGCAGCGCGCCCGCGAGCTGGACATCGAAGTCAACGGCCACATCCCCAATGAGGTGAGCGCCTTCGAAGCGATCGAGGCCGGCCACCGCACGGTGGAGCACATGATCGGCCTGGAGCTGTCCGCCGCCAGTAACGAAGCCGAACTGCGGGAGCGATTGCAGGAAAAGATACGGGCCATCCAACCCGACTCCCCCGCAGACGTAAGCCGGGAAACCTTCCTGGCCATCGAATACGAACCCGTCCCCCACGTGGATCCCGCGAAGGAGGATTCCCTCTTTGCCCTAGTGGCCGACCGCGATACCTGGGTGGTCCCGACCCTGGTCATCCAGAAGATAATTTCTTATCCGGAGGACGAGCGGTTCTGGGACGACGACTTCCAACGGTATATCGACATCCACAACCGGGATACCTTGCTGGAGCGCGACTATCAAGCGCGCGGCCGCCTGAAGCCCACCATCGACTACCGGATGCACTCCCTCAAGCGACTGCACGACCGGGGCGGCAAGATCCTGGCCGGCTCCGACATGAATGGAGGCATACCGCTCCACGTGGAACTTCAGCTGATGGTCGAAAGCGGCCTCACCCCCGCCGCGGCCCTCAGGACCGCTACGCTCAATCCCGCTGAATATCTCGGCCGTACGGCGGAAACGGGGACGGTGGAAGCTGGAAAGCGGGCCAACCTGGTCCTGCTGGAGGAGAATCCACTGGATGACATCCGGAATACCCTCACCATCGCGGCGGTGATCAACCGGGGCCGGGTATACGACCGCGCACAACTGGATGCGCTGAAATCCCGCGCGGTGGCGGTTCTCGACCGGGTGGAAGCTCAGGTGCGTGCCGAAAATGGAGAGTAGATAGGGTAGGGGCTCATTGGAAAAACTCAAGGACGCCTTTTCCCCTCAGGAACCGACCGGCTCCGGACTGTCATCGTCCTCCCCGTCGTTGTTCTCCTCTTCCTCATTGGCGCCGTCGTTCTGCTTGCCGATGACGGAGAAGCCGCCGTCGGATTCCAGGATAACGAGATCGATGTCGCTCAGGTCGCGGTGGCCGTGGGAGCGGGCGACGGCCAAGAGCTCGCGTTTGGTGAGGCGGGCGTCGTGGATGGCCTGGATGAGCATCTCGCCGTGACGCACCAGGAGGACGGGTTCGGAGCGGACCAGTTTAGCGAACCAACGGGAGCGGACGGACAGGAAGGCCAGGGCATACTGCAGAAAGCACAGCAGGGCGATGGCCAGCATGCCTTCGGCCAGGGCCACGTCTTCCGAGAGCAGCATGGAAGCAAAGGTGGAGCCGAAGGCCACGGAGATGGCCAGGTCGAAGGCGTTGAGTTTGGAGAGGGTGCGGTTGCCGGAGATGCGCAGGGAGAAGACGATGAAGATGTACCCCAGCGTCCCCACGATGAGGGTGCGCAGCAGACCGGTCCAGTCCTGGTAGAACATCTCGGAGAAATCCATGGCTAGCGGTTGCTTTGTTGGGCATAACGCCGGTGGGAAATCGATGTTCCCCCCGAAACCGCGCGGCTCCCGTGGCCGTTCTCAGCCTATGGATACGGCCCGCCCCCCTTTACCCTACAACGACCTTTTGGCGCAGCAGCGTTCCCGGGCACCCGCGCTCGCCCGCAGCAGCGTGGACGAACGGAAGGAGAGGCTGGAAAGGATAGCCACCTACCTCGGGAACGACGACCACCGGCAGCGGCTCGTCCGGGCCCTTTCCAGCGACCTCGGCAAGCCGGCGGTGGAGAGCCTCCTCAGCGAGGTCGGTGCCGTACACGGCCACATCAAGTACATCACCCAGCACCTCCAGCGGTGGATGGAGCCCCGCCGCGTGGCTACCCCCCTGAGCATGGTGGGCACGGTAAACTACATCTACTACGAGCCCAAGGGCTGCGTGCTGATCCTTTCGCCCTGGAACTACCCCTTCAACCTCGCCGTGGTACCCCTGCTCTACGCCATGGCGGCGGGCTGCCCGGTGGTGCTGAAGCCTTCGGAGGCCAGTCCGGCCACCACGGACTACCTGAAACGCATGGTGGAGGAACTCTACGACCCCCACGAGGTGACGGTGGTGGAGGGGGAGGCCGATACCGCCGCCGCCCTGACGCGGCTGCCCTTCGACCACATCTTTTTCACCGGCAGTCCGGCCGTGGGCAAGAAAGTGATGGCTGCCGCCGCGGAAAACCTGAGCAGCGTGACCCTGGAGCTCGGCGGCAAATCGCCCTGCGTGGTGGCCCCGGACGTGGACATCCAGAAGTCGGCCCGCAACGTGGCCTGGGGCAAGTTCTTCAACGCCGGACAGACCTGCACGGCCCCCGACTACCTGCTCGTCCACGAAAGCATCGCCGCCGACTACCTAAGGGCACTCACCGAAGCCCTGCACGACTACTACGGCCCCGACCCCCGGGCCTCGGACAGTCTGGCCCGCATCGTGAACCGCAGGCAGCACGACCACCTGAGCGGTCTGCTCGCCGAAGCCCTCACCGACGGCGCTACCACCGCGGCGGGCGGGCAGCACGACGCGGCCGACCGCTACTTTGCCCCCACCATCCTCACCCGGGTGACCCCGGCCATGCGCATCATGCGGGAGGAGATCTTCGGTCCCATCCTTCCCGTTCTCACCTACCGCACCCCGGAGGAGGCCCTGGCGGTGATCCACGGATTGCCGAAGCCGCTGGCCTTTTACCTCCAGGCGAACGACCGCAATTTTATCCGCCGCTTCCTCGCCGAGACCAGCGCCGGGGGCACCATGGTGAATGAATTCTTCCTTTCCCAGGGGAATCCTGCATTACCCTTCGGCGGGGTGAACAACAGTGGCATCGGGAAGAGTTTTGGGTATCATGGCTGGGTTGGTTTTTGCAACGAGCGCTCGGTACTGGAGCGGAAGTTCTTCGACCTCTCCGTAGTCTACCCGCCCTACACCGACCGGGTCCGCCGGCTCGTCGAAAGGCTGCACCGGTGGCTGTGAGTCTGCCGGGCGTCAGATAGTCTGCCCGAAAATTACACCGGCCGTTGCGCCGGGATTACCTTTGTACTATGGATTTCATCTTCACCATCGCCTTGATCTATTTCGCCTACCGCGGTTACCAGTGGTATTCCCGCATGCAGCAGCAGGTCGGCCGCGGGCCCAAGCCCCACGACAAGATCGACATCACCCCCGACGAGGAGCGCGACGATTATATTGATTACGAGGAGGTGAAGTAGGGGGGAGTGGTTTTTTGCTGCTGATTCGGACTTCGGATTTTTGTGGGTTTTCTGCTTGCTTGGCTCTCGGACTTTGGGCTGGGTGAGATTCATCTGCGCCTCAATCTGCGCCCCGATCAGCGGAATCTGCGGTGAGTTTTTAGCGCCTTTGGCGCTTTGGGGGTGAACCGCGGATTCCGCGGATTAAGGCGCAGATTGTGGCGCGGATTTTTTTGCTCGCGCTGCTCGCGGATTATCGCCCCTTCAGTCCCGAGGTAAACCTGTCGCTCGGCCCGCAGGGCCTCGACCTGACATACGAGCGAAGCGAGCTGCCACGCAAATGGTATATTGTAAATGGCCCCTTGTAAATGGTAAATCCCACCCACCGCGATACTCAGAGCCTTACCAGTAGCGGTATCCCTCGGCCCGCAGGGCCTCGACCTGAAGTACGTACCTTTGCAAAAAGCTACCGGCTTTCACAATCCCTACCCATGCCCGCCACTCCCAAGCAACAGTTTCCCGGTCGACCGGGCGATTGGGTCCTATACAAGGACAACCAGCTCATCGCCTTTAACAAGCCCGCCGGACTGGCCGTAGTGCCCGACAAAAAGGGGAGTCCGAACCTGCTGCAGATAGGAGCGGCCTATGCCCACCACGATCTGTACCCTATTCACCGTCTCGATCGGCCGGTATCCGGGGTGGTGCTGTTCGGGAAGAAGGCCAGTGCTCAGGCGAAGGTGTCGGAACAGTTTCAGGAGCGTACCATCAGCAAGACCTACCTGGCCATCGTGGGCGAGCGTCCGAAGGAGGACGAGGCTACCCTGGTCCACTTCATCCGGGAGGCGAAGGGCAACAGCTCCGAGGTTGTCGACTCCTCCGACAAGACCGCCAAGCGGGCCGAACTCAGCTACCGCTACCTGGGCAGTTCCGACCGCTACCACCTTCTCGAGATCCAGCTCCTCACGGGCCGCAAGCACCAGATTCGGGCCCAATTGGGGGCAATCGGCAGTCCGCTGCGGGGCGACGAGAAGTACGGCTTCAAGCGCGGCAATACCGACAAGACCATCGACCTGCACGCCTTCACCCTCGCTTTCGACCATCCCATCAGCGGTTCCCGGGTCGAATTGCAGGCGCCCCTGCCCGATGAGCCCGTGTGGCAGGCCTTCTCCGAAATTATCGCTCAACTACCCGCCGGGGCCTAGCGCGGCCGGCAGCTTCCCGATCTATGTCAGCAGACGTCATTTTTTCCTACTTCCCCGACCTCACCGAGCGGCAACGCGAGCAGTTTGCCGCCCTGGACGGCCTCTACCGCGACTGGAACGCCAAGATCAACGTCATCAGCCGCAAGGACATCGACAATCTGTACGTCCACCACGTGTTGCATTCCCTCGCCATCGCCAAAGTCGTCCAGTTTCGCGCCGGCGCGCGGGTGCTGGATCTGGGTACCGGCGGTGGTTTTCCGGGTATCCCGTTGGCTATCCTGTTTCCGGATGCTGATTTCCACCTTATTGACGGTACCGCCAAGAAAATTCGGGTCTGCCAGGAAGTCATCGCCGCCCTGGGCCTGAAAAATTGCCGGGCCGAACAGAAACGGGCCGAAGAACTCAAGCGCCCGTCCTACGATTTCGTCGTCACCCGCGCCGTAGCCAAGATCGACCAGCTGGCCGCCTGGAGCCTGCGCCTCATCGCCGACAAACAACGCCACGGCCTGCCCAACGGCATCCTGGCTCTGAAGGGTCGCGGCCTCAAACAGGAACTCTCCGCCCTCCCCAAAGGTGCCTACGTCGAGGAATATCCCATCGATAAGTGGTTTTCCGAAGACTTCTTCGCCGAAAAGGAGGTCATGTACCTGCAGTACTGACCCCAATCTTCCAATCACATTACGGGCCCGGCCCTGAAAGGGACGCAGACGAACAGCAATGTCTGAAGCACAAAGCGCGAAGGGCATTGCGAAAAATGAACACCCCTCGGCCTAAAAGGCCTCGACCTTACATATACCCCAGTGCCATCACCAGGAAGGTGAGCATGAAGGGCATGGATACCCAGAACCACTGATTCATGAAGATCAGCATCAGGAGGAAGATGACCAGGGAGATCAGGAAGTAGATCCAGTAGTTCTTACGACTGGTGTGGGGCTGGTCGGTGGCGGAAACGGCCTTTTGGGAGGTCATGGGGTACAAATTTGTGGCGCAAAGGTAGCGCAAACCAAAAAAAGAAAGGGCGGCTACGGACAATATCCGTAACCGCCCGATCGGCGTATTGGTTTTTTGGGGTGGATCACCCCAGCGTAGGGCGGGGGCCTACTTTTTCACCGAGATCTTGCCGCAGGCCACGGGCAGACTGGGGATAAATTCACCGTCGAAGTTGCCGCCGTGGAGAACGATCACGCGCTTTTGCAGCTGACCGAGGTCGCCGGTATATTCAAAGGTGTTGGTGTAATCGATATTACCGTCGGCATCGGCTACGGGGAAGGGGGTCAGGGCCAGGAGGATGCCTCCGTAGAAGGGCACGCCTTCGGCCACTGAGATCATGCCGTCATCGTTGGTGTCGGCGGCGGGGGGCGGACATACGCTGGCGCGGGGGCTATCCGTGTGGCCGTGGATGTGCTGGGCGTGGGCGACGTTAGGGACCATACCCGAAGCCTCGATGTGGACGGTGAGCATACCATCCTCTAGGGTAAGGATAGCCTGGCCCATAACACCGGAATTGTTCAGGCTCATCAGATCGGCAACGTAGCGGTCCTTGGTTTTGTGGGCCTTGGCCAGATCGTTGGTTTTGAACGATTGGGACTCGGGTTCCGAAATCGTGTATTCTTCCTTTTCGCAGGCGGTAAAGGCCAGTAAAAGGGCTAGGAGGGGGAGAAGTAGGAAGTTCTTGTGCATGGGATAGCGTTAGAAAGTTTGGAAACAGTCAGCTGGAACTCCCGGGGGAATCAGCCAACTTTACCTTTACCTACGTGACAGGTACCCCTATTGGTTCGGACCACGGCGGTATTATTGCGCATAAAGTGCCTATAATCCAATAAATATTCCGCGCAATTCGTCTTTTCCGGCAAAAATGCCGAAAATGAGTCCGGGGTATTTTGGCCTACTTCACCTCCGCCGCCGCGGCCGCGTCCAGAAACCAGTGCAGGTTGCCCGTGACGGGACGGATGTGAGCGGCCGGGAACCGATCACCCTCCTTTGTGCGGTTCAGTATCTGCGCTACCCGCTCCGTTTTGGAGTCTCCCGTAACCAGGAAAACCACCTCGTCGGAGGCGTTGATGACGGGTCCGGTAAGCGTGACGCGGAGCTGGCCGCTTTCGGGGTGTTTGGCAACGGCGCAGATGCGCTCGTCGGTCAGCAGGTCCATGCTGTCGGGGAAGATGGAGGCAGTGTGGCCGTCGCCGCCCATACCGAGCATATTGATGTCGAAGATGGGTAAACCATCCGAGTTCTGCGGGAGCAGTTCGGATATCGTGGCCGCGTAGGCTTCGGCGGCTTCCTCGGCGGGCAGGTCCGTTGGTACGGGGTGGATCTGCTCCTCGATCACCGGTACGTGATCGAACAGCAGGCTTTTGACTTCGCCGTAGTTGCTTTCCGGATCGTCGTAGGGTACCATGCGATCGTCGCCCCAGAAGAAGTGCAGCCGCGACCAGTCGATCTTTTCCCCGTACTCCTTCGCCAGCAGCTTGAAGAGCAGTTTGGGAGTCGATCCGCCCGAGAGGGCCCAGTACACGGGACCTTCGGGCTGTTGCTGCAGCTTTTTCACCAGGTGGTCGGCGAAGGCGCGGGCTACCGCGGGTCCGTCGTCGAATACGTGGAGGTGGGGGCGGGGGGTCGTATTATCCATTCTTGATCAGGTCTAGGAGGTCATCAGCGCTCAGGCTGCCGCTTTGTTCGGTGCCGGCCAGCAGGCTATCGGCCAGGTCGCGCTTCTCGGCGTGTAATTTGACGATTTTCTCCTCGATGGTGTTCTCGGAGACGAAGCGGTATACGGTAACCGGCCGCTGCTGCCCGATCCGGTGGGCACGGTCGCTGGCCTGGTCCTCCACGGCGGGGTTCCACCAGGGATCCAGGTGCAGCACGTAATCTGCCGCCGTGAGGGTAAGTCCGGTCCCCCCCGCTTTGAGGCTGATGAGGAAAATGTCGCCCTCCCCGCGCTGGAAGGCCTGCACCGCCTCATCGCGCTTGGGTCCGGGGGTACTGCCGTCCAGGTACTGGTAGGGTACATTATTTTCGATGGCCCAGGCCTCCACGATTTTGAGGTGGCGTACGAACTGACTGAAGATCAGCGCCTTGTGACCATTCTCCCGCAGTTCCTGCACGGTTTCGGCGAGCAGTTCCAGTTTGCTGCTGGAGATGTCCACATCGGGATTGACCAATCGTGGATGGCAGGCCGCCTGCCGCAACTTCATCAGCTCGGCCAGTATCTGGAAGCGGCGGTTCGGTCCATCGCTCTCGTCGATACTTTCCAGGGCGTGCTGCCGCAGGGCCTCGTAGAAGGCGCGTTCGGGCGGTGATAGCTCTACGGTGAGGGTAACTTCCGTTTTCGGCGGCAGTTCTTCCAGGACTTCTTCCTTGCGACGCCGCAGGATAAAGGGCTGTATCAATCGACGCAGCTGCTGTCGCCGCTCGTTATCGTTGTTCCGGGTGATCGGTACGGTATACTTCTCGTTGAAGCGCTGGAAAGGCCCCAGCAGCCCCGGATTCAGGAAGGTGAACAGGTTCCAGAGCTCACCGAGGTGATTCTCTATGGGCGTACCCGTGGTGGCTACCCGGAAGTCGCCTTGAAGTTGCATGGCGATCTGGCTGCGCTTGGTCCCACGGTTCTTGATGGCCTGTGCCTCGTCGAGCACGATGGTACCGAATCGCTTGTTGGCCAGGGCCTCGCCCTCGAAGGGCAGCAGTCCGTAGCTGACCACCAGCAGATCGTAGTGGCCCACGTTGTCGATGATCTCCTGCCGGTCGCTGCCCACGAGCAGGATCGGGTTCAGGGTGGGGGCGAAACGGGCCGCTTCCCGCATCCAGTTGCGCGTCACGGAGGCGGGAGCGATCACGAGGGCCGGGCCTTCCTCGGCACGGGCCTGCATCATGGCCAGGGCCTGAATGGTCTTACCCAGACCCATATCGTCCGCCAGACACGCGCCCACGCCCCAGTCGGCCAGGCGCATCAGCCAGCGGAAGCCGTCCAGCTGGTATGGCCGCAGCTCCGCCCGGAAGGTGGAAGGCACGCGGGCCATGGTATGGTTCACGCTCTGAATGCGCTGCAGGCTCTCCCGCCAGGCAATATCCGCCTCGAAGGAGCCCAGCTGATCGGCGACATCGTCGAGTATGCCGGTGGCGAGGGGGTGCAGCTGCATGCCTTCGCCTTTTTGGTTCATGAGGCCCTCCATCTCCCGCAGCTTTCGCCGCAGTTGCTCGGTGAGGGCCACGTACTGCCCCTCACTGAGTTGGATGAAGTTGCTCTGCTCGTTCTGGCTCACCTTGTCGATGAGTTCGCGGAAGCTGATGACCTGGTTGTCGTCCACGGACAGGGATCCTTCCACGTCAAACCAGCCGGCGCTTTCCTTTACCCCGATGGAGAGGTCTCCGAAGTCCACGCTGCCGATCAGTTTGATCCGTTCGCCGCGGGGATGCTCTAGGATGATGCGGTCTAGTGCTCGCAGGGGTTGCAGCTCCAGCAGGATGTTCAGGCAGTCCTCTACTTCGTCTACCTGCCATTCGTAGTCGCGGTGGACCAGTTTCTGCAGGGTAGGGCAGTCGAGGATCACGCCTTCGGCCCGCTCGATCTCCCGGCTCAGGTCGCGCTCGGCGAGGCGGCGGTGGCCATCGATGTCGCTGATCACCTTGTTGCGGCCGCGGCCCGGCTTGAAGTACTGGTCCTCCTCGATCAGCGGGCGAACGAAGAATTCCACTTTAAAGGTTTCCCCAATGGGCAACAGGTGGACGTAGGTGCGCGAGTCCGCCTTGGTTTCGTCGAGATCGTCGATCACCCCGGTAAGGGTATTCTGAACCTCAGTAAACTTACTCAGATTACGTGCCACCTCGAGCAGGCGGTGGCGGGCCCGCTTGGGGATCTCCAGGCCGTCGCCGATTTGCCGGTGGATGAGGTTGTGGCCGTCGTTGACCTCAATCACCTGGTAGCGCGTCGGGGTTTCCTTCACGACTTGTACGCCGGTGCCCGTGAAATCCTGGGCAAAGCGGAGGTGGAGGCGGTTGCTCGTCTCTTCGATGAGCAGCTGTGGGTTGCGGCGCACCAATTCCACGCCGATGGCCGAGTTCTTGCTGAGGTACAGATTTGGGTGGCCGACCAGGGCCAGCAGCGCCTCCTCGTAGTTGATGGTGTAGCTGCCGTTGGGGTGGTAGCGGCTGTAATCTTCCTCGATCGCCTTGGCGACGGAGACGTCCTGGGGCGTCATTCCCTCCACATCGCCCTGTTTGACCCTTTTCAGGGCCACTTTACGGCCTTTCGACCAGTTTCCGCCCTTGCTGAGCGTCTGTTCGCGGGGTTCCAGTTCCCGCTTTTCAAAATCGACGAACCAGACGAAGCGACTGGTTTTCTTGTTTCGCTTATCCTGGAGTCGGTCCGGGGTACCCATACCCACCAGCACTTCCAGGGCGCGTTCCCAGGGTTCGATGCGCGGCATGGCGTCGGCCAGGGAGTAGATGCGCAGCTGGTCGCTCAATTGCTGGGCCCGGCTGGCGTAGGCTTCCCGGGCCTCGGTGTCCGGATGACGCAGGGAGAGGACGCGGGTAATTTCCATCTCCACCCATTGGTAGCCACTGTCCTGGGCGCGTTCGCGGAAGGATTCGAGTTGCTGCAGGTAGGCCGGGGTGGGCGATTCCGTGCTGCTGTCGGTCCAGAGCCGGAACAGGGCGTGAAAGGTACGGGCGAAGGCATTGGCTTCCATTCGCTCCAGTCCTTGCTGGGCTACTACCTGGGCCTCTTCGTCGTTGCGTAGGTAAGCGTGCAAGGCTTTGAACACGAGGTAGGTGCCGCCGAGGCGCAGGTTCTGTACGGGGTCCAGGTTCTCCAGGTGGTGGCCGATGATCTCGGCACTCTTCACCCCCCCGTTGCGGAGCAGGGAGAGCAGGTAGAGGTAGCCGGCAAGGTGGGCCGGATACTTGTTTTCGTATTCGCGGCGGTAGCCCTTGCGAACTTCCTCAATGAGGTCCTGGGCGATCTCGTCCTCATCGCGGAGGACGTGGTAGATCAGGTGGTTGGCGCTGCTGCGCCACTCCGAAGTCTCCAGGTCGGCCCACAGTTGCAGGCGGCTCCAGGCGCCCTGCAGGACGAAGGCTTCCGCCAGTAGTTCGCGCAGGGGACCGGACTCGGGCTCGCGGATTTTTTCGTGCTGCTCCAGGAATTCAATGAGTGAATCCAGGGGCTCCATGGCGACCAGGGCACGACGGAAAGCGTTGCGCAGGTTGATCTCCTGCCAGGCGGGCAGTAAGTTCTCTACCCAGCGGGGGTCGAACTCGGCGAAAAGCGGATCGATGAAGATGCCGGTGCGGGCCTGATCGGGGTAGAAGTTCTCCGTTTCCCGTTGCAGGCGGTCGAAGCCGGCTTCGTTCTGCAGGTAGAAGGCGATCCTGATCTCCCGCATGAGGGCGTGCGGACTGCTGGGCTGCCAGTACGTTTTGTAGGGCAGTTCACGGCGAATCTCGTTGACCAGTACGCTGAAGTCGGGCCGGCGACTGGCTTGGCGCATAATGGCTTCGCTATACTTCGGGTTGATTCGCCATCCGTGGTCGCTTTGCTTGATCAGGATTTGCTGTTCGTGCAGGCGGTGGACAATCTGTTCGGTATCGGCGTGGGTAAATCGGGACTCACCGGGGGGCGGGGCCATACCGATCTTGTTCAACAGGCGAGACAGGTCGAGCACGGAGCGTTCCTCGTACACTATGCTCATTGCCGTTGCTACGTCGCGGTCGGTGGCACTAAGATTTTTCCAGGCGGCGCGGAGGGCTCCGTTCATTCAGGTTTCGATCAGGGTTAACTTGTTTTAAAGGCTCAAGCGCATTTGTTAGTTGTACGAGGGACCATCTTTTTGGTTTTCTTTCCCATTTGATCTTCTACTTTCGGGAGCTTGATGCTTTGCGGGAATGGGTGAATTTCCCATTGTCGGCCCGGCGAAGCCCGTCAGGTTATTACCTGAGTACCTCACTTCTACTCCTCCTATACCAATAGCGTCTGAACCGGGTCCTCTGCCCGGCAGGTAGAGCACTTGTTTCGCGGCGTTACAAAGGGTCTGGCCCACGCGGCGCGTGGGTGGTCCGGCTGGCTGCGCGCTTGCTAGTGGGGGCGATATTACCGGAACCTCCACCTGCCGGGTAGAGTAACTGTTTGCAGGGTTGGCCCACGCGGCGCGTGGGCTGTCCGGCTTGCCGCGCGTACCCTAGTGACGGCGACATGATCGGATCCTCCACCCGCAGGGTGGAGTAACTGTTTTTATAGGGTCATAATGACTTTGGCCGATGCGTCGCGTGGGCTGGCCGGCTGGCCGCGCGTACCCAAGTGACGGCGACACGGCCGGATCCTCCACCCGCCGGGTGGAATAAGTGCTTGCGGGATTGTAACGGGATTGGCCCACGCGGCGCGTGGGTGGTCCGGCTGACTGCGTGCTTCCCAGTGGGGGCGATATTACCGGATCCTCCACCCGCCGGGTGGAGTAGTAAGTGTTTCGGGTAGTTGTATTGCCATTGGCCCACGCGGCGCGTGGGTTGTCCGGCTGGCCGCGCGTACCCAAGTGACGGCGACATGACCGGAACCTCCACCCGCCGGGTGGAGTAACTATTTACAGCGTTGTAGCAGGGTTGGCCCACGCGGCGCGTGGGTGGTCCGGCTGGCCGCGCGTACCCAAGTGAGGGCGACACGGCCGGTACCTCCACCCGCCGGGTGGAGTAAGTGCTTGCGGGATTGTAACGGGGTTGGCCCACGCGGCGCGTGGGCTGTCCGGCTGACTGCGTGCTTCCGAGTGAGGACGGCCGGAACCTCCACCCGCCGGGTGGAGTAAATGTTTCGGGTAGTTGTACTGCCATTGGCCCACGCGGCGCGTGGGCTGTCCGGCTGGTCGTACGTACCCGAGTGACGGCGACATAACCGGTACCTCCACCCGCTGGGTGGAGTATCTGTTTTATGAGGTTGTAATGACTTAGGCCCACGCGGCGCGTGGGCTGTCCGGCTGGCTGTGTGCTTCCGAGTGAGGACCGCCGGAAACCCCACCCACCAGATAGAATCCGTGTTTCGGTAAGCTGTACGGTCACCGGCACGCAAGGCGTGTCAGTTGTTCGTCACGGATCGTGGCTCCACTTGAGGCGACAGGCACGGGACCCGCGGCCGCGCCTACGAAACCGTGCGGGCGGCCTGCTTCTTTTTTCCCAGGTACTCGACCATGTCGCTGATGAGTTCCCGCAGTTTGGGTTCAACTTCCTGTACCGTGCTGATGACATCATCGACAGTGGTCGGCTGGATGTCGGCGATGGGGAAGCATTTGTTGCTGACCACGGAGGCTACGAAGACGGGCAGGTCGGAGTGGCGCGCTACCAGCACTTCCGGAACGGTAGACATGCCGATCACGTCGGCACCGATGATGTTGGCCATGCGGTATTCGGCCGGAGTTTCCAGATTGGGGCCTGCCAAGGCCAGATACACCCCTTCGTGGGCGGTCAAACCCCGCTTTTCGGCCATTTTCATGGCGGTAGCGTTCAGTTCGCGGTTGTAGGTGTGCACCATGTCGGGGAAACGGGGCCCCAGGCGGTCGTCATTGTGCCCGCGAAGGGGATTGTCGGGCTGCATATTGATGTGGTCCTTGATGAAGACCACGTCGCCGGCGCAGATGTCCGGGTTGACGCTGCCGGAAGCGTTGGAGATCAGCAGGTGCTCGATGCCCAGCGCCTTCAAGACGCGCACGGGGAAGGTGAGCTGCTGCATGCTGTAACCTTCGTAATAGTGCAAACGGCCGGCCATGGCCACGACGGGCACGCCCCGCAACTTACCGAGCACGAGTTTACCCCGGTGGCTCGCAACGGTGGATACCGAGAAAAAGGGGAGCAGGCCGTAGACGAACTCCTGTTCTACCTCGATCTCTTCTACCAGGGTGCTGAGTCCGGTACCCAAAATGATCCCGACGCGCGGTACGGTTCGGGCTCTTTGTTTGATGAAGGCAACACACTCCTGAATTTGTTGGTAAAGCGTCATGGATACGGGACTAATAAACTTTGGTAGCAAGGCTGTCGGGGAAGTAGGTTCCCCATTTCTTATTGTAGGTGTGGATCCGGCGGGTGGGCCCGGCCTGGTCGACGAGCGGGTAACCGGCCAACGCCCACGCATAGATACTACCGTACAGGTTATAGACCCGCCGGAAGCCGCGGCTGCGCAACTCCTCGGCCATGCGCTCACTACGGTAGCCAACGGTGCAGTAGACCACCAGGGGGCGGTCGGGATCCACGCCTGATAGCAATTCGTAGCGGGCATCGTCGTAGCCCAGGTTGCGGGCACCCGGAAGGTGGCTCACGCCATATTCGACGGGTTCGCGGGCATCGAGCAGGAGCGGATCGTCCAGTTGCCGTACTTCGGCAGGACTGAGGCTAAGCGAATCGGCCGTAACCATGCGTGACAGGCGGTCGTCGAGGGGGCCGTAGCCCGTCCGGAGTCGGGGAGGGATTTCCTGGCTGCTCAGGCGGCAGGCGTAGACGCAGCAGACGGCCAGGGCGAGAAGCGTGAAGTTGAGGAAGCGCATTGCTGCTTAAACACGTCTTACACCCCGGACGTTTCGTCGACCTTCAGTTGGTGTGGCCCCTTTCCAACTCGATCGGCCAGGTACTGCCGGTCTTCGCAGAAGTGCAGGAGGTGGTCCTGAATGAACCGGGTCACGTCTTCCGCGATCGCGTCCGGATAGAGCAGGTGGACGTTCGGCCCCGCATCCAGGGTAAAGTGGACGGGGTGCTGGGTTTCCCGCCGATACTGCTGTAATATATTGATTACGTGCAGGGTATTCGGTTCTATGAGGGTGTAGTAAGGCTGGCTGCTCATCATAAGTGCATGGAGGGTAAGTGCCTCACTTTCAAGCACTTGCCCGAACTTTTCCGTATCTCCACGCCGCAAAATGTCCAGCATTTCACGCGTACGCTGGTTGGCCTGTGCGTAGCGGGCGGGTGCGTAGGGGTTCTGCTCCATCAGGCCGTGACCGGCTCGGCTGCTGACCGACTTTTCGGACCGGGAAACCAGCAGGATATCGTCATGGTACGACTGAAAGACCGGATGGATTCGATCGGCAATTCCCACAGCGTACTCCTCACTACTCTCCGGTAAACCGGATACCGTGCCCCACACCGCCGCTGGCCCGTACACCGAACGACAGGCACTGCCCGAGCCCAGTCGGGCCAGGTAACTGGCCTTGCGAAAGAAGGCGTCCGCATTTGGCAGGGGCTCGAAAAGTGCTTCTTCCAGGCTGACCAGGCACAGCGCCAGGGCGCTCATGCCCGACGCCGAACTCGCGATCCCCGCGGAGTGGGGAAAACTGTTCGTGGTATCGATTCGCAGCGACAGTTGCCGCAGGAAAGGGTAGATCGGCAGCAGACCTTCCAGGAACCGCCGGGTACGCTCGGTAAACCCTTCATTCACCTTACCGTGAAAGTAAAGCGTAACATCTACCCCCGCGCCGGTTTCCCGGCGCGGGCGGTAGTGCAGGGTAGTATCGGTAGCGGCCGCGTCCAGCGTCAGACTGACCGAAGCATTCTGGGGCAGTTGGTTTCCGTGCTTGCCCCAGTATTTCACCAGGGCGATGTTGGAAGGGCTGCGCCAGCGCAGGGCACCGGGCGTTACCTCGTCGCTGACGACGGTGAGGGCGGGATTCGTGTAAGTCATACTCGTGCGTAGGCCCGACTAGCGGCGCGTACCGGTTTCCTGTTGCTCGGCCCGGCGGTTGCGCTGCATGGGGTTCTCGCCATTGCCGCGTTCGCGGCTCTGGTAGAGGTCAAAGCGGTTGACGGCGGGCTTGGACGGGTAGTAGTTGTTGCTGGTGTCGGTATCGGCGGTTTCCAGGAAGGGATCGAGTACGATGGCCGTTACTTCCTGCTCGAAGGGGAACACCTTGCTCACCTCCTCGGTACCCATGCGCCAGATCTCGGCGGGGATGCGCTGGACCTCTTTCGTACCGTCGGCGAAGGTGAATTCCAGGATGATCGGCATCACCAATCCGCCGATATTCTTGAAGGTCAGTTCGTAGTAGTACTTGTTGGCTTGCAGTACACTGCGCTCGGCTTCGGTCAGTCCTTCCAGGTAGTGGTGGTACTCATCTTTATCCAGCACGGTAGCCTCCAGGGGATCGTACTCGGTGTAGAAATCGCGCAGGGTGGTGTCGATCTCGTCGTAAGTCTGGGCGATTTCCTGTTCGTTGCGGATACTGCTGATGTTGCGGGGTGCCTGCTCCTCCATTTGACGTTGCCGGGCATTTTCCGCTACGGGGTCCATGCTGTTGATCCGGAATTCCTTCACGTTGGCCAGGGCGATGTCGACATTGTCGGTGGTGAAGAACCAGCCGCGCCAGAACCAGTCGAGGTCAACGGCCGAGGCATCTTCCATAGTCCGGAAAAGGTCGGCGGGGGCGGGGTGCTTGAATTTCCAACGGTTGGCGTAAGTCTTGAAGGCATAGTCGAAGACTTCCCGGCCCATGATCGTCTCCCGGAGAATGTTGAGGGCGGTAGCCGGCTTACCGTAGGCGTTATTGCCGAATTGCCAGATGGATTCCGAGTTGGTCATGATGGGGGAGATGTAACGCTTATCGCCCTTCATGTAATCGACGATCTTGTTGGCGGGTCCGCGGCGGCTGGGGTAGTCGCGCTCCCACTGCTGCTCGGCGAGGTACTGCAGGAAGGTATTGAGCCCTTCGTCCATCCAGGTCCACTGCCGCTCGTCGCTGTTCACGATCATGGGGAAGTAGTTGTGGCCTACCTCGTGGATGATCACGCCGATCATGCCGTACTTCGTACGGTCGCTGTAGGTGCCGTCGGCTTCGGTACGACCGAAGTTGAAGCAGATCATGGGGTATTCCATACCGATGTCGGCCGCGTTGATCGACCAGGCAACGGGGTAGGGGTAGTTGAAGGTGTAATGGGTGTACCATTTCAGGGTGTGCGCTACGGCCTTGGTGGAGAAGCGCTCCCAGAGGGGATTGCCTTCCTTGGGGTACATAGACATAGCCATCACCACGCTACCATCTTCCTGCTCGACGCCCATGGCGTCCCAGATAAACTTCCGGGAGGAGGCGAAGGCGAAGTCACGTACGTTCTCCGCTTTGAAGTGCCAGGTCTTCTCCTGGGTCACTTTGGTCTTTTCCCGCTCGATGGCTTCCTCCTGGGAGGCGATGATGACGGGTTGCTCGCGGGCCTTGCGGGCCTCTTCCAACCGCTGCCGTTGCTGGCGGGTCAGTACTTCGTTGTCGTTCTGCAGGGTACCGGTGGCCGCCACCAGGTGGTCGGCGGGTACGGTGATCTTGACGTCGTAGTCGCCAAAGGTGAGGGTAAACTCTCCGCGGCCGAGAAACTGTTTGTTCTGCCAGCCCACGTTGTCGCTGTACAGGGCCATGCGGGGGTAGAATTGGGCGATGGTGTAGAGAAAGTTGTCGTCCTCTTCAAAGTACTCGGAACCGGACCGGCCGCCGCCGTCGCGCATACGGTCGTTGATGTTGTACCAGTACTTGATCTGGAGCACGGTGCTTTCGCCGGGCTTCAGCGTCTGGGGCAGTTCGACGCGCATCATCGTTTTCTGGATGTAGTACGCCATATCCTTGCCGTTTCCGTCGCGTACCCAGTCGATCTTGAAACCTCCGTCAAAGGTGGGCTCCAGGCGGGAGAGCTGGCTCAGCGACATCCGCTCACCCATTTCACTGGTCGAGGTGCTGTAGGTATCCGAATCCAAAGCCCGCACGTTCTGGTCGAGCTGAACCCATAGGTAGTTTAGGGGATCGGGGGAGTTATTGTGGTAGGTGATTTTCTCAGTACCGTATACCCGTTGGTTCTCATCGTCCAGCCGGATATCCATCACGTAATCGGCCTTCTGCTGCCAGTACATATGTCCGGGGGCACCGGCCGCGTTCCGGTATACATTCGGCGTCGGCAGTTCGTTTTCCAGTTGCTTGAAAGGGTTTTCACCCGGAACCTGAGCCGCCATGGCCGCAGAGACCAGCATGAGGATACTCCAGATAATTCGTGTTTTCATTTGGCTGAGTTTTGATTTTGCTAAGGTATTAATATACCCTGGCAATACTTGCTTCAACAACCACTAAGGACAGGCTTATGGCAGAGCAGGTGCAAAATTAGTCCGTAAATGCGATAAATGTCGGCCCGGAAATTGATGTTCCACGTGGAACATTCAGTCTGGACAAAGGCAATTGTTCCACGTGGAACATTGCATTTACCCCTTTTCTACGCTCCGGGTCAGCAGCCATTCTTTAAACGTAGCAAACCGGGCCGGCATCTGTTGCGCTACTTTCTGCCGATTGGCCAGTTCGGCCAGGCGCTCTGGTACCTCAATCTCATCCTGCAGTATTCGGCGCATATCGGGTAGAAACTTGCTGGGGTGGGCGGTTTCCAGAATCACGCCGCGTGTATCGGGGTGTCCTTTTTGCCATTCCTTAAGGGCCAGGTACCCGACGGCCCCGTGTGGGTCGATAGTGTAGCCGTACTCTTCCTTGACCGTACGTACCGCCGTCTCAGTAGCCGCATCGTCGAAGGCGTAACCGGAGACGTGGCGGGCCAATTCCGCGTGTACGGCTGGCATGGGCTGACCCTTCCCCCAGATTTGTCCGAAGAGGTTAGCCATCCGGGCAAAGTTGCTCGGGGCACCTACATCCATGGCATTGGAAAGGGTAGGTACGGAGGGTGCCGTACGGTATTCCCCGCTGGCGAGGTAGCGCGGCACCACGTCGTTGGCGTTGGTGGCGGCGATAAAGTGGTGTACCGGTAGTCCAAGCCGCTGTGCGATAAGTCCGGCGGTGAGGTTACCAAAGTTGCCGCTGGGTACGCAGAATACCATCGGTACTCCCTCCCCGCCAGATTGGAGCAGTTGCTTATAGGCTTCGAAGTAGTAGAAGGTCTGGGGTATCAGCCGGGATATGTTGATGCTGTTTGCGGAGCTGAGCCGGAGCTTGGATCGCAGTTCACCGTCCAGGAATGCATGCTTCACCATAGCTTGGCAGTCGTCGAAACTGCCATCGATCTCGAGGGCGTGGATATTTTTTCCGAGCGTGGTCAGTTGCTTCTCCTGCAGGTCGCTGACCTTCCCGCTGGGGTAGAGAATGACTACCTGGATACCGGGCGTATCGAAGAATCCCGCGGCTACGGCACCTCCCGTATCACCGGAGGTAGCTACCAGGATGATCAGGTCGCCCTGGCTTTCGTCATTGAAGTGCTGCATCAGCCGCGACATGAACCGCGCCCCGAAATCCTTGAACGCCAACGAAGGGCCGTGAAAGAGCTCAAGGACATACGTCCGCTCGTCAAGCCGAATCACCGGGGCGGGGAAATTGACGGTTTCCGCCACGATCCGGCGGAGGTCATTTTCCGGAATGGTATCCCCGAGCAGTTGTCGACTGATACGATAACCAATCTCGGCAAAGCTCAAGTTGGACAACTCAGCAAAGAAGGCGTCCGGCAGGGGATCGATCCGCTCTGGCATATACAGGCCATTATCGGCGGGGAGGCCACGGAAGATTGCCTCCTGGAGGTCGACGCGGTGGTCGGGATCGTTGGTACTGTAGAATTTCATAGGGATGGGATGCTTGGACCCGGAAAAGTTGGGTTACTCCGTCACCGAGAGTACCTCAACGCCGCGGAGGTTGATGGGCGAAACGTACAGTTGGCTTTCGACTCCATGTTTGGTGAAGGCCGCTTGCATCCCCTGACCAACGGCCTGGGCCAGGTAACCGCTGTCGCAGAGCGCGAACATACTCGGTCCGGCACCACTAATGCTGCAACCCAAGGCACCACGATCGAGCGCCGCCGCCTTGACGTCGTCAAATCCGGTAATCAGTTGCTTACGCTGCGGTTCTACCATGTGGTCGTGCAGGGAGCGACCAAGCAGGGAAATGTCATTGGTGTATAGGGCGGTGATGAAGCTCGCCAAACTGCCCATCTGCCGAATGGCCACGACCAAAGGCACCTGGTCGCTCAGTACGGCCCGGGCGTCACGGGTAAGGATTTCAATTTCGGGATGCACCACTGCAACGTGTAATCCATTCGGTACTGGCAGGTGGTGTACGTCCAGGGAGTCGTTGGACCGGATAAGGGTAATTCCTCCTACCAGGCAGGGGGCAACGTTGTCGGCGTGAAAACTTCCGTCGGCCACCTCTTCACCCTGAACGGTAAAGTAGAGTAAGGCCTCGCGCGTAAGGGGGGAACCGAGCAGTTCGTTTACGGCTACCGCCGCGCCAGCCGCACTGGCGGCGGAGGACCCCAGACCTGAACCAAAGGGCATTTTCTTGTGAATTTCCAGTTCTACCCCGGTTTCCGGTACGCCCAGATGGTGCAGGAGTCGCTTCGCAGCTACCCCGGCAGTGTTCTTTTCAACCTCCAGGGGCAATTGCTTATCGCCGGTCCCGGTAATGGCCGTAATGCGAACGCCGGAAAAGGAGGGATTCAAGCGGGCCACGATCTCATCGCCGGGCCGATTGATGGCAAATCCAAGGATATCAAAGCCTACGGCCACGTTCGCTACCGTCGCCGGTGCAAATACTCTTACTTCTCGCATACTACTAACTTAGGGAAGATCCGATCTGGATGATTTCGGCAAAGACGCCGGCGGCCGTAACTTCGGCTCCCGCACCGGGTCCGCGGACCACAAGGGGGCGTACCCGGTACCGATCGGTGGTGAAGACGATCATGTTGTCACTGCCGCTCAGGGTGTAAAATGGATTGTCGGGGCCGACGGCTTGTACGCCTACGGTTGCTTGATCACTGTCCAGGGTGGCAATCATGCGTAATACCTTGCCCTCCCGGCTGGCCGATTCGTACAATTCGTTGAAGTAGGCAGCCTGGTCTTCGATCACGTTGAAGAAATCCTCCACCGAAGCCGCGGCCATGGCCTCTTCCGGTAAAAATCCATTAACGTGTACGTCCTCAGCGTTGAGCGGCACACCGGTTTCCCGGGCCAGGATGAGAATCTTGCGGGCTACGTCCTTACCAGATAGATCAATCCGGGGATCGGGTTCCGTAAAGCCTTTTTCCCGGGCTTCACGGACGATATCGCTGAAGGGTAGGATTCCATCCAGGGTGTTAAAAATATAGCTAAGGGAGCCGCTGAGCACTCCCTCGATCTTGGTGATGCGGTCGCCGCTGTCAATGAGATCACGCAGGGTGGAGATGACGGGCAGGCCCGCGCCCACGTTCGTTTCGTAGCGGAATTGCACGCCCCGTTTATCAGCAATATTTTTCAGCCGCTGGTACTGCAGGTATCCAGATGAGGTGGCAATCTTGTTCGGGGTAGAGATACTGATGCTCTCGTCGAGGATGGTCTCGTAGAAGGATGCAATCTTGCTGTCGGCGGTATTGTCGACAAAGATGCTGTTGCTCAGGTTGAGGTCGCGCATCCGGCCAACGAATACCGCTAAATCGATGGGAATGGAGGACTGAACCAGCGACTCCTTCCACCGACTGAGATCAATTCCGGACGGAGCGAAAATCATCTTCTTGGAGTTGGCCAGCCCAACCACTTTCAATTCCATCCCGCGCCGCTCGCGCAGGTAGTCGTTCTGTTGGTCGATCTGCTTGAGCAGGGTACCTCCGATCAGTCCGACGCCGACGATAAAGAGGTGCAGGGTCTTGTAGTCGGAAAGGAAGAAGGTCTCGTGCAGGGCATTAAGTGCCTTGGTCTCGTCTTCACGGCTGATCACCACCGATACGTTGAGCTCACTCGAACCCTGGGCGATCGCCACTGCATTGATGCCGTTCTTGCCCAGTGCCCGGAACAGACGTCCGGCAATGCCGGGCTGATACCGCATATTTTCGCCGATGATGGCCACGACGCTCAGGTCGCGCTCCACCTTCACGGCGTTGACGACACCGCGCGCGATCTCGAAAGCGAAGGCCGCTTCCACCGCCTCCCGGGCCCGCTCCGCGTCTGACGGTTGTACCGCGAAACTGATGGCGTGCTCACTCGATCCCTGGGTGATGAGGATGACGTTGATATTAGCTGCCGCCAGTGATCCGAAGATGCGGCCCGCAATGCCCGGGACCCCAAACATACCCGTACCCGATACAGTACAGAGCGCCACGTTGTTGATGGAGCTGATGCCCCGTACAGCTTCGCCGTCGGGGTCGCTTTCCTCGCTAACTTTCGTCCCGGGGAAATCCGGCTGAAAGGTATTCTTGATGTACAGCGGGATGCGATTTTGCAGGGCAGGCATCAGGGTCGGCGGATAGATCACCTTGGCCCCAAAGTGCGACATCTCCATCGCCTCGGCGTAGGTCATTTTCGGGATGGTGAATGCCTTTTCCACCCGTCGCGGATCGGCCGTCAGGACGCCGCTCACGTCGGTCCATATCTCGATCGCCTGCGCCTTCAGACCGGCCGCCAAGAGCGAGGCCGTGTAATCCGATCCGCCCCGCCCCAGGGTGGTGGTGAGCCCTCCTTTGGCGGAGGCAATAAATCCCGTAACTACCTGAACCTTAGGGTGTTCCCGGTAGTGCTCCTTGATCTTGGCGTAGGTTTTTTCGAAGGCTACCTTGGCGTTTCCGAAGGTCTTGTCCGTCTTGATAATGCGGCGGGCATCGAGGAATTCGGCGGGCACCCCGGCCTGTTGCAGGACCTGGGAAATGATGTAGGAAGAGGACCGCTCCCCGAAACTCAGGACGTAATCCATGGTGCGGGGCGAGGCCTCGCGGACAAGGAAGATTCCGTAGAGCAAATTCTTCAGCACTTCGTGGCTGCGGCGCATTTGGTGGGCCGTTTCCTGCTGCAGTTTTTCGTTGGTCAGCAACTCACCGATGGCCAGTTGGTGGCGATCCGCAAACTCCTGGAACAGCTGCCCGTAGCGGTCGTCGCCGCGGGCGGCGAGTTCGCTCATTTCGATCAGGTTGTCCGTGACTCCTCCGAAGGCGGAGAAGACGACCGTGAAGTGGTCGCCGGCGGCGTAGTAATCCTTGAGGATCTCGACGATCCCCCGGATACGGTCCGGCTGGGCAACGGAAGAGCCACCAAATTTTAGAACTTTCATCTGCGGTATACCTGATTCAACCCCAAAGATGCCTCAATTGAGCCGTATCCGGGTGCTGCTACCGCAACATTGAAGGGCCGTTTTACGACGGACGGGGAGCGGGTATCAGCCCAGGAGGGTGGGGGGTCGGAGGGAAAGCGCCCACTGCTCCAGTTCACGCATGGCTGCAGTCTCGGATTCCGATTTATCGCCCTGTCCGCAGAGGTGGAGAATGCCGTGTACCATCACGCGGTGCAGTTCGTCGACGTAGGGCTCCCCGAATTCCCGCGCGTTATCCGCTATACGGTCCGTGGAAATAAACAGGTCGCCGGAGACTTCCGGAAAGTCCGAATAGGGAAAGGTAATGATGTCCGTCAGGGTATCGTGCTGCAGGTATTCCAGGTTCATCTGGTGCAGGTAATCAAAAGATGTAGTTGACCTCGCCTAACTTCCCCCCACGGGCGTCCACTACCGCGCGGATCCAATCGGTCACGGCGTCAAGCGAAGCTGTCGGCAGTTGCCCACCCTCTTCGTGGAAAGCGATGGAGGCGGAAGCGTTCAGAGCCGAAACTGCATTTCCACCGTGGAACCGCCGTCGATGTACCGCATGCGGTCGCACAACTGCGTCATCAGGAAGACCCCGCGGCCGCCGCACTCACAGATGCGTTCGGGGCAGGTAGGGTCGGGCAGGCTGCGGTAATTGAAGCCGTGGCCCTGATCCGACACGCGGATCGAGAGTCTGATCCGGTCCATGCAGATGCTCACCGTTTTGGAACGATCCTGCTTGTTGCCGTGAATGATGGCGTTGTTGACGGCCTCGGTCAGACTGATGAGGAGGTTGTCGTGCTTTTCCTGGTCAAGTTTAAACCGGTTGGCAATTTGGTGAACCAATTGCTCAACCTGATTTATGTTACTGGGATCGGAAGCGAGTGTGAGCATGTACGAGGTTGTTCAGAGATCTTTCAATAGGGGGATAGGTGCAGCCTGCAGTAAAATAACATCATGGACACGGGAAATAGTTCATAACGGTCTGGTAGACAGGGAACGAAAA
Source organism: Neolewinella litorea (assembly GCF_004803465.1). Classification (GTDB taxonomy): domain Bacteria; phylum Bacteroidota; class Bacteroidia; order Chitinophagales; family Saprospiraceae; genus Neolewinella; species Neolewinella litorea. The sequence continues at coordinate 75,790 of NZ_SRSF01000012.1, read as the reverse complement.
TATTCGTCTACCAATCCCTGGTAATAGGGTTTTAACTCCGGCGTCACCCGTTTGAACTGCTCCACTTCCGCGCGCCGCTGCCGGATATACTCTTCCAGACTGGGGGGTAATTCCCGGCGTTGTTGCTCGGCCGTCTCTGACTTACGTTTTTCATCCATCTTCTGTTCACGCTCCGCCCGTTCGTGTTCGAGCATTCGCGTGAGGATATCCTGTTGACGCATGAGTGACTCGTTGGTCAACCGTTTGTTGACCATATCTTCTTCGGCGGCGTTCATTTGCTCGATCAGTTTTTCGAGTTCGCCATCCTTACCCTGGCCATTCTGCTGCCGTTCGCGCTGTTTTTCCTCGAGGGCACGCCGCAGGGCCGCTTGCCGGGCTGCCATTTCGGCGAATTCCTTGCTGCTGCCGCCCTGCCCTTTCTCCAGTCCCTCCTTCATTTCCCGGAGCTGTTCACCTACTTCTTTCTGTCCCTCGCTGCCGGGATTTTCACTCGGCATTCCGCTTTTTTGTCCCTGCTGCCCGTCGCGGGGGTTCTGGCACTGTTGCTGCCCCTGCATCTGCCCGGCCATTTGCTGCTGCATCTGTTCCATGCTTTCACTCAGCATCAGGGCCAGGTCGTTCAGCCCCGTCATGGCGCGTTGCTGCAGGTTGGCGGCCTGGGGGGTGCGGCGTTCTTCGAGTTCGTCAACCGTTCCGCTCAGGTCGCCGCGGATCTCGGTAACTTTCTCCGTGATGAAGGATTCGATCTGGAAGTTCCGCTTGGCCAGCGCCTGTAAGGAGTCGCGGACGAGTTCAAAGTCGTTGTTGATCTGGAACTGCTGTTGCACCAGCTCCACGTAGCGGGGCGTATTGACGGTGGTCACGTTCAGCTGGTCCATCGTCTCTTCCTGGTCGAAGCTCAGATCAACGAGGTTCTCCAGCAGCTGCCGGATGGCGGCCATGTCTTCCCGGTTGCTCTCCATTTGCATGCTCTCCATGGATTCCTGCATTTGCTGGGCCATCTGCTTCATCTTCTTGGCCGCGTCCTGCTGCTTTTGCGCGCCTTTCTGCTGCTGCTGGGGCTGGTTTTGCTGGGGTTGCTGTTCGGATTGGGGTTGCTGCCCCTCCTGCTTTTCCTGTTCCTGGCTTTGTTGCTGCTCTTGCTGCTCCTGCAGTTGCTGCTCGGCCTCCTGCATGTCCTGCTTCACGGCTTCCTGCTGCTCCTGTTCCGTGTCCAGTTGCATGGGCCGCTGCAGCTCTTCATTCTTCTGCTCGGCCTGTTCCAGTTTCTCCTGGAGTTTCTCGAATTCCTCCCGCAGTTGTTCCTGTTCTTTTTTCAGTTCTTCCGGCGACTTCTCCCCCTCCAGGTTCTCCTGCGCGAGTTCTTCCTGTTCTTTGGCCAGTTCCTCCAGTTGCTCGATGGCGTCCTGCATTTCCTTTTCGACCTCCAGTTGTTTGAAGAGTTCCAGCATCCGGTCGAGTTCGGCCTCCGTTTCCTCGTCGGAGAGTTCGATGTCTTCCATCCGCTCCAGGGTTTCGTCCTTGTTCAGTTCCTCCATCAGGCGCTGGATTTCCTGCATGAGTTCCTGCAGTTCCTCGGAGACGGACTTCTCGAACATCTCCTGCAACTTTTCCTCTTTCTGGCGGATCTGCTCGTTCTCCTGGGGCTGGTTTTCCAGGTTTTCCTCAAAGGCCTGGCGGGCCTCCTCGATCTGTTCCTGCACCTGCTGCTGCCGCTCCGCGAGCTTTTCTACTTCCTTGCGGAGCTTCCAGTCGACCTCTTTTTCCTGTAGCATCTTCTCGCGCACCTTCTTGGTCTCTTCCTGGAGCTCACGCGTAGCTTCCAGGGCCTGCTGCAATTGATCCTTGATCTTGTTGTCGTTGGCTTCGGCCCGGGCGTCCATCTCTTCGCGGGTGGGCACCCGGTAGCTCATCACGGCGGTCTTGGCGCTCTTTCTTCCGTTCACGCCGTCGTTGTCGAATACCTCGAAGTAGTAGGTCAATTCGTCACCCGCTTCGAGGGGGACGTCGGTGCGCAGGTCCAATACGTGGTCGTAGCGCAGCTGCCGCGCGGTGGGGGCGTTATTTACCGGCATCCGGGCCTCCCGGGCTTCTCCCTGGGCGGGCTGTATGCGGTAGACGAAATCGAGTTGAGTGAGTCCGTAGTCGTCCGAGGCCTCCCCCACGAAGAACAGCAGCTGCTCGTCGGTAGTGTCCTGGAACGATTCCACGCTGATGCGGGGGTACTGATCGGGAATGACGGCCAGCGAATAGGTGATGGAATCGGCCATGGGGAGGTAATCGTTGCCGATGTACAGGCTGTAGCGGTCGCTACGCATGGCCCGCTTCTCAAAGCTATAAAGGTCGCGGCCGTCGCGCCGCAGCTGCCCGGTCGTGTCTTCGGAGGCGAAGCGCAGGGCGATAGTTTCCGTGTTTTCCGTATCGAAGGACCATTTCAGGCGGGTGCCCGCGGGTACCGTAAGGTCACCGATATTGGTCGTCACCTCGTCCTGCCGCCCGAGGTAGGCCGGGTAATCAAGGGCCACGGAAAACGCCGCGATGGTTGGTTTCGGCATCACCGTGAGCAGGTACTCCGGAGTGGCCACCGCGCCGGCGGAAATGCGGAAGGGCGTGTCTTCCTGGACGTTGTTGAAGGCGTAGCTGAAGGTGTTTCCGTCTTCGCGGTTGAGGCGGTAACGGTAGCCGTCCACTTCGATGAAGGCTTCGGCGGGCACGACTTCGCCCTCGGCGCGCACCGTCAGGGGGTAGCTGCCGTACTGGATGACCTGCGGGTGTGTTTCCGCCAGTACGAACCGGAAGGGCGCCGGGCGGTCAAAATTTTCGGAATTGCGAATGAGCCGACTGGTGCTGTCGCGGATGAGGCTGGGCGCGGCGACCAAAAGGAACAACAACAGCAGCAGGGGCGGGAGCGCGTACTTGAGGTAGCGGCTGTTCTGGGTGAGGTCGATGGCCGACCGGAAAGGAAGGGGGGAGATTTCCGACGATTTCTGGTCAATGGAGGCCAGCAACAAGGCATCCTGGCCTTTGTCGGCCTGTTGCCGAAGCTGCAAAACGTTGAGCAGTTTGTCCTGCACGTTCCTAAAATGGGCCCCGATAATCAGTGCCGCACGCTCGTGCGAGATGGTCGGGCCCAGGCGAAAATAGCGGGCCAGGGGGGCCGCCACCCAGGAAATGAGGGCCACACCACTGATGATCAGAAACCCGTACCAGAGAGCTTTACGGGTAGCTCCACTGAAGTAAAATTGTGATTCCAGGAGACTTATGGCCAAAAAAAGCAACAAAATCAGCCCCGTACAGTACAAAATGCCGCGGATTGCACTATTTATATAGTACTTACGGATAAATTCATCCAATTTGGTGATCAGCAGTTCATAATTGTTTGTCGGGACCATAGTAGCGTAGACTTACGGGTAGCCAAGGCAGGTGGACGAAACTTAGTTTGGCTTTCCCCAAAGTACAACGTACGAAACGGTAAAAGTATTTATGCCCCCCCAGGCTAGGCAATAAATGTGTGAAAACATATACCTTTGCTTAAGCGCGGGCCCTAACCGGTCAAACTTTGATGCTGACCTGCCGTTTTGTCTTCTGACTTATCTGACCTGCCGGTTAGCAAAAGGCTATAATCAGGGACTCCGAGATGAATGTTTTGCCTTAAATCCCGATTTATGCAGCCCCTCACTCCACCGCAAATAATGGCTCTAGCCAACAAGGTGGTGAGCCATGGAGAATCAGATTTACTTTGCCTTAATCAGGAAGGACGGGTTCGCTATGCGAACAAGAAAGCCTGCACGACCCTGGGGTACTCCTACGAGGACATGGTAGGCAAATCGGCCGGTGACTACACCCCGGACTGGACCCCGGCCTCCTGGAAGGCCCACTTCCAACGCACCATCCAGAACGGTGACGACCACATCTACAGCCACCACCAGAATAACTCCGGAATCAGCTATCCGGTAGAATTACTCAGCGTACCCTACATCGTTAACGAGACCAACGAACAGCTGATCTGTTCCCTGGTCCGTTCCGTTGAACAGAGCGAGCGCTACATCCGGATGATGGGCAACGTGGAGAGCTCATTCTGCATCGGCAGTTTCGACCTCGACGTAGTTAACCAAAGCATGATCGCGAGCCACAACCTCAAAGCGATCATGGGCACCAAGGAAGAGGACGAGTTGCAGCCCCGCAACATCGTTGACCGGCTGCGCAAGGAAGACGTGACCCGCTGGATGGCCCACCTGGAAAACCTGATGAAGGGATTTTACCGGGTGGATGAGAACTTCTTCATCCGCATCGCCGCCGAACGCGAGGTTCTCATGCGCGTGGTGATGTGGTCCAGGCTGGAGCATGGTACAGTGACCGGCATCACCGGCCACTACGAGATCATCGAGGAGTCCGGTAAGGAAAGTATGATCAGCCTCGACGAAAGCCAGCGGCGGCACATCATCCGCGCCCTGCGCTATACCAACGGTCGCGTGACGGGCCCCAACGGCGCCGGACGGCTGCTGAAAATCAACGGCAAGACCCTGTTCGCCCGGATGAAGAAGCTCAACATCCACCGGGAAGACTACACGCAGCGCTAACCACCCAGCCCGGCGTTTAAACGCCGGCCCCGGCACCCGCGCGCCGCGCCCCTACAACAACGATAGCAGAAAAGCGCCCGTCTGGTACACCAGAAAGAGCAGCACGCCGGCGCCTATCAGATTTTGCCACCAGCTGTTCACCTGATCGCCCAGCAGGGATCGGCGGTTGGCCAGCAAGAGGATGACGAGGGCGATGAAGGGCAACAGCAAGCCGTTTATGATCTGGGCCAGCAGGATGACGCCCACGATATCCAGTTTCAGGAGTGCCACCAGCAGCCCCACCCCGAGTACCAGTGCCCAGGTAAGGCGGAAGGCCCGACCGTCGTTCTGCCAGGCGGCATCTCCGCTCAGCAGGCCGCGCCCCGCCATGGCCGCGGCGAAGGGGGCCGTGGTAGCCGAACTGAATCCGGCCGCAAACAGGCCTAGCGCCAGTACCAGACGGCCGTATTCCCCGAGGGTGAGCTGCAAACCGTCCGCGAGGTCACCGAAGGAATGGAAGGCCACCGCCGTGGAGCCGACGATCACGATGGAGGCGGTGATGAGCCAGCCAATGCCGAAAGACAGGAGGAGCCCCCGGCGCATTTCGGGAAGCTCCCCGTCGTGACCGAGGCCGGCGGCCAAAAAGAAATTGTAGGGAACGATCGTGGTGCCCAACAGTCCGAGCAGGACCGTAGCATTGATGGGGGCGTAAACGCGGTCAGTACCGGCCGGCCCCCATAGAATGAGGGCCGCGGCGACTACGAAAAGAATGCCCATGAGGGCCACCACCGCCGCCATCACCTTCCCGATGCGGTCGGCGCTGCCCGTCCACATAAGCGCCACGATCGCCGCAGCGAAAGGCAGCAGCCACCAGCGGCTGAAGGGAAAGAGCAACTGAAGTCCGCCAAGAGCCCCCAGCAGGTTACCGGCCTGGTAGGCCATGCAGCCGAACGCTACGCCGGCGAAGAGCAGGGGGGGCAGCCAACGGGCGGTGCGGGTGAGGTGTACCCCGAGCGGCTGCCGGCTCACGATGGTGACCCGCGCGGCCATCTCCATGAAGACGTATCCCGCCACGGCCGCCAGCAGGACGAACGGCAGATAGGCCATTCCTCCGTCCGTGCCGGCGCGGGTGGCGGTGGCCACCGTCCCGGGACCGATGAAGGCCGCCGCGATCAGGGTCCAAACGACGGCGCGGCCCCAGGAGGATGGTTTGATGGTCAGTTGACTTTAGTAAGCCACAGTTTACGGAGTTCGTGGCGGATTTGCCGTTCCTGGCTCAGGTCAATGTAGCTGTGCAGGGGGTATTCGCATTCGCCACAGCGGTGGTAGATGGCGAAGTCGCCGCAACCGTTGATGTAAATGCGGTAATCGCCATCGGCGGGATCCTCGTTGCGGCAGCGATTACAGCGCGCCATCTTGCGGGCGTAGTGCCAGAGAAAATCATGATGGTCACGCAGGTGGAGGGCCAGCTCGCGCTGGGTGATCCGGATCTCAGTCGTCCGGGTCAGGGGTCGGGTAGAATACATTACGGGGTAAAATAATTTGGGCACCAAAGGGTACGCACGTCAATAACATTATCCACCCACAATAACGCGATAAAAACAGGAGTAATTATCCTGAAACCCAAAATAAAATTGGGCGATTTATTTTTTAGCGGAGTCCCGACAAGCAAGGGTGACCCGGCAACCCCGACGGCAAAATGTGTTGTAAGGGTATGATCCTGTTACTGCACACGCTGATCGAGGCCGTCGTTGCCTTTCTCTTTCTGTTCTATCCCGAGGCCGGGGACCTGGTGCCCGGTTTCGGCACTTCCGAAGGGCCGAGTTTCGAACTGCTGATGAAAATGTACGGGCTCTCCGCCCTGTACCTGTCCGGACTGAGCGCCTGGGCCTTCTTCCGCCGCACCGATACTCCGACCTTCCTGCTGGTGACGCTGAGCCTGAGCCTCTATCATTATTTGATGATCCTCGTCCAGACGGTCTACAACCCCGATTCCCGGGCCGCGCTGCTGCATTTCCTGCTTGCCATCTTCCTCACCGCCCAGTATCTCGGACGGCGCCGGGAGGGCTGGACGGAGCATCAATCGCGGCCGGATTAAACCGCCAAATTTTTTTGTCGATTGTTTTCCACCACTTTCTCCACAGGGTGCAAAGGGCGCCCCGGCTGGAACAGATAGTTGATGTATACCACCAGCGCCACGACCGCAATGGCGGTGAACTGGTGGGCCACGCCGAGGCCTACGGGTACCTGCCCGACGCTGTTCACCACCGTGGCAATCCCCAGTATGGCCTGAGTTATCAACAGGCTTATCAACAGGGTATTGGCCCGCTGCAGGCGGGTATCGGAGATGCGCTTGTAGCAGCGATAAACGAAGTATAACGCAATGACTATCAGTGAGTAAGCCGTCATGCGGTGCAGCAGCTGAAAGAGCGCCGGCTGGAAGAGGCTCGACTCGTAGCGGACGAGGTTTTCCACCGTCCAGGCTCCGGCATCCAGGAGCACCGGCGGAATGAAGCGGCCGTTCATGTCCGGCCAGGTAGGGTAGGGCAGCGCCGCCCGCGCGCCACTCATCACGCCGCCGAGCAGCAGCTGGACCGCGAGGACTCCATTCAGGGCCCAACGCCAACTTTCCACGCCGGAATGTGGAAAACCGGAGATCCGCGGGCGAATGACTTTCAGCGTCACCCAAAGCAGGTAGGAGAACAGCGTGATGCCCAGCGCGAGGTGTAGCGTGAGCTTGTACGCATTGACCCACGGGCGGTCGATGAGCCCGCTGGCGACCATGATCCAGCCGAAGCTGGCGGCCAGCGCGGCGAGGAGCACCACGACGCCCAAACGGCGCATCAGGGGCGGGTCGAGGTAGCCGCGCCGCCAGAAAATGACGAAGCCGACGGCGAAGACCAAGCCCATCGTCCGCGCCCACTGCCGGTGGAACCACTCCCAGAAGTAAATGAACTTGAAGTCGGCGAGGGTGATGTCGGCGAAGATCTGGGCGTACTGGGGCGACTGCTGGTACTTCTCGAACTCCACCTGCCAGTCGGCGGCGTTCAGGGGCGGTACGGCGCCGCTGAGCACCTCCCACTCCGTAATCGAGAGCCCCGATTCGGTCAGGCGGGTGATGCCGCCGATCACGATCTGCCCGACGATCATCACGAGCCCCACGAGCAGCCAGATTTTGACGGACCGGGGGTAGCTGCGCAGCGATTTTCCCATGCTCTTAATAGTTATAAACCTTTAAAAAAATTTAAATCCCTTCATCGTTATTAGGGGTGTGGAAAGCGGGAGAAAGAGGGCGGCGGAAGTTTGGATAATCCGGATTCCACCCCCGGGCCGGCATTCTCCACCGGTAGTACACACCCTAACAAGCCGACTATCAAAGGGATTCACCGTTTGTCCACATTTAGGGAAAGGGGCGCGGCGTCGATAACTTTTATGACACTGCGCTGGGGATTACGCGGACCGCCCGGTGAAAAGTCGGTGCAAAACGAATGTGGAAAGCTGTGGAAATGTGGATAACTGGCCGAAAAAGGCGGACTTTTCTCCTATGCTGTGGATAACTACCCCTTTCTGCACGGTTTTCCACCGTTGGGGTGGGGAAAACCCACCATTGTAATCGGCTGATGGACAGACCGGTTACGGGGGTGTCAATTTGACGTGTGGAAAACCTCCGGGCCTTATTCGCCCACGAGTTCCATCCATTCCAGTTCCTTTTCCTCGATCATTTCGTTGATCTCGGCCAGTTCGCGGCCCAGGTCGGCGATCTTTTCCGGCGTCAGGCCATCCATATTGTTGAACTGGGCGTTGATGGCGGTCTTGCGGGCTTCCAGTTTCCCGATCTGCCCCTCCACCCGGCGGATGGCCTTGCGCTGTTCGTGACTGATGGGGGTTTCGGGAGTGGTGGGCGCGGCCGCGGGTGCCGCGGTCTTCGGAGCGGCCGGGGCCTGTTGGTTCTCCAACCGCAGCTGCTCGCGGTATTCGGTGTAGAGTCCGTTCCAGTCGCGGATCCGTCCTTCTCCTTCGAAGATGAAGAGGTGGTGGGCCAGCTTGTCGAGGAAGAAGCGATCGTGACTTACTATGAGTACGCAGCCGGGGAAGTCCAGAAGGAAATCTTCCAGCACGTTCAGCGTCATGATGTCGAGGTCGTTCGTCGGTTCGTCCAGGATGAGGAAGTTGGGGTTCTTCATCAGGATGGTGAGCAGGTACAGGCGGCGGCGTTCTCCGCCGCTGAGTTGACTCACGTAGACCTGCTGCTGCTTGCTGTTGAACATGAAGCGTTCCAGGAGACCGCGGGCGGTGAGCTTCAGCCCCTTTTCCAGGGGGATGTACTCGGCGATTTCCCGCACCACGTCGATCACCCTCATGTCTTGGGCCAGGTTGATGCCTTCCTGGGTGTAGTAGCCGAAGTGGGTGTTGGAGCCGTGGACCACCTTACCGGTGTCCGGCTCAAGTTCTTTGGTCAGCATGTGCAGGAGGGTGGATTTGCCGGCCCCGTTGCGGCCGACGATGCCTACGCGCTCCCCTTTCTGGAATTTGTAGCTAAAGCCCTTGACCAGTTGGTTGTCGCCGTAGGATTTGCTGATGTTGTGGGCCTCCAGGATCTTGCTTCCGAGGCGCTGTCCCTTGATCTCCAGCGTGAGTTCTTCTTCCTTGCGGAAGCTGCCGACCTTGTTTTTAAGCTCACTGAAGGCGCTCAGGCGGCTTTTCGCCTTGGTACCGCGGCCGCTGGGCATGCGCCGCACCCATTCGAGCTCCTGCTTCATGCGCTTGCGGTCCTTGTCCAGTTCGGCCGATTCGGTTTCCTCGCGAGTGGCTTTCTTGTCCAGGAAGTCGGAATAGTTGCCCGTATAGTGATAGATGTTGCCACCTTCGAGTTCAATGATGCGGTTGCAGACCCGCTCCAGGAAGTAGCGGTCGTGCGTGACCATAAGCAGGGTGAGGTTGGGCGACTGCAGCCACTCTTCCAGCCATTCGATCATGTCCAGGTCAAGGTGGTTGGTCGGCTCATCAAGGATGATCAGGTCGGGTTCGTCGATGATGAGCTTGGCCAAGGCTACCCGCTTGCGCTGGCCACCGGAGAGGGTATCCACGCGCTGGTTGACGTCGTGAATATTCAATTTGCTCAGTACCTCCTTGATGCGGGCCTCGATGTCCCAGGCCTGCAGACGGTCCATGGTGGCCAGGGCATCCTGCAGAAGCTGGGGATGGTCCGTGCGGTAGAGGGCGGATTCGTAATCGCGTACCGCGCGCACCAGCTCACTGTCGCTGTCGAAAACGGCGTCCATCACCGTGGCATTTGCGCCGAAGTCGGGTTCCTGGGGCAGGTAGGCCATGCGGGCCTCCTTGTGCACGTAGACGCTGGAGCCGACGCCCTCGGGCTGGTCGATGCCGGCGGCTACGCGCAGGAGGGTCGACTTGCCGGTGCCGTTCTTGGCCACCAGGGCTACTTTGGTGTTTTGCGCGACCTGCAGGTCGACCTGGTCGAAGAGTACTTTTTCGCCGTAGATCTTAGAGACCCGTTCGAGTTCGAGGTATACCATGGGGTACGATTTTGGGCCGCAAAGATGCGGATAAATGCAGTCGCGGCCGGGGGTTCAGAGGTTGTCGTATACCCAGCCCAGGGTGTTCTCCATCTCCCGGTAGTAATCGGAGGTGCGCCCCATCACGTTATTGTGCAGGAAGCTGAAGGCCAGCCAGCGACCGGAGCGGCAGCGGACCAGACCGCTTACGCAGGTTACCCCGCTGAGGGTTCCGGTTTTGGCCCAGACGAAGGTTTCGGGTCGATTGGTGAAGCGACGTTCGAGCGTGCCGTTCACGCCCCCGGCGGGCAGCAGTTCGCGGAGGCGGTCGCGGCCCACGGCCCGGTCCAGCGCTGTAAGGAGCTGGGTAAGCTGGCGCGGTTTGACAAGGTTGTAGCGACTTAGTCCGCTGCCGTCGGCGAAGCGGACATCCCCCAGTTGCATAGCTACGAAGAGGGTATCCGTGACGTACTCAAAAAAGGTCTCCTCGTCGGGCCAGCCGTAGCGGTGGGTTGCGGCGAGCAGGATCAGCTGTTCGGCGAGGAAGTTATCGCTGCCCTGCAGCATCTTTCTGTACAGGGTGTCGGGCAGGGTTACGCTGACTTGCCGCAGTTCGCTCCGGGGGGGGCGGGGGGCGGTACCGAGCTGTACGTCGAGGTGGGGGAAAGCCTCCCGGAGTTGGCCCACTACGAAGGGCGGCGAAACGCTCAGGGGGCGTTCCAGGGGAAAATTGCCGGGGTGGTAAAAATTGTAACCGACGGTGAACTGGTTACTGCCTTCGCGACGGGAGATCGCCCGGGGCTGGGCGGCATTCTGGATCAGGCCGGCGGCTACGCCGGGCGGGGAGCCGAACAGCCCGGTGGTGGTATCACCGGTGTCGGGACCGCGGTAATCGAGGAACAGCCGGTTGCCGTATACCGGCAGGGAAGATCGTTCGTAGACGTAGCCGTAGTTGTAGTCGTCCCAGCTCCAGCCGGCTCCGTAGCGCGGTACCTCTTCCGCTGCCGGGAGGTTATAGATCAGGGTACCCGACCGGTCGGCCAGCCAACCCCGCAGGGTATCATATGTGTAGAAAGAAGGGTGCAGGAGCAGGGGATAGCCGGTGCCCCATATGTCGGTCGTGTCGCCGCCGCCATCGTGGTAGTACAGGGCCGGTGCCGCGTCGGACAGTTCGCGTTGGGCTACGTAGTAGGTGAGCAACTTGACGTTGCTGGCGGGCACGAAGTAGCGCTCGGAGTTGTAGCCGTAGATCGGCTCGCCGGTGTCGAGGTCGGCGAGGGAAAAACCGGTATGTCCTTCCGAAAAAGAGGAGTTCCACCGGATCAGGTTGTCCAAAGTGGAGGTCAAGAGCCGGGGACTGATGTCCTGGGCGGAGGCAACCGTGAGAAAAGCCGAAAATGAACAGAGAAAAAGAAAGCGCATGGTCTTGGAACAATAAAAAAAGCCGAAGCGCGGAGGCTTCGGCCGATAAAATTATAATCCCAAAAACTAGTTGATAGAACGTCGCCGGAACGTCGCCCATTATCTGTCGGAGGCAATAACCCCACGAGTTGTTCTCATACCGTGACAAAACAACAGTTTGTCACCTGAGGGTATCTGATATTAATGCTTTAACAGTCGCGAAGGGTATTTATCCTTCCTGTTCGTCGCGCACCAGCAATTGAAAGCCGTTACCGTGGATGTTGACGATTTCGATGGAGGAGTCGGGCTTCAGGTACTTGCGCAGTTTGGTGACGAATACGTCCATGGACCGCGCCGTGAAGTAATTGTCTTCGCCCCAGATCTTCGTCAGGGCCTCGCTGCGGCTCAGGATGTCGTTTTTGTTGATGGCGAACAGGCGCAGGAGCTGGGCTTCCTTGGGACTGAGTTTATCCTTGCTCTTCTGGCCGTTTTCGTCGGTAAAGGTGAGGATGCGCAGGGGGAAGTTGAAGTGGAAATTGCCGAACTCGAAATCGGTCTGTTCCTCCTTCGGGTCGGTGGGCGTCTGGCTGCGACGAAGAATAACGTTGATGCGGGCCAGCAATTCCTCGCTGTTGAAGGGCTTGGTGATGTAATCGTCGGCCCCGAGTTCGAAGCCGTTGAGGACGTCGTCCTTCATGGCCTTGGCGGTCAGGAAGATGATGGGGGTCTGGGCGTCGTTCTCCCGGATCTTCTTGGCCAGTTCGAAACCGCTTAGGCGGGGCATCATCACGTCGAAGATGCAGAGGTCCCACTCGCCGCGGCGGTAGGCTTCCAGACCGGCTACGCCATCGGTGGCCAGGGTGACGTCGTAATCGTGGGCTTCCAGGTAAGACCTCAGTACGTCGCCAAAATTGCGGTCGTCCTCTACGAGGAGTAGTTTGGCTTCGATGGGGTTGGAATCGCTCATTGCATGGGTGCTTTAAATACTAATGGTATCGATATGCTTTTAATCGGGCTGTCGGTAAGGAAAGGTGACGATAAAACTGCTGCCCTTTCCGAGCTCGCTCTTTACCTCGATACTTCCGCCGTGTACCTCGGTAATCGTTTTAACGTAAGAAAGGCCCAATCCGAACCCTTTAACATCGTGGCGATCACCCGTATGTACCCGGTAAAAACGGTCGAAAATGTTTTTTCGTGCTTCGCGGGTCATTCCTAAGCCCTGGTCGGCCACCGTTACCTGCACGCCGCGGGCCACATTTGTAGTGGTTACGGTGATGCGCGGGGCGTCCGGGGAATATTTATTCGCATTATCCAGCAGGTTATTAATCAGGCTGGAAAGGTGCGTCAGGTCGCCCTCCACCACGGAGGGGTCGGCGCGCAGATCGGTAGTAACGGTGCCGCCGCGCGGTTCCACCTGAAGGCAGATATATTCCACGGCGCTCTGTACTACTTCGTTAAGGTCCACGGCAGTCAGGTTAAGATTCAGGCGCGATTTATCGAGTTTTGCCATCTGCAGGACCTTTTCTACCTGATCGTTCATCCTTTTGTTCTCCTGTTTGATGATCCGGGCGAAGCGCTGAACCTTCGTAGGGTCGCCGCTGATGCGCGGACTGACGATGCTGTCGGTAGCCAGGGAGATGGTGGCGATGGGCGTTTTGAACTCGTGCGTCATGTTGTTGATGAAGTCGGTCTTCATTTCCGAGACCTTCTTCTGCATCAGGATGACGTAGATCGTATAGATGAAGCAGCCCAGGATGATGAGCACGAAGAGCAGGCTGACGGCGAAGTTGCCGTAGAGCGAACTGTAGATGACACTGTTCTTATCGGGGCTGTAGGCCCTGATCTCACCGGGTACCGTGGCGTCTTCGTCGAAGAGGCTCACGACGTAGTCGCCGTGCATCAGATCCTGATGGCGGGAGGTATCGGACCCGGCCGGCGACAGCAACCGGCCGTTGCGGGAGATGAAGCGTTGCTGGCGGGTATCGTAGATGCCGTATTCCAGGGGGTCGTTGACGCCCGCGTTGCGGAGTTCCTTCATCAACTTCTGGTGGATGGCCTCGCGGTCGATCCTTTCATCCAGGTTACGGTTGGCGAACTGGGCGCGCAGGCGGAAAGAGTTGGGGCTGATGCGGATGGAACGGGTGCTGAGTAATCCTGGTGAGCGGGTGCCGATGAGGAGTTCGCCGTAGAGGCCGTCGGGTACCCCGCCGGCATAGCCGTTGTTCAGGGTGAGGCGGATTTCATCTTCCTCGTCGTCCTCGACCTCGTCGGCCACTTTCTTCAGGGCACTCTGAATGGCTCGGTCGTAGCGTTCCTTGTTCACTTCCAGTCCGGTCTGGATCAGACGCAGCTGAAGGATGATGAGACCTACAATGGCCGTCACGATCAGGCCGATGATGAGGTATATCGATTTCTTACTCATGGGGTGGAAAGGCTGCAGCGGGAAGACGGGCAGAAAATAGTACGCGCGGAGGCCTGGCTAGTATACAGCACGGTAATGCCTTTAAAGGTTTAGTAACTTTGGCGTCATCCAGATGCCGTCCGTCACCATCCATACCACCCAGAATGTCAGCATCGACTGCGAAACGGCGCGCATTGGCACCCGTATCGGGGCCTGGCTGATCGACGCGGTGGTACTATTGGTAGCTTACCTCGTGGTACTCTACACGGCCGAGCAGTTCGGTTCGGGGTTTAACCGCGAGGTGGCCCTTCGCCTGGGGCCGATTTTCTGGGCGGTGCTCTACTTCTTCGTTTCGGAGTGGCTGGGGAGCGGGCGGACGGTCGGCAAACGCCTGCTCCACCTGCGGGTGATCCGGCTGGACGGCGAGGAGCTCACCCCGGCGGACCACCTGACCCGGGCGCTCTTCCTGCTTCCCGACGTACTTTTTACCGCCGGTACGCTGGCCCTACTGTTCATCACCACCGGCGGGCGCAGTCAGCGGCTGGGCGACATCGTGGCCCGCACGGTCGTCATACAGGATGATCCGGCCGCCGACCTCAGTCTGGCCGACGTACTTACCATCCGCAACCGTGAGCAGCACCGGGCCCGCTATCCGGCTGTGCAACGGCTTGCCGAAGCGGATATGCTCACTGTACAGGAATGCCTCCTGCGCTACCGCCGCTACCGCAACGCCGCCCACCGGGAGGCCGTACAGCTGGCCGGAGCGCGGCTGGCCGGTTTGCTGGGCATCGATCCGGAGGAAGCCGCAGCGGACGCCGAGCAGTTTCTGGAGACCCTTTTGCTGGACTATATCGTACTTACCCGTTGATCGTCGACTACCTCATTGCCCTGGTTGGCTCCCTGCTGGCCGGCGGCATCAATACCCTGTCCGGCAACGGAAGCGCCATCACCCTGACCATCCTCATGGAGGTCCTCGGCCTGCCGGCCGACGTGGCCAACGCCACCAACCGCGTCGGCATCGTAACCCAGAGCGCGGCCGGTACCTGGGCCTTCCAGCGGGGCGGGCGACTGTCGCTTTCCGACCAGCACCGCCGCGACATGTGGGGCATCATTCTGGTAGCCACCCTGGGTGCGCTGGTGGGCATTTGGCTGAGTCTGGTCGTCGATAACGCCACTTATCGGTCCATTTTCCGCTACCTGCTGTTCGTGATGCTACTGGTCGTACTGGTGAACCCCAAGCGGTGGCTGCGCACCGAACCGGCCAAGAAACCCCTCTCGCTCTGGATTGCCGTACCGGCCTTTTTCGCTCTTGGTATCTACGGCGGCTTCATCCAGATGGGCATGGGGATCTTTTTCCTGGCCCTGATGGTACTGGTGGCCAAGTACGAGATCATCCAGGCGAATGTGGTCAAGGGCATCGTAGTGCTGATCTATACCGCCGTAGCGGTGGCTATCTTTGCCTGGCGCGGATTGATCGACTGGGAGATCGGGCTGCTTATGGCCATCGGGCAGACGGTGGGCGGGTACCTGACGGCCCGACACGCGGCCAACCACCCGCGGGCCGGTGTCTGGGCCTACCGATTGCTTATCTTAGTGATCGTGGGTGCGCTGGCCAAGGCATTCTGGCCCTTTTGACCCGATACGGCACCCGCGTCCGCGCCCCCTTGATGTTGTATTGATCCACCGGTTGCAACCCAACTTCATTCCGCCGGTTTCCTACCTGTCACCCCGGCCCACCCCAATCCAGCAGTTATGAAAAACAAGACCGTAAGAAACGTACTAAAATTCCTGCTGGGTGCCGGCATCATTGCGCTCGGGTTTTTCGGCATGCGCTACCTATCTTCCCTTAAGGAGGAGGCCCCGCGGCGTCCGGTGGAAAAGCGGGTCCGTACCGTGGAAACCCGCACGGTGAACAACGCCGATATCGCTACCACCCTGGATGTACAGGGGCGCTTGCAGGCCTACAACAAGATTGAACTCTACAGCGAAGTGGGTGGCATGGTGGAAGAAACCGGCCGGCCGCTGAAGGAGGGTACCTACTTTCCCAAGGGGGAGGTGATCCTGCGCATCGACGACACCGAGCCCCGCCTCAACCTGCAGGCCCAGAAGGCCACGCTGTTGAACTCGATCGCCCAGATCATGCCCGACCTGAAGATCGACTACCCCGAAAGCTTTCCGGCCTGGGAGACCTACCTGGACAACTTCAACGTGGACGAGCCCCTGCCTCCGCTGCCCACGGCCGCCGACCAGCGGGAAAAGCTGTTCGTGGCCGGACGTAACCTCTTTACCCAGTACTACAACATCAAGAGCCTGGAGGAACGCCTGAGCAAATACCTGATCCGAGCCCCCTTTGCCGGAGTGCTCACGCAGGTGATGATCGATCGCGGGGCGGTGGTACGGCCCGGTCAGGCGCTCGGCGAACTCATGGCCACGGGCTATTACGAACTGGTGGCCACGGTACCCCTTTCCGACCTGAGCTACCTGCAGACGGGGGGTAAGGTGGACCTCTATAGTGAGGACATCGACGGCCGCTGGACGGGCACCATTCGCCGCATCAGCGACCAGATCGACGAGGGCTCGCAGACGGTGGAAGTCTACATCGGCGTCAGCGGCGAAGGCCTGCGCGAAGGCATGTACATGCGCGGGGAGGCCGCCGCCCGCACCCTGGACAACGTGGTGGAGATCGACCGCACGCTGCTCATCGACGAGCAGCAGGTGTACGTGGTGCGCAACGATTCCCTGCTCTCCCTGCAGCCCGTCACCGTGCGCAAGGCCAACCGCCGCACGGCGATCGTGAGCGGCCTGTCCGACGGCGACCAGCTGCTCACGAGCACGGTACCCGGTGCCTTTGACGGCATGCTGGTACGTATCGCCGAGCCCACGGATACCAGCACCCCCGCCGCCGCGGCCGCCGCCGACGGGGGCTCGGAACTATCCAGCAGCCTTAAGTAAGCCGTAACCATGAGAGGATTTATTCACTACTTCATCAAGTACCCGGTCGCGGCCAACCTCATCATGTTCGGACTGCTCCTCATGGGAGGGGTGAGCCTGCTGCAGATGAAGTCCACTTTCTTTCCGGAATTTGCCAGCCGCACCATTACCATCCAGGTGATCTACCCCGGCGCCAGCCCCGAGGAAGTAGAGGAGGGCATCGTCAACAAAATCGAGGAAAACCTCAAGGGCCTGACCGGCATCGAACGCTACACCAGCGTGAGCTCGGAGAACAGCGGCAACATCACCGTGGAGGTGCTCAAGGGCTACGACACCGACCTGGTGCTGCAGGAAGTGAAGAACGAGGTAGACCGCATCAACAGCTTCCCGGTGGGGATGGAACCCCCGGTAATTTTCAAACAGGAACGGCTCGGGCGGGCCATCACCTTCGCGCTGTCCGGCGAGGGCGTGAGCCTGAGTGCCCTCAAAGCGGCCGCTCGTCAGGTTGAGGACGACCTGCTGGCCATGGAGGGCATCTCCAAGGTAGAGCTTGCGGGCTTCCCCAACGAAGAGATCGAAATCGCCTTCCGGGAGGCGGACCTGCAAGCCTACGGACTCACCTTCCAGGAAGCGGCGGATGCCGTGCGGCGCACCAACGTGGACATCACTGGCGGAACGGTAAAGGGCGTCAAGGAAGAACTCCTGCTGCGCGCCCGCAACAAGGAATACTACGCCGACGGACTTAAAGACATCGTGGTGAAGACCACGCCGGAGGGGGGCACGGTGCGCCTCAGCCAGGTGGCCACCGTGCGCGACCGCTGGGCCGACCAGCCCAACCGCACCTACCTCGACGGAACGCCCAGCGTGAGCATCAACGTGCAGAATACCCTGGAAGAGGATATGCTTACCATCACCGATATGGTGAAGGGGTACATCGAACGCTTCAACGAGGAAAACCTGACCATCCAGGCCACCGTGATCAGCGACGCCAGCGTGACCCTGCGGCAGCGGATGAATACCCTGCAGACCAACGGAATACAGGGGTTCGTGATCGTGGCCCTGCTGCTGGCGGTCTTCCTGCACTGGCGATTGGCCTTCTGGGTAGCGCTGTCGATCCCGATCAGCTTTGCGGGCATGTTCATCATCGCCAACGCCCTTGACGTGACGCTCAACGTCATCTCCCTCTTCGGTATGATCATCGTGATCGGCATCCTGGTCGACGACGGCATCGTGATCGGGGAAAACATCTACAGCTACCACGAGAAGGGACTGCCACGGGTGAAAGCGGCGTTGGACGGCACAATGGACGTACTCGGCGCGGTATTCGCCGCCATCATCACCACCGTCATCGCCTTTTCCAGCTTCTTCTTCCTGGACGGCAGCCTGGGTGATTTCTTCCTGGAGATGGCAATAGTGGTCATTTTCTCTCTGATCTTCTCCCTGGTGGAGGGGGCCGTCATATTGCCTACCCACATCGCGCATTCCCGGGCACTCGACAAGGATAATAAGCCCAACTGGCTGCAGCGGCGGTTCGACGGGCTGATGAACCTGCTGCGCGACCGGATGTACGCGCCGGTCCTGAACTGGACCATGCGCTTCAAATTTCTTACGCTGGCGATCTGCGTGGCCGTGCTCTTTCTGAGCGTCGGTTTGGTTGGTGGCGGCTTCGTTAAGACCACCTTCTTTCCCATTATCGAGAGCGACGACGTAGCCGTGACCCTGCAGATGCCCGCCGGAACGCCCGAAGACAAGACGCGGGAGATACTCCAGCGCATACAGGCGGCGGCCCAGCGCGTCAACGAACGCATGAGCGCCGAGGTCTTTGACGACGGCCGCGAGGTCGTCGAACGAATTGAGATCCGCCTTGGCCCTACCACCTACCAGGGTTCGGCGACCATCGCCCTGCTGCCCGGCGAGGAGCGCGGCGACCTGGCCCTGCGGGACGTACAAAACGCCATCCGCGAGGAAGTCGGCCCCATCGAGGAGGCGGAGATTCTCAGTTACGGCGGGCGCTCGTTCTTCGGCAAGCCCGTTAGTGTGAGCCTGGTGGGCAACAACATCGAGGAACTGGAAAAGGCCACCGAAGACGTCAAGGCCGAACTGGAGCAGATGGCCGAACTTACCGACGTGGTCGACAACGATCAGGAAGGCCTGCGGGAGATCAACATATCCCTCAAGGACAAGGCCCGCTACCTGGGCCTGGACCTGCAGGACATCGTCGGGCAGGTGCGTGCCGCCTTCTTCGGGGCCGAGGCCCAGCGCCTGCAGCGCGGAGAAGACGAGGTGCGCGTGTGGCTGCGGTACGGCGAGGACAGCCGCCGCAGCCTGGCCGACCTGAACAACATGCGCATCCGGGTGGCCGGCGGCGGGGCCTATCCGGTCTCCGAGATTGTTAACCTGGAGCCGCAGCGGGGCGTCATCGCCATTAACCACACGGACGGCAAGCGCGAGGTGAAGGTGGAGGCGGACATCGCCGACAACTCCGTATCCGTAACCGACGTCAACGCGCTGGTGGCCGACGAGATCATTCCCCGGGTACTGCGTAACTACCCCGGCGTTTCCACGGTAGCCGACGGACAGGTACGCAACCAGCAAAAAACGGCGGCCTCCCTGCAGATCGTCCTGCCGGTGGTGCTGGGATTAATGTTCTTCGTAGTGGCGCTAACTTTCCGGTCGATCGGACAGGCGAGTCTGCTATTCTTCCTGCTGCCGTTCGGACTGATTGGCGTGATCCTCGGCCACTGGCTGATGGGCAAGCCCATTTCCCTTTTCTCCGGCCTGGGGATTATCGCCCTGGTGGGCATCATCGTCAACGATGGCCTGGTCTTCATTGCCACCTACAACGACAATATCCGCAGTGGAATGAATATGATGGAGGCCCTCAACGAAGCCGGCCGCAGCCGCTTCCGGCCCATCCTGCTTACTTCGGTGACTACCTTCGCCGGTCTGGCCCCCCTGCTGCTCGAAAAAAGCCGGCAGGCGCAGTTTCTCATTCCCATGGCCATTTCGGTGGCGTTCGGATTGCTGGCGGCCACCGTCGTACTGTTGTTGTTGCTGCCTTCGTTGATCGTTCTCCTCAACCGCGGAAGGGTGAGCGTCAAGCGTATGACCAGCGGGCAACGCCCCGAATACCACGAGGTGGAGCCGGCCTTCAAGGAACTCGAAGAAGGCGGGTACGACCCCGACAAGCCGATCGGAATCACCCGGGTAGAGCAATAGCAAAAGGAAATTTTAATGCGCATTTGCATCGACATGGACGAGGTGATGGTAGACAACTACCAGGAGTACCATCGTCTCTTTGAAAAACAGTACGGCCGCAAAGTCGATCCCCAGGAATACTACGGGAAGAAGATCTACGAGCTGCCCGGCATCGAAGCCATGCGGGATGAACTCCACAAACCGGGTTTCTTCCGGCATCTGCCCGTGATGAAAGACGCCCGGGAGGTGGTAAGCGAGCTATACGAAAATTACGAGGTGTACGTGGTCACGGCCGCCACGGAGTTCAAGAACTGTTTCACCGACAAGTGGGAATGGCTGGAGGAGCACATGCCCTTCATCCACTGGAAGCGGATCGTATTCTGCGGCAACAAGAGCATCGTGCACGGCGACTACATGATCGACGACAAGGTGAGTAACCTGGATACCTTCAACGGGCAGGGACTGCTCTTCACCGCCAGCCACAACGCCCTGGACGACGGGGGCTACCCCCGCTTCGACAACTGGATCGAAATCCGGGATTACTTCCGGAACCTGCGCCGCGCCGAGATCGCCCGGGAAGGATGAAACCGCACGTCCGCAAAATCTGGCGCTTCGGCTGGAAAAAGCTCCCCTTTGCGATCACCGGACTGGTGGCCACGGCCATCAATTACGGACTCTACCTGCTGCTCGTCGACCGGTACCTGCCCCCCGTCCCCGCCACTTTGATCGCCTACTCCAGCAGCGTGGTGCTCAACTTCTTTCTCCAGCGCTACTTCGTTTTTGAATTGCGGCGGTCGCTGCGCTCGGCTTTCGCCCTGAGCATGCTGGTGAGCGTGGGCGGACTGCTGCTCGATGCCGCCCTTGTATTCGGCCTGCACTACTTCCCGCTACTCGGCGACCGCGAGTGGCTTATCAAGGGCGTGGCCACCGGGGTGGTCTTCTTCTATAATTATTACGGCAAACGGCGCGTCTTTGAGGGGCGGTGATGGCTCGCGAGCTAAGCTTGCGAATCACCCACGCCCGGCCCTGGAAGGGACGGCTTTCATCTAGCGGGGTCAATTCCGAACGCAGTGAGGAATGGGCCTCGCGGAATATGCGCATTGGGCGCGAGCAGAGCTCACGAACCACCAAACCTCGCGAACAAACCACGCCCGGCCCTGGAAGGGACGGCTTCAAACAGCGGGGTCAATTCCGAACGCAGTGAGGAATGGGCCTCGCGGAATATGCGCATTGACCGCGAGCAGAGCTCACGAACCACCAAAGCTCGCGAACCCTAAAGCTGCGTCCGGAAAAACTCCACAAATTCCTCCACCGTCATAGCTCCCCGGTCGCCTTCGCCCTGCACGCGCACGGCTACCTGTCCGTTCTCCACTTCCTTTTCGCCCACGATGAGCATAAAGGGTATGCGTTTGAGTTCGGTATCGCGGATCTTGCGGCCGATGGTTTCGTTGCGGTCGTCGACCGAGCCGCGGATGTCGTGGCGCGCCAGTTCGGCGAGAACCTCCCGGCTGTAGTCGTTGAATTTCTCACTGATGGGCAGGATGGTCAGCTGCTCCGGCGTGAGCCAGAGGGGGAATTTGCCGCCGGTATGCTCGATCAGGATGGAGGTGAAGCGTTCCAGTGAGCCGAAGGGGGCCCGGTGGATCATCACCGGCCGGTGCGGCTGGTTGTCGGCACCGATGTACTCCAGTTCGAAGCGGTCGGGCAGGTTGTAGTCCACCTGTACGGTACCCAGCTGCCACTGCCGGCCGAGGGCGTCGCGCACCATGAAGTCGAGTTTCGGACCGTAGAAGGCCGCCTCGCCGTAGGCGGTGACGGTCTTCATATCGATCTCGGCGCAGGCGTCAATGATGGCCTGCTCGGCCGAGGCCCAGTTCTTTTCCGAGCCGATATACTTCTCGGGGGTGGCGGGGTCGCGCAGGGAGATCTGGGCGGTGACGTCGTCGAAGCCGATCATGCCGAGTACCTCCTTAACGATGTCCACGACGGCCAGGAACTCGCCCTTCACCTGGTCGGGCATGCAGAAGATGTGGGCGTCGTCTTGGGTGAAGCCGCGCACGCGGCTGAGCCCGTGCAGTTCGCCCGTCTGCTCGTAGCGGTAGACGGTCCCGAACTCCGCCAGGCGGAGGGGCAGTTCGCGGTAGCTGCGGGGGCGGAACTTGTACATCTCGCAGTGGTGCGGACAGTTCATGGGCTTGAGCATGAACTCCTCGCCCTCCCGCGGGGTCTTGATGGGCTGGAAGCTGTCGGCCCCGTACTTCTCCCAGTGGCCGCTGGTCACGTAGAGGTCTTTCTTGCCGATGTGGGGCGTGGTCACCTGCTGGTAGCCGGCGTTCTCCTGCCGGTCCTTGAGGTAATTGATCAGGCGCTCCCGCAGCTGGGTACCCTTGGGTAGCCACATGGGCAGGCCCGCGCCTACCTTTTCGCTGAACATGAAGAGCTCGAGCTCCTGGCCGAGCTTGCGGTGGTCGCGCTTCTTAGCTTCCTCGAGCAGGTCCAGGTATTCCTTGAGTTCCTTGGCCTTGGGGAAGGAGATGCCGTAGATGCGGGTGAGCTGCTTGCGCTTTTCGTCGCCGAGCCAGTAGGCGCCGGCCACCTTCATCAGCTTGACGGCCTTGATGGCGCCGGAGTTGCCGATGTGCGGCCCACGGCAGAGGTCGGTGAAGTTGCCCTGGGTGTAGAAGGTGATGCTGCCGTCTTCCAGTCGGTCGAGGAGCTCCAGCTTGTAGGGGTCTTCCTTCTCGGTGAAATAGGTCACGGCCTCAGATTTGCTGACGGGCCGGCGGATGTATTCCACCTTGCGCCGGGCCAGTTCGAGCATCTTTTCCTCGATGCGGGGCAGGTCTTCGGAGCTGATCGTGCGGTCGTCGCCGGTATCCACGTCGTAGTAGAAGCCGTTCTCAACGGCGGGCCCGATGCCCAGTTTCACGCCGGGATAAAGTTCTTCCAGGGCCTCGGCCATCAGGTGGGCCGTGGAGTGCCAGAAAGTCTCCTTGCCGCCCTGGTCGTTCCAGGTCAGAAGTTCCACGCTAGCGTCTTCCTCGATGGGTCGGTTGGCATCGATGATGATGCCGTTTACGCGTGCGCTGAGCACGTTGCGGGCCAGCCCGGCGCTGATGCTCTGGGCGATGTCCAGGGAGGTGACGCCGGCTTCGTACTGGCGCACGCTGCCGTCGGGGAGGGTGATGTCGATCATCGGGGTAGGATTTTGGCCTTCTTACGGACGAAGGGTGAACGGGGCCGCAAAGCTAATTAGTAAGTAGGTATCTTTAAGGTCTTTCGCCTCTGTAACTCTTTACCCATGCTTCGCCTGTCAGCTCTCCTGCTCGTTTTAGCCTTAGGTACCCTTTCCTGCGGCACTCCGCGGGGGGCTACCGATTCGGAGACCGCCCAACGCGCCATCGACAATTCACGGGGTAGCAATTCCGTCGAAGTGGATGCCGCCTCCACCGGCAACGACCTGTCGTCTTACCTGCGCAAAGTGGCCGGCGTGAGCGTCCGCGGCAGCGGTCCCGAGGCGACGGTACGCATCCGGGGCGACGTCAACTTCAATTCCGATTCCACCCCGCTCTTCGTCGTCAACGGCACCGTTCTCGGCAACAACTTCGCCTCGGTCTACAATGCCATCGATATCAACGAGATCGCCCGCGTGACAGTACTGAAGAACGTCAGCGATACCAACCGCTACGGCATGCAAGGCGCCAATGGGGTTATCGAGATTCGCCTGAAGAAGTAGTATCGATCACGGCTAATCCCGCACCACCGGAGCGGGCAGATCCGAGCCCTCCACCACCAATTCATACCCCGCGCTGCCGGCCAGGTACCCGATGCCGTCGATTACGGCGTTGCCCTGCTCCCGCGCACGCGCCATCAGTTCGCTCTCCAGGGCCGCATCGTGCAGTCGTTCCTTGGCCCGCCGGTTCAGGCGGCTGTAGTCTTCGGCGCTGAAGGTGTTGAACCAGCTCTCGTCGAGATTGCGGTAAATCATCTCGTGGTCGATGGCCAGAATTTCCGGCTCCGGCAGGTTGCGGATCGTCATGACCCGGCGGTCGGGGTCCAGGGAAATATCTAGCTGCTCCAGGTCGTAGCCCACCAGTACGGTGCCGCGCACCTCCACGGTGGCCTTCTTGTCAAACGAGAATTGCGAGGGCAGGGGCAGGTACAGCGTCACTGTGCGCGAGGAGGTCGCGTGAAAGATCTCACTGACGTCGCCCTCCACCGTGACCAGCTTCATCACGTTGCGCACCCGCTCCAACAAAATGGTGGCCTCCTCGTGCACGCGCTGCTCCTCGCGGTGGCTGTTCCACAGAGACAGGGCCGCCACGCCGAGCAGGAACGAGAGGACTACCACGAGCACGGTAAGGAGAATACGGTTCATCTGGGCGGGTTATGATTTTGCCGTTCCGGTTGAAAATGAGACAACTAAGTTGAGCAAGTCGCGGCGGGCCGGGCCCCACAGCGCCGTCGAGCTACTTTTACCAACACGGCTCAGGCCGAAAAGGCTGTTGGCCGGCCGAAAAGCACTTAAGAGTTGCTAGTCCCCGATCTTGGCTTCGAGGGGGTAGCGCAGCCCTTTGTAGGATTTGAGGACGGCCTTGACGCTGCCCACCGTGACGGGCGATTCGATCAATACGGGGATCTTGTTGCGGTCGTTACTCACGTAGATTTTCATCTCGTCTCCCTCCTTGAACAGTTCGCCGGTAATGAGTTGCGGACTGAAGCGCAGGGTGTTGAACCGGCCGCTGCCCTTCACTTTCACGTCCTCCTCCGGGCCCAGGTAGCGGATCTTGAGCGGATGCATCTCCTGGTCCATGAGGATCTTGATCGGGATCTCCTGTTTCGGGCGCAGGGAGGCGTAGTCGAGGTTGCGGGCGAAGTAGATGATGGAGATCAGGTCGTGCATGCAGGGGTCCACGTCCATGTACTTCGGCTTGGTGTCCTTTCGGGTCTTGCCGCGGTGGCTCACGATGCGCTGTTCGTCCTGGTAGAAGGTAGTGCGGTCGTAGCGCTGGTAGCCCCCTTCCTGGATGTCCTTGATGTGGATCTTGGGCAGCAGGGTTTCCTTGTCCAGGTAGCTGGTGTAGTTATCGGTGACCTTGTAGAACCACTCGTAGCTCGGGTAGGTACGGCCGCGCACGGTGATGCGGTACTGGTTTTCGAGGTCGTGCACGTTGAAGGTTACTTCCCCGGCGGGCAGCCACACGAAGTTCCAGTTGTAGTAGAGCTTGTACACGATCTGTTCCCCGGCGCGGAAGGTGGTGTTGTCGATCCCGCATACGTCCGTGTTTCCCCCGTTCTGGGCGCGGAGCGCGGGTGCCGGCGGGGTACCATCGGGCCAGGTCTTCTGGCTCCCGGTCACGGGCAGAGCCAGCAGCAGCAACAGCAGGTACTTGAGACCAAGGGGGTTCATGCAATTTTTGTTTTTCTGACGATAAGCCAGTACCCGGGCAGCGCGGGCAGCAATACATTAACGCCGAACAGGGCGGTATATGCTGCCAGTACCGCCACAGCCCCCTCCGCGTCCACCGACCACAGCAGCAGGCCGAGTTCGGTGCGCGTTACCAGGTTTAGCCCCGGGGGCAGGGGCAGTCCCGCCTGCACCAGATAAATGGCCGCGATCCCGGCCAGCCCCGAAATAAAGGGGAGAGGCAAGCCGAAAAACCACAGCAACAGGTACAGTTGCGTACAGTAAACAACAAAACGCACGCTGGCGTATACGCTGCTCCGCAACAGTAACGAAAGGGTAACGTTTGGGAGGGCCGCGCGCAGTACGTCCATGTCCCGACCAAACTGCCGTTCGACTACGTCCAGCAACCACCGAATTAGGGGTTTACCACCAACGTAGACGATCAACAGCAGCAACGGCCCCGCCGGCAACAGTATCCACAGCGGGATGCCGTCGAGCACCCCGGGCAGGGCCGCCAGGGTATACACCAGCGCGGGCCAGGCCAGCAGCAGGAAAGCCACCCACTGGCACAGGCTGCCGAGCAATGAGGCGGCCGTCACGGCGGTCCACTCCCCGCGCTCGGCCACGAGCAGGCGGCCCCCGATCTCACCGATGCGGTTGGGGGTGGCGGCGCTGAGGCTTACTCCCGCCAGGGTGGCCCGCCAGACCCGCCGGAAGGGCCAGCGCACGAAGGCATCGAGCAGCAAATGCCACTTCCTGGCCTCCAGCGCCCAGTTGAGTGGCATGAGCAGCAATACCAGTGCCAATTTCCACCCGTTACCCGGCCGCGCCAGGGAGGCGGCGAACTGCCGCCAGTCGATCCGTTGGCTCAGGCCCACGAACTGGTACACGAAGACCAGTACCACCCCGGCCGCCAGCACGCGCAGCAGCGTTTTGCGGTAGGGAGACAAGGCCGAAAAGAGGGCATGATAAGGCATGGGCGCCGCCAAAGTACGCCGTCGCGGGCCGTTTCCGGGCGGGCTCCGGGGGCGGTCCTCCAAAACGTTTCAGTCCGCCGGATAACAAAAAATTTGTTGGACTCAACCTTTTCCGCCTACCTTGCACTACCTTAATTGTTGCGCGGACCTCCCGCGGCAGGTTGCCCCTTTTCGTATTTACTCACTCAATTGTTAGCCCTTGCCCGCCTCAACCCCCACTGCTGAACCGGCCGTTTACCGCATCATCGGTATCGACCCCGGCACCGTGGTCCTGGGGTTTGCGGTGGTCGAGGTGCACCCGCGCAGCCGGCGCATCGTCGAACTCGGCGTACTGAAGCTGGCCCAGCTCAAGGATCACTCCCGCCGGCTGGAGTTGATCCATCGCCGCCTCACCCAGGTGATTCGCGAGCACCAGCCCACCATCATGGCCATCGAGGCCCCCTTCTTCGGCAAGAACCCGCAGTCGATGCTCAAGCTGGGCCGCGCCCAGGGTGTGTGCATGGCCGCCGCCATTGGGGAAGGGCTTACGGTGACCGAATACGCCCCGCGCAAGATCAAGCAGAGCATCACCGGCAACGGCAACGCAAGCAAGGAACAGGTGGCCGCCATGCTGGAAAACGAATTCGCCCTCGACGGCAGCCGCTACCTGGCCGATGCCACCGACGCCCTCGGCGCCGCCATGTGTCATTTCTACCAGAACCGCAGCGCCCTGCCGGGCAAGAAGAGTTTCTCGGGGTGGGAAGGCTTCCTCAAGGCCAACGCCGACCGCGTCCGCTAAAGCCAGACGCGGGCCGCCAACAACAGACCGAAGACCCCCAGGGCCACGGCACCCGCCCGCTGGGCCCGCAGCATGGTGGCCGGACGCAGCAGCTCGCGCAGCTTACGGGCCCCCAGCACCTTCGCCGAATCGGCCACGATCAGGGTACCCAGGATACCGCCGTATACAGCCAGGGCCTGATCCGGCAGAAGGTCGTGGTTGTGGACCTGCGTGACCACGAAGGTCGACCAGAAGAAGGCCGTGAAGGGATTGAACATATTGACGGCAAACCCCTGTGCCCAGGCGCTGAGCAGGCCGCGGCGGCTCGGCATGATTTTCTTCGCTTTCAGGTTCGGCGGATCGCGGAACCACATTACCACCCCTACGCCTACGAGCAGGATGGAGCCTACCGTACCCACGATCTCGTTCAGGTACTCATAGTCGAGCAGGCGCTCCAGCCCCTCCAGGCCGAAGTGGGAGGCGGAAATGTAGAGCACGTCGCTGGTCCAGATGCCGAGCGCGGCGGCAAAGCTCGCCAGGGTACCCCGGCGCAGGCTCAGCTGCACGAGCAGGACCACCAGGGGGCCCACCAGCAGGGAGAGCACCAGGCCCGCCCGAATTCCTTCCCAGATATAGCCCAGCATTTACGCCGTCTCCAGTAGCTGGGCGGCGTGGTTCTTGGTATTCACCTTGGTGATGACCCGCTCTATCTTGCCCGTGGCGTCGATCACGAAGGTGGTGCGGTGTACGCCGTCGTACTCCCGGCCCATGAATTTCTTGGGCCCCCATACCCCGTAGGCGTCCATCACGCGGTGGTCTTCGTCGGCGATCAGCGGCATGGGTAGGCCGTGCTTGTCGATGAATTTGCGGTGCTTCTCAGTGGGGTCGGGGCTTACGCCGAGCAGCTCATAGCCCGCGTCGCGCAGCTCGTCGAAGCCGTCGCGGAGGCTGCAGGCCGCGGCCGTGCATCCCGGGGTATCGTCCTTGGGGTAGAAGAACAGCACCAGCTTCTTGCCCCGGTAGTCGCTCAGGGAAACCTGGGATCCATCCTGTACGGTAGCGGTGAAGGGGGGGGCGTCGTCGCCTGCTTTGAGTGTAATCATGCCCATTGAAACAAGGACCCCCCCATGGGGTTCAGATAGGTAAACATCCCGCCCGTGTCCTCCAGCAGCCTGCTGTTCGGCCTCCTCGTTATCGTGGTGGTCGTCCTCGTTTACCGCCCCATCCTGAAGCTGGCCCGCAACGACATGGCCCGGCGCCGGGAG
Organism: Neolewinella litorea; assembly: GCF_004803465.1. Classification (GTDB taxonomy): domain Bacteria; phylum Bacteroidota; class Bacteroidia; order Chitinophagales; family Saprospiraceae; genus Neolewinella; species Neolewinella litorea. The sequence continues at coordinate 47,378 of NZ_SRSF01000012.1, read as the reverse complement.
GCAGGCCTCGGCAGTGGTATCGTTTACGCCGTCCTGTTGCTGCCCATTTTCGGCCCCTGCTCTACCTGCTCGTGCGGCGCGCCATGCTGCCGAAATAGCGCGTTTTCGGGGGCGGCGGCGCGCGGGCGCCCGGAAAATCCCGAAAAGCAATACTTTACCGGAAATCCACCTACATGAAATTCGGCATTGACCTCGGCGGCACCAAAATCGAAGGCGTTGTCCTGGACGAACAGGGCAAGGTGATCGAACGACGCCGCATCCCCACGGAACGGGAAAAGGGCTACGAGCATATCCTGCAGGGAATCGCCCGCGTGGTCAGCGAGATGGAGGAGGTGACCGGACTGACCGCCGGCCACGTGGGCATCGGCACTCCCGGTACCATCGACCCGCCCACCGGGCTCATGAAGAACAGCAATACCGTGGTGCTCAACGGCAAGCCCCTCGGCCGGGACCTGGAACGCCTGATCGACAAGCCCCTCACGCTGGCCAACGACGCCAATTGTTTCGCGGTGGCCGAAGCCCTCATCGGCTGCGTTCCCGAGGAAGCCCCCGACGCCAAGGTGGTGTTCGGCGTCATTCTCGGTACCGGCACGGGGGGCGGCGTCATCATCGATGGCAAGATCATCGGCGGCGCCCAGGGCATCGGCGGGGAGTGGGGCCACACCTTTCTCGACCACTCCGGGGGGCACTGCTACTGCGGCCGCATCGGCTGTACCGAGCAGATCATCTCCGGTCCCGCCCTCGAACGCTATTACCTGCGCATGAGCGGCCGCTCCCTGACGATGCGCGAGATCGTGCCCCGCCACCGGGCCGGTACCGACGCCGCGGCTACGCGCACCATCGAACGCTTCCTGCACTACTTCGCCAAGGGCATCGCCAACATCATCAACGTCCTCGACCCCGACGTCGTCGTCCTCGGCGGCGGCCTCGGCAACATCGAGGAGGTGTACACCGGCGGCGTCCCCCAGGTCGTCGATCACCTCTTCAACCCCCGCATGGGCACCCGCTTCCTCAAACCCAAGCTGGGCGACTCAGCCGGCGTCTTCGGCGCCGCCCTCCTGTAAAACGCGGTCTCCGGCCGCGCCAGTACAAAGCTGCCTCAGGCAGCGCCAGCACAAAGCGACCTCAGGTCGCGCCAGCAAAATGCTGCCTCAGGCAGCGCTAGTACAAAGCTGCCTCAGGCAGCGAAGTATTCACCACAGCGGCCAGCGTATATGCTCCCAACCCGCTCAACAACCGCACCATGGCCAACCCCCAAAAACCCAGCATCCCCTACTGGCACGTCTACACCGACGCCGAAGGCACCAGTCGTCAAAAAAAGGAATACCTCACCGGCTTCGAAAAGGAAAGCATGGGCGGCAACTCCGGCGCGCAGTGGAACAACAAGCTCGCAAAGGGCAATACCCAGATCATCTTCAGCGAGCTTCCGGCCGACTTCGACGGCGACTGGCACGAAAACCCCGCCCCGCAGTGGATCATCCCCCTCAGCGGCGGCTGGTGGGTGGAAACCATGGACGGACAACGTGTGGAAATGCGGGAGGGCGAACTGAGCTTCGGGGCCGACCAGGGCACCACCGGCGAGAAGGGTCACCGATCCGGCGTACTAGACGGCAAGCCCTGCCGGATGATGATCGTGCAACTGACCGACCGCCCGGAGCTCCGCGGCGGCAAAAAAGCTCCCCACGAGCAATAGCGGCGTCGGCTACCGCTCGACCCTGCTGCCCCACCAGTCGGCATTGGGCGACCATTCCACGTGGAACATCTCGGTCCGCTGCGCTTCCAGCCGCCGCCGTAGGGTATCGCGGTAGAATACCGCTTTGCGCTGGTCCATTTCGGTATCGTAAAGGGGGTCGGGTCGGGGATAGCGGGCGCCCCGGTCTTGCAGAAAGGTGAGCAATTCCGTTCTCAGGCGCTCTACCACGGCCGGATGGCGCTTTGCCACGTCGGCTTGCTCCCGCGCGTCGCGCCCCAGGTCGTACAATTCATCGTGGCCGTCTTCCCAGTAGTGGATCAGTTTCCAGTCGCCGCGCCGGATCACGCTGCTCGGATCCCCGCCCTGGTTGCCGTAGTGAGGGTAGTGCCAGATCAGGGCGCGCTCGGGCCAGTCGTCGCCGCGCAGCAGGGGCGTGAGGTCCCTGCCGTCGATCACCTGCGGAGGGTCCACGTCGAGGCCCGCCAGCGATAGCAGGGTGGGGTAGAGGTCGGCCCCGATCACTGGCGCGTCCACGGTACGCTGACCCGGCAGGGAGGGGATGTACATCAGGAGTGGCTCGCGGGTGCCGCCTTCCCATTGGTACCCCTTGCCGCCGCGGAGGGGCAGGTTGCTGGTGGCGTAGTTGTCGCCGCTGGCCACTCCGCCGTTGTCAGAGGTGAAGACGATGAGGGTATTGTCGGTGAGTCCCAGGCTGTCCAGGGTGTTGAGCAGTTGTCCTATCGCCTCGTCCATCTGACGGACCAGCCCGGCGTACACGGGGTTGTCCTGCACCGTGCGGATGGGCAGGCGACGCTCCATGGCGAAACCGTGTTCGGCGATGCCGCCATTGACGGCCTTGTCGCGGAAGTGCCGCCAGTTGGCCTCGGTGGTTTGGATGGGAGCGTGTACCGCGTAAAAGCTGAGGAAGGCAAAGAATGGTGTAGCGTCGCCCCGCTGTTTAATAAAGTCTGCGGTTTCGTCGGCCAGGCGCATCGACAGGTTCTCCCCGGGGCGACGATTGGGCAGTTGGGGGTTGTCGTAGGGATCGAAAAAGCCACCCGCCGGGGAGCCCTTGTCGTTACCGCCGATATTTATGTCGAAGCCGTGATCGGTGGGCATGCTGCCCTCTCCGCCCAGGTGCCACTTACCGGCGAAAAAGGTGCGGTAGCCGGCCCCGCGAAAAGCCTCCGCCAGCGTGAGGGCGGAGTCGGGCAGTACCCGAACGTAATCGGGCGGCAAATGGGTGGTGTAGCGCTCATTGTCGCGCCAGTCTTCCCCGGCCCGGGCGCCGATCCAGTCGGTGATGCCGTGGGTGGCCGTGAACTGTCCGAGCATGATACTGGCACGCGACGGACTGCACACCCGGCTGCCGGCGTAGGCCCGGTTGAAGGTGACGCTTTGGGCGGCCAGGCGGTCGAGGTTCGGCGTTTCGTAGAAGGTAGATCCCGTGGCACCCAGATCGTGGTATCCCAGGTCGTCGGCCAGGATGAAGATGACGTTCAAGGGGCTTTCCGGCGCATCGGTGGCGGCTGTCGGGGGAGCGGCGCAACTCGCCAGGAGGCTCAGGAGCAGTAGTAATCTCATAATGGTCGGCTTTGGACGGGCAGTCGTTGCTAAGCTACGACGTATACGGGCCCTCTGGTGAAAGCCTGGTGTGTGGGGCTTGGCTCCAAGGTCCTGCCGATAGGCGGGTTGCCTTTACCTCCGTGGTTCCCCATCACTCGGCCCGCCGGCCCTCGACCTGAAAGGCGACGGCCCCATCTCCGAGGAGACGGGACCGTCAAAAGTGACCGTTCCGATAAGCCGGGTTCTGTCAGCCCCTCCGGGGAGGGGCGCTCCACCATTTATCTAGGCCGGCGGTTGCCCGACGGCTCTATCTACCTACCCGCGCTCTTTCCCGATAGCAATCGGGAGACCGGGCCGGCCATTGAGCGCTGTTTGGTATTTCAACCCACGGGGTTTACCTCCATCCCGTATTGCTACGGGAAGTCGTGGGCTCTTACCCCACGGTTTCACCCTTACCCTGCCCCGATCGCTCGGGAGCAGGGCGGTTTGCTTTCTGTTGCACTTTCCGTATCCCGCACCGATGGGAATCGATGCGGAACCCCGGCCGTTAGCCGGCGTGGTGCCCTGCGTTGCCCGGACTTTCCTCTTGCCGCCCCGATCGGAATCGGGACGACCAGCGGTGGAGTGGACGGTCAGTCAAATAAACCCTTTGCCCCGCCCAGGGTTGTTCCCCACATGAAAACCGCCGTTATCGGGGCCGGAATTGCCGGACTTGCCGCCGCCGTCCGCCTCGCCGCCGCCGGTCATTCCGTGGACGTCTACGAAGCCGCGGACGGACCCGGCGGCAAGCTCAGCCAGTTTTCCCTGCCGGGGGGCTACCGCTTCGACTTCGGGCCCTCCCTCTTCACCATGCCGCAGTACGTCGACGAGCTGTTCGAACTGGCCGGGGAGGATCCCCGCGACCACTTCAACTACGTGCGCCTGGATGAAGTCTGCCGCTACTGGTGGCCCGACGGCACCCGCTTCGTCGCCCCCGCCGCCACCGATGAGCTTGTCCGGGAGGCGGCCCGCACCTTCGACGTCAGCGAAGCGGCCCTACGCGCCTTCATGGAAACGGCGGCACGCAAATACGAACTCACCGGCCGCACCTTCCTGGAGAAAAGCCTCCATAAGCTCGGCACCTGGCTCGATCCGCAGGTGGCCTACGCCATGCTCAAAATTCCGGGGCTCGACTTGTTCCGCAGCATGCACGAAGTACACGAGGCGGCCCTCGGTGACCCCCGCCTGGTGCAACTCTTCGACCGCTTCGCCACCTACAACGGCAGCAACCCCTACAAGGCCCCCGGACTGCTATCCATGATCCCCCACTTCGAGCACCATTTCGGGGCCTACCTGCCCACGGGGGGCATGTACGACATCGCCGAGAGCGTGTACGAGGTCGGACGGCGACTGGGCGTACGCTATCACTTCAATCGGCGGGTGGACCGCATCAACCGGGCGGGAACGCAGGTGCAGGGCATCAGACTCGGAGCCGAGAACATCGGCTACGACACTGTAGTATGTAACATGGACGTGTGGCTCGCCTACGACCGATTGCTACCGGGTGCCCGGCGCCCGGAAAGGACCCTCCGGCAGCAAAAAAGCACCAGCGCGGTGATCTTCTACTGGGGGGTAGACCGCGCGTTCCCGGAGCTGGGACTGCACAACATCTTCTTCAGCCGCGACTATGCTTCCGAATTCAGCCACCTTGAATCGGGCGAGCTCAGCGACGACGTGACGATTTACGTCAACGTGAGCAGCAAGCAAGTCCCGGGCGATGCGCCCCCCGGTCAGGAAAACTGGTTCGTGATGGTGAATGCCCCGGCCCATACCGGACAGGACTGGCCCGCCATGACCCGGAAGCTGCGCCAGACGGTCATCGCGGTTCTCGGTCGACACCTGGCACCCGCGTCCGCGCCCAACACCCTGGAACGCCACATCCGCGCCGAACGGATCGTGCGCCCGCCCGACATCGAGACCCTTACCGGAAGCCACCAGGGGGCGCTCTACGGCAGCAGCAGCAACAACCGCATGGCCGCCTTCCTGCGGCACCCAAACTTCAGTAGGGAAATAGACGGTCTTTACTTCCTGGGGGGTAGCGTCCACCCGGGTGGGGGCGTGCCGCTTTGCCTGCTCTCGGCCCGCATTGTAGGGGAAATGGTACCAAATCCTTAACAGCACCTTAGCAAACATGGGGTGTACACATAGGGTTTTAACAGTTGCATTACCTACAATCAAAGCATTATGAAAACTATCGGAAAATCATTCACACTCCTGCTGCTGGCCTTTGCACTGGTCTTCGCTACGGGGTGTAATACCAGCAAAGCCGTGAAAGGCGGCGCCATCGGCGGTACCGTCGGCGGCGTAGTCGGTGGAGCCATCGGCAAGAACAACGGCAGCGGCACCAAGGGTGCCATCATCGGATCCGTCATCGGCGGTGCCGCGGGTGCCGTGATCGGCGATTATATGGACAAGCAGGCCGAAGAGATCGAGCAGATCGAGGGCGCCGAAGTGGAGCGCGTTGGTGAAGGCATCATGGTGACCTTCGACAGCGGTATCCTCTTCCCCACAGCCAAGTACGAACTCACGGAAGCCAGCAAGATCGAACTGCGCCGCATGGCCGACATCTTCAATAAGTACCCCGAAACCGACATCACCGTCGACGGACACACCGACAGCGTAGGCAGCGACGCCTCCAACCAGCGCCTGAGCGAGCAGCGTGCCGCCAGCGTTGCCGACTACCTTGCTGAGCTCGGCGTCAGCCGCGCCCGCATGGTCACCGTAGGCCACGGAGAAACCCAGCCCGTAGCTTCCAACGATACCCCGGAAGGCCGCCAGGCCAACCGCCGCGTGGAGGTAGCCATCACCGCCAACGAGCAACTGCAGCAGAAAGCTCAGGATGGTAGCCTTACCGTTCCGGAATAAGCCTCCTAACAACTCTTTTACACGATAGCGGCGTCCTCATATTGGGAGCGCCGCTATTTTTGTTTTATGACCGCACTGGAGCATACTTCGGGCCTGCGCACTTTCATTCCCGCCAAGGATTTTAGCCTTTCGCGGGCCTTTTACCGCGAACTGGGGGCTACCGAAGTGGAGATCGATCCCAAACTGTCCCTCTTCACCCTGGGGCAATCCCAGTTCTACCTACAGGATGCCTACCAAAAGGTGTGGGCGGAGAATACCATGCTGTTCCTTTTCGTCCCGGACCTCGACCTGCTGTGGAAGGAACTGCAGGAACTGAAGCTGGACCAGCGGTACCCGGGCGTGCGGCTTAAGGGGCCCACCGATTATCCATGGGGGCTCCGCGAGATTCACCTCATTGAGCCGGCGGGGGGGCTGTGGCACTTTGCCGTATCGCTTGGGTGAAGGCGAGCAGTTTCTCCTCTTCCCACAGGTCGGCCATGAGCTGGTAGCCTACCGGCAGGTGACCACCGGGTTCGGTGCCGGCGGGAACGGCGATGGCCGGCAGGCCGGCCAGATTGGCCAGTACAGTGTAGATGTCGGCCAGGTAGTTGGCCACGGGATCGTCGATCTGATCGCCCACCGGCCAGGGCTGACTCGGGGATACCGGCATCAGGATGAAGTCGTAATCGGCCAGGATCCCCCGCAGTTGCTCCTGGATGACCCGCCGCGCCCGCTGGGCCTTGCCGTAGAAGGCGTCGTAGTAGCCGCTGCTCAGTACGAAAGTGCCCAGTAGGATTCGTCGCTGCACCTCGGTACCAAAGCCTTCCGAGCGGCTGCGTTTGTAGGTCTCTTCGAGGGTTCCGGCATCCGGACTGCGGTAGCCGTACCGCATACCGTCGTAGCGACTCAGGTTGCTGCTCGCTTCGGCGGTGGTGAGGACGTAGTAAGTTGGCACCACGTAGTCGAAGTAATCAAAACTCACCGGTTCCACGGTATGTCCTTCGGCGCGCAGCCGGGCCAGGGCGTCGGTAGTCGTTTGGCGTATCGCCGCGTCCACGCTTTCGTTTTCCAGCACCTCCGGAAAGTAGGCGATGCGGTAGGGTCCCTCGCTGCGGGCGGCGGAGTAGGGGGGTACGGGCCGGTTGGGTGCCGTGGCGTCGTAGCGGTCGGCGCCGGCCATGAGCTCCAGTCCCAGGGCGATATCGGCCGGATCACGGCACAGCAGCCCGATCTGGTCGAAGCTGCTGCCGTAGGCGATCAGGCCGTGGCGACTGATGCGACCGTAAGTAGGCTTGAAGCCGTAAAGTCCACAAAAGGAAGCCGGCTGCCGCACCGAACCCCCGGTGCTGGAACCTACGGCCAGCAGACAGGTATTGGCCTGCACCGACACGGCCGCGCCTCCGCTGCTGCCCCCGGGCACCCGGGCGGGGTCGGCGGCGTTACGGGTGGGACCGTAGTGGCTGTTCTCGTTGCCGCTTCCCATGGCAAATTCATCGCAGTTGGTTCGCCCGATCACGATGGCGTCCTCGTCCAACAGCCGCTGCAGGGCGGTGGCGGTGTAGGGGGAGACGAAGTCTTCGAGCATCGCCGAGCCCGCGCTGACGGCGTGATCCCGGTAACAGATGACGTCCTTGATGCTGATGACTACTCCGGCCAGTCTGCCCAGTGCGGCCCCCGCACGGCGGCGGGCGTCCTGTTCCCGTGCCTGCTCCAGCGCCTCGTCGGCGAATACCTCCACGTAGATGTTCAGGTAACGCTGGTCGCCGATGCTGTCCAGGTAGCGTTCCACCAACTGCACGGTGGTGACTACCCCGGCGTTGAGGGCCTGCTGGGTCGCGGCGATGGAGGTGTAGAACATCCCGCAAAGGTAACCGGCCCTTCCGCTACTTCGGTAATCCGGCCACCCCTTCAACCCGCCTCGATGCTGCGTAACTCCGATACCCAACCGAGCCGCCACCAAGCCCACTGCATGCCCGCCCGCAGCACCATAAAGAAGAGCAGGCTGCCCCACAATCCGTAGTTGCCGAAGTACTGCCCCACCAGGTAATAGGCCCCCAGGTAGCCGGCCAGGGCCAGCAGCATCGTCTGCCGCATGGCGCGCGCTGCGGTGAGTCCCACAAAGACCCCGTCGAGCAAATAACAGGGCGTGGCCAGCAGACAGAACAGCACCAGCACCGGCAGGTACTGCAGCGTCACAGCCAGGGTGGCGGCCGCACTGGCCTCCGGTGCGAACAATTGCAGCAGCGACCTCCCGCCCATCCAGTAGGTCAGGGCGTACACGACCGCCAGTCCCATGCCCCAGGCCATGATCCGCCAGATGGCGCGGCGCAGTCGGACGGGGTCACCGGCACCGGCGTACTTACCTACCAGACTCTCGGCGGCGAAGGCGAACCCGTCCACCCCGTAGCTTAGCCAGTTCACCAGCTGCAGCAGGATGACATTGGCAGCAACGGTAGCGGTACCCACGTCGAGGGCGTTTGCGCGGTTGTAGAAGAACGCAAAACTCAGCGTCAGGCACACCGTGCGGATGAAGATGTCGCGGTTGATCCGGAAGAAGGCTCCCAGACTTACCTCTTCCGGGGCGGCGGCGCGCGGGTCCGCTGTCTTGCGGGTAAGCGGCCAATTTCGGCTGCGCAGTCCGCCGTACACCAGGAACCCGATCCCCAGCAAGAGTCCGAAATACTGCGCGGCCACCGTACCCCAGGCCACGCCGGCGATGCCCCATTCCGCCTGGGTCACCAAGTAGTAGCTCAGTCCGAGGTTCGCGACGTTGACGGCCAGGGTCAGGATCAGGGGCCACACGGCATTTTGCCGCCCGAAGAACCAGCCCAGCAGTACCATCTGCAGCAGGGCGGCCGGCGCGGCAAGGATGCGGATGAAGAAGTACTCCTCAACCAGGGCCAGTTGGTCGTTGCGGATGTTGAGCAGCCATTCCGTGAAACGGACCAGGGGTTGCTGCAGCAATACCAGGCAGAGGCCGATCCCGAGTGCGAGCACGGCCCCGCGGAGGAGGGATTGGGCCTGTCCGTTCAGGCTGCCCCGCCCGAACGCTTGGGCGGTGAGTCCGGTGGTACCCATGCGCAGGAAACCGAAATTCCAGTATACGAAGTTGAAGGCCATGCTGCCCAGTCCGACCGCCGCAATGTGGGTGCCGCCGAGATTGCCCATCAGGGCCGTATCGAAGCTGGAGATCAGCGGCACGGAGATGTTGCTCAGGATGTTGGGGATAGCCAGGCGCAGGATCTCGCGGTTCATGGGGGCGAAGGTAGCGCGGGGCTTGGCAGACATCGGACGTGTCAGTAGCGACAAGTTGGCAGACGTCCGACGTCTGCCAACTTGTCGGGCCTTGTAATTACTGGTTTTGCTTAATTATTAAGTGCCAAAAAGGAATATCAATTCAAATATGAATGAAATATCAGAAAATATTCACCTGGCACGTCCGACGTCTGCAAAAATGGCAGGACTGCCACGTCCGACGTCTGTCAGCCAACAATTACCAAAACCTTAAGCCACCTTCCCCCGCCACTTCAAGCCATTATCCCGAACTTATCTCCCCAAAGCGCCGCCCAATGAAACACCTACTGTTCCTCCTGCTGATCACAGCCGCTACCCTGGCAACCGGCTGTAAATCGGATGACCCCGCCACCATTACCACCCTGAATTACGACGGGCCAAACGCCTCCGCCCCCCAGCTGCCGCCGGGCCGCAACCTCTTCGCCGCGTACTTTCCGCCCTCGGAGACTCAACCCTATACCGGCCGCACCCTGGACCGGATCACCTTTTACCTGACGCAGGTGCCACTGGCAACCACCGTCGTTGTATTCGGGGAAGGACCCGATAACCGGACGCCCGGTCCGGAACTGTACCGCCGCGATATCACCAGCCGCATCAGCAATACCGAATGGATCGAAGACCGGCTCATACCCGGCATCGAAATAACCGGCGAAGGCCTGTGGCTCGCCGTCGAAGTAGAGCTGGCCGACGGACAACCCTTCTCGGTAGGCTGCGACGCGGGACGCACCTATGATCCCAACGGCGATCTGCTCCTGCTTTCCACCGCTACCCAGTGGGCCAGTTTCAACGACATAACCAGCGAAACCGTGAACTGGAATATTCGCGGCGTACTGGCCGAAGAATAAAATAATTGACGGAGCCATCCCGATTTCGCCGTATTTCGTAGATTAGATACCTGATTCGCTAATCCCCGCTCACTTGTGATCCGTACCCTATCGCTTCTTGGCTGCCTGTGCTGTCTGCTCCTGTCGTGCGACCGGGAAGACGTAAGTATGCGGTATGCCGTAGGCGGACTGGACGTGAGCCGGTACCAGGGTGTGGTAGACTGGGATAGTGTAGCCGAAGCCGGCCATCACTTCGTCTTTATCAAAGCCTCCGAAGGCTGGAACCACCGCGACCTGGCCTTCCGCGCCAACTGGGCCGAAGCCGGCCGGGCGGGTCTCCGCCGGGGTGCCTACCACTTTTTCCTGCCCCACACCAGTGTCGAACGGCAACTCAGCAACTTCATCGACTTGGTTAAGCTGGAACCAGGAGACCTTCCCCCCGTCCTGGACGTCGAAAAGCGTGGCAACCTCAGCAGCACGGAACTCGTAGCCCACATACGCGAATGGCTCACCCTAGCCGAGGATCACTACGGCGTGAAGCCGATCCTCTATACCGGCCTCAACTTCTACAACCGCCACCTGGCCGGGCAATTCGACGAGTACCCATTGTGGCTGGCCCGCTACGGGCACCGGGAGCCGGTCACTGTGTGCGGCCGTCCCTATCAGTTCTGGCAGTACACCGACAACGCCACCTCCCCCGGCATCGTCGGGGCGGTAGACCGCAACGTCTTTACGGGCACTGAAGCCCAACTGGACGCCCTTTGCATCCCCTACCCCGCCAACCACCACGACCCGCTGGCCGTCAGCCGATACCTGACTACACCTCCTCCGATCCCGGCACCGCAAACTTTCGCCCGGTAAGGGCGTCGGTAAAGGCACGCTTCGTTGAGGCATCGATGCGCAGCTGGTCGCTCAGGAAATCACTCAGAAATTCACCGATCTTGACCGCCTCGGTCAGGAAACCGTCGTGCCCGTAGTCGGAGTGCATCACCTCCAGTCGGCTGTTCTGAATGTGGCGGCTCAGTACCGCCTGCTCTTCAATGGGAAAGAGAATGTCGGTGTCAATGCTGATGACGAGCGTCGAGGCCCGGATGCGCTGCAGGGCCTTGGCCACCCCGCCGCGGCCGCGGCCCACGTCGTGGCTGTCCATGCCCCGCGAGAGGGCATAGTAACACAGGGGATCAAATCGCTTCCACAGTTTGTACCCCTGGTAACGCTGGTAGCTGCTGGCCCGGTAGTCGTCGTACTTTTCGCCTTCCTGTTCCGATTGGGTACCTACGTAGGTCCGGTAATGACGGTAGGAGAGCATGGCAATGGCCCGCGCAGCCTCCAACCCTGCCTTACCGGCGCCGGGGGAGTCGGTGCCAAGGGTGGTATCCGCCCGCAAAGCCATGCGCTGGCTCTCGTTGAAGGCGATACCCCAGGCCGAGTGGCGGGCATTGGTCGCGAGCACACACAGCAAATCGAACCGCTCGGGCTCCATACAGGCCCATTCCAGGGCGTGCTGGCCACCCATACTGCCGCCCATCAGGAGCCGGATGCCCCGGATTCCGAGGTGGCCGGCCACCAGGGAAAAGAAGCGGGCATTATCCTTGGTGGTGATGAGCGGAAAGTCCAGTCCGTAGGGGTGCCCCGTTTTCGGGTTGTGGCTCAGCGGACTGGTACTGCCGTAGCAGCTGCCAAGCATATTGACGCAGATAATGAAGTACTTCTCCGGATCGATCGTACACCCCCGTCCCACCAGTCCCGGCCACCAGTCTTCGCAGTCGCTGTTGGCGGTCAGGGCGTGGCAAATCCAGATGACGTTGTCCCGGGCCGCGTTGAGTTGCCCATAGGTATGGTAGGCCGCGGTCAGGGAAGGCAGGGTGGCTCCGGCTTCCAGCGTGAAAGGTTCGTTGATGTACAGGTACTTGGTCAAGGCGGACAAAATTATTGGGCCGGCTCCGCCGGCGTGGAACGCAAAATGCTGGCAATGAGGTTGATCTGCCCGAGGTGGTAGATGTCGTGCTGCACGGCCCCGTCCAGGGCGTGGCGTTGGCGGTAGTAGTAGTCGGGGTGAATCTGATCCTCGAGGGTGCCGTAGTCGAAGGCCTCCACCGCCTGCAGCATCAATTCTTTGGTTTCCGCCAGTTCGGCCAGCATCTCGTCCTTCGATTTGTGCGAGTAGTCGGGCCAGTCCTCCGGTGAATTCAACTCGATCTTCGGCCTGGGCAGGCGCTGGAAACGCAGGGCGCTGTTGCGCCGCCAGGCCACGATGTGCCCGATCAACTGTGCGATGGTGCGGTGGCCCACCGGGCGGTGGAAGTCCGCCTCCGGGATCGGCTCCAGGCTTTCTTCCACGCCCGATCCGAACATGGGCATTTTGCCATGCAATACGCGGTACTGATCCTGATAGTATTCCGGTGTCATGTCGTAGATGAAATGCGGTATTCGGCGGGAGGCACCCCACGGCACCCCCCGACGAACAACCGCCGGTGGTCAGATGAGGTCCAGGGCCTGTGCCAGGTCCGCCTTGATGTCGTCAATGTGCTCGATGCCTACGCTGATGCGCAGGGCGTTGGGCTCCACGCCGGCGGCGCGCTGCTCTTGCTCGTTGAGTTGCTGGTGCGTTGTGGCCGCGGGATGGATAATGAGGGTCTTGGCGTCGCCCACGTTGGCGAGGTGACTGATCAGCTTGAGGTTGTCGACCACCTTCGTGGCGTCTTCTTTACTGCCCTTAACGTTAAAATTCAGGACACCACCGAAGCCGTTTTGCAGGTACTTCCGGGCGTTGGCGTGACCGGGGTGATCGGGCAAACCCGCGTAGCTGACGCTTTCGACCTTGTCGTGATCGCGGAGCCACTCGGCCAGGGCCTGCGCGTTTTCGCAGTGGCGCTGCACGCGCAGACTGAGGGTCTCGAGGCCCTGCACGAACATCCAGGCGTTGAAGGGGGAAGCTGCCGGACCGAAGTCGCGCAGTCCCTCCACCCGTGCGCGGATGGCGAAGGCGATATTTCCGAAGGGGCCGTCCTTGCCGAATACGTCGTTGAAGACCAGGCCGTGGTAGCCGGGGCTGGGGTCGGTGAACTGCGGGTACTTGCCGTTGCCGAAGTCAAACTTTCCGCTGTCGACGATCACGCCGCCGATGCTGGTACCGTGGCCGCCGATCCATTTGGTGGCCGACTGCACCACGATGTGCGCGCCGTGGTCGATGGGCCGGCAGAGGTAGCCCGCCGCGCCGAAGGTGTTGTCGACCACCACGGGCAGGTCGTGCTGCTCGGCCAGGGCGCTCAGGCCTTCAAAGTCGGGCACCAGGAAGCTGGGGTTGGGCAGCGTCTCGGTGTAGATGGCCTTGGTGTTGTCGTCGATCAACTTCTCAAAATCGGCAGGGTCGGTGCCTTCTGCGAAGCGGACTTCGATGCCGATACGCTTGAAGGCCACCTTGAACTGGTTGTAGGTGCCGCCGTAGAGGTAGGGGCTGCTGACGATGTTGTCGCCGGCCGAGGCCAGGTTGTTGATGGCCAGGAACTGGGCGCTCTGTCCGGAGGCCGTAGCCAGGGCCATCGCACCGCCCTCGAGCGCCGCCAGGCGTTTCTCGAAGACGTCCGTGGTCGGGTTCATGATCCGGGTGTAGATGTTGCCGAATTCCTGCAGGCCGAAGAGCTTGGCACCGTGCTCGCTGTCGCGGAAGGTGAAGCTGGTGGTCTGGTACAGCGGCAGGGCGCGGCTGCGGCTGGTTTCGTCGACCTCCTGGCCGGCGTGTAGTTGTAATGTCTCGAAGCGCATGGAAAACAGGATTGATAAAATGAAGAGGGAAGTGAAATCAGTGGCTTACGTGGGCTTGGGGCTTAATTTTTGGGCGGGTTCGCGGGTGCCGGGGAAGTCACGGCGAGCAGGGTTTGCTGGAGCTCGGAAAAGAGCCAGCGCACCTCGCGGTCCGAGATCTGCCAGTTGACGAAGGCCGCGCGCAGCCCGGACCGGCCGTTCAGCGTGACCGGGGAAAGGAAGTAGCGGCCGTTGTCGTTCAGGCGTTGCAGGTACTGCCGCACGAGTTGTGCATCGCCCTGGCGCGGGGCGAAGGCCACGACGTTGAGGCGTACAGGCGCCAGAAGCTCGAAATCGTCGTGCGCGGACAGCTTTTCCCCCAGTTCGTGGGCGGCGGCCACGCAGCGGGTCACGATGTCGCGGTAACCGGCCGCACCGTAGGCCCGGAGGGTGAACCACACCGGCAGGGCCCGCAGGCGGCGGCTGTTCTCCGGACCCAGATTAAGGTAGTTGTAATCCGCCGACCCAACGCCGAGGTAAGCGGCATTGCCGTTGCGGAAGGCGGCGGTCTGCAGGGCCTCGTGGGACTTCCGCACGAACCAGGTGCCACTGTCGTAGGGTACGTTCAGCCATTTGTGGTTGTCTACGGTGATGCTGTCGGCTTCCTCCCACGCCTGCAGGCGACCGCCGGGGTACTGGTCGCGGGCCGGGTCATCCTGCGCGGGCAGCAGGGCGGCGAATCCACCGAAAGCCGCGTCGATGTGCAGCCAGAAGGGATGCTGCTCACGCAGCGCGGCAATGGCCCGGAAATCGTCGAAATCGGCGGTATTGACGGTGCCCCCGCTGGCGATCACGATGGAAGGCTCGTCGGGGTGGAGGGCGAGTAGCCGCGCCAGATCATCCACATCCATGGCTTCCCGCCCCGGCAGGGTAGCCACGGGGACCAGGGCCGCCGTTCCCATACCGAGCATGGCGAGGGCCTTGACGGCGGAGGAATGCGGGGTGGCGGCGTAGACGCGAATCTTCCGGTGCAGGCCGTCGCGGGCCACATCGTGCCCTTCCCGGTCGCCCACCCACTGCCGTGCGGTGGCCAGGCAGGTGAAGTTGCTCATGGTCGCGCCGGTCACGAAGCCGCCGTGGAACTCGACCGGCAGGCCCAGGAGTTCCCGCAGCAGACGGATCGTCTCGTACTCGATGCGTCCGGAGGCGTCGCCGAACCACTTTAGCCCCTGGGGATTTTGGTCGTAGACGCTCGCCAGCCAGTCGCCCGCCAGGGCGGCCGGGGTTACGCCGCCGGTGACGTAGCCGAGGTAGCGGGGGGAGGAGGAAGCGACAACGACCTCGTCGAAGCGGCGGATGCAGTGCCGCAGGGTAGCGATCGCGCCCCGGCCCTCGCCGAATTCCTGATCGTAGATCAGCTGGGTTCCCCGGATGAATCCGCCCCGAAATTGGGTGGGCGGGAGCTGCTCCGCAAAGGGCACACGGGCGCCGGCGCGGCGCTGGGGGAGGGTAGTGAGGAAATGAGTGGACTCTTCGAGGACGGCGGCCAATAGATCGGGCAGGCTGTCGCGGTCGGAAAAGAGGGGAGAAGTGCCGGGAACGCTCCCGGAGGTGGCATGTGGCATAATACAATGGTTTTATAGTCTCCCGCACGGCGGGACAGGCTTTGGCACCTTTTTTCCCGAGCCATCGGGAAAGTGGTTGCCAGGGTTTCACAGAGCCTGATCTCTCCACCCTTCGTTATAAAGTGACCCCCGCACGGCTGCGGGGATAGGGCGGCAAAGATAAGAGTCGATATGCAGAGTTGCAAGAGGTCCGGCGTCGTGTGCGCCGGAGCCAGGGGGCACGGCCTGCCCGGGTGATACGCGGCACCCGCGGCCCCGCCCCCGAAGAAAAGCTACCGTTTCGAAGGGAGTAGGGGAGCGTACCTTTAGGGCAGGTTGCTTTATGCCTCGCCTATGAAAACCATCACCCTTGCCCTTTCTTTCCTCCTGCTGGTGACCACCGCGGCACACGCCCAGGAGGAAAGCCTGAATTTTGAATACGGGAGTACGCTGTACCGTAACAGTCGTCCTTCCGATCCGCCCGGAGGCGAGGTGCTGCAGGAACGCCTCAAGCCCTTTTACCACGGCGTGGCCTCGGGCGATCCGCTGGCCGACCGGGTAATCATCTGGACGCGCGTCACCCCGGAAACCTACGACGGTGAGCCCATTGAAGTGACGTGGGTGGTCGCCCGCGATACCGAACTCAAACAGTCCGTCAAGACCGGCTCCTTCACCACTACCGCCGAGCGCGACTATACGGTCAAAATCGACGTAACGGGCCTGGCGGCGGGCACCACCTACTACTACGGATTTACGGCGCTGGGGGCCAACTCCCTGACCGGCCGTACGAAGACGACGCCGACCGCAGCCAACGTGGACCAGCTTAAATTCGGGGTGGTCAGCTGCAGCAACTACCAGGCCGGCTACTTCAACGCCTACGGGCACCTGGCGGCCCGCAACGACCTCGACGCCGTACTGCACCTCGGCGATTACATCTACGAAACGGCCAACCCCGGCGTAGCCACTGATTCGATCATCAACGAGCGGCCCGTGGATCCGGCCATCGAGGTCGTGAACCTCTTTGAATACCGCGCCCGCTACAGTACCTACCGACTGGATACCCAATTGATGCACGTCCACCAGCAGCACCCCCTGATTGCGGTCTGGGACGACCACGAATACGCCAACAACAGCTACACCGACGGCGCCGCCGGCCACCAGCCGAACCGGGAGGGCGACTGGCAGGCCCGCAAGGCCGCGGCCCGGCAGGCCTACATCGAATGGCTCCCGATCCGCGATCCCCAGGGCGGCAGCATCTACCGGCGGCTGAGCTACGGCAACCTCGTGGACCTGTTCATGCTCGACACCCGCATCGAAGCCCGGGAAATGCAGATCGAAAACGTGCTCGACCCGGCCCTGCAGGCAGCCGACCGTACCCTGCTCGGGGCCCCGCAAAAAACGTGGCTGAAAGACCAGCTGCGGCAGTCGACCGCCCGCTGGAAGCTGATCGGACAGCAGGTCATGTTCTCGCCCTTCAACATCGGATGGGCGGGGGTGGCCATCGACCGCACGTATTCCCAGACCGAAAGTATGTTCCTCGACACCTGGGCCGGCTATCCGGCGGAGCGGAACGAGATGATCGATTTCCTGGAAGACAACGACATCGAGGATGTGGTAATCCTTACCGGCAGTTTCCATTCCAGTGTAGCCTACGAGGTAACGAAGACGCCGACGCTGATCTCCTTCATCAGTTTGCCGGGATTCGACAGCATCCCCCGGTACCGGGCCAGCCCCAGCTACGATCCGGCGACTGCCGCGGGTGCCGTGGCGGTGGAATTCCTGACCCCGAGCATCACCTCGGCCAACTTCGACGAAACGGTGGGCAAGGGCCCCGCCGAGCAGCTGTCGGCCCAGATCAACCAGCCGCTCATCCCCACGCCGGGGGTGAATCTGGGCAACCCCAACCCCCACATGAAGTACGTCGACCTGCTGAGCCACGGCTACTTTCTGCTCGACGTGGGGCCACAGCGGGTGCAGGCGGACTACTACTACAGCAACATCCTGGAAGCGGGGGCCCCGGAGCGATTCGACGTGGGGCTTACCAATCAGCACGGCACGCACCAACTGGGCCGGGCCGCGGCCCCGGCCGCTCCGAAGCGGGTGCAGGACAGGCCCGCCCCGGCCGATCCGCCCCGGATGTCGACGGAGGTACGGTCACCGTCGGGCCTGCGGTTATTGTCGGTGTATCCTAACCCGGTCACCGATCGGCTCTACGTGCAGTACGGGCTGCAAAGCGCGGGGGACACCCGGCTGCGGGTGCTCGACGCCGCGGGTCGGCAGATCGGAACGCCCCGTACCGAACGGCAGTCTGCGGGACTATACACATACGACCTGTATGTGCGTGCGCTACCGGCCGGCGTGTACTTTCTCGAAATTACCGGTGCCGGTGGTCGGGTGGTGCAGGCATTTGTACGGTAAAGTGGCCCGGTAGGAAATGTCTGCCAAGAATCATTACTTTTGGCGTCACATTTCGATCATCGAACTTTTGAAGCGTAGGGCGTTGCCTTTTGTTTTGCCCCCTGCGGCCATCTAGATCGCTTGTCATCGAAGACGGAACCCTTCTTTCTTCAACAACAAGTTAATCTCCTCACTTTTATGGTTTCAACTATACTTACGGCAGTACCCGCTTTGGGTATTCTGGCCCTCATTTTTATGGCCATCCGGTACAACTGGGTGGGCAAACAGGACCCCGGTAACGAGCGCATGGTGCGCATCGGGAACAACATCGCCGACGGCGCCATGGCCTTCCTGCGGGCTGAGTACCGCGTACTGGCCATCTTCGTGGTCGTGGTAGCCGCCATCCTGATGTTCACCGCGGATGCGGCCACTTCGAGCTACATGATCGGGGTGAGCTTCATTTTGGGTGCCATCTGTTCCGCCCTGGCCGGCTTCATCGGCATGCGGGTAGCTACCAAGGCCAACGTCAGAACTACCAACGCCGCCCGGGAAAGCCTCGGTAAAGCCCTCGGGGTCGCCTTCGCGGGTGGTTCCGTGATGGGACTTGGGGTCGTTGGACTCGGACTGCTAGGTCTCGGCGCGCTCTTCCTGCTGTTCCAGGGCATGTTCGTGCCCGATGGTACGGTGGCCGGTACGGCCGAGGCGCAGTTTGCGATCGTCCGGGTGATCACGGTACTCACCGGCTTCAGCTTCGGTGCTTCCTCGATTGCCCTCTTCGCCCGCGTGGGCGGTGGTATCTACACCAAGGCGGCCGACGTCGGCGCCGACCTCGTGGGCAAGGTGGAAGCCGGTATCCCCGAAGATCACCCCCTCAACCCCGCCACCATCGCCGATAACGTAGGCGACAACGTAGGTGACGTAGCCGGTATGGGTGCCGACCTTTTCGAATCCTACGTAGGTTCCATCATCGGTACCATGGTGATCGGTGCGGCCTTCATCGTGCTGCCCGAGTTCGCCGGCAGTGAGATCGGCGGCCTCAACGCCGTGTTGCTGCCCCTGGTAGTGGCGGGTATCGGCATCGTGGCTTCCATCATCGGCACCTTTTTCGTTCGCGTGAGCGAAGGTGGCGACCCCCAGAAGGCCCTGAATACCGGCGAACTCATCGCCGCGGCCATCATGCTGGTGCTTACCTACTTTGCGGTTACCACCATGCTGCCGGCCGAATGGACGATCACCTTCGACGGACTCGGACGGCCCCTCACGGATGCTCAGGGCAATGAAGTGATCTTCAATTATACCTCTACCGGGGTATTCGTTGCCATCATCCTTGGCCTCGTAGCGGGCCTTGGCATCGGCTACATCACCGAGTACTACACGGGTACGGGCACGAAGCCCGTGCAGGGTATCGTGGACCAGTCGGCCACCGGTGCCGCCACCAACATCATCGCCGGCCTTGCCGTCGGGATGCGCTCTACCGCCCTGCCGATTCTCGTGCTGTGCGCCGCCATCATTGGGGCGTACTACTTCGCCGGACTCTACGGTATCGCCATCGCCGCCGTCGGTATGCTCTCGAATACGGGCATTCAGCTGGCCGTTGATGCTTACGGACCCATTTCCGACAACGCCGGCGGTATCGCCGAAATGGCCAAACTGCCCAAGGAAGTGCGGGAACGCACCGACAAACTCGACGCCGTAGGCAACACCACGGCCGCCATCGGTAAGGGCTTCGCCATCGGCTCCGCCGCCCTGACCGCCCTGGCCCTCTTCGCCGCATTCATGCAGACGGCCGGTATCACGACCATCGACATCTCGAACCCCTACGTCATGGCCGGCCTCTTCCTGGGGGCCATGCTGCCCTTCCTCTTCAGTGCTTTCTCCATGGAAGCCGTGGGCCGGGCCGCCAACGACATGATCCAGGAAGTACGCCGCCAGTTCCTCGAGATCCCCGAGCTCAAAGCCGCCCTTGAGGTGATGCGGCGCGCCGGTCACGACGAATCGAAGTGGTCGCCCGCCGACAAGGCAACCTTCGACGCCGCCGACGGCAAGGCCGACTACGCCAAGTGCGTGGAAATCTCTACCGAAGCCTCCATCCGCGAGATGGTGATGCCCGGACTCATCGCCGTATTGGCCCCCGTGGTGGTCGGATTTGCGCCCCGCCTATTCGGTGCCGACGTAGGTGCCGAGATGCTGGGCGGACTCCTGGCCGGAGTAACCTCCGCCGGTGTCATGATGGCCATCTTCCAATCGAACGCCGGTGGTGCCTGGGACAACGCCAAGAAAATGTTCGAGGAAGGTGCTTCGGTACAGGGTACCCTTTACTACAAAGGTTCCGACCCTCACAAGGCGGCCGTCGTGGGTGATACGGTAGGTGACCCCTTCAAGGATACTTCCGGTCCCTCGCTCAACATCCTCCTCAAACTGATGAGCGTGGTTGCCCTGGTGATCGCGCCCCTGCTGTAGCGACGGCTCCAGCCGTTCCGCTGCTCCAGATACTGCCCGACCACGAAAGTTGCCGGTCAGCGTAGCCCCCCGACAATTTGATTGTCGGGGGGCTTTTTGTTGGTGGAGATGACGAATCACCGTAGCGACGGCTTGAGCCGTCTAGCTGCATGGGAGGCTGGCAGCAAGGCGGAGGAATCGGGCTGGAAAGCCCTCAGCCCGTTATGTAGCGACGGCTTGAGCCGTCTAGCTGCTTGGGAAGACTGGCGGTGGGGCGGAGGAATCGGGATTAAAAGCCCTCAGCCCGTGTAGCGACGGCTTGAGCTGTCAAGCTGTTTGGGAGATTGGCAGTGGGGCGGGGGAATCGGGCTTGAAAGCCTTCAGCCCGTGTAGCGACGGCTTGAGCCGTCAAGCTGTTTGGGAGATTGGCAGTGGGGCGGGGGAATCGGGCTTGAAAGCCCTCAACCCGTGTAGCGACGGCTTGAGCCGTCAAGCTGCTTGGGAGGCTGGCGGTGGGGCGGAGGAATCGGGCTTGAAAGCCCTCAACCCGTTATGTAGCGACGGCTTGAGCCGTCAAGCTGCTTGGGAGGCTGGCGGTGGGGCGGAGGAATCGGGCTGGGAAGCCCTCAGCCCGTGTAGCGACGGCTTGAGCCGGCAAGTTGCTTCGGAGACTGGCAGTGGGGCGGGGGAATCGGGCTTGAAAGCCCTCAGCCCGTTATGTAGCGACGGCTTGAGCCGTCAAGCTGTTTGGGAGATTGGCAGTGGGGCGGGGGAATCGGGCTTGAAAGCCCTCAACCCGTGTAGCGACGGCTTGAGCCGTCAAGCTGCTTGGGAGATTGGCAGTGGGGCGGGGGAATCGGGCTTGAAAGCCCTCAACCCGTGTAGCGACGGCTTGAGCCGTCAAGCTGCTTGGGAGGCTGGCGGTGGGGCGGAGGAATCGGGCTTGAAAGCCCTCAACCCGTTATGTAGCGACGGCTTGAGCCGTCAAGCTGCTTGGGAGGCTGGCGGTGGGGCGGAGGAATCGGGCTGGAAAGCCCTCAGCCCGTGTAGCGACGGCTTGAGCCGGCAAGTTGCTTCGGAGACTGGCAGTGGGGCGGGGGAATCGGGCTTGAAAGCCCTCAACCCGTGTAGCGACGGCTTGAGCCGTCTAGCTGCTTGGAAAGACTGGCAGCAAGGCGGCTCAAGCCGCGGCTACGAGCAGATCGTCCACGGCAAAATCACCCAGTTGCAGACTGGAAAAGGTGCTTCCTGCTTTAAATATTTCCTGCTTTGCGTAGGTGCCCTCCGCCGGGAGGGGGTCGGTGAATCGCTCGATCTGCTTCTCGTAGATATTGACGATCCAGTATTCTTCTATGGCGGCCACGGCGTAGGCTATCTTTTTGGCCGTGCGGTCATGGTTAAGCGTGCTGTCGGAAACCTCCACGACCAGATAAAGATCCTCGGGAAAGGGATGGCGGTCATACGATTTAAGTGGACCTTTTGCTACGTAAAGGTCGGGTTCGGGTTCCGAATCGTCGATCAACGTTACGGGGTTCTGAATGCCGACCGTGTAGTTTTCCTCGGGCAAAATGCGCGTGAAGTGACGCAAAAGGTTGTTGACGGTCTTTCCGTGTAAAATTCCTACAGGAGACATTTGCACCAGTTTTCCAAACAACAGTTCCACCCGATCGTATTCGTCCAACAACCCCGCCTCCACCATCTTGTGGTAGCGGTCGAGGGTCCAACGCATGGTGGGCAGCTGGGCGATAGTTTCCGCGGCGGTAAGTAACTGTGACATGGCAGGCAACTTGGTACTAAGTTAACGCAACCGGAGTTGCTTAAGGTTTTTCAGTTAGCCGTGGGGTGCATTCTGGATACAGGCGGCGTTGCGGTACGATCGGGCTTGAAAGCCCTCAGCCCGTTCCTGTAGCGCCGGCTTGAGCCGTCACGCTGCTCGAAAAACTGCAGCAAGGCGGCTCAAGCCGCCGCTACGAGTAAATCATCGACAGCTTGAGCCGTCAAGCTGCTCGAAAGGCCGGCGGCGCGGCGGTGATATCGGGCTTGAAAGCCCTCAGCCCGTTCCTGTAGCGCCGGCTTGAGCCGTCACGCTGCTCGGAAGACTGGCGGTGGGACATTGAAATCGGGCTTGAAAGCCTTCAGCCCATGTAGCGCCGGCTTGAGCCGTCAAGCTGCTCGAAAAACTGCAGCAAGGCGGCTCAAGCCGCCGCTACGAGTAAATCATCGACAGCTTGAGCCGTCACGCTGCTCGAAAGGCCGGCGGCGCGGCGGTGATATCGGGCTTGAAAGCCTTCAGCCCGTCTAGCAACGGCCTGAGCCGTCAAGTTGCTCGAAAGACTGGCAGTGGGGAGGTACGATCGGGCTTGAAAGCCCTCAGCCCGTGTAGCGACGGCTTGAGCCGGCAAGTTGCCTGGGAGGCTGGCAGAGTGGGGAGGTACCATCGGGCTTGAAAGCCCTCAGCCCGTGTTGACCAACCACGCAAAGAAAACGGATTCCCGATATCGTGTTTCCGGTACGACAGCTACCTTAGCTCCATGTCCAACTTTCCCAAACTAGGCATCCTCGGCGGCGGCCAACTCGGTAAAATGCTCTGTCAGGCGGCCAGCGAGTGGCACCTGCCCATCTACGTGCTCGACCGCGACGAGAATTTCCCCGCTGCGCCCTACGCCACGGTATTCCAACACGGCGATTTCCGCGATTATGAGGACGTGATGGCCTTTGCCCACGGCCTGGACGTGCTCACCATCGAGATCGAGCACATCGATACCCGCGCGCTGCACGAATTGGAAAAAACCGGGGTGAAGGTCTACCCCCAGCCCGCCGTGATTGACCTGATCAAGGACAAGGGTCTGCAGAAACAATTCTACGCCGACCACGGCATCGCCACCACCGATTTTCAGCTGTTCGGTAGCAAGGAGGAGATCATACGGGCGGTGAACGCGGGTGCCGTGCAACTGCCCTTCGTACAGAAGACTCGTACGGGAGGCTACGACGGGCAGGGGGTGTCCGTCATTCGTACGCGGCAAGACCTGGAGCAGCGGCTGCTGGAAGGGCCGAGCCTGATCGAAGACCTGGCCGATATCGAGAAGGAGTTGGCCGTGATCGTGGCCCGCTCCGCCACGGGCGAGGTCAAGGTATTCACTACCGTGGAAATGGAATTCCACCCCACCGCCAACCTGGTAGAGTTCCTGATCTGTCCGGCCGCCCTCGACGGCGATACCGACGGTCGCGCCAGCAAACTGGCCGTCGACGTAGCCCAGAAGATGGAGATCGTAGGACTGCTCGCCGTCGAACTCTTCCTGACCCGCGACGGTGAACTGCTGGTCAACGAGGTAGCGCCCCGCCCCCACAATAGCGGACACCCCACCATTGAGGCCTGTGCCACCAGCCAGTACGAACAGCACCTGCGTGCCATACTCGGCTTGCCCCTGGGCGATCCCCAGCTCCTGCGCCCCGCCGCCATGATCAACCTGCTCGGAGAGGAAGGCAGTCGGGGCCCGACCCGCTACCAGGGCTGGATGGACGTGCTCGCCATCCCCGAAGTACACCCCCACCTCTACGGCAAGGCGGAAACGCGGCCTTTCAGGAAAATGGGTCACCTGACGGCCCTCGGCGATACGGTGGCGATGGCCCGCCAACGGGCGGCCCAGGCCAAAAGTCTGCTCCGGATCGTCGCGGCAGAGTAGCTAGCGGTCGTCGATGCCCTTCCCGTCGAGAATGTGCGGGATGTACCGCTCGACCCGCGCCACCCGGGTCTTCGCCTGCTTGGCGGAGGCAAAGTGCATCAAATAAGCCCGTTGCCGGCCCGGCGTGAGGCTCTCGAAGGCGGTCTTCAGCTTGGGGGAGGCATCCAGTTGCACCTGGAACTCTTCCGGCACCTCCAGTTCCGAAGGATTCAGTTTCCTGACCTTCAGACCGGCCCTTTCCACCTCCCGGGCTGCCCCGGAGACAGGATTCCAGGGTAGCCTGGTATTGCAGGATCTCGTCCAGGCTTGGTGAATCGCATTTGCCGCATCGCCTGCCGATGCTCGCGAGGCTGGATTAAGCAGGCCGCGCGGGTTCATCAGCAAGGCCGTTTTGAAGAAGATGAGGGCGCAGTAATTCTTCAAGCCGGCAATTACCACCGCGTTTACCCACCCACAAGATGCCGTATGCAGCGGTGAACCCCCATGGTGGAAAATAAATAATCAAAGATGTGAGGGAGGTTATTGACTGGTGTAGTTTAAACACCTAATTTTAAAGTGGTATTCCATAGGGATTGAACCTCATCCTGGACATTTGGGATTAGGTGGTAGACGCGTACTACTGCCCCGTTAGATTCCTGTAATTAATATTTTGATCCAGGATCCCTTTCCGCCGCCCCCGCCTTAGTCTCAATTTCAGGCATGCACTGTCTATCCGAGCCTTCACGCCGGGAAATTTTCTTCACGAAGCATTGATCCTGTAGTACACCCGCTGCCGTCCGCTGCAAGCCGGAGGATAAGCCAGCGTGCGTCGAGTCGAGACTACAGCCGATCGCACATCATCAACCTGGGCCGCCCCCGGTGGGACCGTTTACGGTAACGGTACCCCGACCGTTCTGGTCAAACCCACGCCTCTGCTCTACGGCCTCCGTAGGCTTGCTGCTCCTGTTGGTGGACCGTTGCAGGAATTGAATTGACCGAAAGCATCACCATAATCATGTATTATGAATAGAAGAACATTAGTCTCTTGTCTGGCACTTACGGCGGGATCCCTGGTCACCGGGGGGCTTGCCGCAATGAACCGGGGTGCCGGTACGCAAGAAGCGGATTTACTCAAAGCGTTTCGTGCCCAACTGCTGGAGTACCCGGCTATGACGCCGGATATCCTGGACCGGCTGGCGCATCCGGTGCAGGTACTGAATCGCCGACCAGGGGGTCTCACTTTCCTCAATGCGGACGGAAAAACAATTGCTCTGTCACTCCATAAGGGACGGTTGCGCGCGGCTACCTACTGAGCTTACTTCACTTCCTTAAACCATTATTTCATGGAACCCTTTATTGGCCAGGTACAGATCTTCGGCTTCAACTTCGCGCCCCGCAACTGGGCCAGCTGCGATGGACAGCTCTTGTCCATTCATGCTTACTCCGCAGTATTCGCGCTGCTGGGTACCACCTTTGGTGGCAACGGCAGTACCACCTTTGGCCTGCCCGACCTGCGGGGTCGGTCTGCTGTACATTACGGCTCGGGCCCCGGACTGAGCCCGGTCAGTTGGGGGGAAAAATCGGGTCGGGAGTCGGTAATTCTGATCACCTCCAATCTACCCAGCCACAGCCACGATGGCACGCTTAAACTGGGTGCCGGACCGGGACTGCTGGCCACCGGCGACGGAGCTTACCTGGCGGCCAACTCCGCCGGTGAAACCATTTTCACTTCAGTAGCCCCCGCTGCCGGCCAGCTGGCGGCCAACCAATTGGCTGTTAGCAACACCGGGTCGAATCAGTCCTTCGACATCCGCAACCCGTACCTCGGCATCCTCCACGCGATCGCGCTGGTAGGCATTTTCCCCTCTCGCACTTAACTCCCCGGCATGAATTTCATCATCAAAACCACGTCTTCGGAACTGCAGCGCGCCCGCGGCTGGTGGCGGGAGCTGGAACTGCAATGGAAGATGGCCTACAACGAGGTGGTGTTTGAGTCAGGGCCCACCGCGGAGCCTCCCCACGACGATCAGCTGATGCTTTTGTTGCTGAACATCGATACCCTCCGGTTCGCCGGGCCGCTGGCGATGCACCCCAACGTCACCACACCGCTGACCAACCTTTCCGGACTGATACCCCTGTATCACCTGCGTTTCCTTTCGGTATCCGATATGGCCCTGAGCGGTGTGACGGAGCTCGTCCGCCACACCGAACTGCGCCACTTGTTTCTGCATAATAACCGGATCACCTCCCTGAAGGGTATCGAGGGAGCTACCCACCTGGAATCGCTGTTCGTGCAGCATAACCGACTGACTTCCCTGGCACCCGTAGCCGGCCTGACCCGGTTGCACACCCTCTATGCTACCCATAACCACCTGACAAGTCTCGCCGGACTGACGGAAGGTCACGCGGACCGCCTGCGACATTTCCACATACTACCCAACGACCATCTGCCTCACCGGGAAATTATTCGGTTGCAGAACGGTGCGGGCATCCTCTGCCGAACGGGCTGATCGACCAACGCTCTGCTGGTTTACCGACCTTATTTCACTCACTTCACCCTTTTTCAACATGGAACCATTTCTCGGACAGGTGCAGGTATTCGGATTCAACTTTCCGCCGCGCGGGTGGGTCCTCTGCGAAGGGCAAATTTTACCCATTAGCCAAAATCAGTCGTTGTATTCCTTGCTGGGTACGCAATTCGGCGGCAATGGAACGACCACCTTCGCCCTTCCGGACCTGCGCGGCAGACTGGCGGTGCACAATGGGCAGGGACCAGGGCTCGCCAGTATACAAATAGGAGGACGCGGCGGACGCAGCGATGTATTGCTCACGGTGAACAATCTGCCCGCGCATAATCACCAGGGAACCCTTCGTATGGGGGCGGGTCCCGGTCTGGAGGGAGCAGGTGAAAACAAACACCTGGCGGTCAACTCCGCCGGAGAAACCATATATACCAGCGTTCCCCCCGGCGCCGGACAGTCGGGAGCTGGAACGCTTTCTATTGCCAATACCGGCGCTAACGTACCCTTCAATATCAGGAACCCCTTGCTGGGGATTGGCTATTCCATGGCCGTTGTCGGCCTTTTTCCAAGCAGGAACTGATACCTGAACAGCTTATCCCTTTACCATAGGCCAGTACGCGCCCGCGGCACCCCACACACTATCTGAGTGAACAAACATAAAGTTTCAAGCCATGAAATGCTTTACTACCCTGTTCCTGCTGCTGATTTCTCTGGCCCTGTCCGCACAAGCGGGAACCATAAGGGTAGTGGCACCCTGTTTCGGGCCCGATACCGTTAATTTCTCCTACGACGCTACGGTAGACGGCCGTAACCAGTATATCGACGACGATGGGGACCCAACGACCAATTCCAGCCTTCGTATTGCCTATAACCCGCTATTGATGCGCTGGGAGATCCGCGTCATCAATGATGCCCAGTTCGTCTTCTACGCAACGGGAACGAATTCCTTTGCCCCCGATCCCCCCAGCAGCCTCGCAGCCACTTACCATGGGACCAACCTCTGCCCGCCGCCGCTGGACGCACCCGTTTCGGTTACCGGCACCGGCACGCAGGATACGGCCGGACCGGACCCCTGCAGCGCCGCCGGCGGTGATGACGACAACGATGGCGTTTGCAACGATGTCGATGCCTGTCCGGGTTTTGACGACAAGTTGGACCGTGACGGTGACGGGGCCCCCGACGGCTGTGACCCTACCTTTGACGGCGTCGCGGTGACCAGTTATTGTTTCGGAGGTATAACCCTGGATTTCGTTCAGACGGGTACTGATCATACCGGTCGAAATATTTATACCAATGCCCTGCAAGGGATGGAGGTGGCCTTCAATCCAACTGCGGTGCGGTGGGAAGTGCGCGTGGTTTCCGACCCCGCCACGGTTTTTTATTCCAATAGTGTAGCCAGCCTCCCCGACCCGCCCTCCAGCACTTTTGAGAGCTATACCGGCGAGGGCTTATGCTCCCAGACCGCCACCGTCACCGGCGGGGGGACACAGGATACCCGCTGCCTGGTCGATGAGGCCAGTTGCGATGACGGCAATGACTGTACGACAGACTTTCTGGACGTCGATTGTGTATGTCAGAACGTGGACGATACACCTCCGGAGGCTCTTTGTCAGGACGTGACGGTATACCTCGACGAATTCGGAACCGCCACCCTTACCCCGGAAGCCGTGGATATGGGCAGCAGCGACGATTGTGGCGCCGTGACGCTGTCGCTCGACCGCACCCTGTTTACCTGCACCGACCTGGGGGATGTAAACCTCATGGTTACCCTTACGGTCACCGACGGGGCTTCCCTTACCGATGAATGTATGGCCCGGGTAACCGTGTTGGATAACCTGCCCCCAGCAGCCTCCGACCCGGCGACCTCCACCTACGCCTGTGATTCGGACGTCCCCGCTCCCGACCCGGCAGTGGTGATCGGCGAAGCAGACAATTGCGGCCCGGTTCAGGTCAGCTACGTAGATGAAACGGACAACGGCGCCATCGGCAACGCCGCCAATTCGCGGATCATCGTGCGGAGATACCAGGTCGCTGATGGTTCCGGCAACGCTGTTGAAGTATTCCATACCATCAAGGTTATTGACGATGAGCCGCCGGTCATTACCTGTCAGGATGTGACCCTAGAGCTGGGTGCGGATGGCACCGTACAATTTAATCCTCTGGTGGATGGCCCGGGTGTGGTGTCACAGACCGACAACTGTGGTTTACCGGGAGGCGTAGGTTTCACGGGACCTACAGTTTATACCTGTGCGAACCTTGGTCCTAATCCCATTACCATCTTCAAAAATGATATTAATGGCAATCAGACCACATGCACTATTACCCTTACAATTGTTGATACCAATTTCCCCTGCAACCAGCCGCCGGTCGCCAGCTGCCAAAACATCACCGTCCCGGCCGACGCTGACTGTCAGGGAACTGCGTTAGCCCAAGCCTTTGACTTCGACTCCACGGATCCCGATGGAGATCCCCTGACGTTCAGCGTATCGCCCGCCGGACCCTATGGCCTGGGCGTGACGAATGTCACCCTGACGGTAACCGACGATAAAGGCGCCGAATCGACTTGTACGGCGACGGTGACGGTGGTCGATGAAGTACCCCCGGCCGTTACCTGCGTAGCTACGCCCCAGAACCGAAATAACGATCCCGGGGAATGCTTCTACACGGCGCAGGGTACGGAATTCGATGCAACGGCTACGGACAACTGCGGGAACTTGACCATCACCAATGACTACAACCACGGAAGTACCCTGGCAGGGGAACGATTCCCGGTTGGGACGACAATGGTAACCTTTAGTGCCAGCGATCCTTCCGGTAACCATAGCGAGCCCTGCAGTATTGAGGTAACGGTGACGGATATTGAATTCCCCACTGCCAGTTGTCAAAACGTGATCGTGCAGCTTAATGCAGCGGGCGTAGGCACGACGACGGCCGAGGCGGTAAACAACAGTTCAAGCGACGCCTGCGGCATCGCCGAAATGAGCCTGAGCCAGACAACCTTCGGTTGCGACGACCTCGGCCAGAACCCGGTCACACTGACGGTGACCGATGTCAACGGCAATTCCTCCGTATGCAATGCTATCGTTACGGTACAGGACAACATACCCCCCACAGTGCTCTGCCAGCCCATCGACGTCTTCATGGGGCTCGGTGGCAACTATACGCTAACCAACGATGACATAGACGCCATCGACGCAGGCAGCACCGACAACTGCGCCGTGAGCAGCCTCTGGGTCATTCCCAATAACTTTAGTGCATTGGGCACTTTCAACGTTACGCTAACTGCTCAGGATGCAAGTGGCAACTCGGATGACTGCCAGACGACGGTAAGGGTACTCAAACGCCCGACCACGCTGGTCTACCAGGGGGAGGAGTCGGTGCAGTACTCCGATACCGTGGCCCTGCAGGCACTGTTGACCGATGACCTCTCCGGAGGTGGAATTGCCGGCCAGACCGTGGTCTTCACGATTGGCGACCAAACGGTGTCGGCCACTACCGAGACGAGCGGCGTGGCTACGGCCAGCCTGCTGATCGACCAGGAGCCCTCGGCGGGCTGTGATTCCGATCCGGTCAATGGGTATGACGTGGATGTCACCTACGCCGGAACGGCTACCATGTACCAGCCCAGCTCGGACGAGGACATCCCCTTCACCATCGAGCCCGAAGATGCGCGCATTACCTACACCGGCGCGTTGTTTGTGGCTACGTCCAGCAAGAACAGCAGTACGGCTGACGTATTGCTCAGCGCCACGATCCGGGACATCAGCCTTACGCCGGATGCCAGCGGGGATACGGCACCGGGAGATATCGGCTACGCCACGGTCGATTTCATCGATCGGGATGGTGGCGTGATCAACGCCACACCGATTCCGGTCGTGCCGATCGACCCCGGCGACCCCACAGTCGGCATAGCGGTCTATACCTGGGCCGGCGTGGATATCGGCAACGCCGATTCCGAGAGTTTCGCCATCGGTATACGGGTCTGCGGCTACTACAGCCGGGACGCGGTGGAAGACGACGAGGTCATCACCATCTCCAAACCGCTGGATAACTTCGTGACCGGCGGCGGGTACCTCATCCTCGAAAGTTCGGCCGGGCCGCTGGCCGGCGATGCGGGCTCGAAGAACAACTTCGGCTTCAACATCCGCTACAACAAGGCCGGTACCAGGCTGCAGGGTAACATACGGACGCTCATCCGGCGTACGGAAGCCGACGGGGTGCGCCACACCTATCAGGTGAAGGGCAACAGGATGACTTCGCTGGCATTTGATCCAAACTCCGGACAAGCGATATTCTACGGCAAGGCCAACGTCCAGGACGTCACCGATCCCAACAACCCGGTCTTCGTATTTGGCAACGGCGATTTCCAGGTCGTGATGACCGACAACGGCGAGCCCGGCGATATGGACCTGATCGGACTGACCCTGTACGACAACGACGGCGGCCTGCGCTACGCCAGTCACTGGGACGGCACCCAAACCGTCCAGCAGCTGCTCGGCGGAGGCAACCTGCAGGTGCACGCCGGCAAAGGCGGCGGTGGCGGCAACCGGAAGGCGAATAACAAATCCGCGAATGACGGGGACGATAGGCCGGCGAGTGCGGTGGAGGTAAGCCCGCAGCTGGAGGTGTACCCGAACCCGGCGACAGGCTCGGTCAAGGTTTCTCTCACGGCACTTCCCTCCGAGACCCGGATTATCCTGTTTGATCTGCGCGGCCGGAAGGTGTGGGAACGTGAAGTGGAGGCGGGCGAATCGAGCCTGATTATCGATTTATCCAGTGCCCATTTTGTGCCGGGTGTATACACCCTGAGCGCAATAGGGGAGTGGGGCCTCCAGACCCGCCGCTTGCTGATTCAGCGCTAACCAAAGCAGCTAAAGGCGATCATCCAAACCCGACTCCGGGCTTCCCGTTTCGGGGAGCCCGGAGTTTTAAATTTTGCCGGTTGCCAGCAAAACAGGCGTTGGCACCCGCGCCCCGCCGCCCCTCAGAAGCTGATGCCTGCCTCCAGGTTGATGCCGCTGAACTCGGCACCGGCGAACCTTCCCGTCCAGGCCGGGCCGGTGTACCGCTGGCTGACGTACTCCACCTTGGTCACGATGTGGGGGGTGAGGAGCCAGCCCCCCCGTGGTTCAGGCGGTTGATGGTGAGGTCTTCCGGGTCGCTCTCGGTGCGCTTGCCGCGGACAGTATTGTAGCGGCCGGCCAGGTAGAACCGCTCGCCCCGACCAAAGCGGTACACGACTTCACCGGCCAGCTGGGTAAACGCACCTTCCCGGTTGCCTTCCGGCGTGGGAATGTTGTTGTTGCCCGCGGCGCGTTCGAGGATCCCGAAAAACTCGAGGCCCCGGTACTGGATGAAGGGGTTGAGCTGTACGGCGACCAGCTTGGTGAAGCGGGCGTTGAAACGGCCTTCAAAGTCGCCGCCCTGGGTTTGCCCCAGGCTGTCGGCCACCGTGTGGAGCACCCCGTAGTACCGGCTGCCGGAGCGGTCGCCCCCGTAGAGCCAGGTGCCGGTGGTCTGTCCCGGATTGGTGTATACGGATACCGTAAGCCGCATCCGGAGCTCATCGTTTACCCGCTGGTCGATGCCCGCCTTGGCGTAGAAGGAGGGGTGGTTGTCGCTGCGGTCGTTGACTAACACATTCTGATTGAGCTTGCCGTTGGTGATGCCGATGACGGCCAGCAGTCCGTGGTGCTGCAGGGTAACCTCGCCGAAGGCTTCGGTGGAGAAGGCATCCATGAGGTAGTTGCCCACGAAGGGGTTGTAGATGACCCGGGCGTTGTCCGTCCGGCGGAAGTGGGCGTCGCCGTAGTTGAATTCATCCATCCCCACCCGGAGGGTGGCCACCTCCATGAGGCCCGCCAGGAAACCGGGGGCGATGAAATCGAGCTTGTCGACCTGCAGGTAGCCGCCCCTCACCCAGGCCTCCGCGTGGTGGCGGGAGGAGAGGTAGGTGGTCAGGTGCATCCGCAGGCCGTCGGACAGCTGCACGTCGAGGTTGAGGTTGGCGGTGGGCAGGTTGAAATTGGTGCCGAGCTCTACCAGGTTGCCGGCGTCGTTGCTTTGGCCGAGGCCCTGGAACTGCATGGCGAAGTCTCCGCCGACGCGCACCGCCACCCGGTCGAAGGGCAGGGTATCCGCCTTGGCGGCTTCGAAGGTGGTCAGCCCGTACTGGTCGTTCGGACGGAAAAACTGCAGTTGGCCCGGCTGGGCGGCCAGGGTGGCGGCCAGCGTGCAGGAGAGGAACAGGAGTATGGTTTTCATCACGTCGGATTTATGGCACTACAATAGCGGGCGGCTAGGCGCCCGGTGATTTTTTGAATACGACGGTAAATTCCAGGGTCATATCGTCCCCCGTTTTCATCGCCCCGAGCATGAAGCTGGGCGGCGTGACCCCGTAGTCGGTCATTTTCAGTTCGTGGGTGCCGCGGGAGGTGATGGTGCCGTTGTCCCCGACGACCAGGCGGACTTCCATCTTGATGTCGCGGGCGGTGCCGGCAATGGTGAGCCGGCCGCGGGTCTGCAGCCGGTAGCCGTCTTGTACCCGGGACAGGGTAGAGGAAGCCAGGACGTAGGTGATCGAGGAGTGGGCTTCGGCATTCAGGGCGCGGTGGGCGTTTTTGTCCAGCCCGCGGTTGCCGCTGCACAGGTCTTGCACCTTGAGGGAGAAGGCCATTGATTCCAGGGCGGACAGGTCGCCTGTACCATCCGGGGTAAAGGCGAATTCCACCGCTCCGGTCACCGTAGTGGCCACCATCTGCCAGTCGTGAAGGGTGGAGGTGCCCCGGAGTTGGAGTTCCGTCCCCTGGCTGCTGTCGATGAGGTAGCGCGTCTGCGCATGGACTTGGCTGCCCGTCAGCAGCAGGTAAAGGAACAGGAGGCAAAGGGGGGCGGTCGGTACATTCATCGTTGGTCAACTTACTCCGGGGCCCAGGCGCTGGGAATCCGGATAAGCAGACCAAAGGGATCGGGGCACCCGGGGCGGGAAGCTGACATGGGTCAGCCCGCGCGCTGATCTTGCGCAAGCCGGTAACCAGGTGCTAGACGAGGGCGAGGACCAACAGGTAAGTCAGGATGTAAGCCATCACCGGCGCCACCCCCCAGACCGAGAAGAACAACCTCACGGTGCGGTTGGAGAAGGTCTGTTGCCAGCCCTTCTTGCTGATGCTCAGGGCGATGAAGGCCGCCCCGTTCAGCTGCACCAGGGAGGTGGGGATGCCCTGCTGCACTGAGGCGTAGAGCAAGAGGGTGGCCACGATGAGGGCAATGACGGTGGCCGTGAAGGGGCTCACCTGCACGATCTCCTTGCCGGTGGTCTCCGTCACCTGGTGGCCCAGCAGCGAACTGCCGATGGCGAAGCAGGGGGCCACGATGAGGACCGAAAGGATGATGATGGGCAGGAAGTTGCCGGCGGCCTGGGGCCCCAGTTCGTTGGCGGTGAGGGAGGCAATGGGCGCCGCGGCATTGGCCACGTTGTTGGCGCCTATAGAGAAGGCTACGTAGAGGGAGCTGAAGATGAGCAGGGCCTTCAGGAAGGGGTGGTGCCGCAGGTGGGCGTAGTCGGTGTTGAAGATCGTCCGCCGTAACAGGGGGAGGATGAACAGCGAAAAGAAGAGCATGATCACGAAGGCCACGATGGGCAGGATGACCCAGGTGGGGATGATCTCGTAGAACAGTTTCCGCGTATTGAGCCCCTCCAGCGCCGTGGCCGCCCCTGCGATGGAGAGTACCGTGGATTGGCTGGTCGACTGGGGTACGCCGATCAGGTTGGAAACCAGCAGGGTGATGCCGATGGAAAACAGGATAAGGGAGGTAATCAGGGGGGTGAAGTAAGACTGGTCCAGCAGCCCCTTGCCCAGCGTCAGGGAAACCTCCTGCCCGGCCAGCAGGGCCCCGGCAAGCACCATCACCCCGAAGAGCCCCGGAATGAGCGACCGGCGGATCACGCTGGCCCCGTAGGCCGCCGAGAAGGCCGGGGCCGTGCCGCTGCCCCCCATATTCACGGCGAGGAACATGGCCAGGAGGAAGGGAATCGTCAGGGAATTGAATAACTCGGACATAGGCTAGGCGTTAGTCGCGCCGCGGCGCCGGCAACTGATGGTGAAGGGTGAGGCGGACGATGTGGCGGTCGTAGAATTCATCGCCACTGCTCCGTTGCTGGAACCAGCGGAGGTAGCCTAGCTCGGCGCCCACCTGCTTGCTGAACTGGTACTGCAGGCTGCCGCCGTAGCGGTTCTGGTCAAAGGTGTTGGCCACCACCTGCCGACCGGCGTTCACCATGATCTCGTCGAAGGCGCGCAACTGCCACTCGGGGTGGGGGCGGTAGCGCAGCTCCAGGCGGTAGCGGAAGCGGTAGTTGGCGAAGGACAGTCCGCCATCGGTCCCGCCGAAGTACCGCAGCTCAGCCCAGTAGCGGTGGTGGAGGGCCAGCTTATCGTTCAGGGGTTGCAGGCCGGCCAGCTCCAGCATGGGGCGGACTTCGGTGCGGGTCTGGGTGATCACGGCGTGGGGATCGTGGGGCAGCGACTGCCGGAAAACGGTGAGGCCGAGACCGGCGTTCCAGTCCCGGCCTAAGCGGCGCTCGATTACACTACGGGAAACCAGCTGGTGCTGCCGCCACGGGAACCAGTAGGCGCGTTCCTCCAGTTCCTGCCGCAGGGCGTACGGCCCCTGGAGCGGGAGGCGGAGGTGGTACCTCACCCACCCGAGTTGCTGGGTGTCGACGGTTTTCTGGGCGCAGGCGGCGGAGGTGAGCAGCAACAGCAGCAACAGCAGCGCGGGCCGGGGGTGGGGCATAGACGGGGTCGTAGTAGTAGGGGGGGCGCCGGAGCGCGGGTGCCGTATAAAACCCTAGAGGCCGTGCTGGAGATAGTACACCACCGCACCGGCGAAGTAGCCCACCAGGGCCAGCCAGGTGATGCGCTTCAGATACCAGATGAAGTCGATCTTCAGCAGGCCCATGATGGCCACGCCGGCGGCCGAACCGATGATCAGGCTGCTGCCACCGGTGCCGGCGCAGTAGGCCAGGAAGGTCCAGAAATTGGAGTCCTGGGGGTAGTCGGCCAGGGAGTACATACCCATGGCACCGGCCACCAGGGGCACGTTGTCGACGATGGCGGACACCAGGCCGATGATGAGGTTGATTACGTAGATGTTGCCGAAGGTATCGTTCAGGATGACCGCCATCTGGCTCAGGTGGCCGGCGGTCTGCAGGCTGGCCACCGCCAGCAGGATGCCCAGGAAGAACAGGATGCTGGGGGTGTCCACCCGCCGGATCACCCCGGCCACCGACAGGGAGTGGCGCTCGTCTTCGGGCTTGCGCTTGTGGAGGAGCTCGGTGACCACCCACAGCACGCCCAGACTGAGCAGCATGCCCATGAAGGGGGGCAGGTGGGTCACGGTCTTGAAGACGGGCACGAAGAGGAGGGCGATGATGCCCAGCCAGAGCACCAGCGAAGCCTCGCCGGGGCTGACGGCCACCGGCTGGTGGTGGAGGCCGCCGCCGCCGCCGTTCTCAAGGTCGAAGCGGCTGGGGGGCGATACGCTGCCCCGCTTGGTGAATGAGAGGACGGCCAGGGGCGCCAGCAGACAGACCAGGCTCGGCAGGAGCAGTCCGGCCACGATGCTGGGGGCGGTGACCTGCCCGCCGATCCAGAGCATGATGGTGGTGACGTCGCCGATGGGCGACCAGGCGCCGCCGGCGTTGGCGGCGATGACCACCATGCCGCCGAAAAACCAGAGGTCTTCCTTGTCGCGGATCAGCTTCTTGAGCAGGGTGGCCATGACGATGGTGGTGGTGAGGTTGTCCAGCACCGCGGAGAGAAAAAAGGTGACGAAGCCCAGAATCCAGAGCAGCTTCACCCGGTCGGTGGTTCGGATGCGCTCCGTAATCACCTGGAAGCCGCCGTGGGTGTCGATCAGCTCCACGATCGTCATCGCGCCGAGCAGGAAGAAGAGGATCTCGGCGATCTCGCCGACGTGGAGCAGAATGGTCTCCTCGAGAAGACCGGGCGCTACCCCGCCGGGAAAAAGGGCTTCCTGCCCCATGACCAGCACCGTCCAGCAAAGGACCCCCGTGAGCAGGGCCGACGCCGTCTTGTCAATCTTGAGGGGGTGTTCCAGGGCGATGCAGAAGTAGCCCACCACGAAGGTGAGCAGCAGGAGGGTATACATCTATTGAGCGGCGTTTTTCCCTTGTAAGGGGCGGTAATGTAGCGCGGTTTCAGCTTCCGTCTGACGGCTTTTTTCGGGAAGGGTCACACGGACAATTGCAGAAATTTCGGGGAGGAAAAATCGATGGTAGGGGATTGATCCACCGACCACGGATCCCGCGCTCCGCCGCCAACAGGGGGGGCGCTGCATCTCCACGGACCACGATGCCTGCCACCTTGTATTACGCATAAAAAAGGGCCTCCCGTACGGAAGGCCCTAGCTGATCTGGCGTAGCTTATGCTGACTAATAATCCGCCTCCAAAACGATGCGGTAGCTGGCCTTGCCCGCCCGCAGGTGGTCCATGGCCTCGTTCACCTTGCTCATGGGGAAGTGCTCCACCTGGGGGGCCACCTGGTGGTGGGCGGCGAACTGCATCATCTTGTCCATCTGGCTCCGGTTGCCGGTGGGCGAACTGGAGATGGACCGCTTGCTCAGCATGAGCGACATGACGTGCACCGGGATGGGCTCGAGTACGGCTCCTACGATGTGCAGCTTGCCCCCGGGCTTCAGCATGGCGATGATGGCGTCCCAGTCGAGGGAGGCGTTGGCGGAAATGACGATGAAGTCGAACTTGCCCGCCAGTGCCCCCATTTCCTCGGAGTCGACACTGGAAGCGATGTGGGTGGCGCCGAACGCGCGGGCCTCGTCGTGTTTCGAGGGGGAGGAGGTGAAAGCCGTGGTTTCACAGCCCCAGGCCTTGAGGAATTTCAGGGCCATATGCCCCAGGCCTCCGATGCCGAAGACGCCCACCTTGTCGGTGGGTGAAATGGCGTTGTCCAGCAGGGGAGCGAAGACGGTGATGCCGCCGCAGAGCAGGGGGCCGGCCGAGTCGGGGGACACACCCTCGGGAATGGGCACCGCCCACACCCAGTGGGTGCGGATCGACTGGGCAAAGGCACCGTGGTGGCCGACGATGGTGGGCTGTACCGAAGTACACATCTGCTGGTCGCCCTGCAGGCAGTATTCGCAGTGGAGACAGCTCTTCACCGTCCAGCCCACGCCTACGCGCTGGCCGACCTTCAGTCCTTTCTCCTTGGCGATATCTCCCAGGGCGACCACCTTGCCGATGGCTTCGTGGCCGGGTACGAAGGGGTAGGTGGTGATGCCCCACTCGTTGTCGAGCATGGAGAGGTCGGAGTGGCAGACCCCGCAGTATTCGATTTCAACTTCTACGTCCTCCAGACCGAGCGGGCCAGCCTCGTACTCGAAGGGTTGCAGTTTTCCTTTGGGCTCCTGGGCGGCCCATGCTTTCACTTTTGACATTGGATTGTTTATTGGGGAACAGCGAGGGGTGGTGGATGTTCCTGATAACCGGCGGCTGCCTATTTCGGAGCGGGCGGGTCGGGGCGCAGGATCTTTTCCAGTTTGCGCCCGCGGGCGAGTTCGTCCACCAGCTTGTCGAGGTAGCGTACCTGGCGGGTCAGGGTGTTGTCCAGTTCCTCGATGCGGTAGCCGCAGATCGTGCCCGTGATCAGGTGCGCGTTCGGGTGTAGGGTGGCTCGCTTAAAGAATGTCTCGAAGGTTTGCCGTTCGGCGATGATTTGCTGCAGGTCTTTTTCATTGTAGCCGGTCAGCCATTCGATCACCGTGTGCAGTTCCGCCCGGCTGCGGCCCTTCTTTTCCACTTTCGTCACGTAATGGGGATACACGGAGGCAAAGGTCATGCGGGCGATGCGCGCGTGGTGTTCCGGAGTGGCTTGCATAAATAATTGTTTAGCGGGGTGAGGGACTGGATGGCTCTAAATTAGGCCGTGCGGGTGGAAGCTGGCGCCCCCCGGCCTGCCCGGCACCCCCAGGCCCGGCCCTGGAAGGGACGGCCACTCCCTAGCGAGGTCAATTCCGACGGGACGGAGGAATGGGCCTCGCGATGTTGCGTGTATGGTAGCGGTCCTCGCGTAGAGACCCCCCCGGCCTGACCGGCACCCCCAGGCCCGGCCCTGAAAGGGACGGCCACTCCCTAGCGGGGTCAATTCCGACGCCACGGAGGAATGGGCCTCGCGATAAATCGTCCGGATGAATGGGCCTCGCGGCGATGCGTGTATAGGAATGGGTCTCCCGATGATGCGTGTACGGGAATGGGTCTGGCGTGCCCCCCCTCAAAAACTAATACCCGCCTCCAGGTTAACCCCGCTGAACTCCGCCCCGGCGAACCGACCGGTCCAGGCATCGCCGGTGTAGCGCTGCTGGACGTATTCGATTTTGGTGACGACGTTGTTGGAAAGGAACCAGCCGCCGCCGACATTCAGGCGATTGATCTGCAGATCCTCGGTGGCGTTTTCGGTGGCTTTGCCCCGCACGGTGTTGTAGCGACCGCCCAGGTAAAACCGCTCGTCGGCGCCGAAGCGGTACAATACTTCCGCGGCCAGTTGAGTGAAGGCTCCTTCCCGGCCCGATTCCGGACGGTTGCCCTCGTTGCTGCCCGAGGCCACTTCAACTACGCCGAAGAACTCCAGGCCCCGGTACTTGATGAAGGGATTGACCTGCACGGCCGTGACTTTCAGGAAGCGGGCGTTGAACCGTCCCTCAAAGTCGCCGCCCTGCGTATTGCCCAGGGAATCGGGTAGGGTCTGCAGGACCTTGTAGTAGCGGCTGCCGGCGCGGTCGCCACCGTAAAGCCAGGTACCCGTGGTGGTGCCGTGGTTGGCGTAGATCGAAGCGGTAAGCCGGAGACGCAGATCCTCGTTCAGCTGGTTGTCCACGCCTACCTTCCCGTAGTAGGACAACTGGTTGTCGGTATTTGGATTGACAATGACGTTCTGGTTCAGTTTGCCGTTGGTGACCCCCACGACGGCCAGCAGGCCATGGTGCCGCAACGTCAGCTCCCCGAATGCCTCGGTCGAAAAGGCGTCCATGATGAAGTTACCCACAAAGGGGTTGAAGATGACCCGCGCATTGTCGCTCCGGCGCAGGTGGGGATCCCCGTAGTTGAACTCATCCAGTCCGACGCGGATCGTAGCCACCTTCATGAATCCTTCCAGGAAGCCGGGCCGGATGAAATCCAGCTTGTCCACCTGCAGGTGTCCGCCCTTCACCCAGGCCTCCTGGTGGTGCTGGGCCGAGAGGTAGGTGGTCAGGTGCATCCGGACGCCTTCCATCAACTGCACGTCGAGGTTCAGGTTGGCGGTGGGCAGGTTGAAGTTGGTACCGAGTTCCACCAGGTTACGGG
Organism: Neolewinella litorea; assembly: GCF_004803465.1. Lineage (GTDB taxonomy): Bacteria > Bacteroidota > Bacteroidia > Chitinophagales > Saprospiraceae > Neolewinella > Neolewinella litorea. The sequence goes on along the minus strand of NZ_SRSF01000012.1, from coordinate 7,371 downwards.
CGTCGTTTTGCTGGTTCAACGACTGGAACTGCATCGCGAAGTCGCCGCCTACGCGGACCTTTACGCCGTCGAAGGGCACGGTGTCCAGCTTGGGAGTTTCGAATACGTGGAGACCGCGGAGGTCATTCGGGCGGAAAAACTGCAGCTCCGGCTGCTGGGCGTAGAGGCTTGATGCAAGTAGGCAGGCAATGAGGAGGGGTAGATATTTCATGGTGGCAAACGTTGTTCGTGGTTGGATAAGAGGCTATTAGACGCCCGCCGACTTCGCGTAGGTGACCACGAAATCCAGGGTGATCAGCTCCCCCGTTTTCATCACGCCGAGCATGAAGGAGGGGGGTGTCACGCCGTATTCGGTCATGTTCAGGGTGTAAGCGCCCGTGCAGGTGACGGAGGCGTCCGCGTTGACGACGGCCCGGACGTCCATTTGAATGTCGCGGGTCGTACCGGCAACGGTGAGGCGGCCACGTGTACGGAGCAGGAAGCCCTCCCCCGCGGGGGCCACCGTGGCGGACGACAAGAAATATCGGATGCAGGGGTGCCGGTCGGACATCAGCGCGGCGTAGGCGTTCTTGTCCAGCCCCTTGTTGTCGCTTTTCAGATCCTCCACCTCCAGGGCGAAGGTGAGCGCTTGCAGGGCCGTCAGCGTGCGCTTGCCTTTGGGGGCAAACACGAATTCCGCGGTTCCGGTCATTTCGTGCGTGACCATTTCCCAATCGTGGAGGGTGGAGGTGCCTGACACCCGCATGGTACCCTGGCCATTGTCGGGTATTTCGTAATGCACTTGCGCGGTGCCGCCGGCAGGGAGCCACAGGAGGCAGGTCAGCAAGAAGGCCATAGGGGCACTGTTGAATTTCATAGGGGATGGGCGGTTGATGGCCCAAAATTATCCCCGCCCCCCGGCCGGCCGGCTGACCTGTATCAGTGCCGGCGATGATGTTGCGCACTGTGGACGGTAGGGGTGCCGCAGGGGGCGGGTGCAACCACTTTACCCGGCACCCGCGCTCCGGCGCCTACGGTGACATTCGGTGCCAGTGACGGAAAAACTACGTAATCGGATGGGACGGAATCGGATCGCTTTCAAAAGGCGCTACACCGCTCAGTGCGGATGCCGCTCGAGGTGCTGGCCAAGCAGGTCCTTGCCGTAATCGTTGCCGTTGGGGGTACGGACCACCGTGTGAACGTGCGCGCGGGTGGGCCGGTCACCCTCCAGGAAGACGGGCCGCTGGTGGTCGAACTCGATCAGGATCACGGGGCTCTGGATGCGGTAGTAGAACGGGCCGCCGCCCCCGGTATCGCCCACCCAGGCAAACCAGGTATCGGGCAGGTGCTTTTCCACCTCGGCCATCTTTACCCGGGCGTGACCCTCGGCCATATTGTTGACGTACTCCCCGAGCAATTCGCTCAGGAGGCTCACCTGGCGCGGGGTGAAGTTGGAGGCGCGTACCCCGGCGTAGGGTACCTCGGCGTTGTCGTGAAAGGCGCCGGCCAGGGTGTAGTTCTCTTCCTTGCGGTCGTAAAGGGTGGCGGCCTGGCGTTGGCGGTCGGTGAGGGATTGGTACAGACTGATGCCAAGGGCTTCCTCCCGTTCAAAGGTGCGGGTGCCGGCATCTTCTCCGTATGCGATGTAGCTTGGTTCCGAGCCCATGAAGGTGGGCGTCATCACTACCTGGTTGCCCAGGACGAAGTAGTTGATGACCAGGTGGTGGCCGTCGAACTGCCATCCCCAGGGCTCCGTGGTGGATGGCTCGCCCAAGAAGGTGAACCAGTACAGATCGGGGCCGACGACCTCGAAAGCCCCCGATAGGCGGGCGAGGTAGCCTTCCATCTTGCGGATGTCCTTGGTCTTTTGGTAGCCCTGCGGACTCAGTCCGGCACGCAGGATGTTCAGGCCCAGTTCCCGCTGCTCCGGCGTGAGTTCGTTGAGGCCGACGCCTTGTCGCTTGTAGTACTTGATGTCGATGTTGGTCCACCGGCGCCACTCCTCGTCGTCGATCGGGAAACTGCTGGCGGCCCTTTGCTCGTCGGTGAGGGAGGCGCGGAAGGCCTTCACCGCTTCCCGCAGCGGCGCGGTACTGACCCCGGTGGCCTGCAGGGTGTACAGCCCGGGGACCACCGACCCTTCGGTGGTGACGCCCACGAAGGGCTCGTCGAGGGCCGCCCGTTCCTGCTCCGAGCCGTCGTGCAGGACGCGCAGCGGCGGGGCCGGGGTGGCGCGATTGCCGTCGGCCAGGGGCGCAGGGGAGGATTGGGGGGAGCAGCCTGCCACGAGCAGCGCGAGCAGTACTGACAAGGACAGTAGATAAATATTCATGGCGGGCAGGGAGTGTAGTGGAATGATCAGGAATGCATCCAGTATAATAGGGGATTTTATGGTGAATAATGCTGGCGAGAGCTGCCCGGCCGGACCCTCCACCCGCCGGCTGGAGGTTTCCGGTTGATGGGCGGGCCGGCGCTTCCCCGCAAGTATTGTCTTCTCACCGTAGATGTCCGCTGATTTGGTTTCGCGGATTCACGCAGATGTTGCCCACGCGGCGCGTAGGAGGGCGCTTCCACTCGCCGAGTGGAAGGCAGTGATTGAGATGAGGATACTACCGAAAGCAATCTGCGACGAATCCGTGTAATCTGCGGTGATCTGAACGCTTCTCACGCTTCGCTTTTTTAACCGCAGATGTCCGCTGATTTGGTTTCGCGGATTCACGCAGATGTTGCCCCCGCGGCGCATAGGCGGGCGCTTCCACTCGCCGAGTGGAGGACGTTAACTGAGAGGTAGGACAGTACGCCTGCGAAAATCTGCGACTAATCTGCGAAATCTGCGGTTCCCTGAACGCCTGCCCAAGCGGCGCGTGGGCGCCCCTCCCGGCACCTACTCCAGCTTAAGGAACCGCCTCGCATTATCGTAAAGGATCATCCGTTTTTCCTCCTCCGTCAGGAAGTCGAGGGAATGCAGGAACTCCACGGACTTCGTGATTCCTCCCGGCCACACCATCTGGTCGGAACCGAACATCACCCGGTCGAGGACGCCGTGCTGCTTGGCCAGCTTCAGCAGGCGGACGGCGTAGTCCTGCACCGGCGGTGCGGCCCAGAGCAGTACGCCCAGGTCGACATAGAGGTGGAGGTACATGGTCATCATCCGTACGGCGTGTTCGAAGAAGACCTCCCCGCCGTGCATCAGGGAGAGCTGGAGCCTGGGGTACCGCACGAGCACGTCCTCGATGAGGAAGGGGTCGCCCAGGGAGATCCGGAACTCCGGACAGCACCGATAGGGCGTCATGGGCGGGCCACCGCCGGTATGGTAGGCCACGGGGATGCCGTACTCCTCGCAAAGGGCGAGGTAGGGTTGATAGATGGAATCGTTCAGGGTAGCACCCCGGTACACCCCGCTGACCTCCCCGAATACCTTGATCCTGCCCTCCTTGATGAGCTGCTCAAATTCGGAGACGGGAATTAGTGACCCGTCATCCATATACCCCGGAATGAAGCGGGGATCCGCCGCGACGTATTGGGCGGTAGCCTCGGGGGAGCCGCTCACCACCGCATACTCAATGTCGTGCTGGTCCATCAGGGCGATCGTCTGCCGCATATGCTCCCCGGCCGTCGGGGGCGACTCCGCGCCGGACGGGTGCGGTCGCCCGCCCCAGTAATCCTGGTCGGTATAACCGTGGAGGTGTACGTCAATGATCTGTGCCGGCAGCCAACAGGCTTGCAGCAACAGGAAAAGGCAAAGGGTGTATCGCATGGCGGGGTTACTTGGGCTACCGGTCAAACGACGGATGCGGATATGGCAAATGGGGTGCTCACTAATGCCAATTAATTTAGGCGTTCTGCGGTATCCAGGCAAGCGCGGGCGACTGTGCCCCGGCATTCCCGCGGGTAATGTGGGGTGCGTGAAGTGATGCATTCGGTCGACCGCAGTGATGGATATCAGCAACCGGCCGGCACCCCCCGGATAATTTTGGAGAAACCTCAACGCTCCATGCCCAACCATTATCAAATTCTCATCATCGGCGGCGGTACCGGTGGCATCATGACGGCCGCCCAGCTCATCAGGCAAAAGGGACTGACCGACATTGCCATCATCGAACCCGCGGATACCCATTACTACCAGCCCGCCTGGACCCTCGTCGGGGCCGGCACCTACAACTACGCCAGGACGGCCCGCCCCATGGGCTCCGTCATCCCCGGCAAGACCGCCTGGATCCAGGACCGCGCCACCGGCTTCGACCCGGAAAACAATACGGTACACACGGGCAGCAGCGGAGACATCACCTACGACTATCTCGTCGTGGCGCCCGGCCTGGCCTACGACTTCAGCCTGGTACCCGGCCTGGGGGACGCCATCGACCAGGGCGTCGTCTGCAGCGTCTACACCGACCCCGAGCATACCTGGCGGGTCATCAAGAATTTCCAGGGCGGTACGGCGCTCTTCACCCAGCCCACCACCCCCATCAAGTGCGGCGGCGCGCCCCAGAAGATCATGTACCTCGCCGAGAGCCACTGGGCCAACGAGGGCATGCGCGACCGGGTGGAAGTGGTCTTCGCTACCTCCGGCACCATCATCTTCGGCATCAAGCAGATCGCCAAAACGCTCATGGAGGTGGTGGACCGCAAAGACATCAACCTCCGCTTTGGCTACCAGCTCACCAGGGTCGACGGGCCCAACCGCATCGCCTGGTACCGCTTCGCCGACCACATGAAGGAGTATAACCACAAGGACGTGCGTACCGAAACCGACGGCGACCTCACCGGTATCCACTACGACATGCTCCACACGGCCCCGCCCTCGGTGGCTCCCGCCTTCGTACGTTCCTCCTCCCTGGCCAACGCCAAGGGCTGGGTCGACGTCGACAAACACACCCTGCAGCACACCCGCTACGCGAACGTCTTCAGCCTCGGCGACGTGGCCGGTGTTCCCACCGCCAAAACCGGAGCCGCCATCCGCAAGCAGGTGCCCGTAATCGTGGATAACCTCCACCGCCTGATCCAGCACGAGCGGATGGGCAACCTGTCCTACAACGGCTACTCCTCCTGCCCCCTCGTCACCGACTACGGGCAGATGGTGCTGGCCGAATTCGACTACGACAACAACTTCACCCCCGATCCCAAGCTGAAGCAGATGCTCATCAAGGACAGCTCCAAGGAACACTTCCGCCTCTGGCTGCTGAAGAAGTACATGCTACCCTATATGTACTGGAACCAGATGCTGAAGGGGCAGGAGGTGTAGCGCGCCGATCCGGATTGAAAAATCGCGCTACTGTGACCTGCATCACCGACTGCGGCCGGCCCACCCCCGACCTTTGTAGGGTAGCGAAACAGCACCTCGCTCATCACATAGCGCGCGATCCCAGCGGATCGATGCCTTTACCCAACCATGATTTCATGCTAGACTTCCTAACCAAACTCTTCGGAGGATCAAACGAAAAGATCTCCCCCGACACCCTGGCCCAGGGAACGATTGTCGACGTGCGCACCCGCCAGGAATTCCAGCAGGGCCACCGCGAAGACAGCGTCAATATTCCCCTGCAGGAACTGGAGCAGTCCCTGCCGAAAATGCGGCAGCTGAATCAGCACATCATCACCTGCTGCCGCTCCGGTAACCGCAGCGGTATCGCGGCCCGCCAACTGCAGGCCAACGGCATCGAGGCGATTAATGGCGGGCGCTGGGATGGGTTGTAATTGACACACGCTCGCCGCATCACTGGGGTCGGAATCGTGGGCCACCTATTTCTCAGACCTCAACCTACATTTTGCTTGACCCATTCACTCAGGCTTTTGAATTTTCCCGTTGCCACCTCCCTGGCCGATTGGAGGCTATGCTCCGAATCCGGCCCCAGGTAGGTGTACGCCTCGAAGTAGGCCAGCATCTGCGCGATTTCCCCCGCCCCTTCAAAGAAGGTTGGGAATTGCTCTCCGGGTACCCGATTGAAGGTATATTCCTTCCCGTTGGCCTGGTAAGCCTCCAGCACATCGTTGAAACTGTAGGCCCCGGCCGCCATCGACAGGTAGCTGCCCTTTCCCACCTTGTCGGGGTGCAGGAAGGCCCCCGCCACCACCTTGCCCAGGTCGTTGACGTCGCCCATGTGGATAACCCTTTTGGCGGGGTCGATGGGTAGCGTCCATCCCGTAGAGCCGTCGGGTTGGGCTTGCGGACCGAGCATACCGGACAGGTTCTGAAAATAGAAGGGTGCCTGCACGAAGGTGAAGTATTCAAATCCGGCCCGCTTGACGTACTCATCCACCTTGGCCTTCCCGGTGAAGTGCGGCACCTCGAACTTCCCCGAGCTTATCTCTTCCACGTTCGGCAGGGTGGACCATACGAAGTGCTTTACCCCTGCCTCCCGGGCCGCCTCAACGGCCTGCTTGCCCTGGGCCAGCTCGTCGGCCCCCTCCCAGAAATTGGTGACGACGAACGCCCCGTAAGCATCCTGGAAGGCGTGGGTTAACGAATCCGGGTCCGTCAGATCGCCGTGTACTACCGCATCGGCTTTGCCCCCGTAGTCATCCGGCTTACGGGTGATGGCCCGCACCGTAAAGGAGCCTTCCCGGACCAGGGCATTGACTACTCCCTTGCCCTGGGCGCCCGTGGCTCCGATCACCGCTATTGTCCTGGTTTCCATTGTTGTGCTTTGTTTTGAGTGTTACATGACCGGTAGGGTCCCCCGTGCGAAAGGAGTACCTGTAGGCCATTTATAAGATAGGGGTTTATGGGCAGTCCTGCGTGGTGGGGGTGGAGCTTGGTTTGCCCCCTTATTAATCGGACTTTCGTACAGTTCGGGTTACCGATAGCTGCGGTTGTGTATTGGTGACGGGCCCGTTCACCTTATTTTCTACCCGCTCATCGGCTTCGAGCCGAGCAGCGGCTAAGCGAGATGCAGCCTCCTGCTTCAGGTTCCCCGATAGCAGGTAGCGTGGTTGTTTGAGCTTAAAGATATTGCGACCGCGCTTATCCCTGCTCCTTACGACCTGATTTTGCTGCCACGCCTCCCAAAATAGCGCTGGTGGCAGCATAGCGATTGCTGTATGCACCCGGCTATTGTTGTACTTCTCGTAGAAGATCGTCAAGCGCTGCTCCAGTGTAAGCGTCCGAGCAACCCCGTCTTGTTTAGGGGTATAGTGAGCAAGAGTTTTGCGGGCAAAAGCAATCGTGGATAAAGCAAAGAGAATGCAGGCCCTGGTGGAGCGCCAGGCCAGTTCGGGCCAGTCGATTAAGGATTTCTGCGCCGAGGCGGGGATCAGCTACGCTACCTTTCATTATTGGCGTCGCAAGTCCCGGACTCTCAGGCAGGCGCCTTCGGCCGACGTGGGCTTCATTAGTCTAAAATGTTCGCCGCCGCCCCCAGAGCCAGCAGCGGCGGCCGCCGCTACCCTGGAAGT
>NZ_SRSF01000011.1 GCF_004803465.1 Neolewinella litorea | reverse complement strand
CATCACCCACCCGGTAAAACTCCTGCTGCTACAGATCCTTGAAGACCGCTACGAACGAGCCGCCACGGTGATCGTCTCCCAGCTACCCGTAGCCAAATGGCACGCTTATCTGGACGAACCGACCGTAGCAGACGCCATCCTGGATCGCCTGATACCAAAGGCTCACCGGATCGAACTCAAGGGCAAAAGCCTACGCAAACGACCGGATCACCTATCTTTATAATCCATTAACGGCGCGAGTTATCCACAGGGGGGGTCAAAGCACCGGAATGGAGGGGTCAGATAGATCGGAATACGCAATATCCTGGCCGACAAGGGATACTATGACGCCACTAACCTGGCGGGGGTAGAGGCCCTGGGCATGGAGCCCTTCGTGGCCGAGCGCAAGTCGAAGCCCCGGCAGGCCGGGGGCTACGGCCCGCGGGAGTTCGAGTACGACGAAGAGGCCGACGTGTACGTGTGTCCCGAGGGGCGGGAGTTGACCAGCCACGGGCGGTGGTACCACCAGCGGGAGAGCCGCGGAGGACGGGCCCAGACCGACCGCCGCTTCAAGCGCTACCGGCTGTCGAACACAATCTGCTCGCAGTGCCCCATCCGCGAGCAGTGCCTGAGCGAGGCGGCCCGCAGGAACCGCCACGGCAAGGTGATTTACCACCACGAGCACGCGGCGGCGCTGGCGCGCAACCACCAGCGACTGCAGGAGTGGCCGGAAGTCTACCCCAGCAGGCAAGCGATCGTCGAGCATCCGTTCGGCACGATTAAGCGAAGTTGGGGCGCTTACTTCACCCTAGTCCGGGGCCTGGATCAAGTCGACGGGGAGTTCAGTTTGCTGGCTTGCTGCTATAACCTGCGGCGGAGTGTGTCTATACTGGGCGTTCCAGAGCTAATCAGACGGTTGAAGGGGCGTACTTCACCCGCAAATGGCCCGCTTCCCGGTCTCGGAGGTTCGCTTGAGGACTTCGTAGCGGCTTTTGGGGCTTATTTACTGCTGCTATCACAGATCAAGCCGCCGCGGCCGATTTTTGCCTAGATTGGGCGTGAGCTTTTGCACAGCCTCCCGTTGTGTGCAATCAATGCTCACAGGACGTAGAACTCCAGACATAAAAGCGTCAGTGTTACGTTACACTCAGGACAGTTATGTGGCTCCTTTCGTATTAGAAGAGAAATTCGATTTATAAAACAGAATATATAAGTGCAGTATCCTCTTCAAATTCTTATAATAGTCTCTGTGTTCGCCTGTCATTCAAGCGGTAACCTGTCCAACGGGATCCTCGAAAAGGACTATATCAATTCCTCAATGATTAGTGATCCAATTCTTTATTGCTTAGACATTGACGGAACATCGAGCCAAATATGCGAATATCAGGTTAGCAGTAAAATTAACGATTCATACTACAGAGGATTTTGTGTACTAGAATATAAAGAAAAATTTGACCCAGAAAATATAGACAAAATAAACATGGATATTATTACTCAGATTGATAGCAACAAAATATATTGTGTTAGACTGAACCGTATGGGAAGCAACGATTACAAAGATTTTGTATCGAATCTTGAGACCACAACCTTTAAAGAATTATACTTTTCACGCCAGCATTTAAATGCTCTACAGGGTTACAGTAGCGTAGACTGTCAGTATGAGATGTATACATTTACCAGTATGAAGATCAGTGAGGACAGTTTAGTTTTCAATGTGCTATTTGACAAAAGGCAACTATCAGAAAAAGCTACTCTAGATACCATAAAAATAAAGGTTCCGAAATGTCAAGCTCGAGTCATTCAGGATAAAGGACGGATAATACATATTCAAGCTGAAACCTTGATAACTCAAACGGGCAACTTATATCATTATACCAATTCATCTTTGGATAGCACGAGTAGAAGTATGATTATAAGCTGCAACAAAACGTATGACTTTACTCCATACCATGAAACCATAGCATCTGACTACGATTTTTCAGGTTGCTTTACAAAAAGAATTACCAAAAAATAGATGCACACAAAGTGACGCTATGCGCACAAGAGGATCTGATCAAGAATGAAGAGGTCTTGGCCTTAGAGTCCGACGAAGGCACCTGGAAATCAAGGGGAGTGGACGCCTACGTATTAGGGGTTCGAGCCTACGATGCGCCCGACTATCTCCTTTACCGGTCGGACTTCGTATATTGGATACACCAGTTCTCTACGACTCGCAGAGATCGCAGAGGGCGCAAACACGCTAGAGGCTTCGTTGAAATCACTTTTAATGGATACAGCTATGAATAATTACGAAAGCTATTTTGAGGGCGTTGAAGACCGTGCTGTTCAGATCAGCGAGCTCATAGAGGAAATCATCAAACTAGATGATGTATTGGCAAAACATGATCAATACGGTTCGACTGGTTTTCAGCGTGAGCAATACGTCGCGAAGCGCAAGGAATACACCGATCGACTGAATCAATTTTTGCAACCTCATAGAATGAAGATAATTAATAACGAGGCCGCGTAAAGCAAGGAAATAAAAGTACTGGACCGAACACCGCCTACCCGTACAGCCGCCGGTTAAGCTTCGCGGTTCTATGGTCGATTTAGAATCAAGCGGAGTGTTCGTCGTAAGCCGTAGTGTTGGATGGTACAGGCGGCCGTCGGGTAGGCAATCGTTCGCCGACAGCAATGCCCGCAGGGCTTCAAAGAAGCCCGCTCGAAGTTGATCAAAGTCATCAACATTCCGTATCTTTCGGAGGTAAGCAACCAAGATGCCCCTTAAGAACCGCCAGTCAGGTAAGTCCCTCGTATCCACCATTGAAAAACTACGCGAGGACGATTACCATTGGCTCAGTTCTTCTCCTGACTTTCAATTCGACTGGACGGTAGAAAAGGCAAATGAGGTCTACAAAATCTCTCTGGTGGATGAAGCAGCGACCGTACTTGGCGTCATGTCGTTGACTGATGTACCGGAAGAATTCCGCATTCACCTCAACTTGATTGAGGTGGCGGATACGCAGCGAGGCAAGAAGAAAACCATCGACAACGTTGCCGGCTGTTTAATTGCTTTTGCCTGCCGACTGGCGTTCGCAAGAGGTTATCTCGGATTCGTTTCCCTTCAGCCGAAAACGAAACTGATTCAGTACTACCAGGCCGCTTACGGCTTTCGTCAGTACGGACGTTTACTGGGAATTGAACAGGATGGTGCCATCTCACTAATCCAAAAATATCGAGAGGATGAAAAAGGATAAAAAGCAACTTTATACGGACCTTCTCCAACGTTACAGCGAAGAAGAGGTAGCAGAGTCGTTTGTCGCAAGTGAAAAACTACCTGCTGAGGCGCAAGCCAAGGTCCACAAAGAGTTTTTAGAAAAGAGGATGAAATCTCTCCAGGGCACAACCGGAGATCAAAAACTCCGGTCGAAGCTATTTGCCTTTAAAATTCAGTTGGAGGACTATTTTACAGCTGACAGTTACGAAGATGAATACAAATTCGGTAACCAGCTCAAAAAGTATATTAAAATAGTGGGCAGGACTCAGACTGAAGTCTCAAGCAATCTGAGCATCCACAAAGCAAGGCTCAGCCGAATCATAAATGGAAAGGAAAATCCTAATCCGGAACTTATGTATCGCCTACAGGAACACAGTTCCGGAGCTATTCCAGCATTTTACTGGTGGAAACTTTTCGCCAAAGAACTAGAATACCAGATAAGGACCGATAAGGAAAAAATGCAGGAGGAGAGTACCAAAGTCACCAATCCGATATCTCTGAGAGCTTGAAAGATAAAAAAGCCATCGGCAAACACCACATCAGCGTCCATGCGCCCTGCGGGACGCACGGCACCGGCGTACTCGTTGGAGTGAAAGGCTACACTTCGTTCCGCCTTCCCCTCCAACGTGAGCTGTCCGCAGGGTGCCGGATTAAGGGCATTTAAAAAATGCCCTTAATCCAACATCTTGTCTTCGGCAGCTCACGCTAAACTACTGTAATCAAGCAGCAAACGACTCTAGCGATAGCTGGTGCCAGGTTGGCTAGGATTTCTTTAAATTAGACCATACGCTCAAAACATCCTTTTGCCATGGTATCCAAGCGGAGCTATATCCTGCCCCTGACAGTGCTGTCGGTGTTCCTGCTGGGCTGCTCCCCTGAATCCGATCTGGAGATCAGCGTGGATGGGGTATTTGCGCATATGGACTCTGGGGCTGAACCTGGATGCGCCTGTTCAGTCAATCAAAATGGAGAACTCGTGTACTCAAATGGCTTTGGTATGGCCAACCTGGAGTACGATGTTCCAATTGGGCACTCCACCATATTTCACGTGGCTTCCGTTTCCAAGCAGTTCACCGCCATGGCAATCGAACTCCTGGTAAACGACGGACTGGTATCCTGGGATGACGACGTACGGAAGTACGTTCCGGAGGTGCCGGACTTTGGGACACCCGTCACTTTACGGCATCTGGTCCATCACGTAAGTGGGATCCGCGATCAGTGGAACCTCTTGTACATGGCCGGCTGGCGATGGGAGGCCGATGTGGTTACCCAGAAGGATGTCCTTGATATTACGTCCCGTCAGACGTCCCTAAATTTCGAGCCGGGGGAACGATTTCTCTACTCCAATACCGGTTATACCCTGTTGGCTGTGGTGGTGGAAAGGCAGACGGGGCAGTCGCTCAGGGAGTTCTGCCGGGAACGATTATTTGAACCGCTTGGGATGAGTAACACTCACTTTCATGATGACCATGAAATGATCGTGCCAAATCGAGCGTGGGGGTATGCGCCTGACCAGGAAGGCTATCTGGGATACAGGGCGTCGATACCTGATTTTGATGTTGTGGGGGCAACCAGTCTTTTTACTACGGTGGATGATATGTCAAGGTGGGACAAAAACTTCTATACGATGGAAGTTGGTGGGGAAGATGCATATAACCGACTGCACGACAAGATCACTCTGGCAAACGGAGATACCCTGGACTATATGCACGGCCTGGGTGAAAGTGAGTACCGGGGGGTGAAAATGCAGGGCCACGGCGGAGCTGATGCCGGCTACCGCAGCTATTTCCTCAGGTTTCCGGATCATAATCTCACGGTAACCGTCTTGTGCAATTTCTCTTCGTCCAACCCGGGTCAGTTGGCGCAGGAGGTAGCTGAAATCTATTTGGAAGAATACATGGAAGCGCCCTCCGAAGGTGAAGTTGCTGAGATAGAATCAACCCCCGCAGGTAATCTGGACAATTTGGCGGGCTTTTACGTACACCCCCTGAGTAAGGCTGCATACGAGATAAAATTGGAAAACGACACGCTGGTTTTTCAGGCTGATCAGCCGTATAAGCTGATACAAACGGGCGAAAATGAATTTGTACTTGATGGAACAACGACCACCCTGGAGTTGATAGCAGGTGATGGGAGTGAAAGCACCGCCAGGTTTTTACCTGACGATGAACCACACTACAGAAAAGACAGCTGGACGCCAGAGCCTAAAGAACTGGCTGAATTCGAAGGGAGGTTTTACTCCAGCGAACTCGATACCAAGTACCACTTCGAATTGATGGATTCATCATTGATGTTCCATCACCGCAAAAAGGAGTCAGATACCATGCAGCCACTGTACCAAAATGCATTTCGTCTCGACGGGGCGACGGTGCATTTCGGAGAGGATTTGACAACCTTTACGCTATCAGATGAAAGAATCTGGAATGTAAAATTCGAGAAAATCCCGGGGATTGCAGTAAATGAATAGGGAAGGGGGTAAGAGATCCAGTGTTGTATAGTTGGTAAATGAAGAGAAGCGCACTTACCGAGAGCGGCTAACGGCACACCGACAGGAGCAATTTCCTTTACCCAGCCTCATCTTTCGGTCTCCAAAGTAAGTATAGGTCTCGTACTACCTCACTCCGGCGCAGGTCCCCAAAGGTATTGGTTCCCCCGATTCAGGTTCGCGAACTCAATCGTTACCTGTTCGCTTTCAACCAGGTTACGCGTTACTTCTCCCACGACCTCGTGCACGGACTCCGGTAGTTCCGTTGTTTGGTCGGCGGAGCGCGGGTTCCAAGCGAAGACGTTGTCGCCGTAGACGTCTTCCGCGTCAATATTGACGTTTCCACTGTTTTCCACCTGGAACTCGGTGGATGCCGAAGCCGATACAGCGCCCGTCAATCCGGACTTGGCGTCAGTATCAAACGGGCCGCTCCACACGAACCGGTTGTCGCCGAAGAAGTCCTCGCTGTTGATCACCACTTTCCGGCTATCGGATACGTGGAAAATCGCCGGGCTATGTACGTTGACCGAACTGGAAATATTTGGAGCGTTTCCATTTCGCTCTTCGACGGTCCAGGTGAAGATGTTGTCGCTGCCCTGGTCTTCAAAATCGATGTTTACATCACTACTGTTGATTACGTCGAACCTTGTCGGTACGTCAAAGCGGATGGAGCCACCTATGCTCTGACTCGATCCGGTAGTCCAGTCGAACGTCATGTCGCCCGCGGTGTCCTCGAGATCAATACGGACGCGGTCGCTGTCCTCCACCAGGAACGTTAGCGGCACTTCAAAATCCATCGATCCACCTACGAAGGCAGCATCACCCTGTTCGCCACCGGCCCACGTGAACTGACTGTCGCTGATCAGGTCTTCGATGTCAATCTGGATGTCGCTGCTGTTGTTCACCACCTCAATCCTGACGGACAGGTTAATGCGCAAGGGGCCGCCGACGCCGCCCATAATGTCGGCTGTACCGGCGACGGGGTCCGGTTCGGAAGGCGTGCCAACCATCCAGGTGAATGAATTGTCGCCGAAGATGTCCTCCAGATTGATGTTGACCTGGCGGCTATCGGAAACCCGGATCAGCACGGGCATGTCTACCTCGAAGGCACCACCGACGCGGCGGTTCTGATCTTCCAGCAACTCCAGTCGCTGCCAGGTAAAAGTGTTGTCGCCGAAGATGTCCTCAATATTCAGGGTGAGGTTGTTGCTCCCGCTTACTTCGATATTGACGGGCAGTCTCAGGAAGAAGTCGCCGGCATTCGCTCCGTTTGCTGAGTCCCGGCTGCCCGACCAGACAATCGTCGTGTCACTATAGAAATCGCCGGCGACGATGGTATCCCCGGATTGTCCCGAAACCCGGAGATTTACGGAATCAATTAAGGAGTAGGCGCTCGCCTGATCAGTCGGCCGATCTACCTCGTCGCCGTCACATCCGACGGTCGTCAAGAAGGCCAGGGCAAACAGCAGAGGAAATAAGAATTGACACAGGCTTGAATAGGTAACCGACACAGTATGGCCCCAGTTTCGGGCCGGCTGCCCGCGGTCCCCCGCACTATATGAAGTAGCGTCCCAATTAAATTTAGCCCGTAGAGACTCACAATCGGATCGGTTGCAAATGCCATTTTGGCCTCTCATCAATACCTCGATCACATAAAAATTCACGTCAATAATTATTTCAAACCCAGCGGGTTACGTTCTGTATGGTTATGCTTATTTAACGGGGCGTTTTCCGGTCGTGTTTGCTCAGCAGTGGTATTGGTAAATATGTGCGGGTAGGTATACAGTGTAATTCCCTCCTTGGAAAGGCGAACTATTTATAGGTCAGGCCTGCCAGAAGGTAGGGGTATAAATTGTGAGGATACATAGATATGGAACTGTATGCTCACGACTTTACGGGTAGCACTCGATCGAATGCCAGTCCGCTCGATCCCTCGCCCCGCCCGACCTGCTTCCGTACGCCCAGCCAGGTAAAGACTCGCCCGTCGTACCAGCGGGTGCGTTGGAAGGATTGGGACACAACGACTCCACTGCGCGGCACCTCTTCCTCAGCCAGGAAGTAGGGTTCTACGGGCCGCTCGTCCAGCCCCGGTCGCAGGAGAGTATTGCGGGGTTTGATTTTTCGGGGTCGTTCGGGGTCGCCGGTGAAAAAGCGCAGCATGCTGGACCGTTGGAGCTGAATCTGCTCCGTACTACCCGGTAGCCGGGTGGCCTGAAAAGGAATCCAGTTTTCCGGCAGGGTACTCATCACATCGTACCGCAGGTCGGCCGCAAATTCCGGTAGGTCCGCGGGCACGATGCCGGCCAGGCGTTCGAAGTAGCGGCGCGTCTCTGCCGCCGCCGCTCTGCCGTCCAGGCTTCCTCCGTTGGGCGAGGCGACCCGTGTTTCGATACCCCAAACCAGGTTAGCCATTTCATCGCGGACCAGTACGATTTCCTCCTGCGGTTTGCCCTCCTGGATCTTCGGCACGGTGGGCAGAATGGTCAGGGTGAGGTCGGCGGGCTCTTTCCTCTTGCCTTTAGTATTCAGCGTGAAGAGGCTCCAGCGGCTAAAATCGTCGTCCAGTCCTTTGCTGCCCGCCTCTACCCAGGTACGTTCTCCGAAAACGTTGGTCACGGCCAGCCCCCGCACCAGCGACAGCGTTCCGGCCCCGACCGTAACCGGCAGCAGAAACCAGTCGTTGGCGTATACCAGACCGAACTCCATGACCAGCAACCGGCCAATCTCATTGCGGTTAGGCTTGATTTCGCCGAAGTTGGTCTTGCCGTCCTCGAAAGTCCACCATCGGGTATTCGGCATACCGGCAAAAGTTACCTGGGTAGGGATGAAGGTGTTGGTGTGCGACGCTTCGGCAGTCGGGTCCGGCGGGATAGGCACCGCGCCAAGTTGTGCGGTTTGGGTATCGTGGTCCAGGTTGTACCAATCCAGGTGGCCGTGGAAATACTCCTCGGCGGCCAAGACTTTTTCCTTTCTGCCGACGGGTGCGGACAATTGGAAGCGGTACTCCAGCCGGCTTGGCTCCCAAGCGTCTTGATCAGCCTGCGGTTGGAAAAAAAGCGCCTCGAACCAGGTGATGAAACTGTCGCCCAGATCGTCCTGCGTGGCACCGGCGCCGGCGATCCCGTCGGAGGCCCGGTTGCCGGGGGCTTCCTTCAGGTAGGCATAAAGTGCGAAGCCATCCATGCGCCGTCCGCTTACCGCGGCCCACTGCTGCCATACTTCCGGGTGCGCGAAAATGGGTGCTCCGGCCGCAGTGGTGGGGTCGGGCAGCTTGAGGGCATATCGCGTACGGTAGGTGGCAGCCAGGGCGGCATTGTTGAGCAGCCGGGACCAATACCGGCCCATTAGTAACCGCAGATCCAGGGCTACATCCTGGCCCGCTATTACCAATGGCACCGGTCGGCACTCTACCTGGGTTTCGAGGGGCGTATTGTCGTCAAAAGGGCGTGCTGAACGCGAACCCGGCTGATACTGCCGAATTTTAGTGGTGTGCAGGTGCGCTTTCGCGTAAACCGGAGAGCCCGCGTCGTCGCCGGTAAGTTCACCCATTTGCCACTGCCGGGCTACCATCCAGAGGGGGTCGCGTACTTCAGCCCGCAGGGCACGGGGGAAATCGGCGCTACGCGGCCGGCCCTCCAGGCGGTTCCAGGATACGATGGAGGGATTTGACCTGCGGGTCAGTGTCTGACGGAGATCGGGAAGGTCGAAGAAGCGAGACATAGATTATCGTTTTTTGGGCCTATCAGGCATCACCGATGGCCGTGTTCACCCAGTTCAAATTCAGCGAAGGCGTGAGTGACCACGGCGTAACGGGGAATACGGTGGCCGGCGAATAGACTCCCAGGGCTGTCTTTTCTACCTGTTCTGGCTCCACCGCCCGCTGTTTGGCGGCGTCCAGAGTTTGATGCAGGGCAGCTATCAGATCTTCCCACGCCCACTCGCCCTGGTCCAGGCTTGGGGCAACCAGCAGCAGTGTCTGCGGCGCTTCCGTATTGGGCCGGTCGTAGTGAAAGGCCAGTCCGGTGGTTTCCTCTCGGGTGGGTATCACTTCCGTCCATTCGTCCAGCAAGAGCCCGCACTGACGTCCGCCGGGCTGGAAGGCGGCAAAATAGGCGGCGGTATAGAGCAATTTTTCCTCTTTAAGCTGAAAGGTTGCCGGGTATTCTACGGCCAGCCAGGGCTCGGCCCGTTCCACGCCGGGAGCCCCCTCGGGGTCGGGCACCCAGCGCCGGTGGGGAAACTGGGCTGGGGTCAGTTCTGCCGGTGTACGCCCGAAGCCTTCCGCCAGGAGGTAGGCGTTCTCCAGGTGGTGTAGTCGTTCCCGCACGCGTGCCATACCATGCAGCCAGGTATCGATGGGCAGGGGGTCGGTACGTTCGGCGTGCGCCAACAGCTCCGCCCGGGCGGCCAGCGAATTCTGCCACTCGGCTCCCTGCGGTCCCGGCAGTTGGAAATACGGGACGGTTATGAACTCGTCTCCGAACAGTGCCCGCGCCGCCGCTTGCAGGGCCGCCAGTCGTTGGGTTGCGGTAGCGCCCACGGCATCGTGATCGACCAGGAGGGCGTTTGCTGCGTCGCTGCGCTGTTGCAAAACGCGACGTAGCGTGGTGGCTTTCTCCAACAGGTCTTCCTGCAGGCGGGTGACGGACGCGTCCGCATCGTCCAGCGAAAAGTCCGTCGCGTCGAAAATCGTCAGGGGCAGGAGCGCCCGCAAATCGTTCAGGAATTGCTCCAGGGGCGAAGGGGGGTTATTCAGCACATTCGTAAGCGCCAACTGTCGCAAGCTGAAGGCATTTCCTTTAGCAATCACTGCATTCTGGTAATCCAGAAGCAACGGGGGGACGGGGGTGATAAAATCCGTAGAGACAAGGGCTTCCGCCTGGCGCAACACCTGGTGGGCCGCCGCGGCATCGGCCGCCGCCGGCAGATCCTCGGCCAGAAGCGTATCGAACTCCAGGCGGCGGTCGGCCCAGCGCGTCAGGTATTCGCGCAGCTTGTCCAGTACGGAGGTATAGATGGCCTGCCGTTCCTGGTAGGCGAAGCCGAAGTGGGCTTCCGGTAGGCCGTAGCGGCCGAGTTCATTCAGTACCGTGGCGAATTCCGTCACCTGTTGGTCCACCGGGGGGAAAGCGGCGTTCCAGGCGGTGATGCGCGTATTCAGGGAAGTTAGGTCCGGTAAGGCCTGGGCGATGCGATTGCGTTCCAGGACCAGGCTGGGCTCCCGGTCGCGGCCGGATTCACCGGGTGGCATCGCATCCGTGGGTTGTAGTGGACGACCGTTCAATACAAGAGCACGTAAGCTGCGGAGCAGCGGGGCCAGTTCGAAGTAGGTGATCGGCACCGCCGAGTCGTTCAGGGGCTCGGTATACAGGATCCGCACGGTGGCATTGGCGTGTACGCCCGGTAGATTGAATACCGTCCGCAGCAACCACTCTTCCAGTAGGCCCAGGGCCTGTGTCGGGTCCAGGTCGGGCAGGTACAGCAAGTCCAGGGCCCGCAGGCCGGCGTCCGCCAGCACAACGGTGAGGCTAACCGGTGGCGGCTGCGGCGTTCCGGGGTTGGTATAACTCACCCGTACGCCGACGGTGGAGAGCGGGGGAAGAATTCCGCTCAGCCACGCCGCCAGCCCGGGCTCGGCCCGCTCCCGTGGTGGGGCGCCCGCCGGAGCCGTAGCGTTTCCGTCGATGTGCAGCGCTACGCGGTGCGTCAGCCCCAGTCCCGAGCGGGGCGTGACCACCACGTCCGGCGTTTGCGGGAATGTGGCCTTGCTGTAGGCGTCGAGGGTCGAGGCCGCGCGCTCGTAATTACCCTGCACGATCTGGTGTACGCTTTCGGACAGGCCGAGATCGGAAAGTGCATCGTAGATGTCCAGCAGATCGCGGATACTTTCTTCGATGAAGGTACGCTGTGGGGCAGTTGGCGCGGGATCGACCAGCACGGGCGAGAGAAAACCGAAGTTGAGCTGGTTCGTCGGACCGAGTGCGGCCTTCAGCAAGGCATAACCGTCCACTACGTTGCGGGCGGCGATCGCCTCTTGGGCGGTGGGGTCGGTTTCTTTGGTCGCTTCCAGCCGGTTGGCAACCAGGGGAAATTGGCGGCGCAGCTGGTAGGAAAAGACGAACAGGGCCGGGTCCTTATCGTGCAACTTCCGCTCGAAGCGGTAGCCCAATAAAGCACCCAGACTTTGTCCGTTGCGGATCCCCTCCAGGGTGTCCAAGGCCAGCCGTACGCGCTCACTCGACAGGTTGACCGCCATCAACTCGGGCTGAGAAGGCGTGGCGTTGGACAGGTAGCCGTTGCGCAGTACCGCCGCCGTCACCGCGTGGTTGAGCGATGGGGCGTGGATATAGCCCTGGTTGGTAGTGTCGGTTGACAGCGGGGCATCGTCGGGTCGTTGAAAGATGCCGGCCAAGTCCTCTGACAGTTGTACTGGTGTGAAGATTTTGTTTTCCGGCCGCAACGCTTCCAGCCAGGCAAAGGCACCAAGGTAGAGGCCGGTGGCTGCGCCTCCTTCGCCGCGCAAACGCGCCCGCTTGCGTTCCAGTCGCTCGTGGACGATACCCTGCATCCAGGCGTCGTGGCGGTAAGTGCAGCAATCGATGTGCTCGGCGAGCAGGCGCTCGAGGCGGGCGGTCGGTAGATTGGTCAGATACGCCAGGGAGGCCTGCATTTGCCGCAATTCGGCGTTCGCAACCAGCGGCGGTACCTCCTCCCGCAGCGACATTCCCAGGTATTTGGCCAGGGATACGTCCGCGTTGCCGAGCGCGGGTTCGTTGGCCAGCAGGTGAGCAAAACGACTTTCGCTAGTCGTCGTTGCGGCAGCTACGTGGATGTAATCCGGCTCATTGGCCAACGCTTCCCGGTACGTGTTCGCATCGGTGAGCGCTGCTTCGAAGCGGGCGCCGTGACCGGCGTTACCGTAGGCTTCCAGCAGGGCGTGCCGCAGCAACAGGTACAGGAGCGCTTTCGGCCGGTCCGCGAACCCCTTTTGCGGCAGCAATTGTCCTTCGTAGTCGTCAACCGCCGCGGCCAGCCAGGCCAGGTAATTTTTTCCGTCGGTAGTGTAGGGCCGGATGAGCGCCACTTCCGACAGCGGCTGATCGTCAATGATCGGCCCGTTCAGGCGGTTCTGTCCGGTGCGGTAATACTTTTCAAAGATCTTCGGCTCGGTGGCTCCCTTGTAACCAAAGGCGGTCAGGAGCTTCTTGGCTTCTGCCAGCAACTCATCAGTCGTCGGTTCGAGTGTGGTTATTTTGGAAGGCAATAAGCCAGCATAGGACAGGTAATTGTGGTAAAACGATCGGCTATGCCCCAGGCGGGCGTGGTACTCCGCGGAGTTGGGATGCAGCCCTACGATGTCGAGCAATTGCTGCTGCGGGTCGCTGCTGGATCGACCCACGTAGGGAACCGAGGTGCTCATTTGCCGCCAGAAGTCGTCCAAATCCCGCAGAAAGCGGTGCAGCCGGGGCAGAAAAGGTGTCGGCCCTGATCTGGTACCGACCACGGGGTTGTCGAAGCCGGGCCAGGAGATCTGCCGGTAAGCACAGGTCGGCAGGATCCCGTAGGGTTGCTTGCCGATGCGGATGGCGGACAAAGCACCCCTGCCTGACACATAGCGGAGGAAAAAATCCCGTGTCTGAGCCACTATCGTCTCGTTGCGAAAGATCGGGTCCATCATTTTCTGCATCCAGTAGCCCAGCGTGGCGGGCCATAGAGCGGTATTCATGGCTTGGGCTTCGGCGCCATCGGTCTGGTCGGCATTCGGGATACGCTGCATCAGCTCATGGTCCAACCCCAACCATTCGGCCAGACGCTGACCATCGGTTTTTCGCGTGGGATCGGTCGTTGGTGCGTATAGTCGCTGCTGCTTTACGAAGACCGGGAAACTTTCGTCCGGATCGTCGGTCCGCTGGTAGCCGGCGGGTCCTTCGTCCGTGTTATTGGTCGGTGTGCCTTGGGGAACCAGGCTCAGTCCGGAGCGGCCGTAGAGGTGATGGCGCAGCAGTTCGGTGAGTTCCCCTTTAGCCTCCACCGGATCGCTGCCCAGGCGCAGGCCGAGGATGAGTACACGGTCGAATCCAAGGGTGTCCGTTAGTGGGATGCGCAGTGCCATACCCTTGTCGAGCGCGGCACCAAAATCGGTCATCCACTGCATCTCCTCCGGGATGAGCAAGTCTCCTTCTTCCGTTTCCTGAAATTGCTCCGCCTCCGGCGCGGTGGGGTTTGGGCCCACCGACAACGGGGCCTGGACCGGGCGGGCCGTAATTGCCTCCTGAACCAGCTCCAGTTTGCCTTCCACGTAGCGGTAGCCTAAAAACACGAAGCGTTCCGGCAAGAGTCGGGCTTGCGGGGCCTGGGACCAGGAAAAGGGTTTCGCCGCCGCTTCCGCGAAGGCCGGGAAGCGCAGGTAGACAACCTGGATCGTGGCCCCCTCCGGGGCGGCCTCCCTCAGATTGGCCGGCGGGTAGCGACGGGCCAGGTCGCTGGCATCGGCGGCAATTTTGGTGCCGAGGTAGACGGCACGCCAGAAATCGGCGACCGCCCCGGCATCCGTACCCAGGGGCTCGGTATCGGCGACGGGGATGGTCAGGTAAAAGGTATTGGGCGGCGGCGGGGAGGCCGGGCGGTCCGAAGGGTTGAGCGGCGCATAGTGCTCGATGATCCAGCCCGCCCGGCCCGACCCGTGGGCGGTCACCAGGTCGCGCCAGGCCCGACGTTCTTGTTCCTCGTTCCCGGCCGCAGCCCAGTAAAAGGCCCAGAAGCGGCGGGCGTTTTGCTGTTCCATCTGCGTGAGATCGGCTTCGAAAGTGTCGATCAGGCAATCGTCGGGATAAATACGGACCCAGAGTTCATCGCCCGGTCTTCCCTCGGCGTTCGTGACCCGTTTGAAACGCGTTTCTACCCGGACGGGAAAAAGCAGGACGGGCCAGTCATCGCTCCATTGCTGGATGTGCTCACGGGGATCCGTCAAGGGCAGGAGGGTTGCCCAGATGTCGTTGAGTCGTGCCCGGCTTTGGGTCCGATCACTGAGGGCTGCCTGGTAGTTAGCGGCCGCGGTGTCGGCCCGTTCGCGCAGTTTTTCGATCTCCCGCCAGGTGTCCTGGTTATTGTCGCCGGCCGAGCGCTTCAACTGTGCCGCCCGTTCCCGCAGGCTGCGTTCCCGTTCCTGCGCCAGGATGGCGCGCCGTTCCGCCGCAAGGCGAAAATCCAGTTCTTTCTTAAGGGTTGAAAAATCAGGCATGGCTCAACGTTTTTTGGCAGGGTCGGTGGCCCTGCTCACAGTTGGGAAAGGTTTCAATCCTATAAGTCTCCCGCGGCCAGGTCGGCCGGCAGCATCTCGGCGCCGTGTACCGCTACCAACACGGGTACCTGGTAGAGGATGTAGGCCAGTTCGGCCGCATTGGTCTGCGCGCTCCACTGCAGGTTCTTGTCTTCTTCGTACTGGTCGCGGCGGGCCTGGAAGCTTTCGTTGTCCTCGGCCGCTCCCTTGGTCGGGGTGGTCAGGTTGACCACTGGCGCGCTGCCGCCGACGTCTAGGGTGCCGTCCACCAGCGCTACGTCCTCCCAGGACAGGTCGTTCCAGCTGTTTTTGACCGTGGCTTTGTCGATATCCAACCCGAAGCGAGGCTCGCCCGGGCGCTCCTTGATCACGAAGAACCAGCCGGGCCGCGTCGGGGCATCGGGCTCGTCGCCCTTGGCTCCCTTTACTTCCTCCACCGTCAGGTTGAAGCCGAAGAAGTAGATGTCGGGCTTGATTTGTGCACCGTACAGCGGGGTCTTCAGTTTGGTGTTGCTGTCGGCCACCTGTCCGTCGGCCAGGTCGGCTTCGTCGGCCGTGGTCAGCGGGGCGAGTTTGCGCATCTTTTCCAGGTCGACCTTGCCGCTTGGCAGGAGTACCCATTCGGCCTTGTGCGCGTAGATTACGGCCGTCGGGTATTTCTTCAGCAGTTCGCCGCGCACCACCAGGACCACTTCTTCTTCCTGGACCTGGCCGGGCAGTTCGCGGTTGTCGTGGTCGCCCAGTTGGCTCGTAGCGGACCAGTTGTGGATGGGGGGAATATCGTAGAGCCCTTCGCGCCACTGCCGTTCTTTCTCTTTTTTGGGTTCCGGGAAGGTGGTGGGCTTTAGTACCGAGCTTACGTCCCAGAATTGACGAAAGCTGCTGCCCCGTTGGTCGGTCGGGTATTCGCGCCACAGCAGCTCCCGCCCAAACTCATGATTGATTCCCACGAGGTAAGATTCGATGAATTTCTGGTTGGTTTTCAGCAGGGAGATGGTGTTGTTCTCGATCAAATGGAGATTGGGCAGGAATCGCTCGGTCGAACCGTCGGCCAGCGGTTTGTACATCGGCAGGTCGATCACGGGGTAGGCCATGATGGGATCGAAATCGCGGACGAACTGCCCGGTGACCCACCCCGGCAGCCGGATCTTGCCCATGACCAGCGGCGGAATGGTCTGGTTCGGGTGCATTCGCTCCAGGATCGCAGCCTGCAGGGCGGGGAAATCCAGCGGGCGCAGGGGTGGCTGCCGTCCCGCTGCTTCATCCTCCCGGGCCAGGTAGGCCAGGTCAATCAAGCTTTCGCGGAAGCGCCGGCCCTCTTCGCTGTCCGACGTACCGGTACCTGGCCGGAACGGATCGCCCGGGGCGGTAAGCCGAAAATCGGGCCGGGCAGGCAATTCCTCCAACCGCTCCGGCTCGACCTGTTCGAGATCCTTAAGGACCGCCTGCCGTCGCCGTTGTTCCCAGCTGGAAATGAGCCTGAACAGCGCAACGCCCGCCACCAGCACCACGGCCGCCAAGCCCAGGCCAACGGCCAGCGGGGGGAGGAGTACGAGGAGGAGGAGAGCAAGCAGGATGGCCACGATCAGCGCGATCCATTTCAGGCGGGGGAAGCGTTGGAGCAGATCGTCGGCCCAGGTCGGGATGGTGGTGTCCACCAGTTGATCGTCTACCGCGGACAAGGTCTGCGTACTGGGTCCCGCCGTTTTGGGGGGCGCGGCGTGGATCTCGCCCGCATTGAGGCGCACGAGCAGCGAACCGGTATCGACGGGGGTGGTTCCACCCAGCCGGGTCATCAGTCGGCCGCCGGGGCGCAGGATGCGGCGCATTGCCGGCGAAACTATCGATGGAGGTACGGGGGCCTGACGCAGTGCGTGTAGTATGGTCACCCCTTCGTGTATTACGCGGCGGTGCGCGGGAGCGGTGAGCAGGAACAACTGCTGGGGACGTGGCACGGCCATTGCTGCCAGGTAGCGCTGGTGCCAGCGGGTGGACGCGTGGAGCGACAACTGGCCCTGGCGAATGAGCTGGTTGCCCTTCAGCACGTCCCCGATTTGTTGCCAGGCGGCAAACATGTAATCTTCCTGCTTGTCCTGCACCACGGCGGTACCGAAGCCGGCCGCGGCCCGGAAGCGCGGGTCCAGGTTGAGTTCGTGGATCCAGTTGTGTGTTTCGGGCAGCGCATTGCCGTCGGCATCGGTCAGCAGACGGGGGGTCTTGGCGTGCCAGCGTCCGTAGATCGGCGGCACGACGACGGGG
The DNA here is from genome assembly GCF_004803465.1 of Neolewinella litorea. Lineage (GTDB taxonomy): Bacteria > Bacteroidota > Bacteroidia > Chitinophagales > Saprospiraceae > Neolewinella > Neolewinella litorea. Next base: position 90,909 of record NZ_SRSF01000011.1, on the reverse strand, counting down.
TCCAGGTCCTCCGGGTCATCCGGATCTTCGGGTACGGCCGGGAACAGGCCACTTTGCTGGTTCGCCACTTGGGCCGCCAGCCGCTTGTAGTCGTCTTCCAGGTTGAGCAGGGCGGCCAGGGACTCCTGGAAGGGGTGCGGCGCGGGGGCCGGAGCGGCCGTCCACTCCTCGTATTTTTTGATCTTTTCGTATTCCGCAAACGAGAGCGGCGCCCGCAGGGCACCGCCGAGCTTGAAGAGCCCGCCGGTTTCCTGCCCGGCGGGCAGGCCGGGGGCTTCCTGCCAGGGCGGCAGATTGGCCCCGGGCAGGCTGGCGTCCATATCGCGCCTCCCGAGCCGGGGGTCGGCCGTCTTGGGTTGGAGGAGCCGTACCAGATATTCGAAATCACCGGCCGTACCGGTGCTGAACTGCCAGCGGTAATACACGGGCAGTTCCACGCCGGCGTCGACCGAGCTCCAGGCGGACTGCGTAGCCGTCAGGGCCGGCGGCAGCGGCTGTCCCAGTCCCGCCAAACGGCCGGCCTCAAAAACCGGTACCACGAAAGCGTAGTAGGTCGTGCTGGGCTCCAGCCGCCGTGGGCACACGATGCGGGCGCTGGCCAGGTCGGGGTTCTGGGCGAGGGTGGCGCTCAGGTTCTGAACGACCAGATCGATATTGCTTTCCGTTACCTTTTTCGGGTCGGCACCATTCAACGAGCGGTTGACGTGCACGTGAGCCCAGGCCCAGAGATCGTCCGCCAGTGGCAGGGTACGCTGCTTGGCTACGGTAATGAAGGGGAGGGGCCGGTCCAGTACGTTCTTGCCGTCCTGAAACTCGTCGGCTTTCAGCACCACCAGCATAATCCATGGCCGTAGGCGGTGGTGCGGGCCGGGCGCGGCTGGGGTGTACCGCCAGGGAAAGTCCTCGTCGTAAAACTCGATATAGGGCAGGTAGTTGGGCTCGAAGTTGGTGATCCAGTGTCGTGGTTCCACCTTCACGATGGCTTTCGCTTCGATGCCCACGATATCGCCTGGCCCGTAGAGCATGACCTGCTTTTCGATCGTCTGATCCAGGGCGGGAGTCGTTGCGACGGGCTGCCCGGTGAGCTGCAATTTGACGGACACGGAAGCCCGCAGGGGCGCGCCGCCACTTTCAACGTCGGCGGTAGTGATGGTATTCGCCACACCGTGCCGCAACCAGGGCAGGAAGGAATAGGTCGGTAGATCGCTCATGGCTCGGTTAGTTCAGGTTGACTTCGAATTCGGGAACGACGTCCAGCATCACTGCGGCGTTCGGGTTGTCGGCGATGCGCAGGTGCAGGTATTCCCGGGCTTCGGCCTCGGAAGCAAAGAGGTTCGTGACCGGTGAATTGTCCACCGTGGTCACCACGCCGAAGCCTTCCGGTAGCACGGCCAGTTTCTCCTCCAGCGGGTCGAACTGCCGTTTGGATTCCCGCGACAGTGGCGACAGCGCAACGGCATTGCCGCGCAGGAACTGGTTGAACAGACTGCCGAAGTAGCCTACCAGCCGCCGTGCAAAACGCCGGTAATTGGTATCGATGACGATCTGCTCGTAGCGGACGGTGCGTTTGGTCATGAAGCCAGTGCGCGTGGTGGTGCCGGCCACCGACAGTTCGGCACCACTTACCTCCTGCTGGAAAGACGGGCGACTGAGCTTTTCGGCGTCCGATAGATTCTGGAATTGCGCAATGGCAAAGTTTTCCCGCGGATCGCCCACCTTACCCCAGGCACTGCCCGCGGCACTGGCAAAGTTGAACCGCGAGTAATCCTTCACGGCCGGTGCACCGATTTTGTCCAGGCTAATGCCGATAGGTACGGCGCGTTGGGTGAACCGCAGTACCCCCACCGGGTGGAGCACCAGCCCCTCGCTTTCGTCCATTTTGCGTAAGCTGACCAGCAGGCGGTTGGCCCCAGCGAGCTCGGCGGTCCAGTTTTCCAGTTTATTGAGTTCCGTGGTCAGCAGTTCCAGCGAACTGACGGGTTGCAGGGTTTCGCGGCGGTCTTCGCCCCAGGTGATGTCGAAGTCCGCTTCGATGGAGAAGAACAGGAGCTCGAGCGATCCCGAGCCCTTCGCGCGCCAGGGTTCCGGTCCGGACAGCTCGAAGTTGAGCCGGATGCTGAACAGGCCCACGCCGAAGGCCTTGAGCGATACAGACGCTGAAATGGTGATGATGAAGTAGAAAGGCGAAAACTGGAAAAGGGCATCGAAGGCGATGTGCCCCGAAACACCAAAGTTCGACATGCCGATTCGCAGTTCCGCCCGGGCCCCGAACTGAACGGTATTGGACGTGATGGCGAAGTAGCCTTCCACCCGGATCGCATACGTCGGCGTATTGGCAATGTCGAAGGCAATCCGCCTGGGTGACGGGAACGGCAGCGGCGGCGGCGTGAAACTGGGGTGAAAGCCGCCGACGGAAAGCACGAAATTGGCATCGTCGCCAAAGGCCATCAGGATGCCCATTTCCCCCTCCAGGGTGAAGAACAGTACCCGCGATCCGAAGAGGGTAGCGAAAAACCAGATCCGCTTCTTGTCGAACTCGATCGCACCGATAAAACTCACCTGAAGGATCACCAGCGGCGCCGCTTCGGTGGGTAGTGCTACTTTCAGTACCCCCAGGATCGCAATGTTGCCGGGAATCTCGATGATGATGCCCAGCGAGAGGGTGATCAGGGCCGGAGTACCCCAGCCGATCTTGGCCATCGGCCCGATCAGGAACCGGCCGTTCTCGGGCGGGAACACGGTGCGCAGGTCGCTGATGATGCGCGGCGCGTTGGCTATCACGTCGGTCGGGAACAGGATGTTCTGCGCCGTTCCGGTGCGGATGCCCTGGGCGAGGGCCTCCAGTTTCATCGTTCGGTTCAGTCCCAGGAGCCCGCCGACCCCGAGCAGGACGAAGCCGAAACCCAGCTGGAACCCCGTTCCGAATTCGGCCGTGATAATGATCAGCAGGGAGAAGCCCTTGGAACCGTCCGGCATCCGGGTCGTGATCAGCCCGATAGCCTTCAAGGTGATAAAGCCGGAAAACACCAGCTCAAGCGCGCCGGCGTACTCCTCATTTTCGAAGTCGAAATAGAGGTAGCCGCCGCCCTTCACCACGCCCGCATCTACGGAGAGGCCCACTCCGTTGGGCGGTTTGAACCCGACGACCAGGTCGAGCGGTCCGGCGTTGCCGGCGCGGAAATACATATCGACACCCATCCCGATGTTTTCCACCGTAGCCTGGAGCGGTCCGAGGTCGAAGCGGAAATTGGCGCCCGCTTCGAGGCGCAATTTTTCATCGGCGATCAGCAGGGCCAGTTTAGCACTCAGGATCTTGACCGGACCCAGCTCGACGTGGGTCGGAATCTCAATGGCGAATTTTGCCCCGCCCGTGACGTAGAAGCCGCTCAGCAGGCTGTAGCCAAAACCCAGTTCGGCCTCCGTCGCAACGTTCAGGCCGGAAAGTAGCTGGGCCAGGAAGCCATCCCCCTCGCCGGGGGCGATGACCAGGCGCAGGGCCTGAATTTGGCCTTCGAAGCCCACGTCCAGCTGATTGCTCACCGACCGGGTGAACCAGGTAATCCCCAGCCCCTGTACGGCCAACCGGGTACCACCGCCGGTGCCGATGAGGATCAGCTCCGGCGCGTGATTGGGGTGCTGACGGATCTCCACCGCGGCCTGAAAGCCGCCGGCCAGGTTCAGGATGCCCTCCGCCTCGAATGGCGGCCGCACCACCAGCCCTACGCCCTTGATGTCGGCTGTAGCGGAGAACAACAGTTGCCCCCTTTCGCAGACAGCAAAATCGAATGCCGCCGCCCCCATCAGATAGGGGAGCAGCGCGATGCCCCTTTTTTTGCCACCCTGGGCTTCGGCGGGGGAGAAGGTGATGCCGAATTGGCTGTAGGTAGCTTCGGTTAGCCCGGCCTGTAAGAGCGGGAAGCGCAGTTCTTTCAATCCCGGACTGGTGTTGCCGAGCAGGGTGCGGGTGGATTCGGGCTGGTCGTACAATCCGCCGGGCAGAAAGGTGGCCCGCATCAATTTGTCCAGGCGGGACAGAAATTCGGCATCATCGAAGGCCGTATTCCACTGGTACACAGTATCGAAAATTGCCGAGGGGTTGCTGAGCATCATCCCAAAGCGATCCCAGTTGATGAGCCGGACGGGTTGCCCCGACCCGGCTACCGGATCGTGCTCGATCAGCCCGATGAGGTGCAGCGCTTCGTGCAGCTGGGCCTTTTCACTTTCGAGATAATCGAGCAACAGAAAATCGACCAGTCGGCGCGGCAGGTCGTCGATATCGGGTATTGCCCCTCCTCCGCCGGCAACAATCTCGGATTCCAGTTTTTTGGCCGCGGCGATGATCAGGCTAAGCCGGCCCATCATGTCGAGGATAGCGGCCGCTACTTCCTCGTTGCCCGGAGTTGTGGCCACGAGGCGTTGGGCGGCCGCCACGATCTCACCCGTGTGCGTCGCCAGTTCGGTCAGGCCACTGCCGAAGTTCCCGGGCGGGATCTCGTAGCCCAGTTGCCGGAAAAAAGCGGTCGCCCGGGCCGGCGAATCGACGGTACGGAAGGGAGCCAGCGCGTGACCGACTTCGGCGAGGATCGATTGTAAGGCGTCTTGCTGGGCCATGGCGGTCAGAATAAGGAGTCCGGAGTATTGGTTACTTTTTCGAGGGCCTGGTCGCAAGTCGGGTGCGGGCAGGCCGCTACGTCGGTATCGCCGGGCTCGGCCGAACGGACCATCATCGCGAAGCGACGGGCGTCGGCATTGGTGACCACGAGGGTGTCGATCGTATTAGCGGCCGGCAGGGGCTCGGCCCACAGCAAGCGGGGCCATTGGCGGAAAGCCGGGTCGCGATGCGTCGCGTGCACCACGATCCGGTTGTGGGTGGCGCTGATCCGGTGACCCGTCAGCATTCGTTCCTCCGTGCGAAAGAGAAAAACCGGTAGTCCCGCATTGATCATATAGTAGTACATGCCGGGATCGGCAGCGTCCTGGATGCGGGCTTCGCAGGCCGCCATCAAGTTGCGGATGGGGGCCAGTTGGGTGGTCTCCAGGGCGTTGATCAGCGCCGCCTGGTAGCCGGTCACCTGACTTACTTGTAGCGGCGCCGGGGCGGTATTGGGTACTAGCGTGGTACCGATTTCGGTATCGATCTGGCTCAGGGCGGTGAAGGTCGCGGCCTTGTTCGCCTCGTCGACCGTGGCGAAGAGGAAACTGGCGTACCCGTCCAGTTTCGTACTCACCAGCGGCTGCAGGGCCGTAAGTTGGGCGGCGGTAGGTACCCCGCTACCGGTCACGTTGAAAAATTCGGCCACTTTTGTCATCGCCTGTGCGAAATTCAGCAGCAGGAAGGCGGGCCACCCCACGGGCGATAGCGGTGGAGCGAGTGGGGGCAGATCGGCGCGCCACACCAGCTGGCAAAACCGAATGACGTTTCCCGAATTGCGCAGCAGGCGGGCCAACCAGAAGGGTTGGTGTCGCTCCTGCACCCGGCTGCGGTCCATCCATTCGGCGAAGGCGGCCCGGATCCCGGCGGCATCGGCACCCGTTTGGAGGAGGTTGCGCAATTCGGCGTTGTTCCCGACGACACTGCGTTCGCACGAGCCGAAAAACTGGTACCACCGGGGGGCGGTTATTTTGGGCCGGTTACCCGTACGGCCGAAAAAAGCCTGCAAGGCCCGCAGGTAACTCGTGTATTGGCCGGCCCGGCAGCCTCGCACGTCGAGGGTGGAATTGCTGTCCAGGCGATTTTTTACGGTAGTGAGTTGGGTTCTGAACCCGGCTTCGCTGGCTTCGGCGGCCCGCCCGGCCAGCAGGAATAAATTCATCGCGCCCGCCGGGAGCGTGTAGTTGAACGTATGAGTGGCGTCCGGGCCCAGGTCGTTTACGGGCCGGCCGGTCAGAAAAGTGCGTAGCGCATCCGCCCCGGTGGCCGGTGCGGTGAGGTCGATTAAGCGACGAACGGCGCGGAGGAGGCTATTCTTATCGGCCGCGTTCAGATTGCTCCCGTTGCGCTTGACGCGGTTGGCCGTGACGAAGACCAGGTCGCAGCAATAAAAAAGAAAGCGCTGCAGGTCGCCCGGTGGCAGCCCCGAAGTAGCGATGCCGTAGGGCGCCAGCAGGCCCGAATTGCCGGCCCGGATCACCGCCAGGATCGTGGAGTTGGACCAACTGAAAAAATGCTGCCCCAGGCCGAGATCCAGAATCGAGAGAATACCCCGCTCGTCGCTTTCGGCAAAACCGTTGAGGTGGTCTTCCAGCGCGTGGCGATCCGCCTGTACCGTGCTTTGTCCGAACAGCGGTATGATCAGGTCGTCCCCGTTGGCATGCGTCACCAGCCGGATGCGGTCGAAATGCGTGAGCGTGTCTTCGCTCAACAGCCGGACCATATGCGCCAGTGAATCGACCCATACCGGGGCTAGCCCACAGTTCTGGTGGTAGGTACGGGCCCCCTCGAGAAAGTCGTCACCCGCTACCCGGGGCGAAGAAATGAAGGTACGCTGGGGTACGTGTTCGGGTATGCCGTTGAAAGCAGGGGGCGGCCCGGCCGCAGGCGTCGGCCCCGGCGGGCTGCCGGGGCCGCCGGTCGGGGCGGTGTTAGGGGGTATGGCCAGGAGGGCGCACCGGTTGCTGGACTGATTGCCCGTTGTGGTAGAGCTCATGGGTTACGGGTTTCTCAGGATGGGTCCTTCACGCAGGTGGCGGGTGATCCAGACGGCGCGCGTACCCGACATGCCGCTGATCACGTCGTTGAAACTGGCGCCGGCGAAGTAGCGGTCGCGCAGGGCCACCAACAGCCGCGCGCACTGGAAAATGTTGCTCTTCGGGAACCGTAGCAAATTGAACAGGTCTACTTTGACCGTCGGGTCCAGTGCATTGATGCGGGTGCGGAGCTGTGCCTCCACCGGCGGCCGGGCGGCCGGGGTTTCGGGAATTTCGGTCCAGGGTACGGGCGGCGCCGCACCCAGCGACATCGCGAGCAGGAACAGACGGATGCCGCAGGTGCCCGTCGCTTCCGCGGCGAGTTCGGCGAAGTTGCCCAGGCTGTTGTTCAGCGATGCGGCCAGTTGCTGCACGTGCTGCCGCCGGCGATCGGCGGGTTGCCGTAGTGCACCGTCATACACGGTACTGAACAGGAAGCAACCGAATTGCTCGTCACCCGCCGCGAACTGCGTAGCGGCGGCCTGGTAGTAAGCGTTGTGATCGTTGATCAGTTCGCGCGCTACGCCCGGGTTGCCGAGGCCAGGGCCGGGTTGCTGGGAGGCGGCGGCGATCTGCTGCTCCAGGGTGGCATTGGGCGCGACGCTGGCCTGCGCCAACGCGACGCTGGCCTGTTCGGCGTTGCCGGCCCCCAGCACGCGCACCGTGAGGGTGAGCGGTCCGGCGTGGACCGGTTGGTAAGTGGTCTCCCCCTCGTCGCTGCTTTGCACCACCGGCGGGTGATCGCCTTCGCGGAAGGTCCATTCGTAGGTCTGAGCAGCGGCAACTAACGCCGCATCGGTGACAAAGAGAACATAGCTGTTAGGACGGCCCACGACCAACGGAGAAGGAATGAAGGAAACCAATACGCAGCGACCGTCGGTTGCGGTAGCGGCCTGACCCAGATCGGCGGCCGTAAAATTTGCGGGTAAGCGGCTCTCCGTAAGTCGTACTGCCATTGGGTGTTAGGATAAAATGATGCTTCAGGCGACATACCTATATGCTCCTTAGGGCCCGCACGGACTGGTGGGGCCAAAGGGGAGCTAAACGGATTTAACCTTGTTGATCGGGTATATGTAACGTAGAGAGCATACGTCACCTAAGCGTAATATGCGCGTAAAGAGTGAGTCAACCCTCGATCCGCCTAAGGAAATTAGCGGCTATTTCCCGATAATGCAAAGGGAAGCTGGATATTTATATTGGTGGCGCGTTGCTGCATCATAAGCCCCGGTTGGGGCCCTCTAAAGTGGGTTTGAGCTCCACTTTCCCGCCGAAGCACGTCGGTTAGTATTCCGTTTCGGAGGCGCTCACTCCAGGTATGCCAAGCGCCGGAAGCCGACTACCCAGCATGTCCAAAGAAGTGTCGTTTGAACCCGATCGCTGCAGCGGATTCGGGTGGTTGAGTTATCCGGAAGTAGGGCAGAAGTCTTCCGAGCAATAACCCCTGCAGGGCATTAGCCAGATGTTTTAGGCCGTGATCTCCCCGCGTGCGCAATGGATCACAGTCCTGTTCTTTGATTGGTGCCGTCAAGTAGAGAATCATGCGGTGGGCGGAAAAGCTTTTGCTCCGTTTTGAGTTCAAGGCGTCGTGGTTGTATCGTTCATGGCGTTCAGCTACGGCAGATGACGGGCATCTGGCAAGGTGTCCGCCCTGAATATGGGTGTGTTTCGACCCCTACGGTTGCTGCCGGGCCTACCTTGGAATAAATTAAAAGACAACGCGTTGAGCAGAATTAAACACACCTTGAAAATATTGTCCACAAATTGGATCCATCTGGTTGGGTTCATTGTGACGACGTATCTGACTTTAGTATTGTTTGAAATCATTGGAGTCCAGCAAGAAGGCTGGGGTAGTGTTCTGATTTGGAATTTGTTGACCATACCGCTACAGTTCCTCACTTATGGACTGCTGATAATCAGTGGGTTCCTCATAGTGATGGCAGTATTTGATGCTGTTGGCTCTAATATACGGCCCGAAAAAGTCGGATTGATGCTCATTATAGAGTGGGTAGTATTTATTCCGCCAGCGGTCAATTGGGCATTTAGATATGAATATTGGCTATGGTTGGCTTGGGTAATGTCCTTTGCTGTTACCCAATGGATTAGAAAAGGGATGATTGAAAGAATCAATAACAACGCGGTACGGTAACGTTCATCGTGTATACCCCGTAGAACACGCACCAATGACACCATCGCAGGGGCGCCCACCAGTCTCGCCCTTTATGTACCTTCAAACTGCCAGACAGCGGGATCCAGATTGCTCCAGACCGGCCCTGGATTTCTTCAGCAACCAACGCTCATTGACCCATGCATAACTTCCTCATCCTCCTGCTCGCAACCCTGGCCTGGGGAGCTTCTTTCCACCTGGCGGCCCAGGATATCCATATCGTGCCGCGGCCCCAGGAGGTAGTGGTGGGGGAGGGGAGTTTCACCTTGGACGGGGGCATCCCTATCCGGGCCGGGGCGCAAAGCGAGGCGGCGGCGCGGGTCCTGCAGGACGCCATCGGTGAGCGTACGGGCATACGGCTGGCCATCGGTGGGAACGCGGGATCCCGCGCTCCGGCGGTAAAGTTCGAAGTGGATGAAACACTGGGACAAGAAGCCTACCGGCTGATCGTGGGAGGGGAAGGAATCGAGCTCCTTGCCTCCGGTGGTGCCGGTTGGTTCTACGGGGTGCAGAGCCTGCTGCAGCTGCTGCCGGAGACCGACCATTCCGTGGAGTCCTTCCAATTGCCGGCGGTAACCATCAGCGACGCCCCCCGCTTCGCCTGGCGCGCGTTCATGCTCGACGAGGGGCGCTTTTTCAAGGGGTCGGAGCAGGTGAAGCTCCTCCTGGATGAAATGGCGCACCTCAAGATGAATGTATTCCACTGGCACCTGGTCGATGACCAGGGATGGAGGATAGAGATCAAGAAATACCCCCTGCTTACGGAGGTTGGTGGCAAACGGAAGAGCTCACAGGTGGGTCCGCTGAAGTGGGATAGCCCCATCCAGTCGGCCGAGCCGCACGAAGGATTCTATACACAGGACGAAATCCGGGAGATCGTCGCCTACGCCGCAGCGCGGCACATCACGGTGGTGCCGGAAATTGAAATGCCCGGTCACTCCAGCGCTGCCATCGCGGCCTACCCCTGGTTGGGCACCGCGAAGCAGAAGATTGAGGTACCTATTTGGTTCGGGGTCAGTCAGGACGTGTACGACGTAAGCGATCCGAAGGTGGTCCGCTTCCTTACCGACGTGCTCGATGAAGTGGTCAGCCTGTTTCCTTCCCGCGTCATCCACATTGGAGGAGATGAGGTCAAGTACGATCACTGGAAATCTTCGCCCACCGTGCGGGAATACATGGCGAATAACGGGCTGGATACCCCCGCCGAACTCCAGGTGTTCTTTACGAATGGTATCTCCCGCTATCTGGAAAGCAAGGGAAGACGGATGATGGGATGGAACGAGATCATGGGCCACAACCTCCACGATTACCAGGATACGGCGGATACCGAATCCGACCAGGAACTGGCCAGCTCCACCATAGTGCACTTCTGGAAAGGGGATCCGGAGCTGGCCACCCGCGCCGCGGAAAACGGGTTCGAGATCGTCAACTCCCTCCACAGCCGAACTTACCTCGACTACAGCTACGAAAGCATACCCCTGTCGGAAGCGTATGCCTTTGACCCCGTCCCCAAGGAGCTCGATCCCAGCTACCACGACAACATCATCGGCACCGGCTGCCAGATGTGGGGGGAATGGATTCCTACCGACGGGCAGATGCACTTTCTGGTCTTTCCGCGGATAGCGGCCTATGCTGAGGTGGGGTGGACGGAAAAAGAACACAAGAGCTTTGAAGCCTTCAAAGCCGCGCTCCCGAGGCTGCAGCAGCGGTGGATAAGTAAAGGAATCTACTACGCCCCGGATGCGGTGGTCGAAAAGCAGGCGGCCGGAAACTGAGGCCCCTTCACCCAAGGGCAAAGAACCCCAGTTGGTCGATCCAGCATTGGAGAAAGCAGACTGCAATTTGTAATTGATATCGGGGCAGAGAAGCCCGCGATATGAACAGCCCTCTGGGAGAACATTTCGTATCGCGAGTGGACCGCTATACTCGCGGAAAGCTCCTATGCGGTGACGGAAAGTTGAAAAGAGGGTATCAGTATTGTTTATCAATTCGCGTGACAGCGGAATTTACAGCATTATTGTATGACGCATCCCGAATGATGTCACAAGTCCAGGCACCTTCGCATGGTGGTAGAGGGGGGGGAGTAACCCCCCGACAACAACACCAAACTTTGGTCGGGAGCTACGAAATGCTTGACCCTGACCGAGGGAGAGCATACGAGGGGGCTTGAGGTGAATATCGATGTAATGCATGAGCACCTTGATTTTATCCTCCTTTTGAAGTATTTTGGTCAAATGGACACCCCACCGATGGTGCGGAAATTCAGCGCAAATGGACTTGGTGACTCATCGCTATACTCCTTCACTGATCATTGTTTGCCTTTGGCCACCCCGACGTTTGCGCGGCGATGTTTACCTTTACGGAGGCCGCAAAGGAGCATAAGGCTGAACTGCGCGGTCTGTCCACTATGAACTTCCGCACTACCGGTCCTGAGGCATGGTTTCGTTTAGCCCAAGCCACTGGCTGAGGAGCAGGGCTAGAATGCTGTATAATTAATAACCGATTTTTTAATTGGTATTTTAGATTTTAACTATGATGAACAACTACTCGTTTGATATTTTTGACACGCTAATTTCTCGCAAGCTGGCCAATGATAAGGGTGTTTTTGTTACCATGAGAGAAAAACTCAAGGGTAAAACTGAATTGGGTTTACCTGATTTTTTTATTGATGAATTCGTCAACCTCCGAGTACACGCGCAGAAGGTAGCCAATGAGACATGCTCATATCCTGAAATTACGCTTGATGAGGTGTATGCGGCTTTAGGTTCATATATTCCTCAGGTTAAGACTGAGCACCTCCAGGTCCTTCAAAAATTGGAGGAGACAATTGAAATTGAGAATTGTTACCCTATACCAGAAAATGTTTCTAGGGTATTGAAGATTATTGATTCCGGATCTAAAGTCTATCTGATTTCGGATATGTATCTCAGTAAGGGAGTTGTCACGAGTATGCTTAAAAATGCGGACCCTCGCTTGTGTTCTATTCCACTCTATCTTTCTTCTGAACTGAAGATGCGCAAATCTGACGGAGATCTCTTCTATCACGTCTGCAATGATCAGAATATTCAGCCTTCCACGCTTATTCACACGGGGGATAATTTCGACAGCGATTGCATTATGGCCAAACGGGCGGGGGTTAAGTATACCTTTTACCAGGACTCTCTGTTAAGCAAGGTTGAAAAGAGTTACTTCAGGGGAGAACAGAATTTATTCTTGCAACTTTTTGTTGGTGCAAGTAAGCAAACACGCCTGGAAGGTTATGATTTTAAGCCGTCTTACCGACTTGGGGCTAGTTTCGTCGGGCCTATGTTTTATGGGTTTGTTCATAATTCGCTAAAACAGGCAGTAGATGAAGGAATTAAACGGCTTTATTTCCTGGCGCGCGATGGCTATCTTCTAAAGATCATAGCAGAAGAAATTATAGCGTTTTTTCACTACGATATCGAGATCCGGTATTTATACACTTCCAGACAGGCAACGTATTTCGCGTCAATTTTTTGTCTCACCACTAGTTGCTTCAGGTGGATTTTCCAGGAAATGGATAATGCCATATCTTTTAATATTGTCGCAAAACGTTTGCATTTCAAGCCGAATGTACTGATTGATTATCTTGACCCGGATTTGAAGCATTCCCTAGTCAATCACGGCGTAGAGAATAGGCTCACAAACGCGCTGATAAGCCGTTTGCAAAATGAACTCCTGAGTAATTCAGCCCTGAAGGCTGAGGTGGAATCAAAGGCGAGAGTTTACCGTGAGACCGTCGTTTGTTATTTTGAGCAGGAAGGGCTTTTCCAGGGTGAACGTATTGGGTTTGTCGATATAGGGTGGAGGGGGACGCTTCAGGATGCGATATTCAAAATATTGAAAAGCAAAAAAGGTAATGTTAAACTGACATCTTACTATTTGGCGGTAACTTATTTTAGTGCGCATACCTCTGCAGAGAACAGAAGGGTACCCGCCTACATGTTTCCCTCGATTAGACCTGGAAAAGGACCCATCCTGGAACTACTTTTGCAATGCGAACATGGGACAACCTTGCGCTACCAAAAAAACGATGCCGGACGTTGCGAGCCGGTACTGAAAGCCCCTTCCGTGCATCTTGAAACGTGGGGAATGGACGACTATAAAAAAGGTATCCGGACGTTTTCTCGTACGCTCAGTCAATCCCTGGCCGCATACCCCGAAATTGAAACCACTTATGCAGCCATTACACCCATTTTGCTTGAAATGTTAGAGGACGCTACTCCCGAGGTGGCCGCTACACTCGGAGATCTTTATTATAGTGGCAATATTGAGGAATCTAACATTCGTATGTTCGCTCCGCCATTTACTGTTTCACAAGCTTTGAGGTACATAATTTCCAGTAAGAAACAACGAAGTTCCTACACTCAATGGTTTGATGGATCTTACGCGCGGAGCCGGTTACTTCCACGGATTATGATTCAGCTAGACCCCCGCCTTAATTTTTTAAAGATGGTAAAAAAACACGTCAGCCGGGAGGAGTTGATGGAAAAAAGGCAATTTGCAAAACGGTTTGTCAGACTGTATTTAGGTTTTATTCGAAAATAATGTATTCCAATGGTTTTGGATGAAGTAGCCAAGAAGACGACCCCGTTCGGTAATCCTCATTTGAGACCCGCTAATTTTCAATTGCGGGTAATCGCGTGCCCATTCTTATCGTGTACTTGTGCGCGCTTTCCCTAAGCTCCGACCACTCCCAGGTAAAAGTTCGGCCGCCGGCGTGCTTGAATCGGCCTGGACCAGGATTTCGCGGCCCGGGGTAACGATGCTGTTCGCCCGTTGGAGCTACTTCGGAGAGCAAACCAAAGCAGGGGCGGTACTACTATAATCTGGTTGGATTGAGGGATAGGCTTACAGCTACTTGACCGGGTGATGTTAGGTTTCGACCAAATTAGTTGCCTTGAGGCCATCACCTAATCTATCAACTATCTGGAGTCCCTGACTTGCCTGGTCGAGGCGGAAAAGTGGGATATCCTTGACCACAGAGAGATACGGTTTTTGGGTAGGGGGGCATAGCCACCGACTTGGCGGGGAAATACCATGCGCCGGATGGCAGTTTTCCCCTAACTTGATTGTCGTGAATCCCTAGCGGCCCAGCCGGTAATTGAATCTAATACCATGACGGCGAAAAGTATCTTCATAGGCTTGATGCAAATGGCCATCGTCCTGACCGGGGTCGCGGCCATAGTGGCCCTGGCCTGGTTCCCCCTGCTGGAAGGGCGGGCCGCTAACCTGAACCTTCCCGCTATATATCTGGACCCCTTCATTCTCTACGGCTACGCGGCTTCTGCCACCTTTTTCACCGGACTGTACCAGGTATTCCGGTTGCTGGGGTACCTGCGGCGGGATGAATGGCCGTCTCGGAAGTCGCGGCGGGCCCTGAGGATCATCCGCTACTGCGCCATCCTGTCGGCATTTTTGGTCGGTGCAGCCGGACTCTACATCAAAGTAGCACACCACCCTGATGACGATCCGGCCGGCTTCCTGGCCCTTTGCATGATATACGTCGCTGTCTCGGTCGGGGCGGCATTTGCCGCCGCCGGCGCGGAAAGAAAACGGCGGGGCCCGGTGGGTCAAAGGTCCTGACTGGTAGTTCGCCAGGCATACCCGGAATGATGGTTTCCCCGTCACGCCCTAACTTCCACCGAAGCAAGAGAAAATGAAACGTATCCTACTTCTCCTTTTCGGCCTGCTGGTGGCAGGGGTTGCCGCACTCTGGGCGGTCAAGATGGTCGACGTAGCCCCGGGGCGGGAAGTCGGACAGGAGATCGACCAACTGAATGGGGTAGGGGTCTACTACAACGGGGCCGTAGGCACTGTAACGGGCCGCAACACCACCCCGGACGGATACAATTTGGGACTGAAGTACCAATGCGTAGAGTTCGTCAAGCGATATTATTACGAGCACCTCGATCACCGCATGCCCGACAGTTACGGTCACGCCCGGGACTTCTTTGACCCCGCGGTGGCCGACGGCAGCCCCAACAAGCGCAGAAACCTCACGCAGTACACCAATCCCAGCCGGCGCCAACCGCAAGTGGATGATCTGCTGGTCTTTGCCGGCACCGCCTTTAACAAATACGGCCACGTGGCCATCGTTTCCGCCGTGGCCGACGACGAAATAGAGATCATTCAGCAGAACCCCGGTCCGTTGGGAAACTCGCGGGAAACCTATTCCCTCAATCACGCGAACGGAACCTGGTCCATCGGCAACGACCGCATCGTCGGGTGGCTGCGGAAGGAATAGGCAAAGCCCGGGCAGGCGAACCGGCCAGCAATCGTCGCCCCTTATAATTGACCCGATGAACGGGCATGTATAGGTGGTGAGCGTTACCCGAATCGATTTACGCTAGTTTACGCTTCCCCAAAGCGTTGCCCCGGAACAGGATTATTGCTCAGCGTCCGATCCGCAGGTAGCCCTTGCAGTGCATCCAATCCTTCCCGTATTTTATGGCAGGTTACTTTAAATAGTGCTTGCTATGAGACATTCATCCTTTCTCCAGCTCTTGTTATTTGCAGGTTGCCTGATGATCGTGGGGTGCGACAACGACTCCGTGGACCGGGACGCTGAAGCCGAGCAGTTGATGCAGGCCAGTCGCGACTGGTCGAACGCCGCCCAGGCCCGGGACGTAGAAAAAACGCTGGAATTCTGGGCCGAAGACGCGCTGGTTATTACCGCCGGTCAGCCCGATATGCAGGGGCGGGAGGCCATCCGTGGCATGATAGAGGGCTCCTTCGCGGATCCGAATTTCAGCATTAGCTGGGAGCCCGTCAGCGCCAAAATATCGGAGAGTGGGGACATGGGGTACCTGATTGAGGATTCCCGAATGACCATGGCGGATTCCACGGGCAGTCCTGTGGTACAGGAATTCCGGTCGGTGACGATCTGGAAAAAGCAGGCGGACGGCTCCTGGAAAAACGTCGTCGACGTGATGAGCCCGCTGGGGGAGGGATAGCGGATCGTAAATCCGCCTCCGGCTGGATTCGCCCTTTCCCCGGCACCTGCGCGCCGCGCCCTTATATTCGACCTTTCGTAATTTGACCACCCCAAGCAACCGGACCCGATGAAAGAGATTACGGACAGACCAACCTTCGAACTGACCCCCGGGAGTGAGCTGCGCAATTGGCAGGGCAGGAAGGAATGGTTCTTCAACCGCGACGACACCGACCGCTACGAGCAGTACTACGAAGGCCCCTACAAGCGGCAGGAGGTATGGCAGAAGCGCACCCTGGAGCAACTGATCAAGAAGGATGCCCGGGTGAAAACCCTGCTGGAGTTCGGCTGTGGCACCACCCGCTTTACCCGCTGGTGGCACGAGATCGGCATCGAGGCCACGGGGGGCGACATCTCCCCCTTCATGTTGGCCCAGGGGCGGCAGCTCTTCGGCGGCGACCTGGTGATGGCCGATTCCCACCACATGCCCTTCAAGGACCACACCTTTGACGCCCTGGCCTTCGTGACCACCTTTGAGTACTATCAGAATCCCGTACAGGTGATCCGGGAGGCGGTGCGGGTGGGCAAGTACGGGATTGTCTTCGGGATGATGAACCGCAACACCCCCAAGCTGATCCGGCGCAAGGTGCAGCAGGCCATCGGCCGGAACAACTACTACGTGACGGCCACCTTCTACACCCCGAAGACGTTGCAGGCCCTCATCCGTGAGGCCCTGCCCGACCGGGACTACACCATCAGCTGGAACGCCACGGGGCTGCCCAAGTGGTTCCCCACCCAGCAGTGGCGGGTGCCCTACGGCGACTTCTTCGGCTTGCACGTGAAACTGAACGACGTCTGATGGGAGCCTTTGAGGACCAAACCGGGAAGGTGAGCGCGCGGGTTTTCAAGGAAGACCTGCTGCCCCGCTGCGGCGCCCCAAGACCGGAGGTGATCCAGGGGCCTTCCTTTGGCGTGGACACCAGCGTGATCGACCTGGGCAACGGCCTGGCCCTGGCGGTATCGAGCGATCCGCTTTCGCTGATTCCTTCGCTGGGACTGGAGGTCTCCGCCTGGTTGTCGGTCCACCTGCTGGCTAACGACATGAGCACCACGGGCTTTCCGCCGCAGTACGCCCAGTTCGTCCTGAACCTGCCCGCGCGCCTGTCGCGGACGGACTTCAACGCGTACTGGGGCTTCGTGGACCGCCTGTGCAAAGCCCACGGCATTGCCATTACGGGCGGGCACACCGGGCAGTCCGGCGACCAGGAGTCGACCCTCGCCGGTGGCGGCACCATGTTCCTGACCGCTCCGCGCGACAGCATCCTGACCAGCAACGGTGCCCGGGCGGGGGACGCCATCGTGGTCACCAAATCGGCCGCCCTCTCCTCCACCGCCCTGCTGGCGATGGCCTTTCCGGAAACGGTGAAGGACCGGGCCGGCGTAGAGGTACAGCAAAAGGCCGCTGAGAACTTTTGGAAGCTGTCGGTGCTGGAGGAAAGCAGGATCGCCGCGGCCACCCTGACGGCCAACCTGGACCTGCACGGTATGCACGACGTCACCGAAGGCGGGGTGCTGGGGGCCCTGGACGAAATGGCGCAGGCTGCAGGATTGGGGTTTGCGGTTAACCCGGCACTGATCCCGGTGGAGCCGGAAGCGCGGGCCGTGGCCGAAGTGTTCGGCATCGATCCCTTGTTTGCCGTGGGCGCGGGTTCCATGCTCATCGCCGTGGCCCCCGCGGCGGAAGCTGCCCTGGGGAACGCCCTGGCTGCGGCGGGGATTCCGGCAACCGCGGTGGGCCACTTTACCGAAGCGGCAGACAAAACGCTCCTTGCCAACGGTCGCCGGAAAGCGTTCGCCTTCGACGGCAAGGACCCCTACTGGGCGGCATTTTACCAGGCGTACGCAGCGGGATGGAAATGAAACGACCCCACGGCGTCTACCTGGTAGTCGATCCCAAAAGGGATTGGCCGGAACTGCTCCGCCAGCTGGCCCGGGCCCTGGAGGGCGGACTGGGCCTGGTGCAAGTGTGGGACCACTGGACGGAAGGGATCTCGCGGAAGCAACAGCTCGACTTCCTCGGGGAGGTTGCCGCCCGCTGCGGCGAGTACGGGGTGCCGGTGCTCATGCACGAAGACTGGGCGCTGGCCCTTGAGGCGGAATTGCAAGGAGTACACTTTGACGAAATCCCCGCGGACCTGGCTACGATCCGCACGGCCTTGGGCGGAAAAATTATCGGGGTGACGGTCGGCAACGACCCGGTAAAAATAAAACGGGCGGGGGAGCTGGGCGCGGACTACATCAGTTTCTGCGCGGTATTCCCTTCCTCCTCTGTGGGGAGTTGCGAGATCGTCCGCCCCGAAAACATCCGGGCGGCCCGGACCGTCACCGACGTGGCCATCTTCGTGTCGGGCGGCATCCGGCCCGGTAACCTGTCGCGGCTGGCGGGGCTGGACTTCGACGGGGTGGCGGTGATCTCGGGCATCCTGGACGCGGCGGACCCGGCCGCGGCGGTGAACGCTTACCACCTGGCATTACAAAAGTTAAAACCATAAACCCATGCAGAAGGACCTCTTGAACAAGCTATGCTGCCCCTTCGACAAGGGCGACCTGCACGCCCACATCTTCCGGGAAAATGAAAACGGCGATATCCTGGAGGGGCTGCTGATCTGTCCGGCCTGTCGGCGCTATTACCCCATCATATACAGTATCCCGATCATGTCGCCGGACGAATACCGGGAACGGCAACTGGAACTGCCCATCCTGGAGCGCTGGGGACTGAAGGTGGACGCTCACAGCCCGTCCTTCGTGCTGGAGGCGGGGAGCGAGCAGAAACTGCTGGGCTGAGTGCCTCACATCCCCTAGCTTTAGGGTAAACGGGTAATGATGCACTACGGAATACCTTGCTGGATGGTCGCCGCCGTCATCCTCCTTTCTTCCTGCGCGACGCGCCTGGCTTCCTTGCCCGACCAATCCGCAAGCCAGATCGAAGCATCCTACACCGTCTACCGTAACGTCGCCTACGGATCGGATCCCGAGCAGGTGATGGACATCTACCTTTCCGAAACCGCAGCTTCCTACGGGAAGCACAATTACACCATCGTATTCCTGCACGGCGGGGCGTATTACCTGAGCGACAAGGCCAAGGAGGAAAAGTACATCGAGCCCTACCTGCGCAAGGGGCTCAACGTCGTCAACCTGAACTACCGCCTGAAACGCGGCATCGCCACCGCGACGAGCGATCTGCCCCTCGCCCTGAACTTCCTCCAGAACCAAGCTGATGCCTATTCGCTGGAACTCGATCGGGTGATCGTGACCGGATTCTCCGCCGGAGCCCAGATCGCCACCAACGTGGGACTGTCCTGGAACGACCCTTCCTATCCCGACCGGCTGGACCCGGGCACCCGTATTGTCGGCATCATCAACTTTTCCGGGCCGGTGGACCAGCTGGACGTCATCGAGCGGATCTTCGTTGACCACGAATACGAACTGTTCAGCGCGGCCGGAAAAGCCCTGTTCTCCGGTGAAGGCTACGCCGACCCCGAAGCGGTGGCTATCTACGAGCCGGTCAACTACTTCGACCGCCGCGACCCCCCGGTCTTCCTCTGGCACGGTGGACTGGACGACCAGATTCCGCCGGATACCTTCCAGGCCTTCACGGGTAAATTCCGGGCCGGCAGGGACGTGCTGCGCTTCGTCCCGCAGGGCAAGCACAGTCCTACGGACGAGGAACTCGCAGCCGCCTACGCGGAGATTTTCGCCTTTCTGGATGGCCTGCGGCGGTGAAGGGGAGAACCCTTTGCGCTGCGACCGCCTTTACGGGTACAAGACAAAACTGAAAAGATGGAAGTAGTCACCCGGTCCATCATTACCTGTCCGGTCTGCGGGCACCAGCAGGAGGAAGAAATGCCAACGGACGCCTGTCAGTATTTCTACGAGTGTGATAGCTGCCACACGCTGCTGAAGCCAAAGCCGGGAGATTGCTGCGTCTTCTGCAGCTACGGAACGGTGGCGTGTCCGCCCGTCCAGGAGGACCGGAACTGCTGTTAGTCGGCCGGCACCCGCGCGCCGCCGCCCTGGAAGTTGGGCCCTGCCTACTTTAGCCTCTCACAAAAAGTAGACGAGCATGGAAGGACTGAAGGGAAAGAAAGCGATCATCACCGGCGGCAGCCGCGGACTCGGAAAGGCTACGGCCCTGGCCTTTGCACGGGAAGGAATCCACGTGGCCATCACCGGCCGCAACGAGCAGCAACTGAAGGACACGGTGGATGAGCTGAAATCGCACGGGGTGGAAGCGACCTACGCGGCCTTCGACGTAAGCGATTACGAGAGCGTGAAAATGGGCATCGGGAAGATCATGAACCGCTTCGGCGAGGTGGACATCCTGGTGAACAACGCCGGTATCGCGGCCTTCGGCACCGTGCTGGAAATGGAGGCGGAGCAGTGGGCGCGGATCGTACAGACCAACCTCTTGGGGATGTACTACGTAACCCGGGAAGTGCTGCCCCAGCTAGTGGAAAAGAACCAGGGCGACATCTTCAACGTGGCCTCGACCGCGGGGTTGAACGGCAACGCGAAGACCTCAGCCTACTCGGCCTCGAAGTTCGGCGTGATCGGCTTCTCGGAATCCCTCATGAAGGAGGTGCGCAAGCACAACATCCGGGTGACTACCCTGACGCCGAGCACCATTGCCTCGGATATGTCCGTGGAGCTAGGCATTGCCGACCGTGATTCCGCTGACCGCGTGCTGCAGCCCGAAGACTTCGCGGAGCTCATCGTGGCCGGCCTGAAGCTGCCCCGCCGGGCGATGCTGCAGGGGGCCTCGCTGTGGTCTACCAATCCGTAGGGGAGGAGCACAACATCTCAAAGGAACACTGTCGCCGGAGCGACTGTGGTTCGCCCTAGACGATGGGAGCGTGGTGGAGTTCGACGGAGAAGCCTTCCGGCGGATATTTTAGCGGCGGATTGCCCCCTTAACCCCCCTCCTCACATGCACCTTCGCGAAGCCACCCCGTCGGATTACGACGCCGTTTGGGATATTTTTCAAGCCGTCATCCGGACCGGCGATACCTACGTCTATCCCCCCGATACCCCCAGGGCCGACCTGCAGCGGTACTGGTTCGCCGACTATATGCACACCTTCGTGGTCGAAGCGGAGGGGGAAATCCTGGGCACCTACATCCTCAAGGCGAACCAGCCT
Organism: Neolewinella litorea; assembly: GCF_004803465.1. GTDB lineage: Bacteria > Bacteroidota > Bacteroidia > Chitinophagales > Saprospiraceae > Neolewinella > Neolewinella litorea. Next base: position 69,906 of record NZ_SRSF01000011.1, on the reverse strand, counting down.
GGCCTGGGCGACCACGTGGCGGACTGCAGCTACATGGTCGGTGAGCGGGCCCGGGGCCGGGGCGTGGGCAAGCTGATGTGCGAGCACTCCATTGAATTCGCCCACCGCAGCGGCTACCGCGCCATCCAGTTCAACATCGTAGTGAGCACCAACGTGGCGGCGGTGAAGCTGTGGCAGCGGTTCGGCTTCCGCATCATCGGCACCACGCCGCAGGGCTTCCGCCACGCGAAGCGGGGGCTGGTGGATACTTACATCATGTACCGGGAGCTTTACCCGGGGCGGTGGCGCGGCAATGCATAATACTGACCCCGATGAATACCATGCAACCCGACCGCCTCCACCACATCGCCATCATCTGCTCCGACTACGGGCGCTCGAAGCGTTTTTATACTGAGGTGCTGGGCCTCGAGATCGTACGGGAAGTCTACCGCGAGGAAAGCGCCCCGAGGCCCGGGGGTTGCGGCACCTTGCGTTCGGAGTGCAAGACCTGGACCAGTGGGTGGACTACCTGAACCAACGGCAGGTGGAAACGGAACCGGTGCGCGTGGATGAGTTTACGGACCGCCGCTTCACCTTTTTCAACGACCCGGATGGCCTACCCATCGAATTGTACGCCCTGCAGTAGTCGGTTTTCGGGCGTGGACGCGGGTGCCGGAAAAGTCCGAAAAGCGCCAGGTAGGACAGGCTCCCCGGCCCAAACTTTACCACCCGCCAATGTCGGGAAAAGACCTAGCTTAACGCTGGCAGCCCGGGATCTCACCAGCGGGTTGTAAAACGGGATCACCTATGGCACCGTCTGGTCACGCCCTGCACTGGATACTCAACCCCGCCGACCTGGAGGCCCACGCCGCGCTGGTCGATCCGTTCTTTGCGCTGTACGCCCACCCTGACAACTTTCCCGACGAGAACGAGCGGGAAGAGCCCCGCTTCATCCTGCGACGCATCCGGGAGGGTTCGGATAATCCCCACACCCACCTTATCGCCTACACCATCGACGGCAGCGTGCGGGGCGGCGCGATCTTCGAGTATTACCCGCGCAGTGCCTGCTGCATGCTTACCTACCTTTTCGTGGACAAGGCGGTACGTGGCACCGGCATCGCCCGCACCCTCATCGAAACCGACCATGAGCGGGGGATCCCGGCCCTGGTCGAGCACTTCCAATCGCAGGGAAGACCCGTGAAGGCGGTCTTTTTCGAGACGAACAATCCCTTCCTGACCCCGGTCGGGAACGACTCCATGGCCCCTGCCGACCGGCTCACCGCCTTTTACCAGCTGGGTGCCAAACGGGTCGACATCGACTACGTACAGCCCCCGCTGGACAGCGAAAAGGGGCCGGTCACCAATCTTTACCTGTGCACCTTCCCTCGACTGACCGGCGACGTCTTCTTGCTAAGTATCAATACCCTGCTGTGCTTCCTGGTGGAATTTTACCATAGCCTGGAGGCCCTGCGGGGGGATCTTCAAACCGAACTCGATAAAGCAACAACCTGGACGCCGGGAACAGCACCCGGTTTCGAAACCATGGAGATTGAGGGGATGTACGAAAGCCTGCTGCGCAACGCGTACGCCGCTTCCGGAGTCACCTACCTGCAGCAGTTGCCCCGGCAGGAGGCCCCCCAACTGGTGTTCGGACGGGCATCCGTTTGTCTGGAGCTCCTCGTCGACGAGTCGTACTACCGGGCGGGGCTGCGACGGGGAGGTTCGGGGGCCTTTCTTCCCCTGCTGGGTCGAGCCGACAACGCCGATCCGCTGTCGGCCCACCAGCAGAACGACCGATTCTGCGTAGTGACCCACTCCTTCGAGACCGACCTGCTGTCGTACGCCTACCAGTCCGCCCCACCGTTCTACACCCGCTGCTTCAATTTTCCAAAGTTCCGGGAGGTAATGGTCAGGTTCCCCCAGACGGTCACCTTCGTTTCCGAGGGAAGGCAGGAGATGTTTTATGTGTTGGCCGAAGGGGAGCAACAGCAGCACGCTACGGTCAGAACGGTGGCGCGGTGTCGCCGTGGTGGAGAGGTGGTCCACGAGGTGGTCAAGGAGATTCGGCTGAAGGTCTTCCTCAACTACAGCTACTTCTTCAGCAGCGAGATCCGGGTCTGGCACCTGGTATTTTCCGCCATTGAGGGCACCGGGATCGACGAGATCGACCTGATCAAACTGATGAAATTCTTCAGCGGCTCCCAGGAGAGCAAGTCGGAAGGGGAGAAGATTCGCGAGCTCCGGAATATCAAGTTCGTCATCCCGGATCGGGAGGAAAAGGAGTTGAACGTGATGGAGTTATTTGAGGAGCTGTCCGGCATACGCTACGCAAAGCGGCAGGACCACAGCGGTGAAACCGAGCAGCCGGAAAGGCTGTCGATCGACGCCATCCGGACCGGGATCGTAGGGATCGATACGGATTATTGCCGCTTTACCGCGGCGGGGTCGGCAGAAGAAGGTGAACGGATCCGGGAAGTGCTGGCCCAGCTCTTCGAGAACCTGCGCAGCAACGAAGAAGGCAAGAAGGTGAGCTCTCTCGACGTGCAGCGGCAGTACGCACGGAACAAGCACGCGGAATACGTCTTCGAGGCCTTCTGCGGCATCACCCTGGGGATCCTGGACTTCGACCGTATGGGCTTCGAGGAAGTCAGCGATACCCTGATTCCACGCAGCGCTACCGAAAGCTCCTTCCTGACCATCAACCGCGGGGTGCTGTCCTCTTTCGGTTACGGCGATAGCGTGTTCGCGGCTTCCGTCAATACGATCGGCATCAACCCCTACCTGCAGATCCCGAGTGCCGTGCTGGCCCACAACGAATACGTGGTGAATGACGCCTTCGCGAGGAGTCAGGCGGTGCTGGAGGAGGTGATGGGCGACGAGAGCGTGGTCGACATCCGCAAGCTGGAAGCCAGCCGAAAGCAGATCCGCCAACTGCTGAACATCGACTTCCTGCCGAACGTGTTCCAGTACCCGACGGAGCAGGACCTCTTCGAATATGGGTTGATGCACCGCGGCATCCTCGAAAAGCGCACGCGGACGCTGGCCAACCTGGAACAGATCGACAACCTCATCGATGAGAGCAACGCCAACCTGGATCACCGTTACCAGTTTTGGGTGAACGTGTTGCTGATGGTGATCTCCATCTTCCAGATCTACGAGGTGGTCACCGGTCTGATCACCGAGATCGGCGGCCCCCGACTGAATACCTTCCCGATAATGATGAAGTTGGTGGTTTTGCTGGTGCTCATCGCCATCAGCGTGTACATTGCCTACCGCCTGTACCGCAATTCGTCCATTGATGCGGGCAAGCGATTCATTCTGCGCAAGTGACCGACCACCGCCCCCGGAGACCGTCCCTTACGGACCCCGATCAGGCGTGGTGGCCCTAAACAGGTTACCTTCGCACTGCGGACCGTGGGTCAATTGATCCCGGCCGCACGGAGTTGATTAAGGAATAACTGTCAAAGTGTGTCGGGATGAAAGGAGTGATGTTCAATATTTTGGAGGATTTCCTGGAAGATCGGGTGGGAGAAGAAAGGACCGAAAGGATCTTCACAGCGAGCGATATTTCTACCCGCGAACCCTTCGTGGCACCCGGAACTTATCCCGACGGCGACTTCCTCGCTATCATCGGGGAGTCCATCCGCGAACTCGGGTGCACCCAACAGGATTTTATGCGACAACTGGGACATTTTGCCTTTTTCAAGTTAGTGGAACGGTATCCGGTATTCGTAACTCCCTATCAACATCCGAAAGACTTCCTGAAAACCATCGAAAAAGTCGTCCACGTAGAGGTGAAAAAACTGTACACCGATACCTACCTTCCCACCTTCGTATACGAAGAACCTTCGGAGCAGGAATTGATCATTACCTATTACTCCAAGCGCAAGCTGTACCATATGATGGAGGGACTGATCGGTGGCGTGGCCGAATATTTTGATTACACCATCGATCAAACGCACCGCATCTATACCCGGGATGGCGTCGAGTTCTGCGATTTTCACCTAAACTTTGTTCCGGGGAATGGAAAGTGAAGCGGACAAGATCGAGCGGTACCGGAAGAAACTGGAAGTAGCGGAACGCAAGGTCCGGATCCTCGAAGACATGATCGAAGACCGCACCCGTGAGCTGCACCTGAAAAAAGAGGAGAACCTCGAGCTGGAACTCTTTGCCTACCTGACCTCCCACGACCTGCAGGAGCCGCTGCGTACCATCATCAGTTTCGTGGAGATCCTCGAGGAAGACTACAGCGATAAGTTCGAGGGGGAGGCGCGCATGGCCCTCGATTACATCCGCGACGGAGCCGACCGCATGTCGCTGCTGATCAAAAGCCTGTTGCAGTATTCCAAGGTGGGCAAGAACCGCACCAAGAGGATGGTGAACACCAACAAGGTGATGCAGCAAATCATCAACGGCCTCCAGAAATCCATCAGGGAGACGGAAGCCGAGATCAGCTACTCACCCATGCCCCACGTGAACGTCTTCGAAATTGAATGGACGCAGCTGTTTCAGAACCTGATCCACAATGCGATCAAATTCCGCCGCAAAGGAGTGGCTCCCAAAATTCACCTCGGGGTGAAGGAACGGGAAAATGAGTACGAATTCTTCGTGGAAGACAACGGCATCGGGATAGAAGAGCGGTTCAGGGAAAAGATTTTCGTCATCTTCCAACGGCTGCACAGCAACGACGAATATCCGGGCACCGGCATCGGGCTGGCGAATTGCAAGAAGATCGTCGAACTCCATGGGGGTAAGATCTGGTTAGATTCAGAAGTAGGAGTAGGTAGCACCTTTTACTTTACGATCAACAAAAGCCTGGCCACATGACCTCGGAGCGCAAGTTGCTGTCGGTTTTACTGGTGGAGGACAACCCGGCCAACGTGTTCCTGCAAAAAAGAATCATCAGCAAGCTGGGATGCGCCGAGGAGATCACCGTAGCCCGCACCGGCCTGGAAGCCTACGAACTGGTAAAGGAGTGGAAGGACGAACCGGAGCGACTCCCGGACCTCATTTTTCTGGACATCAACCTGCCCGCCATGAACGGTTGGGAGTTCATGGACCGGTACAATGCCCTAGACATACCCGAGGAACAACGCCCCGTCGTACTCATCCTGACTTATTCCGAATACAATAAGGACCGCAAGCGCGCCAACCGGATGCCGGGGGTGAAGGGTTTCTACAACAAGCCCCTCACCGTACCCCTGCTGGAAAGCATGCTCGGAGAATACTTTCCGGATCGCTTTTCCTAGACCACACCCCGCGATCCGAGCCCTGCTGAAAATCCCCCGATCATGCGAATGGCTTTTCTGTTCCTCTGGCTCGTTTGCGGAAAGTGCTACGCTCAGGCCACGCCCGATGATTTGTACCGGGAATTCTCCGCAGCCTACGACCGGCTGGACGCCGCAGCCGTCACCCGCTTGTATCTCGACAGTGCCTACCTGCTGAATCTTTACGACGGTCAGCCCGCCAAATCCTTGCGGGGGCGAGAACGGATCAAAGCCTATTTCGAATCGTTTTTTGCCGGAGTCCGGGAAAGGGACCAAAGGCTCGTACTGACCTTCCGTTTGGTGGACCGCCAGTCGGAAGGTCAGGAACGACTGGACAACGGATACTATCGGCTGGCCGCCGTGGCCGCCGATGGGGAGCCCCTGTTCGTTTCCTACGGAAAGTTTTCCACCGTCGTAAGGCCGACCCCGGTTGGGTACCGTTTCCTCATCGATGCCACCTCGAACGCCGATGCCGCCGAGTTCGACTCGGCCGGAGGGTGGGAGATACCGCCGCGGCAGTAACGAGGTCCGGCGGCCTACCTTAGTGAAACGAGGGCCATGCCCCGCCCAAAAGTGATCTATGCGAATGCCACTCCTGCTACTCTTACTCTGCCTGTTTGGGTCCTGCTGCCTCCAGGCCCAGCAGCGGACCTACTGCAACCCCGTCAATATCGACTACGGCTACACCCCCTTCGAGCGGTTTTCGGTTGAGGGGCGGCACCGGGCCACGGCAGACCCCGTGATCGTCAATTTCCGGGATACGCTCTACCTCTTCTCCACCAATCAGGAAGGCTACTGGTACAGTGCCGATATGCTCGACTGGACGTTCGTCCATCGCCGATTCCTACTCGACGATAAATACACCCACGACCTGAACGCCCCGGCGGCCTGGGTGATGGGGGATTCGCTCTACGTCTACGGCTCCACCTGGGAACTGGACTTCCCCGTCTGGAAAAGCGGCAACCCCACCCGGGATGACTGGGAGATCGCCGTGGATACCCTGAACGTAGGGGCCTGGGACCCGGCCTTCTTCTACGAGGAGGCGGACGACAAGCTGTACCTCTACTGGGGCTCCAGCAACGAGTTCCCGCTGCTGGGTACCGAAATTCACACCCATAACCTTCAGACCACCGGCCTCACCCGGCCCATCATGAAGCTGCACCCCAACGACCACGGCTGGGAGCGTTTCGGGGAGTACAACGACAACGTCTTCCTGGCCCCCTTCGTGGAGGGCGCCTGGGTAACGAAGCACAACGGCAAGTACTACTTCCAGTACGCCGCTCCGGGCACCGAATTTAGCGGCTACGCCGACGGGGTGCTGGTGAGCGACAACCCCCTGGACGGCTTTCGCTACCAGGCGCACAATCCCTTCTCCTACAAGCCGGGCGGCTTCGCGCGCGGGGCCGGGCACGGCGCCACTTTTCAGGACGCGCACGGTCAGTACTGGCACGTATCCACCATCTTCATTTCGGTGAAGAACAACTTCGAGCGGCGGATCGGCATCTGGCCCGCGGGCTTCGACGCCGACGACGTGATGTACTGCAACACGGCCTTCGGCGATTATCCGACCCTCCTGCCCTCGCAGGCCCGGGGGAAGGACTTTACCAAAGGACTATTTGCCGGCTGGATGCTGCTCAACTACAACAAGCCCGTACAGGTCTCCTCCACCCTCGGCGGACTGCACGCCAACTTCGCCGTAGACGAAGACATCAAGACCTACTGGAGCGCCGCTACGGGGGAGGCCGGGGAGTGGCTGCAGACCGACCTTGGAGAGGTGTCTACCATCCACGCCATTCAGGTCAACTACGCCGATCAGGACGCGGAATTCCTGGGCAAGACCCTGGGCAAGAAACACCAGTACGTAATCTACGGCTCCGATAACGGAGAAGATTGGGAAGTGGTGGTCGACAAGCGGGAGAACCAGACGGACGTACCCCACGACTACGTCGAACTACCCGAACCCGTGACCTACCGCTACCTCAAACTGGAGAACCGCGCCATGCCGACGGGCAAGTTTGCCATCAGCGGTTTCCGGGTATTCGGGAAGGGGGCCGGTGAAGTGCCCGACCCCGTGCAGCACTTCGTCGTGCTGCGCTCCCCCCCGGACCGGGCCGGCAACCGACTGGCCTCATGGCTCAAGTGGCAAAAGAACCCGCTGGCCGACGGCTACAACATCTACTTCGGCAAGGACCCGGAGAAGCTGTACGGCAGCATCATGGTGTACGGCGACAATGGCTACTTTTTCACCGGCATGGACCGCGCCGATACCTACTACTTCCAGATCGAAGCCTTCAACGCCAGCGGGATTTCGGAGCGGTCGGAAATACAAAAGGTAGACTAGCACGCGAGTAGAATACCACCGTCCAACGGTGCACCCCCCCGAAATGGAGATAATCACAGCAACGGAAGCGCACCTGCCCGCCCTGGCCGAAATGGCGGTGGCCCTGTGGCCGGAAACGTCCTACGCGGGCGAACTGGCGGCCGCACGGGACATTCTGGCCGACCCGTACCAGGACCAACTGATCGCGCTAGCCGGTGAGGCGGCCATAGGATTCGTTCAACTTTCCCTGCGGACCGATTACGTGGAAGGTGCCACCTCCTTGCCCGTCGCCTACATCGAAGGCGTGTACGTGTCTCCCGCGTGGCGCGGGCGGGGCGTGGGTCGCGCCCTGGTGCAACATGCGGAGATCTGGGGCCGCGAAAAGGGCTGCACCGAGATTGCTTCCGATACCGAGTGGACGAACCGGGACAGCATCGCCTTCCACGGCGCGGCCGGGTTCCGGGAAGTGAAGCGGGTGGTATGCTTCGTAAAATCCATCGACCGTCCAACGGGGGGTCATTCCCGCCCGGAGGAGGACGCACCCCCAGATTAGGGTTTGCTGGGGAAACCGAAGGCCACTGCGCAACCACGTTCTCTGGCACCTGCGCTCCGCCGCCCGGGGGAGTTTCCGCGGTCAGGCCCTGTTTTTCATGAGGGCTCGTCAGCGGGTGCCGGGGCTGTGGAGGAAAAAGCTTAGTTTAATGGTTGGCAAACCGCAGCCCCCGCCGCAGGGGGCAGGCAAGTGGTGGCCTGCACAAAAACAACCGGCATGAAAAACACGATCCAACTACTCCTCCTCGCCCTGATCCTTACCGGCTGCAACGCCGAGCAGGAAACCGACGAACGCGTCACCGCGGTATCCGAAACCGAAACCGAAGCCGCACCCATGGCGGAGGACCCTGCCAACTACCAGGACATCAACTCCGACGAAGCGCTCGTGGAAACGGCCCTGCTGGCGGCTCCCGAGGCCAGCCGGGCCGGCGCCAAGGTCATCGGCTACAATATGGCCGGTGAGTTCGTCACGCTCCGCGAGGGCACCAACGAATTCGTCTGCCTGGCCGACGATCCCAAGCAGGACGGCTTCAATGCCGCTTGTTATCACAAGGACCTGGAACCCTTCATGGCCCGCGGCCGGGAACTGAAGGCGGAAGGGAAGAGCGCCCAGGACATCTTTGCGATGCGGGAAGACGAGGTGAAGTCCAACAAACTGAGCATGGGCAAAGCGGGCTCCACCCTGCACATCTACTACGGACCCGAAGCTCGGTACAACCCGGAAACGGGCAAGGTAGCCGGCGCGCAGTACCGCTACGTGGTGTACATGCCTTACGCCACGGCGGAGAGTACGGGGCTGCCGGAATCTCCCATTGCCCCCAACCACCCCTGGATCATGGACCCCGGTACGCACCGGGCGCACATCATGATCTCGCCGCTGGCGGGGGAGGAGTAGCGATTTTGTGGGATGGCTGTTTTCCACCGATTCGTTTTTACGACTTATCGCGGATTGTGGCCCACGCGTCGCATGGGTAGTCCGCGGGGAGTCGGTGAAACCAAACCCGTGTAATCTGTGGTAAACCAAAGCCTCTGAAGGAAGCAAGACGGACCCCGATACTTTCCCTATCCTTGCCCGATGTACCGCCCCCTGTTTCCCCCCCTGCTCCTTTGCCTTTGTTCGTGGACGCTGTCCGCCCAGCTGATCCTGCGGATCAGCGAGTTGCCCGCCACTACTCCCGATCCCGTGACCCTTTACGTAGCCGGCAGTTTCAACGGCTGGACACCGGGGAACGCGGACTACCAAATGATGCAGAACGCCGATGGGAAGTGGGAACTGCGCCTCGACCTGGCGGCCGACACTTACGAGTACAAGATCACCCGAGGCGACTGGGCCACGGTGGAAGGCACCGCTCAGGGAAATAACCGGCCGAACCGCAGCGTAACTTATACTGGTGGCGAGCAGGTCGAAGCAGTAGCTATCGCCGGCTGGGAAGACGGCGGCGGGGGCGGCGCCCAACTCTCCACCGCCGCGGAGAATGTGATCGTACTGGATTCCGCCTTTTACCTGCCGCAACTGGATCGCTACCGGCGGATCGTGATGTACCTGCCGCCCGACTATGCGGACGACGACCGTCGGTACCCCGTGCTGTACATGCACGACGGACAGAACCTGTTCGACGAGGCCACCAGTTTTTCCGGAGAATGGCGGGTGGATGAAACCCTGAACGCACTGTACGCCGCGGGCGACCCCGGGGTAATCGTGGTAGGAATAGACAATGGCGGTGCGGAGCGCATCAACGAACTGACGCCCTACGCCAACGCGCGTTACGGCGGAGGGCGGGGAGCGGAATACGTCGACTTTATCGTCGAGACGCTAAAGCCCTACGTGGACACCCATTTCCGTACCCGGGACAACGCCGAAAACACGGGAATCATGGGCTCCAGTCTGGGCGGACTGCTCTCGCTGTACGCCGCCGCCCGGCATCCCGATGTCTTCGGGCGGGCGGGCGTTTTCTCTCCGAGCCTGTGGTACACCGGGGATATTTACGACTTCGTGGCCGAAGCCGGCCGTCGGGCGCCGCAACGCTACTTCCTGCTGGCGGGCTACAAAGAGAATTCCGGCAGCAACAACGTCACGGGTGATGTGCTTCGCATGGCGCAAGTACTGCGGGAGGCCGGCTTCGGGACCAGCGAACTGCGGACCGAACTACACGCCGATGGCCAGCACGCCGAGTGGTATTGGGCCCGAGAATTCGAGGATGCCTACCGGTGGCTGTTCGCGGAGATGCCCAATCGGGTTGCCCGCCTGCAAGCCGAGCCACTGCGCCTGTGGCCGACGCTGTCCCGCGATACGCTCAATGTCGACCTGCCAGGCACCGGCCCTTATCGCGGGTGGGTGTACGATCAGCATGGCCGCACCGTACGCAGGGTGCAACTCACCGACGGACGGCTATTGATCGGCGACCTGTCGCCCGGAGTGTACTGGTTGCGCCTCCGATCGGGCCGAAAGGAGTGGACGGGCCAGTTTTTCAGGGTGGAGTAGGGGGCAGTTGCGCGAAGATAGAAGTTACTTTGAAGGAGCCCCGCCCGATCGGAAAGGGCTACTGCAGGGTATTCCGAAAGTCACCCGCGGGGGTTATATTAGTGTGCAATTAATGCATGCCGGGCGCTGACCCGGAACGGTGATCGCCTGCTGATCGCGCCACTTCCCTTCGGCGGTTACCGGAGAAATCGAGCGGCGCGGCGGACAGGTGAATGAATTCGACGGCACCCATTTATTCGGCTATGAACAAACTACTTGTACTGGCGGGGCTGCTCCTGGTCGCCCCGACCCTGCTTCCCGCCCAGTTGCGCCTTCTCGTTGCCGGCAACACCTACAACGCCACTCCCGCCTTTTACGAAGCCCTCGGGACGCGCATTGATGTTCCGGGCGACCCGGTTGCCGTCCTGTTGGCCGGCGATTACTTTCCGGTTTGCACAGAGGCCATGCTGGCTTACGGCGCCGGGGGGGAGTCCGACGCGGCGGCCTTTCCGACCCTGGCACCCCTGCTGCAGCTTATCCGGGATCACCCCCGGACCCAGTTCTACCTGCTGCCCGGCGACCGTGATTGGGACAAATCGGGACGAAACGGCCTGGCGTGCGTCCAGGCACTCGAATCCTATCTGGAGAATCAGAACCTGGATAACCTGCACTGGCCCCTCAACAAGGGCTGCCCCGGCCCCGAAACGGTAGAACTCTCGCCCACGGTGCGCTTGCTAATGCTCAATACCCAGTGGTGGAACCACCCGTTCGAAAAGCCCATACCGGCCGATGCGGAATGCGACTTTGCCGAGCCCACTATTGCCTTCGACGAGATAGTCAGCACCATTGATGAGCACCTGGACCAGAACATCATCTTCGCCGGTCATTACCCGCCGGTCTCCCAGGGTCGCTACGGTGGTAAATTTCCCCTGCGGGATCATTTCCTGCCCCCGGTGGCGGGTAGCTTTGCCCTCTCGTACCGGCAGAACGTGGGGACGCCGGAAGAACTGACCAACGTCCGTTTCGCGGAACTGGCCGATAAACTGAAAGACTACAACAGCCAGTTTGAGGGCCTGCTCTTTATCGGGGCGCAGGACCAGAGCCAGCAGTTGCTCAGGTTCGGCCGCAACTACATCGTCAACGCCGGGGCCGCCGGACCCGGGGCCTGGGTGGCCCGCCACAAACCCGCCCTGCATACGAGTCGCGCCCCCGGCTTCACCGAACTGCGCTTCGCCACCGACGGCAGTGTCGACTACCGCTACGTCACGGCTAATCCGGGCGAGTGGACCACCCGGCTGTACCGGTCGCCCTGCGAGGAGAGCGGCGGAGAGCTGCCCCGCAACCCCGCCTACCCGCCCTGTCCTACGGATACCGTGGCCTCCCCGGAAGTGGTGCCCCCCGCCACCCCTACCGTCCAACTTGCCGCCGGACCGCAGTACCGCCGTTCGGCCCTCGGGGAATGGTTCCTCGGCCGGCATTACCGCGACGTCTGGACCACGGAGGTCGAAGTGCCGGTGTTACGGCTCTCGGAAGTTTCCGGCGGTCTGCAACCGGTACGCGAAGGCGGCGGCCGGCAGACGACCTCCCTGGTGCTGCAGGCGCCGGGCGGCGAAAGCTATGCGTTCCGGTCGGTAGACAAGGACCCTTCCGGCACCTTCAGTTACGAACTGCGCAATACCCTGATCGGGGATGCGGTACGCGACCAAACCTCCTCGGGCCACCCCTACGGTGGAGTCATCGTAGCGCCCCTGCTTGAGGAAATTGACATCCTCCACGCCACGCCGACCCTGTACTCCCTCGCACCGGATCCCTTGCTGGGCGACTACAACGCCACCTTCGGCAACATGCTCGGTACCCTGGAGATCCGGCCCCAGGGGGACAGTCGCAAGCAATCGCGGGAAGGCACATTCGGCGCCGACGAGGTCCTGAAAAGCTTCGAACTCTTTCGCGGCCGTTTTGACGACCAGGAGGTAAGGATCGACGATGCGGAGTTCGTCCGCGCGCGTCTGTTCGACCTGCTGATCGGCGACTGGTCGAAGCACGAAGACAATTGGAAGTGGGCCCGGTACGAGGAAGGCGGCGTGGACCGGATCCGGCCCATTCCTCGCGATCGGGACAATGCCTTCTCCCGCCTCGACGGACTGTTCCCCTGGCTGGCTTCCCGGCGCTGGGCGGTACCGAACCTCGAAAACTTCGGCTACGGGCAGCCCGATATCCGCAGTCTCACCTTTCAGGCCCGGCACATGGATCGCCTGCTGCTCAGTGGGGTGTCGCGGGAAACTTACCGGGAACAGGCGGCGATGGTTCAATCGGCCCTCACCGATGAGGTCCTCGCCCGGGCCGTGGCGCAGGTGCCCGACCCGGTATCCGATGGGCCACAGTCCGAGAAGTACCGGCGGGAGCAAGCCATCCTGCTCGAAAAACTGAAGCGAAGACGCGACGATCTGCCGGCCTACGCGGATGCCTACTACGCGCTGCACGCCCGGATCGTGGACGTTGTAGGGACCAACGACGAGGAAGCCTTTCTGCTGGAGGCCCTGCCCGATGGGCGACTGACCGTTACGGTCATCGACCTGAAGGGGAAAAGCGAAGGACAGGTGCTGTACCAACGCACCTTCCTGCCGGGGGAAACGGAAGAAGTAAGGGTTTACGGCCTGGGCGACGACGACACCTTCGCCACCCGCGGTGAGGTGGGCGATGAAATACGGGTACGCCTCATCGGGGGCAAGGGCGACGATGCCTTCAACGCCGGCCACCCCAATGATTACCCGGAAAAAGTATTCGTCTACGACGACCAGGATGCCGCCGAGCCCGACGTCGCGGTTCCCGGCCTGAAGTTCGTGAAGAGCTGGCGCGACGAGCTCTACTACTACGACCGCACCGCCTTCAAATACAACACCCTGACCCCCCTGGCCAGTGCCGGCTTCAATACCTACAACGGCGCTCAACTCGGCGTAGGCCTGACCTACACCCGCCGCAGCTTCACCCGCCGCGACTTCAGCACCCGCTACCGTTTCTTTGCCCAGGCAAGCTCATTGGGTAACGCCGCCCTGGATGCGAGTGTGGAATTTGGTGAGGTACTGCGCTACGCCGATCTTGTACTGGCCTCGCGCCTCGGTCGGCCCGATCTGTACAACTTCTTCTACGGCCTGGGCAATACCTCCGTGCAGGATCCCAACCTCGACCGCAATGTGTACTACCTGGTCAGCCTGCAGCATTTTTCAGTGGAGGGCGCGCTGCGCCGTCGGTTCGCGGGCCGGAGTTTCGTGAGCCTGAGCACCGGCTACCAGAACAATAAAACGACCGACCGGGAGGGGACTATCCTGGATCGCCCGGACCGGCTCTACGGCGACGGCGACCTGGTGTTCGCCTACCTCGAACCCGAGATGGTGGTGGACCTGCGCGACCATCCGATCTTCCCCTCGAAGGGCGTAATGCTGGAAGCCGGCCACAAGCAGGCATACGGCAAGGACGAGGCCGCCAATTTCGGCGTGAGCCGGATCGCCGCCGAGATCCACTTCAGTACCCGCCGCTTCCCGATCTCGCTGAGCTTCCGCACGGGCTACGCCTCCAGCAGCGGTAAGGCACCTTTCTACGAATTGCCCTCCCTGGGGCGGCAGAACGGACTCAGGGGGTTCCAGCGCCACCGCTTCGTGGGCGACGGCTATTTCTTCTACAATACGGAATTCCGCACGCCCCTGGCCCTCATCCGCAGTCGTATCGCCCCCTTCGCCATCGGCATCCGGGCCTTTTACGACCGCGGCAAGATCCTGCAGGACGGGGAGGAGCCCAGCGATTACCATTCCGCCTACGGTGGCGGCTTCTACGTGATCCCGCTGTCGCGTTCCTTCACGGTAAGTATGCTGCTGGGATTTTCCGAGGAGGAGACGGGTCTGGTACAGCTCGGGGTAGGGACCAATTTCTAGGTCACTCCTTCACCTTCAGCACCAGCTTTCCCTGCTTGTCGCCGGTGAATAGCCGGGTGAAGGTGGCGTGGAAGTTTTCGATGCCCTCGTAGATGTCCTCGCGGCTCTTGAGCTTCCCGGCCTGCATCCAGCCTCCCATTTCGCGGGCGGCGGTAGCGTAATTTTCGGCGTAGTCCATTACCACCATGCCCTGCATGGTAGCGCGATTGACGAGCAGTGACAGGTAATTGGAGGGGCCCTTGACGTTGTCTCGGTTGTTGTACTGGGAGATGGCTCCGCAGATGACCACGCGGGCGTGGCGGCGCAATCGGGCGAGTGCGGCGTCGAGTATCTCTCCGCCTACGTTGTCGAAGTAGACGTCGATCCCGTCCGGGCAGTGGCTTTTCAGGGCCGCGGACACCGATTCGTTCTTGTAGTCGATGGCCGCGTCGAAGCCCAGTTCGTCGGTCAGGTAGCGGCACTTCTCGGGTCCGCCGGCAATGCCCACCACGCGGCACCCCTTGATCTTCGCTATCTGGCCGACCACGGAGCCGACTGCGCCGGCGGCTCCGCTGACCACCACCACTTCCCCTTCCTTGATCTTGCCTACCTCGAGAATGCCGAAGTAAGCGGTCATGCCCGGCATGCCCAGGGTGCCGATATAAGTGGGCATGGGGGCCAGGGAAGTATCTACGGGGTAGTATCCCTCGCCGTTCGTAATGGTATACTGCTGAACGCCGCCCCAGCCGCTGAGCACGTCGCCTTCCTTGAACTGCGGATGGTTTTTGGCCCGGATCACTTTCCCGACGGTGCCGGCGCGCATCACTTCCCCGATGCCTACCGGGGGAATGTAGGAGCGGGAGTCGTTCATCCAGCCGCGCATGGCCGGGTCGAGGGAGATGTAGTGCTGCTCGATGAGGACCTCGCCGTCTTTCAGTTCGGGCACCTCACTTTCGGTGAGGGTCCAGGTGTCGGGGCCGGGCATGCCGGTGGGGCGTTTGGCGAGTATCTGCTGCTTGTTGATCATGTATGGGTCGTTTTCGGTTGGTCGTAAGGTACGCAGGCGCGGCCGCAGGTGCCGGGGGGCGGACCCAGGACATCCAGGTACGGTGGGAGGCACGTTTCCACCGGTAGGTACGCGCAGTATATTAGGCGCCACAAGTCGCCCTGCATGCACGATACGCCGCCCCCCCTGCCGCCGCGGGTCCTTTCCATCGATGTCCTGCGGGGCTTTGATATGCTGATGATCATTTTTGCGGATCGCTTTTTCTGGAGCCTCTACGAGGGGGTGAATACGCCGTTGACCGGGGCAGTGGCGCGGCAGTTCGATCACCCCGAGTGGTTCGGGTCTACCTTCTACGACATCATCATGCCCCTGTTCCTTTTCGTGGTGGGGGCGGTTATCCCGTTTTCGCTTTCCGCGCGGACCCAGGAACGACTGCGCCGGGGAGAGATCTATGCGAAACTGCTCCGCCGCTTCGTGATACTGTTCGTCCTGGGCTGGATCGTACAGGGCAACCTGCTGGCCTGGGACCTGGAACGCTTTCACGTCTTCAGCAATACCCTGCAGGCCATTGCGGTGGGCTACCTAGTCTCCTGTATCGCCTGGCTGCACTTGAGCCGGCGGGGCCGCTACGCCTTGTTCGCGGGTTTGCTGGTGGGCTATGCCTTGCTGCTTACCCTGCCGCACGTCCCCGGGGTGGGGCAGAGTGAACTGCTTCTCGATCGCAACTTCGCCCTTTACGTCGACCGGCTCGTTCTCGGTCGCTTCGACGACGGCCTGCAGTACACCTGGTTGCTGAGCGGGCTGGGCTTCGCGGCCACCACGCTTTCGGGACTCTTTGCCGGCGAGCTCATCAAGTCGGACCTTCCACGCAACAAGGTGGCCCTCTACCTCGCCGCGGGCGGGGCGGCCGCGCTGGCGGTCGGACTGATCTGGGGCATCTGGCACCCCATCGTCAAGAAAATCTGGACGAGCACCTTCGTCCTGGCCTCTTCCGGGGTGTGTGCCCTGCTCCTGGCCCTGTTCTATTACGTAATCGACGTCAAAGGACGAACCGGCTGGACCTTTCCCCTCAAGGTGATCGGCATGAACGCCATCGTGGCCTACGTGATCTCCCACGTCATCAGCTTTCCGGGCATCGCCGATGAATTGCTTTACGGGCTGGAGCCGTACCTGGGCGGCTACTATCCGGCGCTCACCGTACTGGGAGGTTTCGGGTTGCTCTACCTGATACTCTGGTACATGTACCGCAACGGCACCTTCGTGAAGGTTTGAAGTAGCGGGCAATTGTAAAAAAGAATCAAACCGGCTCAGGCCGTGATCAATGGAAAAACGAGTAATCATCATCACGGGAGCCGGGCAGGGTATTGGTCGCGCCACCGCCGTCTACCTGGCCGGCCGTCAGTACCGCGTGGCGCTCTTCGAGCGGGACGCAGAGGCAGGCCGTGCGGCCCTGGCGGAGGCGGAGCGTCAGGGAGAGGCCCGCTTTATGGAGACGGATGTCTCGTCGGAATCGTCGGTACGCGACGCGATCCGGGAAGTGATTGATGCCTGGGGCCGGATCGACGGGCTGGTCAACAACGCCGGCCATTTCGTGCACCAGCCACTCGAGGAGCTATCCCTGGGGGACTGGAACCGGATCATCGGGACCAACCTGACGGGTGCCTTTCTCTGCGCCAAGTACGCCGCCCCCCACTTGCGGTCCGGCAGGGGTGCGATCGTAAATATGTCCTCCACGCGCCGCCTGATGTCGGAGCCCCATACCGAAGCTTACGCCGCTTCCAAGGGGGGCATCTTTGCCCTCACCCACGCGCTGGCCGTGAGCCTCGGCCCGGAGGTGCGGGTGAACAGCATCAGTCCGGGCTGGATAGACGTAACGCCCTGGCAGAAGGACGGCGAACCCACCGAGCTTTCACAAGCCGACCACGACCAGCATCCCGTGGGGCGGGTAGGGGTGCCGCTCGACGTGGCTACCATGGTAGAGTATCTGCTCTCGGAAAAAAGCGGATTCGTGACCGGGCAGGACTTCGTGATCGACGGGGGAATGACCCGCAAGATGATCTATGGATGATCCAGCGATCGACTGAACGGTTGCCGCCAGCCAAATCCGTAAGGTTTATCCTGCTTTGCCCGGCACCCGCGTCCGCGCCCCTTTCATTTCGGCCACGTTTTAGCCTCAAGCGACCAAGGTGCCAAGAGCAGGCCACCTTGGGAAGGGCAAGTGAGAGGCTTCTCAACGCTTACCCATCACCGCACCGGCAATATCGTCCCTCGGCATCGATGGCCGCCTTGGCCATGTCCAGGGCCTTGTAAATCGCGGTCAGGGCATCGGCGGCGGACAGTGCCGCGATACCAACCCCGATGGGCCCCAGAAAGGCAGCACCGAGCGACTTGGTGCTTTGGGCCGCCGCCGCCTTTGCGAGGGATTTGGCTAATTCCTTGATGATGATGCCGCCGGCACCTTTGACGATGCCTACACCGGCCAGGGGCAGCACTTCGGACAGCCCGGCCAGCAGTTTCCGCTGTACGCAGCGGGCGCAGTCCTGGGCAGCAATTACGGGGTCGGATTCGCACGCTTCCTCGGTGGGAGCGCATCCGGCGTAGTCCTCGACGTCTTCACCGTTGATCGGGTTGGTGAGCAGTTGGTAAGCGGAATATCCCGGGATCAGGTCGGTCCATTCCATGGGGAAGTGATTTGTAGGGAATAAATGGGTGAGCCTCTATAATATAAGGGGGTCAAACCGCACATTCGGTGGACGTTTGGGACACTTTGCCGGCGACCGCAGGGAAAAACCGATATTGGACGTCCAATTTCTACCTCGATATGCAAGTTTTCGACCGCACCCGGCACTGGGACCAGATCTACCGGACCAAGAAGCTGGAGGACGTGAGTTGGTACCAACCCGACCCCGTGACCTCCCTGGCGTTCGTTGAGGAATTAAAAATCGGTCCGGAGGCCCGTGTCATCGACATTGGGGGCGGCGACAGCCTGCTGGTCGATCGCTTGCTGGACCGCGGGTACCGCAACCTCTCCGTACTCGATATTTCCGCCGCGGCGATTAACCGCGCCAAGGAACGGTTGGGAGAGCGGGCCGCGGCCGTGGAATGGATCGTGGCGGACGCCGCGGACTTCCACCCCACGGAGCGCTACGACTTCTGGCACGACCGCGCCGCTTTCCATTTTCTGACCGATGAGGAGGAGATCGAACGGTATTTAGCTACGGCCCGGGAGAGCCTGGTGCCGGGTGGGGCGCTGGTCATCGGAACCTTTTCGGAGCAGGGGCCCGATAAGTGCAGTGGCATCCGGGTTAAGCAGTATTCCCAGGACTCCATGACGCGCCGGCTGTCGGCCAGTTTCGAAAAGATCAAGTGCATTCAGGTGGATCACCGGACGCCCGCGGCTACGCTGCAGAACTTCGTATTTTGTAGTTTCCGCAAATCCTGAGTTATGCACCGCAGAACGTTCATCACCGGATTGGGCCTGCTGGGCGCCGGCACCTTACTGTCCCGTACTTCCCACCCGCCACGGCCGAACCCGCGCTTTAAAATGGGCCTGCAGCTCTTTTCTGTCAATGAGGACATGACCCGCGACGCCGCGGATACGCTGCGTCGGGTGGGAGAGATGGGCTACCAGGACTTCGAGATCTACGGGTTTGATGCAGACAAAGGCACCTTCTACGGCCACCCGGCGCCCGAGTTCCGGCAGATGCTGGACGACCTGGGCCTGACCGCCTCCAGCGGCCACTTCGGATTTTCTTCCTTGCTGGACGCCGGGGAAGATGCGATGCTGCGGTTCGTCGACCAGTGCATTGAAGGGGCGCACACCCTGGGCCTCCGCTACCTCACCTGGCCCTGG
Organism: Neolewinella litorea; assembly: GCF_004803465.1. Classification (GTDB taxonomy): domain Bacteria; phylum Bacteroidota; class Bacteroidia; order Chitinophagales; family Saprospiraceae; genus Neolewinella; species Neolewinella litorea. Next base: position 50,563 of record NZ_SRSF01000011.1, on the reverse strand, counting down.
ATGGCCCCCGAACAACGTACCGCAGCGACCTTCCGCGCCCTGCCCGACCTGCTGAATACGATCGGCGAACGCACCAAAGCAGCCGGTCTCGGCTTTGCCTACCACAACCACGGCTTCGAATTCGAGGAATACGACGGCAAGACCAGCTACGAACGCATCCTGCAGGAAACGGATCCCGCGCTCGTGAAGCTGCAGATGGATATGTACTGGGTGATGCACGCCGGCCGGACCACCCCCCAGGCGCTGGTGGCTGACCAGCCGGGGCGCTTCGTGATGTGGCACATCAAGGACATGCACAAGGAGAGCCGCGACTACACCGAACTGGGCAACGGGTCGATCGACTACGCTGCGGCGCTGCCGGATCCCGTTCGCTCCGGACTGGAGTTCTACTACCTCGAGCAGGGTGGAAATTTTACGCACAGTGCCCTGCGGAGCGCGGCGGATAGTGCCGACTATTTCCGGAAGCATTTGCTAGCCCATTTCTCGTAAGCGAAGCATATCCCCGCTCACCGGGCAGTTGTGCACGGTCTGAGCCTCAGTATTACCGATAAATAAATCTTCGAAACACGGGCTCAATTCGCGGCATTCGGGTTATTTCCGCTATTTTATTTCGGATTTCGGTGGTTAGACATCTTGTCTGCCATCGCTCTCCTGCCGGCTGTTCGGGCGGGATGTAACCCGTAAAAGGACTATCGTCATGCTGAAAGAAGACCAAACCCAGGCAGCACCCCGTGATGAAACGGCGGGGGAGGTACAACGGCTGCTGCAGATGTACCAGGGCTCGGAAATCCGGGTAGCCCACCTCCTCTGCGACCGCCACGCGGATGCAGCCAACGGCCTGGCCCTGATCTACGAGGATGCCTCGGGCGGGGGCACCAGTTGTACCTACGCCGAGATCCGTGACCTGTCGGTAAAATTCGCCGCCGTACTGCGCCAGTTGGGGGTGACCCGCGGCAGTCGGGTAGCCACGCTGCTGCCGCCCATCCCCGAGTTGCTCATCACTACGTTGGCGATCTGGCGACTGGGAGCCATACACGTGCCCCTGTCGGCCAACCTCGACGCCGAGGGCGTGCAGCAACGCCTGGAACACTCCGGTGCCGGGGTGGTGGTGACCGACGCCGACCGCCGATCCAGATTAAGGACCCGGGCCGAAGCACAGGGTTCCGATAACTCCCCCGGAGTAGTGACCATCACGGGGCGGCGGCAAGCGGATGAAGCCTTGGCCGACGAATCCGATACCCCGTTCTGGCCCAGTCTGCACTCAGCGAAGGAGGATGTAAATTCGGCTACCCTCAGCGGTGACGATCCCTTTGTCCTGCTCTATCCCCCCGGGCGGGTTGAGGCCTTCAATGGGGTTGAAGTACCGGTGCGAAAGCTGGCTTCGATCGAGGCCTATATGCGTTTCGGTCTTGGCTTGGAGGAGGCCGACCGTTTCTGGAACATTGCCGATCCCGGCGGGGCCTACGGGCTGTTCTACGCCCTCATCGGGCCGCTGCTGCTGGATCAGACTACCTTGTTCTACAACGCCCCCTTCAATGTGCAATCCAGCTACCGCATATTGATGAAGCACGGCATCACCAACCTGGTGGCCTATCCGAGCGTCTACCGCAGAATGCGCGCCGAGGGCCTGCCCGAGGGCTTCCGCAAGCAGATCCACCTGCGGGCGGCCTCATCCGTGGGCGATGCCCTGTCGTCGGAGGTGATCGAATGGGCGCAGGACCATCTGGGGGTGCGGATACACGAACACTACGGCTGGCCGGAGGTCGGCATGATCCTGGCCAATCACCAGTTTCCCGCCCTGCAACGCCCCTCGCGTGCCGGCTCCATCGGACACGCCGCGCCAGGTTTCCGGATCACCATCCTGGATGATGACGGCCGGGAAGCCCCGCCCGGACAGACGGGCCGCCTCGCGGTGGATACGGGGTCGCCCTTTTTCTTCCTACGGGAGCACCACCTGGGCGATGACCCGGCCGACCGCCGCTTTACGCAGGACGGCCACTACTACCTCACCGGGGATACGGCCAGCCAGGACGCCGACGGCTACTTTTTTCTCTCCGAAGGTTCTGGTGACACTACGAGCCGGGCTCATGGACACGCGCAGTCGGTGCATTAGTAGCGAGGCTGAACCACCTTGCCCGGCCCCTTGTCGGAATCACAGGACCCGCGACCGCGCCCCGGTTGCTTTATTGCGGCGGAGCGCAGGTGCAGAGTAATGCCATAGCACCCCGGGCTGTCCGGCACCCAGCGCCGCGTCGGGAACATGGGTGGCCGCCCTACGCAGGATTTCCGTAAGTTGGTAGGGGTCAAATCCCCCCGCACGCCTATGAGACGCAACGACTTTCTGAAATGCACCGCGGTGACCGTTGCCGGTGGAATAATCCTGCCCCTGGCCTCCTGCTCTACCCGGCCCCCCTCCGCGCTGGTCGAAAGCCCCGGGGTCCGGCAAAATTGGGCGGGTAACTACACCTACCGGGCCGACAACCTCTACGAACCCACGACCGTGGAGGAAGTCCAGGACCTGGTCCACCGGCTGGACCGGCAGAAGGCGCTCGGTTCGCGACACTGTTTCAACAGTATTGCCGACAGTCCCGAAAACCAAATCTCGACCCAAAAGCTCAACAACATGCTCGGGCTGGATGAGGCGCGGCAGACGGTTGACGTACAGGCCGGGGCGCGTTATGGCGACTTTGCCGAGGAGCTGCACGCTCGCGGCTACGCCCTGCACAACCTCGCCTCCCTGCCCCACATCACCGTGGCCGGGGCCTGCGCCACCGGCACCCACGGTTCGGGCGTTACCAATGGCAACCTGGCTACTTCGGTGGTCTCACTCAACCTGGTCAAGGCCGACGGTGAGTTGGTTACGATCGACCGGAAGCACCCGGACTTCCCGGCGGTAGTGGTAGGACTGGGAGCCTTCGGAGTAGTGACCCGGTTGACGCTGGCCGTACAACCGGCCTTTGAGGTGCGGCAGGATGTGTTCACGGACCTGCCCCTGGCGGCGGTTACTGATCACTTTCAGGCCATCATGTCGGCGGGGTACAGCGTGAGCCTGTTCACCGACTGGATGGACGGAAAGGTCAGTGAGGTCTGGATCAAGCGGCGCATGGACGCGGCGCCGGACGACCTGGGCGACGACTTCTACGGGGCCAGGGCGGCCACCGAGAACCTGCACCCCATCGCGGGCCTCTCCAACGAAGCGGTGAGCGACCAGTTGGGCCGCCCCGGTCCGTGGTACGATCGCTTGCCCCACTTCCGGATGGGCTTCACGCCGAGTGCGGGCAAGGAACTGCAGTCGGAATACTTCGTGCCCCGGGACCGGGCGGTGGAGGCTTTACTGGCCATAGAGGCCCTGCGCGACCAGATCCACCCCCACCTGATGATCTCGGAGATCCGCACCATTGCCGCGGATGAATTTTGGGCGAGCCCCTGCTATCAGCAGGATTCGGTGGCCATCCACTTTACCTGGAAGCCGGATGGACCGGAGGTCATGGCCCTGCTGCCCCGGATCGAGGCGACCCTGGAACCCTTCGGAGTACGGCCGCACTGGGGCAAGCTGTTCACCCTGGAGGCTGCCACGCTTCGCCAACGGTACCCCCGGCTGGCGGATTTCGCGGCGCTGGCCGACCGGTACGACCCGGCGGGGAAGTTTCGGAACGACTTTCTCAAACAACGGGTATTCGGTTGAGGGTGTCCGCAGGTTGAACATTGGGGGTTGGGAAGCCATTGGATCAGGACAACCCCAGCAAAATGAAGAATGTACTGATCGTCGGCGCCCACGGACAAGTGGGCCAACTCCTCACCGACAAACTGAATGAGGCCCCGGACTTCACGCCCGTAGCCCTCATCCGCAAGGAAGAGCAGCGCGAACTCTTCGCCGAGAAGGGAGTGGAGGCCCGCGTGGCCAGTCTGGAAGACAGCGTAGCCTCTCTGTCGGCCAACATGCAGGGCATTGACGCCGTGGTCTTTTCCGCCGGTTCGGGGGGGAGCACCGGTTCAGACAAAACGTTGACCATCGATCTCGACGGGGCGGTCAAATGCATGGAAGCCGCGCAGCGGGCCGGGATCAGACGCTTTGTCATGTTGAGTGCCTTGCACACCGACGACCGCAACCGCTGGACCGACGCGGAGGGGATGAAGCCCTACTACGTGGCCAAGCACTACGCCGACCGGGTGCTGAAGGGCACGGGCCTGGACTACACCATTGTGCGGCCGGGCGCACTGAAGAACGAGGAAGGTACCGGCCGCATCAACACCGAAAATCCCGACGAGACGAAGAGCGTCCCGCGCGACGACGTGGCGCAGGTCATCCTGGAGGTGTTGCAGCAGGACAGCACGATCGGCCAGATCATCACCTTCAACCGGGGGGATACCCCGATCGAGGAGGCGCTGACGGAGTGACAGACGTCGGACGTGGTCCGGCTGGGAGTTTGCTGGACGTCGGACGTGATGATCCAATTTGGGCCCGCGTTTTATCATACTTAAGAAAAATCGGGTACCACTACGAGAATTAAACCCGATTTAGGATTTAGACTGGGTCAAGAAGACCTAGAATAGGTCAAAAACGTCCGATGTGTATATGGTGACATTTTGGCAGACGTCCGACGTGTCACACCCACTACTACAGGTTCAGCCAGTACGTAACCTTGAGATTAATGGACCGGTAACGGGGCGAAAAGGTATCCGTGTAGTAATTATCGTTGTAGACCAGATAAAGGTCGGATAGGGGAGCGAAGCGCCACTGCAAACGGGAGTTGATGCCGAGGTTGTTGCGCTGGTTGCTGTATTGCAGCAGGGTGAGCCAGAAAAGTGATTTGGAGAAGGTCACGTCAAAACGCGGAGTCAGCAACCACAGATTGGCGTCGGGCTGGGGTTCCGGCAGGCGGATTCCGTCGTAGTTGAGGGCCAGGCTCAGCTGTGCCCAGGGTTGGATGCGCATTCCGATCAGTCCGCCCGCGGAATAACGCTGCCCATTAAAAAACTCACCCACCCCGGCGTTCGCGGCAAAGGTGACCAGGCTGCCCTGATTGGATTCAAACTCCGCGGTGACCTGATTAAAGTAATATCCCTGCTGGCCCGGTATCGGAACTCCCCCGGGCGTGCGGGTCGGATCAAAGGGGGCCGTAAGGAAAATGTAGTTGTGGAACGCCTGTACTTCAAAGGTCGACTGATCCCGCAGGTTGGCCGCCCACGAGAACCGCAGGGTGTAATCGGTCAACTTCAGATCAAGGCTGGGTCTGCGCCAGGTCAGGGCCAGTACTTCAAAGCTGTGGCTGGCCAGCGGTCCTTTCCGGGGATAGAAGTTGCGGCCGACGAAGTTGCCGGTCTTGAGAATGTCCTTCCGGGGAATGAAGCCGAGATCGGAGCGGAAGTCCTCGTTGACGTAGACCAGGTCGGCGGCAAAGCGCCATTTCCGGGTATCGCGGATGAGGAAGGCTTGCGAGGAAAAGTTCCCGTCGCTGTCGCCGGGCTGGAAGGATTTGTGCAGGTAGAACTTGCCGGTCCAGACGTTGTCGTCCGATGCCAGGTTATAATCGATGCCTACCACCCGGTTGTATTGGTCCTCTTTGCTTAGGAATGCGTGGTCACCGAAGGCTTGCCGGTTGACGATAAAGGCTCCCAGGTTAGAGCGGCTGAACACCCGTCGCTGGACGGCCAGCATGGAGTTGTTATTTGAGGCAATTTCGTTGCGGGGATCGGCCTGTCCCTGAATATTTAGGAAACCTAGACGCCAGTCTTGATTAAGTTTGCCGCTCAGGCGTGCCCCACCGAGAATGCCGTTCTCGATCAGGTTGCCGGCGGTATCGCGCGCCAGACCGATGCGGCGCGAAAAAAAGGGGACCGCGTCGCGTTCGCTCCCGAAACTGGCGAAGAGGTCGCTATTGTCGATGAAGAATTGCCGCTTTTCGGGCAGGAGCACCTCGAAGCGCGTCAGGTTGGTGAAGATGTCGTCCACCTCCACGTTTGAGAAATCGGGATTGACGGTCAGGTCCAGGTTCATCCCGTTGCCAATGGCCACCTTGGCATCACCACCGAAGGAGAAATTGTTGTCCGAATCGTCGGTAGTGAAGTCCTTGCCGGCTTGGGTATTCACGTAGGGAATCAGGGCCAGGGGAGTGCGCGACCGGGCCAGGGGGCGCTCGAAGACGAGTTCACCCATGAAAGCCAGGCTGGACATCCGCTGGTTTTGCGGCACTCTTACCCAGGTGGTCTGCTCATTGGTCAAAATGTTCCAACGGTAGGGTCGAAACCCCCACCGGTCGCCCGCATCGGGAAACTTCAGGGAAGTGAAGGGGATGGCCATCTCGATTGTGTAGTGATCGTCGTGCATCTCACTCTCTGCCAGCCACTTTATGTCCCAGGTGTTGTCAAAGCCTTCCCCACCTTCGGACACAAGTCCTTCCCGCTGCACGCCGTAGGGCGTCACCCCGAACATGAAAGCATTGATGCCGTCGCGGAAGGTGTCGAAGAACATGCTGACGTTATCGTTGCGTGTACCACGGAAGTCGCGCCGCAGACTGGTCACTACGTAACCCTGGCCGTTCGTCTCAGCGCGGATGCCGACGTAGAGCATGGTTTCCGAGTAAAGGATGCGGACTTCGGTCCCGTATTCAGCCTCTGCCGAATCGGTGGGGAAGTATTGCAAAAAGTCATCGATGGGTTCCGCCGTTGCCCAGGCCGCTTCGTCGAGCCGGCCATCCAGGGTTATCTCGGCCTCCGTGAACCGTGCAGTTACCGACTTCAGCGAGTCCTGCGCTAATACTGATTCTTGACCACCCACCACACCGGCGATGGCAGCGAGAAGTGCCAATAAAAAACGATGGCGCGCGGGGGAGGTCCTGAAAATTTGCATGAACAGTAGTAATACGGAGTGGCAAGGTCGGCCTATCGCGAGCAGAAAGCAATCGATTGTCAAATTTCTGTTTTAAGAAAAATAAATGTACGGACATTAATTCAAGTTAACAATCACGTCCGACGTTGATGGGGTGACCTTTTGTCAGACGTCGGATGTAGTCCGGCGTATTCAGGAGCCTGTTGGCAGGTTAAACGCTAAATAATTGCAGCTGGAAACCACAAATCGTTGCAATTAGGGTAGCGACATTTTGGCAGACGTCCGACGTCTGTCAATCCGTCACACCTGACACGTCCGACGTCTGCCACGTCCGGCCCACCGGTAGGGCTTCTACTATTCAGCTTGGCACCCGCGGAACCGCCCAATGATGTATCGATGGTAATGAACTGGAGCAGAAACTCATCCTGCGGCGGCGCGCGGGATCTGTATAAAACCTGAATGGCCGTACTCGTGGGTAGCCGCCCCGGCAAGACTCTGCCGGGCTAAAATATTCTGACTTTCTGTTTTCGAAGCCGTAATTTAGGAAGACAGGCAACTGCAGACTAGCCTGCTCCGCCGACGGACCTTGTGATGGCGTGGCGCATGAGTAGACTGTCGTTCAGTACCGTGCCCTTGTACCCTGGTGACGCCCCAATAGTGGCATGCTGGGTACCTTTTTCAATAAATATCGATCGACTGCACCCTTGCCGTAGGCCAAGGGGTAATCTGGCAATTGCTTGCCGCTAACCATGTAGTATGAAACGTAGGGATATGCTTTTGTCTTCGTTGGCAGTCCTTTCGGTGATGGGGTGTGCTGCCGAATCGGATGACGATGAGAACCGGTTGGATAATGGGTTTCAGGTCAGGAAAGGGGAGCCCCGACCGGGCAAACAGTACCATATGAAAGCCGTGACGAGGAATCGTATGGACGTAAAGATTTCCGGAGACGACACCCGGGGTTCCCTGGCGGTTTTCGAGCAACAGGGCCAGTCGCCCGGGATTGGACCGCCGTTGCACATTCACCCGCATCAGGATGAGTGGATGCATATTCTGGAAGGATCTTACCTGTTTCAGGTAGGTCAGGCAGAATATCAAGCCGGGGAGGGCGATACGATCTATATGCCCCGCGGTGTACAGCACGCCTTTGTGCAGCTTTCCGACCAATCAAGAATGCTGGTCTCCTACGCCCCGGCGGGCAAGATGGAGGCGTTTTTCAAGGCAACCAGTGAGGCCTCCGAGACACTCAATCCGGATCAGATGGCCCGGTTATTCAAGGATCACGACATGGAGATTGTGGGAGGGTTGCTGAGCGCGCGCGGGTAGACGTCGGGCGTAGTGGTGCCGTCAATTTGGCAGACGTCGGACGTGTTTCCCCAGGTTCTCCCCATGTTTTGTCAATTATCTATGCTTTAGACGGCAAATTGCATTGGGAATGGTCGGAAACCTTAGGGTGTCATTTTGACAGACGTCCGACGTCTGTCAATCTGTCACAACTGACACGTCCGACGTCGGCCACCTAAATCCCCTACCTTATATCCCTCACTCCGCTAACCTCCATGTGGCACCTCACCTCCCGTCGGGAACGACGTCTGTGGCTGTAGACCCTGGCTGCCGTTGCCGCTATCTTTTCCACCTTGGGTCTGGCCGGGGTGCTATCCGATGCCGTACGCGGAACGCCGCTAAATGTGTTTCTCTTCTTGACGGGCTGCTTCCTGGTATCGGCTACGGTCGTAACGCAGGGGCTCAAGACGTGGCCCGGGCCAGCTGATGCCGCCCTCGTCATTGGGGTAGCCACTGCCTATTTCATGATTCTGGTCAGAATGACCTCCCCCGTCGAGCGTAGCCACCTGATCGAGTACGGGGTAGTGGCAGTGTTTATCCTAGAAGCGCTCAGGGAAAGAATACGGCAGGGTCACCGGGTAGCCGCTCCCGCTCTGTTAGCTATCCTTTTCACCACCCTGATCGGCGTGGTCGACGAAAGTCTGCAACTGTTTATCCCCGACCGGGTATTCGACCCCGTCGATATGCTTTTCAACGCCGGTGCCGCTGCGCTGGCGGTGGGTATGAGTTTGCTGCTAAACCGGTGGCACAGGCGGCGCTCCGGTGATGGTGCCGGTAATTTTGAGGCATGAGCCTGGGAATAGGCAGCGACCGGCCCAGCATGAAGGCAACCTTCGCTGGCAGCTAAGGGGAACCTTACTCAAATTTATCCAATTCGCTACCTTGTACAATCCAAGTCCCCCAAACCCAAAGTCACCGTACGTATGAAAATTGCCTTTCTCCTGCTTTTCAGCTCCTTCATTGTCCTGCCCCTTTCCGCGCAATTCAGCGGACCGGAAACGAAGGTGCTACAGGAAATTGACCGCAACGCTGATGACTACTTCCAGGTAGCCAAGAAGATCTGGGACTTCGCCGAAGTAGGGTACCAGGAAACCCAAAGCTCCGCACTGCTGCAGGAAATGCTCGCAGCGGAAGGTTTTACCGTCGAGGCCGGTGTTGCCGAGATTCCCACGGCCTTCGTGGCCAGCTTCGGCAATGGAAAGCCGGTCATCGGTATCCTGGGTGAATTCGACGCCCTGCCGGGAATCACCCAAACGAGCAGCCCGGTCCGGGAAGAACGCACCGACGTACATGCCGGTCACGCCTGCGGCCACCACCTATTTGGGGCAGGCTCCGCGGCCGCCGCCATTGCCGTCAAGCATTGGATGGAGGACAACCAGGTATCCGGCACGGTCCGTTTCTACGGTACCCCCGCTGAGGAAGGCGGCGCCGGCAAGGTTTACATGGTGCGGGAAGGACTATTCGACGACGTGGACGCCGTCATTCACTGGCACCCGGCCGACAAGAATTCCGCCCACGCGGCCTCCTCCCTGGCGAATAAATCCGCCAAGTTCCGCTTCTACGGCGTCTCCGCCCACGCCGCTTCCGCCCCCCAGAACGGGCGGTCGGCCCTCGACGGCGTGGAAGCCATGAACTACATGGTCAACATGATGCGTGAACACATGACCATGGAATCGCGCACCCACTACGTCATCACCCGCGGCGGAAACGCACCGAACGTGATCCCTGACTTCGCCGAAGTATTCTACTACGTCCGTCACCCCGATATGGAGATCGCCGCGCAGAACTTTGACCGGGTGGTGAAGTGCGCCGAGGGCGCCGCCCTGGGCACCGGTACGACCATGGACTATGAGGTCATCCACGGCGCCTACAACCTGCTACCCAATGTCGCCCTGGCCGAGATCATGCACGAGAACCTCAGCCGGGTGGGGGGCGTGGAGTACAACGCTGAGGAGAAAGCGTTCGCCGAGACCATAGTTGAGTCCCTCCCCGATCCGGGTAAGGTAGACCTGGCCTCCGCCGGTGAGGTGGAGCCCTTTGAGGTGATCCGGAAGGGCACGGGTGGGTCTACGGACGTAGGCGACGTCAGCTGGGTAGTGCCGACCGTCGGACTGCGTACGGCCACCTACGTGCCCGGTACCTCCGCCCACAGCTGGCAGGCCATAGCTGCCGGCGGTACCTCCATCGGACAAAAGGGAATGATCGTGGCCGCCAAAACAATGTCCCTGACCGCCATGGAACTCTTCCAGAACCCGGAACTCCTCCAGAAGGCCCGGCAGGAACTGACCGAACAGCGTGGCAAAAACTTCGAATACCAGGCCCTCCTCGGTGACCGCGAACCGCCGCTGGATTACCGCGACTGATCCGGCGACACATCGGAAGTTCTATATTGGCGGAATGTACTACTCCCTGCGTGTTGCCGTCTCGTCTGTCCTTTTACTACTCGCTTCTCCCCTATTGCGCGCGCAGGAAGGACCGGAGTGCATGTTGCTCCAACCCCAACGCGTTTTCGACGGCAGCGAGATGCTGGTCGAACATGACGTACTGGTGGTAGGTGATACCATCTCCGCGGTCGGGCGTCGGGGCACGCTGTCCACGCCTGCCAACTGCTCCGTGCGGGAATATCCAGCGTCTACCGTGCTGCCGGGACTCATCGAAGGCCACGCCCACCTCCTCCTGCACCCCTACGACGAAACGCCGTGGAACGACCAGGTCCTGCGCGAATCCTACGCCGAACGGGCCATCCGCGGCGCCCTCCACGCCGGGCGAACCCTGCAGGCCGGCTTTACCACCGTGCGCGACCTGGGATCGGAAGGAGCGGGGTATACCGACGTAGGGCTCAAACAAGCCATCGAAAAGGGCGTGGTGCCGGGGCCACGACTCCTGGTGGCCGGCAAAGCCATCGTAGCCACCGGAAGTTACGGACCGAAGGGATTTACGGAGCAGGTCACGGTGCCCCTGGGCGCGGAGCAGGCCGACGGCATCGACGAACTCACGCGCGTGGTCCGCGACCAGATCGGACAAGGAGCCGACCTCATCAAGGTGTACGCCGATTACCGTTGGGGCCCCGACGGCACGGCGCAGCCCACCTTCACCCAGACTGAACTGGAGCTCATCGTAGAAGTGGCCAGTAGCAGCGGTCGCCCAGTTGTCGCCCACGCGGCCACCGCGGAGGGTATGCGGCGAGCCACCCTGGGCGGCGTAGCCACCATCGAACACGGCGACGACGGTACCCCGGAGGTGTTCGCGCTGATGGCCGAACGTGGGGTCGCCCTCTGCCCGACCCTGGCCGCCGGCGATGCCATCTCGCAATACCGGGGATGGAAAAAGGGCGTGGACCCGGAACCCGCCCGCATCACCGCCAAGCGCGCCTCCTTTGCCCAAGCACTTGCAGCCGGCGTGACCATCGTGGCCGGGGGCGACGTAGGGGTATTCACCCACGGGGATAACGTACGGGAGCTGGAGATGATGGTCGATTACGGCATGCCCACCATGGATGTACTGCGAGCCGCGACTTCGGGCAATGCGGATGTATTCGGCCTGGCCGATCGGGTCGGCCGGCTGCGGCCCGGGTTGCTGGCCGACCTGATTATTGTTACGGGGAATCCAGAAGCAGACATTTCTGCCCTGCGCCGCGTAGAGTTGGTATTACTTGGCGGCGAACAAGTCTTCACTGAGGGCCAACAGGATTAAACCCGCCTCGCGACTACTTTCACCTTACCACCGCCAGGTAGCCCCCACACCAATGTCGATACCGGGCGCGGCAATACCACTGGCGAAGGGTTGGTAGAAACGGTCGAGGGCATTTTCCACCTTCAGCTGCAGGGCCAGCCGTTCGCTGGTCCGGTAGTTGGCATAGCTGTTGAGCGTCCACCAGCCGGGAGTGCCCTCCCCGAAGGGTGTGAGCTCGGGATTATCCGCACTGCCAACCAACTCGAACGTGTATCCGTCCTCCGCCGATCCCTCGATGCCGTTGACGGCATAGTCGTCAAATTGCTTTCGGACCTGGAAATTCACCCGTAGTTCGGCGTCCCATCGGCCGGAGAGGTAACGCAGCCCGGTACGTCCGTAGGCCGGGGGGATGTGATCCTGGGGCAGTGTCAGGTAAGCTCCATCGGGTGCCAATTGCCGGCGACGGCCGCGGAGCCAGTGGACGTCGGAATGAAGTTCCCAACGCCGGCTAAGCCTCCACGCGAAAGCCGCATCGAAGCCGTAGATCCAGGCCTTCTCGGCGTTCACGTTGGTGTCGACAAAGAGGGTATCGCCCCGGCTGACGAAGTACGGAAGCCCGTTCGGCAGGGTGCCGGTACTCCGGATGACGGCGTCGCTCAAAAGGGTGCCGTAAGCCGTAAATTCAAGGCGCAGCGGACCTTCCGTACGGGCGTAGCCCGCTTCGAGGGTATTCGACCGCTCGGGTCCGAGGGCCGGATTAGGTACTTGTACCCGTCCGCTCTGCTCGCGGAACTTGGCGAAATCGTCCACGTTCGGGGCCCGGAATCCCTGGGCAAACAACACGCGCAGTTGGTTTCCGGAGCGGCGGTACTGCAGGCCGAGGGCACCGGTGAGGGCATCGGAGGGGTTCACGATGCCGTTGAGGTAGTCGACGGGCCAGGCGATCGGGTCGCCGGCTCCGAAGGTGGCGCGAAGTTGCTGGTAGCCGTAGCGCATCCCCCCCCGGAGTTGCCAGAAAGAATCCAGGTCGTGGCTGAGATCGACGTAGGCACCGCCGCCCAGCAGACTGCTGCCGCCGCTGGGGTAGCGGGTAGCTTCGGCGGTCGGGGTGGCGGTGGAGGTTACCCGGTCGTAGCGGGCATCCAGGCCGTAGCGCAGGTTTGTGTGCCCGCTCAGGCTCTTAGCATAATCAACCTGCAGAGTAGTGGCTCCCACGTCTTCCAGGTTTTGGGTGGTTACGGGGTCGCCGAGACGGCGCTGGATGCGGTCCTCCTCTACGTACTGGTGGGCTACCAGGTAGGTGGCTACATCGTAGAGGCCGGTGGCCCGCCGGTCGTCGAGCCGCAGGCTACCCAGGGCGCGGGTCTGGGGACCGTAGTCCCACCGGGCCCACCGTAGCCGGCCATTGCGCCGCTCGGCCAGGGCGTCGTATCGGGGCACGTCGCCGGTGGTGGAGAACTGCAGGTTGGAGGTGAGCTCCAGCTGGTCCCGCAGGCGGAATCGGAATTTCTGCAACACATTGTACTGCTCGTAGCCGCTGCCTACCTGCCGGTTGGGGTTGTCGTTGGTGACCACTTCGTCGCCGACCACGTATTCGTTGCGCAGGCCGAAGTCGCTGTAGTTGGCGGGCCGGTTGCCGCCGGCGCGCAGGTCGCCAAAGCGGGTAAACGATACGTTGGTTACGCCCGCCCAGTGCTGGCCGCCGTATTCGATCCCGCCGGACAGGTTGGCGGCGTAGGCCGCACTGCTCAGATTAGCCGTGGCGTAGCCCGTAGTTCCCCCGTCGGCCCGGAAGCGCGGCTGGCGGGTCCGGAAGTGGACCACCCCCCCCAGGGCGTCGCTGCCGTAGGCGAGGGCTCCGGCACCGTAGATGACCTCGATGCGTTCCAGGGCGTTGGGGTCTACGGTAATGGCGTTCTGCAAATGGCCACTGCGGTAGATGGCGTTGTTCATGCGCACGCCGTCGACGACCAGCAGCACCCGGTTGGCCTCAAATCCGCGGAGTACGGGGCTGCCGGCCCCGAGTTGAGATTTCTGGACGTACACCCCGCTCAGGGAAGAGAGGGCATCGACGGTGGTCAGGCTCTGCACGCGGCGGCGCTCCTCGTCGCTGATGGTCTGGATCTGGTACGGCAGGTCGGCGGCGGTTTCATCGCGACGGCCCACCACGGTGGCGGTGTTCAGGGAGATGCCCTGAGGATTAACCGGCAACGCCAGCGTTACCTCAGCACCCTGCACCCGCGTTCCCGCCAAAAGAGTGGTTTGAAAGCCTAGAAAGCTGACTTCCAGGGTGTCGCCGGCATCAATGGTAACCGCCAGCTCCCCCTGGCGGTCGGTCAGCCCAAGAAACTGCTCGGGCAGACGCACCACGCTGGCTCCCACCAGGGGATCGCCCCCTTCATCGGTGACGCGCAGGGTGGTTTGGGCGGTCAGGGAGAAGGAAAACAGCAGAGCAACCAACAGGCTGGGGACGATGGAGGGCAAACGCATGTCGCGAAGGTACCCCGCCGCTGGGAATCAAAAACTCACTCTTTCGGGATGAGCACGTAGCCCGTCTGGGCCAGGTCGCCGAAGTCGTCGTAGGTCATCGTGATGTAACCGCCGTTGCCCCAGTTGCGGCCCAGGGAACTGCGCAATTCGAAGGTTTCCCGCTCGCCGTCGTAGCCGATGACCGTCAGGAAGTGGGTCTCCGTGATGGGGCCCGAGGGCTCGTATCCGCTGCCCTTCAGGTTGCTGAAGGTGTTGTCGGTTGCCATCTCAACGATGACGGGGTTGCCGCGACTGAGGGCCTTGCGGGTCTCGAATATGCGGTTGCGCGCCTTGGTCTCCGGCCGGAAGAGGTAGCCGAAGTTATTGATGCCGAAGCGGGCCACCGAGTAGACCGAATTGGGGATCGTATTGCTGTTATAGGGCACGATGGCGGCTGAGACCGTGCCGGAGTTCATGAGGAGACCGAGGCCGTCGACGAGGTTCGGGCGGGTACCGGCGTTGGCCAGGCTCATGGAGATGTAGTCGGGACTCAGGTTGTCCTTGAAGTTGCTGTTCAGGTTCACGTAGTATTCCAGGGCATCGGCCAGGGCGTAGGCCCATTCCATACCCATTTGCGGTACCTGGCGGATGGGCATCATGTAGGGCTTGATGTTTTGCCGCAGGAGGTCTTCCCGCGCCGAGCTGCCGATGCCGGGGATGTAGTACATCATCTGGTCGATGACGGCCAGGTCGCTCAGTCCCTGCAGCTTCTCGGCGCTCTTGGCCGTCCCGTAGGGCTGCTGGGCGCGTACGCCGGTGCAAAGGAATACCAGTAAAAGCAAGGAAAGGAGGTATCGGTACATAGTGATCGTAGTATCTGAAAGTGACTGCACAACTTGTAACGTCAAAGGTAAAGACTCGCGTATCTAACAGGTCGAGGCCTTGCAGGCCGAGTTGTCGGGGCCTGTTTCGGATGTTACGTGTTGTGCTCGACCCATAGGGTTGCGACCGTAAATGAGTCGAGGCCTAACAGGCCGAGTTAGTGAATACCGCTGCGGAGTCTTCGTATTGGGCTCGACCCACAGGGTGTCGATCATAAGGGGTCGACGCCTTACAGGCCGAGAGGTTAGGTGTTGTTGCGAATTTTCCGTGCTTGCCTTATCAATATCACCTAGCCACCAAGATTTACTATCACGAGGGTTTCATAAATTTGTAAAAACTACATATTGTTTTAAATTAAGGCCGAATTACTTTTACTATTGAGTTATGCACCCATCACCTTTATTAGCTACTATAACCGACCGCGATCGCGGCAACATTTCTCATTTCTGGCTAGGTCATCGTCCTGTGCACATCACCTATCGTTTGCATGGCAGCATTCCACGGGTTGAACTATTACGGATTGCGCAGCACAGAACGGAAGCACTATTGGCCCGCGATAAGAGAATGGAAAAAGTGTCTTCGCGGTATCATGCTGAAGCACTTGCTCAGGAAACGCACCGTATCAGTAGCCACGTGGAACTTGAACTGGAAGCGGCCCTCCACCGGGGTAGCCAAGGGCCATTTCACCTGGAGCAGACCGAATTGCGCAACATCGTGCTCGACTCCTGGAAATTCCTTCAGAAAGAAATTGAGGTTTATGCGGTATGTGTGATGTCCAACCACGTACATGCAGTTGTGGGCGCACCTCCCAGTTCCCATTCGATAGACCTGGGTAGGCTTATGGATCGACACAAGTCCCACACCGCAAGGCACTGCAACCGGATTTTAGGGGCGACCGGACAACCTTTTTGGGCCACAAACTACTTCGACCGTACCGTCCGCGACGGCAAGTTCTTAACCGTGATGTGGTACGTACTGAATAATCCGGTCAAAAGTGGATTGGTCACATCCTGGGAAGCCTGGCCCGGTACTTATCTGAACTCGCGTTATTTGGCCCATTTCGTTTGAGGTCGAGGCCTTGCAGGCCGAGTGGTTAGATCCGGCTGCGGAGTCTAGGTTTGTGCTCGACCCATAGGGTCTCGACCAGAAACGGGCCGAGGCCTTACAGGCCGAGTGTTTAGGTATTGTTGCGGAGTTTACTTGTGGAGCTCGACCCAAAGGGTCTCGACCAAAAATGGGTCGACGCCTTGCAGACCGAGTGGTTGAGTCCGGCTGCGGATTCTACGTGTTGTGCTCGACCCACAGGGTCTCGACCTTTGAAACTCTACCCACAGGGTATCGGCGATGCACGCCTCAGCTGCGGCCGGTTCCGTACTATTGTCCGCAATACCTTTTAGATGAAATGGTAAGAATTGCTCCCACCCCCTCCGGATTTCTCCACCTCGGCAACGCGGCCAACTTCGCGGCCAATGCCTTGTTGGCCGACGGTGGCCGGTTGCTCTTGCGGATCGATGACCTGGACCGGGCGCGGTTCCGGCCCGAGTACCTGCAGGATGTGTTTGACGTGCTGGAGTGGCTGCAGATCACCTGGACCGACGGGCCGCGGGATGCGGTGGACTTTGCAGCCCACTGGTCACAGGAACACCGCATGCCGCTCTACCATGAAGCACTTGATCGCCTGGCCGGATCAGAACGAGTTTTTGCCTGCCCCTGTTCCCGCCGGGAATTGGCGGAGGGAACCCACCAACACGGATGCCTGACCCAAAAAGTGGCACTGAATTCGCATGGCATTGCCTGGCGCATGGATACCCGCGGAACCGCCCTACACGACACTATCCCCTGGTTCGCGGTGCGGAAGAAAGACGGTAGGCCCAGCTACCAGCTGGCCTGCACGGTGGACGACCAACATTTTGGGATTACGGCCTGCGCCCGGGGGGCCGACCTGCTGGCGAGTACGGAAGCACAGGCCCTGGTATCGGACTTGCTGGGCTACCCGCCGCTGCGGGAACGCATCCGCTTCGTCCACCATCCATTGTTGACCGATGGGGGAGAGAAGATATCGAAAAGCCAGGGAGCGCGTAGCGTCCGCGATTGGGGGGTAAGCCCGGAGGAGGTGTTCCACATCGCGCGGGAGTGGATCGCTGCCGCTACACCTTGATGCCGTCCACCTTACGTACCTCCTTGATCACCCGCACGGCGTGCTTGTTGGGGCGGATGGGGAAGCCCCGGCGCTCGGCCCACACGAAGGTGAACTCCGCGCCAAGGAACAAAATGAGACTGTTGTAGTAGGTCCAGACCAGCAAGGTGACCAGGGCCCCGGCCGCACCGTATGTGCTGCTGAAGTTGGAATTGCCGATGTACAGGCCGATCAGGTAACGCCCCAGGCCGAAGAGTAAAGCCGTGAAGATGGCCCCCGCCCAGATGTCTTTCCACCGGGCCCGGGCGTCGGGGAGGTAGCGGAAGAGCAGCGCGAAGATGACCGCGGTCACCGCCGTGCCAATCAACCAGGTAGCGGACGCCAGGACCGCTGGCCCGAGGGCGGGAAGCATACTGGCGAGCTGATCGATGAAACCAATAACGAGGGTGTTCACGATGAGGGTGATCATCAACAGAAAGCCCAAGCCGATCACGAAACTGAAGCTGAGCAGACGGGTCAGCAGGAAGCCTATGATGTTATTGGTGGGGCGCGCCTCGATCTCCCAGATCTTGTTGAGGCTCATTTTTAGCGTCGCGAAAACCGTGGAGGCCGTGAAGAGCAGGGTAGCCACACCGATCACGGTGGCCAGCACGCTGTCGCCAGTAGAATAAGCGTTGCTTACGATCTCCTGCAGGGTGCTGGCCGCATCCGGGCCGAGTAAACCCTCCAGTTCTCCGTACAGGCGACCGGTTACGGCCTTCTCTCCTACGAAGTAGCTGGCAACCGCGATCGCCACCACGAGCAGGGGCGCAAAGCTGAAGACAGTGTAGTAAGCCAGCGCCGCCCCAAGTGTGAAGGCGTCGTCTCCCCCGTAATTGTTGAACAGTTCTTTTGTAAAAGATAGGGTACGCTGGAAAAAATTCTTTCGGGCCACTAAACGCTGATTTCTTGTTACAAAGCAGTTGGGCCCGATAGTGTTCGACCCATCGATTTACGTATTTTGCCCGCCACCCTAACCATATGGAACGTCCTACTTTTCCCGCCCGGCCCGATCACGACCTCGCCCGCGAAAGCGCGGCAGCGCCCCCCCCGGAACCCCTGCGGTCGGTTGCCGGCTACCCTCCTTATCTGCGCGGCCCCTACGCCAGTATGTACGTGGGCCGGCCCTGGACCATCCGACAGTACGCCGGCTTCAGTACCGCCGCCGAATCGAATGCCTTCTACCGCCGCAACCTGGCCGCCGGGCAGCGGGGGCTGTCCGTAGCCTTCGATTTGGCTACCCACCGGGGGTACGACAGCGACCACGAGCGGGTGCGCGGTGATGTCGGCAAGGCCGGCGTAGCGATCGATACGGTGGAAGATATGGAGCGCCTCTTCGACCAGATCCCGCTGGAAAAAATGTCCGTCAGCATGACCATGAACGGGGCTGTATTACCCATTATGGCCTTCTACATCGTGGCGGCCGAGCGGCAGGGGGTGGCTCCGGAACGGCTGTCCGGCACCATCCAAAACGATATCCTGAAGGAGTTCATGGTGCGGAACACCTACATCTATCCGCCCGCCCCTAGCATGCGCATCGTCTCGGACATCTTCGCTTACACGGCGGCCCATATGCCGCGCTTCAACAGCATCAGCATCAGCGGTTACCACATGCACGAGGCCGGCGCGCCGGCGGAGGTGGAGCTGGCCTATACCCTGGCGGACGGACTCGCTTACGTGCGGGCCGGGGTAGCGGCCGGACTGGATGTCGACGACTTCGCACCCCGCCTCAGCTTTTTCTGGGGCATCGGAATGAAGCACTTCACGGAAATCGCCAAACTGCGGGCGGGCCGGCAGCTATGGGTCGAACTGATGGCCGATTTTAATCCCCGGAACCCTAAAAGCTCCATGCTGCGCACGCACTGCCAGACGAGCGGGTACAGTCTCACGGAGCAGGACCCTTACAACAACGTGGCTCGCACGGCCATCGAGGCCCTGGCCGCCGTATTCGGAGGGACCCAGAGCCTGCACACCAATGCTCTGGACGAGGCCATCGCTCTGCCCACCGACTACAGCGCCAAAATTGCCCGGGATACCCAGCTCTACCTGCAGCGGGAACTGAGCATCGTGCAGGCCGTCGACCCCTGGGGCGGGAGCTACGATCTCGAACGCGAAACCCAGCGGCTGATTCAGGAAGCCCGCAAACTTATGGCCGAAGTGGAGGAGGCGGGTGGCATGGTCCAGGCCATCGAGTCCGGACTGCCCAAACTGCGCATTGAGGAGGCCTCGGCCGTCAAGCAGGCGGCCATCGACTCCGGCCGGGAGCAGATCGTAGGGGTAAACGTGTTTCGCAACAATCAGGGGGCGGATTTCGACCTGCTGGAGGTGGACAACGACCGGGTCAGGCAGGAACAACTGGCTCAGATCGAACGCCTCAAGCGTTCCCGCGATCAGGCCGCCGTCACTGCGGCTCTCGAAGCGCTCACCCGGGCGGCGCGGGGAGAGGAAAACTTGCTTTCAATGGCCGTTGAGGCGGCGCGCGCAGGTGCCACGCTCGGGGAGATCAGCCAGGCATTGGAGGAGGTATTCGGGCGCTACCGGGCTACGAATCAGCTTATCAGTGGAGTTTATGCCGGACACGCGGCGGGCGAGAAGCTGCAGCAGGTGCGGGCGCTGTCCGATCAGTTTTACTCAGCTCACGGGCGCAGACCGCGCATTCTCATTGCCAAGTTGGGGCAGGACGGCCACGACCGGGGCGCAAAGGTCATCGCGTCGGGCTTTGCCGATCTTGGCTTTGACGTCGACGTGGGCCCCCTGTTCCAGACCCCCGCCGAAGCGGCCCGACAGGCAGTGGAGAACGATGTGCATCTGTTGGGCATCAGTTCGCTTGCCGCCGGCCATAAAACGCTAGTACCTGAGGTCATCGCCGCTCTGGCTGAGCAGGATGCCGCGGATATCCGGGTGATCGTGGGCGGAGTCATTCCTCCGGCCGATTACCAGTATCTCTATGATAGAGGGGTGGTCGGGGTATTTGGGCCAGGCACGAACATCGCCTCCGCCGCGGAAGAGATTCTCCGGATGATGCTGGGGGAGGAGGTGAAATCGTAGCGTGGGGCTGGCAGACGTCCGACGTGTCAGTCCTGCTGAATTGACAGACGTCGGACGTCTGTCATATTGACAGCCTAGCATTTACTGAAGATTGAATCCAAGTACGCCGTGATATTGTACTTTCAATAGCCAAATACGCTCAAAAACGTCCGACGTCTGTCATATTGGCGCAACTGCCACGTCCGACGTTTCTCAGCTGCCCAGGCTCCGTATCCGATAGAATTCCAGCAGCCGATTCGAAGTCCGGTGCGGATAAAACCGCGGCTCCACCCCCCATTCGTTGATGTGGATACCCGGCTCGTCGCGTTCATCAACGTATTTGCCCAACTTTTCGGGGTCCAGGTGGTCGGGCAGACTGGCCAGGATGCGCTCGCGGGCCACGGTCCATTCTTCCCCCAGCTGACTGCGGATGATGCGTATGAAATCCCGGTCTTCTTCGGTGTATTGTTGCATGATAGGGGGGTTAGTCTCCGATGGAAGGGCAAACGTAGTCCGGGATAATACCCGAAGCTTCGATCTCAAGTTCGGCGCTTTCCGGGCGGGTATTACCGCTGAGGACCAGGGCCGTAGCCATCCCGTAGGTGTTGCCGCCTAGAATATCCGTGTGCAGGGTGTCTCCGACCATTAGGATGTCACCGGGGCATACGTCCGGCAAGTCCTGCGCCACGCTGTCGAGGCCCATCTGGAACATCTGCGTGGCCGGCTTGCCGAATTTGACAAATTTGCGGCCCAGGACATACTCCGCCAGCCGCGCCACGCTGCCGGTGGCCAGCGCCACGTCGTTGGCGGTAGTGGGGTAGAGCAGGTCCGTGTTGGCCACCACCACCGGTACGCGGCAGCGCCGCAGGATGTTGATGAGCAGGTTAATGTCGACGTTCATATCGTAGCCCTCGTCGTCGAGGAAGGCCACGGCGCCGATTTCGTCGAGGCGATCAAAGTCGACCTGCGAAATGGGGATCGCCTCCAGGCCGGCACCAATGATGTACTCCGCCGAAGTGGCCGTGCCCAGGTAGGCCACCTTGCCGTGCTTCACCTTTTGCTCGAGGAAGTGACGGGTAGTGGCCCCACTGGTGATGATCTCCTCAGCGGGAATGTTCTTCATGCCGTAGTAGGCCAGCCGGTCGGCCGCCATGGCCGGACTGCGCGCGGCGTTGTTGGTCAGGACCCGGATGTGCTTGCCGGCCTCCCGCAGGCGGTTGACGGTCTCGACCGCGCCGGGGATCAGTCCGCGGTGGTTGCGCAGCACCCCGTAGCTGTCGAAGAAAATAACGGGGTAGGCGTCGGCGATCGATGCGAATCGGCTGATGGTAAAATTGGAACTCATAGCTTGAGGGCCCGGAGGATTTTGTCGGTCGATAGTTTATCTTCCAGCGTGGGAAGGTGGACTTCCAGCGCGTCGTGGGAAAGTTTCTTGGCGAAGGAGGGGCGGAAAAAGTACTGCCCGAGGCGCAGGACGTAGTTGAGGAGGAAGAAGCGGTAAGACTCCTTGATGAAGAGCACTTCTGGCCGGGTCAGGGGGAAGATCTCGTGGTAGGCCTGTAAGAATAGCAAAAAGCGGTCCTCCGTCAGCCGGTCCGCCTCGTAGGTGAAGGCCGTCCGGTCGCCCACTTCGCTTACCACGCGACTGAGAAAGTAAAAGTCCGTCACGCGAGTTGATACCCGGAACCAGTCGTAGTCCCACCGACTGGCCAACCGGCCGTTCTGGTCCACGCTGAAGTTCCCGATGTTCCAGTCCACGAATACCGGAATTTTCTTGAATCCGTACACATTGATGCGGAAGGTGTTTTCCAGGAACAACCGGCAGTGGTGGGCGATCAGTTCGTAGTAATCCGGATAGTCGGCCTTGGCAGAATTCAGCAGAGCGTTCACGTCGGTCGTCATGTCGCGGTCGCTGCGGGGCAGGGTGTTGGCCACCAGGGTACAGTCGCGGTGGAAGTAGGCCATCTCCCGACCCAGTTGCCGCACCTGGTCTTCGGTGAGGCGGCGGGGCGGATTCTCCTGGATCTGGATCGGGCGGTAGAAGATAATCCAGGCGTCCTGCTCCTCATCAATGTGGCGGTGGAAGAACAACTGGGTACCCTTCATCAGTCCCCGGCTAAGGAAGTTGGCGTAGCGCACCGGGAGGTTGTTGGCCAGCACGTTGATGATGGTATGGTCCTCGGCAAAGCCCTCAAAAGACCCGAAGTAGGTCACCTTCGCGATGAGCACGTTGCCGTCTTCCATGAGGAGCTTGAAGACGTGATTGGTCGACACCTGCGCACTGATGTCCTCGATGGATCGGATCGAACGGGTATGGTCGTAGGCCCTCCACGCGTAGCGCAGAATGTTCTCGTAGTTGGCCATGGAAGAGATACGCGACATGCGCCGAAGGTAGGGTACATCCCTAACAACTACCTTTGTGGAAGTTTCAACCCCGACGGCGCGAGCGCCGTTCCTTCTAAAAGTCCTGGATCGTGCGAGAAAATCCCTTACCCCTCCTGGTACTCTTTTTGGCCGTTGCGGCATTGCCCAGCCTGGCCAAAGCCCAACTATCCCCCCCAGCCCCGGCTACGGTGACGGAGGTAGAGTATGAAGATTACGCCAAATTGAAACGGGTGCGGGCCCGTCTCAACCACGGTCCTCACCGCAAGAACCCCCTTGCAGCCGGCCGGTTGCGCGTGATCAACCGTACGAAAGCGGCCACCACTCCGGCCCGCCGACCCCTGCCCCGCACCCGCGGCCACCGGAGCAATTCCACCTTCACCGCGCTGCATTACGAACGGCGGGAGGCAAAAGCGCGCACTACCGGGCCCCGTTACAAGAACCGCCGACCCACGCCCAGCGCCGCCGCCGGCGGGGAGGGCTGACCGGCCGCCATCAAGCCAATTCAAAATAGCGCCGACGCTCCCAGTCGGTGACCGCCCCGAGGTACTGCTCCCATTCCCATAGCCGGGTTTTTACGAAATGATCGCGGAATCCAGTACCCAGGATCGTGGCGGCTTCGCCACTACCCTGTAGGGCACCCGCGGCCGCGCCCAAATGCTTTGGCAGCGACTCACCGATCGATTGCTCGTAGGCGCTTCCCACTACCGGCGGCTGATCAAGCGACCACCCCTGTTCGATGCCGTAAAGTCCGGCGGCCAAAGCACCGGCGATAGCGAGGTAAGGGTTGGCGTCGGCCCCTGGCACCCGGGTCTCCAGGCGCGTAGAGGTGGGGCCTTCCGGGATCACCCGCAGGGCCACGGTCCGGTTGTCGATGCCCCAATTGGCGCGGGTAGCCGCCCAGGAGCCGGCCACGTAGCGCTTGTAGCTGTTGACGTTGGGAGCGAAGAGCGGCATCAGCACCGGCAGCAGACGCAGTTGCCCGGCCAGGTACGACTCAAAAGTGCGACTCATGCCGTGGCGCCCATCCGGATCGGCGAAGACGTTGGTGTCGCCCTGCCAGAGCGACTGATGCAGGTGACCGCCGCAGCCCGGCAATGCCGCGGAAGGCTTGGCCATGAAACTGGCCACCAGCCCGTGCCCATAACTGATTTCCTTCACCGCCTGCTTGAACAGGATGGCCTGATCGGCCGCCTCGAGCGCGTCCCGATAGGTGATGGCCGCTTCCAGTACCCCCGGACCGGTCTCGGTGTGCAAGCCTTCCAGGTGGATGCCGAAAGCTGCCAGTTGATCGAAGAGATCCCCCATCAGGTCGCCGCGCTGCGCGGTGCGCAGTCCGGAATAGCCTAACATACCGGGCGACAGGGGGGTAGGGGAGCGGAAGTCCTTTTCGGCCAGGCTGAGGGGCGTCTCACGGTAGCTGAACCACTCGTACTCCGGGCCGAAGCGGGGGGTGAAACCCATTGCTTCGGCCCGGGCCACGATCCGCCGGAGCAGCGAACGCGGGCAGGCCGTGCCGGCTACCGAGTCGTCGGTGTAGAAGTCGGCCAGAAAAAAGGGAATGTTGCCCTCCCAGGGCAACGTGCGGCCGCTCTCGGCCACGATGCTGGCCCGCGCGTCGGCGAACCCGGGGTCGGCCACGGCGTTTTTGTAGGGCACGTCCTGGCTGTCCCAGCCGAAGATCACGTTGCAGAACCCGAAGCCGTTTTCCCGGGCGGAACCAAACTTGTCGCGGGAAACGTACTTCGCCCGCAGTACCCCATCGACGTCGGTGGCTGCGATCTTAACGCGGAGGGCGGGGTTGTCCCCGAACAGGTCAGGCTGTGTTTGCATTTGGACAAAACTAGCGGAATTATCGAGTTCCGCCCGGCACCTAATCCGACCCCATGCCCGCCGAGAAGCCATTTCCCATCCAACACTACGTTTACGGTCTGTCCGCACTGCTCTTCCTCGGTGCCATAGTGAGCTACTTTGCCGTGCCCGCTTTCCAGGCGGAGGTGCAGCAAGCCTACGAGGTGCTGAGCAGCGGCGATAAACCCCGGATTACGGAGTACGTCCGGCATTTTGGCTTCTGGGGGCCGGTGGTGGTAATTTTGCTCATGACATTGCAGATGTTCCTGATCGTCGTGCCCTCCTGGCTGCTGATGATCATTGCCATACTGGCCTATGGCGGCTGGTGGGGCGGATTGCTATCGGTGACCGCAGTGACGATCGCCTCCACCGTCGGTTACGGTGTGGGGAAGGCCCTCAGCCGCGCAGCCCTGACCAATCTCGTAGGCCGGCGCACGGAGGCCAAACTCGAAAATACCGTAAATGAATACGGAACCGGTGCCATCGTACTCTTCCGGCTGGCACCTTTCCTAAGCAACGACGCCATCAGTTTCGTGGCCGGAATGCTCAAGATGGGCTACTGGCGCTTCATCCTGGCCACCCTGGCCGGCATTGTACCGCTGACCGTGTTGCTGGCTTTCTTCAGCCGCGACATCCAGCAGTTGAAAAGCATCCTGATGTGGGTGGGCGGCGGTGGCCTGGCCCTCTACCTGATCTACCTGGCTGTACAGTACTTCCGCAGCAAGTAGTTGCGCCTATTCTTCCGGCCGTAGGTCAAAACGCCGGCGCAGTTCGTCCAGGGCCGGGTTCTTTTCCCGCATTTTCAGGTATTTGTCTTTGGCGGTGAGCCGCTTTTTGACCTTAGTCTGTACGGGCTTCAGGCTTTCGTCGTGCTCCAGGATCATGACCAGGTTGGGCCGCTCGAAGGTCTTGCGCAGGTGGGCGATGAGGGATTCGTCGTCGCGTAGGGAAGCAATGGCGCGCGCCGATCCTACCTTGACCACCACCTCCTCTTCGCCGCGGACGAGCGGCAGGGCCTGTTTCAGGAAAACGGCCAGCGTGGTCCCTTTTTGCTCGGCCAGGAAGGCATCCCAGGCGCCGCGCAGTTGCTCGTCGTCGAGTTCGGGCAGTTCGTCGGAGGGCAGTTCGTGGTCGGTCTCTTCCTCCGCTTCGGCGATCATGCTGTTGAGGTCGACGCTGGCAAAGGAGGCCGGGCCGGGTGCGGAAGGCGGCGCAGCCGTCGGACTTACGGGCGGTTTTTCGGCGAGCTCAACGGGTTCGTCTTCCGGCTCAGGACTTTTTTTTTCCGCTACGGGCGCGGGTGCTACTTCGACCGTGGGCGCGGGCGCGGGTGCCGTGGCGGGTTCCGCGGGGGCCAGGCTTAGGGGTTCTTGCCGGAAAGCACGGCGGATGGTGACCATGCGCATGAGGCTCATCTCTACGTGCAGTCGCTTGTTCCGCGCCAGGCGGAAGCCGAGGTCGCATTCATTGGCAATGTCGAGGGCCGTGAGCAGCAGATCGGCCGGAGCGATACCCGCTTGCTGGTGGTAGCGCTGGCGGAGGCGTTCGCCCACTTCGAGCAATTGCAGGGTGGAGGCATCCTTGCACACCAGCAGGTCGCGCAGGTGGGCGGCCAGACCGTTCAGGAAGAGGTCCTCGTCAAAACCCCGCCGCAGTACCTCGTCGAAGAGCAGCAGCATACCGGCCCGGTCTTCGGTGAGGAGGTAATCAACGGCCCGGAAAAAGTAGTCGTAGTCGAGTACGTTGAGGTTCTCGATCACGGCCTCGTAGCGGATGGTGTCCCCGCTGAAACTCACGATCCGGTCGAAGATTGACAGCGCGTCCCGCAGGGCCCCGTCGGCCTTCTGAGCGATGATGTGCAATGCCTCTTCGTCGGCGGTGATGCCCTCCTGCCGGCAGATGCCCTGCAGGTGCTCGATGATGTCGTTGGGCTGAATGCGCTTGAAATCGAAGATCTGGCAGCGCGACAGGATAGTGGGGATGATCTTGTGCTTCTCCGTCGTAGCCAGGATAAAAATGGCGTAGGGCGGCGGCTCCTCCAGGGTTTTGAGGAAGGCGTTGAAGGCCTGCTGCGAGAGCATGTGCACCTCGTCGATGATGAACACCTTGTAGGCCCCCTGCTGCGGCTGGAAGCGGACCTGCTCAGTAAGGGCCCGGATGTGGTCGACGGAGTTGTTGCTGGCCGCATCGAGCTCGGTGATGTTGAGGCTGGCGTTGTTGTTGAAAGAAACGCAGCTCGGGCAGGTGTTGCAGGGCTCGTAGTCGGCCGT
The DNA here is from genome assembly GCF_004803465.1 of Neolewinella litorea. GTDB lineage: Bacteria > Bacteroidota > Bacteroidia > Chitinophagales > Saprospiraceae > Neolewinella > Neolewinella litorea. The sequence goes on along the minus strand of NZ_SRSF01000011.1, from coordinate 23,664 downwards.
GCGCTGTTCACAGTTAAGCACTTTGGCCAGGATCCGGGCGGAGGTCGTTTTGCCTACCCCCCGCGGCCCGCAAAACAGGAAAGCGTGGGCGAGGTGATCCGTCTGCAGCGCATTCTTCAGGGTCTGCGACACGTGCCGCTGGCCGATCACTTCGTCGAAGCGGACGGGACGGTACTTACGGGCGGAAACGACGAAGTTGCTCATTGGGGCGAAGATAGGAATAAGTGGGGCGGCCCGTGGGGGGAAAAGGCGTTGCGTTGGCCGTCCGACCGGGGGTAGGAACGATGGTTGTGGCTACCGTTCAATCATTTCCCGGGAGACGATCTCACCGGCCCGCGTATAGACCGAATCGATCCAGGCCGGTTCCTGCCGGATGATCCACATGATGCTGTCGAATTCCCGGCGGGTGAAGCCGTGATCGGCCAGTACGGAATCATAGTAGACGGCCTGCATGGAGTCGCGGACCAGCACGGGCACTTCCGCCACGAGCGCCTCGGCGAGCTGCAGGTCTCCGATGACCCGACCGAAGCGGGCGGTATCAACGGGCGGTGGCCCGGGGTTCATCTCGGCGCAGCCCAGCAGTAGGAGGGTCATCGATACCGTGGCCAGGCGTGCCCTCATATCTTCTGTTTGGGGTAATAGTAGGCGGTGCGCTTGGCGCGGGCCATTTCCCAGTCGGACCAACTTTTGACGTCGAGTTCACTGCCTACGATACCGCAAGTGGGTACGTTGCCGATGTAGTCGTCGTGGCGCAGGTGGTTAGCGGCTTCGGTGTAGCCCGGATTGTGACCGAAGATCAGGACGGTGTTCCAGGATTCAGGCAGGTTGCGGACGCACTTTTCGATCGTCCTGGGGCCGGCGTGGTAGAGTTTTTTCTCCTTCAGGATCTGGTCCTTACCCAGTCCGAACGCTTCGGCGAATGCCTTGGCGGTTTGCCGGGTGCGCTTGGCGCTGGAAGTGAGAATTCCGTCCACCTTCAGGCCCGACTTGGCGAGGCGTGCGGCCATGGCCGGTGCATCGCGGCGGCCGCGGGAATTGAGGGGACGGTCGTGATCTTTGAGGTTCGGGTCCGCCCAACTGCTTTTGGCGTGGCGAACGAGGTAGACTTGCTTCACGTTGCTTGATTGATCCGTTGCTTTACCGGGACTTAACGCGTAGTTAAGGCCAAAGCCACATACGCGGCCTACTTTTACACCTTATATAACCTTACACGCAATGAATGGTACCCCGGCGAAGATACTCCTGGTAGACGACGAACCGGATATTTTGGAGATCCTCGAATTCAACCTCCGCAAGGAAGGCTTCGAGGTAGAGACGGCCGGCAACGGGGAAGACGGCCTGGCCCGCGCCCGGGAGTTTCGCCCTGACCTCATCGTCCTGGATATCATGATGCCGATCATGGACGGCGTGGAGGTCTGCCGGCAGTTGCGGGCCGATAGCTCCTTCGACAATACCGTGATCACCTTCCTGACGGCCCGCGAGGAGGACTACAGCCAGATTGCCGCCCTCGATACCGGCGGCGACGACTACATCACCAAGCCCATCCGTCCGCGCGTGCTCATCAGTCGTGTCAAGGCCCTGCTCCGGCGCAACGTCCGGCAGGAAGAGGAGGAAAGCGAAAGCTCCATCCTGATCGGCGACCTGGAGATCGACCTCGAGCAGATATTGGTGCGCCGGGGCGACGAGCGCATCGAACTGGCTAAGAAGGAGTTTGACCTGCTAACCCTGCTGGCCTCCAAGCCCGGCAAGGTGTTCAGCCGCGAAGAGATCTTCAACAAAGTATGGGGTACGGACGTCATTGTAGGTAACCGGACCATCGACGTGCACATCCGCAAACTGCGGGAAAAACTCGGCGACCACTACATCAAAACGATAAAGGGTATCGGTTACAAGTTCGAGTTCTAGTATGCTCAAGAACAGTACCCCCCGGGAAATTTCCATCCGCACGGCGCTCTTCATCTCGCTGGCGGCGGAGGGAGCCTTGCTGCTCGTGCTGGCCCTGCCCACCGTGGCTTTCAGCTGGTGGCTGCCACTCCTGATGGGCCCGGCCATATTTGCCATCAGCTACTTTATCGTGTTGGTCACGCTGGACCGCTATATCTACCGGAAGGTCAAGCTCATTTACAAGACCATCCACAGCCAGAAGGTCAGTACCGACATGAAGCGCGAGGGCATCGACCCCGACCAGCCTATCATTGACGACGTGGAGCAGGAAGTGGCCGAATGGGCCGAGAACCAGCAGGAACAACTCGACCAATACGAGCGGTTCGCTGAGTACCGTCGCCGCTACGTGGGCGACATCAGCCACGAACTCAAGACGCCCATCTTCAACATCCAGGGTTACCTGCATACCCTGATGGACCACGGCTACGACGACAAGAAGATCACCAAGTCTTTCATCAAGAAAGCTGCCAAAAACGTCGAGCGCCTGCAAACGATCGTGGAGGACCTCAGTGCCATCAGCCGACTGGAGAGCGGCGACCTCATGTTCGACCCCGAACCCTTCAACATCAAGGATCTGGCCCAGGAAGTCATTGAGGAACTCGACCTCAAGAGCCGCCAGGCGGGCATCACCCTCGGGTTCAAGCCGGGGGCCGACGGCGGCTTCATGGTCAGCGCCGACCGCGAGAGCATCCGGCAGGTGCTGGTCAATCTCGTATCCAATTCCATCAAGTACGGCAACAGCGGCGGTGCCACGCGATTCGGCTTTTACGATATGGAAACCTACATCCTCTGCGAAGTGGCCGACAATGGGATTGGGATACCGGAAAAACACCTGCCCCACGTCTTCGACCGCTTTTACCGCGTAGACAAAAGCCGCAGCCGGCAGAAAGGGGGTAGTGGTCTCGGACTTTCTATCGTGAAGCACATCATGGAAGCTCACCAGCAGACCATCAACGTCCGCAGCACGCCGGGGATGGGCAGCACCTTCGGAATTACGCTGGCCAAGGCCTAGACCTGATAACCGTTGGACGGTGGGCGCACCGTCCGCTCCAAACCCGTTGGACGGTACCCCCACCGTCCAACGGTTACACCCCCGGAGCAGGAAAAACTTGCAAATACGAAGCGCTTCGTATATATTTGTACGAAACGCTTCGTATATGTTGTCTCCCACGGATGGTGAACTCTCTATTTTGCGCGTACTCTGGGACGCCGGACCGCTGACGGTACGGGAAGTTAACGACCGACTGAACCGCCGCCTGCGAAATAAGCAAACGGCCGAGGCGCCGCCCGACAAGCCGATCGGGTACACCACCACGCTTAAACTGATGCAGGTAATGGCCGACAAGGGGCTCGTGCACCGGGACACCTCCTCACGCAGTCATGTATACACCGCCGCGGCCGGGCGCGAGCGCACGCAGCAGGGGCTGCTGCGGCGCTTCGTACAGTCCACCTTCGGGGGGTCGCGCACCCAACTCGTACTCCGGGCCCTGGGGGAGGGAGATGCCTCTGCCGCGGAATTGGCGGAGATCAAGCGGCTGATCGAGAAACTGGAAAATGAAGACCGCCATGCTTGAGCCACTGTTCCCGGCGGCCTCACTTTACGCTACGGGCCTGACGATCCTGCATTCGTTCTGGCAAGCCACCTTGCTTGCTCTGGTCCTGTGGTGGGTGTCGCGGTGGCCGCGTACCTCGGCGGATATACGCTACTTACTGGGGGTAGGCTTGCTGCTTGGTCAGGTGGTGGTTTCTGCCGTGACCTTTGGCTACTACTATTCACCGGCACCGGCCGGTGGCCCATGGAAGGACGTACACGCCGCCGCGCCGCTTATCGTTGCCGTTCCTGAGCATGTTTCACAACCCGGGCTGTTCTGGTCGGCGGATTTCTGGCTCACCGCCCTGGTTGCTGGTTGGGCCGCCAGTATGATCGCGGGAGCCGTGCGGCTCAGCTGGTCGTACGGACAACTCCGCCGCCTGGCCGGCACCGCACAGCCCATCACCGCCACCGGGGAGTACGCGCTCATCTTCCAGGAGGTAGCTCGCCTGGCCAACCGTATCGGCTACCGCGGAACCCTGCGCCTCGGTCTTACGGAACGGATCAGCGGGCCGATGCTCGTCGGGCACATCCGGCCGATCCTGCTCTTTCCCGTTGCGCTGGTTAACCAGCTTACCAGCGAAGAGGCCGAGACGGTCATCCTACACGAACTGGCCCATTTGCGGCGCTGCGACCACCTGCTGCACCCGGTGCAGTGCCTTGTAGAGGTCCTGTTCTACTACCACCCGGCCATTCACTGGATCAGTGCACGGGTACGGGAGGAGCGCGAGCACTGCTGTGACGACCTAGTACTCCGGCACGGCCCCGGTCGCCTGCCCTATGCTCGCGCCCTGCTCTACTTCAGCGAACACCCCGTCGCCCCCGCCGCCCTATCCCTCGCGGAGGGTGGGGGACTGCTCGGTCGGATTCGCCGCTTCATCGATCACCAGGAAATTAAGTACACCATGAACCACAAACTTCTGCTATTGCCCCTGCTGGCCCTCCTTACCCTCATCAGCACCGCTGCCTATGCACCCGATGCCGAACCCGTAGCCGCCGACCCCGGCCCTGCGTTGACGATCGTGAAACCCGCGCTCGCCGCCCCGGATACCTTGCCACCCGGCGATCATCTAGTGACCAAGATTTCGGATGGTAAAACCACCCGTGTGCGGGTCGAGGATGGCGAGATCACGGAGCTGGAACTCGACGGGCGAGCTATACCCCCGGAAGAATTCGATGAGCACGAGGCCACCGCCGAGCGGTTGCTGGGTATGGAAAGTCGACCGTACCACCTGCGTGTCTGGAACGACAGCGCCTTCCGCGCCCCGATGCATTTTGGCCCGCTCGACTCTTTCCCGGAAATGCGGGCGCGCTTCTACCTGGACGAAATGGACTACGACGACTTCCATTTTGACTTTCAAGGCCTCGCCGAGCGGATGGACTCACTGCAGGGGAAACTCGCCCGCATCTACCACTTCGAGGGAGAAGATGGCGAATTCGGTTTCCGCTGGGAGGGCATGGACCTGGACAGTTTCACGATGCCCGAGCTGCCGGAAATGCCGGACATAGAGTTCTATCAGCCCTACCTGCGCAAGATCGATGAACTCGACCTGAAGGCCATCGAAGAGCGGGAACGCCAGTTACGGGATGCCCTGCGGGAACTGGAAGCCCGCAAGAAAAAGCTATCAGAAGAGCAGGATATTCGCGGTGAGGCCCTTTATCTGGCCCCAGCTATCGACCCGGCGGGCGAAATGGAACGGTCCATCGCCCAGCGAAAAGCGGCCGCCCGCCAAACACGGGAGCAGCACCTCGCCGAAGGCCGCCGACTGCGGGAGCAACCCTGGAATCATGCGGAGGTTTCTCCCCCCGTGGTTGCCTTCGCATTTCAGACCACCTGCCCTGATGTACGCCGCGCTATTCGGATGGAACGGTTGGCGCCCCGACTATTGGACAACGACCGGATGATCATCCGTGAGGTACAGCGGGCCGTTGCTCCGGTACGGGCGCTGCGCCATGTCTATCCCGGTTAGCCCTTGACGGCCATCTCGGCTTCAACGAAACTCAGGAAACGATCGAGGGCGCGGCGCTTGCCGTCGTCCAGGTCGTAATCGATGTGGTGGGTGAAGTAGTGCTCCAGGCTGAAATCAGGACTCGGTGAAGGCAGCAGATACTGCAACTGCGGCAAATGGTCCAGACCTTCCCGCAGGGCGGCGTTGAAATCGGCCACGAACTTGGAGGACAACGTCCGCGTCGTCACCCAGGCCGCAAAGACAAAGGGAAGTCCGGTATGTGCCTTCCACGCCGATCCGAGGTCGTAGACGTGGGCGAACCGCTTTTCCAGTCCGATGCTGCGATCGCCAATGACGAGTCCGCCGATAGGGCCATTAATGTGGTTGATATACCCGTCGCGTGCCTCGAGGAAGGTGATGTCGTGCCGCCAGTATTCGGCCAGGAGCAGGCGGGCCAGCATCACGGAAGTACGGCTGTGGTGATCGAGGTAAAGGTGGGTCATTTCCTCCAATGGTACATCGCCGTAGATGCACACGGTGGCCACCGCCCCGTCGGTTCCGATGCAGTAATCGCTGATGATCTCGTAGTGCGGCAATTCGGGCAGGACGGCCACGGGCACCAGCGCGATGTCGGCTTCTCCCGCTACCAGGCGGCGGGCGCATTCACTGGGAATGGCGAGGTCCATCTGCAGGTGATCGCTGATCGGGTTGCGCAGCAGGCCGTACAGGAGGGGCTTGGTGTTCAGGTAACTAACGGCGACCAATCGGTGGGTCTGGCTTACCATCTTTCGACGTTTAGGGGACCGGGGATGTGGCTGCGGTCGTTTTGCAGATGAAATTCGTACTGTCCGGGCTGTTGCTGTTCGGCAACCCAAAGGCCGAGGTTATTGTGTTGGAGTTCGTTCATGCGGTGCAGGGGCCGGCCCATCATCAGGGTGACTAATCCGCACATCGCCCGACCGTGACTGCACACCAGGATACGGGATTCGCGGCGCTCGTCAAGGTGGCGGATAAACCGCTCGAGCCTTTCCCCCAGTTCGCGGGCGCTTTCCCCGCCGCCGATGCGGCCGTCGAGTTGGCCTTCGCCCCACCCGTCCTTCACGGCGCGGTACTCGGCAATGCTTTCCGGAGTGCCGAGTTGTCCTTCGTGACTTCCCCACGACATCTCATTGATGGTCTCGTGCTTCTCCCAGGGCAACCCCGCCTCAATGAAGGGCCCCACCGTTTCCCAGGTCCGTTTCAATCCGCTGGTGATGACCACCTCAAATGGTTCGTGCCGGTACTGCTCGTAAAAATGACCTGCCTGTAGTATACCCGTCTCGTTCAGGCTGGAGTCGACGCCGCTCCCCTGCACGATGCCGCGCAAGTTGTAGTCCGTTTCCCCGTGGCGTACGATGTAGATCAGTTTACGATTTCCCATCGGTATTTTTGATTTACCATTTACCATTTTCGATTTACAATTTTGGTCTCCGCTCGCTGAGTTTCGTTTGCCTTTTTCTCGCTCGTCTTTGTTTTCAATTCTTACTCAGCCGCACGAGCGTAGCGAGCTGCCCCGCAAATTGTAAATTGTACATATTCAATTGTCAATCCGGAACGCATTTACAGTTTTCGATTTTCAATTTTTGGTCTCCACTCGCTGAAGCTCGTTTGCCTATTTCTCGTGAGTCAAGGTTTCCAAAACTCAGTCGCCTCCACGAGCGCAGCGAGCTGCCTCGCAAATAGTAAATGGTAAATTGTATATGGTAAATGCTAAATTGTCAATCGTAAATCCTAAACCACCGGCAAAGAAGTATACCCCCGAAACTCCTTGTCGCCGGCAAACTCCACGTCCGTAAAATCTTCCACCACGCCGTAAAGGGTATCGCGTTCGATGGGTTGGCGCCCGACTGAGCGGATCATTTTTACCAGGTCTTCGGTGCTCAGGGCGGGGTGCTTTTCCTCGGCGCCGGCCATGGAGTAGATCCGGGTGGTATCGTCGATGGTGCCGTCGAGGTCGTCCACGCCGAAGGCCAGGCTGAGTTGGGCGGTGGTGCGGCCGATCATGGGCCAGTAGGCCTTCACATGGTCGAAGTTATCGAGGTAGATGCGGCCGATGGCGTAGTTGCGCAGGTCTTCCACCACGCTGGTTTCGGGCAGGTGACTCAGTTCGTTGTTTTCGTTGCGGAACTTCAGCGGGATGAAGGTCTGGAAGCCCCCCGTCTTGTCCTGCAGTGCCCGCAATTGCTCCAGGTGGTCAACGCGGTGACGGTATTCCTCGATGTGGCCGTAAAGCATGGTGGCGTTGGACCGCATTCCCAGTTCGTGCCAGATTTCGTGGATGCGCAGCCACTGCTCACCAGAGCATTTTCCGCCGGCAATTTGGTCGCGGATCTCGGGAGCGAATATCTCCGCCCCGCCGCCGGGCATGCTGTCGAGACCGGCCTCTTTCATGAGCCGCATACCCTCCTCGTAGCTGATTTTGGCCTTTTTGAATATGTAGTGGTACTCCACCGGCGTGAGGGCCTTGACGTGCAATTCCGGACGGTGAGCCTTGATCCGGCGGAACAGCTCGGTATAGAAGGGGACGTCGTACTGCGGCAGTACCCCGCCGACGATGTGGACCTCGGTGACGGGCTTGCCGTCGTACTGTTTCACAATGTCGAGAATGTCTTCCAAAGAGTATTCCCAGCCGTCCTCACGCTTTTTGATGCGGCGACTGTAACTGCAAAAGGAGCAGGTATACAGGCAGACGTTGGTCGGCTCCACGTGGAAATTGCGGTTGAAGTACGTGCGATCGCCGTGCTTTTGCTCCCGCACGTGGTTAGCCAGGGCGCCGAGGTAGCCCAGGGGCGCTTCATCGTACAGCATCAAGCCCTCTTCGGGGGTGATCCGCTCACCGTTCTTCACCTTCAGGGCGGCGGCGCGCAGGTGCGGGGCCAGGCGGGAATCGCGGAGAAGGGTGGTGAGGGAAGGAGTAGTCATACGGTGATTGTTGCAGTCGGCAATACAACACCCATCCTAACTTTCAGTTTTTTTTGAAACTAATATCTCCCGATTATTTCATTTCCAGCAGCTCGAAGGTCACGCGGCGGTCATCGCGGGTCCAGTTAGCGGCGTAGATGATGAGCAGGCGCTGCCCCACGCGTGGAGCGGCACGTCGGAGTTGCCGGGGCTCATAGCGGAAGGCCATGACGCGACCGGATGCCAGAAGGATCATGACGGCTTCCCGCCCAACCTCCAGGAGCTCGCCCTCGGTCTGGTACACGGTCGGGGCGTCACGCAAGGTGACGGATCGGGGGTCGGGTCGCGGATGCTTTGCGGCTACTGGCGAGTCGAGCGCACGGGCGAGGGGAAAGTCGCTATACTTCAATTCTGGCTCGGTCGCTTCCGGCTCCCCCAGTTCGAGAAGGGCCGTGCAGTGTTCGGCGAGCGGATCGACCAGGAGTTCGCCCAAGCGTCGCCGGTCGCTGGCCAACAGGACCGACAACTGCAGTTCGTCTTGTATGCGACGTGGGTGGGCTTTGGCAACGTCTTCAATGCAGCGACCGGCCTGCAACCGGGGATAGACGATCTCCCCGGTCGTCATGCAGGAGCAAACCTCGTCGGCCAGTTGACGCAGCAGCGACTGCGCCGAGAGGGGCAGGCTGAAGAGACAACAACAGAGGAATATTAAGGATACGTTCATGTCCGTAAGGGGATAAGCACGGCCGATCCCAAGATACGCCATGGCATTACAAATCAATTGCGGTTGCTATGCGTGCGCCGCCCTACCTTAATATCTTCATATTGCTTCCGTATGCGAACCACCCTGTGTTGCCTGCTTGTCGTCTTGCTCGGCACCTGCGCCCGCGCCCAGAACGCCCCACCTAACGTACTCTTTATCCTGACCGACGACCAGGGGATCGGGGACCTGTCGCTGCACGGAAACGACAGCATCCGCACGCCCAATCTGGACCGCCTGCTCACCCGCGGCGTGCGCTTTGAACGATTTTACGTGAGTCCGGTATGCGCGCCCACGCGGGCGGGGTTTCTGAGTGGACGCTATCCTCCGCGTACCGGATCGATCTACGTGACCCGGCGGCTCGAGACTATGGACGACGACGTGGTGACGCTGGCCGAACACCTGCAACGCGCGGGCTACCGTACCGGCCTGTTCGGGAAATGGCACAACGGTGCCACCTTCCCTTACCACCCCGCCGCTCAGGGCTTTGAGGAATTTTTGGGTTTCACCCTGGGGCACTTTAACGACTACTTTGCCGGCGAGCTGCGCAACGAGAAGGATGAGGCGGTGCCGTTCCGTGGTGACCTGACGCAGATTCTCACCGACTCCGCGGCCCAGTTCATGCTCTCGTCCAGCACTCCGTTCTTCTGTATGCTGGCCTACCAGGCACCACATACGCCAGTACAGGTCGCCGACCGCTACTGGGAAAGCGTCAAGGAAAGGGGGCTGACCGACTATAATACGGGTATCTACGCCATGATCGAAGCGGTGGATGAGCGGGTAGGGGAGTTGCTGACGGCCCTGGAAGCGGCGGGTAAACTGGAGCATACCCTGGTGATCTTCGCTTCGGACAACGGCCCGAACGGCGACCGCTTCCGGATGGGATTGCGCGGGACGAAGGGCCAGGTAGATGAGGGCGGGGTGCGCGTGCCGTTTGGCATGCTGCTGCCGGACCACCACCCGGCTAATGGTCGTGTAATCTCCCGCCCCGCCGCCCACATCGACCTGTTACCGACCGTGCTGGATCTGCTCGGCCGGCCGATACCCGAGGCGTTGGACGGGGTGAGTCTCCTTCCCTTGCTGGAGGGCGGACAGATGGACCACCGCTTTATCTACGGGTTTGGACAGGGGCCGCGGTTCACCGGTTATCCCGGCACGATGCGGGGAGAGCGGTACCTGTACGTCGCCCGCGATAGCGGCAGCCACGAGTTGTACGACCTGATTGACGATCCGGGACAGACCCAAAACATCTACGTCGCGCGGGGTCACGTCGGTCCGGCTATGGCCGAGCGTTACCGCACGAAAGCGATGGAGGTTGGTGCCCCCGGTCTTGTGGCACCGCCGATCGATCTCGAAGCCGGTCCGACTACGGTACAACTGCAGGCACACGAGGGTGAATCCCTGGGGCGTACCCGCTATAGCGAGCCCAACGGATGGGCGAATGATTTTTTCGTGGATGTGGGCATCGATGGTGCTTACTGGCCGGTTTTGACGCGGCGCGCAGGCCGGTACCGGGTCACGGTTGAGTATCACCTGGACGCTCCGGGTCCGCAGGACGTAATAATACGGCCCGAGGGGGGAGAGGGGCTCGCATTTCAGTTGCCCATAGCGGTGACCTGGCAGCAACCGGTGGCTGACCGCGTACCGCGCAAGGAAGTCTACCCGCGAGCGTGGGCTACGCAAGAGGTCGGGGTGCTGGAGGTGCCGGCGGGGTGTACGCGATTGACCCTGTCCACGCCCATCCAGGCCGGCGAGGAGACCGGTTTGTGGATCAAAGAGGTGCGGCTTACCCGCCTGGAACCTATCGGAGGATAACTACCTTACCCAGTCCGTTGGCGAAGAACTGATCGGTGCCGTTGTCGTAGGCTTCCAGGCTATCTCCGTTTCCGTCGGAAGTGATGACGCGATACAGATAAACGCCGTTGGCCAGCAGATCGCCGTATTCATCGGTTCCGTCCCAGGTAAAGTCTGTGCGGTGCGTGCCGACCGTAACATTCTCGTGGGCAAGCAGGTCTATATCGCGAACCACCCGGCCGGAAACCGTCATGATCTGAATTCGGAATACCTCGGGTGGGGTACTTCCGGTGAGGGTGTAGACGAAGCGGGTCTGGGTGGTGAAGGGGTTGGGGTAGGTCAGTACGTTGGTGATCAATTGTTGGTTGATTACTTCGAACGTTTGCTGGTACTCAAGCGCTCCGGCGCGATTGCGGGCACGATCGCTGGCTTGCACCACCAGGGAGTACACGCCGTCCTGTAGGAGTTCTGGCCGGAAATACACTTCGGCAAGGTTGGCCCCGTCGGCGGGAGCCGGAACGAACTCGACCCGTTCATCCGAAAGGCGAATGGTTTCTTTGTTGCCATCGGGACCGGTAAGCTGAATGGTATAGGCGCTCGAATCGTCCAGGCGGCGGAATTCATTTTCGTCGCGGAGCTGAATGAGGATCTCCGGTTTGGCGCTGACCAATTCGCCGTCGCGGATGATCCGTCCGTCGTAGTACACCTTCAGATCGGGGGCAACGTAATCCACCTCCACGCCGAGGTCGGTGGTCAGGAGGTTGTTGAAGAGTACGTCTTCGGGTTGGTCCCGTTCGGGGTTGAGGCGGAGTTGCACGCGCAATCGGGAGGCAATATCCTGCGTCGGCAGAGTGAATACCGCCTTGCCGGATCCGTTGCCGGCCAGCGGGGGCTGGCGTTTGCGGAGGGTAGTCACTTCGTTGCTCTCGTCGACCACCGTCAGTTCGACCAGGAGGCTGTCCATGGGAATGGGGGAAACGTTCTCGTAGCCGATTTCCAGATTACCAACCTGGCCCTGATCGAGGCGCTCGGGAACGGAGTACGCAACGGCAGGGCTAACGGCGACGTCACCCGGGCGGCGGTAGTTGGCGAAGATTTTTTCGATGGTAGCCACGGTGCGTTCCGTCTCGTCGTACAGTTGGAAGGCGGGCAGGATGTAGGGATATTCCCGGGCATCGTAGGCTCTCAGGTCCACCGTGAAGGTGCGCTGGGACCGGATGTCGAGGGGGTATTCCTGCAGTACGCGTCGTTCTCCTGTGGGCGTCTGACCGATCAATTGGAAATAGGAACTGTCGGCGGGCCCGATGGCTGCATCGGAAAATTTGATGGTCAGATCGGTCCACTCCAGGGCCGGTCCGATGGGGGGGGCGGTATAGTTGCCGCGTTGCCAGTTTTCCTGGATGGGGATGAGCACGTACGTCTGGGCGTCCTGGGAAGTGGCGACGGCTTCCGCGAGCGGTCCGAAGCCTTTTTGGTATCCGAAGGTATACGGGACGGACCCCAGGCTTTCCAGGAGACGGATCTGTTCGGCCCCTTCTTCCTCGAGCATGCCGTAAATGGTGCGCCCTACTTCCGTGGAATCGGTGAGCCAGTCTTCATTGTGGTACTCGAGGTCGGTCCCGCGTTGTACGCTGTAGACGAATACGTACTGTCCGTCCTGTACGAATTCCTCCAGAAAGCGGATGAGGCCGTGCCGTCCCGCGGCCGTGCGGGTGTCAAAACTCCAGGGTGTCGCAGTACCCGTAGGCGTATTGTAAGACCCGTCACCGGCCCGATACCAAATGCTATTATTGATGCTGTCGACTACCATGACCTGGATACCAGTCCTGATCTTCCAAGGATGGGGCGAATTGAAGCGCGTTCCGTTCCAGACCAGGCGAGGCATCTCCCGGCTTTCGTAAACGCCATTGAAAATTTCAATGTCGTTTACTGTGCGGGTGTAGTTCCAGTCGGCGGAACGGGGGTCCAATTCGATATTCTCAATTGTACCCTCAATAAATTGACCGGGATCAGCGACCGCAAAACCGACCTGCTCGGGTGCCTGGTCGGCCAGGTAAGTAAAGCTGCTTTCGCTCCACAGGTAACCCGCGCCGAGGGTTTGGGAACTGTCCGGACTGATCCGCCAATAATAGGTCGCACTATCGGTATAAGTCAGGGAAGGGGTATACCGGATGACGCCCCCGGGGGCGGTGATCTCATCATCGACTACAGTGGTGCGGAAGTCAGACTCCCGGGCCATCTGAATGCGGTATTTGCGTTCCGGAGCCAGCGGGTCGGACGATCCGGCTACCAGGGATTGACCGGGCCCGATGACGGCGAAGTCGGGTGGATAAGCCGTTTTTGCGGTGTTGGCCACCACGGTGAAGGGGGCTCCGGGGCGACCACCGATCACCACATTGTTATTGACCTCGGCGGCCGGGGCGGGTAATTCCGTAATGGTGTCGCCGGCATCCACCGTTATGTGCAGGCGATTGAGGCCTACCGCGTCAAATCCGGTATTGGGCAGGGAGATCGTCAAGGGGTTTTCGTAGTAGGGAACTTCAACGGTGCGGAGGCCCAGGTCCACTAGGGTACCGCCGGGGAGCTCCTGCCGAAATCGGAGGGTTACACTGTCCGGGAGATTGTCCGGACGGGTACCCAGGTTCATGACGCGCAGGCTGACCGAGAAACTGGAATCCTGGGCCGGGATGACGGTGGGCTCAAACTTTACCGAAGCGGGGTCGATCACAAGGTCCGGACCGGGGCGGGGATGAAAACGGAAGGCTGGGTCGCCGCTGAGTGAGAACTGTTCCAACAGAATGCCCAGCGTAAAATTGTTGGTACCGGCGTAATCGGCAATCGCCGCCCGCAGGACATCGCCGATTCCTTCTCCGTACTGATCGTTGCCCAGGTGCTGAAAGACACTACGCCCGTACGTGCCCAGGGCACTGATGTATCCCAAGCCCTTGGAAGCAGCAAAGGTGATGGCCCCGCCGTCGGGCAGAAAAATGAATCGTTCGCTAATGCTGCGGTTCGACGTAAACGCATCGCCGCTGTAGCACCCCAGGCTCATCATGAAGGGATACTTGCCGACGTTTTCGTAATTGTCGGGGTTGTCGATATTGAAATCGAACCCTTCACTGCTGGAATGGCCATAAAAGGTGATGATGGAGGTGCCGGCGTTGATCCGGTCGAAAATGGTCTCGGTTCGCGCGTCTTCGATGGGCTCGCTACTCGTACGAAAGACACTGTTGACGTTGCCCCCGAATTTGCTGGTTTCAAAAATCTGCTCCATGGTACCGAGGTTATACCGGATAGACGCCTGCTCACCGGCCGACTGACCGCCACCAAGGAACAAGGCCTGTTTCATCCAGTCCAGATCTTCTACCGTCTGGTTCGCCAGGGTGATCTGCCGCTCTACATCCTCCAGTTTTCGGGCGTAGAGGGCCACTTCCGCCGGAGTGATCGCGGCCAGGCGACCGGTAGACAAGCGGGGCAGTACGCTGCCCAAGGGGGCGGACAGGAGATTGTCGGAGGCCGGAAGCCCGAAACTGGGAACGAAAAAGGTCGACCAGGCCGCCGCCAGGTTGTCGGCACTGCGCAGACTGGTATACTCCCGACCCTTGCCAATAAGGAAAAGGTATTGCAGATTTGGTGCGCGCTCCATGGCAGCAGCCAGGTAGTTACGAATGGCCTGCGGGTGGCGCCGTAGTCCGAACCCGAACGCCTCATAAAGGTCTTCCACATAGGCCACGTGAACGCGGTACGCTCCACCGAGCCCACTGCGGCGGTAGTTGGCCAGGGCGTCCAATCCGGGCCCAGCCAGCCGTCGGCTGCTGATGATGAGGTAGTCGGTCGCTGCGGGGGGGAGGTAATCATTGAGCACCAGCGGTACGCTGCCGGCCGGAGCAAGAAAAGCACTGGCCAGCACAAACGACCGCGGGGTAGCGGCGGCGGGCAGATTGAAGCGACCGGCGGTGACGGGGGTATACACCCGGCCGTTTGTCAGGTCGTACAGGCGTGCGGTGGAAGTATTGCCCGTAAATGCGAGGGTTAGGGCATCGCCGGCCGGAAGGGTGAAGGGCAACTGGATGCCGTCCAGGGTGGCCGCGGCGGGGTAAGTTACGGTGACGTAGGCCAGGTTGGCCTTGTCTTGGTCGCCCGCCAGGCCGTCAATTTTGAGCGTTGCCTGTTTGCCGGAGAGGGAGAAAGGGTAGCTCAGTTCGTTTACGCTCCAGTCCTCGGAAATGAAGTTGTCGACGGTCTGCCCATTGACCGTGATTCGCTGCCGGTGGTCGTTGCCGAAGGCCAGTCCGAAGCGCAGGGTAAGTTCCGCCGCACCATCGACCGCACCGGGGAGTGCCAGATCGACGGTTGAGGAGGTAGTGCCGTTACTCGAAAGTAGGTCATTATTCGCGCGTTGGCCGTACCCTTCCGCCAGTTCGTAGTGGGAAAACTGGATGGTGGAACCCGAACTCCGCTGAAAATACTTGCTTGGCACATCGGTAAACAACCGCTCGGCCGTGCGCTGGATGGTGGTAACTACCGGTCCACCCGATCCATCACCCGGCACGTACCGATCTGCGCCGTCCACCGATTCAACGGTGGTAAGGTAATAGGCGGCTGTATCGGTGTACATACCGTAGCGCGGGTTTAACTGTTCGCTGCTACCCCCCGGGAAGAGAAGGCTGTCCATTTCGCCCCGTGCCTGTCGGCCGTAGAAGGCCAGTCCGGACGGCGAAATATCCAGGGGCACGATCTCTCCGCGGTGATAAAGGCGGTAGCGCTGTCCTTCGCTCTCCGATGCGGGGAATCCGGCCGCGATGAGGGCATCCGGGCCAATTTGATAGAGTCCGTCGCGCGCGACCTCGATGCGGAGGTACTGCTGGCCCGGTACGTACCATTCGTTGCCGTGAAGCGTATCCTGACCGACCGGGATCTGCGCCATGAGGTCACCAAAAAACAGGGAGAGCAGGAGGAAAAGCGTAAAGGTGCGCGGCATAGAGGGGCGTTCGTCGGGCATCAGGCCCGTAGGTAGGATAGGGAAAACACTAAAGGTAACGTCGCCGTAGCGCCGTGGCATACAAGTGAAGGCAGGAAATTGTCCGGCACAAGACCGTCCTACTTCCCAACCACGAGCTCTATTGAGTGGGAAGGGATCTGTCCGCGCAGCGGCGGCATTCCACGGTAGGCCAGGCCAAAAGCTATCTGGGCCGATCCGGTAGGAGCATTCGGCGGCAGGTGCATCTGACCCGAATAGAGCAGCACCTCGCGGCCAGCGGGCAGACCGGTAGCCGCAAGGGGTTCGAGTGGCCAGTATAGCCTTTCTCCGTCGGGATACATCAGAATGGCGAAAAGCCGGATCGGCCAGTCCGTTTCGAAGTCCACCGCGACCGGGGAGGCGGCATACAATTCCAGGTCCAGGCTACCTGTGGTGGCAAGTTGCGCGGGCAGGGGTTCGGCCGGTTGGAGTTGCGTGAGTCGGGCTACCTGAAAATCTGCCACTGGCCGGAGAAGCAGGTCGCTTTTTTGGGCTTTGAACGGTATGGTGCCAAACCAATTCCAGTTTTTCTGACCGGCGATCAGCACCGAGTCGCCTTGAAAACTTGTATCCCGCTGCCACAAGTCGTACTGATTCGGACGGTAGGCCACATCGGTAAAGGTCCAGGCCGGCTTCCCTCCGCTGTAGAATTCATAGAGGGATGCCAAGCGGTAACTGTCTTCGAAAATCACCGGCATATCTCCTGCACGGTGGCTGAGCTCGGCCACCCACGGGGCGTGATCGAAAGGTTTTTCAAAGGGCAACCACGCTCTGGGGGCCATGAGCAGCAGTCGGGCAACGACCAGGAGGAGGCCGGTCGCGACGCACATCCTCCACAATCCCGACTGCCAATTTGGAAAGCGTTGCACGAAGCGGAAGGTGAGATACACGAGGGGAATCGCCAGCGCCGCGGTCCACTGGGCTTCGGTCCGCCCCTTCGTAGTCGTATAGAGGAAAAACAGCAGGAAGCCCGCAATCAGCCACCGGCAGGCCCGCTCGAAGGCGTCGCGCGCGTGGTCACGGCGAAAGGTCAGCCAGTAATGGTAGAGCAGCAGCGGGCTGAATATGAGCAGTTGGTTGGCGATGTACTGTACCGTGAAGCTGAACCGGTAGGGGTCGTCGCGCCCGCTGAGGTGATAGCGGAAAGAAGGGTAGTCGTGCACGTATTGCCAGTACAGGTGCGGGAGGAATAGCGCGGCACCACCGAGGGCGGCCAGCCACGCGCCAGGGCGGCGCAGGAGGAAGGCCAGATTCGGCAGAACGCTGAACAGGATGATCACCGCCCCGTGGTACTTGCTGTACATCAGACCCGCCATGGTCAACCCCCATACCGCTCCCTGTCCCAGGGTGGGGCGGTCGAGGAAATTCCGGTAAGCCAGCAGATACAGGGCGGTAAAGAGCAGGAGGGGGCCATCGGGGGTGGCGATGAAGCCATACACCTGCAGCATGGGTTGCGCAAAAAGCAGTCCGGCCAATAACCACAGGTCACCCCCCCGGGGTCGTCCCGCCAACTCGTAAACTACGGCAAAGGCAGCCGTACTGGCCAAAACGTGGCCGAATCGCAAGCCCAATGCACCGGGCAACCAGTCCCGCCCCAGTGAAACCAGCAGGGCTACAGCGGGCGGATGATCGAAGTAGCCCCAGTCCAGGTCACCCGCGTACATCCAGTAGTAGGTCTCATCGGGGTCCAGCGGAGTGAGGCCGGCCTGCAGCATATTGAGCAGGAGCCAGGCCGTCAGGAGCCAAAGGGGCCGGACGTCGCGGGGAAGTGCTTGCATCCTGCGAAGGTACTTCCGTTCGCGTGGCCGGCCCCCGGCCTCCCTGTTGACGGTAGGAGAAAGCCCCGCTGGGGGCGGAGCACTGCCCGAAAATGCCAAAGTCCTCCACCCGGACGAATGCCGGGAGAAGGACGGTAAAGGCGAACAAGAGACACTGTATTTTCTTGTTCCGAAAGTAAGTCGTTCATAGTGCCGGCCAATTGGCCATGCGTTAATCATAGTGCTGACCTCAGGCGGGTAAGCAGGCGTAACAAGAATGCCGTAAAAGGAGTCGCTTAGATCAGGGGTTGCCAATAGGGGGCGGCGGCGCGAAAAAGCAACAGGCACTACCGTGGTGCAGCAATGTGCCGCGGTTTACCTCCAGCGCCACAGGATGGCCCTCAGGCCGTGAACCCGTAGCCCGATCGGGCAACTGGGGGGTGAATTGGATAGGAACATAAGCTACACTTTTAGGTGATATTTCCAGACAACAAATCAATTTCCCGGTCATTCATTCCACGCGGTCACCAGCCATTGACCGACGTGACGTGCGGTCGGCGCGAACCGATCGAAATGCATTATTTCGGGTAGAAATAGGGTTTATAAGTTAATACCCAGGACAGGGGAGCCGGAACATCCCGGATCATATCAAAGGCAAACTGGGGCGCTTCCTAACATAAGGCAGAAAACGGGGGGTGGAAGCTGGTGTAAGGGTTTTAGTACACTTTCAAATCTATTGTAACATACGAAATTTTCACGGGCAAGGTTCTCTCGACACATATAAAATTTTAAGAAATATTAAATGTCGGAACATTGCATTGCGAACGTTAAATGTATATACATATATTTGGTGACCATTGATTTTGGCACATACCTACAATGCTGCCTGGCAGATAATTTCCTGGAGTATAACACCTCCATTGGTGGCCCGGCAATTGGGAACATGACCAGTGGCTCCAAAAAGAGCCTGGTCTTCGATGCCGGATCTTGGCTGAACCCCCGGTGGAAGTCCATTCCCTTAAACTTCCCAATCGAAGTAATTACATAAGTCAAGCGATTGGTGGGTGGTTTTCCGGGCGGTTTCGGATATTTGCGGACTATGTCCTACCAAACCCCGATTCAAGCCTTTCTTATCCTTTTGCTGCTGACCGCCTGCGGTGACCCGGAACCCGACCCGCAGCAGCCGGACAATGCCGAACTTTCGTCCGCCCTTCTCGGTACGTGGGAAACCGTGGAATACAACGTCGATTACGCCACCTACCTGGGGGGCGACACCGCTTACGTGGAGCGGATCCGGGAGGCGGACTGGGGCCGCAAGTACGGCGTCAACCCGCCCAGTACGGTCTTTACTCCCGACGGTAAACTGCGGCGTACGCACCGGCTCAAGACGGGGCAGGTGGCCAACGTGACCAACGGCATCTGGCGGGCACAGGGCGATAGCCTGTTCGTTATCGAACCCAACATCACGTACACCTATTACCCCGAACTGGAGGGCGACCGCCTGGAACTTAGCGGAGTAGTGGACCAGGACCAGGATGGCGCCCGCGACGATACCTTCCGGGCGGTTTACCGGTTGGTCAGTCGCACCCGCTAGGCGGATTTACAGATCCAGTTTCAGGTTCAGTTCGCGTAGTTGATCGGTGTCGATGCGGGAGGGAGCATCGATCATCACGTCGCGTCCCTGATTGTTTTTCGGGAATGCAATGAAGTCACGAATCGACGACTGGCCATTCATCACGGCGCACAGGCGGTCGAAGCCGAAAGCAATACCGGCGTGCGGTGGGGCTCCGTATTCAAAAGCACCCATGAGGAAGCCGAACTGCTCTTCCGCCTCCTCCGGCGTGAAGCCCAGCAACTGAAAGTTCTTCTCCTGCAGCCCCCGGTCGTAGATACGGACTGACCCTCCACCGATTTCCGCCCCGTTGATAACCAGGTCGTAGGCGTCGGCCTTCAAGGATTTCATGGTCTCGTGGTCGCCGGTCAGCATCCGTTCCACCTCCTCGCGTTTGGGACTGGTAAAGGGATGGTGCATGGCGTGGAAGCGATTGCTTTCCTCGTCCCACTCCAGCAGCGGGAAATCGACCACCCAGAGCGGCTTGAACTCCCCGGCCGGAATCATATCGTATTCCGCCGCGACGTGCAGTCGGAGGGTACCCATCTGGGTCCGCGTTTTTTCGGCCTCACCCGATAGGACAAGCAACAAATCTCCCTTCTCGGCACCCGCGCTTTGCGCCCAATTGGCCAGTGCGTCCTGATCGAAAAATTTGTCTACGCTCGATTTAAAGCTGCCGTCGTCGTTGCACTTGACGTAGACCAGGCCCTTGGCACCCACCTGCGGCCGCTTGACCCAGTCGGTAAGCGCGTCGAGTTGTTTGCGGGATAGGTCCGCCTTGCCCGGGACCCGGATGCCCACCACCAGTTCTGCAGCATCGAAGACCTGGAAACCACGCCCCTGGGCTACCGCGTTCAGGTCGATCAGCTCCATACCGAAGCGCAAATCGGGTTTGTCGGAACCGTAGCGGCGCACGGCCTCATCGTAAGGCATGCGGGGGAATTCACCCAGTTCGATGTTTTTTACTTCGCGGAAGAGATGGCGGGTAAGGCCCTCGAAGGTATTCAATACGTCTTCCTGGGTAACAAAAGCCATCTCGCAGTCGATCTGGGTAAACTCCGGCTGACGATCGGCACGCAGGTCTTCGTCGCGGAAGCACTTCACGATCTGGAAGTAACGGTCGTAACCGGCCACCATCAGCAATTGCTTGAAGGTCTGCGGGCTTTGGGGCAGCGCGTAAAACTGACCTTCGTTAAGTCGGCTCGGCACCACGAAGTCGCGGGCGCCCTCCGGGGTGCTTTTGATCAGGTTTGGCGTTTCGACTTCAATGAAATCCTGACCGCTCAGGTAGGCGCGTACCGCCAGGGCGAGTTTGCTGCGGAACAGCAGGTTGCGCTGGAGCGGACTGCGGCGCAGGTCGAGGTAGCGGTAGCGCATGCGCAGATCGTCGCCGCCATCGCTTTCGTCTTCGATGGTGAAGGGGGGAACTTTGGACTTATTGAGCACCTGCAGGTCGCGGGCAAGTATCTCGACGTCACCGGTCGGGCGGTTGGGGTTCTTGTTGGTGCGTTCCCGCACGGTACCCGTGACCTGGACAACCCATTCACGGCCGAGTTTTCGGGCCCGCTCGGTCAGGGCCGCATCGTCGTCGCTGTCGAACACCACCTGGGTGATGCCGTAGCGGTCGCGCAGGTCCACGAAGGTGAGGCCTCCGAAGTCGCGGCCGGCCTGGACCCAGCCGCTGAGGGTCACTTCCTGGCCGGCGTCGTTGAGGCGGAGTTCTCCGCAATTGTGGGTGCGAAACATGGTGCGGTATTTTGGCGCGAAGGTAGTTGTTTGCCGCGTAGTGGAGCCGCTCCGGCGCTCGCCGATCTTCCAACAATAAAGAAAGCGCCCGACCGGAAGGTCGGAGCGCTCTCGACTAAACACAATTATTATGGTAGATGGATCTTTAAGGGGTCACCACGAGGCGGGCCAGGTGCTGGCCGGCGCGCAGCGTGTAAACTCCGGGACTAACCGGTGGTAGTTGGAAATTGGAACGGTCCAAAAGGTAGGTTCCGATCAGCCGGCCGGCGGGGCCGTACAACTGTACTTCGGAGCCCGCGGCATCCGGAAAGTGAAACCGCACTTCGGCGCCCGGACGGACAGGATTGGGGCTGACCCTAAGGGCCGATTCGGCGGTGGTGGCCAGGTTGACCGACTGCACGCCTAGTTCCGTTCGGGTGCCGTCGAAGTCATACTGCTCCAGGCGGTAGTAGTTCACGCCCCGGCTGGTAGGAAGGTGCCGGAAACGGTAGCTGCTGACGGATTCGGTGGTGCCTTGCCCGTCTACCGTGCCCAAGGCTCGGAAGTCGATACCATCGGTGCTGTGTGAGATCTGGAAGTGGCTGTTGTCCGCTTCCGCTGCCGTTTCCCAGACAAGTTCTACCGTGCCGTTGCGCGCCTCGGTCTCCCAGTGCATAAGGCTGACGGGCATAACGGCGGCCTCCGTTGGACGGAGCAGGGTACACGCCCCGGAGCACTGGGCCAGCTGCTGGTTGTAGGCATTTACACTGTTCGCGCCGTTACCGTTGTTTTCACTGGATACACTGATGTGGTTGTCGCCGTCGCGAATCTTGATTTGCGTACCACCGTCGGGAAATAAGAAGCGCGTACCGCTGGAACTCAGGCTGCTGCCTTCAAAACGGGCGTTCACGTTCTTTTCGACGGTGATGATAACATCGCGCAGGTCTTCCAGGTGATAAAGGTCGACGTTGCCAACGCCGTTCTTCAGGGTGAGGGCGCAGAGCTTCTGGCTGCGGTCTGCGGGGAAGCAAGCTTCCGAGTAAACTACCTGGCCGCCTTTGTTTTCGACGACGCAGTGGCAGTAATCCTGGGCCGAAAGGCCAAAGGAGAGGAGGGAGGCTGCGAGGAGCAGCCCGGTGAGGGTAAAAAATTGCATGTAATTGTGTTTGTGTTGTTCAGGAAAGACCCGCGGGGGAGCCGATGAGCGGCTCCCGGGGTGGGTGTTTGAAAAAAGGAAAACGGTGTGTTGTGTTGTTCATGTGCTACGTTCAAAGTGTCATGTAGCCGAATACGGAAAATCAGTAATGCCGAAAATTAAAAACGGTGTGTTGTGTTGTTCATGTGCTACGTTCAAAGTGTCATGTAGCCGAATACGGAAAATCAGTAATGCCGAAAATTAAATACAGTGTGTTGTGTTGTTCAAGTAATACGTTCATAGTGTTATGTAGCCGAATACGAAAAAGTATTCATAAAAACGTCAGCGCTGAATACAAACAGCATTAGGTAATACCATACGAAGACCCTTTAGGGGGCGGTTCGCACACTATTACCAAACAGGGGACAATAACTTGTCGAGGAAAGCTCAAGGATATTGTGTTGTTCAGTGTGTCTCGAAGCGCCCGTAGGAGCGTGCTGATCAAAGTTCTTGGACCATTAAAACAATGGCAAAGAGCGAGCTATGGGGCTCAATTAAGCAGCGAATAAAATCTGTAGACTAATACCTAAATAACAAAAGTCAGCTAAGTCAGTGATCCAACGCATCAAAACGCTCGATCTATTTACAATACAAATTTACGCCGGAGAGGTTCATGCACACAAGTGATTTTCTACTTTATTGCCTTTTTCACACTCTATTTAACGTTTGTGAAAAATACTACCGGGTTGCCACATTGACTTTCCGCTTTTCTGAGGGAGTATTTCAGAAAGTGTGTCACCTGGTTTTTTTTGCAGTGGAAGTATTCTTTGGCCAAGCCCCGGTCCAGGCGTAATCGGTCATCGTAGAGGATGGCCAGCTGAGAGAGGATGCGGTTCCAGTTGTGCATGGGCTTTTTCCACTTGGCAGTGACGTCGCGCTGGACGAGGTACAGCAGCTTCATCAGCGCCGTGTCGGAAGTGAACGACCCCTTGGTCTTGGTGACCCGCCTGAGCTGTCGGTGGAAGGCCTCGATGGCGTTCGTAGTGTAGATGACCTTGCGGATCAGCGGGCTGTAGTTGAACATCAGCGTCAGGTTGTCCCAGTTGCGGCGCCAGGAGGCGATGATCTTGGGGTACTGCTGTATTGCCCCCCTAATTGATCGGAACGGATTACAGTTCAAAAACTGTAATTTTTCACCATGTCAAAGCGCAAATTCACTACCGAAGACAAGCTGCAGATCATCAAAGAGGCTTCCGAAAAAGGCGTCAAGGTTACGCTGGAGAAGTACGACGTCTACCCGGCCACCTACTACGCTTGGCGCAAGAAGTTCTCCGAGATGGGTGAGGACGGCTTCCGCCACGGCGTCACCGTCAAGCGGCTGCGAGAGATCAAGTCCCTGGAGAAGGAGAATCGAAGTTTGAAGGAACTGGTCGCCGA
>NZ_SRSF01000010.1 GCF_004803465.1 Neolewinella litorea | reverse complement strand
GCATACCGCTGATCCAGACGGTGCAACAAGTCGGTCAGCCGCTCCGGGTCAATACCCGAGATGGACAGGCGTAAACCTCCCGGCAGGCTGACTTCCAGGGTAGCGGCGGCCGCCGCTGCTGGCTCTGGGGGCGGCGGCGAACATTTTAGACTAATGAAGCCCACGTCGGCCGAAGGCGCCTGCCTGAGAGTCCGGGACTTGCGACGCCAATAATGAAAGGTAGCGTAGCTGATCCCCGCCTCGGCGCAGAAATCCTTAATCGACTGGCCCGAACTGGCCTGGCGCTCCACCAGGGCCTGTATTCTCTTTGCTTTATCCACGATTGCTTTTGCCCGCAAAACTCTTGCCCACTATACCCCTAAACAAGACGGGGTTGCTCGGACGCTTACACTTTTTTAGCATTGCATAACCGTCGGAAAGTATGCCATGATCAATGCTCAGCTCGGCGTACATTTTCTTCAAGCGGGCATTCTCCGTCTCGAGCTCCTTGATCCGCCGTTTGCTTTCGTCGGCCTCGTCGGCCTGCTCCTTCTTCCACTTGTAGAAGGTCGCGGCACTGATCTGGTGCTGGCGGCACAGATCGGCTACGGGAGCGCCGGCGTCGGCCTGGGCCAGGATCTCGAGCCGCTGGGTGGGGGTGAACTTGCTTTTTCGCATGGTGAAACCACTTTGGAAAGGTGAACTAATTTCGGGTCAGTTCTACTAAAAAGTGGTTGCGGGGAGGGGGAAGCGTACAACTCGTTCGGGCGAAATCCCAATTATCCTTCAATCAAGACTGATAAACCGGGGCATATCTATGAATGCTTTTTGCGTTCAGTGCCGAAATGCTAGAATGTTGGCATATATTCCCCGTATTCTTAATGTGTTTTTTCGCCAGCGGTTCTGCAAATGAAATGGAATATCTTTAATTGTTTGGTACTATGGTGCATGTCAGCGACACTTGCCGGCCAAGCGATCCCAAACGGCAGCGTAGAGCAAGCCACTCAGAATCCCGGTAATTCATTTATCCGACTTTTTGCCGGCGATCAAATCGTGACCAACTGGAGGGTCGAATCCGGTAGCATCGACTACATCGGAACCTACTGGACGGCGGCGGACGGCAGGCGGAGCTTCGACATGAATGGCACCGAACCGGGGGCGGTATCCACCTTCATCAATACCACTGCCGGCGAGCAATATTATCTGCAGTTCGCCTTCGCGGGAAACCCCAACTGCGACGGCCCACCCGTGAAGGAACTCAAGGTCACCGCAAACGATTCCTCACGGGTGTATCGCTTTGACGTCACCGGGAAAGCATCTCAGAACATGGGATGGCGTGCGGAAATCTTTTCGTTCGTAGCCACTTCCGGTCAAACTACCGTGACCTTTACCAGCCAGAATCCGGGTCACTGCGGACCGGCAATCGACAACCTGGTGCTGGTAGAAGTAGACTGCGCCGGCACGGTGAACGGTACCGCCGTCACCGACGAGTGCGGCGTGTGCCTGGAACCGGGCGATCCGGCTTTTAATCAGACGTGTACCGACTGTGCCGGAACCGTGAACGGTACTGCGGTAGTGGACGACTGCGGCGTATGCCTACTGCCCAGTGATCCCGGCTTTAACCAGAGCTGCAGCGACTGCGCCGGCACGGTGAACGGCAGTGCGGTAGTGGACGATTGCGGAAAATGCCTTGAACCTACAGATCCGGCCTTTAATGTGGGTTGTACGGACTGTGCCGGAACGGTGGATGGTACGGCCGTCGTCGACGCGTGTGGCGTTTGTCTTGAGCCCAGAGATTCCACCTTCAACCAATCCTGCGTGGATTGTGGGGGCACGCCGAACGGAATCGCCATGATCGATGATTGCGGACGTTGTCTGGAGCCGGATGACCCGGAGTTCTCCTACACCTGTCAGGAAAGCATCTACATCCCCAGTTCGTTTTCACCTAATGGTGATGACGTAAACGACGTATTTGAGCTGTTCAAGAACAGTGAAGTAGTAGCACGTATTGCGGATTACCGCATCTACAGCCGTTGGGGAGAATTGGTATACGAGGCCCGGGATTTTGAATTTTCCGACACCGATAGGTGGTGGGACGGTAGATTCCGCGGCAAATCGGTGAATGTTGGTCCCTACGTGTATTCCATTGAAGTGCTGAGCGGGAACGGGCGGACAGAAATCTTTCGGGGGGAGGTGATGGTAGTCAACCCGGGCAAATAGCGAGATCCGGAATTTCCGCGCCGCACACCCTTGCCACCGGGATTATACCGGACCCAAGAGGTGATCTCCCAGCCATCCAAACCAACTATACCTACGATTGTGGGGCCGATCTCTGGGGCAAATCCTTGCCCGACCGGCCAATCTCGACGAATGAGCTCGTTGCGGTCCAGTCCGCGGCGCGGCAGACTGGTCGTCTCTGGCGTGATAGGCTAGCAGCTCGGACATGAACCGGGAGCTCCCGGTTTTTCCCCATCTTTGCGTGCCTTCAGGCTTACTTCCGTACTCATCGGCACATCCGCGCTTCTACCATGAACAAGATCCCCTTCAACGTACCCTTCACTGCCGGAACGGAGATCGCTTACATGCAGGACGCGATTGAAAGTGGAAAATTGAGCGGGGACGGGAAGTATACCAAGTTGACGAACCAGTTGCTGGAAGGTCAGACGGGGGCCCGAAAGGTTCTGCTTACCACCTCGTGCACCCACGCCCTTGAACTGGCGGCCTTGCTGTTCAATATTCAGGCAGGGGATGAGGTAATCATGCCGTCCTACACCTTTGTATCTACGGCCAATCCGTTCGTGCTACGCGGAGCAACCGTTATCTACGTAGATATTCATCCCGGTACGATGAATATCGATGAGCGGCTGATCGAAGCGGCCATCACGCCAAGAACCAAGGCCATAGTTCCCGTACATTACGGAGGGGTAGGGTGCAATATGGAGGTCATCCTCGACATCGCGCAGCGACACAACCTCTACGTGGTCGAGGACGCCGCTCAGTGTATCGGATCCAGCTACAAAGGAAAGGCGCTCGGCACCCTGGGCCATCTGGGGGCAATAAGCTTTCACGACACGAAAAACCTTCACTGTGGTGAGGGAGGCGCGTTACTTATCAACGATCCGGCCTTCATCCAACGGGCGGAGATCATCAGGGAAAAAGGCACCAACCGGACCAAGTTTTTGCGGGGAGAAATAGACAAATACACCTGGGTCGATATGGGATCCAGCTACCTGCCCAGTGAATTGAACGCCGCTTTCCTGTACGGGCAGTTGCAGGAAGTGAAACGGGTGACGTCGACCCGCAGGGACCTTTGGGAGCAGTATCGTGAGCGACTGGAACCACTGGCCGAAGCCGGACGGATCGCACTGGCCGACTTAACCGCAGGCAGCCACAACGGTCACCTCTTCTTCATCAAGTGTCAGGACATTGAGGACCGCCAGAACCTGATCGATTACCTCAAGCAGCAGGACATTCATACCGTATTTCATTATATACCCCTGCATTCCGCCATTGCCGGACACGCGACCGGAACGTTTCACGGTCAGGATATTCACACCACCAAGGAGAGCGAGCGATTGCTGAGATTGCCCCTTTGGGTGGGCCTTGGCGAGGATGATATTAACCGGGTTTGTAGTGCCATCGAATCGTACTATGGGCAGCCCGATTAAAAGATTCCTGCAACGGCTACTCTCCTTATCGGGAGTATACAAACTCATCGATCACCGAGCGAAGCCGCGCATGGTGCGTCCATACCGTGATGCCCTGAACGGTATTACCTACCATAACACCCGGATAAGCAATACCACCGTGCTTTACCACGAGGAAAAGATCCGGCTGAGCGATTTCGTGTATATCGGGCATTATTGCCTGTTAGACGGTACCGGCGGCCTGACGATTGGTGAGGGGACCCAGATTGCGGCGATGAGCGGCGTGTTTACGCACAGCAGTCACTGTGCAATCCGTCTGTACGGAAAAGAATACATCCGTGTACCCGAAGACCAGAAATTGGGGTACTTCAAAGATGCGGTCGCCATTGGCAAGTACGCCTATTTGGGTTCCGGTTGCAAAGTATTACCGGGTGTGTCCATTGGCGACTTCGCGGTTGTTGCCGCGGGTGCCATTGTCACCCAGGATGTTCCTTCCGGTAAGGTCGTGGCCGGCTGTCCGGCCAAGGTGGTCGGAGATGTCGCCGACCAGGATCGCCCGTTCCTCGAACGCCACCCCGAACTGCATCAGTCCTACGTGGTACCGCAAGCAACGCCACCGGCTGAGTCTTGAGGGTGGACTGGAGGCACGATACCCCTTGCCAGGCAAGTAGCACTGGTGCCCGAAAAATTACCCAATGAGTAATTCTTTCCGGAAGAAAACCATTAGTGGCCTGAAGTGGAACGCGGTCAGCCGGGGGGTAGTGCAGGTAAGCACCATCGTTCTGGGAATCGTTCTGGCGCGTCTCTTGTCGCCGGCGGAGTTCGGGCTCATCGCTATGGTGACCGTACTTACGGGTTTCGGTAGCGTCTTCGTCGATTTCGGATTCACCAGTGCGATCATCCAGAACAAATCATCGGATCAACGACACTGGTCAAGTGTATTCTGGCTTAACCTGTCGGTGAGCATTCTTATCGCGGTAGTGCTTTGCTTTTCCGCCCCCTACATCGCCGATTTCTACAACGAAGCGGAGCTGCGGCTAGTCACCATCGTTATTGCCTGGACGTTTGTCTTCCAGTCCTTCAACCTGGTGCAGGAGGCGCTACTTCGCAAACGGATGGAGTTCAAGCAATTGACGATCATTCGTATCGTAGCTCAACTGGTCGGGGGTGGAGCAGGCATCTACGCGGCGTTGATTGGAATGTCGTACTGGAGTCTGGTAGTGAAGGAATACGCGACGATTCTATGTACCAATGTCGGCATCTGGTACATCTCTTCCTGGCGTCCCGGGTGGATACTCGAAAAATCGGCCATCCGCGAAATGGTCAGCTTTTCCCTGCCGCTGATGGGGTCGCAGACCCTGAACTACTGGACAAGGAACGCGGACAATCTGATGGTCGGCAAAGTCCTGGGTGAAAATGCGCTGGGCGTGTACTCCCGGGCCTACACCCTGATGCTGCTGCCGCTCAACAACATCTCCAATGTAATCTCCGGGGTGATGTTTCCCGCCTATTCCCAGATCCAGGACGAAAAGGAGCGCATCAAACGAATCTACCTTCGTATTACCCGGGTGATCGGGTACCTCACCTTCCCCATGATGTTCGGGCTGTGCGTGGTTGCCGAGCCGTTCATCGCATTGCTCCTGGGACCCCAGTGGATGGGCGTGGTTCCCGTCATTGAAATCCTGGCCCCCCTCGGTGCGGTGCAATCGATCTCCACGCTCGAAGGCAACATTTTCCTGTCGCAGGGGGCTACGCGCCTGCAGTTTGTGACCGGTATCATCAGCAAAGTGGTTATGGTAGGGGCCATGGCAGTTGGGCTTTACCTGGGCGGATTGACCGGAATCGCCTGGGCCTACCTGCTGAGTTCCACCACCGTAGCCTTTTTCATGTTTCACTACATGGGCAAGCTGATCGATCTCTCCCTTTACGAAATCTGTGAAAACCTCTTCACCGTATTGCTGGCGGCGGTTACGATGGCGGTATCCGTTTGGCTGTTGGACCGCATCTTCTTGAACAGTTGGCCGGACCTGTCGCGTTTGTTGCTGCTGGTGTCTAGCGGCGCCGGAATTTACCTGCTCTTATCCTACCTTTTGGGCATTGACGAACTACGGTACCTGAAACGTATCCTGCAGGAGCGCTAGCTCAAGGGTATTACAATGATCGCCAGCCTATGACCGTCCTGCACAACTTCTTTGCGTACTTGCCCACCTCACAAAATTGGGCGTACAATCTGATAAAGCATACCCCGGTAGAGCGCGTGCTGGTGTACGCCAGTATATACCGCAAGACCAATTTTTACCTCGATGGGGTGACGTACCTGAACGACGGATTGCCGGGGGTGAACGACGCAATGCGGAGGTATGTCTCCGGCAAAACCTTGCGGGAGCGCCTGTTGTACGCCGCACTCAGCGCGGTGGAAAAACTGTTGCTGGCCCACCACCAGAGCGTGTACCTCCAAGCATTGAAGCAACACGAGGTAAACGTCATCCACTCCCATTTTGCCACGGTTGCGATCGGAAAGAAAAACCTGATCAATCGTTCGGGGTGCAAGCACGTCGTCTCGTTTTACGGCTACGACTATGAGATGGCACCCAAAGCAGATCCAACGATCATGTCGGCCTACCGGCAGCTGTTTGCCGAGGCGGATGCCTTCGTGTGTGAAGGCAATAATGGAGCGCGGATATTGGCAGACTATGGATGCCCCAAATCCAAAATCCACGTGGTTAAATTGGGTATCGAACCGGGAAAAATTACGCCCCTGACCAGGCAGAAAGAAGCCGGGCAACTCAGGTTGATTCAAATCGCCAACTACACCGAGAAAAAGGGACATATATATACGCTCCGTGCTTTCGCCAAGGCGTTGCCCCGTTGCCCCGGGCTCAGGCTGACGCTGGTGGGAAGCGCGAAAAGACCAGAAGACCAGGCGGTTGCGGAAGAGGTGTTTCAAACCGTTAAAGACCTGCAACTCGGTAATGCCGTAGAGTTGGTCAGCAGCATAGATTATGCTCGGCTATCTACCTATCTGCAAGATTTCGACGTATTTATCCACCCCAGTTGTTACGCCAGAAATTACGATTGTGAAGGCGGGGCGCCGGTCGTAATTCTGGATGCTCAGGCGGCAGGGCTGCCCGTCATCAGTACCCACCACTGCGATATTCCCGACGAAGTCGTGGATAAAGTAACCGGACTGCTGTCAGCGGAAAAGGACACGGAAAGTCTGGCGGAATCTATTGTCGAGTTCTATAATATGCCGACAGAAACCTACCAACGGTTTTCCGCGGCGGCCATCGAGCACGTTCGGTCCGAGTACAACGTGGCAAACAGCGGTAAAAAACTGGCTGCCCTATACTCATCCTTACTGAGTAAGTAACAGCAGCAACCGATCCGTCAACGCCGGTATAGCGTACTCCGGAAAGGCATCCGCCGGGGCGGCGGTGCGCGGGTGCCGGGCCGCGAGGCGGTGGAGCAGGGGTACCATGGCATCCACCTCGTCGGTCGCGCAGAAATGCCCCTTCTCCTCCAGCTGCCGGCTTACCTCCGTGGGCGGACCGAGGTAAATGACCTCAGATCCGGCGGCCAGGAAATCGTAGACCTTGATCGGCACGGTCTGAGCGTAGTTGGCCTCGTGGAGGACCAGGCCGAAGCGGGAATCGGTCAGGATACGGGCCATGACCGCCGGCGGCACCACCGCGTGCAGGCGCACGAAACGCTTGTACGCTTGCTTCACTTCCCCTTCGTAGCCGTCGAGGTCCGGCCGATCGTTGGTATAGAGGTGGACGCGGAATTGCTGGTTCAGCACGGGGTCGTCCACCCGCAGCAAAGCGCGCAGGAGGGTTACCAGTGTATCCAGCCGCTCCCGTATCAGGGTGCCGGGGCACACCGCTATCATGTTGTTGCGGATCAGGCGCTCCGGCGTGGCGGCGGGGAAGTCCTCGGGGTCATAGCCGTTGTGCAGCACCCTGAATTTGAGGTCCGCTTCCGGAAACCGCCGGGAATATTCCCGGCGGTGCTCTTCCGTGGTCACCCAGACCTGGTCGACGGCCGCCAGGGCTTCCCGCTCCAGGGCGGTGTACTGCTCCCGCTGCGCACTTTCGCTGCGGCCGTAATCCGGCAGGAAGTACGTCCACGGGTCCCGGTAATCGACGATAAAGCGGACGTTCGGGTAATCCCCGGCCAATTCCCCAAAGGGCGGCAGGGCGGAAAAGGAAGGCACCGTAAGGATTACGGCGTCGAAGGGCTCCCCGTCCTCCAGCAACCTGCGGCACGCCCCGACAAAGTATTTCCCCCAGCCCTGGGCGGTATCCATCGGGTGGGAAGTGCGCTGCAATAACCGCGAACCGGCCTTTACCAGAAAACCGCGGCGGGGGTTCCTGAGCCAGTCGGGGTAACCGGACGGCGTGGCGTGGCGGATGATGTGGTCGTTGCCATTCACGTCGGCGCACCAGTTGACGCGGTCGCGATGCGGATAATCGGCACACACCACCTCGGTGACCACCCCGCGGCGACTAAGGTACTTGGCGAATTTGCTCCAGCGCCGGGTGCCTACGCCTCCCTGCGGACACCACCTGAAACTCACTAAAAGGATACGTTGGCGTAGTTTGCTGGAAGTCATACCTTTGGCCACAAACGATAGTTTATTGGAGCGATTTACTCAGTGCCCGGTCTGCAAAGATGATCATTTGCACACCCAAAAGCAATTCACCTTCCGCAAGTCCGACGGAGCGGGGGGAGACGACCGTACCGCTGAGCTCATCCGCATCTATCTGGACCTGATCGCCGAGGCACCCGACGGACAGGCCGCCGTTGCGGTGGACCGCTGCGCCAACTGCAGCTTCCTCTTCACCAACCCCCGCCTCACGCCCGCCGACCTCGACCGGAAGTACGCTGAAATCGCCTCCTTCGACCTGGCCCACCGCCGCAAACGCGGTCGCCCGCCTCACCTCGAGGAACGCCGCCGGCGCACCACCCCCTTCCTGCTGGATCTGCTGCCCCATACTTCCGCCAGTATACTGGATTACGGAGGCGCCGAAGGCTACCTGCTCTCCCCGCTGATCGACGCCGGGCACCGCGGCTACGTGGCCGACTACATCGATTACGCACGGGAAGACGACCGCGTCCGGTACCTCGGCCAGCAAATAAGCGAGGAAGTGACCAACTGCGGCCCGTACGACCTCATTCTTCTGCTCCACACGCTCGAGCACGTCACGCACCCCGTGGAACTGCTGCAGTCCCTGGGCGAACTCCTCACGCCCACGGGCAAGATCTACGTGGAAGTCCCCCTCGGCGCCTGGCTGGAATGGGCCCACCTGCGCGAGCCCCTGACGCACATAAATTTCTTCAGCGAGCAGTCGGTGGTGGAGGCCGCCGAGCAGGCCGGACTCTATCCCTGCCACGTCTCTACCGACTGGCAGTACGTCACCCAGTCGGAAAAGACCCCCTGCATCAACCTCGTCGTGGGCAACACGCCCGACCCCGCTTTCGACCGTTCCGCCATTCGCTCCGGGCGCCGGCAAATGAACCCCCTGCACCAGCTTTGGCCGGCCCTGTCGGTTAATCCACGTTACTACGGTAAGATCGCCGTTAAGTCCCTTTTGTCATGATCCACAAACTGCACAAGCACGCTACGATTCTGCAGCGGCGAATGGGCCAACCTGCCACCCTGCGCCGGATGCGTGCGTTGCGTCACCCCGTCATGGACGTCGTGCTGGACAGTCTGGAGGCTGCCCCCCGCACCGAACAGCCCCCCGCAAGGCAAGCAGCCTTCGACCGCTGCGAGGCCTACCGCGCCGAACTGCTGGGCAACCACGAAACCGTGGACTACACGGTATTCAACCTCTCCGAAACCGCCACCGTAAGCAGCGTTTGCCAACAGGCATCGTCTCCGCCGACCTGGGCCCGCTTCCTGTACTTGCTGGCCGACGGCCTGGCTGCCGAGCGCGTGCTGGAAATGGGAACCAATCTGGGCGTTTCGGGCTCCTACCTGCTGGAAGCCCTTAAACAGCGTCCCGGAGCGACCCTCACCACTATGGACGGCGTACCGAAATACGTAGCGATTTCCGGGCGGCAGTTCGCGCGCATCACCTCACCGGATCAATTCGAGATCATCGAGGGCAACTACGATCATACCTTCCCCCGCCTGCTCGAGCGGCAACCCGACTTCGACCTGCTCTTTATCGACGGCAACCACCGCCACGATCCTACCCTGCAGTACTTTCATGGTCTGTTGCCTACCGTGCGGCGCCCGTCGGTGTGGGTTTTCGACGACATCAACTGGACCCCGGGAATGGTGAAGGCCTGGGATACCATCCGGAACCACCCCGCGGTGACCTATTCGATCGACCTCTGGAAACTGGGCATCGTCATCGTGGACGACAGCGAGCCAGTTGGTGAGCGCCACTTCGGGCTTCACTTAGCGTATTAGAGCGAATGCCTGCCGATCCGCTGATCCATATCCTGATCCCCACGCACCAGCGCGTGGACCTGCTGCGCCGCTGCCTGGACAGCCTCGCGGCCTTGCGCGAAGAACTACAAGCTTGCACGGTACACATCATCGAGAACGGATCCCGCGTAGCGGAGGAACTGTCGCTCGGCTACGCTTCCCGTTTTCCGCTGCGCTACCACCACTTCGAGCCCGGCAACAAAAGCCTGGCCCTCAACGCGGCCCTCGCGACGATCGACGCGGACGCCTTTCTGATCTTCCTCGACGATGACGTGGCGGTGCGCGCCGGCACCGTCGATGCCTTCCGGGAAGCTGCCCTCGCTTACGGGCACGGGCATTTCTTTGGTGGCGTGATGCATCCCGACTACGAACGGGAACCGGAGCCGGCCGTGGTGCCCTACCTGCCCCCCTCCGCCCGACTCATCGATCTGTCGGCCGGAAAAGACCTGCGGGTGCTCGATTCCTTTACCTACTTCATGGGCGCCTGCTGGGCATGCTTTGCCCGGGACCTGCGCGCCGCCGGCAACTTCAGCGGGGAATTTGGGCCGGGAGCCGCCAGCGGGGCACGTGGTCAGGAAACCGACGCCCAGCAACGCCTGCGGAATAATGGGGCGAGGCCCGTCTTCGTGCGCGGCGCCGCCGTAGACCACCACGTCAACGCCCGGATGGTGACGGCCGATTACGCCGCCGACCGCATCTTCCACGCCAGCATCTATAAGGGGCGGGCCCACCCGAGCGTCGTCCACACCCTCGGCATGCTGGCCAAATTGACGTACAGCAGTCTGCTGCTGCCCCTGCAGCCGGGTCACCCGGGCCACCGCTACCGGATCGCCAAGGCGGCCGGCTACTTTCGCGGGCTTTCCCAGCGGGGGTGAACCCTTCGACCGCGGTACTGTTTCCGACAACCTGCCCCGCCCATGGTCGAGATCTTCATCCGCTCCCCTTTGCTGCTCCTGTTCACCGTCATGGCCATCGGCTATGGCCTCGGAGAGGTGCGCATCCGCGGCTTCAAACTGGGCGTGGCGGCGGTGCTGTTCGTCGGACTGGCCTTCGGAGCCCTTGACCCGGGACTGGAGGTGCCGCAGTTCATCACCCTGCTCGGCCTGGCGATATTCGTCTATACGGTAGGACTGACCTCCGCGCCGGCCTTCTTCGCGAGCTTTCAGCGCAACGGCTTTCGCGATATTTATTTTGCTACGGGCACGGTTGTCCTTTCCGCCCTGCTGGCCTACGGGATAGGGGAGTGGCTCGATTTTGACGCGGCGACTACCGGCGGACTCTACGCGGGAGCCAGCACCAATACCCCGGCCCTGGCGGGCCTCCTCGATGCCATCCAGAAAAACGCCCCGGCCGGCACCCAGGACGCCATCAGCCAGCAGGCCGTCGTAGGGTACTCCCTGGCTTATCCGCTGGGCGTGCTCGGGGTGATGCTGGGCATCTTCGTGCTGCAGCGACTCTACCGCATCGACTACGGTGCCGAATTCAAAAGCCTGCAGAAGGACTACCCGATGGGCGAGAAGCTCGTGAGCCAGACCTTCCGGGTGGAATCGCCCGAAATGATCGGGAAGACGCTGCGGACCTTCCGGCGCGAACACCACCTGGGCGTGGCCTTCGGACGCATGCTGCACGACGGGCAAACGACCCTGACCACCTGGGACAGTCAGCCGCAGGCCGGCGACCATATCGTGCTGGTCGGACCACGGGAAGCCATTGATGAGGCAGCGGTCTTCGTGGGCCCACCGGCGGAGGGTCAGCTGAACCACGACCGCTCCGTCTTTGACGTGCGCCGCATCTTCGTCTCGAACGAGGAGATTGCCGGCAAGACCATCGCCTCCCTGAACCTGCAGGAGCGCTTCAACGTCCTCATCACCCGGGTGCAGCGGGGCGACATGGATCTTCTCGCCAGCGGCGATACCGTACTGGAGCTCGGCGACCGCATCCTGCTGGTAGCCCACCGCAACGACCTGCCGGAGGTATTCCGCGTATTCGGCAACAGCTACGAGGCGCTCTCGCGGGTCAATCTGCTCTCTTTCGGACTCGGCATCACCCTCGGTCTGCTCCTCGGCATGATCACTTTTGCCCTGCCGGGCGGCTACTCTTTCAGTCTGGGCTTCGCCGGTGGACCGCTCATCGTGGCCCTACTCCTCGGCCAACTGCGCCGCACCGGTCCTATCGTATGGACGCTTCCCTACGGCGCCAACCTCACCCTGCGCCAGCTCGGCCTCATCTTCCTGCTGGCCGGCATCGGCATCCGCTCCGGACAAACCTTCTACCAGACCCTCCAGACCGATCTCGGCCTCAAGCTCTTCCTCGCCGGTGGTGCTATCGCCATCATCACCACCGTAGCGACCATCGTCATCGGCTACCGCCTGCTGCGCATCCCCTTCAGTTTTCTGGGTGGCATGGTCGGCAGTCAGCCCGCCGTCCTGGAATTCGCCGTGGAACAGGCCGGCAACAAGTATCCCACCATCGGCTACACGCGCATGCTTCCCGTGGTGCTCATCGGGAAGATTCTGGCGGTGCAACTGCTTTATAGCTTGCTTAGTTGAGCAAGGAGTGAATAGGTGAAGGAGTGAATAGGTGAAGGAGTGAATGGGTGAAGGAGTGAATGGGTGAATGGGGGCTCACTCACCATTGCTTTAGGGAACTACTGTCTGCCCTCAAACTCTGACCGAAGGTCAAGCAACGAAGGCAACCCAAAAAACTAAAAACTAACAAACGCAGTAGGATCCACCGCCCGCCCCTCGTGCCAGAGCTCGAAATGCAGGTGAGGGCCCGTGCTCTGCGTTCCGGTATTGCCGATGATGGCGATGGCTTCCCCGGCCTGTACGCGGTCACCGACTTGCTTGAGCAGACTGGAGTTGTGCTTGTAGAAACTGATCAGGTTGTTGTCGTGCTGGATGCCGATGACGTTGCCGTTGGCATTGCTGAATTCCGACAGGAATACGATACCCGCCCGCGTGGCCTTGATGGCCGTATTCTGTGGGGCCAGGATGTCGACGCCGGTGTGGTCGGTGGCCAGGTTGAAGCCCGCGCTCACCTCCCCGTGTACGGGGGCTACCAGGTAGACCTGCGCCAGCGATACGGCATTACTGCCGGAAGTAGGCGGGGGGGCGGCCGCCACGCTGGCTTCCCGCTGGCCGGCCCGCTGCCGTTCCAATTCCTCCCGCAGCCGTAGCTCCTCCGCCGAAGGGGGTAGGGGAGCGACGTCACCTGCGATGCCACCTGCGGCAGACTGCGCCTCGATACTGTCCGCCGTGACCGCCTCGCCCAGCACCGTCCGCTTCAGGTTCTCGATGTAGAGGTTCTGGCCCTCCACCAGGTCCATCAATTCCGCTACATTCTCCTCGAGTTCCGCCATCTCGCGCCGTTCGATGACGTCGCCGTAGCCGGGCACGTACTCCTTCAGCGGGGTGAATACAATGAGCAGAAAGACCAGTCCCCCGGCCAGCAGGAACAGGGTCGACAGGCCGATGTAAATGTTCAGCGGCGTGAGGTTGTACGTCGCCAGCTCCTGGTAATCGTGGGCCCCGCGCACCACCAGTTGGTACCCTTCCCGGAAGGTGCTTTTCAAGCGGGCCCAGCGGCTTTGATTTTCGCTCCTTTCCTCCATTTTTTCTCCTTAAGTTTCTCTGTCGGGGCAGCCGCAAGGGTGGGCGCGGACGCAGGTGCAACGACAAAACCCGCCGAGCCGTGGATACTGGTTCCCGCAGTCACACTTTACGGTACCTTGCGAACGTTTGCTCGGGGAGCGCCGGCAAAGATAAGGGCGGACCGGCCGGCAAACACTAAAGCATAAGATTTGAGATTAACGCAGCTCTTTTTGATCCTATTGGCCCTGCAGGTGCTGGTTTCGGCGTGTTCGCCCACCAAGCGGCGGGAAGATCAGGGCATCGTAGCCAAGGCCTGGCACAATACCAACGCCCACTTCAACGGCTACTTCAATGCCCGGGAGATCATGGATGAGACCCTGCTGGCCCTCAACGAGCAGCACGAGGACAACTACAACCAGCGTCTGGAGATGTTCCCTTTCCTGGCGGTCGACAACCCCAGTACCGCCGCCGGTGAACTCGACCGCGCCATCGAAAAGGTGGCCATCGTAGTCAAGAAACACCCCTTCAGCAACTGGACGGACGACAGCTACCTGCTCGTCGGACAGGCCCAATTACTGAAGCAAGACTACGAAAGCGCCGAACGCACTCTCGACTTTGCCCTCAGCGAATTCCGGCCCCGCCCCAAGCGCGGCAAGTCAAAAAGCACCTCCGACGACGAAGGTGAAGAGGAGTTCGAAAGCCGCCGCGAGGTAGAGGCCAGTAAGACGCAGACGCGCCGCGACCGTCTCCGGGCCCGCCGCGAAGCCCAGCGGGAACGGGAACGCACCATCAAACAGCGCCAGAAAGAACAGAAAGTGGCCCAGAAACAGCGGGAACGCGAACGCAGGGCCAAAATCCGGGCCCGCAAAAAGGGCATCCGCCTGCCCTCTTCCCGCCCCGCCGCCGCGGATTCCACCGCCCTGGCCGGACTGGAAAACGAACCCGACACCCCGGAAACGGAGGCTGAAATGGAGGAAGGACCCATCGGCATGATCTCCATCTTCAGCAACCGCAGCGCCGACGAGGCCGGCAGCGGCGAGTACGGCTCCAACCCCGGCAGCTACCTGCTGAAGCACCGCCCCGCCTACCAGGAAATCCGCCTGTGGTTGGCCTGGACCCTCATCAAGCGCGACGATTTTGACCGCGCCCAGATTATCCTTGAAGACCTGCGCAATGACCGCGGCACCTACGCCGACGTACGCCGCAAGGCCATCGCCGTGCAGGCCTACCTCTACCTGGAGCAGGACCGGCTCGAGGAGGCCATTCCCTACCTGGAAGCGGCCGCCGAAGTGGCCGAAGAGCGCAACGAACAGGCCCGCTACTCCTACATCGCCGGCCAACTGTACCAGGAACTCGGACAGCCCGGTTCAGCCATCGACGCCTTCCGCGCCGTTGTGGCCGCCAAGCCCGCCTACGAACTCGAACTCGGCGCCCGGATCAATATGGCCCAGAACGCCTACTTGAGCGGCAGTGGAAGCCCCGCCGAAGCCCTGCGCGACCTCGAACGCATGGCCGGGGAGGAAAAGAACCGCGAATACGAAAGCCAGATCCTCTACGCCATGGCCGGAATCGCCCTCAACAGCGGCGACGAAGCCGCCGGCGCCGAGTACCTCCGCCGCGCCCTCGACAGTCCCTACGGCGGCAGCAATACCCGCGTGGAAGCCTACCAGCTGCTGGGCGATATGGCCTACACCCAGGAGGACTACCTGACGGCCAAAAATTATTACGACAGCACCCTGCAGGTCATGGCCGAGACCGACGTACGTTTCCCCGAAACAAGCGGTCGGCGCGACCGGCTTACCGGAGTTTCCGATAACCTGCAGGCCATCACCGTAAAGGACAGTCTTCTCCGCATCGGCATGCTGCCGGACGCCGACCGGCGCAACTGGGCCGAGGAGGTTTTCGAACTACGCCGGGCTACCAGCTCCGCCGCCAATTTCAGTACACCGGTGACCCGCGGCAGCCTGCCCGTCACCAACGCTTCGGCGACCGTGGCCGTGACCGGTAGCAGCTTCTGGGGATACGATAACCAAGCCATCCGCCGCGGCCGCCGCGATTTCGCCCGCCGCTGGGGCGACCGCCCGCTGGAAGACAACTGGCGCCGCAGCTCCCGCACCGACGTGAGCCTCTTCACCGACGCCGGTGATGCCGGAGTCGCCGACCCCGCCGCCGAGTCCGTCACGCTGGTGACCGAGGACGAGATCAACCGCATCCTGGCCGACGTGCCCACCGACGAGGCCACACAGGCTGCCACCCGCGCCGAACTGGCGGAAGCCTACTTCAACCTCGGCCGGGAGTACCGCGACCGGGTAAACAACAACGCCAAGGCCATCGACGCCTTCGAAACCCTCGACGAGCGGTTCCCCGGCACGGCCTTCGAGCCCGAAAGCTGGTACTACCTGTACCTGCTGCACAAAGCCGAGGGCAACACCGCCGAAGCCAGGACTTACGCCGACCGTCTGGCCCAACGCTACGGAGAGACCAAATTTGCCCGGCTGGCCAACGACCCTAATTTCGTGAATGAGCTCGCCGACGAGGAGTCCGGCCGTAACCGTGCCTACGAGGCCGCCTACGCCGCCTTTGAAAACCGCGACTACGCCGATGCCCGCCGCCGCATTCTGGCTTCCGTCGGCAGCCTGCCCGAAGACCACGCCCTGCGCGCCCGCTACGACCTGCTCAACGCCATGGTCTCCGGAAAACTGGAAGGCCGTGCCGCTTACGTCAGTGCCCTGCAGCAGGTGGTGAACCAGTACAACAATACTCCCGAGCAAACCCGTGCCCGCGAGATCCTGCGCCTGCTCGGGGAGTCCGCCGCACGCGTACCCGGCCGTACCGAAACAACGGCCGGTACCAGCTTTCAGGCCAGTATGGACGAGATCCACTACGTCCTTATCGTCTTTGAAAATACCGATGCACGCCTCAACGACCTGAAGATCGAGCTGGAAAACTTCAACCAGCAGTACAACAAGCTGGACCGGCTCAAGTCCACGCCCATCTATATCGGCCGTAATAACGAGACGCCCATGCTGGTGATGCGGCGCTTCCGCGACGGCAATACCGCCATGGAATACTACCGCAGTACCCAGCAGAACAGCCAGGATTTCCTCGCTAATAGCGGAGAAGGTTTCCAGGTGCTGCCCGTTTCCCAGACCAACTACCGGGAGATACTGAAGGCACGCTCCATTGCCGGCTACGCCGATTGGTTCCGCGCCAACTACCAGTAGTCAGCTACTCCGCTCCGGGAGGGGTAATCATCCAACAACGGTGCAGGTTCTTCTTCCGGAAATCCTGGGGGAGGGTCTGCGCCGTGATTTCCCGCGCGGTTCCCGTGATGGCCGACTCTTCGAGCTTGAATTTCCGGTAGTTGGTGCTGAAGTAGAGGATCCCGTCCGGCCGCAGGCGGCGCAGGGAATCGTTGATCAATTGTACGTGATCGCGCTGGGTGTCGAGCACGTCGTACATCATCTTGGAGTTGGAGAAGGTAGGCGGGTCGAGCACGATAAGGTCGTACTCCCTATCTGCCGGCTGCTGCAACCACTGCAGGGCATCGGCCCTCAGAAATCCGTACCGATCGGGATCAAGTCCGTTGGCGGCGAAGTTGCGCCGGCCCCAGTCGAGGTAGGTATTGCTGAGGTCCAGGTTGTCGACCCGCTCGGCACCTGCGGTAGCGGCGTACACCCCGAACGAGCAGGTATAGGCGAAGAGATTGAGGACGCGCTTGCCCGCAGCCGCTTCGCCGACCATGCGGCGGGTCTCCCGGTGGTCGAGAAAGAGACCGGTGTCTAGGTAATCGGTCAGGTTGACCAGCAGGGTGCGTCCGTACTCCCGCACCGCGAACTCCTGCTGCCGGGCGTCCAGTTTTTCATATTGGGCCTTGCCCGATTGCCGCTGACGCACCTTGAAGAAGACCTGTTTCGCCGGCACCTCCAGGGTTTCCGTAAGGTGGACCAGGTATTCTTCTTCCGGTACCTCTTCACCGGCCCGGGCGTATACAGCGACGTACAGCCGGTCGGCGTAGCGGTCAACGGTCACCGGGAATTCATCCAGGTCCGCGTCGTAAATGCGGTACGCTTCCAGTCCCCGGCGCCGGGCCCACTTGTCGTAGTGACGGGCCATCTTGCGCAGCCGGTTGCGGAATGCTTCGTAAGCGGGTGCCATTGGCGTTACCAGTTAATGCCCTTGCGCAGCAGGCTCAGCGTTTCGGCCTCCCGACTGCCGGGCTCGGGTTGGTGATCGTAGGCCCATCCCGCCAGCGGGGGCAGGCTCATCAGGATGCTTTCCGTGCGCCCGTTCGTGGTGAGTCCGAACTTGGTGCCGCGGTCCCACACCAGATTGAACTCCACGTACCGGCCCCGCCTCAGTTCCTGCCACCGACGTTCCGTCTCGGTCACCGGCTTATCGCGGTTAAGCTCCAGCAGGTGTAGGTAGGTGGGTACGAAGGTCTCACCGACTGCCGCGGTGAAGTCGAACAATTCAGACTTTGTCTTGCCTTCGGTTTGCGGTTCCAGCCGGTCGTAGAAGATGCCGCCCACCCCGCGGGTTTCCTCCCGGTGCGGGATGTAGAAATAGTCGTCCGCCCACTTCTTGAAGCGGGGGTAGTAGTCCGGATCGAATCCCTCACAGGTATTCCGCAATTGCCGGTGGAACCACGCTGCCTGCTCGCGGTCGACGTAGTGCGGCGTCAGGTCGATCCCGCCGCCGAACCAGAAGCGCCCGCCGTCGAGCTCGAAGTAGCGGACGTTCATGTGAATGATGGGAACATGTGGATTGCGGGGGTGCAAGACGATGCTTACCCCCGTAGCGTAGAAGCCAGCCTCCTCCTGCTCCGTTTGCAGGCTCAGGGCCGCGGCGGGTGGCAATTCCCCGTGTACCGCGCTGAAGTTTACACCCCCCTTCTCGATCGCGTTACCGAGCAACACGCGGGCGCGGCCGCCACCGCCCCCGGGACGGTCCCACTCGTCCTCCGTAAAGTCGGCCCTGTCCGCCGCGGAAAGGCTGCCGCAGATGCTATCCTGCAACTGGCGGAAGTATTCAGTAATGAGGTGGCGGTCCGGCATCAGCGGTTGAGGGCTTCTTTGGCGGCGGCGGTGGTTTTCTTGGCGCTCCCTACGAATACCTGGTCGCCT
Source organism: Neolewinella litorea (assembly GCF_004803465.1). Lineage (GTDB taxonomy): Bacteria > Bacteroidota > Bacteroidia > Chitinophagales > Saprospiraceae > Neolewinella > Neolewinella litorea. The sequence continues at coordinate 90,738 of NZ_SRSF01000010.1, read as the reverse complement.
ACCACGGTGACCGGACGCTTGAGAAAGGTGTATTCCTCCAGGATGAGCCGTCGGTAATCGGCTTCAGTGAGCTGTTGATCGGCCAGCCCGAGGCTGCGGTACTTCATGGCGCGACGGCTGAACAGGGCCTCGTAGCTGCCCGCGCGTTCGGCCAGGAAGGCCAGTTCTTCCGGCGTGATCGCGCGCTCCTTGATGTTGATGATCTCCAGGTCGGGCCCTTCGCCCAGTTCTTTCCTGATCCGTTGACAGGTCGAGCAGCTGCTCAGTTGGTACATCTTCGCCATGCCGCAAAGCTACGGCACGGCGATCCATTCCCGGCGGAAGGTGGCAAAGGCTTCCCGGGCGGCGTCGGCGGCGCGCTCGGTTGCGTCGGTGGTAAAGCTTTCTCCGTTGAGATAGGCCACGAAATTACGCCACTGCTGCAGCCCCCATTCGGCCTGTTCCCGGTAAAAGTCGAAAGGAGCTTCCGAGGCGAGGGAGGCATTGCCCTGCAACTTGCGGTAGATCAGGCTGCCGCCGAGGCTGGCCCCCTCCAGGACGTAAAGGATGCCCACGGCCGTAGCCTTATCCGTTTTTCGGGTTTCGGATTGCGGCGGAGCGGCGGGTGCCACGAATCGGGGGCGGTAGGCATAATCCCCGGCCCGGAAGCCGATCACCCGGGGCTCCAGCTTAAGGTGGCTCCTTCGCTGCCAATCGATGATGCGACGATACTCGGCTGCGGTAAGCGAGCCGTCCATGATCTTTTCCCCGAGGGTCAGTTCCTCGAGGGCCTCGTGGTCCGCCCGGGTAGACTGCCGCAGGGCCGTTAGGAGGGTATTGGAATCGCTCAAGAGGGCACCTGATTGTTGAGAATCCAGAAGGTAACCAGGGCTTTGACCAGATCGGTCAGTTGCCGGTAGCGGTTCGGCTTGACCAGGTAGGCGTTGATGTCGCAGTCGTATGCCCGGTTCAGGTCGCGGACTTCCGCCGAGGCGCTGAGGATGACCACGGGCAATCGCGCCGTTTCCGGGGTTCGGCGGATGTGTTCCAGCAGGTCGAGTCCGGTCAGTCCGGGCATCTTGATGTCAAGAACCACAAGCTGCGGAAGCTCTTTCTGGTTCCGTACGCAATCCTGCAAAAAACGGTAAGCCAGGGCTCCATTCTCCAGGTGGTGGCAGACCGTAGAGGGGGAGAAACGGGAGAGCGCACGGATGAAAAAGGTGGCATCCGTCAGGTTGTCTTCGGCGTACAGGATGTACCCGCTTCCTCCCGGACGGGGGACCCCCGCGCTGCCGCCCAGTGGCTGAGGATGTGCTGGAGCATGGGGGTCAGTCATCGAGCGGTGTTCTCGGGGCTGAGAAAGAAATTGAAAGTCACGCCGAGGTGGTCATTGGTCACCCAGACCTTACCGTTGTGGCGTTGCACGATGCGGTCTACGATGGCCAGGCCGACCCCCGTGCCCTCGGCTTTGGTCTGGGAAGACAGTCGGCTGAACATTTCAAAAATGGTGCGGGTGTATTCCTCGGGAATGGCCGGACCGGTATTGGTGACGTAGTAGGTGGTCGGTTCACCCTCCGATGCGGGGCGCGCGCCTATGCTCAGGGCGAGTTTGCCGGAAGCATCCGGTTCCAGGTACTTGAAAGCGTTTGAAATGAGATTGAGGTACAACTGGCGCATCAGGCGCTTGTCGGCACGTACCACTGGCAGGTTCCGCTGGATGTTGACCGCCACCCGTTCGGCGTTGGGGTAGACGCCCTGGAGTTCCGAGATCACCTCGGCGGCCAGGGGAGCGGGCGCAACTTCATCCAGTTGCATACCCCCGCTGCCCACCCGGCTCAATTCCAGGATGTCGGTGATGAAGTTGTTCATCTGTTCCACACCGCTGTGGATCTTTTGAATGATCAGCCGCGCATCATCGTCCAGGTGCTGGCCGTAATCCTCGGCCAGGATTTCCGTATAACCGTTGATGGCGCGCAGGGGCGCGCGCAGGTCGTGGGAAACCGTATAGCTGAAGGTTTCCAGGTCCTCGAGCGCTTTCCGCAGTTGATCGTTCACCTGCTTGACTTCGGAATACCGCTGCATCAGACTGTTGATGATCGTGATCCGCAGGGAAAGAGCCAGGTCAATCTCTTCCTTGGTCCAGGGGGCGCTGCATCCGTCCACCGTTTCTACGTATCGCTGGAAACTTTTTCGCGGACCCAGCCGGCGGACGCCATCTCCGGAGTCCACCATTTCCTTTTCGGGCTTACCCGCCCAAGTGATGGTGTGGGAGATGCCGGGTCGGAACCAGGCTACCCAATCCGTGAACTCGGCGTTAAGAAATATGATCATGATGCCGGCCGCCGAATCAGAATACTGCTGAAGGTCGGGGTAGGTCTTACCTGCCCGGTCGTGGTGGAAAATGAGGTTATTCTCCGGCCCGTTGTTCTCCCGGACAAGGGCAATCAGATCATTGATCTTTTCCTGCGGCGGCGCGCTCCGGAATTGCTGGTACCGGCCATCAAACTGTATGGCGGCCCCGCTGGTCCCCTGGAACATGTTCAGCACGTTGTGGGTGCCGGCGGTGAGGCCTTCGAAAATGTCCCGCGTCTTGGTGATCATTTCCCCGATGGCCAGGCGGGCAAGGTTGCGGTTCAAACTTTCCTGCCGGTAGCGGTTGGCCATCTGCAGGGAAAGGTGGCCGCTGAAGATCTGACCGACAAAGAGCAGCATATTGCGGATGCTGACGTCCACGAAGCGTGGGGAATAGTGGTGCATCGCAAACAGGCCCCACAGTTTGCCCTCCTGCACGATGGCTACGCTGAGCGAGTTGTTGACGTTCAGGTACCCCAGGTACTCAACGTGTACGGGCGATACTCCGCGGCTACCCGCGGCCGTCAGGTCCAGGTAGTGATCGCCTACATTGTCGCTGCGACGGAGGGGGGAAGAGGGCGTGGAGGTATCGCTGATGAGGCGCACCCGATTTTTGAGGTAGAGCTCCCGCGCCTGTTTGGGAATGTCGGTGTGGGGATAACGCAATCCTTCGAAAGGCTCCAGTCCTTCACGGCGGGCCTCGGCGATGACCTCGCCGTTGTACTCCTCGTCAAATTTGTAGATCATGACCCGATCATAACCAGTAACCTGACGCAGCACCGCCGCCGTTTCGGTAAACAGGTTGTCGTATTCCCGCAGCCGCTGGATCTTGGTGATCGCCCGCGAAAGCAGTTGCTGGTAACGCGAGGCATGCAGGAACTGGGATGCCGCCTCAACTTCGATGAGCAGGTAATCGTCGGACCGGTTGATGATGACGTTCTTCAGCACCCGCTCACTGCCGATCGTAAAGAATGCCTGGATGGGGTTTAGGGTCTCAAAGCCGTCCTCCCGGTTGAGTCCCACCGGAATCTGGGCCGTTACTTCAAAGCTGAACACCTCCTGGATCGGGCGATCCAGGATGGACTTCCACGACTTTCCCATGTGCTGCATCGTGTTCTCGCTGGCGAAGCGCACGGTCAGCGTATCCAGTTCCACCGCTACCAGACAGGCGTGTGCCTGGATGCTCTGGATGTAGCGGATTGGTTCCTCATCACAGTTCTCCAGGTTTACCTTGAAAGGGTAAAGGTTTCGTAATTGCTGGGCTACAAGGTCTTCATGTGCGTGCATAGGGGAAGGTCTGCTGCCGGGATTTATGCCATTATACAATTCTGCCGGAAAAACTATGCTGTCTTGTACAAGACGAAGGGCTACATAGGGTTCCAGCCGGACAGCAGTTCGGAGTGGGGGAATCAGCCGTCGGGGCGCGATCTAGGAATCGGCCGGGCGGAGGCGGTTGGTTTTGATCCAGAAATAGTTAATGGATCCTACGAGTTCGCGCAGGTCCTGGAAGCGACTGGGCTTAACCAGGTAGCCGTTGGCGCCGTAGTCGTAGGCACGGGCAATGTCTTGTGGTTCATCGCTGCTGGACATAATGATCACGGGCATGTCCTTGGTACGGGCGTCGCTTTTCAGCTTTTCCAGCACCTCGAGCCCGCTCATGCCAGGCATCTTTATGTCGAGGATGGCCAGACGGGGCAGGCTGGCGGCTTCGGTGTAAGAAGCGAGGCCCTCCAACGCTTCCACGCCGTTCTTGCACCACACCAGCTCAGGGGGTGAATCGAGCCGACTCAGCGCCCGCTGAAAGAACTCAGCGTCGGTTGTGTCGTCTTCGGCCAGTAGTATTTGATTGGTATACATCGTTTTACGGGATAGAGCAATCGCCTAAAGTACAAATATAAAAATCAGCTGTAGCAACAGCTATTCAGGCACCTCTATAACGCAATAACTATCAGTTAGTTTTCCCTGCTTTCAATTCGTGGGGGTCGGTATGGAACAGAAAAGTGGTTCCGCGTCCTACCTGACTTTCGATGCGAATTTCTCCCCCGTGCCGAATGATGATGCTGCGGACGATGGCCAGCCCAACCCCGTTGCCCGCGTAATCATCCTGGGTGACCAGCCGGTTGAACATCCCGAATACCCGGTCTTGATGGATGGGTGAAATGCCGATACCCTTGTCGGCCACGAAAAATTCGCCGTCGCCAAATTGATTGATCCGGCGGAAGCCCACGGTGATCTCCGGCGGCTTGGTCTTCGGGCTGTATTTGATGGCGTTGGAGAGCAGGTGGTGAAACACGATCCCCAGTTGTTGCGCATCACCGCGTATGGGGGGAAGATTTTCCGCGACGGAGACCGTGACGGGGGTAGCCCGCCCCTTGTTGAGGTTCTCCATGGCCGACTGGACGAGTTCTTCCACCCGGCAGTCCGTGATGACCATACTGGCCCGACCTACCCGGCTGAGTTCCAGGATGTCGGCAATGTACTGGTTCATGCGGGCCGCGTTCTGCTGGATGGTCTGGATTAGGGCCTGACCCTGGGCATCGATCTTGGTGCCGTAGTCCTCGATGAAAATTTCGGCGAAGCCATCGATGCCCCGCAGCGGCGCGCGCAGGTCGTGGCTCACCGTGTAACTGAACGACTGCATCTCCTCGTAGGCCATTTGCAGTTGGTGGTTGACCCGACTGAGTTGACTGTACTTCTCCATCACCACGTCCCGGATGTAGGATTGCAGGTTGCGGGCGGCGTCGATATCCGCCGGTGACCAGACGCGGGAATAACCGCGGCGGACCTCAGCCTTGAGCTGAAAGCGCGATTTTTCATCTGGCTCCAGTTCGGCGCTCAGACTGCCGTACGTGACCTCTTCCACGCTTTCCGGCCGGAACCACACGATCCAGTCGGTGCAGCGGGCGTTAAGGGGAACGAGGAGCAGCCCGGAGGCGGTATCGGTGAAGTCGGCCGCCGGGGGGTAGACCGCTTCGAGGTGGGCAGTATGGTAAACCTCCTTGCTGCTGATCTCCTCCCCGGCCCAGGCCAGAATATCCAGTATCTGCTCCTCGGTAGGCGTAGAGCCTATAGTTACGAACTGGTTTTCCAGCAGGATTGCCGCGCCACTGGTCTCGGGCACCACGTCCAGCAAGGAGGGGTCGGAGTGCTGAAGGCCATCCACCAGGGTGGAAGCCCTGGCGATATTTTCCCGGAGCCGGGCCCGGAGGTGGTCGGATGCCACCAGGTTGCGGTGGGTCTGGTCGAATACGCGGTAGGTGAGGGCCTGACTGGTCAGGTTGCCGACCAGGTGTACGAAGGTCCGCAACTGGTAGTCGAGCACAATTGTCTGGTGGGCGTGGGCAAATACCATACCCCAGAGCTTGTCCTTATTATACAGGGCTACGCTCAGGACCGTCTGGATCTCCATTTCCCGCATGAAGTCAAGCAGCAGGGGGTAGGGCATCCGGCAACCAAGTCCCAGTTGGATCAAGGATTCAAAACCGGAGACGTCCCCGATAAGCGCCGCCGAATTCCGGGACTCATAATTCGTGACCAGCACGGATTCCTCAGCGTAGGTGCTGAGCGCCACCTGGGCAAAATCCTCGGGCCGGTAGTGAACGCCGAGCAGTAGGGGAAAGGAACCGTCGTTGAATTCAGTGCTTATGAAACCATTGCCCTCCGTATCCAACTCAAAAACGATCACCCGGCTGAATCCAAACAGGGTAGCCAATCGGTTACAGACGGTTTGGAGCAGGCTCCGGGTAGTAGGTGCCGCCAAGATGGTCTCATTCAGGTCACGGAGGTTGATCTCGGGAACGAAAATCGGCTCGGGGTCGGGCGCGCACCGCTCGATCTCGATCAGGATGCCTTCCGGGCGGCGGCGGGGCAGGCATTGTCGGTGGCCCCAGTTGATGGGCTCTTCCGCGGTCAGGGCAATCGGATAGGTTACGCCGTTGGACTTGGTGTTGCGGATCTTGTCGATTGTGGGTGCCGAAAAAAGCCGGCTAGCGGGCGCGTCGATCATGGCACCCGCGTCCGCGCCCAACAAGTCGGCAAGGTTGTCGCTCAGGGCCCGAATCCGCCATTCGGGGGAAAGGATGACGACGCTGGAGTGAGGTTGTATGTATAAATCTGAAGGCATACGCGGGGGCGGTCCGTTCCGGAAACTGAGGGAATGTACTTATTTGTTAAAGCGTTTGGCCCGGCAGCCTTGTTTGCTGCCCCGATAAAAACTGCCGGGCGGTAAACCAGTTTGTCGCTTTCCACCTATTACTACGTATGCGACCCAATGAGCGACTCATCCGGCACCCGGGCCTGGAGCCCCTGTGGAGAAGCGTGGCGCGCGAACACCGCGCCAAGCAACTTACGGCCGTGGGGGTGGTGACGGTTGGCCTGCTGGTGTGCCTGCTGAGCATCCCCTACAGCGTATGGCTGCCCTTCGCCGGGGCCCTGGCCGCCAGTCTGGGCCTGTTCTGGCTGTACCGCCTGCTCAGCGAGCAGCCGCTGGACGCCCTGCGCGAAGACCTACGCGAACAGCCCGAACGGATCGTATGGGTGTACAGCGTAGTGACCGAACGCATGCCCTTCGGGCTGAACCTGATGCGCAGCGGAACGCTTTACCTCTACGTAGACGACGGCCGCGTGCACGACTTCAACCTGCGGGCCGAGCAGTTGCTGCTAGTGACCAAAACCCTGAATCGGCTGCTACCCCACGCGGAATTCGGCTACACCAAGGAGCGGGAGCTGAAATACCGCGGCGAATTGACCCCCACAAACCGAAACCAATGGCCAACTTCTGGCAAAGAATAAGTTCCCTCTTCGACGCCGCGGAAAACAGTTCGCCCACCGAGCCCGCCGTCCACGAAATGATCGAGCGCGACCCAGCTGAACTCGAGCAGTACGAGCGCTGGAAGAAGACCCTGGCCCGCCGCCGGCTGTTCGACTGGTTGACCGATCAGTACGCCATCTTCCAGACCGGTCGGCCCACCGACCAGGCCATCAGTTTCCTCGATACGCCGAGCAGCAAGGGCTTCGTGATCCATTTCAACGATACCCACTACTCACGCGAGGAGATCGGCCATTTCTTCCACTATCTTAAGGAACGCATCCTCGAGCTCAACTACCGCACGCAGATCAGCGACCGCCGGGTCTTCAGCCGCGAAGACTGGGTGGAAACCCAGGAGCGACACTACCTAAAGCCGCGGACCCGCCACCAGCGCGAGGCCGGACCGCCGCAGCGCGGAGAGCTCGACCAGAAATTCGGCAACATCACCGTAGAGCTGGAACTGCGCAACGACCAGCCCTGGAACCTGCGCCTGCGGGCCACTACCTACCAGGACGCGCTCTACAACGAACCGGAAACCTTCCGCGCCCTGATGGTAGCCATCGCCGGAACACAGGACTAATGGCTTGTGTTTCAAGGGTATGAAACCCTTGTTGCCCCTGCTATTACTTATGGCCCTGCCTTTTACGATTGCCGCCCAAAGCCTGCCCGAATACCGGTGGACGTCCCGGGTGCTCATTCTTTTCGCCCCCGATATTGACGATCCCCTCTTCCTGAAACAGCAGGCACTCCTGTCGGCCGCCTCGGAGGAGCTGCGCGAACGCGAAGTAGTGGTACTCATGGCCACGCCCGAGGGAGACCACGAGAATACCGGCCTCTTTATGCCGGAAAGCAGTTCGGAATATTTCTACGATTACTTTGGTGCGGAAGACTATCAGTTCGAAATGGCCCTGGTCGGACTGGACGGATCGGAGAAATTTCGCGCCAAGAACCAGGTCACGCCCGTTTCGGTCGTCCTGGAACTGATCGACAGCATGCCCATGCGACAACGGCAGTTGCGGCAGGGGTTCGGTAATAAGACCTCGATTAACGCCAAAGACCCCACCAAGGACATTCCCGACGGGCGCAAGCACTGATCAGGGCGTTCATAATGGTTCCTCCACCCGCCGGGTGGATAATTACGTCACGCGGGTTGGTTTGGGACTTGTCCCACGCGCCACTTGGGTGGTCCGGCCGGTGCCTGCATTTTTCGAATAAAGGAACGCTGCCCAAGCCAATACTGTGTACTGACCCCTTGGAATAAGCTAGCGGATAAAGGTCTTCACCTCCGAAATCTTGGGTCGCCAGTACGATGAGGCCAGGATATTTTCCCGGATCACGCCCCGACTGCTGGTGGGGTGGATCACCCAAAGCTCACCGGGCGAGGCATCGACGATCATCGAAACGTGAAAAACGGGCTGACTGGGTCCACGCCGGAAAAAGACCAGATCGCCTGGCTGTGCACGGTCCGGATCGATCTCTTGTCCCTGCCGCGCCTGATCGCGGGAAACGCGGTGGATGCTGATGCCCTGGTCCTCGTAGAGGTACTTCACGAAGCCCGAACAGTCAAAGCCTTCCTTGGGGGTATTGCCACCGTATTTGTAGCGCAGGCCGAGGTACTGTTCGGCGTGGGAAACGAGGCTGTTGCGAATTATACCCGTCGGACCTTCCAGGGGGGCGGGTGCCGCGGGTCGCCGGGCACGGTCGTTTTTGTTCCGGCGCGGCGTGGCTGCCTCGGCGGGTGCGGGGCGGGGCCGAGCGCGATCGGCGGTAGCGGTGGAGCTGCCCGCGCGGGAGGGGTTGCGGACACTCGTGACCGGACGGAAAGAATTACAACTGGTAAAGACCAGACTGAGGAGGAGGATTATGGTGGTCGATAGCTTCAAGCGGGGCGGTTGTGAAGGGGGAACGCCCCCTGTCGCGAATTTAGTTTAGCTTTCACAACGTGATCCGTCTTTTCCCCTCACTTCGTTCCATCCTGACCGACCTCTACCTGGGCGGACGCTTCTTTTACCTGCTTGGTGGGGTAGCCGTGATTTCCGCGCTGGGTTTCTGGCTTTCACCGCTTTTCTGGGTGGCGGTCGGGGGACTGCTAATCCTTTTTCTGGCGGTGCTGTACGACGGGTACCTGCTGCACCGGGCGGCACCGGCGGTAACCGCCATCCGCCGACCACCCCGGGTATTGTCACTCGGAGATCCCCTGAACGTGGCCCTGGAAATCCACAACGGCGCGAAAATGCCGCTGCACCTGCTGATTATCGACGAGTGGCCGCAGCAGTTGCAGTTGCGCGACCACCGGCTCAGCACGGTGGCGGAGGCCGGCGAACGGCGTACCCTTACCTACCCCGTGCGGCCCACTTCGCGCGGCCTGTACCGCTTCGGCTGCATCAACCTGTTCCTCCGCAGCGGTTGGGGCCTGGCCGTGTGGCGACGGCGCATTCCACAGGAGCAGGAAGTTACCGTGTACCCCAGTCTGGTTCAGATGCAGAAATTCACTTTCCCCGTCACCCGTCCCGTGGAGTCTGGCAAACGCCGGAGACCTCTCCCCGTGACCCGCAGTTATGAGTTCGATCAGATCAAGTCCTACGTTCCGGGCGACGACCGCCGTACCGTGAACTGGAAAGCCACGGCCCGACGCGGCAGCCTTATGGTCAATACCTACACCACCGAGCGGGCCCAGGCCATTTACTGCTTGCTCGATAAGGGGCGCAGTATGCTGATGCCGTTTGACGGGCTCAGCCTTCTGGACCACGCCATCAACGCCTCCCTGGCCCTGACCAACCTCATCCTCCGCCGGGGCGACCGGGCGGGACTGCTCACCTTCTCCGACAAACTCGGGGATTTCCTGGCGGCCGAGAACCGGCCGGATCAGTTGCGCCGCGCGCTAAAGTTGCTGTACCGCCAACGGGAGCGTACGGGGGAGAGCGATTACGATTTGTTGTTGCGGGCGGTACGGCGTTTGGTGCCGGTGCGCAGTATGATCGTACTCTTCGCTAATTTCGAGAGCAACTACGCCCTGGACCGCGTCATGCCGGTCCTGCGAAAGCTGGGTCGCGATCACAGCCTTGTCGTGGTCCTTTTCGAAAATACCGAGGTCGCGTCACTCCTTGACGCGCCGACCAGCGACGCCGCGAGCGTCTATCGGAAAGCCACCGCCCGGCGGTACCTGCAGGAGCGGGAATTGATGGCCCTGCGGATGCGGCGCCACGGCATCCAGGTGGTACTTACGCAGCCCGCGGACCTCACGGGTACCGTGATCCGGCAGTACCTGGAACTGAAGGGGCGGGGCCTTTAATGCAGGCCGGGGAAAAATACGTCCGGATAGTGGTCGAGCTGATAGACGGAAGGCGAGCGGTAGTGGATAGCGATCAGGTCGAAGCGTATTTCCCATTCGTGGTTCACTTCCTCCATGTACATGGAAGCGGCACGGCTCATCCGACGCTGCTGCTCCGGGCGGAAGAAGGTGCTGGGGTGACCGTAGGCCACTGAGCTTCTGGTTTTCACTTCCACGAAGACCAGGATGCCGTCCTTGCGGGCAACGATGTCGATTTCCGTGCGTCGGTACCGGTAATTTGTTGCCTCAATCGTATAACCGTGCCCGATCAGATACTGCCGGGCCAACGCTTCTCCCTGCTCACCCGTCTTCTTACGGTCCGTCATGGGGCAAAACTAGTACTTGTTGTCGTTTGGGCTGAGCAACTGCCTGCCCCCGCTGTTATCTTTACCCATCCATAACCCCAAATTCCATGCGCTATACCCTCCTTATCTTGTTGAGCCTTCTGTTCATGACCGACTTCGCTTACGCCCAGACGCGGGAGGATGAAGCGCGGGACGATCTGGATTATTCGGGCTCCCGCCGCGCCCCGGATAACCAGGGAGGCGACATCTGGTACGGCGCCGGGGCCACCATCGGGTTCCAGGCCAACTCCTATTCCAGTTCCTTCCGGATCGGGGTGGCTCCGATGGCGGGCTATAAGGTGAATAACTTCCTGAGCGTGGGACCGCGGGTCAGTCTGATCTATAACTCCTTTCGCTACGATTACGGCTTCAACCAGTCGGAGTTCAAGGACAAGTCCATGACCTGGTCGGCCGGTCTGTTCACCAGGGCCAAGATTTACCGCGGCTTCTTCGTTCATGGCGAGTATAGCCTGCTTAGCGAGAAGGAGTTCTACCAGGTGCCGGGCACCAACACCCTGGACGATCGCCGGATCACCCGTGCGATACCCTTTCTTGGGGCCGGGCTCAGCCAGGGCGGCGGGCCGGGCGCTACGGGCTTCGAGATCCTGATTCTATTCCGGGTCAGCCAGCCGGAGCGACTCAACGACGCTCCCTACGAGATCCGCAGCGGCATCAACTACAACTTCTAAACAGAAAGCCCCGCAACACACCTGGTGTTGCGGGGCTTTCTGGTTTTGGCTTTCGGTAGAAGGCCCGTTTACTTGTTCAACAAGTAACCGAAGTTGCCGCGGAAGCCGGCGACCTTGGTAGGGTTCCATTCTCCCTGCTGGATCTGCGCCACCACGTGGTTGACGATCTCGCTTACCGTTACGTCGGCCGGGTTCTCACCGCTGGCGAGCCGGGCCTGGTAGATCTTGCCGATCTCGGCGGTAAGGAAACCGCTCAGGGCAGCCTGAGTGGCTCCACCGATGAGGAATTTCAGCGGGCTGAAGGCCTTGGTGATGCTGGTGGCCACACTGGTGATGAGGCGGCCTCCCAGGGAGGTTATGCCGGTGGTGATGGTCATGCGGATCATCTGGTCCTCGACGTCGTATTCGTAGATATTGGCCAGTTCCTTGATCATCTTTACCTGCAGGGCGGTCAGGGCGATCACGTCCAGTCCGAAACTGGGAATCAGGCCGGCCGCGGTGCCGAACAGGGCGTACTTTCTGATGAGGGCGTCAGCTTGCTCCTGTTTGCCGGAGGGGCTGTTCTTTGCCGGAAGGTTCTCTCCACCGCCCTGGGTGCTGGCGGATTCGGAAGACTTGGATGTTGTTGGATCGGACGTTGCCATAATGTAGTAGGTTTTGGTTGCAAGTGTATTCCTACAACCAAATCCTACGCGGTATATGTTCGTTTGAGCCGATTTTTAGGGGCTGAGCTTGTTTTGGGCTCTACCGTTCGGTTTGTTTTCGGCCCACGAAGCAATGCCCGAAGACACTCCTACTCCCCGTATTGATCCAATAGGAGCGAAGCCAGCTCCTCGCTGTTGATGGTAATCTTGCCGGTGGCCTCGTCGATGTGGACCTGTCCGTTGCGAAAATGGTCCTTGGTGCAGGTCAGGCTTATACCCCCGACACCGGCGCGCAGGTAGAAACGGTTGCGCAGGGCCTTGCGGTCGACACGGAATCCCTCATCGAGCGTGCTGCCGTTCTCCGCCAGCATTTCCTGAAGGGGCTTTTCGTTACCGTAGAAGTGCTCGTCGAAGTCCTGCACCCGAATGGTATGCTGGGGTGCCTTGGAAGCGTACTTGACCAGGGCCTTTTCGAAGTCGCCCTCGTTCATCGCGAATCCCGTTTCCCGGTCCTTCGGCACGGGCAGTTCATCCACCATTTCCAGGAAACTCTGGGTCAGTTCGGCACTGGTCTCCGGGCGGTCGATGCCCACCCAATCCGTGAAATACTGGCTGATGCTGCTCTGCGTCCGCGCGTGACGGATCATCTGCACGTTGCGGCCCTTGCCGGCCAGCAGGCGGGCGGCCATGGCCATGTTCTGTATGTCCAGGTAGGCGGTGGTCTGAAGTTTGAGGCGCTGCTGGGCTACCTCATCATCGTCGACGAAGATCATCCCCTCCGTATTCCGGATCATGTAGATGCCGAGCATCCGGTGCTCGTCCATGGTATAGTCGGCGAACAGGAGGTAGCCCCCCTTGGCGCCGACCACACCCTGCAGACTGTCCTTCAGCACCGCCATGGCGTTCTGGCTGAAGGCGATGAAGGGGGACCGTCCCCGGCCCTCTTCCAGCCAGTTCTGATAATAGGCGGGAAAAAGTCCTTCGTCGGGCTGCACCAGGTAGCCCTGCAGTAGGTCGGTCTTTCGTTCAAAGGTCTCATCAAGGCGACCAATAAGTTCGATGGCCTGCTCGGTAATGGGCAGGGCGTCCTCACTCAGCAACAGGTCGGCTTCGGCCATCTCCGGCTGCTTCTTCAGTTCGTGAACTATGGCGTGGTGTACGATAAGCTGATCCATGCGGGCGAAGGTAACTTATTGACCCGGACACCACCACTCTCCTGACCGGATGACCGACCCCCGCCGTAGGCAACCAAAGACACAGCGGAGTGTTATACGTTCGTAACTAATGTACATACAATAAAATAGCCATGAAGACCATTTATCACCCCGCCGACTCCCGCGGACACGCCAACCACGGCTGGTTGTCGACCCACCACTCCTTCAGCTTTGCCGGATACCAGAATCCCCAGCGGATGCGGTTCGGAGTACTCCGGGTGCTGAACGACGATGAGGTTCTCGGCGGCCGCGGGTTCGGCAGTCACCCGCACGATAATATGGAGATCGTATCCATCCCCCTGGAAGGCGATTTGGAGCACAAGGACAGTATGGGCAACACAACGGTCATCCGGGAAGGCGACGTTCAGGTCATGAGCGCCGGTACCGGGGTGGTCCACTCCGAAAAGAATCACCACCCGGATCGTCCCGTCAAATTCCTCCAGATATGGGTTTTCCCCCGGGAGCGCAACGTGGAACCCCGCTACGACCAGGTCAGGATCGATCCGGCCGGGGAGGCCGATCGCTGGCAGGAGATAGTTACCCCGGAACCCCGCGAAGGCGCGGTCTGGGTGCACCAGGACGCCTACTTCAGTATCGGGCGCTTCACCGCCGATGGCAACACGCAATACAAGGTGCACCGACCGGGCAATGGCGTCTATCTCTTCGTACTGGAGGGTGCCGCCGAGGTGGCCGGACAAACGTTGGGCCGCCGTGACGCGCTGGGCATTACGGAAGCAGACGAATTCCCCGTCGCGATCGGTCCCGACGGAGCCAGGATCCTTGCCCTCGAAGTTCCGATGAATTTAAGCTAACGGCTCGGCTCGGCCGTAGTGCCCGAGAAGGTGATGATCCGAATATCGCTGGCCCCCGCCGGCAGCCAGAGGTTGCGGCTCCGCTGGCTCAGGTAGCCGCTACCGTAGTATACTTCCTCAAGGGTAGGGCGCCCGCCCACCGAGTAAGTCACCCGCTGCGCATCCGCCGGCACCTGCACCATTTGTCCGGGCTGGGTAGTGCGGTAGGCGGTGGTGGCCCCCTGGTTCTCCGAGGCTACGAGGGTGGGAACGTCGTCAACCGTGATCACGGTCAGGCTCCGGCCGTTCCCCGGTACGTGCAGCGCGCTGGGACGGGCGGAGAAGGTCTTGGTGGCGGGATCGAAGAGTAGTACCAGTCCGTTCAGGGCGTCCAGCATCCCCATGCCGGTTTCGGTACCGTAATCGTTTCCGATGGCTACGAGATCGGGATGACCGTCGGCGTTCACGTCCAGGGGTTGCATACCGAAGATGGGCGCCACCTGGGCGTCGCGGGGTAGCTCGTGGAAGGCAAAGGTGCCGTCGCCCAGGTTCTCTATCCAGGCCGACCGCAGGTAGTTCGACCGCAGGGCAGTGATCTTGGCCTCCGGATAACCCTTCAGAATATCCTCGATCGTGGCCCTGCCGAACTCTTCGTGGCGGGGATAGCGCCGTTTCACGCTGATGATCTGCTTTTCGGTATCGTTGCGCTGATTGTGGGGAAATTCGCGGTAGCTGCCGTCTTCGGCCAGCACGTAGTCGGCCACCACTACGTCGTAGCCCCCGTTGCCATCGAAGTCGCCGCCGTACAGACCCACGTAGTCCTTTCCGGAACCCGCGTAGAGGTGGTTGCTCCCAAAATTACCCGCTGCGTAATCGAGATCGCCGTCGCGGTCAAAGTCCGCCGCCGCCAGGCCATTCCACCATCCCACGTGGGCGGAGAATGCTGGGGGCGTGTTGTCGGTCAATTGTCCTTCGCGGTTCTCGAAGAGCCGTAGCCCCATGCCTTGTCCGGCAATCAGGAGGTCTACCCACCCGTCGTTGTTGTAGTCCGTCCAGAGGGCATCCGTAACCAGTCCGAGCGCGGTAAATTCGGGCGGGGACGCGGGTGCAAAGGAACCCCGTCCATCGTTGATCAGCAGGTAGCTGTCTACCGGCTCCGGGAACCGGCCGGGGTGAAGGCGAGCTCCGACGAAGAGGTCGAGGTCACCGTCGCGGTCAAAGTCAGCGGCCCGCACGCAGGATCCGCTAGAGGCGATGCCGGGCAACCCGGTGGGGTGGGGGGTGAAGTTGCCCCGGCCGTCGTTGAGCAGCAATTGGTCCAACAGTTCGGGGCGGTTGAGGGCGTATTCGCTTCCCCCACTGACCAGGTAAAGATCCTGGTCGCCGTCGCCGTCCGCGTCAAAGAAAAGTGACCCGAGTTCTTCGGCACCGGCCTCGGTAACCGTCAGTGGGACCCGATTGAAAGTTGGTTGCCCGGCGCCGTCTCGGCCCTGCAGCAGCATCTCACCATGGAAGAAGTGGGATCCCGACCGGTAAAGGTCTTCCAGCCCGTCCCCGTTCACGTCGGCGACCGCCAGGCCGGGTCCGTATTCGGAGAGTTTGTGGGGAATCAGTGGCTGCACGTTGAAGTCAATGAACAGACTGTCGCGGTGCTCAGGCAGGGCGCTCAGCAATGAAGCATCGGCGATGAGCATCCCGTCTTTATTGTTTCCACCGTTGGTAGGGGGTGCCAGTTGTCCGCCGGCCTTGTTGAGCATGATCCGCTGGTCCCACCCGGTATCCTTATATATAAAGGACGTACCATCGGGCCAATCGACGCGTACCGACCGCAGGGAATCGCCAGCCCGAAAACCGAAATGCAGCACGTCGGCAACGCTCGAGAGGAATCCCCGCACCGGGTGATTGTACATGGTCTGCGTAGTGGAGTCGGTGTATACGGTCACGCGTGCGCCGATAGCTTCCGGGTTGCGTCCCTCCCCCTGGAGCCGGACCTGCAGCCAGTGACCCGCGTACGGCTGGTCTTTGGATCCGATCAGGTCGTTCCGAAACAGGAAGCAGCTGTCGTTGATGTTATTGACCACGTAGTCCAGGTCGCCGTCGTTGTCCAGGTCGGCGTAGGCTGCGCCATTGCTGAATGAGGGATAGTTGAGCCCCCACTCGACGGTACGTTTGGTAAAGTGCGGCAGGGCGTGGCCGTCGTTCTCGTAGGCGTAGTTGGCGATCTTCACCGAGGGGATCTGGGCCAGGCGCGTTTCCCGGCTGGCAAGGTTACTGACTTGCACATTGTAGTCCATGAAATCCCGGTCCGTAATATCCCGCGGGAAGCCGTTGGTTATCAGCAGGTCGCGGTCGCCGTCGTTGTCTACGTCCGCAGCCAGGGGGCTCCAGCTCCAGTCGGTGGCCGCCACGCCCGCCATCATGCCTACTTCGGTCAGTACAAAGCTGCTGTCGTTGACCGGGCGGTTCAGTTGCAGCACGTTACGGGTGAACTGTGGCTGGTAGCCGAAGCGGGCGTTGTTGAGGTAGGCGTTATAATTGTTGGGGGGCATCATGGTCTTGCGCCGCAGGTTGTCCTCGGGGAACATGTCGACGGAAAAAACATCGTCGCGTCCGTCGTTATTGAGGTCGGCCACGTCGTTGCCCATGGCGGAATAGCTGGTGTGCTTGAGGTAGTCGGAAGCGCGATCGGTGAAGGTGCCGTCCTGGTTGTTGATCCACAGCAGGTCGTTACTGACGTAATCGTTGGTGATGTACAGGTCGGGCCAGCCGTCCAGATTGATGTCGCAGACGCTGATGCCGAGCCCGAAGCCTTCTTTAAGGATTCCAGCTTCCAGGGTAACATCCGTAAATCGGGGGAGGCCGTCTTCGCCGGGGCCGTCGTTGCGATAGAGCTTGTCGTTTTTGCGACCGGTGCCGTCGGTGATCTTGGGCAGGTAACGGTTGGGGAGGGCGCGGTTGTCCATTTCATTGACCAGGATGTAGAGATCGAGGTCGCCATCGCGGTCGTAATCGAAGAATGCGGACTGTGTGGTATGGGAGGTGTCGGCGATGCCGCAGGTGGCGGCTACTTCCCGGAAACGGGGTACCGCAATACCGTCGGCCGACACTTCACTGCCTTCGTTCAGGTAAAGCAGGTTAGCTCTCCGGCTGCCGGGCTCATAAATAGTGGCACTAACGTACAGGTCGGGCAAGCCATCTGCATTGATATCCGTTACGGCGATTCCACTGCACCAGCGGCCGCGCCCGCCTACGCCGGCGAGTTCGGTTACGTCCTGAAACCTCATGTCTCCCAGATTGATGAAGAGGCGGTTTTCCGTCGTATTTCCGGTAAAATAGAGGTCAGTAAGCCCGTCGCCGTTGAAGTCGGCGGCTCCGACACCACCGCCGTTGTAGACGTATTCGAAGTCAAGAATGTTAAAAGTGTCGTTTTCGGTGATCCGATTTGCGAAGGTCAGGCCGCTTTCTGGGGTGCTTATGCGTTGGAAGAGCGTCGGCGGAGTTTCTTCGCGGCAACCAACCATGGCTAACACACTGAATAATAGGACAAGGGAAACCAGAATTTTCATGCTAACAATTATGGAGGTTGCAAGATAGCAACGCTGGCCGGCCCCCTGGACATTGCAAGCTGTAAACCAGCCGGCGTAAGTTGTTTAAACAATCCATTGTTCTATTTAAAAAATGGTATGTTAGCGCCTTGATTCGAACAATGAGAACCGTCACTGTGGCAGTTCCCCATATCCATTTGAACTCACTAACTTAATCTCGATCATGAAACAATTACTAAGCCTGCTGATGGCGTTGCTGTGCTCAGCAGCCGTCTACGGGCAAACAACCGTGACCGGAACCATTACCGATCCAGATGGATTCCCCCTCGTCGGGGCAACGGTACTGGCGAAGGGCACCACCGCAGGAACGGTGGCGGATCTGGACGGACAATACGAACTGACGGTCCCCGCTAACGTTACAGAACTCATCTTTTCCTATACCGGCTACGAAACGCAGACGCTTGTCCTGAGCGGCCAGACCATCGTCGACGTAGTGATGACCGAAGGGGTTGCCCTGGACGAGGTCGTCGTTACGGGCTACGCCGTGACCAGCAAGCGGCAGACCACCGGTGCCATTTCCACGGTAAGTACCGAGGAACTGACGGCCGTACCTTCGGGTAACGTCGAGCAGCAGCTGCAGGGACGCGCCGCGGGTGTGACGGTTATCACCAACGGACAGCCCGGTACCGAATCGATCATCCGCGTTCGCGGTTTTGGCTCTTTCGGCGGCAACAACCCCCTCTACGTCGTGGACGGTGTGCCTCAGACCAACATCAACTTCCTGTCGCCCGACGACATTCAGAACACCTCTATCCTGAAGGATGCGGCTTCCGCCTCGATTTACGGTGCGCGTGCCGCAAACGGCGTAGTTGTAATCCAGACCAAGCGGGGCAAGCGCGAGCCTTCTCCCCTGCAGGTGACCTACGACGGATTGACCGGTTTCACCGATCCAGGAAAAGGCCAGCCCATTCTTTCGCCCGAGCAGGACGCCATGAAAACGTGGGAGGCCATCCGCAACACTGCCGCGGCCAACGGCACTACGCCCGTGTTTGACCACCCCCAGTACGGTAGCGGTGAAACGCCCGTGCTGCCCGACTACATCCTTGTAGGTAGCATTGGCGGCGTACGCGGAACGGTTGACCTTGAGGCCGAGCGCGAAAAGTACAACATCGACCCCAGCGCCGGTCCGCTCTACCAGGTAGTACGTGCCAATAAGGAGGGTACCGACTGGTACGACGCCATCACCCGCACGGCGATGACCAACCGCCACACCCTGGGTTTCACCGGCTCAACCGAGAACGCCCGCTACTACGTCAGCCTCGGTGCCCAAATTCAGGAGGGTATCCTGCTGAACAACAGCTATGAGCGCTACACCTCGCGCATCAACACCGAATTTGACCTTGGTAGCCGCGTTCGCTTCGGACAAAACCTGCAATTCACCCACCGCAAAGCCCTTGGCCTGACGGGCGACGGAGCAGGTGCCGGTAGTTCGGACGACGAAAACGAGATCCTCTCTGCCTTCCGCCTCAACCCCCTCATCCCCGTTTACGATGAGTTCGGTGGATACGCCGGTACCAAGGCCCCCGGCTTTGGTAACCCCCGTAACCCCGTCGCCGCCCGTGACGGTCTCGCCAACAACCAGAACTTCGACAACATTGCCTTCGGTAACATGTACCTCGAGTTTGATCCCATTGAGGATCTGACCCTGCGCTCCAGCTTCGGCGGAAAGTACATTGGCTATAACGGCCGTTTCTACAGCCGTCAGACCTACGAGAATGCGGAGAACAACGCCAGCTTCGGCTACGGTGAGTTCCAGGGTTACGGTACGGACTGGATTTGGACCAACACGGCCAACTACCAGCGCGACTTCGGTGGCCACGACGTTAATGTTCTTGTAGGTGTGGAAGCGCTGGAAGCCGGCAAGTTCCGCAACAGCAGCGGATCGGGCATTAACCCCTTCAGCCAGAACGTCAACTTCGTATCGCTGAACAACGTGGAGAGCCGCCAGGTATTCTCTGACTTCACCAACGGTAGCCGCTTCTACTCGGTCTTCGGCCAGGTGAACTACAACTGGAACGACAAGTACTACCTCACCGGTGTGCTGCGCCGCGACGGTTCCAGCCGCTTTGGTGCGGAGAACCGCTTTGGTACCTTCCCCGCTATCTCCGCCGCTTGGCGCGTTACGAGCGAGCCCTTCATGGAAAACCAGAGCTTCTTCACCGACCTGAAAGTACGTGGTGGATGGGGACAAATGGGTAACTCCAACAACGTATCCGGCGACAACCGCTTCTCGCTGTTCGGAACCAGCCTGGGTGCTTCCAGCTACGACATTACGGGTTCAAACTCCAGTGCCGCTACCGGATTCTTCCGCAGCCGGATCGGAACGGAAACCGCCCGCTGGGAAACCTCCGTTACCTCGAACATAGGCTTCGACGCTACCCTGATCGGCGGAAACTTCGACATCATTGTGGACCTGTGGCGCAAAGAAACCAACGACCTGCTGGTACAGCTGCCCATCCCTAACGTGCTCGGCCCCAGCGCTACCCCCCCGGTAGTCAACATCGGCAGCATGCTCAACCAGGGTCTTGATGCCTCGCTTATCTACCGCGCCAAGATCGGCAGTGACTTCTCGATCGAGACCACCCTCAACGGTGCCTTCCTCAAGAACGAAATCACCAAGTTCACCGATGACGTTGACTTCTTCGATGTAGGTGGTACCCGCATCTCGGGCACGATTGTACGCAACCAGGTGGGCATGCCCCTGTCTTCATTCTTTGGATACAAGGTGGTCGGACTCTTTCAGAGCGAGCAGGAAGTTAACAGCGCCCCTACCCAGGAAGGTGCTGGTCCCGGCCGCTTCCGCTTTGAGGACAACAACAGCCGCGATGAGAACGGCGACCTTACCGGTATGCCCGACGGGCAGATCACCGAGGCCGACCGTACCTTCCTTGGCAGCGCCGTTCCCGACTTTACCGGTGGCCTGAACCTGAAGCTGAACTACAAAGGCTTTGACCTGACCAGCTTCTTCTACACCTCGCTGGGTGGAGAGATCTACAACAACTCCAAGTGGTTCACCGATTTCTATGGCACCTTCGTCGGAGCTGCGGTATCCACTCGAGTACTGGACAGCTGGTCGCCGACTAACACCGACACCGACGTGCCGATCTACGAGAACATCTCTAATTTCAGCACCTCCACCCAGTCGAACAGCTACTACGTGGAGAGCGGTGACTACCTGCGCCTGCAGTACCTCGCCCTCGGTTACAACTTCTCGGAGAACGCCTTCGGCGGTGCCCTGCAGAATGTTCGCGTAGCCCTGGCCGCCAACAACGTCTTTACCATTTCCGGCTACGATGGCCTCGACCCCGCCGTGGGTGGTGCCGCTGACACCAAGTTTGGCGTTGACGTAGGCAACTACCCCGTTACCCGCGCTTACAACCTGAGCGTACACGTAGGATTCTAAGCCAACCCCATCCTCCCACCGGGAAATTCTCCCGGATTTCCCGGTGGGAGTTATCAACACAACTTTACAACAATCAATCATGCAGACTACTAAACGTCTCACCTATATACTAGCCGCGATAGCGTCGCTGGGACTGGGTTTCAACAGTTGCTCCGAGGACTTCTTGGAAGTGGCCCCTACAGGCTCCCTTAACGAATCCGTACTAAGTACCCCCGCGGGCATCGATGGTCTCCTCATTGGGGCTTACGCCCAATTGGGTGGCCGCGGTAACTGGTTCGGTGGCGCCTCCAACTGGGTACACGGTTCCATCCAGGGCGGCGACGCCAACAAGGGTACGGAAACCGGTGACTTTACTGCCATCAACGAGGTGGTAGAGTACCAGCTCTCGCCCACCTCTCAAGTACCCAGCGATCGCTGGAGGGCACTTTACGAGGGAGTCGCTCGCTCGAATGCCGCCCTGAAAGTGGCTACCACCTCGGAAGACCCAACCGTAACCGATGCCTTCCGTACCCGTGCCATCGGCGAAGGCCGATTCCTCCGGGGTCATTATTACTTCCAACTTGAAATCTCCTATGACAAGGCGCCCTACATTACCGAAGATATGACTTCGGAGGATGCCGTTCTAGTAGCCTCCAGCGACCTCTGGCCGCACATTGAGGAGGACTTCAAGGCCGCTTTCGACAACCTGCCCGAAACCCAGAGCCAGGCCGGTCGTGCCAACAAGACCGCCGCTGCCGCTTACCTTGGTAAAACCTACCTCTTCCAGGGCAAATGGGGACAGGCCAAGGAAATGTTTGACTACGTTGTTAACCAGGGCGTAACCGCTAATGGTCAGGATGTTGGTCTGATGGAGAACTACTCCGACGTATTCAACGCCGAGTTCGACAACCATAAGGAGTCGATCTTCGCCATCCAGGCGGCCGCCAACACGGGTACAACCAACAACGCCAACCCTGATTTCGCGCTTAACTTTCCACATAACACCGGCTCCAGTGGACCCGGCAACTGCTGTGGATTTTTCCAGCCGAGCTTTGATCTGGTGAACTCCTTCCGTACCGAGGATGGTAAGCCCCTCCTGGACGGCAGCTACCGTTCCGACAGTGAAGAACTGACCACCGACTTCGGTATCGCCTCCGCTGATCCCTTCACCGTAGACACCAAGCCGGTTGACCCCCGCCTCGACCACTCCGTCGGACGCCGCGGTATCCCCTACCTCGACTGGGGCATCTTCCCCGGCCGCGACTGGATCCGTGACCAGGCCCACGCCGGTCCTTACTCTCCCAAGAAGTTCGTCTACTACAAATCTCAGGAGAACACCTTCTCTGACGGTACCAGCTGGACCCGCGGTTACCCCGCCGTGAACTACATCATCATCCGCTACGCCGACGTACTGCTGATGCTGGCCGAAGCCGAGATCGAACTCGGTAACCTGGATCGCGCCCTGGAACTGATCAACATGGTCCGTGAGCGTGCTGCCAATTCCGTACTGGCCGACTCCCCCGCCAACTACGAAATTTCCCTCTACGATGACCTGGGCAGCCAGGACAACGCCCGCAATATCCTGCAGTTCGAGCGCAAGCTGGAGCTGTCCGGTGAAGGCCACCGCTTCTTCGACCTGCGTCGCTGGGGCATTGCCGAGTCCTTCCTGAACGGATACATCAACTACGAGGAGCAGTACCTGCCCGTGCAGTTTGGTGGCGCCGAATTCCGGGCCCCCCAGGACCTGTACTACCCGATTCCCCAGGGGCAGATCGACCTGCAAGGCTTCGAAGTGCTGGGTCAGAACCCCGGCTACGAGTAAGCACTCCATCACCTTAAACACAAGCGGCCAGGATCCACCAGGATCTTGGCCGCTTTTATTTTGCCTTTATTGAGGTGCCCTGTAGCACTTGGGTAGCTGCTTGGTCGGAGGTGATAGAGCGCACAGTCTATATCCGTTGATGCCAGGCCAGGTCTAGGCCCTGTGGGTCGAGCGATCCGAACCCCTTGGATGTTTACAATTAATCGGGCCAGGAGGCCCTCTGCCCATTTGCTGTCGGGTTGAGGGTCTCCAGACCCGATAATTGAAGGCAAAAGGCTCACGTTGAGCATGTGGGCCCTTCAACTGTAGTTCCTGAGGTACTTAGTGGTGATCGGGCTTGGAGGAACTCCGCCCGTTTGATGTCGGGTTGAGGGTCTCCAGACCCGATAGTTGTAGGCAGGAGGCTCACGTTGAGCATGTGGGGCCTTCTGCTATAGTACCTGAGGTACTTAGTGGTGATCGGGCCTGGAGGCCCTCCGCCCGTTTGCTGTCGGGTTGAGGGGCTCCAAACCCGATGATTGAAGGCTGGAGAACCACGTGTAGTATTGGGCCCTTCAGCTATAGTCCCTGAGGTACTTAGTGGAGATCGGGCCGGGAGGCCCTCCGCCCATTTGCTGTCGGGTTGAGGGTCTTCAGACCCGATAATTGAAGGCAAGAGGCTCACGTTGAGCATGTGGGCCCTTCAGCTGTAGTTCCTGAGGTCCTTAGTGGTGATCGGGCCTGGAGGCCCTCCGCCCGTTTGCTGTCGGGTTGAGGGGCTCCAGACCCGATGATTGTAGGCTGGAGACCCACGTGTAGCATGTGGGCCCTTCAGCTGTAGTTCCCGAGGTACTTAGTTGTGATCGGGCCTGGAGGCCCTCCGCCCATTGCTGTAGGGTTGAGGGTCTCCAGACCCGATAATTGTAGCCTGGAGAACCACGTGAGTACGTGGGTCCTTCTGTTGTAGTCCCTGAGGTATTTAGAAGTGATCGGGCCTGGAAGCCCTCCGCCCTCGAGGGAATTTCCCCGACTACCGCAGTATCACCAGCTTTTCCAGCTCACCGTTCACGACGTTGTTGCCGTCGCCCAGGAGGCGGACCTGGTAGAGGTATACCCCCCGGGCCAGGGGATCGCCGTAATCGTCGAGACCATCCCAGGCGATGCAGTCGTCCTGCCGCACGGAGCCGTCGCTGAAGGGGAAGCCGGCTTCCAGGGTTTTAACGAGCTTCCCGCTCACGGTGAAGATCTGGACGATGGCGGTTACTTCCTGGCCCACCAAGGTATGGTCGAACTGGAAGCAGGTGGAGGTGGTGAAGGGGTTGGGGTAATTGAGCACGTGACTCAGCGCATCGCCGATATCCGTCGCCACCAGGAATTCGGTGGTCGCAACGGAGCTGTTGTTGGCCACGTCCCAGGCCCGTACGGTCACCGTATGCAGGCCCGGCTTGAGGTCGAAAAGGGGGTAGCGCACCTTGCCGCTGCGAAAATCGTCTACGTCTGCCTCATAGTAGTCGTTCAACACGATAGCATTCCGCGAGTCCTCGTCGAGTACGGCTTCCAGGTCATGCCCGATGCTGTTGCCGGTGACGTTGATGCCGAGATCATCGGAGAGGTGGAGCAGCAATACGGGGTCTTCACCGACCTGTCCGCCGGCCACGAAATCCGTATCGTCCAGGTAGACGTCGACCGTGGGTCCCTCATCGTTGGCGTTGGTGTCTGTGCCGGTGCCTCCGATGATGAGTTGGTCGTAGTAGCCGGCTGCGTCGGTGCGTTGGGTACGATCGGCAGCATAGTAGCTGATCTTCGCCGGACCGAAATCGTAGTCGATATCGCTGGGTACCACGAATTCAAAAGAGAACTTGCCGTTCGTTACCGTTGCCCGGCCGCGGAAGACGATGTTGCGTTGTACGCCGATCTGTAGCAGCGGACTGTCGCTGTCTTGCTGAAGCGTAGGCACCGTCTGCTCCTTGTCGTAGATCGTAGGGTAGACCTGCCCGTTAAAATTACTGAGCAGGTTGCCGGTTACGTCAACGATCTCTCCACTGATACGCATCTTTTGCAGGGCACGTACGGTATCGGTGCGCATGGAGTCGACGGCCAGGGTGTCGATGAACGTGGTCCGTACCCCATGGCGCGGAAAGGCAATTACCGTAGCAGGATCACCCAGCAGGGTGTACTTGCGCGCGTTCTCGGTATCGCCGGAAAGGAAAGAACCACGGTCTACCGGAGTGGTCTCGTTCTTCGCGATCCGGATGATGTCGCCGAGACTTCGCCATTCTCCATCCGGGCGGTCGAGCATGGCCTGCACCGTATTGTTGGTGAGCTCGTAGTTGCGGGTGGCAAAAACCGGACGGGTAGTGGTCATCAGGGCGATCACGCCGCCGCGCGGCGTCAGGAGCGCTTCTTCCCCGGCGCTTACAAAAGAGGCATCGTCGTAATTGCTGAAGGTGCAGGTGGCCGTTATGAAAACGGGCGGCTGAATCGGATCCGGTGAACCGGCCGGCCGGGTCCAGTTTCGGATCTGGGGGATGGTCAGCACCCGCTCCTGTGCCCAGCCCCGCGGCCCGCCGTGGCCCAGATAGGTCACTGCCAGCGCCCCCCGGAAGACGGCCCGGTCCAGCCCCTCGGTGATATCGGGGTAACGGTCGCCGGAAGACAGGCTTTGCTGCGGGAACAGGTCGAAGTAGAGCTTATCGAAATTAAGGTCGGGCTTCCGCTGCTCCACGGCGTTGGCTACCCGATTCACATCAATGGTATGCTTGCCGCCGTCTTCGTCGTCACCCACGAAGACCATGCGCGTACGCCAGTCGCCGAATGCGGAGGGGTCGGTGTCGTAACGGATCAACTTTTCCACCACGGGGCCGGCCTCGTCCGCCGACTTGATGGGCAAACGGCCTACGGCAATGCTGAGGTCCGGAGCGAGGGGCTGGCCGTCGACGGCCGGGGTCATGATGCCGTAGAAGTCGTCGGCGGGAAAGCTCTTAACCTGAGTGAAGGCACCCTCATGCTCGTAGACCGGAATAAAATTGGTGCCCAGCTGGTAAATGTTGCGGTGATCAAAGCTGCCATCGCCAAACAACAGCAAATAGCGTAAACTCGGGTCGCGTTCATACACCATGCGTGCGAAGTTGCGTATCGCGGCGGGGTCGTCACGTCCGCCGCTGAACTCATGGTATATCTGCTGGGTAGTGACCAGGGGCACAGTAAACCCGTTGTGAGCGCGCCGGTGTTCGGCAAGCTTTTCCGCTTGCGCCAGAAAATCCGGGTGGGTAACGATAATCATGTCCGCCTCCCGAGTGGCGTGAAGGTTCTGGTTCGGGATTTTGCCTATAGCTTCGGGTATCAACAAGTTGCTGCCCGCCCGGAAGGCGACGTATTCGTAGAGCTTGCCACCGGCCGGTGCCGTGAAGGCCGCTCCGGCCAGGGTGGCCTCGCGTACGTCCAGTCCGTCGATCCGCCACACCCTTGCGTCGGTGGGCAGGGAACCACCAAATTTGAAGGTAACAGCCGCGCCGTCCACGGTTTTGGTATCCCGGAAGGAAAATTGGTCCTGGTTGGCAAAGGTCAGCCGACGCCGGCCCCGAATGTCGATCCAGTCCAACCACCCCTCACTCCGGTCCGTTCCGGCGGGCACCGGATAAACTACCGAGACGTTTACGCGATCGCCCGCGGCGGGTGCAGTGCCCACGAGTTCGGTCGGGATCACGGCCGAGCGCTGCTCTTCCGCTCCGAAGACCACCGCCGCGGCGTTGGTACTGCTGATCTGGGCTCCGTTCACTTCCAGAAAGAAGCGACTGCTGGCCGCGGAGCGCAGCCCCATGCGGCTTCGCACCCACAGGGGCTGGTCGGTGACCAGGTCGGGGAACGTGACCAGGTTGGGAAAGTCTTTTTGCCGCGATACCTTGAAGAATTCTCCGAACCAGGTCTGTCCCGACCCATGGTTGTTGCCGCCCAGCTCGTGCAGCACGTTGTACTTGTCTTCCTCGTAGCGGAAGAGCGCGTCGTAGGTATCCGTGACGGCACCGTTGGTTGCGTTGGGCAGTGGAGAGACCCGCCGGCCCCGCCCGGGTGTGCCGATCTGCAGGTAGTAATAGCTGCGGTCGGTGTAGATGTTGTTGGTGTAGACAAAGCGATCGGTCAGGGGGTCGTAGCGCCGCTCGTCCGGGCCCTCCGCGTGGAAGAGGATATAATCCCCGCCGTCAAAAGAGCCGTCACCTTCACCCTCTATATATATGGCCTGCTCGTACAGGTCATCCGGCGGCATATCATTCACCGTTTCGGGTAGCATTCCACCGGGCTGCCCAAAGATCTTGATGTCCCGGGGATCGATCCCGTTCAGGTTGGTCACTTTCAATTGGTCGGCCAGGAAGGCGCGGCTGATTTTGTGCACGCCTGTAGCCGTAACGGCAACGCGGTAGATATCACCTTCGCGGAGCACGGAGTTGGCAGCAAAAGTCGATCTTCCGGTGTTGCTGCTCGCGGCAACCGATGGTACCAGCCGCAGTTCTACGGACAGCAATCGTTCCAGCCCCACGGGGGTGCGAATGATCGCGGGGCCACTGATTTTCCCCAGCCAGCCTTGCGGTTGGCGGACGGGTGAGTAAGCGAAGGAGAAATCCGTGACCGGCTCGGCCGAGAAGCCGGGAGGTGTGGGGAAGGGCTCACTTTTCAGGCTGACGATCTCCACGTCATAGGGCGCCCCGGATCCCCCGGGGAAAACGTGAACGAAGGCGGGCAACTCACCCGATTTCTCCGTGCCGGCACCGTCTGGTCCAAGGGTAAAGGAAAGAATCACCCGGCGGCTGCCTTCCCATTCAATGATGGTGGGCGGGTTCCAATACAGGTCCTGCCGAATGCTTTGCTGAGCCGCGATCGTCAGGGACAACGCCAGGAAAAAGAGGAAAAGAAAGTGCTTCAGCATAGTTCGGCCTTGGACCTGAAATTAAGATACACTGCCGGGCCCGAAACGTTGTTTTATCGGCTGAGATTGCGGGGTAGCGGGGGGCGGCTGTCGCAGCGCCGACCACCGGGTGCGGAAATTTGGAAAGCGACGGAGCAGCGATTAGTTTTAGGCATGCGCACCCTCTGTATCGTTCTGGTCTGGCTTTTCTGCTTTTGCGGTCGCGGCGGAGCGCAGGATGCCGTGTTCTCCCAATTCTATGCCTCCCCCCTGCAGCTGAACCCTGCCTTCACGGGCGTGAGCGCGGCACCCCGCATCACCCTCAACTACCGCAGCCAGCACACCAGCTACCCGAGCGCTTTTACCACCTTCGCGGCGAGCTACGAGCAACCCATCCATAACACGCCCTCCAACTTCGGCTTCCGGATGTTAACCGACAGCCAGCTGGAGGGGCTTTACCGCAACAGTCAGTTCGCCTTCATCTATGCCTACGAGGTGCGCGTCAACCAAGAGGTGTTCGTCCGGATGGGACTGAGCGGTGGACTACTGAGCAGCCGACTGAATTTCGGGGGGCTGATCTTCGGCGACATCATCGATCCGGCCAACGGCGCGGGTGGCGTCACGGAAGAAGAACTGGCCGGGGTATCGAAAACCTCGGTTGATATCGGGGCCGGCGTCCTCTTCTACGCGCAGAATCTTTACGGCGGACTTAGCATCGAGCACCTCAACCGACCGGATGAGGGGCTGCTGGCCCTCGATAACAATCTTTACGCCGGCAGGCCGCAGCGGCTGAGCGTCCATACGGGGGCCCAGTTTGAGATCAAACGGTACAGTAACCCCCGCCGCCCCTCTTACGTTACGCCCAACCTGCTCTTCACCAGTCAGGCCAGCTTTCAGCAACTCAACGTGGGGGCATACTTCGGCTATGGCCTGTTTTCCCTGGGGGGGTGGTATCGCCACGCCTTCGGGAACCCAGACGGATTCATCGCCGCGGTAACGTTTCGGGAAGATATTTTGAAGATCGGACTGAGCTACGATAGCGTCATCTCCGGACTGCGGGACGTACCCGGCGGACTCGGTGCCACCTTTGAACTCAGCTTTGCTATCGACTTCGGAAACAGCGCAGAATTGCAGCGCAGGCGCTATGCCGACCGCTACAATGATTGTTTGGGCATGTTTCGCTAGAACTGTTTGAAACAAATTCGGAGAAACCGCATGTAATGCCTACATTTGGCGAATCATCGGTTGGCGACATCAAAAAATAAAAAAAGCGCCAACCGAAGTGCGGTTGGCGCTGTCGTTATAATTTCGCTAAACCGGTAAGCTGACACGAGGCTAGTTATGTCAACCACTCCTTTGATGAAATTAGAACCCCACATTCAAGGGTTGCGAATTATAACTAAAGAGACACTATGAACAAACACAATTTCATAAAACTCAAGAATTAGATCTTTAAAAGGGTAGTTTTAGGTGTTTTTCCGTTTTCGTTGATACAAATATAGAGTGGGGTAGGGCACGAAAAACAAGCAAAATTGGCTCTTTTGCAGCATAAAATTTCGGCCCTTTTTGATAGGTACTTTTGCTAATTGACTGATTTGCTTTACCTTAGAGACTCCGAAATTTGCCACAAACAACCACTTTCGGAACATCCCGATGGAAGATATAAGAGAGCTTTTAGATGTTGCTCCCATGAAAAAAGTGGGAAAACTTCTAAAAATCACCCAATCCAAGGGCAAACCGTCGATGATCGGCGAGTTGCACGGACTGGTAAATAAGGGCGACCTTACCGAAGAAGAGATCGTTGAACGCCTGTACGGCAAGGGGTATTCCCCCAGTCATCCCGCCTATCGCGCGCTGAAAAGCCGCCTACGAGACCTCATCACCACAGCCATTATGGATGATGATGTGTATTCGTCCAACTACCGTACTTACGATAGCGCCCTGGTCAATGGTTACCAGCAGCTGAACCTGATCACCCTGCTGATGAACCGTCGGGCCTGGCAGAGCGTGAAGTACCTGGCACACCTTACGCTGCGGCGGGTGCAGGATTACGAGATTCTGCCGATCAACAGCCGCCTTACTTCCATTCTTGCGGGTCTGTATCTGGGGGTTGGCTTCGATGAGAAGCAATTTCTTAAATACCAGGAGCAGGCGGATTACTACGCCGAAGCCGAGCAGGTACTGAATAAGGTAACGAGCTACTACCGGGAGATGCGTCGGCTGATCTACGCCCATAAACTCCTCCCCAACGAAATCGGCAGCAAGGTGGCGGAATTCGTTGCCGAGTGCGAGCCGCTGGTGATCAAGTACCCAAAGGTGTCCGCTATGCAAGCAACCTTCTATATCATGAAGGTGCACGGACTTACTCTGCTAGGAAGCTACCTGGAAGCAATCCAGACGGCCAACCGGGCGGAGATGGTTCTGCGGGGTTGTAAAGGGGCGGGGTACCAGTCGCTTTCGCTGATGGCCCTTACGCGGGTAGAGTGCTCCGTCAAACTGCGAGACTTCAAGGAAGGCTACCTGCAGGTGAAGCGGGCCAAAACGATGATCGCCGAAAATTCGATCAACGACCTCAAACTGGCGGAGTACGCCATTACCCTAGGGCTGCAGACCGGCCACTTCGACTACGCCTACGAACAGTTGGCGCAGGTGGACCGGCGAGCACTGCGGCGCCTGCTGAAACAGCAACACGTCGAATACTGGCTCATCCTGGAAGCCTACATCAACATTCTCGTACTGGCCGGAAAGATCGACCCGGAGAAGATGAACGGCAAACTGCCGGATTTCAAGCTCTACAAGTTCGTCAACAACGTTCCCTCCTATTCCAAGGACAAGCAGGGAATGAACATCCAGATCCTGATCCTGCAGGTGATTTACTTCATCATACAGGAGCAGTACGGAAAGATCATCGATCGTACGGATGCCCTGGTACGTTACGGCAGCCGCTACCTGATGAACAACGAGAACCTGAGAAACAACTGCTTCTTTAAGCTGCTGCTTACCGCTGAAAAGTGCAACTTCCACCGCGCGGCTACGATCAGGAAGTCGAATAAAACCTACCAGAAGATGACAAGCCCGCAGGCAAAGCTTCTGGGTCGGGCCAACAGTACGGAGATCGTACGGTATGAGACCCTGTGGGAGGTCGTCCTGGAAAATCTGGAAACGACGAGTACCGACGGAAGAAAGCTGCGGGCGAGGGCGAAGTAAGAATAAGGCAGCTGCGTCGGGACGGGCCCTCAGGCAAATCTAGAAGATGATGTCTTCAACCATGATTTTGGGTTTTGATGACCCGAAGGGTCACTGGTGTAGGTGTTTGGGTTACTAAAGGTGGCAATGATGCCTTAATCCGGTAAAATTGCCCAGTTGCTTTCGTGTTCGAAGCTGAGGCAAAAATGAATGTTCAAACGGATGGCCCCAGGGACCGGGCCGAAGAACATTGGTTCGCGTACAGTTCTATTCTTGTCAGGATGCCTTATCTACGGCAAAACCGGAAGAACAGGATTTTGTGATCACGCGGATTTTCGAAATCACAACGCTAAACGTGATTTTTTAAGCGCTTGGCTTAGGCCATTTTGGTACCGCGCATGATGATGTCCTCGACAACGATGTTGTTGCTGGCTACTTCAGCACCGCGCATGATGATGTCTTCGACGACGATGTTGTTGCTGGCTACTTCGGCACCGCGCATGATGATGTCCTCGACGACGATGTTGTTGCTGGCTACTTCGGCACCGCGCATGATGATGTCTTCGACAACGATGTTATTGCTGGCTACTTCAGCACCGCGCATGATGATGTCTTCGACAACGATGTTATTGCTGGCTACTTCGGCACCGCGCATGATGATGTCCTCRACGACGATGTTGTTGCTGGCCACTTCGGCACCGCGCATGATGATGTCCTCGACGACGATGTTGTTGCTGGCTACTTCGGCACCGCGCATGATGATGTCCTCGACAACGATGTTATTGCTGGCTACTTCGGCGCCGCGCATGATGATGTCCTCGACGACGATGTTGTGCTTGGCCAGCTCGGCACCGCGCATGATGATGTCTTCGACGACGATGTGGCTGGAAAGGCTACCCAGGTAATCAACAGCGGCTTGGGCGGTTTGGAGGACTTCGGGGGAGAGGAATTCGTTAAGGAAGGTCATGAGAATGGAAATTAGGAATGAGAGAGTTGTGGTTGCCCTTGCCGGGCGAGTGGTATCGAGGTAAGCGGAGTAGCCTATACCTCTAGAGAATGATATCTTCTACCATGATTCGAAAAATTTGTGATCCTGGCGGACCGGATGATTGTGGATTCTTTCGGGTTTTTCATGAGGTGCAGAATAACTGGTTGTTATCGCTGACTCAAAGATGTCACGGCTTGTGCCCCTAAAAAGCGGCAGAAATTGGCGTGCCTTCACATAAAAACGGGGGCTAAAACGGATCTTTTTTGCATAAAACACTGAAAGCCAATGGTTTGCACCATTGGCTTTCGCGGCATCCGTAACGTAGCAAGCGGGTTTATATTTCCTCTTCCGGGAAATTTTCTTGGAAAGTTTCCGCCTTTCTGCTCCGGCCGGGGGGGCCGAGGCGCTCAAACGTGCTTTCTGGCGGCGGACCAAACCGTCCACGGCCCTCGGCTTCATCGTCCGCATCGTAGGCCTTGATGATGGCCTTCACCAGTCGGTGGCGGACGACGTCCTCTGCGGTAAGTCGGATGACGGCAATTCCCTTGATGGGTGCAAGCAGGTTGATTGCGCGCCGAAGGCCCGAAACCTGATTGCGGGGAAGGTCAACCTGGCTGAGGTCACCGGTGACGATACACTTCGCGGATGGACCCAAACGGGTCAGAAACATCTTAATCTGGGAGGTCGTGGTGTTCTGCGCCTCATCCATGATTACGAAGCAATTATCCAGCGTTCGTCCTCTCATGTACGCCAGCGGAGCAATTTCTATTGTACCGTCTTCCCGAAATTTGTCCAACCTCTCCCGGGGCAGCATGTCATCCAGGGCGTCGTAGAGGGGGCGGAGGTAGGGGTCGATCTTGTCCTGCAGGTCGCCCGGCAGGAAGCCCAGGCTTTCGCCGGCTTCCACCGCGGGGCGGGTGAGGATGATCTTCTTGACCAGCTTGTTCTTCAGCGCCCGGATGGCCAGGGCCACCGCGGTATAGGTCTTGCCCGTACCCGCCGGACCCACCGCAAAGACGATGTCGTTGGCTTCTGCGGCCTCGATCATAACCATCTGGTTGGGCGTACGGGCCTTTATTGGCTTGCCGTTCCTGCCGAAGACAATGGTCTTGTTCTTATTCCCTGTACCGAGCCGCGTTTGAAACGGATTTTCTCCGGCCAGCAGATCCTCCACGGTATGGGTACTCAACTCGCGGTTGTCCTGTAGCAGGCGCATCATGAGTTCCAGGTGGTGTTTGATCTCCTGAGCTTCCGGCTTTTCCGCCTTGATTTTGACGTTGGTTCCCCGCTGGGTAACCGTTGCCTGTGGATAAGCGGCACGAATCAGGTTCAGCTTCTTGTTGTTCTCTCCAAGAAGCTCTACGGGGTCTACCCCGTTAATGGACATTACAATTTCGCTCAAACGTAGAAAGTTTGGCCGTGAGAAAATGTCACGGCAACTGGCTTACTAAACTGAAATTGTAAGTCCAAAGTTTCAGAAACGCCTCAACTGCGTACCCTGAAACGTAACGCCCTCAGACCGTTAACCGACTGCAGGGCGTCGAGGACCAGGTGCTCCACTTCCCCCTCGAGGTAGCCGGCCTGGTGCAGGTACCGCAGGTACTCGTCGTACTCCTCGCGGTCGCGATCCTGCAGATAAACGATGCTCACCATGCCGGGCTGGGTCAGCCGCTCGGTACCCTGTCGGATGGTGGCCTTGTCGATCCGTTTTTTCAGGATCTCGTACCGGACGTTGTAATCACCGTCCACGTCAAACCGCTTTTCATCCATCCGGAAACGGATGTTGAGGGGGGAGGTGTAGGCAAAAACCAATTGGGCCGTTCGCAGCGGCATCGGCAGGGTATCACTATGGGCCGCCACCCGGCGTGTCAGTTCACAGAGATCGACCAGTTGGCTGAGCCGCAGGTTCTTCAGGTGAATACTGGAGAACTTCTGGCGCTTGAGCAAGCTTTGCCCGGCGTAGATCTCGTATTCCACACCGTCGGTCTTGTATTTTTCGAAGTAGTGCGGCAGAATACGCTGGGCCGCCTGATTCCGCTCGGTCAGAAAGTCACTGATCATGCGGTTAAGGCTCCCGACGCTGCGTTCGTAGTCCCGCCGAACCCGGTAAAAGAGGCCTAGTTCCGGGTTGAGTTGTTCTTTGTACTGGGTGTAGAGCTCCGCCAGTTCGGGGAGTTGCTCGCCGAGCTGGCGGACCAGCGGGGTCAGCTGTTTCTGAATAAAGTCGCTGATCCGTATTTCGTGGCTGTTGTCGAAAGCCTCCATGGTGGTCCGCAAGTGACCGTCGAGGGACATCACCACTTGATCAATAATGGGGAAGACGGCAAAATCCAGCGCGCGCACGAGAAAGAGGCGGCCGGCCCGCAGGTTGTCGATCAGATCCTGGTAGATGGCCGCGTTGCGCAGGTTGCTGCTGCCCACGATGTCGGCCTGACCATATAAAGGAAAGACTTTCTTGAATCGGATCTCTTCGTTGACCTGCGGCAATCCCTCCTCCTGCCGCTTGAGGATGTTGAAGGCCGCTTCGGTGAACCGCCATTCTACCGTAGGGTGCAGACTGGTGAACTGCTCGCGCATGATCACCTCAATGAGGTTGTTTATGTACTCCCGGCTGCGCTCGACTGCGGTGCGGAACAGACCGCGAATCTCCTCGAATTTTTGCTCCATGAACGCATTGAGGGCGTACGGCACCGGACTGGCCAGCTCCACGAGTCCGATTACGTTCTTCTCCTGACTCAGCAGCGGCGCGAGCAGCATGCTACGGTAGCCCAGGTCGATCAGCTTTTCCTCCAGCAGGGTGGTGGTGGTGAGTTCCCTCAGGTCCTGAATGACCATCATTTCGCCCGACTTGAATACCTGATCGTAGATACTGCCCGCGTAGCTGCGGTCGGTGAGGCGGTCTACCTCGTCCGACAACAGGTTATACCGGATGCGGTACTCGTGATCGATGGCGCGATCGATGGGATAGTCCAGGGCTGTAAGGCCCAACTGCAGGTGAGGACGCTGGAAGTGCAGGCGAACCAGGTTGGCCAATTCCTTGACCCGCTCCACGTCGAGCACGGCGTCGCGACTGATCAGGCGATGCTTCAGGCGGCTGAGGCTTTCCTCGGCGGTCACTTCGTACAGCTCGGCAATGGAAAAGCCGTGAAAACTGAAGCGGTCCGGGGGAAGCAACTGCAACCACAGCTCGGTATCATGCAGGTTGTTGAGCAACCGGCGGATGTCGCTGTCCGACAATTCGGGCAGGTCCCCGTTCACCACCACCTCGGCGTAATCCTGATTGATAAGGGGCTTGTAAAAGCGTTCCAGGCCCGTGGTCGGATCTGGGACCGTCAGCATGGCCTGCACGTGGATGTCCACCTCCACGCCGTAACACTCCTTTAAGATCGTACAGCCAATGGTGATCAGGTGCTTTTGCAGCACCTCTCCGGCACAGTCATTGAAAGTATAGCAGACGTTCTGCTTGACCATCATCGCCCGCAGGGAATCACTGGTCAACAGCGGCCGGAAGTGAAAGGGCAGGGAAACCTTGAACAGCTGGTTAGCACGATCTACCGGGGAGGTCACGAACAGCATGAGCATATCGACCACCTCGCGGTGCTTCTCAAGCAGGCAAAGGTCGTGGATCGGGCCGTGCAGTTCCGGCACCGCGTCCATACGGGTCAGGATGGCATCGGCCAGGAAGCGAGTCGCGGCGTTGCCGCCTTCTTTCAGCCGCCGGATCTCGCGCAGCAGAACGTCAAAGGAGAGCACGCTGTCGTACGGTACCCGGAAGGGATCGAACGGAGCCCTGCCGCGCTCGGAATCCCGAAACTGCAGCGGTACGCCGGCTTCCTTTTCGCGTTCGTCAACTACGATCTCCAATTCCATACCTGGGAAACACCCCGGCAGGGGGGAAGGGTTGGCTTCAGGCCCTAATCGCCTTGATACCCGGTAGTTCCTTTCCTTCCAACAGCTCCAACATGGCGCCGCCGCCGGTGGAGACGAAGCTCACCTCATCGGCCAGTCCGGCCTGATTAATGGCCGAAACCGAGTCGCCGCCGCCGATCAGACTGTAGGCACCGTTGTCGCGCGTAGCCGCGGCTACGGCCTCGGCGATGGCATTAGTACCCTTGGCGAAGTTCTTCATTTCAAATACCCCCATGGGGCCGTTCCAGAGGATGGATTTGCTCTTCGCGATAACCTCACTGAAGCGTTTCACCGACTCGGGGCCGATGTCCAGCCCCTGCCACTCGTCGCCGATCTCCCCGGCGGGCACCACGTCAGAGGGCGTTTCGTTGCTGAATTCCTTGCCTACGACGGTGTCTACCGGCAGGTAGATCTTGGTTCCCTGGGCCTCGGCTTTCTTCATCAGCTCCAGTGCGTTGTCCGTTTTGTTCCGCTCGACTAGCGACTTGCCCACCTTGCCACCCTGGGCCAGGCTGAAGGTGTAGGCCATGGCGCCGCCGATGATAATGTTGTCGGCAAAGTCCAGCAGCTTTTCCAGCAGCAGGATCTTGTCGCTCACCTTCGCGCCGCCGACGATTGCCGTTACCGGGCGGGCGGGGTTGTTGAGCAGCCGTTCGGCACCGTCGAGTTCGGCCCCCATGAGGAAGCCAAAACTTTTCTTGTCGGCCGGGAAAAACTTGGCCACCGTAGCGGTGGAGGCGTGTTCGCGGTGGGCGGTACCGAAGGCATCGTTAACGTATACGTCGCCCAGCGCGGCCATGGCCTTGGCAAGGTCCTGGTCGCCCTTCTCTTCACCGGCGTAGAACCGGGTATTCTCGAGTAGCAAGACCTGACCGGGCTCCAGTTTCGCGACGGCGGCCTGGGCATCCTCTCCGATGGTGTCTTCGACAAATTGTACCTGACAGCCCACGTTGTCTTCCAGGGTCGACACCACGGGGGCCAGGGTGAAGGCTTCCTTGTCCACCTTGCCGTCCTCCAGCTTTTCCTGTTGGGGGCGACCAAGGTGCGACATCAGCACCACGGCGGCACCCTGCTCGAGTAGGTGGCGGATCGTCGGTGCGGCCTTTTCGATGCGGGTGGCATCGGTGACCTTACCGTCTTCATCGACGGGCACGTTGAAGTCTACCCGTACGAGTACGGTTTTGTCTTTGACATCTAAATCTTCGAGTTTCATAGCGTTGGGTCTTATCGGAAAGTAAAAGGGGGCGCGCCGAGATGGCGCGCCCCCCATTGGAGATATTGTTACAGGCTGGCGATACGCTCGCACAGGTCGGCCAGGCGGGCGCTGTAGCCGGCTTCGTTGTCGTACCAGGCTACCACCTTCACGAGCGAGCCGGACACGATGGTCTGGTCCTTATCGTAGAGGCTGCTGTACTTGCTGCCCACGATGTCGCTGCTCACATAGGGCGCGTCGACGTAGGCCAGGATACCCTTCAGTCCACCTTCGGCGGCCTGTTTAAAGGCATTGTCCACTTCTTCCAGGGTCACGTCGCGCTTCACGATGGCCGTGAGGTCGGTCAGCGATCCGGTCGGGACGGGTACCCGCATGGCACCGCCGTCGAGTTTACCGTTGAGGTGGGGCAGCACCAGTCCGACGGCCTTGGCGGCACCGGTGGTGGTGGGTACGATGTTCAGGGCGGCGGCGCGGGCACGGCGCAGGTCCTTGTGGGGGCCGTCCTGCAGGTTCTGGTCGGAGGTGTAAGCGTGTACCGTGGTGATGAAGCCCTTTTCGACGCCGAAGGCATCGTCCAGTACTTTCACCATGGGGGCCAGACAGTTGGTGGTGCAGCTGGCGTTGCTGTATATCTTGGTCTCGGCGTTGATGACGTCCTCGTTGACGCCCAGCACGACGGTAGCTACGTCGCCCTTCGCGGGAGCGGAGATGAGCACCTTCTTGGCGCCGGCCTGCAGGTGCTGGCTCGCGCTTTCCTTGTCAACGAAGCGACCGGTGCACTCCAGCACCACGTCGATGTCCATGTCGCCCCAGGGCAGTTTGCTCGGATCGCGCTGGCTCAGGGCATCGATCTTCTTGCCGTCGATGTAGATGAAGTCGTCGTCGGAGGTTACCTCGCCGGGGTAGTTGCCCTGTACGCTGTCGTACTTGAAGAGGTGCGCCAGGGTGGCGTTGTCGGTAAGGTCGTTGATGGCTACGACGTCCAGTCCCTTTTCCAGGAGGGTGCGTAGCGTGATACGTCCGATGCGGCCGAAGCCATTAATTGCAATCTTTGCCATAGGGGGGAAGTGATTTTGTCTTTTACTGACCTTCCCGCCATTATTGGGCGGGAACGCGGGTGCCGTGGCGGGTGGTTACGGCGACTACATAAAGGTTAGCCCGCCTGAATGTTCAAAGGTACGGCACTTAGTGTAAATTGTACATTTAGTAAACACCGTACCGGGTGGTTTTCCGGAAGAAACGCCAAAGGTAAAATCCACAAACCCATCAGCGTAGCATTTGGGCGGGAACTTTGCACCCGCGGCCGCGCCACGAAATTGGTTGGCACGACGGTACCAAAAGGCACCGGTTCATTCGGCCGGCACGGCGGGCGAAGGGAAGGTCCGCACCACCTCCCCGCGCCCGAAGGAGTAGGTGAGCGTGAGGTTCCACAGAAAATCCTTGCTGCCCGCGATATCGGTCTGGATCACCTTATTGATAAGTGAAGACAGGGAAAGTGGGCTGCCCCGCCGGCGGACCGTAAAGGAGGAAGTGGCGTAGAACCCGCGGTCGCCATACAGCTTCAAGTAATAGACCTGTGGCACCACGGTAAGCCGGTATTTTCCGGAGAGAGGGATGTCGGATATTACCGAATTCAGGGTAATGAACTGGGTTAGCTGGTCGGTGCCCACATTGAATCCGCGGGCGAATAACATGTACGCGCCTAAGCTCACCCTTTCGCTCAGGGCGTAAGAAGGACTGAGCTCACCCACCAGATAGCGCTCGGTAAGAATGACATCGCTGGGATTGCGGTTGCCGGGCCAGGTGGCGCTGATGTGGTTCAGGCCGAGGTGGGTACCGACGCCCATCCTGAACCGGCCGGCCTGCGGTAGCCGATACCGGAACCAGAACAGGGCATACCAGGGTTTCCCCTCCCAGGAGAAGGTGAACTCCGGTTCGAAACTGAACCGGCCCCGGGTCAGGGCAAGGTTGAAGATGGCGGCCGGCTGCTCCAGCGAGAAGCTGGGAATGAGGGAAATCCCGATGTGGGTGACGCCCGCCGCCCCCGAAATCGTACCGACGCGTGCGGTGCTGTCGGCGGTCTGGGCACCTGCCGGAGCCATCAGGCCCGACAGGCAGAGGACAAGCAGTGGTATTTTCTTGAGCATGATAATACGGTGATTGACCCGCCGTCGGGGGTGTCGGCATTCCGGCAAGGGGTATCGGGTAACGGAGTTGGACGGAACTGCGTGGCTTACTGACCCGCCTCAAACCGTACCGACACGGACCCCTTACCGAGGGCCGCCTTAAGGCCGGTAGCCTCCTGTATCCGGCCGAGTTTGGTGTAGCGGTAGGAGGTGGGGAATGACTCGTAAATGATAACCAGGGTGGAACTGCCGTAGAGCATGACGTCCCCGGCCTGAACCCTGCCCGGGTCGACGGGAGAGGTGGGCAGGGCACGGGGCAATTCCGCGTGCTTTTCGTTGGCGTTCAGGTCCTTCATGTCGAGCGTCAGGGGCAGGAGGGATAGCCATTCGGCGACGGTTGCCGATTCTGTCAGGCTAACCGTAAAAGAGTCGGTGCCAATTTTGATATTCATACTGGAAGGATTGAGCGGCGGGGCCTCCGGCGCGGGGGCCCCGGGTAGAGGGCTTTCGGTTGGCTGGCCGCACGCTGCGGCACCCCCGCAGGTGAGCAGGCCGCACAGCAGAATGAATGCCGGTGACAGGGAGAGCCGTGATTTAGTAAGCATGCTTGATCGTTTGGCTGGCGGTGTCGGGCGGCTGCGGAACGGATTGGCTGATATACAACTCGCCCCGGGAGAATTGTTATCCACGCGAGTATTGCTGGAACCGCGATTAATTTACCCGCAAAATTAGGGTGGCTCTGCTTTGCCGACTTACGGTCGCCAAAGGAAAACATATAACATTCAAAGCGACGATTGACGCACGGCCCGCGGCGACTGGCCGGTAACCTTCTTGAAATAATTACTGAAGTAGGTGGGGTACTCAAAGCCCAGGGCGTAGGCAATCGCG
This sequence comes from Neolewinella litorea, assembly GCF_004803465.1. Taxonomy (GTDB): domain Bacteria; phylum Bacteroidota; class Bacteroidia; order Chitinophagales; family Saprospiraceae; genus Neolewinella; species Neolewinella litorea. Next base: position 50,589 of record NZ_SRSF01000010.1, on the reverse strand, counting down.
CTGATGTTCCAGTCGGTATGCTCGAGCAGGGCGCGGGCTTCCGCGACGATACGGTCGGAAATGTGGGCAGACGTGGTCTTGCCGGTTACGGACTTTACCGAACTGTTCAGGTGATTGACGTGGACAGACAATTGGCGGGCGTAGTCCTGCGCGCTTTTGAGTTCCAGCGGCCGGTCGGGAGTCTCAACCGGAAACTGCCGTTCGAGGAGTTCCAGGAAGACGGCAGTTAGCCGGGATGCGGCGGTACCGGACGATTCGGTGTGCTCGGCCGCCGGTTGCAGCTTGAGCGCTTCGTGGACGATGAGCTGGATGTAATTCCGGATCAACTCGTCTTTATTATTGATAGTCCGTTTGCTGCTCATCAATCATTTTTTGAAAGATGGCGGTAAGGAATTCTCGCCGCTCGGGATCAATGGTCAGGACCGGGGTGCCCCCAAGCCGGAAGAGGGGGGATTGCAGTATGGCCTCGGAACGCTCCGCCAGTTGCAGGAAATGTTCCGAAAACAGACAGGTATACCCGGTATAGGTCCGGGACTTTGTTTCCCAGGAATAGGGAATGTGGGGGTTGCCGAAAAAGAGTACCGTGCCTTCTTGCTCAAAGCTGCGGCTGGCGTAGTGGATGACGCTACGACCGGTGGTCAGGCAAATCTTGTAAAAATCCTTTCTGCTGTACACGCGGGTAGCCGCGCCGTCTTCCTCAATCTGGAACGCCTTGAAGCCACGCAGCTTGAGTTCGGTGTTGAAGGCGGAGACCGATCGGGCTGATTGGGTACGCATAGTACCAAAGGTAAGGTAATCAAAGAACGCGCAGGGGCCCGGATTAGGTAAACAATTAGGCGGAGCCTACTTCGCCCAAATGCCGGTTTCCAGGGTCCAGTCGTAATTCTCGTACTCGCGCTTGATGTCCTTCTCGTTCTCTTCCAGCACGCCGTATTCCACCAGGAAGTCGTCCACGCCATCGTGGTCGCGGAAGTCCCCCTTGAACCAGGAGAAGAGTGGGGAGGTCACCAGTACCCGCTTGCCGTCGCGCTCCTGGATTTCAGAGTGCTCGGCCAGGTAGCTGCGCACGCGGGCGTTGATCTGCTGGTCGTAAGTCTCCGGTGCGTATATCTCTACGGGGGGGCAGTCGCTGGCCCCGCAGTTGAGGGCAAAGTGCACGCGGGAATCGCCGCCCTTGACCCGGAAGGTGCGTTCAAACTTGCTGGAGAACAGCTGGGGAACGAAGCCCAGTCCGAAGCGGTTTTCCCCGCCGCGGATGATGCCGTGCTCGATTTCGTTCGGACTCAGTTCCTGCCCGGCCACCGTAAACCGGGGGGTACTGAAGAAGTCGGACCGGTCGTCGTAGAGCTCTGGCTTTTGGGTAAGCAGGTACTGCACCATGCCGTTGTAGACGTTGACCCAGAAGGCCAGTCGCTGATCGCGGGTATCCAGCGCGGCGGCCAGTTCGCCGGGCTCATAGCCCGCGAGTTGGTCTACGATGTCCGAAACGTCGGTGCCGGCCCGGAGGCCCCGGAGAAAGTCCTGGCTCAGTTCGTTCGGCGAGGGCTGTAGTTGTTCGGCGGAGAAGTCGCCCGCGGCCTGGTAGCGGCTACAGGTCAGGAGCAGGAAAGGAAGAAGCAGGAGCAGGCGATACATGGTCGGTCGGGGGTTATGGTTACCCAACACCTACGGGGAAGCTTTGATCGGGGATTGTCCGCTGCGGGCTGGATTCGGTCCGCCATCTAACCTCATCGTCCGCCTTCCGGTGCGAAGGTCAGGTGCGTATCGAAGAAGGGTAGCATGTCGTTCGGTACGCGCCCGTCGCGGGTAAAGATCCCGCTGGTGTGGGTGCCGATGTACTCTTCCGCTGAATGTTGGATGCCTACGTTCTCGAGGCGCTGGCTGAACATTTCACACTGGCGAACGAAGCGGTCGCCCGCGTTGCGGCCCCAGTCGAGGGCGATGGCGGTCAGGGATTGCAGGGCCGGCAAGTGGTCGTCGATGAGGTGCAGCGGCATTTCCGCGTACCACTTTTCGAGTACTTCAGGGTGCACTACCAGGCTGTCGCCCGCGTAGGCAAAGGGTACGTCGACGTAGAAGGGGGGCTTGTCCGGGTTGGGCGACCAGGCCCGTCCGAAGGCCACGATCACCTTGGGAAAGTAGGAGCGCATGAGTTCGTCCATGTTATCGATCGCGGCCAGTTCCCGGTAGGTGTTGCTGTTGGGGCCGTACTCACCGACCACCGTGAGGCCGCCGGGGCTCAGGGCATAGACGCTGCTGAAGATGTCCGGATGCCGCATCGCGAGTTTCAGCGCGCCGAAGCCGCCCATGCTGTGACCGGTGACGCCACGGCTTTCTCGCCGGGGCATGGTTCGGTAATTTTTGTCGGCGTAGCGGACCAGGTCATAGGCCATGAAGTCTTCCCAGTTGCCGAACAGTTCCGAATTGCTGTAGAAGCTGCCGTCGATGCGGGTGCGGTTATCGGCCGTCACTAGAATGAACGGTCGCACTTTCCGGTGGGCGATGGCGTAGTCGAGGGCGTCGATCATTTCCCGCGTCAGCGTGTGGTCGTTCAGGAATCCGTGCAGGTAGTAGACCACGGGGTAGCGTTGCGTGCCGGCGTCGTAGCCCGGTGGCAGGTAGACCGACACGGCGCGCGTCGGGTTTTCGCCATAGTCGTTTTCCAGGCTCGCTGAATAGATCGAGTCGACCACCACTCGGCTCTCCACCGCATCCTGCGCCCGGACCAGGATGGGGAGGAAGAGCCAGAGCAGGAGTAAGCATCCTTGGTACATGTGACGGGGGTTTTCCGGCAAGGTAAGTAGGCCGGGCCACGACCCGGCGCGGCACCCGCGTGCACCGCCCAAAAAAACGGAAGGCTTGGATTACCTTGTAGCGGACCGAACGCACTGCCTTATGTACCGAATTCTTACCTGTCTTACCTTGCTGCTCATGCTCACCTCCGCCCTCTACGCCCAGCGGGAACCCCTTCGCGTGGGGGTAGCGGGGCTCACGCATACCCACGTCCACGGCATCTTCAACAGCGAAAGCCGGGGGGAGATCGAGATCGTCGGCATCGCGGAACCCAACCGGGACCTCGCCCGCCGCTACGCCGAGCAGTACGACTTCCCGATGGAAAGGGTGTACGATGACCTGGAGGCTCTGATCGAGGCGCAGCAGCCGGCAGCCGTAACGGCCTTTGGTTCGATCTTCGAGCACCTGGAGGTGGTTGAGGCGTGCGCGCCGCGCGGGATCCATATAATGGTGGAAAAGCCGCTGGCCGTAAGTATGGACCACGCCCGCAAGATGGAGGCCCTCGCCGAAGCGCACGACATCCACCTGCTCACCAACTACGAGACCACCTGGTACCCGACCAACCACCGGGCTTACGCGTTGGTGCAGGATAGCCTGGTCGGGGAGATCCGCAAAGTGGTCATTCGCGACGGCCACCGCGGCCCGAAGAATATCGGCGTCGACCCGGAATTCCTGGAATGGCTCACCGATCCGGTGCAGAACGGCGGCGGGGCCATCACCGACTTCGGGTGCTATGGGGCCAACCTCATGACGTGGCTGATGCAGGGCCAACGCCCCCTGACCGTCACGGCGGTGACCCAGCAACTGCAGCCCGAGAACAATCCGGACGTTGACGACGAAGCCCTGATCATCCTCACCTACCCGGACGCTGTGGCCCTGATCCAGGCCTCGTGGAACTGGACCATTGGTCGTAAGGATATGGAAATTTACGGGCTGGACGGCGTGATCTACGCCGACAACCGCCACGACCTGCGGGTGCGGATCCCCGAAGGGTACGATGGCTTCTCGGAAATGGAACAGGCACTGGAAGAACGCCCGGCCCCCTACGACGACCCCTTCGCCTACCTGGCGGCGGTGATCGCTGGGGAAGTGGAGGTGGCACCGGCGGATCTTTCGGCCTTGGAGAATAATATGACGGTGGTGGAGATACTGGACGCGGCGGTACGCAGTGCCCGGACGGGGGAGACGGTGCGGCTGGAGTAGGAGAGGGGTGCGCGGCCTGAGGCCGCATCTTTCTTTCGCGGCCTGAGGCCGCATTTTACTTTCGCGGCCCGAGGCCGCATTTTGCTCTCGCGGCCTGAGGCCGCATTTTGCTGGCGCGGCCCGAGGCCGCATTTTACTGGCGCGGCCGGAGGCCGCTTTGTACATTAGGCGGTAAATCAATGAGCATGCCGAACAATCGCAGAGACTTTATCAAAAACGCCGCCCTGCTGCCCGCCGCCCTGGCGGGGAGTTCGGCCCTGACGCGCCCAAGCAAAATGTCCGATCATCTGCCCGATCAACTTACGGTAGTATTCCAGGGGGATTCCATCACCGATGCCGGCCGCGACCGCGAACGGACCGAACCCAACGACTACGGAAAAATGGGGGTGGGCTATTCTCTCCTGGTCGCGGCGATGCTGCTGGGTGAGCATCCCGAAACCGACCTTACCTACTACAACCGTGGAATCAGCGGCAACAAGGTCTACCAACTCGACGAGAGATGGGAGGCCGACGCCCTGTCGCTGCAGCCCGACGTGGTCAGTATCCTGATCGGCGTCAACGACTTCTGGCACATGCTCAACGGCAACTACGACGGCACGGTAGATGTGTACCGCAAGGACTTTGCCGCCCTGCTCAACCGCACGCGCGAAGCCCTGCCTGAGGTGAAGTTCATCATCGGCGAACCCTTCATTATCCGGGGCGGCTCAGCGGTCGGGGACGATCGGTGGAAGAATGAATTCCCCACCTACCAGTCGGCCGCGCGGGCCGTGGCCGCCGAATTTGACGCGGCGTGGATCCCCTACCAGCGGGTATTCGACGAAGCCCTGGAAGAGGCCCCCGCCGCACATTGGAGCCACGACGGTGTGCACCCCAGTCTGGCCGGAAGCTACGTCATGGCCCGGGCCTGGATGGAAGCATTTGAGGGGCTATACTAGGGGCTGGAACTGGACGGTCGGAGGTACTGCTAGTGTAAACCGCCTTTGGGGTAGAATCGATTATGGGGGCATGGAGGAATGGGCTCCGCGTTTATAAAGATTCGGGCCTGGAGGCCCTCCACCCGCTCGGCAACAGGGCCTCGGCCTATAGTGTTACCCCATCCTGGATTGTTGATTACCCCTCTGGCCTTGGGAAGTCGGGCTTGGAGGCCCTCCACCCGCTCGGCAACAGGGCCCCGGCGTATAGTGTTGCCCCATCCTGGATTGTTGATTACCCCTCTGGCCTTGGAAAGTCGGGCCTGGAGGCCCTCCACCCGTTAGGCCCGTGGAGCCCTCACCTTACCCAGTGAAATACAGGTAAGCCACCAGGATCAGCACGACCACCAATACCGAGAACACGATATCGATCGTCCGGACACTAGCGCGGGTTTCGGCGCGCTGCTCGTCGGATACCGTTGACATGGTGAGGCCCTGCACCTTGATCAGCGGGGGGGCTTCGGTAGCGTAACTCACGCCCACCATGGTAGCAGCGGAAACAAGGAAAATGAACAGGCTGTAGTACTGGAAGAAGGTGTTATTGACGATCCAGAAGAACGATCCCTCGGCGTAGGCAAAGCCTTCGTTGAGCATGACCGGGGTATCGATCATCAGTCGGAAGAGGCCGAGGGCGAAGCCCACCAGCATGGCCGCCAGTGCCCCCTTGGCGTTGAGGCGCCGGTTAAACACCCCGAAGAAGAAGACCACGAAAATGGGCGGGGCCAGATAACCCTGTACGCTTTGGAGGTAGTCATATAACCCCCGGCTTCCCTGGATCACCGGGATCCACAGCAGGCCGATCACGACCATCACGGCGGTGGCAATGCGGCCTACCCGTACCAGCTGGGCCTCGCTTACGTTGGGCCGGAATTTGGAGTAGAGGTCCATGGTGAACAGCGTGGACGAAGCGTTGAATACCCCGGCCAGGGAAGACATCAGCGCGGCCAGCAGTCCGGCGACCACCAGGCCCCGGATACCGGCGGGAAGTACCTTCGCAACGAGCAGGGGGAAGACCTGTTGGGCGTTGGCGTTGATGATGTTGCCGTCGGCGTCGAGCAGGGTCTCGGCCAATTGGGGCATCTTGCCGCTGGCCGCGAGGGCAAAGGTTATGATGCCGGGAACGATGAAAATGAAGACCGGGAGCAGCTTGAAAAAGGCCGCCGCGATGGTACCCCGGCGAGCTTCCGTAAGATTTGCCGCCCCCAGCATCCGCTGCACGATGTACTGATCCGTACACCAGTACCACAGCCCGATGATCGGCGCGCAGAACAACATGCCGATCCAGGGGTAATTGGTATTAAAGTACCACGCCATCCGGGTTTCGGTCTTGACGGGCGCCCAGGTGCCCTCCACGCCCTCCGGGACGAGGGGTTTCCAGAGGTTGAACATCTCGGATCCGGCGATGCGCTTCAGCTCGCCCCAGCCGCCCAGGGCGTCCAAACCGTACACGGTGACCGTTACCGCACCGAAAATCAGGATGACGGTCTGGATGGCTTCCGTGTAGGCCACGGCCTTGAGGCCACCCAGGATGGTGTACGCGCCGGTCAGCAATATCATTAGAATGGAGCCCACCCAGAAACTGTCCAGTCCCATGACGTTGACGTCCGGCAGCAGCACCCCGAATACGATGCCCCCGGCGAAGATGCCCACGGCCACCTTGGTCAGTACGTAGGCTATCAGGGAGATGATCGACAACACCCAGCGGGAGGCCGGACTGAAGCGCTTCTCCAGGAATTCCGGCATGGTGTAGATCTTGGACCGCATGTAGAACGGGGCCAGCACCCAGCCCAGCACCAGCAGGCACCAGGCGTGCAGCTCGTAATGCGCCATGGCCACGCCGTCCGTGGCACCCGATCCGGCGAGCCCGACGATGTGCTCCGAGCCGATGTTGGAGGCGAAAATGGAGGAACCGATGACGAACCAGCCGAGGTTGCGCCCGGCCAGGAAGTAATCGTCGGAGGTGTCGTTCTTTTGCCGGATCACCCACCAGGCAATGCCGAGAATCAGAACGAAGTACAGGGTGATGATCACCCAATCGAGAGTGGCCAGTACGGACATTGCGTTAAGGGATTATTTAGTGGAAAAGGAGTAGGTAGTCGTGGTGGCGTAGGTATCGCCCGGCTCCAATACCACCGAAGGGAAGGAGGGCTGGTTGGGAGAATCGGGGAAGTGCTGGGTTTCCAGACAGAGGCCGGATCGGTGACCGTAGGTGCCGCCGCCCGGGGCGGGCAGGGTGCCGTCGAGGAAGTTGCCGCTGTAAAATTGAATGCCGGGCTCGTCGGTAAACACCTCCATAAACCGGCCGCTGGCGGGGTGGTGAACCGTGGCCACCGGCGCGGAACCCCCCGGCTCGTTAAGTACCCAGCAATGGTCAAAGCCTTTGCCCCGGAGGAGCTGCTCATTGTCGTCCCCGATATTCCGGCCGATGGGTTTGGGTTCGGTAAAGTCGAAAGGCGTACCCTCTACCGCTTGCACTTCGCCCGTGGGGATCAGGGTGCCGTCTACCGGCAGGTATTGGTCTGCGTCGATCATCAGCACGTGGTCGAGGATGTCGCCGGAAGGGTCGCCCGACAGGTTGAAGTAGGTGTGCTGGGTCAGGTTGACTACGGTAGGCTGGTCGGTGGTGGCCGAATAGGCTATTTCCAGACGGTTATCGTCGTGCAGGGTATAGGTGACCGTTGTGTTGAGGTTGCCGGGGTAACCGCCTTCCCCGTCCGGGCTCAGGTAGGTAAGGCGTAGTGCAGGTTCCGTGTCCGATGGTACTTCCGTGGCGGTCCAGACCACCTTGTCGAAGCCGGTTACGCCGCCGTGGAGGTGGTTCGGTCCATCGTTGGTTTCCAGGGTGTAGGTCTGGTCGTTCAGCGAGAACCTACCGCCCGCGATCCGATTGCCGTAGCGGCCGATCAAGGCACCGAAGTAGGGGTTGCTGGCCTCGTACTGGGATAGGCTGTCGTACCCCAGCACGACGTTCTCGAAGTTGCCAGTTGAGTCGGGGGCGGTCAGCGAAGTTATGATGCCTCCATAGGTGATCACCTCGACCTCCATACCCGCCGCGTTGCGGAGGATGTACTTGTCTACGGTCTCACCCCCGGCCGTTGTGCCGTAGCTGCTTTTGGTAATGGAGGCGGCCGGGGTGTCGGCTGGTTCTTCTACCGGGCGGTCGTTATTATCATCCCCGCAGGCTGGAAGCAGCAGCGACAGGAGCAACAGGCAAAAAAGCGGTAGGGCGTTGGGGAGTGTCATGATCTTGGTTTGGCGGCTCAGAAGCCGTGCTGGAAAAGGTGGTAGTAGGCCTCGTTGGCGTTGAGATCGTTCTTGAAGTCGCGGACCCGGGTACGGTCGTCGATCACGAGCAGTTCGATGCCTGCAATGTCGGCCAGATCTTCGAGGTATTCAGTAGTAATTGATTGAGTGTAAACCGTATGGTGCGCGCCCCCGGCGAGTATCCAGGAAGTGGCGGCCACGTCAAGGTTCGGCTTGGGATCCCAAAGCACCCGGGCCACCGGCAATTTGGGCAGTTTCTGCAGTGGTGCCACGCTTTCCACTTCATTGACCAGCAGGCGAAAACGGTTGCCCATGTCGATCAGGGAGGCGTTGAGCGCGCTGCCGGGCTGACCGTCGAACACCAGCCGGACCGGGTCGCTCTTGCCGCCAATGCCCAGCGGATGAATCTCGCAGCTGGGCTGTTGGGCGGCGATCGACGGACAAATCTCCAGCATGTGGGAGCCCAGGACGTACGAGCGTTCGGGCGTAAAGTGGTAGGTGTAGTCTTCCATAAAGGAAGTTCCGCCGGCAAGTCCCTCGCCCATCACCTTCATGCACCGCAGGAGGGCGGCCGTCTTCCAGTCACCCTCCGCACCGAAACCGTAGCCCTGTTCCATCAGACGCTGCACGGCGATGCCCGGCAACTGACTGAATTCTCCCAGGTTCTCGAAGGTATTGGTGAAGGCCCCGAAGTTGTTTTCGTCCAGAAAGGACTTCAGCGTAAGCTCGATCCGCGCGGCTTCGAGCAGGGACTCCCGCTGCTCTCCGCCGGCTTGCAGGGCCGGAGAGAGCTGGTAGGCGTTTTCGTACGCTTCGACAAGACGGTCCGCAGCCCCGTTGCCGGCCGCCGACCGGTGCGCCAGGACGTCCGCTACCGCGTAGCCGTTCACGCTGAAGCCGAAGCGCATTTCGGCCGATACCTTGTTGCCTTCCGTAACCGCCACCTGTCGCATATTGTCGCCGATGCGGGCCACCTGCAGCCGCTGGAGTTCCGCCCAGCCGCGGGCTACCCGCGACCATACGTTCAATTTTTTGAGGACCGCGGGATTTCGCCAGTGACCGACGATGACCTTCCGCTTCTTCCGCATCCGAGACATGAGGAAGCCGAATTCCCGGTCGCCGTGGGCCGACTGGTTGAGGTTCATGAAGTCCATGTCGATGTTCTCCCAGGGGATCTCGGCGTTGAACTGCGTGTGCAGGTGACAGAGGGGGCGGGTGAGACTCGACAGTCCGCGGATCCACATCTTGGCCGGGGAAAAGGTGTGCATCCAGACCACCACGCCGATGCAGTCGGGGGCGGTGTTGGCGCGTTGGCAAACGTTCAGGATTTCGTCGGAGGTGGTCACTACCGGTTGTGCCACGAGGTTCACCGGCAGCTCGGCCCGGTCGTTGATGCCGGCCACCATGGTGGTGGCGTGGCGCGCTACTTGCTGCAGGGTTTCGGCACCGTAGAGGTGTTGACTTCCGGTGATGAACCAGAGTTCTTGACTGTTCTTATTCATAATTCAGTTGGCGGGGTTATTGGCCGTAGTAGGCGTTGCGGCCGTGTTTTCTTTCGTAATGTTTGCGGATGAGAGCCTCCTTCAAGCGGGGGGCAGCGGGGTTGATCTGCCGGGCCAGGTAGGCCATCCGGGCTACTTCCTCCAGCACGCGGCTGTGGTAAACGGCTTTGGTGGCGCTGTCGCCCCAGGTGAAGGGACCGTGGTTGCCGAGCAGTACCATCGGCACTTCCCGGTAGTCGAGTCCGCGCTCGGCAAAGCAGTCGGTGATCTGGATACCCGTATTGTGCTCGTAGTTGCCCTGGATCAGTTCGTCGCGCATCGGCGCGGCGCAGGGCACGTCTTCGGTGAGGTGGTCGGCGTGGGTGGTGCCCATGATGGGAATGTCCATCTGCGCCTGCGCCCAAGCGACGGAGTAGGTGGCGTGGGTATGGGCGATTCCCCCGATCTCTTCCCAATTGCGGTACAGCCAGGCGTGGGTCTTGGTATCCGAGGAGGGACGCAGGTTGCCCTCAACGATCTGGTTGTCGAAGTCGACGATAACGATGTCCTCCGGCCGCAGGGCGTCGTAATCCACGCCGCTGGGTTTGATGGCGAAGACGCCGCGGTCGCGGTCCACCGCGCTCACGTTCCCGAAGGTGTAGATCACTAGGCCCAGGGCGTTCAGTTCGAGGTTGGCCTCGTAGCACGCGCGTTTCAGTTCTTGGTAAGCCATGTTGGGGTAAATTGGGTATCTGGGGTGGCTGCTAATCGGCCAGGGATTGCTCCTTGATAGTCGAGGCGGTCTGTTCTTCCACGAATTGGCCGAGGGCCTCGTACCGGCGCAGCAGGGGGAGGAGTTGCCGCACCGCTTCCGGATCGGGCTGGTACTCTGCCTCGTAGCTGCTCGCGAGTTGCCGGCTGGTGGTGAGAATGTCGGGGTAGAGTCCGGCCGCCACCGCGGCGTAAATGGCTGCCCCCAGGGCGGGGGCGTAATCGGAGGTGGCCACAATGATGGGCCGGTCGAGTACATCGGCCAGCGTCTGCATGATGTAGGGCGACTTGCGCGCCACGCCCCCGATGCCGATGACGCGGTCGATCCGCACCCCCTCCGCTTCAAAGCGCTCCACGATCTTGCGGGAGCCGAAGCAAATGGCGTGCACCAGCGCCTTAAACAGTTCGGGAGCTCCCGTGCCCAGGGAAATGTTGGTGATGGCGCTCTTGAGCGACTGGTCGGCATCCGGCGTGCGCCGACCGTTCACCCAGTCGAGGGCCGTGGGAAGGTTGTCCGAAAGGGGAATGTCCCGCGCCCGCTCGCTGAGGACTCCGATCAATTCCGTGTCCATCTCCTCCATCAGCTGCCGCTTCTGTTCCTCGGTGAGGAGGCGGCTGCCAGCGAGCAGTTCCTTGGTGGGCCACAGGAGCACCGACTTGAACCACGCCAGTACGTCGCCGAAGGCCGATTGACCGGCTTCCAACCCGACCATGCCGGGTATAATGGATCCGTCGACCTGCCCGCAGATGCCCCGCACGGCGTGTTCGCCGATCACCTCCCGCGAGGCCACCATCATGTCGCAGGTGGAGGTGCCCATCACCCGCACCAGGCAGTTTTCCGTGATGCCTGCCCCGATGGCACCGGCGTGGGCGTCGAAGGTGCCTACCGCCACTACGGTGGCCGTGGTGAGGCCGAGTTTTCGTGCCCATTGCTCGCTCAAGTGGCCGGCTACTACGTCCGACGTGTACGTTTCCCGGTAGAGGCGGCCGCGCAGTTGGGCGAGATAGGGGTGCAGCCGGCCCAGGAAGGCTTCCGGCGGCAGCCCGTCCCAGTCCTCGTGCCACATGGCCTTGTGCCCGGCGGCGCAGCGGCTCCGCTTGAGGTCGTGGATGTCCGTCTGGCCGGTCAGGAGGTGAGTCATCAAGTCGCAGTGCTCCACCCAGGAGTAGGCGTGTTCGCGCACGGCTTCGTCCTCCCGGACCACGTGCAGGATCTTGGCCCAGAACCATTCGGAAGAGTAGATGCCCCCTTCGTAGCGGGTGAAGTCTTCACCCCCCCAGCTGCGGGCCAGCTCGTTAATCTCCTCGGCTTCCGCGATGGCGGTATGGTCCTTCCAAAGGACCATCATGGCGTTGGGGTTCTCTTCCATTCCCGGCTCGAAGCACAGGGGCGTCCCGCTTCGCGTAACGGGTACCGGGGAGCTGCCGGTGGTGTCCACGCATATGCCCCGCACCCGCTCGGGGGGTACGCCGCCGGCGGCAACGACGCCCCGGATGGTATGCTCCAGTCCTTCCAGGTGGTCCAGCGGGTGTTGCCGAAACTGATTCGCGGCGGGTGCGCAGTACTTGCCCGCTTTCCAGCGGGGGTACCAGTACACTTCGGAGGCAATCTCCGTCCCGTTGGCCGCATCAATCAGTACTGCCCGCACGGAGTCGGAGCCGTAGTCGAGGCCGATCACGTAGTTCTTTTCTTGGGTCATGCGTGACTTATTGGAGGGTGAATGTATACACCACGAAGGCGTGCGATGGTACCGTTACGTCGAGGGTGTTCCCCTGCAGGCTTACGGTGCTTTCCACCGGGCTCAACCGGGTCGGAGCAGAGAATGAATTTACGGCTTCCAGGTCGTCCGAAGCCATGGTAAGTACGCGCACCGAGGCTCCCGCCCGGGCACCCTTCAGGTCGACGGACAGCCGCTGCGGCTCCCTCCCGGTGTTGGCCACCTTCAGGTAGAGTTCTTTCCGTTCGGTATCCTTTACGGCCGAGGCGTAGAGGTCCTCCCGGCCGGTCAGGGGCTCGCCCCCTTCGGTGACGCTCAGCAGGTCGGTGCCAGCGTGGTTGGCGTACATTTTCTGCACGTAGTAGTTCGCCGTGCCGTAGGATTCCAGGTTGTCGAACCAGATCATGTCGGGCGTCCACTGCCAGGCTTCGGCGTGGGCCATGAGGGGGGCGTAAGAGGTCATCACGACCAGGTCGGCGTTGCGTTCCATGCCGGTCATGTAGGCCGCCTCCGAGAGGGCCGTGTTCCAGTTGTTCTTGTTGTCCGGACTGGCGATGGCCACGCTCTGGGCGGCGTACTCCCCGGCGAAGATCTTGGGCCCGTCGCGGGGGTAGTCGTCGTAGCGCGTGGCGTTTTCCCGGAACCACTCCGGTGACCGGTAGTAGTGCTCGTCCACGAGTTCGGCGCCAAGATCGGTGAGCTGTTGCATGCCGTACTCAAAGAATTCCCCGTCGGGGAAGGGACCGCTGCCGGAAACGATCACGATGTCGGGGTACGCCGCGCTGATCGCCTCGTTGAATACCTTGTACCGCTCGATGTATTCCTCGCCCCACTGTTCGTTGCCCACGCCGATGTACTTCAGGTTGAAGGGTTCCGGGTGGCCCATGTCGCGGCGCACCTTGCCCCAGGGGGTGGTCACGTCGCCATTGGCAAATTCGATGAGGTCCAGGGCGTCCTGCACGTAGGGGTCCAGCTCGTCCATGGGCACGAGTTCTCCGGTGTTGAACTGGCAGGCCATGCCGCAGCTCAGGATGGGCAGGGGCTCGGCACCCATGTCCTCGGCCAGTTGGAAGTATTCGAAGAAGCCCAGTCCAAAACTCTGGTAGTAATCCGGGGTGGGGCGGTGGTCAAATTCCGTGTTCCAGCGGTTCACCAGGTACTCCCGGTCGGCTACCGGGCCCACCGTTTTCTTCCACTGGTAGCGCCGGGCCAGGGTACGCCCCTCCACGATGCAGCCACCGGGGAAGCGCAGGAAGCCGGGGTCCATGTCGTCGAGCAGTTGCACGAGGTCCTTGCGCAGGCCTTTCTTGCGCCCCTTCCAGGTGTCGCGCGGGAAGAGCGATACCATGTCCAGGTCGACCACGCCGGTCCCCGTGAAGGTGACGCGCAGGCGGGCCTTGGCGGCCGTGGCCCGCGACCGGATGGTGCCCGCGTATTCCTTCCGCTCGGCGCCCGCCAGGTCCACGGTGGTCTGGCCGAGTACGTTGCCCGCGGTATCGATCAGGGCAAAGGTAGCCTGGCGAATATCCCCCGCGCCCACGGCGGCGTCGAAGGTCAGGTCGTAGTCGGCGCCGGCCTTCACGCCCATGCCGCGGAATCCTTCGTTCAGCAGCACGTAGTCGGGTCCCTTCACGGTCACGCGCAGGAAGTTCACGTTCGCTTGGTCCCGGGCCGTCTTGATGATGTCGCTTTTGCCGGAGCGGGCATTCAGGGAGAAGGGGTCGGTATTCGGTTCCAGCCAGCCGGTCTTGGGCAGGGTGAATTCGAAGCTCCGGTTCTTCACCATTTCGGCGTATAGCCCCCCGTCGGCGGCGAAGTTGATGTCCTCAAAGAATATGCCGTACATCGTCGGCTGTATTGGGGCCCGCGAGGTGCCGGCGTCCAGCTCCAGGGTGCGGGCGGCGGTTTGCCCGTGCAGGACTTTCGGACTGCACCCGCTCAGCAGGAGCAGCAGGGAGAGGGCGGTGAAGATCGGTTTCATAAAGGTGTGGTTTACGGTTCTTGTAGTCGGGTTCGCCGGGGCGAATCCGGAGTGTTTCTTTTGGGCGCGGCCGCGGGTGCCGTGTTCGGTTCCCAGGGTGCCGGGCGGGTGGAGGCGCATCATCGGTCCAGGGGTTCCACGGTAGGCCAGCCGTCGGCGGTCCAGTTTATGGTTCGGACGCCCAGCTTCGGCCGCCCGTTGTCGGCGGCGTCGTAGGCGTGGAAGAACAGGTAGTCCGTACCGTCGAAGTCGTAGACACTGCAGTGCCCGGCCCCGTACCAGTTCTCGTTGCCCTTGAGCACCAGGCTGCCGCCGCCGTGGAAAAGGTTCTTCCCGTCGCGGTCGAAGTAGGGGCCTTCCATGCGGGCCGACCGGCCCACCACCACCTTGTAGGTGCTTTCGACACCGCGGCAGCAGAGGTCCCAGGAAAGGAACAGGTAGTACCAGTCGCCCTTACGGAAGAGGAAGGGCGCTTCCAGTGCCGCATCGCCGGGGTTCTCGTCCGCGAGCTCGAAACTCCGCTCCCGGCGGGCCAGGGTGTGCCACTCCTCTTCCGTAGACAGCCGGGTCAGGGAGGAGTCCAGGCGCGTCAGCTTCAGTCCGTTCCAGAAGGAGCCGAACGAAAGCCACGGCACCCCCCCTTCGTCGAAGATCAGGTTGGGGTCGATGGCGTTCCATAGGTCGCGGTTGGGGTAGGAGCGGATCACGATGCCGTGGTCCGTCCAGCCGTAATCCGGTGCGTTAGGATCCAGGGTAGTGCTCGTAGCCACCCCGATGGCGGAGGTATTTTTACCAAAGGCGGAAACGGAGTAGTAGAGGTAGTACCGCCCGTCGTGCCGCACCACGTCAGGCGCCCAGATGTGGTTGCCGAAGTCGGCCACCACGCCGTCGGCCCAGTCGGGCTTTTCGGGAAAGACCGGGGCGACCTCCGTCCATTCCTCCAGGTCCGGCGAGGTGAAGTGGGCGATACCACGACCCGTCGAGAACAGGTGGTAGGTACCGGCTTCCCGGATGACCACCGGGTCGTGGACACGGATTTCGCCGACGCCCTGGGCACCCGCGGCCGCGCCAGAAAGTAACGCCAGACCGAATCCGGCGCCCAGTAAAAAGCGGTGTAGTGACCCAAGCATGTCAGGGTTGTTTTTGGATGCCTTCGGAGGTCATAATTACCCGTTGCAGCGTGCTGTCGGGGCGGTAGTACAGCCGGTCAATGCTCACCGAACGACGAAAACTGCCCCCGTGGGGCGAGATGGCGCCGGTGTGGTAGATGAAGTAGGGTACCCCGCGGTACTCGATGATTGACTGGTGGTTTGTGTTAGAGTTGCCGGCAATCTCGTTCAGGATGCCGCGGTACTGCCAGGGGCCGTGGATGGAGCGCGACATGGCGTAGGCGGTCTTCTCGGGGAAGTGCTGGGCGTAGGAGAGGTAGTACCAGTCGCCGCGCTTATGGATCCAGGGGGCCTCCGTGAAGCCTTCCAGGCCCTCCACCACTTGGATATCCCCGGCGAGTTCCACCATATTCTCCTTCAGGGGGGCGTAGTAGCAGGCCGTATTGCCCCAGAAGAGGTAGGCCTGCCCGTCGTTGTCGGTATAGACGGTTGGGTCTATATCGTCCCAGCTGATGTCGGTGGCTTTGGTCATGTCGTTGGTGATGAGCGCCCGGCCGATCGCGTCGCGGAAAGGACCCGTGGGGTGATCGGCGACGGCCACCCCGATGGCCTTGCCGGGCACCGTGGCGTGCTCCACCGTGACGTAGAAGTAGAACCTGCCGTCGCGCTCCGCTACCTGGGCGGCCCAGGCGTCGGCCTTGGCCCAGGCGAAGTCGCTGACCCGTAGCGGGACGGGGTGCTCTTGCCAGTTCACCAGGTCGGTGGAGGAGTACACCAGCCACTCGTTCATCTTGTAAAAGTGGAAGTCGAGCGGCGCCTCATCGTGACCGGCATAAAGGAATACCGTATCGCGGTACACCAGCGCGGCGGGGTCGGCGGTGTATTTGTCGCGGATCACGGGGTTGTTGATGGCGGGTGCTTCCCCACCGGACGCGGGGGCCTGGGCACGCAGCGGAGGACAGCACGCGAGGATCAGGAGGGGAAGCAGGACGAGACGGTTCATGGACGGGCGGGGTTAACGGGCTTGCTGGCCGGCCGACAGTACGACGACAGAGAAGGGCGGTACCTCCAGGGTAATGGTGCCTTGGTCGAGGCGGGCTCCGGTGAAGGCAGCGGGCTGCACTTTTTCGGGGTCCTCGAAGCTGTTGTGGTCCTGCAGGGCGGCGGAGGTGAGAATCTCACCGCTCAACTTGCTCAGGTCGAGGGCCGACACGTCGAGCTGGATGGTGTGGGCCTTGCGGCTGTCGATATTCACCAGAGAGATGTGTACCTCGCCGAGCGAATCGCGGGAAGCCGAAGCGGAGATCGCCGGCAGTTCTTCCCCTTCAAAGGTGTAGCTGGGGGAGTCAAATTCCAGGGGGATGAGGGTAGCGTCGTGGTGCGCGTTGTACATCTTCATCACGTGGTAGGTGGGGGTGAGGAGCATCTTCTCCTCGTCGGTCAGGATGACGGCCTGCAGCACGTTCACAGCCTGGGCCAGGTTGGCCATCTTGACGCGGTCGGCGTGGTTGTTGAAGATATTAAGGGTGGCGCCGGCGACCATGGCGTCGCGCATGGTATTCTGCTGGAAGAGGAAGCCGGGATTGGTTCCGGGCTCCACGTCGTACCATCCGCCCCATTCATCGACGAAGAGGTCGACCTTTTTTTCCGGGTCGTGCTCGTCCATGATGGCCACGTGCTTGGTCACAAGTTCGTCCATCCGCAGGGCTTCGCGCATGATGGCGAAGTAGTGCTCCTCGGTAAAGTCCTTCGCGGGGCCCTTATTGCCCCAATCGATGACCGAGTAGTGGTGCAAGGCGATGGCGTCGATCAGATTCTTGGGGATGTTCTGCATGAGCACCTCCGTCCACTTGTAGTCGCTGCTACTGGCCCCCGAAGCAATCTTGTAGATGCCGTCCGAGTTGTTCCAGTCGCTGGCGTAGGTGGCGAAGCGGCGGTAGAGGTCGGCGTAGTATTCCGGGCGCATGTTGCCGCCGCAGCCCCAGGCTTCGTTGCCGATGCCCCAGTACTTGACCGACCAGGGTTCCTCGCGGCCGTTCTCCGCCCGCAGGTTCGGCATCGGGCTGGTGCCGGCCGGGTGGTTGGTATACTTGATCCAGTCGGCGAATTCCTGGGGGGTGCCGCTGCCGACGTTGGCGGAGAGGTAGGGCTCGGTATTGAGCAGTTCGCACATGTTCAGGAATTCGTGGGTGCCAAAGCTGTTGTCTTCCTTCACGTTGCCCCACCAGACGTTAAGGATGGAGGGGCGGTCCGCCTTGGGGCCGATGCCGTCCTTCCAGTGGTAGGTGTCGGCGAAGCAGCCGCCCGGCCAGCGCAGGTTGGGGATCTTCAGTTCGCGGAGAGCTTCGATGATGTCGTTGCGCACCCCCTTGGTGTTCGGGATAGGGCTGTCCTCACCGACGTAGAAGCCTCCGTAAATGTTGCGGCCCAGGTGCTCGGCAAAGTGGCCGTAGATGTGGCGACTGATCGTCGGGGCATCCTCCTGGGGCGCGGCGCGCATGGCGACTGGTTGGGCCCCGAGGGATCCGCCCAGCAGGAGGGTGAGCAGGGTAGCGTAAAGGATTGATTGCATGATATCGGATTTGGATCTTGGTAATGGTACAGGGGACCTAAGCTAGGGAATCTTCTTTCCCCAGAGGGTGGTATGATTTTCGTTCAGGCCGGTGAAAAGGATGGTTGTGGCTACTTCATTTTCCCAGTCGCGACCGCGTTCCACGCGCACGCGGGCGCGGCCGTTCTCGTAGTCGAGGTTCAGCCACGGCGCCTCGTAGGTCCAGCTGCCCGTGACGGCCCCGCTCACGGTTCCGTCGGCACCCAGTTGGATGTCCCGTGCATCATTGAAATCGGCGGCAACCTGTTCCTCGGCGTAGCCGGGCACTACGCGGTAGTCGAAGACGATCAGTTCCCAGTCGCCGGCCAGTTCCGCGGCTTCCACCGGGGTTTCCGTCTCGGTGGCGAAGCGCTGGCTGCTCACCAGCGGCCAGCCGTCCTCGGTCCAGAACAGCTGGCGTACGTGCATCACCATGAAGTAGGAGTTGACACCCGGCCGGCCCTGGTGGCCCATGTAGAAGGCGCCGTCGCGGGCGAAGACGCCGGGATGTGACACGCCCTGCCAGCCACTATGGCTCTTAAAACGGTAGGGCGCCAGAATCATCGGCAGGTCGTCGATGGGCTCGTTCATATTGCGGCCGGCGATGTCGTAGAAGGGTCCTTCGGGACGGTCCGCCCGTCCGACGCGCACGTTGTACTTGGTTTGCAGCCAGTCGTAGGCGATGAAGAGGTAGTACTTATCAAATTCCGGGTGGTAAATTATTTCCGGCCCTTCGATGTTTCCGTTGATGGTGTTGCCCGTGAACCCCCGCTGCGCCACGCGCTCGCCCTTGTCGTTGTTGTAGCGCGCCAGGCCCGTGGCCGGGTCCAGTTCGAGGCGGTAGATGCCGTCCCAGGCCGAGCCGTAGTACATCCAGTGGGCCCCGGAGGAGGGATCCACGACCACCGTCGGGTCGATGGCGTTGGTCTGTACGGTTCCGTCGTCCAGCGAAGTCACCACCAGTCCGGTTTCCCGGTAGGGCCCGCGCGGGGAGGTGGCGGTGGCCAGCCCGATGACGCTCAGTCGGGGGACGGCCGAGGAAAGTGAGTAGTACAGGCGGTATTCGTTCCCCACCTTCATGCTGTACGGGGCCCAGAGGGAGCCGAAGGGTTCGCCGCCGTTGCGGCGGATGAAATTGGCGCCCTGTGTAGGCAGGCCCGGGAAGGCCCAGCCCAGGAATTCCCATTCCACCAGATTCAGGCTGCGGCGTATCTGAATGCCTGGCCGGATCTCGTGCCCGAAGGCCACGTCGGTATTGAAGCTGTAGGTGAAATCGCCGTCGACCAGGTAGCTGGGATCGTGCACGTTGTAGTGCGCCCACTGGCTCGTCTGGTCCGCCGAAGCCACGTCAGCGTAGGTATCAGAAAAGGCTGAAAAATCCACGGGTCCGTCCGACAGGGTAGTCGTGTCGACCGGAGTCGTGACCGGCGGGTCGATCAACGCGGCGGGTTCCTCCTTGGCGCATCCGGGGGCGGCCAGCGCAAGGAGCCATGCAAAGCAGCAGGCCGTCAGGGTGGGAGCGTACGTGGTCAGGCTCATAGGTTTTCTTCCGTGGGGGTGAACGTGATGGTCCGGGTGGTGCGCCCCACCACGTCGTAAAAGGTGAGGTACCGTGCCCCGACGGGGATATTGATTGTGGCGGTGCCCTGACTGAGGTATCCCCCGCCGCGATTGGGCTCCAGTTTCCTCGTCCGGCCGTCGGTGAATTGCAGGTGGGCGGATGCCTCTTCGGATCGGAAGGCGGCTCGTAGGCCCCGCCCCGTGCCCGCCAGTAGGAAACTTTCCGGGGCTTCTCCATTGCGGGTGACCACCACCAGGTCGTCGCCACCACCGCGCGAGACGCGTACCGCCGCCCGGGTATCGCCGGTGGTGGAAAATCCGGAACGGTCGGCCGATACGGACTGAAAGTTGAGGCGGCCGTCATTCAGCAGTACCGTGCCCGTGGAGGCGTCCATTTTCCCGCCGATGACCTCGCGGTGGTAGTCGCTGCCGACCAGCAGGAGATCCAGGTAGCCATCGCCGTCGAGGTCTTCCGCAACCACGCCGAGAACGGGCCCGTACTGGGCGGCGCGGGGCAGGGGGCGCACCACGAAGCCTTTTTTACCGCGGTTTTCCAGCAGCACGCTCTCCTGCATTTCGCAGGTTAGGGTATGCATGCCCACGGTATCCAGCAGACCGAGAATCTCCGTGGTCGTGGCCCGGGCGTAGCGGTGATAGTATAGGATGTCCTTTTTGATCCGGGGCAGCTGGGCCGCCAGTTGGTCGAAGGGGGCGGCCGGGTAGTACTGCCCTTCCTCGTACATCGAGAGGATGGGGTCGGTAGTGCCGTTGCCGTCGAAGTCTCCGTAGTGGAGTTGCAGGGGGTGGCCCGGAGTAGGCGTATGCGGGGTGTTCTCACCCAGGTTGCCGACCACGTAGTCGGTATCCCCGTCGTCGTCGAAGTCACCCGCAGTAAGGCTGTTCCACATTCCGGAGGAATGGGAAAGCCCTACCGGGTCACTAACTTCAATCAGCTTCTTTCCGTTGTTCTCGAACAGGCGGATGTTCATCATTTCGCCGACCACCAGGAGGTCGGGCAGGTGGTCGTCGTTGTAGTCGGTCCAGAGGGCGGAGGTGACCATGCCCACTTGCTGAAGGGCCGGGCAGATTCGGGCGGTCACGTCCTCGAAGCCGCTGCCCGTGTTGCGGAGCAGGTAGCTGCGGGGAGTAGCGGGGTACTGTCCGGGGACCACGCGCCCCCCCACGAAAAGGTCCAGCGCCCCGTCTCGGTCAAAGTCGCCGGCGGTCACCGCGGCGGTGCTGCTGAGCATGGCCGGGAGGGCGTCTTCGGCCAGGGAGAAGGTGCCGTGGCCGTCGTTATGGTATAGCCGGTCCTGGTAGTAGGGACTGGCCGGGTGCCGTTCCGAGCCGCCGCTGCTGACGTACAGGTCGAGGTCCTGGTCGTTGTCCACGTCCAGCAGCAGGCCACCCAGGTCTTCGTATTTCTCGCTCGCCAGCGGGCGATGGGTGAACGATCCGTCCCGACCTTGCAGGAGGATGCTGGCGTCGCTACCGTAGGCCCCGCTAAAGAACAGGTCTTCCAGTCCGTCGCCGTTAACGTCGCCCACGGACACGCCCGGGCCCTGGTGGGTGAAGGCGTGGGGCAGCAGGGGCTGCACGGCAAAATCGCTGGGAGTGATGGCCTCGTGGTGGGCGTAGGGTAGTGTGGCGGCCGACCGCAGCAGTAGCGACGGGGATTTCTTCGCGGGTCCGGAAACGGCCGCGGTTGCGGATGCGTACGCTACGGTCACTACCTGGTCCGTTTTAATCGCCTGCAAGACACTTTCCCGTCCGTCGGGCCACACCACCCGCAGGCTGTCGATCAGGGAATCCGTTCCGATGCCAAAGTGCAGTACGGAGGTGACGGAGCTCTGGTAGCCCCCGGCCGGCTGCTGCAGCCGGTGCTGGGTATGTGGGCCGTGGTAAGCGATGACCCGTGCGCCGATGCCCGGTTCGTTTGAGGGGATGCCCCGCAGCTGCACCTGCAGGTAGTGGGTGGTCTCGCGGCGTTTTTCCCGCACGTGGTTGCGGTATACGAAGGCTGGTTCGTTCAGGTTGTTGGTGACGATTTCGAGGTCACCGTCCTGGTCCAAATCTACGTATACGGCGCCGTTGGAGATGGAGGGTTTTGACAGGCCCCAGCTGTCGGTCACGGCGGTGAAGGTTGCCTCGCCGCGATTGTGGTAGGCGTAATTGGGCAGGACGATGGCCGGCAGTTCTTCCAGGCTGCGGTAGAGCTCTTGCTGTACGTCCTGCGGGCGGGAAAAGGGGTCGACGGCCTCCTGCCGGAACTTCACGAAATCAAGGTCCGTGATGTTCTTCCCGTAGCCGTTGGTGATGTAGAGGTCTTCCAGTCCGTCGTTGTCCAGGTCGGCGAGCAGGGGGCACCAGCTCCAGTCGGTGCGGTCGATGCCCGCCAGCTGCCCGATCTCCTGGTAGCGCCCCGCGGCCGACCCCAGTTGCAGCATATTCCGCATGTACTGGTAGCCGTAGCCCAGGCTTACCGCTCGCTCGAAGCGGCTGGGCTGGTTGGGGCCGAACATGGTCATCCGGCGGAAGTGATCCTCCGGGAGCATGTCCAGGGTGAGGAGGTCAAAGTAGCCGTCGTTATTAATGTCGCCCACCCGGTTGCCCATAGAGAAGAAGCTCGTGTGCCCGAAATAGCGGTCGGCTTCCTCCCGGAAAGTGCCGTCGTGCTGGTTCACGTAAAGCAGGTCTTTGGAGAGGTAATCGTTGGATACGTAGATGTCGGGCCAGTCGTCGCGGTTGGCGTCCAGAATGGCCACGCCGAGCCCGAAACCCTCGATGGTAATCCCGGCCCGCGCGGACACATCCGTAAAGATGGGGTGGCCGAGGCGCTCGTCGAAGGTGTTTTCGTACAGGACATCGGTATTGCGCGCCGATCCGTCGGTAAGGATGGGCTTGATCGTCACCGCCGAACGCTCGAAGCCGCCACCGTTGAGCAGGTACAGGTCGAGGTCGCCGTCGCGGTCGTAGTCGAAGAATACGGCGTGATTGGATTCGCCGGGGTGGTCCAGTCCGTACTCCGCCGCCGCCTCCCGGAATGTGGCATTCCCCCGGTTGACGAAAAGCAGGTTGGGGTACGTGCTTTGGTTTCCGGGCCCGCCTACGCTCACGTAAATATCGTCGTATCCGTCGCCGTTAATATCCACTATAGTCACTCCCGTACACCAGCGCCCAGCAGTGGTAAAACCCGACACATCCGTTACGTCGGTGAAGCGGAAATCGCCCCCGTTCAGGTACAGGCGGCTCCCCACCGCATTGCCGGTGAACACCAGATCGGGCCGCCCGTCGCGGTTGAAATCACCGACACCAACGCCGCCCCCGTTGTAGAGGTATTCGTAGGTGAGGAGGTTCATGCTGTCAGTGGGGGTTACCGTATTCGTGAATCCGATGCCCGTACGGGCAGGGTCCAGCAATTCGAAGAGGGGGTCGGCGGCCGCTCCCGTCTCGGCCCGTCCCGGTTGGCACCCCGTGATCCACCCCAGGGAGAGGATTCCCAGGAGGTGAAACGATATCAGGACCGGCCGGACGGAGTGGCGCACAAGTAGGGGTTTAGTTGGCGGAGTTGCCGACCAGGTTGGGGTTGCGGTCGATCTCGGTCTGAGGAATGGGGAGGAACTCGTCTTCACCGGGCGTGAAGGTGGCGAACTCGAAATCGTGGGACCGCAGTTCCTCCAGTTCGGCCCCCTGCAGGTGACCCCACCGCTTCAGGTCGTAGAAGCGCACGCCCTCGATGGCCAGTTCCATGATCCGTTCGTGCTCGAGCTGCTCCATGAATTCTTCCAGTGAGTAAGCGGCGAATTCCGCCTCCCGGTCGGGCAGGTTGGCCCGGTCCCGGACCTGCTGCACGTACCCGGCCGCCGCAGCGATGTCGCCCGTCTGGGCCAGGGATTCGGCGTACATGAGCAGCACGTCGGCGTAGCGGATGATGTGGTAGTCGAAGCCGGCGGAAAAGGCATCCGTACCGTTGGCGGCGTTGGTGTATTTCTTAATGAAGTAGTCGTTTTCACCGTAGCCGCGCTCAAACCAGTCGACGCCGTAGGCGGTGGTGTAACCTTCCGCGGGTTCGTAGGACAGCAGGGTGGCGTGGTAGCGGGGGTCAAGCTTGCCGTCCACCGTCCGTTCCTTCCTCATTTCGTCGTAGAGGAAGCGGGTGGGGTAGAAGTCGAAGAAGTCGCCCACGGAGTAGGTGGGGGTCAGGGCCAGAAACTGCCGCCAGTTGACGTTGGGGTCGCCCCCCCAGTTGAATTCGGAGCTGGTGCTGGTGGTAAAGTCGGCCCAGAAGATCTTGCCGGGGTTGGCGTTTTCGATGCCGGGGTCCTGGGAGAACAGGTCGGCGTAGCGGGGCGCCAAGGCGTATTCCCCGGAGTTCACCACCGCGGCAAACAAGGGGGTGGCGGCTGTGTAATCCCCTTCGTAGAGGTGAACCTTGCCGAGCAGGGCCTGGGCCGCTCCCTTGGTGGCCCGACCTTCCTGTCCCTGGTCCGGGCCGCCGACGGCATCGTAGTTGACGGGCAGGCGGTTGATGGCGTTCTCGAGGTCAGACTTCACCTGGGCATAGACCATTTCCTGGGTTACGTCCTCGTTGCTGGGGTAGAAAGACTCCACGCCATTGGGGGTGGTGAGTACCAGGGGCACGTTGTTCAGGGCGTTGGTCAGGTTGAAGTAGGCCAGTCCGCGCAGGAAGTAGGCCTGTCCCAGCAGCCGCTCGCGCAGTTGGGCGTCGACGTCCTCGATCTGGGGGATGTTTTCCAGGGCCTGGTTGGCGCGGGAGATCATGATGTAGTGTCCGGCCCAGAAAATCTCCAGGGCCCCATCGGTGCCGGGCACGGTGAAGGCGCTCAGTCCGGTGAGGAAGGGCCAGGGACTGCGGCTGCTGATCTCATCGCCGCGCCCGTCGTGGTAGATGGGCGTCATGCGCTGGTACATCCCGTCGATGATCAGGGTATTGTAGATGGCGTCCACCGCGGCCACGGCCTGGCTCTGGTTTTCGTAGTACTGCCCGGTAGACAGGCGGTTGGGGTCGGCGATGTTCAGCTCGTCGGTACAGGCCGTGGCGAAAAGCAGGAGAGCCGCAAGTGCCCCGAGGGTGATGTTTCTGAATTGCATGACTAGAATTTGATTTGGATACCGAGCATGGTGGTACGGGGGCGGGGGAAGCTGCCGAAGTCAAAACCGGGGTTAAGGATACCGGCCTGGAAGTCCGGGTTGTAGCCCTTGTAAGCCGCGAAAGTGTGGACGTTCTGTACGGTGGCGTAGATGCGGGCGCTCTGCATATGGGCCTTGCGCAGCAGTCCGGCGGGCAGGGTGTAGCCCAGGGAAAGAGTGTTGATGCGGAAGTAGTCGCCGTCCTGCAGCCAGCCCGGCCGGTCGCTGTCGCGGTGGTTGTTGTTGGGGTCGTTGATCACCACCCGCGGCACGTCGGTGGTGGTGTTGGTGGGCGTCCAGCGGTTCAGGATGTCCTCGTGCCGGTTATTGTAGCCAGTGGTAGGCATGAGGCCCCGGTAGAGGTTGCTGTTGATGAGGTTGCCCCCGCTGCCCTGTCCGAATACCGTGAAGTCGAAGTTTCGGTACTCAGCTACGAAATTGAGTCCGTAATAGTAGGTGGGCAAACCCGATCCCAGGTATTGACGGTCGGCTTCGTCGACGACCCCGTCGCCGGTCAGGTCGGCAAACCGGATGTCTCCGGCTGACGTACCCTCGGTCTGGAAGGGCGCCTCGGCCACTTCCTGCTCCGACTGGAAGATGCCCTCGTAAACCCATCCGTAGTGCTGGCCGATGGCCTGCCCCACCTCGGTGCGGGAGCCCGCCCCGGAGATGAGGTCGAGGGTGCCGATATCCAGCACCTTGTTCTTCACGGTGTAGAAGTTGGGCGAGATGCTCAGCCGTACAGGCCCCACGGTGGGGTGCCAGCTGCCGGAAAGCTCGATCCCCGAATTTTCGATCGAGCCGGCGTTGGTCGTCAGTCCGCCGAGCGAACCATTGGACAGGGGGATGGGCAGGTCGATGAGTACGTCCTTGGAAGTATTGCTGTAGTACTCTGCGGTGAACTCCACCTGTCCGTCCATCAGCTCCAAGTCCAGGCCCACGTTGCGGGTCACGCGGGTCTCCCAGGTAATGGCGGGGTCCACCAGCAGGGTGGTGGCAGCACCGAAGACGCGTCCCGTGGAGAATTCATAGGGGATGGCCCGGTTGATGGTGGCCTGGTAGCGGAAGTTGCCGATCTCCTGGTTGCCGAGTTCGCCGTAGCCGCCGCGCAGCTTCAGGCCGGTGACGGCTTCGGGCAAGGGCAGGGTCTTGTGCAGTTTCCAGCCCAGTCCGATGGAGGGGAAGACGGCGAAGCGGTCCTCTTCCCGGAAGCGGGAGGAGCCGTCGCGGCGGATGTTGAAGGTCAGCAGGTAAGTATCGTCGTAGGCGTAGGCAATCCGCCCCAGGAAGGAGGCCAGGGTGGCGGGTTGCTGGTTATCGGTCACGCTGAAGGTCGAGGCGTTGGACAGGCTGCGGATGTAGGGCTTCTCCAGGCCGGACCCCACGGCGGTGATCTGACGGAAGTTGAATTCCTGGAAGCTCTGTCCGGCCAGCACCGTCAGGTCGTGCTTGCCAATGACGTTCTGGTAGGTCAGTGTATTCTCCACGAGGAAGGAGTTGCCGGAGCGGTCACCAACCTGCAGTTCGGCGATGGGCCGGGGGAAGAAGTAGCCGAGGTCGTACTGGGGGGCGAAGAGCTCGTCCGTGATGTCGGTATTGTCGTACTGCAGGCTGGTCTTGAAGGTCAGGGCGTCCAGCAGGTCGACTTCCCCGTAGACGTTGGCCAGCAGGCGGTTCACCTTGCTGGAGTTGGTCACCAGGGTGTTGAAGCCGGGAACGTTGAGGGTGATGGACTGGTGGATCACCGCGTCGGCACCGCCGAATCCGCCCTCGCGGTTGGGGTCCTCGACGGGGATCGTCGGGATGGCCTGCAACAGGTCGTTAACGAGAGTGGAGCGGCCACCGGGCAGGAAGAGGCTGAAGGGCCCGGTGAAGAAGAGCGGGTTTTCGTCGGAGCGCATGGCATAAATATTTTCTCCGAAGCGCACGCGGCCCAGGTCTAGCTCGGAATTCACGCGGGCGGAGTAGCGCTTGTAGTCCGGCCCGGAGCCGACCAGGGTGCCCTTGTTGTCGAGGTAGTCCAGGCTGACGAAGTAGTTCAGGTTAGAGGTCCCCCCGCTCAGCCCCAGGT
Organism: Neolewinella litorea; assembly: GCF_004803465.1. Classification (GTDB taxonomy): domain Bacteria; phylum Bacteroidota; class Bacteroidia; order Chitinophagales; family Saprospiraceae; genus Neolewinella; species Neolewinella litorea. The sequence continues at coordinate 23,926 of NZ_SRSF01000010.1, read as the reverse complement.
TGTAGTTCTGGATGGAGCCGTCCTTGTAGCCGGCGTCCTGCCAGTCGGTATCGATGTTGTTGATGTAGCTCGGCGAGGAGGGGTTATTGCCGGGCACGGCGGCCTGCCCCCCGTTGGCGAGCAGTTCGTTGCTGATGGTCTGGTAGCCTACCCGGTCGAGCACCGGCAGCCGCTGGGGCACGGTCTGCAGTCCGGCGTAGGCCGAGAAACTGACGCCGAACTTGCGGTTCTTGGCGCCCGACTTGGTTGTGATGATCACCACGCCGTTGGCGGCCCGGTTGCCGTAGATGGCTCCGGAGGTGGCGTCCTTCAGGATCTGGATGGACTCAATGTCGTTGGGGTTGATGTCGCGGATGCCACCGGCCAGCGGGAATCCGTCCACCACATACAGCGGCTCCGCTCCGGCGCCCAGTCCGAAGGTACTCACCCCGCGGATGCGCACGTTGGGGGCCGCACCGGGCTGCCCGTCGCTGGTGATGGATACTCCGGCCACCCGCCCCTGCATCATCTGGGTGACGTCGTTGGAGGCCTGTTTAGCCATTTCCTCGGTGTTGACCACGCTGACGGACCCGGTGAGGTCCTCCTTGCGCTGGGTGCCGTAGCCGACCACGACGATCTCATCGAGCAGCGCCACGTCGGTCGCAAGTACGACGTCGATCTGCGAGCGGCCGTTCACCGGTACTTCCTCGCGACGGTAGCCGGTGTAGGAAAACTGCAGTACGTCTTCGGGCGCGACGGTCAGGCTGTAGCTGCCGTCCAGGTCGGTCACCGTACCGGTACTCTTGCCCGCCACCGTGATGCTCACGCCGATGAGGGGCTCACCCTCCTCGGCCGTAACCGTACCGGTGACCGTCTGCGCGCCCAGGGCCGCCGAGCACGTCAGCAGGCAGGCGATGACGAAGGAGAGTAACCATTTGTCGGGGTAGAAGGCAGGTAACCCTGCTGCCTCGGACTGTTCGCGTGTCATCATAACGGCGTATTTGCGGATTTAATAAGTGTGAATCGTACACTTGCAAATGTATGCGCATATTTTGATCCTGCAAAATTTTACTTCTTGAAAATCAAATATTCTTTTGGTTAAATTTGATGTCACTGCGTAAGCCGAACAAGATTTTTTGTGTACGATTTACACTTATTATGAAGGGAAATCCTGTAAAATGCCTAGGTTTGCCTTTCTTGGAAGCCCCTTCACTTATCCCCCCGCCCGTCATGTACGAACACACCGACAAAGAGCGACTCCTGCTGGCGGTAGACTGTATCGTCTTCGGATTCGACGGGGAAAAACTCAAGATCCTGTTGATCAAGCGGGGTTTCGAGCCCGAAAAGGGCAAGTGGTCGCTGGTGGGCGGCTTCCTGAAGAAGAACGAAGTGCTGCACGACGCGGCTACCCGCATCCTTACGCTCTACACCGGCCTCGACGACGTCTATATGGAGCAGGTGGGCACCTTCAGCGATATCGACCGCGACCCCGAGGAGCGCACCGTCTCCACGGCCTACTACGCCCTGATCAACATCAAGAACCACAGCCAGAAACTGAACCGGCAGTTCTCCGCCCGCTGGTTCAGCGTGGAGGAGGCCCCGCCGCTGATCTTCGACCACGACAAGATGGTACGCTACGCTCTCGACCGCCTGAAGATCAAGGCGGAGACGGAGCCCATCGGCTTCGAACTGTTGCCGGAAAAGTTCACCATGCGGCAGTTGCAGAACCTCTACGAGGCCATCTGGAATGTCTCGCTCGATAAGCGCAATTTCATCAGTAAAGTGCGCTCGCTGGATATCCTCGAGAAGCTCGACGAGAAAGACATGACCTCCTCCCGCAAGGGCTCCTTCCTGTACCGCTTCGACGCCGAGAAGTACCGGACGGTGGAGCGGAACCGGGCTTCGCTGAATCTCTAGGGCCGACACAGGGCATTTGCCGCAGGGAGCTTAGCTTCACGATTACGGGGCGGTGGTCAGCCACCCGCTGTCCTGGCCCCTGGCCGCGACCCGTGATACGCGTATAATTTCTGCGCTCCATGTACCTGCACCTCCTCTTTTTTATCCTGCTGCTGCCTGCCCTTATGTCCGCCCAGCCTCCGACCTACAGTAATCTCGTGCTGACCGACGTCTTCAAAAAGCCCGTCACCCAGAACAGCCACGCTTCTACCATCGTGGAACTCGGGCCGGATCGACTGCTCGTCGCCTGGTTCGGGGGCAGCCGGGAGGGCGCGAAAGACGTCGGCATCTACGCCAGTCACCGGGAGGGAGAGCGGTGGTCGCACCCCCGGCAACTGTTAGCTCCCCTGGTCACCGATGGCGACACCCTGCCGTGCTGGAATCCGGTGCTGTACCGCAGCCTGAGCGGCAAGCTGTACCTCTTCTACAAGGTTGGGAAGAACCCCCGGGAATGGTTCGGCGCCATGCTGACCTCGGACGATGACGGAGTGCAGTGGAGCGCCCCCCGCTACCTGCCGGACGGCTTCCTCGGGCCCGTCCGCAACAAGCCCATCGAGCCGGAACCGGGCGTGCTGCTCTGCGGCAGCAGCACCGAAAGCCCCAGTACCGATGCCTGGCGCGTCCACCTGGAACGGTACCGGGAAGAGGAGGGAAGCTGGGAAAGGGTGCCCGTACCGAACCCGCGGGAGTTCGAGATCATCCAGCCCACCTTCCTGCAGCACGGCGGCGATACCCTGCAGATACTTTGCCGGAGCAAGCACGACCGTCTCGTGGGCAGCTGGTCGTACGACAAGGGCAACAGCTGGACGGCGGCGGACACCCTGGCCGTCCCCAATTCAAACTCCGGCGTCGATGCCGTTACCCTCGCTTCCGGCAAATTCCTGCTCGTCAACAATCCCCTCCCGCGGGGCGAAAACTGGTGGAACGGACGCAGCGTGCTGGACGTGGAGTGGTCCACCGACGGACTATCCTGGCAGTCGCTCTTCGACCTCGAACGCCACGCGGAGGGAGAATACAGCTACCCAGCCATCATCCAGGCGGCGGACGGGACCGTCCACGTGGTCTATACCTACGACCGGCGGACCATCCGGCACGCCAGCTTCCGGCTCGGGGAGCGTTGACGACGGTGCCTTTCCCTTTCGGTGCGGACGGTTATTCGGACCGGCGGACTTAGCTTCACCTCCCCGGGCGGTAATCCGCCGCCCGTCACCCGCCGCAATGACTCCCTGGCTGATCACCGGCTTTACCGTGGTACTTACGTACTTCCTTGACCGGTGGGACACCCCCTGGCTGCGTAAACTGTTCGCCTGGGTGCCGGCCATTCTGCTGGCCTACCTGCTGCCGGCCGGCCTTTCCGCGCTGTTGGGCGCGGATTTTTCCGACCACGCCATTCACGGCTACAGCCGGTCGTACTTCATTCCCCTGGCCATCGTGGCGGTGATGAGCAGTCTGTCGGTAGGGCAGCTCGGTTCCATCGGCTGGAAGCCGCTGGCGGTATTCGTGGCCGGATCGTGGTGGATCGCGGTCTTTCCCGTCGTCCTGGCGATGGCCCTCGCCGGTACGCATTTCGTGACCGAAACCCTGGTGGAGGCCGCCTACTGGAAGGGCATTCCGCCCATCGTGGGCAGCTGGATCGGCGGCAGCACCAGTCAGCTGGTGCTGAAGGAAGTGGTGGACTGTCCGGAGCACATCTTTCTGTCGATCCTCGTCATCGACAACATCCTGGTCAATATCTGGACCATCCTGATGTTCCAGGGGATCAAGAGAAGCGACCGCCTGAACGCCCGGCTGGGCATCACGGACGACGCCATGCCCGCGCCCCTGCCCCCGCGAGATGGGGTACCCCTGCACCCGCTGGTCTGCCTGGGTCTTCTGTTATTCAGCGTCCTGGCGATCGATTACCTGGTGGATGCGTTTGTCGCCCGTATCCTGGTCCTTTCCGCGGTAGGCCTGCTGCTGAGCAACCTGCTGAGGACGTGGAACCAGACCTTCGCCCTGCGGCTCGGGGCGGTGATGATCCTGGTAGTGATGGCTGTGCTCGGACTACGACTGCGCTTCGACCTGGTGCGCTTTGAGGGGGAACTGCTCGCTTTTCTGCTCGTCTGGCTGATCAGCCACTTCGCCTTCATGTTGCTCGTGGCCCGGGCCCTGAACGTGAACGCGGCCTGGGTGCCCATCGCCAGCATGGCCAACGTGGGCGGGATAGCCACGGCACCCGCGGTGACCGCCGCCTATGAGAAGCGCTGGATGCCCCACGCCGTACTGCTAGCGATCCTGAGCATGGCTACCGGCACGGTGTGGGGGCTGCTCACGATCTACCTGTTCGAGTGGTGGGTGGTGTAGTGGTCGGTATCGGCACCCCTTGATTCTGTATTGGCAAACCCCTAATTTGCGGGAGCCCCACCCCCCAAGAAGCCGCGATCCTTTGCTCACCTGCGACCCGAAGGGACACGCGCCCGGAATCCAGCGCGCGACTGGTTTTAAATTTTCACGCACACTCAACACACTATGTCGAAAAAGATCCTGATGATCGGGGCGGCCCTGGTGGCCGTCCTCCTGCTGATCGCCGCCGCCGGCATCATTTACGTGAAGACCGCCCTCCCCAAAGTCGGCCCCGCCCCGGACCTCACCGTCGAGCGCACCCCGGAGCGCATTGCCCGGGGCAAGTATTTGGCCAACCACGTCATGTCGTGCACCGACTGCCACTCGGAGCGCGACTGGTCGCAGTTCTCCGGGCCCGTCGTTGAACATTCCCTGGGCCAGGGCGGCGAGGTCTTCGGTCAGGAAATGGGCTTTCCCGGCCGCTTCGTGGCCAGCAACATCACGCCGGCGAACCTGGGCGACTGGACGGACGGGGAAATCTTCCGCGCCATGACCTCCGGGGTGGGGAAGGACGGCCGTGCCCTCTTTCCCATCATGCCCTATCCGGCCTTCGGCCGGGCGGACAAGGAAGACATCCTCTCGGTAATTGCCTACATACGGACCCTGCCGGCCATCGAGCACGCCACGGAACCTTCGCGTGCGGATTTCCCCATGAACCTGATCATCAATACCCTGCCGGCCGAGCCGCAGTTCACCACCCGGCCCGATCCGGCCGACCGCGTGGCGTATGGAGAGTACCTGGTGACGATCGCCGCCTGCACCGAATGCCACACCAAGCAGGAACAGGGCAAGATCGTGGGCGAAGCCTACGCCGGGGGCATGGAGTTTCCCCTGCCCAATAACCGCCTGGTGACCTCCGCCAACATCACCCCCCACGCCAGCGGGATCGGCAACTGGACGGAGGATCAGTTCGTGGCCCGCTTCAAGCAGTACCAGGATTCCAGCTACGTGTCTCCCGAAATGGGCCCCAACGACCCCCAGACCATCATGCCGTGGGTGATGTTCTCCGGCATGGAAGAGCGCGACCTGCGCGCCATCTACGCCTACCTGCAGACGCTGACGCCGGTGGATTCCCGAATCGAACCCTTCCGGGTTGCGGGCATGGAGCAGAAAGACAACTCCCGGTTCACCACCGAGTAAGACCGCGTCGGGTTACATTGTAGCAGACAATCCGCCGACCCGATGCGCAGACTTTTTCTCTCCCTATTATCGCTTTGCTTCCTGCTGGCGACCCAGCGAAGTGTGGCCCAGGACGTCGCCCCCCGCTTCCTGAACCAACCCTGGCCGGCCGAGTGGATCACGGCTTCCGACGGAGACCCGGAGGCCTACGGTGTATACCTCTTCCGCAAGGATATCGAGCTGCCCGGCGGGGTGGACACCTTCCCCGTTCACATTTCGGCCGATAACCAGTACGAGCTGTACGTCAACGGCGAGTTTGCCGCCCGGGGCCCCGCGAAGGGCGACCTCGACCACTGGAACTACGACCGCCTCGACCTGGCCCCCTTCCTCACCGCCGGACGCAATACCGTGACGGCGCGGGTCTGGAACGCGGGAGCCTACCGCCAGGAGGCGCAGATCACCTTCATGACCGGCCTGATCGTCCAGGGGGCGACGCCCGAGACCGCCGCCATCAACACGGATACGAGCTGGCGGTATCGGCAGGACCCCGGCTACCAACCGGTACCGGTAAGCGTGTACGGCCCCCGGCCCGACATGATCGGGATGTACGGATACTACGTAGCCGGGCCGGGCGACCGCGTCGATATGGCAGGCCGGGTGAAAGACTGGCCAACGGCACCGGCCACCGGGCCGGAATGGCGGGCTGCCCGGGCCATCTCCCGGGGCGTACCCCGAAACTCCGTGGGCATGGATGCGCGACAGCCCTGGCGGCTCGTGCCGTCGCTGGTACCGCCCATGGGCCGGACGCCGGAACGCTTTGCTGCCGTAAGACGGGCCGAGGGCGTCATACCGCCCGACGGCTTTCCGCGTGGGTCGGCGCGCCTGCTCGTCGCCGCCCGCACCACCGCTACGATCCTGCTGGACCAGTCCTACCTCACCAACGCCTTTCCCACCTTCACCTTCAGCGGCGGGGCCGGGGGGCGGGTGGTCCTCACCTACGCCGAGGCCCTCTACGAAGCGGACCTGCGTACCAAGAATAATCGAGACGAAGTGGCGGGGAAGGTCATCCTGGGGCGGCAGGACAGCATCTTCACCGACGGATCCCCGCAACAAAGCTTCACCCCGCTTTCCTACCGCACCTACCGTTACGTGCAACTGGAGATCACTACAGCGGAGGATCCCCTGACGGTGGAGGACGTAGCCGCCGTGGCGGTTGGCTTTCCCTTCGAGCTACGCTCGCGACTCGAAAGCTCCCGGCCCGAGATGGACACCATGGTGGCCGTGGGCTGGCGCACCGCCCGGTTGTGCGCGATGGATACGTATATGGACTGCCCATACTGGGAGCAGCTGCAGTACATCGGCGATACCCGCATCCAGGCCATGGTCACCCTGTACAATACGGGCGACGACCGCCTGGTCAAAAATGCCCTGAACCTCATCAACTACTCCCGCCAGCCGGAGGGCATCACGCTGAGTCGGTACCCGACGAACATCAAACAGATCATCGCCCCCTTCTCGCTCTGGTACATCGGGATGCTGCGCGATTATATGATGTACGGCAGCGACCGGGCATTCGTGCAGGATAAGCTCTTCGGGGCACGGCAGGTCCTGGACTACTTCGCCGACTTCCAGGCCGCCGACGGTTCCCTGGTAGACTTACCCAACTGGTCCTTCACCGACTGGGTGAACGAGTGGCCCCGCGGTATTCCGCCTATGGACAGCACCGGCCGGTCGGCCATCCTCGATCTGCAGTTGCTGCTGGCCTACCAGAACGCCGAAGCCCTGGAGCGGGAACTGGGCATGGCGGCCTTCGCGGAGCAGTACCGCGCCCGCGCCGATCAGCTGGCTGCTACCATCCAGCGGAAATATTGGAGCCCGGGGCGCCAACTCTACGCCGACACGCCCGATCACGATTCCTTTTCCCAGCACGCGAACGCCCTCGCCATCCTGGCGGGCATCGTGCCCGAAGCGGAACTGACCGCCCTGGCCAACCGCCTGCGGGTGGGGGAGGGTCTTGCCCCCGCCTCGATCTACTTCCGCTACTACCTGCACCGGGCCCTGGTGCGGGCCGGGCTCGGCGACGACTACCTCAACTGGCTGGACGTATGGCGCACCAACCTCGACCTGGGCCTCACGACCTGGGCCGAAGATTCCGACGTGGCCGGCGCGCGGTCGGACTGCCACGCCTGGGGCTCCAGTCCGAACGTTGAGTTCTTCCGCACCCTGCTGGGCATCGACAGTGCCTCCCCCCACTTCAAAACGGTACGCATCGCGCCCCACCTCGGCGAGATCCGGTCGATCGGCGGCGAGATGCCACACCCGGCGGGTACGATTGCCGTCCGTTACGAGCTGGACGGCAGTCCGCGGGCCACCGTTACCTTGCCGGACGGCGTTACCGGCACTTTCGTATGGAAGGGCAACACCACCCCGCTCGGCAGCGGAGAGAACGTGGTGGACCTGTGAGCCCCGCATTTTTACCGGTTTATGCGGCACCCGCGCGCCGACGCAACTCTCATGTGTAAAACATTGGTAACCAGCGCGGAAGGTGAGTGTGTAAATTGAATACTCCGGGGCGGGGCAGGTCACGGAGGGTCGGGAAAAAATATTTTCATTTTTGCCCCCGAAAAGTGTGACCAAGGGCGGGTGACCCTGTCTACAGCATGAACTACCCCACAAGCGTTCCCCAGTTAGGGCGGGCGATGGGCGGTAGTAATTACATTTAACTTTCAGACTACCATGAAACACATTTTGACCGCCGGCCTCCTTGGTCTGGCCATGTTTAACTGCAGCGATTCCACCACCAACCCCGAAACCGTCGACGGTACCGAGCAGGCCCCCACCCCCGGAATGGAGGTAGCCGCCGAACCCGTGGAAATGGACGACGCCACCACCATGGCGGAAGAGGAAACCGCCTTCACCACCCACTTCGAGATGGCACTTGATGCATTCGACCAGTCGCAATTCGCCGTTGCCGCTGACCACATGCAGGAAGGTATCTCTTCGCTGGAAACCGAAGCCGTTAACCTGCAGGGTGATGCTCAGCAGCAGCTGAAGACCATCATCCAGCAGCTTGAGGACCTTACCGACGGCGTACGTGCTGGTGAGGTAACCGACCGCACCGAGATCGAAACCCTTTCCAGCCAGGCCCAGCAGGTGCTGGCCGCTGAAAAGCAGTAAGCCGACCAGGCTCAGACCTCCCAATTACCGACGCAGGCCCGTATCCGTACGGGCCTGCGTTTTTTTGTGCCCCTATCCCTAGCCGCCGCCGCTGCGGGAAAATTGGCACCTTGTGGGGTAAATCACGCCCTCCGATTCCTTCCATGCCCGATTCCGCACGCCCCTTGCCGCCCGCCGAAGACTACCTCCGCCAGCTCTCTATCGACTGCGTGATCTTTGGTTACCGCGACGGGAAGCTCTTCGCGTTGGTGCCCAAACTGGTGTTCGAGGGCGACTTCTGGGCCCTCCCTGGCGGCTTCATCCGCCAGGAGGAAGATATCGACGCGGCCGCCCGTCGCATCTTGGAGACCCGCACGGGCATTACGAACATTTACCTGGAGCAATTCCGCGTCTTCGGCGCGGCCGAGCGCACCAACCGCTACCTGATCGAGCACCTGGCCGCCCTGCCCGCGGACGGTCCGAAGGGCGCCGAGTGGATAAGGGCCAACGCAGACTGGCTCGCGGGCCGCTTTGTGTCCATCGGCTACTACGCCCTGGTGGACATGCGCAAGGTGATGCCCGCCCGCACCGAGATCGACGCCTCGGTCGATTGGTACCCGGTCAACGAGCTGCCGCCCATGATCATGGACCACAACGACATCGTGGCCCACGCCCGCCGCACCCTGCAGCGCTACCTCGATGAAAAGCTGATCGGCTACAACCTGCTGCCGGAGAAATTTACCATGAAGGACCTGCGCTACCTATACGAAGCCGTATACGACCGCCCCTTCGCGCGCAACAACTTCCAGAAGAAAATCCTGGACCTGAACGTGCTGGAACGCCTGGAAAAGAAATACTCCGGCGGATCACACCGGGCCCCCTACCTGTACCGCTTCATACGGCGGTAACGGCCCCTTGAGAGTGCGGCGAGGCGGGGCAACCTTTGCTTACCGGGGACCGGTCGGTCCGTGAGGGCTGAGGCACAAGGGCGGGCGGCGGAGCGCAGGTACCGGACCGACCGGCTAGCCGCCGGGTATTGTGGTTTCGGGGCTAAGCTATCGCGGCCCGCGGAATGGGTGAAAACCGCAGGGCAAAAGCCGTTATCTTCCGGGTACAATGGTCCGTTATGCGTCTTGCCCCCCTTCACCTGCTGTATTTCCTGCTGATGGTCGTGGCCTGCCGCACGAACGTGGTCGTGCCTGCGGCGGGCGGCGCGGACTGGCGGGTGCTCGTCGTGGAGCAGGGCAGCGGTCAGGTCAAACTGCTGGACACGGCGGGGCGGGTGCTCGACAGCGTGCGGGTGGGCTATAATCCCCACGAGATTGCCCTGGACCCGGCACAGCGGCGGGCCTACGTATCCAACTTCGGGGTGGAGGACTACGACTACACCATCGGGACGCCCGGCACTACCGTATCGGTGATCGACGTGGAAGGGTTTTCGGCAGCCGGTCTGTGGCCCACCTACCGGCCGGGGGCGGTGGATACCAGCCGCGGCCCGCACGGCATCCGGCTGCGACCCGGGCACCCGAACGAACTGTACGTCAACGTGGAATACGGCGACTCGATGCTCGTGTACGATACACTGGGCGGGCGCATCGTGCGGTCATTTCCCCTGCCGACGGGCAACCACAATTTCACCTTCTCGCCCGACGGACAGACGGTGTACCTGCAAGCCGGGGCAGGCGGACTGTACCGGCTGTCGGCCACCACCGGCGATTCAACCGGCCACTTTGCGACGCCCACCCCGGTGCGGGGCGTAGCTCCGCTGGACCGCGACCGCAAGTTGCTGGTGAGCTGCCGCGACGAGCTGTTCGTCATCGACACCGCCGCGCTGTCCGTCGAGCGGCACTTCAGCGACCTGGGGGTAGGGCAGATCCTGTATTCCACCCTCAGCCCCGACGAATCCCTGATCTTCGCGCCGGCCCCCTTCGACAACGTGGTTTTGGTGATTGACGCCGCTACCGGGGAGGTCCTACACCGGCTTGCATGCGGACGGGCACCGATCAACGTACAGATGACCCCCGACGGCCGGTACGCCCTCGTGAGCAATGCGATGGACGACCACCTCAGCCGCATCGACCTGTCCGACTTCAGCGTGGCGCCCTTCGGGCGGGTCAACCGACCCAACGGTCTGGTATTCCTGGCCAGGTAAGGGTGTGGCAACCAGCCGGGCCCTGCATCCCGAACCGGGTGTGGCACCCGCGTCCGCGCCCAAAGAATTGTACTAGATCGGGGTGAGGGTGGAGTTGACACGTTCCGGATCAGCGCCTTAACTTAGGAGACGGCAATTTTTTATCGAGCGGGTGCGCCGATCCGGTCTGCGCTACCCGGCAAAACGCACACTATGGCACAGGGACGCATCGGGAAGGACTATGATGTCCATACCGTAATTTTTGAATTCCAGGTGGAGCCACGGCAGCAGAAGGAACTGAGTGAAAAGATCCAGGGCCTGGTGCACGACATTGTCTGTCGGCAGCCGGGCTTCATCTCCTCCCACCTGCACCTGAGTACCGACGGGGAGAAGGTGCTCAACTACTTCCAGTGGGAAAGCAAGGCCGCCTTCGATTCCTTCCGGCAGGACGAGGACAAGCAACAGCACATCCGGCCCGTGATCGGACCCTACGGTCCCCAGCCGCGGGTCTACGAAATCGTCTATTCCACCACGGCGCGCCGCGGCTGAGGGGGCAATGCCGACTGGAAAACGTAAGTTAGGGAGGAAGTAACCGGCCACCGCCTACACTTCACTTGATCGATCGGTTCCGCGACGGTGGACGTAGTCTTCCGAGCAATCCGAAGCCGACAACGGCAACTAACCACAAACTCCCCAACTGACCTGAAATGGCCGTCACCCTCACCGTAGAACTTCCCCACCCGCGCTCCGAAGTATGGGCTGCCCTCACCCAACCCGGGCAAATGCGGGAATGGTACTTCGAAAACATCCCCGACTTCCGGCCGGAGGTAGGATTTACCACCCGGTTCCCCATGCAGTCGGCGGAACGCACCTTCACCGCCCACTGGGAGGTGACCTGCGTGGTGCCCGGGGAAGAGATCACCTATGTCTGGACCTACGCGGAGTACCCCGGTGCCGGTCCCGTCACCTTCCGCCTGGCCGATGCCGACGGCGGCACCCGGGTAACCGTGTTCAACGAGGGGCTGGAGACCTTCCCCGACGACGTCCCGGAATTTACCGAGGAAAGTTGCCGGGGAGGGTGGGAATACTTCTTGCAGCAGCGGCTACCGGCTTATCTCGGTGGATAACATTCGCGGGGCCCTCCGCGCGTTGCGCTGCTGACCCCGCTGGCTGGGTTGAGTGCCCTTCGGGCCCGTCTGAGTACGTTGCGCTGCCTACCCCGCTGGATAATGTTCGCGGGGCCCTCCGCGCGTTGCGCTGCTGACCCCGCTAGCTGGGTTGCGTGCCCTTCGGGCCCGTCTGAGTACGTTGCGCTGCTGACCCCGCTGGATAACGTTCGCGGGGCCCTTCGCGCGTTGCGCTGCTGACCCCGCTGGCTGGGTTGCGTGCCCTTCGGGCCCGTCTGAGTACGTTGCGCTGCTGACCCCGCTGAATAATGTTCGCGGGGCCCTTCGCGCGTTGCGCTGCTGACCCCGCTGGCTAGGTTGCGTGCCCTTCGGGCCCGTTTTGGGTAAGGATGTGGAAATGATTAGCGGGCCCGGTGGCTGAGGAATCTATAGCCTGTAATCCGTTTGCAAACATCCAAAAATAAATCGCCATCCATTCTGCGGCCACCCTACTTTCGCTAACGATTTCCCGGTGAAGACTCGGTGAATTTCCCGCGGCTTCGCCCCCGATAATCCCGTTGGCCTATGCTACTTTCCATTGCCTTCATCCTTCTGGGCTTTGTCCTGCTGATCTTCGGTGCCAACTGGCTCGTGGACGGATCCTCCGCCCTGGCGCGCAAACGCGGGGTTTCCGACCTCGTGATCGGCCTCACGATCGTTTCTTTCGGCACCTCCGCTCCGGAACTTGTCGTGAACCTCATAGCCTCTCTGGACGGCCATTCCGACATCGTTTACGGCAACGTGGTGGGCAGCAACAACTTCAATCTCTTCTTCATTCTGGGTATTGCGGGGCTGATCTATCCGATCACGGTGCAGCGCAGCACGGTGTGGCAGGAAATCCCGATGTCGCTGGCTGCCGCCGCCGTACTGCTGTCGTTGTCGAATAACTTCTTCCTGGGCGGCGCGCTGAGCCTTTCCCGGCTGGACGGCTTCGTACTTCTGCTGCTTTTTGCAGCTTTCCTGTGGTACGTCTTTCGGCAGATGCGGGCCGAGGCTCCGCCCGTGGAGACCGTCGCCGGGGATCAACCCACGACGCTCAAGATCACCTTTCTGATCTTGTTCGGTCTGGCCGGACTGGTCTTCGGCGGCAAACTGGTGGTCGACCATGCGATCTCCATCGCCACCAACCTTGGCGTTAGTGAAAAGATCATCGGCCTGACGATCATCGCGGCGGGCACCTCGCTGCCCGAGCTGGTGACCTCCGCCGTGGCGGCCCTCAAGAAGAACAGCGACATTGCCATCGGCAACGTAGTGGGTTCCAACATCTTCAACGTACTCTTCATCATTGCGGTCAGCGCCACCGTCAACCCCATCGGCTACAACGCGAGCTTTAACCGGGAGATCTACCTGCTCATCGGGGGCACGCTCGTTCTGTTCGTCGCCATGTTTTCCGGGGGGCATCGCCGGCTCGACCGCTGGGAGGCGGGGTTGCTTTTGCTGGTCTACATCGCGTATACGGGCTGGCAGATTGCCCAGGAGGTGTAGGTAGGACTGTGGGCGCGTGCGCGGGTGCCGGAGCGGGTAATGGGTCTCCGGATTTGTGGCTCGGAGTAGTCGGGTTGGACCGCTGCCCCAGCTTATGACTGTACTCATTGCTTCGGCAATTCTCCCTGGGGTGCGCATCAGATTTATGTTAATCGTGGATAGTTGTAGCTGCCCGCTCGTCGGTCATTTATCGGTCGGGCCATAGGCCCGACTACCCGGCAATTCTCTCTGGGGTGCGCATCAGCTTCACGTCTGTATAGTGGATAATTGTAGCTGTCCGCTCGTCGGTCATTTATCGGTCGGGCCACAGGCCCGACTACCCGGGAGACGCAGGCCCGACTACCCGGGGATCGAATAGCGCTTATCTCGAAATACCAACTACCAGACCCACCACATTCCCCACAAAATGATTGGGTCACCACCACCGAATGTGGTATCCTTGTACAAAATTTACCCGCTATGTTCCGTTCCATCTCCTTTTTACTGGGGTTTGTCCTCCTGTTTGGCCTGATTTCGTGCGGCGGCACCCGGGAGGGGGCCGACTCCAGCAGTGCCACGGCGGTACCTGAATCCGCAAATGCATTCGGCGGACTCGCGCTCTACACCCTGCGGGATACCATGTCCCAGGACCCGAAAGCCGTATTGCAGGAAGTAGCTGATCTGGGCTACGCCTACATCGAGGCGGCCGGCTACAGCGATGGCAAGTTCTACGGCATGACACCAACGGAATTCAAGAATTACCTCGCCGAAGTGGGCCTGAAACCCATGAGCAGCCACCACGGCGACGTCACCCGAGAGAACGCCGACGAGATGATTGCCGCCGCCAAGGAGGCCGGGTTCCAGTACTTCGTCATTCCGGTTCCGCCGGAAGGTCGCTTCAAATTTGACCCCGCGACGCGTACCCTCGGGATGAGCGGCACGGTGGCCGAAGCTTCCGACATCATCAACGAGATCGCCGCCAAAGCCGCGGCCCAGGGGATGCAGACCCTCTACCACAACCACGACTTCGAGTTCGTGGCCAATAACGAAGGCATCATCCCCATCGACTACTTCATCGAGCACAGCAACCCCGAGCACCTGAACTTCCAGATGGACCTTTACTGGGTCACCAAGGCCGGCGCCGACCCCGTCGACTACTTCAACAAGTACCCCGGCCGCTTCAAGGCCTGGCACGTGAAGGACATCGACGATCAGGGCCGCTTTGCTCCCGTAGGCACCGGATCGATCGACTTCGATCGCATTCTGGCGGCGAAGGACCAGTCCGGCATGGAGTTCTACCTGGTGGAGCAGGACATGACCTTCGACGAGACCCCCCTGGAGGCTATTGAGATCAGCCACGCCGCGCTGGAGGAGATCGGCTTCGAGTAGAGACGCCTGTTTTTGCTTCGGACGGGTGCCGGCTGTGTTACAGCCGGCACCCGTTTTTTGGTTTTTGAAGATGTTTTTAGGTAGGTTACCACAGAGTACTCAGAGTGCATCACAGAGGTATCACAGAGTGTTTTCCGTGGGGTTCTCCTGTCTATTGCTGACTTTCACTCGGCGAGTGAAAGTTCCGGGTGGCCCGGGGCTGCCCCCGCGACGCATTGGCAAAGTCTGTGTGCCTCGGTGAAACCCCTCTGCGTACCTCTGCGGTAAAAAAACCCGCACGCGAAGCGTGTAAAGCATGAAACTCTGAGCTTCGCTTCCTTCGGAAGCTTTCGTTTTTTTCACCGCAGATCACGCGGATTTGGGCGCGGATTTGGGCGCGGATTTGGGCGCGGATTTTTTGGTTATGTGCTGCTCACCCCGGACCGCCCACGCGCCGTGTGGGCATTTGATGCTCTGGTGCTTTTTCTTTTTTCTTGATAAAAAAGAAACAAAAAATCAAGCCTCTACATCCGGCTTGATCGGCTGCCAAACCACGTCAGGGCTAAAATCCACAAACTCGCACGTTCCCAGGTAAGGCCTCATTGCCGGGGATCCGAATAGTGTTTCGTTACACCACACGACTCCGTCCCGGCTCATACAGTGTGTATTTTTATACGCCCTGCCGCGGCCCGGCATCCGGCCGGCTGTAAGGGCGACCTTCCTGCTATTTGGTATTCACCGTGGAGAATCTGTGCATCTCTGTGAAACCCCTCTGCGTACCTCTGCGGTAAAAACCCCGCACGCGAAGCGTGTAAAGCATGGAACTCTGAGCTTCGCTTCCTTCGGAAGCTTTCGTTTTTTTCACCGCAGATCACGCGGATTCGGGCGCGGATTTTTGGGAGATGTGCTCCGCACGTCGGATCGCCCACGCGCCGCGTGGGCAGTATTTAGGTAAATCCGTAAGACAAAATTGGTGGTCATCCGTGGTAAATCGAAGGCCATACGAAGCGTGCCGACGCCAGCCGCTACCTACCCATTGTATCACCCAATTCAATACGTTCTACAATGGTTTCGCAGAGCGCGTGGGTAGCCCGAATGTCTGCCGCGCGCGGGGCATCGTGGTTGCCGCGGCGGACGACCTCCAGCCAGTCGTCGATCATGGCCACGAAGCCGCGCTTTTCCAGGGTGGGCGTCCAGTGGTTAAAGGAGAGGTCGGTGCGCTCTGCGGCGCGGTAGTGGACGCCGGAGTGGAGGTCGTGGAGGGTGCACTGTTGCCCCGGGGTGTGGTAGTCGATCGTTTCAGACGTGCGGCCGCTCACCCGATTCATACCGCCGGTGAGGAGGGTTTCGCCGGTGCGCCAGCGGACTTGCAGGTTGGTGAGGCGTCCGTCGCGTAGCCGGGCGTGTACGTTGAGGTCTTCCACCGGTCCGGGGGCGAGGAAGCGGAGCCCGTCGACTACGTGGATGAAGTCGTCGAAGACGAAAGTCCGCACCTCACCCGGCAGGTCCACCCGGTTCTTGTGCCAGGTTACCTGTAACGGGTTGGTTTGCCGCCGCAGGGCGCTGACCAGCGGGGCATACCGCCGGTTGAAGCCCACCATGAGGGGGACGCCGCGTTGGGCCGCCAATTGGAGTAAGCGATCCGATTCAATGAGGGAGTAGGAAAGGGGCTTGTCCACGAACACCGGTATCCCCCCGTCCAGCAGCGCCCCGACGATGTCGGCGTGACTCTCCGTAGCACTGTGCACCATAGCGGCGTCGGGCCGCCGCGCGATGACTTCCCGGACACTGGGGAAGGTGTTCGCGATCCGGTACTGCCGCGACAACTGCTCCAGCACCGCCGTGTCCCGGGTACAGAGCCAAGGTTCTACGTCGGCGCGGGTGGCCAGGAGGGGTAGGTAGGCTTTTTGGGCTATGTCGCCTAGGCCTATTTGGGCTATGGAAATCAAGGGGTGAAGGAGTGAATGGGTGAAGGAGTGAATGGGGTGTGACATTTGCCCCTCGCTTTGCTCGGGTGAGTCAAGGGGTGAAGGAGTGAATGGGTGAAGGAGTGAATGGGGTGTGGCATTTGTCCCTCGCTTCGCTCGGGTGGGGGCGTTACTGGGTGGCATCCTATCCCTTGCTTCGCTCGGGTAGGGGCGTTTCGGGGTACGACTTTTGTCCCTTGCTTCGCTCGGGTAGGGGAAGGTAGGGGTTGGGGGGCAATAGCGCCTGGTTTCTGTGTCCGGTCTTATTCGGGCGGCGGGGCGCGGGTGCCGGGGAAGGGACGAAGGCCCATGGGTTTGGGTACATACTTTATATTCAGGCATGGGTTCGTCCCACGATCAGGGTATATGGATGCCGGGTTGCGGAAGGCTGCGACGCATGGGAGGCGGAGCCGTATGTAAACGCATATATTCGATTATATACGGATAAAAACGGATGGTTTGCGGTGGACCGGTTTCCTTTGGAGCAAAACGATGGGAAATATGGTCTTAATTCAGAAGGTGGTGGGGCGAACGGGGACGCGCTACGTATTTCGGCCGAAGGGATACATTGAAAACTTCCCGGCGGCTTGCGGGCACATTGCGGGCGTGAGGTATCATATGGAACAACGGTATTGGTCGGCACCCGCGGTCGCGGCAACTCTTCGGGGATTAAGTGATGCAGTGGGACGGGATCGACTGGAATGGACGTATACGCTAGTGGAAGCGCCGGATAGGGCTAAGCGGCGGGGGGAAGGTGGTTCTGAAGGAGAAACCAGGACGCTGCCGGCGCGGTGGCAGGAACGGCTCCTGCGAACGGAGGAAGCCTTGCGCGTGCAGCGGTACTCGTGGAGGACGGTGAAGGGATATATGGCGCACCTGCGCGGTTTCTTCCGGGCATGCGCGAATCTGGAGCCAGGGGACGTGACCACTGAAACGGTGAAGCAGTATATCCTGCGGCGCTCGGGCGCGGGTGGGTATTCTTCCAGTAGTCAGCACCAGCTGTTGAATTCCCTGAAATTCTGGATGGAGCACATTGAGGGGCGGGAGAAGACCTTTATTGAACTGCGACCCCGGAAGGAGCACAAGCTGCCCCAGGTGCTGAGCACCCAGGAGGTGAGCCGGCTGTTCGCCGCCGTGGAGAATCCGAAGCATAGGTGCATATTAAAGGTGATTTACGGCGGCGGATTGCGGCTGGGGGAAGTGTGCCGATTGCGGCTGGCGGATATACACGTGGACCGCTTGCAGATCTACATCCGCAGCGGCAAGGGAAACAAGGACAGGTATACCACGCTGCCGCAATCGCTGATAGCCGAACTGAACCGGTACGTGGAAGCTTACCAACCGGACTACTGGCTGTTCGAGGGGCAGCACGGGGGACAGTATTCCCCCCGCAGCGTACAGGCCATCCTCAAGCGGGCGGTGAAGCGGAGCGGGGTAAATCCTCACGCCACGGTACACACCCTGCGCCACAGCTACGCCACCCACTTGTTGGAGCAGGGGACGAGTCTGCGCCACATCCAGGAATTGCTGGGTCACAACAGCAGTCGGACCACCGAAATCTATACCCACATCTCCAGTAAGGAGCGGCAGCGCATCATCAGTCCGCTCGACCGGCTAACCGACGGGGGCGGGGGGGAGGAAAACCCTTAAAGGCGGGATGGGGTATAGGCTAGAGACGGCCAGAACGTTGTAATGGAGGCGCTGCGGGGGGTGGCGCGGCGGGGTTGCCAGGTGCGCACACCCGTCAACCCGCGCACACCCGTCAATTCCGCCCCCCGCAACCCCGGGACATTACGTATTATTGGCGGGCGGGTGGCGCACACCCGTCAATAATTTCACCGCCATTGCGTGCGCAAGTGCAATGCGGGTGTATTAATGTTCTGCGTCATTAAGAATAAAAGAAACCAAAAGTGGAAGAGTTAATCGAAATAATAAATGAAATTATCAAATATGGTTTAAATCCTAATATTGAAATTGAGGATAAGGAAAAAGATTTAGAAATAAACCTTGTTAAATTATACTCTAAATACTTCCAAATAGATTATGTATTTGATGAAAATGAATACGAAGATTTCAACAAGAAGAAAATTTATCCAAATGTAATTGAAAGTGTAAAAAGCAATTTTAAAGATTTCGGTTGGTATCACTCAATTCTAAATTTAGAAGAAATACTCAAACAACCTGAAACAGGGACCGGAGATGCAATTGATGATTTATCAGATATAATTTATGACTTGTTGGAAATTAAGTGGAGAAGTGAAAATAATAGTGAAAATGATGCTTGGTGGTTTTTTGAACTAATGTTTTATAGTCACACTCAACAACATTTGATTAACCTTTTAAATTACTTGAAAAATAAAAATGGCTGAATTCAAAAATGAGGATTTAACATCAGAAGATGCATTTTGGGTAATGTTCTACTTCTTGCAAGAACATTATGAATTATCAGAAAACACATTTGATGTTAGTGATATACTAAGTGCTTCTGAACCTATGGATTGGAATGGAACAGGAATAAAACGACCTGCAGATAGTGGAATGATTGATTTTTGGAATGATGCAATTGAAAAGTACAGGAAACAAGGTAAACCTGATTGGAAGAAATTGAAAAAATAAAAACGAACGCAGAACAATGTGTATGATGTTCATGCCTCCCATTCGGTCGGCACGCCACATACACCAACCGTTATCGGTAACCAGAAGAAATGGATAACCTACAAATTATTGGAGTATTGTTAAGTTTAATCGCTTTTCAGAGCTGTTCAAAGACTTATATAATTAAACCCTATGATGGACCACCGGAACTTGAATTGACTGATTTTTGCGAATTATATCGAATAGAATCAGGAGAATACATCTCAACAATCGCATACTATACGGGAGTTGAAGAGTACTGGAGCTTAACATCTAAAACACCGTGCGAATTGGACTATCAAGTATATTTGAATACGGAAGAAAATTACCAAGAACGTCTAAATGTAAATTTAAGCAAAAAGTTCTCGCATTTGTATGAAAATTATTGGAAATATTCGCTTAAATTAGAAATAATTGGTATTATTGAAAACACAGAGGAAGAATTAGGATTTGGACATTTAGGTCTAAAAAAGATTCAAATTATCCCCTATCAAATTAGAATACTTGAAAAAAACAAAATTAAAGTAGAAAAGTAAAAGGTATACCGATAACAATGTACATAACGGTCATGCTCCTGACGTCGCACGCCGCATGTACTAAACGTTAGGCACAATCACTGAAACAGTTATCAAAACTCCGTATTGCGAAGTCAAGTAATTTTGTGCTCGATGTTCATACAGAGAAAATCGATCTCGGCAGTCTTACTAGTCTGTAATATCGGATCGTTGGCAGACAACAAAATTCAAAAAAGGACTAGCGCGATGGAAAAAAGATCGTTTTATTTGTAAAACCGCTGGCTAGTTTAACTGGATTCAAGTTGGACCTCTAATACGTGCTGGAATGATTGCGAATAACTACTTTGAGTGATGCAAATGTAGCGGGAAATCCAGACTTGGTAAGAATGATAATTATTCTGGCTGCCAAAACTAAAAACATAGTCTAATTCAAATTAAAGTAAAACCAAATGATCGATTTACGAGTTAATGTAGATCAGGTTGCATTATTACGTTGTCTGATTGGAAATTGCGTAAAGATAGTTTGGGACATTAATGCGTTTTATTTCAATACTCAGACCGCTACTTATAAGTTGGAATGTCGTACTGAATTACCTGAAGGGGCTAGGTCACAATATGACGAAATAGACTATTGCAAAGTTTTTGCGCTTGAGGAGGCTATAGAGTTTGAGAATGACTCATCAAAGTACTGGTATAAAATTATTGACACGAATACTACTGTCAAATCAATATATATAATTGATGTTTCACATAAATTTCCTGAAGACAAATTGATCGATTTAGATCTTGAATATAAAAAACAAAATGGGGTTAATAACTATACTATAGGTCTTATTATCATTACAGAGAACGGAAGGATACCTGCATTTATAACTCCAAGTAATTTTGGGTTTGGATGGCATCCAAAATTTGGATACTATTCTCCTAATGAGATTGAATCTCTTCTAAATGAAATCACACCATATTATACCAAACGTAAAATTTAGTTCCTTATTAATTTATATAAAAATCATTAATAATTTATTGCTGAAGTCTACAAACGAATGTGGATATTTATAGAAAAAAATACTGTGCCTAACACCGCGCCCAGCGTCAACCGGGGCTGGGGTAAGTTTAGTACTGGTGCGTGCTTGTGGCACCCGGGTTCGTCGCGTCGTCAATGGACCGAAAGCTCCCTGCGGTCGGTTTCGGTCCATGCCGCCGCGCCGCCCCCTCGTGGGTGGAGTCAAAATTGATACCTTCGAGCAATTGGAGCCCCGGCTGCGTGGGCGCATTCGTTGGGCGAAATGCCGACATTTAGGCCGGCACATAACAACACATGCTAGTCCATCTAGAGACCTAGAAGTACATTAAATATCCTGGTCAAGGTCAGTCTCCTTTACTTGGACAAAACCAATGGATTGTGAAATTAGAAAAGATTGTGGGCTTAGATAGCTTATCTGTAGTCCACAAAAAAGAATCAGATGTATATTGCGTTTGTACGTATGGCAATTACAATGAAATTACCAAAATATTTGTATTAAACAGTGATAATGGCATAACAGAAATAGAAGCACACGAATTACTGATTGATTTAGTTGGTCCGAGCTACACTGAAATGCAAAAGCTTTTTTCGGTTGGGCTTGAGCATTTTTCAATTCAGCGAAGTTCTGATGGTTTTTTATATTTGCATTTCTATCAGGAGTGGGATGTATTCAAGTTTGATAGCAACGGAAAATTAATAGATAAAATCCCTATCCATTTCAGTAATGGACACACATGTTACGATATAAAAATAGAAAACCCTGACCATTTGTGGTTAACATTTCCTACTGGCCATACGATTGCAAGAATAAATTTATCAACTTCTGTAGTCGAAGATACTTATGGTCAATTTGAATGGCAGGATACTGATTCGCAAAGCAATAAATTTTTAGCATATCCAGAATCTTTGTGGATAGATGATGAAGGGATGTTGTACATTCCAAATATGGGAAACAACAAACTATTTACTTTAGATGCTACACGCGAAGGCCTAAATTTAGATCACATATTTGATGAGCCACTGTGGAATTATTTCAAGTCAAATGGAAGAGAGTATGTGAAGCTACAATCTGGCACCTACCAAATTATCAGATGAATATTCGCCCAACACCACATCTGATGTCCATGCGCCCTATCGGGACGCACGGCGCAGATGTAATCGTTGGGCGAAATGACCGCCATCAGAGGCGGTCACTACATTTACCACAAACCCTTAAACAAATAATCACGCTCCCCGAGCGTAAGCAGTAAACTTCAAGCACCGTCGATATAGATAGAAGCGGATCGAAGAGAAGAGGGATAATTAAGTATGAGCAGATACAGAATCGCAATCACAGTATACGCAGTTCCAATTCTAGTCTTCATTCTTGGAGCTGGGTTCAGGTATGACTGGATGATTGACGTAGCATTGTGGTTGTTTTTGATAAATGCAGTGCTCAGTTTTATAATTGCTCTCAGATCACCAAAGAGAAAGTTGCTAGCAATAGGTTTAAGTCTATGTATGGCAGTTGGATTATTTGTACTTGTATCATTTATATTGACGTTCGCTACTCCTGACTACTATGGTGCACACAAAGAAATCCCGGAGGGGATTGATATCTACGAACCTATTGACTCCTTTCCTGCTTTCGCGAATGAGGAGGGCGTACAGCTGCAACTAGTTAACTCATTCCAGCCTGGCATATACTACTATACCACTAATTTCAAACCTTATCAGGAAGGAGAGTTACATCTCAAGGTGTTCGATATTCAAACTAACGAACGGCTATCTAGTCAATCAATCCTTGAGGACACCAAGATGGTAGTATCTCATAGTGACACAATCCTTTACGCCAAAGAATTTACGATCTATGAAGGATCCTGGGGTGATAAGTACGGGGCAAGGTTTGAACTTCTGTTTCGGTCAGATAAAGGTGGTAAGGATTCATTAATCATCGCGAAAAATTTTATTGTAGAAGGATGGATGAGATAGACTCCCTTTAAATTAATTACCATCTCTAGCGAGCTCCATATTGTAAGGTGCCTAGTGGGACGAAATGATGCGGTAGAGTGAATGGCAGTGGAGATGCAATAGTAGCAATCCAAAGTGGAAAAAGAAATTCGCCCAACACCGCGCCCAACGTCAACCGGGGCTGGGTAGCTGATGTGCTGGTTAGTGCTAACAGTGCCCGGGTTCGTCCCGTCGTCAATGGTCCGAAAGCTCACGGTGGTCGGTTTCGGTCCATGCCGCCGCGCCGCGCCCTCGTGGGTGGGGTTAGAGTTTTTACCTTTAACTTATCGGTGCCCCGGCTGCGTGGGCGCACCCGTTGGCGGAAATGCCAGAACCGACACAGAATCAACCGACAATCAGTCCAACGCTGGGGCTGACAAAAGCTACCGCGCGTCACTGAGCCCGCAGGACCGGAAAAAGCTGCCGCGAGCTACCCCGCCGCACGCCAGAGAAAAGCTACCGCGCACTGCTGAGCCCGCAGGAATAGAAAAAGCTACCGCAAACTACCTCACCCCCAGCCACAGAAAAGCTGCCGCGCACTCTGAGCCCGCAGGACCGGAAAAAGCTATTGTACGCTTCCCCCTCCCCGCAACCACTTTTTAGTAGAACTGACCCTAAATTAGTTCATCTTCCCAAAGTGGTTTCACCATGCGAAAAAGCAAGTTCACCCCCACCCAGCGGCTCGAGATCCTGGCCCAGGCCGACGCCGGCACTCCCGTAGCCGATCTGTGCCGACAGCACCAGATCAGCGCCGCGACCTTCTACAAGTGGAAGAAGGGTAAGCGTCCGAGCAACCGCGTCTTTCTCTGCTGATTGGTCGGCCTGACCTTTGCTGGAAACAGCAACCATGGACAAAGCCAGCCGCATGTACGCCCTGCTGGACCGGCAAGCGACTTCGGGAAAGACCATCAAAGACTTCTGTACCACGGAAGGTATCAGCTACGCCACCTTTCACTACTGGCGCCGCCGGCGGCGGCGGCGAGACAGTCCGCAACCGGAGCCAGCGGTAGTAGGTCGCGACGGATTTATCAATCTGCGGTGCTCACCGCCGCAGGAGGGGATTACCGGCGACGCCA
>NZ_SRSF01000001.1 GCF_004803465.1 Neolewinella litorea | reverse complement strand
CTTCGGCCCGCCGTTTGTACTCGCGCACCGTGTTTTTGGACACGCCCAGGCGGGCGGCGGTGGCCTTGATAGAACCCAGCTGGTGCAGGGTCTGGAGAATGCGTCTGATCTGGTCCATGCGCTTGATTGTAGCCACGACGGGAGCGGTTGGTGATCGCTCAAGGTGGCAAAGCGCGCGGCTATCCGCCAGGGG
Organism: Neolewinella litorea; assembly: GCF_004803465.1. Taxonomy (GTDB): domain Bacteria; phylum Bacteroidota; class Bacteroidia; order Chitinophagales; family Saprospiraceae; genus Neolewinella; species Neolewinella litorea. Next base: position 1,374,374 of record NZ_SRSF01000001.1, on the reverse strand, counting down.
GTCAGACCTCCGGAATGTTTTCCACATTCTGGGGGGTCAAAGCTCCGGAATCAGGGGGTCAAAGGTTTTCGGAATAGGGGGGTCAGACCGATCGGAATATCCAGCGACCGGAAGCCACCGCTGGATTATTGGGATTAGGTGGCCGGCGCCCGCTGGAGCCGCGTCACCGTGTCGGCGGGCAGAATAGCATGGGACGCCGCGGCCAGCAATCCGCCCAGCAATACACTGAAGGGCAGTAGTTCGTGCACCGCCCAGGATATGTCCTGAAGGGGCACCAGCGGGACGGCCTCCCGGCTGCAGAGCAAATCGTACTCTTTGGTGATGTTGACCAGAAAGTGGAAGACCACCACGTGGCGCACCCGGCCGTAGCGCAGGTACACGGCCGAAAGGATCATGCCGAGGCCGTAGGCAAGGCATACCTGGCTGAGGGTGAGCATTAGGTCGCCGGTGTAGAGGAGGTTGCCGAGGTGGGCCAGACCGAAGAGGAGGGCGTAGGTGTGCTGCCGCCGCCGGAGTCCGCCGAGGACGGGGCGCCGGAAGGGGAGCACCCGGAAGACCAGCTCCTCAAAGGTGACCAACACCAGTGTGCCGGTCGTGGCCAGAACCATGCAGCCTGGGTGAAAGGGGAATTCCAGTTTGAATAGCGGGATAGCCAGAAAGAGGAATAAGGCAACCGCGAAAAGGAAAACCAGGGAAAAATCCATTGACTGTCGCGGCCGCCACCGGCGGCGTGATACGCGGTAAACCAGATAACAAACTGGGGGGAGCAGGGCAAGGACCCGAAAGGAAAAATGAATGATCGTTCCTTTTCCCTCAATCCCATTCGCCAGTAGATTGGATAAAAAGCCCATAATGAGGGCGTAACTGACCCACCCCACCGTGAGGAGAATGGTGCCGTTCTGCCGGACGGTTACGGGAGTCATGGGAGAATACCGGTGGCAAACTGGAGTATGGGCCAAGAGCTCATTTTTCACCCGTGGTAGATGGCTTGAGCATGGCGTAGAGGAAGATGGCCGCGGCTAGTATTAGGATGAGATAGGGGATCAGGGTAGCTCCATTCATAAATCCTATCCAGTTTTGGAATTGAATCCCACACACCCATCTGAAGGCCGAAAAGGCTGGACCTTGTTCTTCAGTATCAGCCAGCCGAGAACCACAAATGCGAGGGCGAGAGCGGAGTTAGCCACTATTGCGAATTCGGCTGGGAATTCCAGATCATGCCGGGCTGATGTGCCTCTTGAAAGGGTGCTCATCCAGCCCAAAAGGTTGAAAAAAGCGTGAATGGAGATTGCCAATCTTAAAGATCGCGTCCTGGCGTAGACGTAAGTTGTCGCGAAGGACATTCCAAGTACCGCCAAAGCATATTTTCCAACGCCGTGGAGACCCGCAAACAGTAAGCTGGTTAGCAGGATTGAGATGGAAGAATTAAAAATTGCGGACACGTTGTTGAAGATGAACAACCGGAATAATATTTCTTCTAATACGGGGGCCACGATTACTACCGATAGAAAGGACAGCAACATTGAGTTATGGTCTGGGGGAATAGAATTTAAAGAAGCATCCCCGAAAATTATTTTTGCCACTGTCGCTGTCGCAGCCGACAACAAGAACGTACCCGCTAATGCCCAAAGGTATAATTTGGGCTGTGGCCCAATTTGTGCCCATTCCTTTTCAAAAGGCTGATGAAACGAGAACAAGGTGACCACGATACCCCCGAGCGTCAGGAATTGGAACAGCAAGTTCTGTACTAGTGTATCTTGGATTTCCAGAATTGAAATCAACAATGCCCTTGCTTCTTCAGTGAGAATGTACACCAGGATAATCAGCGCCAGGGATAGGTAGTTTTTCCAAGTCATATTGGGCGGACAGAATGAATAACGGTCGCGGTCTAAACCGCGACCGTCTAAGGTGCTAATTAAAAAAGGAGCCGAACCCTTTCATGAGATAGAAAGTCACGTCGATGGCTTCGCCGACCTTAGTTCCTACCCAGTTGCCAATGAGGTAACCAACTTCAAGACCTTTCTCAAGTCCATCATCGGAGGTACCGCCGGTAATTGTTATCACTGCTTGTGCATGTAAGTCTTTCATCGGGATATGTTTAGCTGGCGTTTTGAACGAGGGTTGACCAAAGGCCATCAAAAAATCCATAAACGGATGACATGGCTAATCCGGCTGCAAATTTATTTGCACGGAGGTGATCGTCATAATTGTAACCGGGATAATAGCCAAAACCACCGGAGATGGACTGCTGATGTAATTTACAAAGCTGATTCATAATAAGAATAATTTAATAATGAAAAATGTTAATCTTAGCAAAGAGCCTTTCAACACTCAATGTGCCATAGGCTAGTCAGACATAGATGTTTTACTGCGAATAAATGCTGAAGCTTTAAATGGACCTTGGATAGATTTTTGTAAAACCCCAGTTCATATACATTGAGGCCTTGCATCTAGAGAAGTTTTAGCGACATCTTTGATTAGCCTTCCGCCGCCGTTCCAACCGTTCTAAATACTCCTCCAGCGACAGGTTTTCGTTCCAGTCAAGGGGGAGGTGAGGGATAAGGATGCGGCTATCCGGTGAGGAGGGTTTGAAAATATCGTAATCGTTCATTTTGATGAAGTTAGTGGTGCTGTGGAGGACGTGCCGCGATGAATATATAAGCTGCAGGGTCTCGACCGTCACCGGGTTTAAAATAATTTTGGAGGGCGTATGCCCGAATGATTTGATGGTGTAAATTTCTGAAGGGCTACTCTACTGGGGGTGGAGTGGTTTTAAATCTGCCCGACATTTCATTTTTTGATCGATTGATTTATCGGCTGCTATCGGAGGGAAAACTGCATCACCTAAGAGGATTATTCAGCTGGCTTTTCCACCACCGGCGTTCCGGTGTATTTTGATATTGCAATGTTCAGGAGCCTGACTCTACTGGGGGTGGAGTGGTGTTAAATCTTGCTTGGTTGATGATTTTTTTGGTGAATTGATTCTTATATGGATTGCCCAATCCTTACCGATACCGCTGCGCGGGGCGAGAAAGGATTACGGTCTGGCCGGATAAGTGAAGGCTTACTCCGGGGGGTACTGGTGTACCACCGGCGGAAACTCAGGCCATACATGATTAACGAAATTAGTGGTTGACCAAATCCGGGCCCGAGCCTGCATCCGAGGGCAACCATAAAGCGGGGAAACCCGTTAGTCCGGCGCTTCTCTTCCACTTCCTTGCACCTGCGGCCGCGCCCTATGAACCATTCTTATCGTGATCTTGTGATTCTTGGCGGCGGTCTGACCGGCCTCACCCTCGCTTACCGCCTACGGGACAGCGGTTACTCCATCACCGTGCTGGAAGCCCAGGAGCGACTCGGCGGTCGGATTTATACCCTGTACCCCGAGCAGGGCCCGCCCGTGGAAATGGGGGCCACCTGGCTGGGGCAGAAACATTCAGCACTGTGGAGTCTGCTCGAAGAGCTGGGGTTGCCCGTATTCGAGCAACGGCGGGATGAAGGGGTGATATTTGAGGCCGGGCCGAACGAGCCGTTGCAGCAACTCCGCCTGCCGCCCGAGGACGCACCAACTTACCGGATTGCCGGGGGAAGTAGTATTCTGATCAAGGCCTTAGCAGAGAAGCTGAGGGGTACGGAAATTCATCTGCAACGACCGGTCTCCGGACTACAGCAAACCTTGGACGGGATAGTGGTTTCCACAGCCGGCGGTCCTATTACGGCTGGGGTGGTCGTATCTACGCTGCCGCCGGACTTGTTGCTGCGGACCGTATGTTTTGATCCCGCTCTGCCCCCGGAGTTGGTGAATCTTGCGCAGCGCACGGATACCTGGATGGGTAAGTCGATCAAGGTCGCGTTGACCTACCCGGAACCTTTCTGGCGCCGTAACGGACATTCTGCGACCTTCTTTTCCAATGCGGGGCCAGTAACGGAACTGTACGACCATGGTGATGCGGAGGACAAGGGCTATGCCCTTAAAGGCTTCCTGGACCCGACTTTTTTACGCCTCGACCGCCAGCAGCGCAGGGAAAAGGTGCTGGGGCAGTTGACCCGATATTATGGGCCAAATATCAGGAATTATCTGGCTTACTATGATATGCCGTGGGCGGAAGAAACCTACACCACAGCTAGTACTGCCGCTGATCTTTTGCCCCACCAGCTGCAGGGCCATCCCCTGTACCATCAAGCCCGGTGGGGCGGTAGATTGTACCTGGCGGGGACGGAAACGGCCGAGCAGTATCCGGGATATATGGAGGGAGCGGTAAGGAGTGCGGAAGCCCTCGTCCGCGCTATCGCCCAGTAACCCGGGCTATTCCACGGGCGGGCACTCCGACTGCGGAAAGAACGATCGCCCAAACTGGTAGCCCAATTCAAAGAAGGGACTTCGGATACCGTTGTAACAAAGGGTGATCAGTGCAATAATGGCCACCAAACGGATGGTGTACTTGGTAGCAGACCTGAGCGTAGCAGAATATTTTTGAGTATGCATTATTGAGTTGTTGTGCGGGATTAAGCGGTGGGTTGCTGTACTATGTTTTTTACTTTGGCCGGGCTGTGGGCCGAAGCCTGAGCCGTCGTACAACTCAGAATCTGAATCCAAAGTAGGTTACTGCCGGAGGTTCCATGATGGGCTCCCTCGGTTCTGCGATTACGGGACTAACCGCAACCGCGGGCCAGCGGGTGGCGGGGAATACGCAGGTGAGTACCGGGGTAAAGCCGCCGAAGGTGGATCGAAGTTCTTGTTTTGACATGATAGAATGATTATTGATGGGGAGTTGATTTATCGGATAGTATGGAGGGTCCAGTAGGCTGGCCCCGATGGGTATCGGTAGTGAGCCGGGTGAACCTTTCTGCGGCCCCCGACGGTGGTTGCAGCGATAAGGCAAGGATCGGAAGCACCACTCCACTGGGAGTGGAGTGAGGTTAAATCTTCGCTAGTCGGTGGTGCGCATCTGTTGCGGCCAGCGGAACTGATCAGGGGCAGTATTGTGGCGGTCCAACGCAGTGGGCACGAGGGTGAAAGAGCGGGTAGGCGCAGCGGCTGGCGTGCCGCATTTTGGAGGGAGGAATGAGGTTTGCATGGCGGTAGATTGTGTCCAAAACCGGGGTCATCGACGCATGGCGGTTACCTCGCTCGGACGTGGGGGGTGGAGGGAACGCACTTTGGCACCCGGAGCTTCTAGTGGACGATCTGGCGGAACATTGTCCGGCACGGCGGCGAAGCCGAGTTGCAGCTCCACGCAATAGAGGTAGGTATAGCTGCGGCGCAGGTGGCAGTACGCGATCGGGGCGCCCAGGTTTTTCAGCTCATTCAGGAGGCGAAACAGCAGGCTTTGGGATATGCCGAGTCGCTCGGCGAAGTCTTCGGGGGTGCCGGTCCGGCGAAACTTGATAAGGGTGTGCATGCGGCGAAGCCGATCGAGTTGCTTGATCATGGACATGGTGGTAGTGTTGTCTGGTGTTTATAATTGTTTGGGTGGCCAATCGGGTCAGGCAGCCAGGCGGCGAAGGACCCGGGTGGGGAATTGCTTGTCCCACAGTTCCCGGTAGGCACCCGGTTGGGCGAGTAGGGTATCGTGGGTACCTTCCTGGACGAGTTGCCCCTCGTGGAGTACGGCGATCTTGTCGGCATCCATGACCGTGCTGAGACGGTGTGCGATAATGACGATGGTCTTGCCCTCGGCCCGTAGCCGGTGAATGGTTTGTTGTACAAATTCCTCACTCCCGCTGTCGAGCGCCGAGGTGGCCTCGTCCAGGATCAGAATATCGGGGTCGCGGTAAAGCGCCCGGGCGATGGCCAGGCGCTGTCTTTGTCCGCCGCTCAGGTTCGTACCGTGTTCTCCAATCGAAGTAGCGAAGCCGGCGGGCAGGGATTCGATGAAGGGGAGCAAACCCAGTTCGCGGCAGATGGTCAGTATCCGTTCCAGGTTGGGAGAATAATCACCGATCGCAATATTCTCGATCAGGGAGCCGGCAAAGAGGGTCAGGTTTTGGGGGACCACTCCTATGCGGGCGCGGAGGCTTTGGTTGCTTACGTACTGAAGATCGATATCGCCGACGAATACCTTGCCCCCGTCAACCGGGTACAGTTTCTGCAGCAGGGCGGCCAGGGTGGACTTGCCCGATCCGCTTTCCCCGACGAGCGCGGTTATTTGACCGGCGGGTAGGGTAAGATGGAAATCGTCAAATACATTCTTGCGGGAGCCGTAGCTGAAGTGAATGCCCCGGAAGCGGATATCGCCCAGACTTGCGGGCTTAAGATCCACCGTCGCGGTAGGTGCCTCCTCACTTTCCAGGTCGATGATCTCGAACAAGCGGTCGGCTGCGATCAGGGCGTTTTGGATGGTTTTGTTCATGCCGATCAGTCCCTTCGCCGGACCGGTGAAGTAGCCGACCAGCGCGTAAAACCCCAGCAGCTCTCCGGCGGAGATCACGCCTTCGATCACGTAGTAGCTACCCGCCCAAAGGAGGATGATGGTGAAGAGGCGACTGACCAACTCCGACGCATTGCCGCTGAAAATACCGTTCATGCCCGAGTGGAAGGTGGTCTGCAGCAAGCGCACAAAGCGGGTTTCCGTTTTCTGGTTGGCGTAGTCTTCCAGTCCGAGTTGCTTGATGGTGCGCACCCCGTTGACGGTTTCCACCAGCTGGCTTTCCAGGTCGGCGGCCCGCTCCATGAGCTCGCGCTCCCGGCGGCGGTTGAGTCGGTTGGTAACCCAGTAGATGGCTACGTAGCACGGCACGACGGTCAGCAGCACCAGGGCCAGTTTCCAGTAGTAGGTGAACATCAGCCCGAAGGAGAAGACGACGATGAATACGTTGACCAGCAGGTTGATGGCCACGTCGTTGATGAAGGCGCGGATCTTGACCGCATCGCCGATCCGCGAGATGATCTCGCCAGTACGCATGGTATCGAAGAAGCGTTGGGGCAAGCGCAGCAAGTGTTTGTAGTAGCCCAGTATGAGCCGCGCATCGATGAGCTGCCCGGACCGCATGACCAGCACCGACTTCGTGGTGCCGATAAAGATGGCCAGCGCGAGCAATCCGACCATGGTCAGGCTCAGCAGGTTGAGCAGGCGGGTGTTGCCGTTGATCAGGACGAAGTCGGTGATCTTCTGCAGGTAGATGGAGGTGCTCAGTCCGAGGATCGTGTACACCACCGCACCGAACAGGGCCTGTACGAGCGTCGATCGGTGGGGCTGCAGCAGGGCCCGGAAGCGCGACAGCGTGGATACCCGGTGCGTACCGGCGCTAAAATCAGCCGAGGGGGCCAGCAGGAGCAGTACGCCCGTCCATTCCTCGCGCCACCGCTTCCACGTCCACCTTTCCATCCGGCCGCGGGCGGGGTCCATTACCTGTATGTACTTGTCTGTAACCTTATACACCACCACGAAATGGTGGAGCCGACCGCCCACTATCACGTGGGCTACGGCCGGAAATTCGGCTTCGGTGCGCAGGGCGGCCTCTTCGGCCCGGACGCCGCGACAGGTGAAACCAAGCTTTTCGGCCGCCTGGATCATGCCGAGGAGGTTAGTGCCCTTCTGATCGGTGCTCGCCAGCTGCCGTATTCGGGCGATGGGCAGGTCGAGGCGGTAATGCGCGGCTACGGAGGCCAGGCAGGCGGCACCGCAGTCGGTGACGTCGTGTTGTTTGCGTGTTTTCTTCATGACTTTAGTAGTAGAGGGGGTTCAGCCAGTCGTCCACCCGATCGCGCAGTAACTGGAAAAGGCTGCGGCGGGCCAGGGTGAAATGGGCGGTGAGGGTCATGCCCTTACGCAGGGTGCCGCGGTACCCGTTGCGCAGTCGCAGTTCACGGTCACGGAGCGTGCAAACCACGCGGAAGGCCGCACTGCCGTCGATCTCGGTCACGTCGGTGCCGATCTCGCTGAGGGTGGCTTTGGCCAGGCCCCACTGCTGATAGTTGAAGGCATCCAGCTGCAACCGTACCGGCAATCCTTCCCGCAGCAAGCCGATGTCGGCCGGGCTGACGTAAGCTTCCGCCCGTAGTTCCCCGTCGGGGGAGATCTGGGCAAGCAACTGACCGGCGGAAACGAAGGTCCCGGCCTGCAATCCTCCCGTTTGGGTGAGCTGACCGTCCAGCGGTGCCGTAACGACATACTGCCGGCTGCGCTCGTCCAGGCGGTGGAGTTCGCGTCTGAGGTCGGCCACTTCCCGATTCAGGCGCTGGCGGTCCTGCGTCCAGCTGCGCTGTTGTTGTTCGGTGAGTTGTTGCAGCTGTCCGGCGAGTAGTTCCCGTTCGTATTCCGACTGTTCCACCTCCATCCGGGCTACCGAGCCGGTGGCCAGCAGTTCGCGTTGCCGCTCCGCGTGGCGGCGGGCGTGGTCGAGTTTCAGGGTAGCCTCGTCGTGCCGCCGGCGATACTCGCGGTAGTCGCGCTGGTAGATGGCCGTACCGAGGGTAGGGTAGTCCGGGTGTGTTGCCGCTTCCAGCGCGTGCAGATCGGCCAGCAGTTGCCGGCGTTCGCGGACCTGGGCCCGGAGGTGATCAGCCTCGGATCCCAGTTCGTCCGTAGTCAGCCGCAGCAGGGTATCGCCGGCGCAGACTTCCGCGTTCTCCCGGAGGTTGGAAGTCAGGACGCGACCGCTGACCGCCGCCGCGACCGGACTCAGTTGCAGCCCCGGCCGCAGCATGCCCCGACTACGAGTGTTAACGTCGATCTGGATCAGGGGCAAGGCCGCCGCCGCGATGAGTAGGGCCAGGACGACGGTGAGGTAGAGGAGGCGGCTGGTGCGGCCGTGGCGGGCGTAGAGTCCTTCCACGCCCTCCACGAGGGGAAAGGGATAGAGCGGGGGGGCTTCAGTAGGCATCTGAAGAAATTTAAGGGTGTAGGGCCGTGGCCCGGAAAATGATGGTAGTAGAAGTGGCGATCAGGCGGCCGGCCGGCGCAGGTGGCCGTCCTGTAGGTGCGCGGCGCCCAGGCGGAAGGAGCAGGTGACGAAAACCTCGTCTTGCAGGATCGGGTAGGTGCCCGCTGCGATGTCGTGGGGTCCTTCCGGCAGTCCAAGAGCATCGGTCAGGGCGCGGGGGAGCGCGTAGTCCTGCGGCAGCGTCAGGCAACCGTCCGGAAAGTGCCGACGGTGGAGGAAGGGGGTGACCGCGGCGGTCAGCAGGTGCAGGAGCAGGCGACCGGTGACCGGCTCCAGCCGCAGGTAGGCCGGTAGTCCGTCCGGGCAAGCGGGCCGGGCCGGCATTTCCTCCCGAAGCAGGATGCTGCAGATACCGAGTCCCGCGCAATTCCGAAGGTCGGGCGAACCCAGGCGGACGTCTACTGAAAGGCCGGACCGGCAGGCGCGGTGGTAAGTCGTGAGGGAAGAGGGTAGAAGTGACATTCGTTTGGGCTGTTCGAGGAAATCGGGAAGCGTGCCTTCCCTTTTACATCGACAAATATCCGGGCCCGTTCACGCCCTAAAAAGGACGGTTTCCGCCCTGGCGTTCTGAGAGTTTACACCGATTGCATTGACTCAGATAATTATAATGTACTGACAACGAATGTGTTGTTGTTTATCCGTTTGTCGGTGAAAGTGGGCGATCTGACGAAAAGATTTGAAAAAACTTTTGGTTTTTTTTGGCCTCTGATCGGCCTCGGAAATGGCCCTCTCGTCCGAGGTGTTGGCCCTGCGGTGGGGTGCCAAAATCCTTGTTATCACTGGGTTTTGGCTTAGTTGGGATAAATGGTGTAGATACATCATTTATTCGGAAAATTGCTGTAGGTACAACATATAGCATGAGGTTTTTTATTGTCAGTGCAATTAATTTCGGGCAGTCGGAATCTGATCGGCCCCGGTCTTTCGTACCTCCATCAGTTCCGGAACTAAACACCTCAGTGAAAACCAATCAGCCGTGCGATTCGCGGCAACCCTAGAATTCGTTTCCAAATCCATAAAACCGAACTAATGCTTCGAACTTTACTTTCGCCGCGACCCGGCCTGCTGGCTGTGGGCGTCGCTTTTTGCTCGCTGCTTTCCGCTCAACCTCAGTCCCAACCCCTTCCCGACAAGTACCAACAACTTCAGGCTCGCCCCGAAGTAGCGGAAATGATCATGAGCGAGGAGCGTCAGACTCCCGCGCTCGTGCGATTTACGGAAAAAGCGCAGCAGTCCCGTCGTGCGACGGACGCAGTCATCTCCGATCTTTTCGGACTGGCCGACCAGGGGATCACCACTACCCTGGACCACACCACCCGCGACAAGTCCGGCCTCACCGTTGAGCGCTTTCAGGAATACTACAAAGGCGTGAAGGTGGAGCACGGGCGCTACAACGCCGTCTCCAACGCCGAAGGGCTCCAGCTGCTCAGCAGCGAGCACTACGAGTTTGATCAGTCGGTAAACGTAAGCCCCACCCTCAACCGGGAGGCCGCGCTGCAGCGCGCCCTGGATTTTGTCGGTGCCAAGCAGTACGCCTGGGAATACATCGCCGACCAGTACGTTCGTTTGGCGTGGTCCGCCGACTTCCTGTCCCACGTACAGCGGGAACTGGATGAGGTACGCCCCGGCGGCGAGCTCGTGATCGTCGACGACTACGACACCGAGGCCGCCGACCCCGATCTGGCCTGGAAGTTCAACGTATACGCCAGCGAGCCGCTCAGCCGCGCCTGGATCTACGTGAACGCCCACACCGGCAAGATCATGCTCAAGAACCCCATCATCAAGCATGCCTCCACGCCCGTTAATGTGGAAACCCGTTACGCGGGCAACCGGACCATTCTCGTCGACCAGCAGACCCGGCTCACCGACCCCCACAGCGGACTGCCCCTGACCGACAGCCGCACCAACCTTCCGGCTACCGGCCCGCTCTACGTACTGCGTGACGACACCCGCGGCAACGGTCTGGAAACCTACGACCTGAACGGTCAGGGTGGTATTCCGCTGAGCATCGCCGCCCTCTACGCCCAGGGTAAGGCCTTTACCGACGACGACCTGAATTGGACCGTCGCCGAGCACCGCCGCGGTGGAGAATTCAACGAGGCCGAAAATGATGACATCGCCTGGGACGCCCACTGGGGAACCCAGATGGTATACGACTACTGGCTCGACGTGCACGGTCGCCGCAGCTACGACGACAACGATATCGCCATCAAGAGCTTCCTGCATTACGGGGTAGCCTACGATAACGCCTTCTGGAACGGCTCGGCCATGACCTACGGCGACGGCAGCTACCAGGGCGGCCTGAACCCCGACGGTACTTTCGCCCCCCTCATGAGCCTCGACGTCTGCGGCCACGAAATCGGCCACGCCGTTTGCAGCAACACCAGCGACCTTGTCTACGCCCGCGAATCGGGTGCCATGAACGAAGGCTTCTCCGACATCTGGGGCGCAGCGATCGAAGCCTACGCGGCCCGTGCCGTCGATCCTTCCCTGGCCGGTATTATGGCACCTTGGGGCATCGGCGAGCAAATCGACGAGCGCGACGGCGGTATACAGTACCCCGATAGCGGATGGCGTGCCCTCCGCTACATGGACGAGCCCAATCGGGCCGGCGACCCCGACACCTACGGAGGAGCCTTCTGGGTCAGCCAGGACTGTTCCCCCAACCTCGCCAACGACCAGTGTGGCGTTCACACCAACTCCGGCGTCCTGAACAAGTGGTTCTACCTGCTCACCGAGGGTGAAGACGGAACCAACGACAACGGCGACAACTACAGCGTCAGCGGACTAGGCTTTGAAGTATCCGAGCGCATCGCTTACGGTACCCTGCTGCTGCTGACCCCCAACGCCACCTTCGCGGAAGCCCGTGCGGCCTCCATTGCCTTCGTGCGCAGCATGACCGAAAGCGGCGGCGGAAGCTGCGGCAACTACGAAAAGGAACTCACCAACGCCTGGTACGGCGTCGGCGTCGGCGACCAGTTCAACTGCGAGCAGGTAGCCTCCTTCGTCGAGCCCGTGTCCTTCGTCAGCGAGCGCATCACCGATGCCAGCGGTTGCAACGTCGGCAAGATCATCGAAGTACAGGCTTCGGTCGTCAAGGACGGCTTCGTCCGCCTCGGCGGTACCGCCAAGGAGGGTGTCGACTACCAGGTGCTGAACAAGCTGTTCTTCACCCGTGGCAAAGGCTTTGCCGTCCATACCTTCCAGGTTGAGATCTACGACGACGGCTTCATCGAAGGCGATGAAACCATCATCATGAGCCTCGGTCAGGGTACGCCCCACACAATCACCATCCTGGACGATGAGGTTCCCCTCACCATCGGCAACGGTACCGAGGTACTGCTGGAAAACAACATGCGCAACTCCAGCCTGCCCTCCGGTTGGTCCACGACCTCCCTGCTCAAGAACGGTACCAACGGTTGGTTCTCCTCCGTAGTCCACGGTGCCATGGTCAGCCCGGTTGCCCTGGGTAACCTGTCTCCCGTACCCACTTACGACGGCAATGACCAGGTCGGCGACGACTTCGTCCTGTCTTCTCCCCGCATCGACGCCCGCGGCCTGCACACGGTCGACGTCAGCTTCGACTGGAAAGCCGGTGGTGAAACCGACGTTCCGAGTGGCGTTTCCGGACTCGAGCCGGTAGCCGTTCCCTTCGACTACGGTAACCTGGCCTACTCCTTCGACGGCAAGACCTGGAACGACTTCCGCGACTTCGAGCCCTTCGTCGGCCCCGCCGGCACGATCGCCGAAGGATCTTTCGCCGCTACGCTGCCCGACTTCCTGGAAGGCACCACCTTCTACCTCGGCTGGCGCTGGCGCAACGACGTCCTGGTCAATACCGCCTACAGCTTCAGCTTCGAGAACGTGAAAGTCACGGCCAAGCACCTGGGTATCGCTACCGAAGTAACCTCGGCCGAGCGCCGGATGCGCGGCAACGAGAACGTCTACTTCCTCACGGACGGCGGCAAGAAGGTGATCGGCGGTTTCGAAAGCCGCAGCGCCCAGATCTTCGGTTGTACCACGATGAAACTGCTCACGGCCGGTAGCGGCAAGAACCGTTGCTCCGGTGGGATCTTCATGGATAAAACCTACAAGCTCGAGGCCACCAACTACAAGAAGGAACGGCCGATCACCGTCCGTTTCTTCCTGACCAACGAAGAGATCGAGAACTTTGAGCAGCTGTCCGGCAAGTCGCGGCACGAACTGTCCGTCTACCACAGCGACTCCTATGTCTGCCAGCCCGGTACCAAGACCGAGAAAGCACCCCTTACCTACATCGAGACCTTCGACGGCGGCATCGCCTTCGTGGCCGAGTTGAAGAGCGGTGGACAGTACTTCTCGATCGGTGCCGACGACACCAGCCTGCCCTTCCTGCAGGCCCGCACCGACGGCAGCCCCGCCGCCGTAGGAACCTACCCGAACCCGTTCACCGATGAACTGACGATCATGGCTCCGGGCGACAACCCCGCCGGAATCATTCGCCTCTTCAGCCTGACCGGCCAAATGGTCAAGCAGGCCGTAGTGACCGGCCAGCGCACCAACCTGGCCGTCAGTGATCTGCCCGCCGGCGCTTACCTGCTGCGCCTGCAACTGGACAACGGCGAGCACCACGAGGAACGCGTGATCAAGCACTAGCCCGCAGTACTCCGTAAGGAAGTATTCACCTAATGCTAATTTATTCCGTCCCGCCCCTGCAACCGCAGGGGCGGGATTTTTTATGCCTGGTAGGGAACGGCCCGCTCGGTCAGGTCGGCAAAGTCATGCAGGCTCACCTGCTCCGGGCGCCGCTCGAAGAGCGGAAGGTCGGCCATGACTTCCGGGGGGAAAATAGACTTCAGGCTGTTGCGCAGCATTTTCCGGCGCTGACCGAAGGCACTCTTGACCACGTGTTTGAAGAGCCCGTAATGCGCGTCCGGCACCAGCGGATGCTCCCGGCGCACCAGGCGGATCACCGCGCTTTCTACTTTCGGAGGGGGCGCGAAGTTCCCCCGGCTTACGTTCATCACCAGGGAAGGGGAGTACCGCGATTGTACCAGCACGCCGATCACGCCGTACACCTTGCTGCCGTGGTCACTGATCACCCGATCCGCCACCTCCTTCTGGAACATGCCCACCATTTCGGGGATCAGGTGGTAATTATCCAGCAGTTTGATCAGGATCTGACTTGAGATGTTGTAGGGAAAATTGCCCACCAATCCGAACGGCTTTCCTTCGAATACTCGCTCCAGCGCTTGCCGCAAAAAGTCACCCTCGAGAATGTCGGGTGCCAGTTCCGGATAGTGGACCTTCAGGTAGTGTACCATATCCTGGTCGGCCTCGGAGACCTTCAGATGAAAGGCATCGCGGCGGTCCAGCAGGTGCTTGGTCAGCATACCCTGACCGGGCCCCACCTCCAGCACGTGCTGGTATTGGTCGGTAAGCTGCAGGGCCTCCGCGATCTGCCGGGCGTAATGCTCGTTCGTGAGGAAGTGTTGACCGTAGGATTTCTTGGCGCGCATGGCCGCGAAGATAAGGTGCCGCCCGACGGTACCCGCTCAGCCCTCCCCCTGCAAGCGGCGCAGCGCCAGCCAGGCCATCAGTCCGCTGCCGGTGGTCAGGCAGTCCTCGTCCACGTCGAAAGTATCGGTATGTACGGGAGACGGACTCCCCACGCCGAGGCGGTAAAAGCAGGCGGGCAGGTGGTGGGTATAGAAGGCAAAATCCTCGCCGGTCATGCGGATCGGCAGGTCGACCACCCGTTCCGGCCCCAGCAGTTCGCGGGCGGCGGACTGCGCCCAGTGCGTCAGCGGCTCGTCGTTCTTCAGAAAGGGGTAGCCGTGCCGGATTTCCAGTTCCGCACTGCCGCCCAGGGCCGCGGCGATGCCCTCGGCCGTCCGCTTCAGCCGGCGGTGCAGTTCCCGGCGCCAATCCTCGTCGAGGGTGCGCAGGGTCCCCTCCAGGTGTACGGCGTTGGGAATAACGTTGGTAGCGCCCCCCTCGCTGTTGATTTTTCCGAAGGTCAGGACGACGGGCAGGGTCGGGTCACTTTCCCGGCTCACGAGCTGCTGCAGGGCCGTGATCACTTGAGCCGTGACCACGATGGGGTCTACCGCCTGGTGGGGCATCGCGCCGTGTCCGCCGCGCCCACGGACGGTCAGGAAAAGCTCATCCGTACTGGCCATGTAAATCCCCGGTCGGAACCCTACGGTGCCGGCCGGCAGGGGCGGGTGTACGTGCTGTCCGAACAGGGCCGCCGGGGCCGGGTCGCGCAGGGCACCGTCGCGGATCATCAGTGTCGCTCCGCCGGGCAGTTGTTCTTCTCCGGGCTGGAACAGCAGGCGCACCGTACCCGGCAGCTCCTGTTCGATACCCTTCAGAATGCGGGCGGTACCCAGCAGGGAAGCGGTATGCACGTCGTGTCCGCAGGCGTGCATGACGCCCGCACGTTGCGAGCGGTAAGGCACCTGGTTCGCCTCCTGGATGGGCAGCGCGTCGAGGTCGGCGCGCAGGGCAATGGTTGGTCCGCTACCGCCCCGGATCTCGGCCACCAGTCCCGTTCCCGCCAGGCGACGGTAGGGAATGGCCAGTTCTTCCAATTGCCCGGCTACGTAACGCACCGTTTCGTGCTCCTCAAAACTCAACTCGGGGTTCGCGTGCAGGTGGCGGCGGTCCGCCACCGTTGCGGGGGTGTGTTCTTCGGCGAGGGCGCGGACGCGGGTGCGGAGTTCGGTCATACCGGCAAAGATAGGCGGTTCAGTCACCGGGCTTCAGTCGTTAGCGCCGTGCTCCCGGCGGTAGGCATTCACCATCTGGTGGGCCAGCCGTGTCGGTTCCGGCAGTTTGTACTTGCCCAGGCAGTGACGGGCGATGGCCAGCGCGCCCTCCAGGTCCAGCAAGTGGCCCGGCGAGATGAACAGGGGGTTGGTGCGGGCCTTGGACCGCAGGGCGTAGCCGATCACCTCCTCCTTGTCGAGAATGGGGCTGGTCGAGCCGGCCTCCTGGGCGGGAGGGGTAAAATGGCCCGAAAGGATTTTCTTGGCGCAGCCCAGGGTGGGTGATCCCGTGGCCAGACCGAAGTGGGTAGCGATCCCCATGCGGCGCGGATGGGCGATCCCGTGGCCGTCCACCATGGTCACGTCGGGCTTTTCCTTCAGTTGCTGCCAGGCCTTGAGCAGGGTGGGGATCTCGCGGAAGGATAGCAGCCCGGGAACGTAGGGAAAGGACACGGTTTCGGTGAAGTAGGCGGATTCTATTACCTCCAGGGTGGTGTAATCCAGGACCACGATGGCGGCGAAGAACACGTCGGAATACATATTAAAGGATATGTCCGCGCCGGCGATGCGACGTACAGGCATCTCCAGCGGTTGCAGTACGATACGGTCGCGGAGTTCACGCTGCATTTTGACGGCTTCCGTCGGGGAGAGATCCCAGGGGTGCTCAACGGCTGAGGGCATGGAAACGGCTTCAGGGGGTGGTGATTCGGTTGATGCGGCTGCCGGGCACGAGCCGGTCCACTGCTTCCTGACCCTCAATCACTTCGGCGAAGATGGTGTAGCCACCGTCGAGGTGCGGGGTGGGGCGGTGGGTGATGAAGAACTGGACGCCCTCGGTATCCTTGCCGGCACTGGCCATGCCTACCAGACCCGCACGATCCCAGTGGACCATCGGTGTTTCGGTCCGGACGATAAAGTCTTCGGACCCGAACCCGTCACCTCGCGGTCCACCCCCCTGGGCGACGAAATTCGGCACCACCCGGTGGAAAACCTTTCCGTCGTAATATCCTTCACCGGCCAGCCGCAGGAAACTGGAGGTCGTTGCGGGAGCCACCTCAGGCCACATCCGCAGGCGAATGGGGCCTTCCGAGGTTTCTATTTGCACCTCTACGGGGTCGGGGCTGGTGATTAGTTGCCAATCGATCGGGCGCACCTTCGCGGCGTTCAGGGGAGGCACCGGCAGGTCGGACTGGCCCAGGGCATTGCGGGCAGCCAGCACCTCACGGTAGGTTTCTATCTGGCGGGGCAGGTCGAATCGTTCCAGGCTGGCATCCAGCCAGTCCAGGTTCGCGTAGGCTCCGCGATAGGCGTCCGCTCCGGAAGTAAGGGCCAGACCGGCATGGTAGGCGGGTCCGGCCTCGCCACCCTCGATGATTTGACGGAACTGTCCGGCGAGTTCGTCCCGCACCCGACGGCTGCTCCACCGGAAAAAGGCCGCGAAATCTTCCCGGTCGCTAATCGCCTGCAGGGTTTCCGCCGCCGCGGTCCGCACCACCGGCGAATCACTATCCAGGTAGAGGTTGTATATCTCCCGGTAGAGCCAGGGGAACTCGCCGAGCGCGCGCAGGATATCGGCGCGTACGTACACGTTTTCCTCGTCCCGGTATGCCCGGCGCAGGCCGTCGTTGATGCGGTCCCGGTAGTCCGTCAGAAAGGGAGAAAGGTGGCGGTTAGCGGCGCGGTAGAGCAGGGGGCTCAGGTCGTGCGGCAGGCCGGCTTCGGCCAGCTGAAGGTAGAGGGGTGCATCGGCCGTGATTCCGCTGGCGATCAGGTAATCGGCCGCCGTGCGGGCCACCAGCGGGTGTCGGTCGCGAAGTGCCTCGATCACCGATTCCCGCACCGCGGCGTACTCGAAACCTTCAAAGGCCCGCAGCACTTCCACCCGGGCGCGCCAGTCGGTACTGTTCTCATAAAAGCGCAGCAGGGATACCCTTGCGGGTAGCAGTCCGCTGCGGCCCAGGGTGCGGATGATTCCCATAGCCACCACGGGGTCTTTCTCCCGCCGCAACTGCTCGTGCAATTGCCGCTCGGCGGCGGTATCCACCGGAAACTCGATGCGGTACAGGTAATGGGCGGCCGGATGACGAACGGCCGGGGCGAGGGAACGGTCCAGCAGGCTGTTGATCATCACGGCATCCGAAGCAGCGGAGCGGTTTCCCTTTAGTCCGGCGTAGTAGAGTCCCCAGGCCCGTCCGGCCAGCAGGGCGGTATCCGCGGGGGTATAGGTGGATATCCCGGCCAGCAGGTCTACGGTAGCGGCATCCCCGGTGCGGCCGGCGGCGGCCAACACGGCGGCGTTGAAGGCGGGGTAGGTGCCGCTGCGGTCGAAGTTGGCCATCAACAGATCGGCGGCCGCGGGCTGGCCCGACTGGCCCAGCGCGTAGGCGGCCTGGGTACGCACGCTCTCATTGGGGTCACCCAATACGGTGCCGAGGGAGTCCACGGCAGCGCTGGACACGGTGGGGAAACTGCCCAGGGCGCGCGCCGCGAGGTAGCGGAGCCGGGCTTCGGGGTGGGAGAGATAGGTCAGCAGGCTGTCCTCCGCGCGCCCGTTCTGCAGTTCGTAGACCCGCTGGACGTCGGGGTCACTCAAGTCGGTGGTCACCACCGCCGCTTCCCCCTGCTCCGAAGGGGGTATACACGCCGTGAAAATCATCCAGAGCACCAGTCCGGTCGCCAATCGATACCGCATACCGTAAAGGTAACGCGGCGGAAGCAAGCCGATGTACGCTTTGCTGCCTACCTTTGCGGCCGCGAAATTCCCTACTCCATGATCCAACGCATCCAGTCCGTATTCCTGGCCCTCGGCGCCATCACTTCCTTCGGCCTTTTCGGTACCGACGCCGCGGAAACCGAAGTTCCCGTAGCCGGCAGCGAGGTCTTCGCGGATGCCCAGTACGACGTTTACGACAGCCTGATCCTCACCGGCGGCGTATTGGCGGCCGGTCTGCTGCTCCTCATAGCCATATTCCTGTTCACCAACCGCAAGCTACAGGTGGTGCTGTGTAACGTAGCGCTTATGATTACCCTGGCCTACGCCGTGTACGGTGGGGTGCTCTGGTATACCGATTCCGCGGCCGCCCAGGCCCAGGTGGATTTCGGGGCCCTGCTGCCGGTGCTGACGATGCTCTTTGCCGCCCTGGCGGCCCGCTACGTCCGCAAGGATGAAAAGCTGGTGCGCAGCGCCGACCGTCTGCGCTAGTACGCTATCTTGGGGGTGTACCATCACTCACCGGTAGTCCTTCGGACTACACAACGTTACACCCATGTTTCAGGAGTTCAAGACCTTCATCATGAAGGGCAACGTGCTCGAGCTCGCCACCGCGGTCATCATCGCCGGCGCCTTCGGGGCCATTGTCACTTCCTTCACCAACGACATCCTCATGCCGCCCATCGGACAGCTGCTGGGCGGGGTTGATTTCTCGGAATTGACCATCCCGCTGTCCGAGACGGTGTACGATGCCGAAGGAAATGTAGTTGAGGCCGGAGCGGCCATCCGCTACGGCATTTTTATCCAGCGCATCATCGACTTCATCATCATCGCCTTCGCCATCTTCCTGCTCATCCGCAGCTACAACCGGATGACGGAAAAACCGAAGCCCGCTGCCGCCCCCGCGCCGCCCCCCGGCCCGTCGGAAAAGGACATCCTGCTTCAGATCCGTGACGAACTGGTCAAGCGCCCGCTCTAAACGGGAAAGGGGCCTGAACGCTAGCGTTCAGGCCCCTTTCTTTAATTCTGCAGCTTGATCTCGTCGTCTTTGCTGTCGTAGAACTTGAAGGTCGTGATCGGGAAGTCGTTGTCGGACTGGATGTCCAGCCAGCGGTAGTGCTTCATGTACCACTTCATCTGGGCGCTGGGCAATCCGCGCTTCAGGTAAGCGGAAATGTAAGGGTGCACCTTAAGTTTCAACTTGGCCTTGGGTCGCGCTTCCATAATGAAGTTTAGGTCGCGTTCGATCTCGTCGGTGAGCAGGATCGTGGCGTTCACCTTGCCGGTGCCGTTGCAGGTCGGACACTTCTCGGCGGTGGTGATCTTCACCTCAGGACGTACCCGCTGACGGGTGATCTGCATCAGGCCGAACTTGCTCAGTGGCAGGATCGTATGCTGCGCGCGGTCGTTCTTCATCGCGTTGCGCATCGTCTGAGCGAGCTTCTTGCGGTGCTCTGCATCGCGCATATCGATAAAGTCGATCACGATGATGCCGCCGATATCACGCAGGCGCAGTTGCCGGGCGATTTCCTCGGCGGCTTCCAGGTTAATCTTCAGTACCGCCTCCGTCTGGTTCTGACTCGGCATCTTGTTGCCGCTGTTGACGTCGATGGTGTGCATCGCTTCGGTATGTTCGATGACGATGTAGGCGCCGCTGGCCATGGTGGCCGTCTTCCCGAAGCTGCTTTTGATCTGCTTGGTCACGCCGTGCGCGTCGAAGACCGGCTTGCTCGCCTTGTGGAACTGAACGAGATTGGGGCGGTCCTTGGCGATGTCCTTTACGTACTCCTTGATGGTATCGTAGAGGTCCTTATCGTCGACCACGATCTTCGTGAAATCCGGGGTAAGGAGGTCACGCAGTAGACCCGTGGTCTTGTCCACTTCACTGAGCAGCTTGGCCGGTGGCGTGGCGTTTTTGGCTCCTTCAACGATGGCTTTCCATTTGTCCATCAGGGAGTTGATCTCCTCCAGAAGTTCACCTACCCCCTTGCCTTCGGCGGCGGTGCGGACGATGACCCCGAAGTTGACCGGGCGGATGCTTTCCACCAGCAACTGCAGGCGCTTGCGCTCCTCACTGGTGCTGATCTTTTTCGATACCGCTACGGTTTCGCTGAAGGGCGTAATGACCAGGTACCGGCCCGGGATGGTGATCTCGCAGCTCAGGCGGGGGCCTTTGGTGCTGATCGGCTCCTTGAGGACCTGAGTGAGTACGACCTGCTTCTTGGAGAAGACCTCGTCGATCTTGCCCGTTTTGACGATTTCCGGTTCGTAGTCGACCTTTTCGAGTTTCGAGGTCGACAGCTTTCCCTTGATGGCCGCGTCGGCGTACTTCTGCAGGGTGCGCACTTTCGGGCCGAGGTCGGTATAGTGCAGGAAGGCGTCCTTTTTGTGTCCGATATCGACGAAGGCGGCATTCAGGGGGGCGGTCACCCGTTTCACGCGGCCGAGGAAAACATCCCCGACGGTGAATTGGTCGGTAGACCGCTGACGGTGGATCTCCACCAGTTTTCCGTCTTCGAGTAAGGCAACTTCAACTTCTTTGCCCGTACTCGAGACGATCATTTCTTTTTCCACTGTGCAACAGGGTTGGGTAGATACACGAATTCCCCCCGCCGTAAAAAGTAGACGGAGGGATGCGGGTGCATCCGATACACTAAAACATACCGGTTACCGGGGGCGGGCTGGGGCCGCTCGGTGCCAGGTATCCTGCTGAACTGAGGCGAATAGGGAAACGTCGTAGCGCGGGAAGTCCGGGGTAAGTCCGCCGCACGTGTTCGAACACGGCAGGTGGCGGAAAGTCTCTTGGCGGTTACATCGGCGCATTTGCCAGCCGATGCCACAACTTAAAAGTGGACTAAAAAGGCAGTAAAAGTAGACGTTAGTGACTGCGGTATTCACAAAGGCTCCGCAGCTGTCTCAGAAAGAGGGGTAGTGTAGGCGCCGAAACGGGGTAGCTGCCAAACCGGTCACGACCGGGGCGGGACGCTTTGCTCGCCCCGGTCGCAGTGGGTATGCTGCTAGAGTGTTTCTAGCGGTTCTTTTTCTTGTGACGGTTCTTGCGCAGGCGCTTCTTCCGTTTGTGGGTAGCAATCTTATGACGCTTCCGCTTTTTTCCACACGGCATATTAGAGTCGTTTAGGTTAAAAAAATGGGGTGATTGAGGCGATGCTCTCCCATTAATACAAATTGGGAGGAACATAAGTTGTAGTAAGCCCCCGCGCGGGGGCGAACAAGGGCCGCAAAGGTAGTTATATTTCCGTTAGCCGCGGCATTCAGCCTTCCTGCCCCAACAAATCCGAACACTTTCGGGCAAAGATATCGGCTTCCCCTGCCCGGCCGAGGTCTTCGTACACTTTGGCGAGGGGGCACACTACGTCGGGATTGCCGGGGTCGAGCTCGTCGGCCTTGCGCAGGCGCTCGGCGGCCCGATCGAGCTGGTTGGTGCGGATGGCCAACTGGGCCAGCGTGATGTACACCCGAGGATTGTCGGGGTACTGCTGCTCCAGCTCCCGCAGCATGAGGATGCCCTTCATGGGGTTGTCGGGCGGTGGATTATCGGTGTAGGTCACCGCCAGGTTGATGCGGTTCTCGGCGTTGCCGGGGTTGAGGCTGATGGCGGCCTGGTAGGCCTGTTCCGCCTGCGCGCCGCAGAACTGCCGGGTCTTGTCGTCGATGCCTTCCTGCCGCAGGCAGAGGCTGAAGGTCGTGGCCGTGATCGCCCAGGCCTCTTCGGTGTTCTCCAGTTCGGCGATCTGGGCGGCATAGGCGCCGGAAATGGAAGGCTTGCCAACCTGGTACCACTCGCGGGCCAGTTGGCGCAGGACTTCGACGCGCAGACTATCGTCTTCCGCCTCCTGCAGCTGCTCTTCCAGCCCGGAAAGGGTAGCGGCTTGGGCCGGGTTGAGGTCGTCGTGGGCTTCCCGGATCAGGGATTGCACTCCGGTAGCCTGCAGCGGACCGCGGCGGAAACCGTCTTCCATCTCGGGTGGGCGTACCGGGCAGCCCCAATACGTCACGAGTACGAGTACAAAGGCGATACCGGCCGCGATCCACTGTGCTTTTCTCATTTAGTCCAGGTCACTCTCGTCGTCGTCGGGCAGGGAGGCCACCTTGTCCTTGACCTGTTCAACGAAGATTTTAGCCGGCTTGAAGGCCGGGATGTAGTGTTCGGGAATTTCGATGGCCTTGTTCTTCTGAATGTGGCGACCAATCTTCTTGGCGCGCTTCTTGACTACAAAAGAGCCGAAGCCGCGGATGTAAACGTTTTCACCTTCTGCGAGGCTTCCCTTGACCTCTTTGAAGAAACTTTCAAGAGAGACCAGTACATCGACTTTCGCGATGCCTGTCTTGTCGGCAATATTTGCCACTAAATCAGCTTTTCTCATTCTGGTATTTTTGTTCCCGAGCGCGGGTTTTCAAAAGCGGTGCAAATATCTGATTTTCGGTGACTTTTACCCAACTAACAACACTATTTCTTTTGTAATCAATCACTTAGGTAATTATTTCGTAATACTGGTACTTTATTTCCGGTTCCTTTGGCGATTGTCACCTTTTGAGCTCCGAGCCACCAAACCATCGCGGCGATCACGGGTCGGGCGCCCCGGCAATTCCTCCTATATTCGCACCCCTTATCAACACCCCACCCATGCTCCTTTCCATGACCGGCTACGGTCGCGCCGTCCGTACCGATGGCGGCAAAACCTATACCGCCGAATTGCGCGGGCTGAACAGCAAGCAGACCGACCTGCGCCTGCGCACTAACCTCAACCTGCAGGCCCACGAACTGGAACTGCGCAAGCGGGTACTGGCCGCGGCCAAACGCGGCAAGCTGGAAATGAACGTCGAGATCGCCGACGAATCCGGCGCCGGCAAGGTCAAGGTCGACCTGCCCCTGCTCTCGGCCATCAGCCAGGAAGTCTACTTCCGCCTCAACGACCACGGCAAACGGCCCCTGCCGGAGCATACGATGGACGGACTCGTACCCGCCCTGCTGCGCACCCCCGGTATCGTGGAGACCGGACTGGCCGAACTGGAAGCGGGCGACTGGGAAAACGTGCAGGCCGTGGTGGAAGCCTGCCTGGACCGCCTGCACGCATACCGGAGCCAGGAAGGCAGCGCCCTCGCCGATGACCTCGGCACCCGCGTCCGCGCCATACTGGAACTGCTCGGTCAGGTCGACGACTATGCCGACCAGCGCATCGAAGCCGTACGCACCCGCATGGAACGCCACCTGGCCGAATACATGGGCCGCGCCAACGTCGACAAGAACCGCTACGAGCAGGAAGTGCTCTTCTACCTGGAAAAGATGGACATCAACGAGGAAAAGGTACGCCTGGCGCAGAACTGCGAGTACTTCCTCGAAATCCTCAATAACGAGGATGAGGTGAAGGGGCGCAAACTCGCCTTCATCGGTCAGGAAATGGGCCGCGAAATCAATACACTGGGGGCCAAGTCCTACTCCGCCGACCTGCAAAAACTGGTCGTCGCCATGAAGGAACACCTCGAAATGCTGAAAGAACAGCTCGCCAATGTCGCCTGAGCCGCCCCACGGAAAACTACTGATCTTCACCGCCCCCTCCGGCGCCGGAAAAACCACCCTGGTGCGCCACCTCCTGAAAAAATTCGGGGAGTTGGCCTTCTCGGTGTCCGCCACCACGCGCCCGCCCCGGCCGGGAGAGCGCGACGGTGTAGACTATTACTTCCTGAGCCCGGAGGAGTTCCTGGCCAAAGTGGCGCGCGGCGAGTTCGTGGAGTACGAAGAGGTATACCCGGGGCGCTTTTACGGCACCCTCCACTCGGAGGTGCGCCGCATCTGGGACGCCGGGCGCACGGTGGTCTTCGACATTGAGGTGAAGGGCGCCACGACCATCAAGCGGCAGTACCCGCAGGGCAGCCTGGCCGTGTTCGTCGCGCCGCCGTCGCAGGAAATTCTGTTTCAGCGGCTGCGCGACCGGTCGACCGAAGATTCGGAAAGCCTGCGCGTGAGGATCGCCCGCGCGGCGGAGGAGTTGCTGTACGCCGATCGCTTCGACCGGGTGCTGGTGAACGACGACCTGCAAGCGGCACTGGCCGAGGCCGAACTCATCGCGCGCGAATTCCTCGATATCTAGAGCCGCCGCCCCCGCACCACGCGACCGCGGGTGTCCTCGTCCCGGATACGCTTGAGGGGGATCAGCAAGCTGGCGTAAGCGTCGTCGCTCGAGACCCGCCATTCGCGGCCGGCGTAGTTGACCGTCCCGCTGTTGCGCGTCCAGTCGCTGGCCAGCAGCGAGTAGCGGTTGCCGTTTTTCGGATTGGGCCCGAAGATCAGGTAGTTGTCGTCGTCGTCCTCAAAGGAAATGGCCACCCGCTGATCCTTCGGACTGAAGGTGAATACACCCGGCGTATTGCGGCGAAAAACCACCTGCTCCACCTCGCGCCCGTTGATCACCTGCACCGAACCGTTGCGGATCCGCGAACTGCCGCTGCGCAATTCCCGCTGCAGCACCACGTCCTCAGAGAGGTAGAACTGGATCCGCCGCAGGTCGGCCTCGTCCCACTGCTGCTCTGCGTAAAGGTCTTGGGTGAAGGGTCGCAATCGGGGGCCGCAGCCCGTGAGGAAAAGCAGGGAGAACAGCAACAGGGGCAGGATACGTAGCATTGGTCGGGGGCAATGGATCACCAATAGTACGGTCGGGGCGCGTACGCGGGTGCAGGGGAAGGGTGGTTTAATCCAAGTTTAACGCCGGTTTTGGAAGAATCCCGTCATCAGTTCGGCGCATTCATCGTGCAGGATTCCGAATTCCAGCTTCGTTTTCGGGTGCAGGAGTTCGCGGCCGAAGCGCATGAAGCCCCGCTTGTCGTCGCTGGCCCCGTAAACGATGCGGGCGGTCTGGGCCCAGGCCAGGGCACCGGCGCACATGGGGCAGGGTTCGAGGGTCACGTAGAGCGTGCAGTCCAGCAGGTACTTGTCGCCCAGGTGATTCGCCGCCGCGGTCAGGGCGATGATCTCGGCGTGGGCCGTGACGTCGTTGAGCCGTTCGGTTTCGTTGTGGCCCCGGGCGATGATGCGGTTGTGGGACACCACTACGGCGCCCACCGGGATCTCGCCCATGGAGGCCGCCAGGCGGGCCTGCGCCAGGGCCTGCCGCATGAAGTAGGCATCGTCGTATACCTCAAGCATCCAGCACTTCTTCTACGAGGTAATAGTTGCGGTCGGGGTTGGAGCGGGCCACCAGCTCCGCCAGGAAGCCCGTGACGAACAGGATGGTACCCATCACCATGGTGGTAAGGCTGATGTAGAACCAGGGATTGTCGGTCACCAGGGTCTTGGGCATGTTATTGGCCAGGGCGTATACCTTGGTGGTGCCGATGACGACCGAGGAAACGAAACCGATCAGAAACATCAGGGTGCCGAGGGTGCCGAAGAGGTGCATCGGGCGCTTGCCGAACTTGCCGACGAACATGAGCGACAGCAGATCCAGGAAGCCCGTCACGAGCCGCGAGAGACCGAACTTGGAGTAGCCGTACTTGCGTGGGCGGTGCTCGACGACCTTTTCGCCGATCTTGCGGAAACCGGCCCACTTGGCCAGCAGGGGCAGGTGACGATGCATGTCGCCGTAGACCTCGATCGACTTCACGACGTTGCGCCGGTAGCTTTTGAGCCCACAGTTAAAGTCGTGCAGTTTGATGCCGCTCACGAGCCGGGTGACCATATTGAAGAAGCGGGAGGGGATAGTTTTGCCGATGGGGTCGCGCCGCTCCTTTTTCCATCCGGAGACCACATCGTAGCCTTCCTCGACAATCATTCGGTAGAGGGCCGGAATTTCGTCCGGACTGTCCTGCAGGTCCGCATCCAGGGTGACGATCACGTCGCCCGTAGCGTGCTGGAAGCCCACGTTCAGTGCCGGACTTTTGCCGTAGTTGCGCTGGAACTTGATGCCCTTGAGGCAGTCGTTATGGGCGGTAAGTTCGCGCACCACCGCCCAGCTGTCGTCGGTGCTGCCGTCGTCGACTAGCCACACCTCATAGGTGAAGCCGTTGGCCCGCATGACGCGGTCGATCCACTCGGTAAGTTCCCGCAGGGATTCTTCCTCGTTGAAGAGGGGGACGACTACGCTGATGTCCATAGCCGGTCGTGGTTTACGGTACCCAGGATACGGCCGGGCAACGACTGTCCGAGCAAGGGGTGGTTGGTGGTCTTCCCCGGCAGGTCGGCGGCGGTGAAGGTAGATTCGCCGCTGATGGTGTAGAGCGTCAGCCGGGCCGGCGCTCCGGTGTCGATGTGCAGGGGTTCGAGCCCGAGGAGCCGGCGGGGCCCGGCCGTCAATGCCGCGATCACGGCCGAAAGCTTTGCTTCGTCGTCGGCCCACCGGAGTTGCTGCCGGAAAGCGGTCTCCAGGCCCAGGGCCCCGAAGGTGGCGTAGCTGAATTCCAGGTCTTTCTCCTCCCGGTGGCGGGCCCGGTGGTGGCTCACGATGGCGGCAATGCTGCCGTCCGCGACGCCTTGGCGCAGGGCCTCGCGGTCTTCCTCCGACCGCAGTGGCGGCAGCACTTTGAAGTTGGGGTCGAAAGCGGCCAGGTCGGCATCCGTGAACGTCAGGTGGTGGGCCCCGACGGTGCAGCCGGCCAGGCCATTGGTGCCGATCCCGAATTCGCGCAGCAGTTCCAGTCCGTCCGCCGAACTGAGCAGGTGAGTGATCATTCGCCCCCCGGTGTACTCTAGGATGGAGAGGTTGCGGCGCAGGGGGATTGTCTCGCACATTGTCGGAATGCCGCGCAAGCCAAGCTGCACGCTGACGGCACCTTCGTGCATCTGACCTTCCTCGGCCAGTTCGGGGTCGTAGGCAGATTCAAGAATGACGCCCCCGAAGGTCCTGGTGTATTCGAGCGCCCGCTTCAGCAGACTGCCGGAGGTGTTGCGGCCCGGACCGTCGGTGAAGGCCAGCGCGCCAGCCGCGTCCAGCTCCATCATTTCCGTGAGGTCGCGGCCGGCGGTATCGCGGCTGAGGGCGGCCAGGGGGAGCAGGTCAACGGCGCCGTCGCGGTTGTGGCTGCGCAGGTAGGTCATGTCGGCCACCGTCTGGCGTACGGGCTCCGTATTGGGCAGGACGGCCACGGCCACGTAGCCGCCGGCGCGGGCCGAGGCGGTCAGGCTGGCGATGTCTTCGCGTTCCTCGTGGCCGGGGTCACCCAGGTAGGCACCGATGTCGACGAATCCGGGAGAGACGCGCGCGTCGGGGTAGGCCACCACCTCTTCATCCCCTTCCGGTTCCAGCGCTTCGGCAATGGCGCGGATGACCCCGCCGGTGATCCGCAGGTCGCGGGTGTTCCCGTGGTGGGGGCTGGCGGGATCGGTGATCAGTACTGAACGGAGGAGCATAGGCGGGCAAAGGTATCAAAGCGGCCGCAATTCCGGGCGGCAGGGCAGGGGAGTGCTACACCTTCCAGAACCGCAGCAGGAGCACTTCGGCCAGGAGGAAGAGCAGGGCAGCCCAGATGAAGTAGCGCCACAGGGGCCGGCCTTCGTTGCGGCTGCGCACCTCTTCGAGGAGCGCGGCCTGGCTGTCGGCGTCCAGCACCGAGGTGTTGGCGATGTTTTCCAGTTTGTCGAGGGGGGTGTAGCTCAGGTCCGACTCCGTCCGGTCGTAGTTAAAGGCGAAGGACTCGACGACTTCGTCGTTGATGACCAGTTCGTAGATGCCCGCTTCGGGTACCTGGCCACCCAGGCCCAGGGCCACCCGGTTGCCGATGGCGCGCTGCTCGGGGATGAATTCTCCGCCGGGGCCGCGAAGTTTGTAGACTATCTCCCCCGACGACTGCCGCCGGCCTGTTTCGATCACCTCATCGCGCCCGATGGTGTAGGCCGCGGGCCGCCGCCGACCGCTGCTGATGCCCATCTTGTACAGCATGGGGATGAAGACCTCGGCGTTGAGCGACAGGTTATTTATGCCGGTAGCGAGGGGGGCAGCGCTCAGGTAGAGGTTGCCTTCGCCGACGGAATACTTCGCCAGGGCGGTACTGCCGTCGCGGTAGGTCAGCAGGGCTTCCTGGGCACGGGCCCCGTAGCGGGTAAGGGGAAAGTTGCCGGCGGTGGTGGGCAGGTTCAGTGCCGAGCGACGGTTCTCGAACACCCCACCGAAGATGAAGGCTTCGTCGTTGAGGCCGCTTACTTCCCGACTTTGTTCCTGGTAGGCGAGGAGTTCGTCGGCGGGCAGTGACTGCAGGAAGGCGTTGTAGCTGCCCGGGTCGGCGTTGCGGGGCGGAAAGACCAGTAGGTTGCCGCCGTCGCGAACGTACTGTCGCAGTTGTTCGGCCAGACCGCTGCCGATCGCGTCCATATCGGTCAGCACCACCAGATCATAGCCGGACAGGCCACCGTAATCGATGCGCTGGGCCGGCACCTGGGTAGGTTCGAAAACCCCCAGCCGCAGGGCAGCGCTCAGGTTGCGGTCGAAGGCCTCATCGCCGTTGATGTTGAGCACGCGAACCCGATCGGTGGTCCGGAAGGCCAGAAAGTAGTCGTCGTCGAACTCCACCGGGTAATCGGTGATGGTCAGCCGTGCGGTGCCGCTTCCCCCCTGGGTGATGTTCAGAAAGACGCTGTCGATCACCGAGCCCCGCGGGGGCAGGGATAGTGTACCCACGGGTTTGGTTTGTCCGTCGTAAGTGAGGCTAAGGCGCACGTTGTCCAGGGTCTGGTCGCTGAAGTTGCGTACGCGGACGAGCAGCAGGTTATTCTGGTTCAATTGCGGCACCGGGGCGTCGAACCAGGCCGAGTCGATGGCCAGGTTGCGTTCCTGTACGGCCTGCAGGGGGACCAGATTGACCGACAGGCTGGTATCGGGGTTTTCCAGGTCGGTGACGTTCCGCTGAAAGTCAGAGATCTGGTACACCAGCCGGTGGTCGAGGGTTTCGGTGCCGAAGGCCGAGACCTGCCGGTCGAGCACCCGCGACAGTGGCCGGCTTTCCGGACCGATCCGAATGGCCTCCAGGGCATCGAGGGCCTCCTGCTGACCTACCAGCCGCTGGGTGCCGCCGCTGAATGCATTGGTGAGCACCTGGAAGCGGTCTTCGGGGCCGTATGCCCCCACCAGGTCGCGCGCCCGGTCCTTGGCCACCTGCAGCAGGGGTGCCCGATCGCCCTCCGCGCCCATACTGAAACTGTTGTCTACGTAGATGCTGACTGCCTTGCGCCCCCTGAGTACCCCGTCCTGCACCGGCAGGTAGGGTTGGGCAAAGGCCAGCACGAGCGCGGCCACGGCCAGACAGCGCATCAGCAGGATCAGCAGGTTGCGCAGCCGGCTGCGCATGCTCGTCTCTTCCTTCACTTCCCGCAGGAAGCGCACGTTGCTGAAGTACACCTTGCGGAACCGGCGAAAATAGAACAGGTGGATAATCACCGGAATGGCGATCAGCGCAAGGGCCCACAAAAAGGAAGGGTAGAGAAATGCCATGGGGAGTGGGGCTGTTCCGACGGTCCGTCGGGCGTGTAATGCCCGAACGGACCGTCGGGTTGCCGGATCAGATCATCGACTCGGGCTTTACCCAGGCGTCGAACTCTTCCGAGGTCAGGTAGCCCAGGTCCAACGCCGCGGCCTTCAGCGTCGTATCCTCGGCGTAGGCTTTCTTGGCGATGGTCGCGGCCTTGTCGTAGCCGATCTTGGTGTTCAGGGCGGTCACCAGCATCAGACTGTTGTTCAAGTGCTCGGTGATCCGGTTGCGGTTGGGTTCGATGCCGGCCGCGCAATTCTGTTCGAAGCTGCGGGCCGCATCGCCGATCAGGCGGGCGCTGACCAGGAAGTTGTAGATCATCAGGGGTTTGAAGACGTTGAGCTCAAAGTGCCCCGTCATGCCGCCGATGTTGATGGCTACGTCGTTGCCCATCACCTGGGCCATGGCCATCGTCAGGGCTTCGCTCTGGGTGGGGTTCACCTTGCCGGGCATGATGCTGCTGCCGGGCTCGTTGGCCGGGATGATGATCTCGCCGATGCCGGACCGCGGTCCGCTGGAAAGCATCCGGATGTCGTTGCCGATCTTGGTCAGGCTGGCCGCAAGGGTCTTGAGCGCACCGTGTGATTCGACAATCGCGTCGTGGGCTGCCAGGGCTTCGAACTTGTTATCCGCCGTCCGGAAGGGGAGACCGGTAAGGTCGGCGATCTCCTGAGCCACCGCCTCGGCGTAACCTTCGGGTGCGTTCAGCCCGGTGCCGACGGCCGTACCGCCCAGGGCGAGCTCCGAAAGGTGGTCCAGGGTGTTGCGCAGAGCCCGCAGACCGTGATCGAGCTGACTGACGTAGCCGCTGAACTCTTGGCCCAGCGTAAGCGGCGTGGCGTCCATGAAGTGGGTGCGGCCGATCTTGACGACGTCCTTCATCTCCTCCGCCTTGGCGTGCAGGGTATCGCGCAGCTGTTCCACCCCGGGAATGGTGTTCTCCACCAGGATCTGGTAGGCGGCGATGTGCATGGCGGTAGGGAAGGTGTCGTTGCTCGATTGGCTTTTGTTGACGTCGTCGTTGGGGTGGAGCACCTTCCGGTCATCGGCCAGGTCTCCCCCCTGCAGGACGTGCCCGCGGTTGGCGATCACCTCGTTGACATTCATATTGGACTGGGTGCCGGAACCGGTTTGCCAGACCACCAGCGGAAACTCTTCGTCGAGCTGTCCACTGAGGATCTCGTCGGCAACGCGCCCGATGAGGTCTGATTTACCACGCTCCAGTACGCCCAGGGAGGCATTGGTGCGGGCGGCGGCCTTCTTGAGGACGGCGAAGGCGTGGATGACCTCGCGGGGCATCAACTGGCCTCCGATCTCGAAATTGGTGAAACTGCGCTGGGTCTGTGCGCCCCAGTAGCGCTCGGCGGGTACGTCTACGTAGCCGATGCTGTCTTTTTCCTGGCGGGTATTCATGCAATTGTTATTTGGCAGGACGAAGGTAATTGATATTCCGGGCGCAGCCGGGCGCCGAGCCCTGGCACTTCCGGGACCGTAACGGTGCCGCCGGGGCCGTAGGAAATGCCATCCTCCACTACATCTTCGGCGTGCATCAGCGGTGTATCGAAATCGCAGAACTCCACCCGCGGGCTGCTCAACGCCAGGTGCGCGGCGGCCGTGAAGCCCAGCCGCGACTCCAGGAAGCCGCCTACCTGCAGGGGCAGGTCGGTGGTTTCGATGATCTTGCGGGCGGTGTGCAGGCCACCCGATTTGCTCAGCTTGATGTTGATGCGGTCGACGGCCCCGATGGCGGTCAGGCGTCGGGCGTCGTGGTGGTCCCAGCAACTCTCGTCGGCCATCAGCGGAATGGGGCTCAGCCGCCGCAGTTCGGGCAGCCGGGTCCATTCGTAGCGGTCGATGGGGGCCTCGCAGTGCTGGACGTTGAAGGGGGCCATACCCCGCAGCGCCACCACGGCTGCGTCGAAGGTCCAGCCCTGGTTGGCGTCCAGGCGCAAGGGGATGTCGGGTCCTACCGCGGCGGCAATGGCGGCAACCCGTTCGATGTCGGCCTGGGGATCCTCCCCCAGTTTGATCTTGATCACGGGGAAACCCCGCTCCACAATATCCCGGGCGTCGGCGGTCATCTGCTCCCTGCTGCCGAGGCTGACCGTGTAATCGGTGTACAGGGTCCGGTTAACGCTTCCGCCCAGGTACCGGTAGAGGGGCAGGCCGGCGGCCTGGGCGGCCAGGTCGTGCAGGGCCAGGTCGAAGGAAGATTTCAGAGCGTGGTTGCCGTGGAGGGCGCGGGCCATCAGGGCGGTATACGCGGGTGCCGCATCGGCCGGCGTGCCTAACAGCCGGGTCGCGAGGTGGCGACCAATGGCCACCGCCCCGTCCAGTGTCTCGCCGTGGATGGTGGGAAAGGGACTGGCCTCTCCCCAGCCTTCCCGCCCGTCGACGGTGCGCACCCGCACGAAAAGGTTCTCGGCGTGGGTCAGCGCGCCCAGGGAAATAACGAAGGGCTTGCGGAGGGGCAGGCGAAGCGGAAAAAGGGTGATTTCGCGAATCAGCATAAGGGGGCCAAACTTGGGGCGGGCGTGAAGGTAGCGGCTTGGCAGCACCCGCCTTGCCGGCATTGTTGTATTTTCACGAAACCCGCGCACCGCCGCCTGAACCCAACTATGAATTTACTCGAGACGACATTCCGAAACGTAGTGGTGGTAGGCGCATCAGCCGGAGGGATTGAAGCACTCGTAACCCTGGTCAAGGGCATTCCGGATGACTTGCACATCGCCATCTTTATCGTGCAGCACCTGCCCGCCAATAATTACAGTAACCTGGACGTCGTGCTCCAGCCCCATACCGGCATGACCGTAAGAAAGGCGCGGGACGGAGAGGTCATCAAGCCGGGGATAATCTACCTGGCCCCCGCCGACCGGCACCTCCTCGTGGAAAGAGATCGGGTTGGGGTGGCTATGGGCCCCCCGGAGAACCGCTTCCGACCGGCCGTGGATGCCCTTTTCCGCTCGGCCTCCTTTACGTACCGCGAGCGGGTCATTGGGGTTGTGCTGAGCGGGGCCCTCAGCGACGGAGCGGCGGGGATGTGGTCGGTCAAACGCAACGGCGGGATCGCGGTGGTGCAGGATCCGGCCGAGGCAAGGTTCCCCGACATGCCGAAAGCGGTGATGCGGTATACCTCCGTGGATTACGTAATATCCACTTCCGAGATCGGTACGTTGCTGAGCAGGCTGAGCCGAGAAAAAATCACGCCGGTGACTGGTCCGCCGAAGGCCAACTCCCCCGCGCCGGCGCAGGGGGTGGGGGAATCATCCGCAGCGCCGACCGGCACCGGATCTTCAACGTCGTCGCCATCGGACGACAATAAGGGGGGCAGCGTACCCCTTACCTGCCCGGAATGTCATCACGCCCTGCAGCAGCGGGGGCCGCGCCGGCAGTTGGAATTTGACTGTGCATCGGGTCATGTGTTTACGGCCGAGGCCCTGCTGAACCTCACGCGCGACCAAACCGAGCGGGCGATAGGGGAAATCAGTCGGTGGCTGGAGGAAACCCGGTTTTTACTCAGCCGCATGGCCGAGCAACTGGATGGAACGGAGACGGAGGCGGTGGTCAAGCGGTATCGGCGGCGGGCGCAGGATATCCAGGAACAATTGGGCCGTACCCGTCGGGTGGTAGCGGGGGAGCAGGCGGGGGAGACGGGGGACGAGGACGGATACGATATTTCGTAAAACTCTAAATGTAATAAAAACCGGCTCTCGAATTGTATCGGATTTGATAATGGAGAATATATGTTTGTAATATCGATGTTTATATATCTGTTATAGAGTAATGTAAGAATGTGGCATGATTTTTGCAAAGCTGCAGGTTCAGAAATACACCACCCTATGTCCAGTATTCAGGATACTTCCTCTGACTTTCAGCACAACACCCTCGACTACATCAACCTTCTTGACCAGCAGAGCGCCCAGGTAGTAGCCTTGGCGGAGGATCTGCCGATGCCCCTGCCGCTCCGGCTGGAACTCCAGCAGAGTTGGCGCATTACGCGGCAGAAGCTGGCGTATTTTCGGCGGGAGCTGGAGCGGGCCGACGGTGGCTTCAAGCGCGAACTTGAGCAACTCCATAACGCGCTGTTGCCCGAAGTGATTTCTTATCAGGTTCGTTTGGGCGCCATGATGATCTCAGATACTTGCACCGATCGGCGGTATCTGAACCGCTGGAAGGCCATTTGGGCCAACTTCAAGCTGTAAACCTATCGGGGCGTATACCCTTCCGTGAGGTGAATTTGTTATGTTTACGACCTCCTGCCTTAACATATCGTTAGGGCCAAGGGAATCGTGGGTGTTTTCAATGTTGGTATGTAATGGGAATCACCGGCCAGGACGCCGAGCAGGCCGTACCAGTCAGGTGAATCGTTTAAACTAGATTAATGTCCGCAAGAATCGTTGGCATTGGAGCCTCTGCCGGCGGCCTGGAGGCATTGGAATCCTTCTTCTCCGAACTACGGTCCGGCCTGGGGCTGGCTTACGTGGTGGTCCAGCATTTGTCGCCGGACCACGAAAGCTATTCTACCGAGATCCTCCAACGGGTCACCTCCCTACGCGTGGTGCCGCTCCTGGAAACTACGGTGCCCGTGCCCGATCACGTATACGTGCGGGCGCCTGATCTGGAAGTTCAGGTGGACAAATACGCGCTTCGCACCCTGCCCCGGCCTACGGACAGATCGGAATACTACCGACCCATCGACGATTTCTTTACCACACTAGCCACTGCGCACGGGGAGGACGCCATCGCGATTTTGCTGTCCGGCATGGGCTCCGACGGAAGTCGGGGGCTGCTGGAAGTGAAGGACCGGGGCGGAATGGTCATGGTTCAGGACGCGGAGACGGCACGCTTCGAGGACATGCCCCGCGCCGCCCTGCGCGACCAGTTGCCGGACCTGGTGCTCCCGCCGGACCAGTTGGCCCGACGCCTGGCCGCGTTCATCCAGAAGACGGGGAGTCCCAACGGCAATGCATCCGATGAACCCGAGCGCTACAGCCCGACGGAGTTGCGCCAGGCGCTCCTGGACCGCGTCAACGAAAGCTCCCGAGTTGATTTTAATCGCTATCGCCCGGGTACGATCCTGCGTCGGATCGAAAAGCGGATCCTACTGAGCTCCTTTTCCAGTTTGCGGGAATACGTGAACTTTGCCCTCGGCAACGAGGAGGAACTGCAGTTGCTGCGCGAAAGCTTCCTGATTGGCGTCACCCGCTTTTTCCGCGATCAGGAAGCGTTTAACAGCATCCGGCTCGACGTATTGCCCGAGTTATGCGCCGTAGCGGAAGACCGGGAGGTGAGGATATGGGTACCCGCCTGCTCTACGGGCGAAGAGGTTTATACCCTGGCCATTTTGATGCACGACTACCTAACGACCCACGGCATTTCCCGCCCCTTCAAAATTTTCGGCTCGGATGTGGACCGCAGGGCCATCATTACCGCCGCGGAAGGAGTCTATTCGGACCATATCGCGGCCGACGTGCCGCCGGAGTGGCTGCAGCGGTATTTCGTGCGCTCGCCCCAAGGGTACACAGTGTGTCAGGAACTGAAGGAGCACGTCCTGTTCGCAGTACAGAACCTGCTGGATGATCCGCCCTTCATCCGGATCGACCTGCTTTCCTGCCGCAATTTCCTGATTTACATTAACGGGGAGGACCAGCAACGGATCCTGAACAACTTCTATTTCAGCCTCAATCCGACCGGGGTGCTGATGCTGGGGCCCAGCGAAAGCCTGGGTAGCCTGCAACGGGCATTTACCGACATCAACCGCCGCTGGAAGATCTACCGCAAGCGCCAGGGCGAACATGCCCGATCCGCCCAACGGATTCAACCGCCACAGGAGAACCCGCTCCCTCGGGGCCGGCAACTGCCGCTCACGCCTTACCGGCTGAAGGACGCTCCGGACGGGGAGAATTCGACTGCCTGGCCGGCCGCTAAGCTCGGCCCCACGATTATGGACCAATTTGCCCGATTTCTCTCCGAGCGGTACGCGCCGGCCACGCTGTTTGTGGACCAGCACTACACCATCCTTTATCTGAACGGAGACTTTAACGGGATGCTGCGGTTGCCCCGCTTTAATGCCCACCTCACCCTGCAATCCGTGGTGAATGACGAGGCTCGCAACCTGCTGACCGCCGGGGTCGACCGCATTCTGCGTACCGGCAAGAGTGGCGCGTTCGAGCGGATAAACGTTGCCGATTCCAAGTCTGCCCCGCGGTACCTCCGCGTACGCTTCAGCCTGCAGGATGTTGCACAGCCTGAATCGCCGGTCGCCATGATCGAGTTTCTTCCCGCTGCCGTGGAGCCGGAGGAGGTAGCCAGCCATTCTAGTACCGAGGAAGTGTTTACTCCCGACGGGCAACTGCGGGAGAAGATCGAAGTGCTGGAGAATCAATTGATGCTCAGCGAGCAACGCGCGCAGAAATTGTACAACGAGCTGGAGGCCACCAACGAGGAACTGCAGTCCAGCAACCGAGAGTTGCTGGCTTCCAACGAGGAAATGCATAGCGCCAATGAGGAACTTCAGTCGGTAAACGAGGAGCTTTATACGGTCAACGCCGAGTTTCAACGCAAGAACGAGGAGCTTAATAACATCAATAACGACGTTCACAACCTGATGAAGAGCACGCAGATCAGTACGATCTTCGTGGACAATCAACTCCGGATACGTCGCTTCACCCCTGGCATGGGGCAGCAGTTCGACCTGCACGTGACGGACCTGGGAAGGCCGATCACCTCCTTCTCTACCCCCTTCGATAACCTGAATATCGAGGAACTCTGCCATTTCGTCCTGCAGACCAATTCCCGGCACGATCAGGAGATCGAGGACCGCCATGGCAATTTCTACTTGCTGCGCATGCTGCCCTACGTCACTGATCAGCACCGGGTGGAAGGCGTGGTGATCACCTTCGTGGACATCAACGACCTGGTAACTACGCGCCGGCGCCTCACCGACATGGCGCAGAAGTACGCCGCCATTTTTAACAATACCGAGGAGACGATCGGGATCATGCGCGAGAACAGCCGCATCGAGGAAATCAACCGGCCGCTGGCCGGGCGGTCGAGGGAGGACTTGGTCGGTATTTACTTCGCCGATTTGATCACGGAAGTTGAGGACAAGGTCAAATTCAGTGAAACCCTCCGGGCAACCTTTAACGACCAGGAGATTGGTCAGCTGTCCATCACGATCAGTGACCCGGACGACCAACTGCTCTATTTAAAGCTGCAACTGCTGCCCATCGTCAAGGTCGGCAGCCGGCCGGAAGACAACGAGGTCAATCAGGTAATGGTAATGGTTCAGGACATTACCGAGTTCGAGGTGGAACGCCGGCAGTCTACCGCCATCATCGACCAGTACAAGAAAACGCTCAGCTACCTGCAGCAGGACGCGGGGCTTATCAACCTCGACGAACAGTTGATCCTCGTCAATCACATGCCCACGCACCTCCGTTCACCGGACCAATACCCAGATCGTTACCTGAGCGATTTCATTCGCCCCGCGGGTCTGGAACGGTTTCGCCGTGCGTTGAACCGACTGAAGGAGGGTAGCCCAATGGAAGAGATTCGTTTCACTGAAGATGAACTGGTGGACGATGCCCACCCGCGCCGGGTACTTTACCGTCCGGTCTACATCAGTGGCCGCCTACGCTACATCAGTTTTGAGGTGGTGGAGAATACTTAGTGGACTGCCGGCTGATGCCCAGTTTGCGCATCTTGCTGAACAGTGTCTGCGCGTTCAACCCGAGCAACTCCGCGGCCCCGCCCTTTCCACTCACTTTGCCTTCCGTCATGCTCAGTACGGCCATGATGTGACGGCGCTGCATCTCCTCGAAATCCAAAACCTCCGGCTCCGGAATGCTGTCCGGCGCCCCGTCAGGTTCTGCGGATGACCGGGCGTGGCGTTCGTAGTTAACCTCCAGTATGTCGCCCGTACTGATGATGAGCGCGCGCTGGATGATGTTCTCCAGTTCCCGCACGTTGCCCTCGTAATCGTAGTTGATCAACTTCTCCAAGTCCTGGGGCCGCAGCCGGGGAAGCGGCCGGTTCGGCGGAGCGTGTTTCTGGATGAAATGGTCGATCAGCGCGGGAATGTCTTCGCGGCGCTCACGCAAGGGAAGGCTGTGAATGGGGAAGACGTTCAGTCGGAAATACAGGTCGGACCGGAAGGTTCCCTCCGCGACCCGCTTGCGCAGGTTGCGGTTGGTGGCCGCGATGATCCTGACGTCCGTTTGTATGCTTTCGGTTGCGCCCAGCGGGGTGAATTCGCCATCCTGCAATACGCGCAGCAGGCGGGTTTGCAGCAGCATAGGCATCTCCCCGATCTCATCGAGGAATAGCGTTCCCTCGTCGGCCAGTTCAAAACGACCGAGGTGGTCGGCCCGGGCCCCGGTGAAGGCACCCCGCCGGTATCCAAACAGCTCGCTTTCGATGAGGTCGGCCGGGAGCGCCCCGCAGTTGAGGATGAGCAAGGGGCGGTTGGCCCGGAGGCTTTTGGCATGGATGGCCCGGGCGATGAGCTCCTTGCCCGTACCGGTTTCTCCCGTAATCAGCACGGTACTGTCGGTGGCGGCCACCTGATTGACTTGCTCCAGGACACGGGCGTAAGCTGGGCTCTTGCTGATGATGGTAAAATCGGACGGTGTACCGAACTTTTCCTTGATGAGGAGCTGTCTGCGCTCCAACTCCTTGGACATGCGTTCCAGCTTGATCTCCATGGCCTGTTCGCGTTGCTGCTGGTTGCGCCGCTCAGTGAGGTCGTAGGCGGTCAGCATGAACTGGTCCTTGAATTCAACCTTGCGGATGGGTTTCACGACCACCTTGACCGGAAAGAGGGTGCCGTCCTTGCGCTGAAAGGAGGTTTCGTAGGTGGCATCCCCCCTTACCAGGGCGGAATCCATCAATTGGGTAAGCCGCTGAGCGTCGTTTTCCGCGTCGATCTGACGCAGTGGAGGGGTGCGCTCCCTACGGTCGTATCCGAGTTCGATGAGCAGGGGTAGATTCAGGTGGATTAGCCGTCCGGAGCGATGCACCCGCAGCGTGTAGGTCTCGACTTTGTCCAGCAGTGCATCGAGGTTATCGTCGGGTTCACTGCGCAGGATCTCATCCCCGGTCGAGGTGGCCGGACTGATGACGCCGAAGAGGGCGGGGTGCTGGCGGTAGCTGACCCGGCTGGCGAAGAGTACCAGCGGACGCCCTGAGTTGGTGAGCCGACCCACGGGCAAAACCAGGCGTCGCGTGCTGCCGCCGAGTTTGAAGCTTTGGATGAATCCCCGGAATTCCGCGGGATTATGAAAAATACCAAGCCCAAAGACCGTTCGGTCCATGTCCACCAGGGCAGGCTGTCCGGAAATGGCCATCATGGCCTTGTTTGCGTAGACGATACCACCATCCAGGTGGGCTAAGAAGCCGGGAATAGGGATCGTTTCAAGGATCTCTCCAATATCGCAAGCATTATCCGGCATTAATAGGGAGGTTCGTAACCAAATCTACAATAATCCATCCTGAATATAGGCAGATGTGATCGACAAGCACGCATCAGCGTGATAGCGAACGGGGAATGAGTTTGTCGGCGTCCAGTTCACGCAGGTACTTGGGAACAGTAAACCGCTGCCCGTAGCGGTCCTTCAGTTCGGCGCAACGTTGTTTGAAATTTTCCTGTCCGTAACTGTAGATATATCGCATGACGCCGCCGGTATAGCCCGGGAATCCCCAGCCATACACACTGGCCAGGTTGGCCGCTTCGATGTGCTCGATGACGTCCTCTTGTAGGCACCACCCGGCTTCAATAACCTGGGCGAAGAGGAAGCGATCCTTCATGCGGCGCCGGTTGTAATCGTCCTTTGTCACGGGGAAATGTTCGGCCAGACCGGGCCAGAGGCGGGCCTGACCCTCCACGTCGTAGTCGTAGAAGCCAGCGCGCTTGCTCTTTCCGCTGCGTTCAAGCTCTTCCCGCATGGTGGTCAGGGCGGGTACCGCGGGATGCTGCTTGTACCTTTTGCCGTAGTGCTCGGCGGCTTGTTGTTCGTAGCGCAGCACGAGCTTCAGTCCCAGCTCATCAGCCATGGCCAAGGGGCCTTTTTTCATGCCGGCCTGCCGTCCCATATTCTCGATC
The DNA here is from genome assembly GCF_004803465.1 of Neolewinella litorea. Classification (GTDB taxonomy): domain Bacteria; phylum Bacteroidota; class Bacteroidia; order Chitinophagales; family Saprospiraceae; genus Neolewinella; species Neolewinella litorea. The sequence continues at coordinate 1,334,455 of NZ_SRSF01000001.1, read as the reverse complement.
AGCGCCGCGGGGTAGCCCTCGCGCAGCATGGTGACGCCCTCCAGGATGTAGGTATTGAGCACGCGGGCGGCAAAGAAGCCCCAGCTGTCCTTGACCACGATCGGCAGTTTTCGGATGGCGATCGCAAAGTCGAAGGCCCGGGCCACGGTTTCGTCGCTGGTCTGCTCGCCCACCACAACCTCCACGACGGAGGTTTTTTCGGCCGGGGAGAAGAAGTGGAGCCCTACGTAATTTTCGGGACGCAGGCTTTCCCGGCCGAGTTCCGTGATGGGGATGGAAAGGGTATTCGTGGCGAAGATGGAATACTCATCCAGGTGCTCCTCGGCTTCCCGGGTCACTTTGGTTTTTACCGACTTGTTTTCGAAGACGGCCTCGACCACGATATCGCAGTCCTTGAACAGGTGGCTGCTGTTGGTGGTGGTGATCCGGCTGAGGAGTTTCTCCCGGTCTTCGGGCTGGAAGGTGCCCCGCTCGGTATACTCGTCGATCTTTTCGGCCACGTATTCCTTGCCGCGGTCGGCAATGGGCTGGCTGACGTCCTTTAGTATCACCTCCAGGCCGTTGCGCAGGCAGAGGAAGGCAATTCCGGAACCCATCATGCCGGCGCCGATCACGCCCACCCGGCGGGCGCGGAACTTGCCGTAGCCCTTGGGCCGACCCACGCCACCGCGCACGGCCTGCTTGTCGAACCAAAAGGTGGAGATCATATTCTTGGTGACCGGGTCGGTAGCCACCCGCGCGTAGTACCGACTGTCGAGGCGATAGGCGGTGGCGAAGTCCAGTTTGCTGGCCTCGGCCAGCAGGTCGATGATCGCGCGCTTGGCCGGGTAGAGGTCGTTGGTCTTGGCCGACAGCCGCGCGGTCAGCAGACGGATGCGGTGGCCCAAATTTGGGTCGGCGGCCGTGCCGCCGGGGATGTCGCCGTCCGGGTCGTCCCAGGTGCGCCGTACGTCGTGGTGTTTGAGCAGCCAGGCCTTGGCGCGCATGAGCATCTCCTCGCGGGTGTCGGCCAGTTCGTCAATAAGGCCCACCTTGAGCGCTTCCTGCGGACTGTACCGCCTGCCCTCCAGCAGCAAGGGGTAGGCCCGTTCAATGCCCAGCAACCACATCAGCCGGATAATGGCCCCGCCGCTGGGGATCAGTCCGATCTTGACCTCCGGGTGGCCCAGCCGGAGGTCGGAATCCGCCAGTACGATGCGGTAGTGGCAAGCCAGCGTCAGTTCGAAACCGGTACCCAGGGCGTCGCCGTTGATCGCGGCCGCTACGGGTACGCCGGGCACCTCGACGTCGCGGAGGAACTGCTTGAGTTGTTGGGCGGCCTCGAAGGCCTGCGCCGGTTCGTTGAGTCGGTACAGGTAATCCAGGTCGCCGCTCTCCAGGAAATCCTTCTTGGCCGAGGTGATGATCACCCCGTTGAGCTTACCGGCGGCCTTCTCCTGCTTGAGGTGGTGGATCACCGGGGCGAATGCCGCCACGATCTCGTGGTTCAGCAGGTTGCCGGACCGCCCGGACATGTCCAGGATGAGGGTAACGATATTATCGGTGTCCTTACGGTAATGGATCATAGTCGTTCGATGATGGTGGAAACGGCCAGCCCGGCCCCGGCGTCGATGGTCAGACTACCCAGGGTGAGGTCGCGGCGTTCGAGTTCGTCCAGGATCTGGCAGAGCATCATGCCGCCCACCGCCCCCAGGGGTTCCCCCAGGGCGATGCTTCCCCCAAGGACGTTGATGCGGTCTTCGTCAATCCCTAGCCGCTGCTGGAAGCGGATGGAAGGGGCCGCGAAGCTTTCGTTGAATTCCCACAGGTCAATATCCTGCCGGCTCAGTCCCGCCTGCTCCAGGGCCAGGTCGCTGGCATTGACGCCGCCCGTGAGTAGGGTCGCGTCGACGGCCGACATTGCCACGGCGCGGATCCGCGCGCGGGCCTTGAATCCGAGTCGCTCGCCGGCCGAGCGGTTGCCCAGCAGGCACAGGGCGCAGCCGTCGGCGGGCGGACTCGTATTGCCGTTGGTGTGTACGTGGCCCACGTGGTCCACGAGCGGGAAGCGGTGCAGGGCCATCTCGTCGAAGCCGGCCAGGCCCATCTCCGCGAAACGCGGTTCCAGCGTCGCCAACTGTTCCAGGTCGAGCCCGGCGTCGGGGAGGGTGTCTTCGGAAAGAATGGGCAGCCCGTTCTGATCCGTGATGGGCTCCAGGCTGGGGGCGAAGTAACCGGATTCGCGGGCGGCAACCGCGCGGGCGTGACTGCGCAGGGCGTAGGCGTCGAGGTCCGATTGCAGTAGCCCATGCGTACTGGCCACCAGGTCGGCCGCCACGCCCTGGGGAATGTAGTGGCTGTTGATGACGGTGGCCGGGTCGTTCATCATGGGGCCGCCGTTGAGGTAGGTGGGTACCCGCGACATGACCTCCAGCCCCCCCGCGATGATGATCTTTCCGTAACCGGCGGTGATGCGGGCGGCGGCCAGGTTTATGGCTTCCAATCCGCTCGTGTTGAACCGGTTGATCTGCAGTCCGCCCCGGGCCTGCCCCCAACCCGTATAGAGCAGGGCGGCGCGGGCAATATTGTAACCCTGGTCGCCGGCCGGGGTGTTGCACCCGATGATGAGGTCGTCAATTTCCGGCGGAAGGTCGTCCCGCCCGCTGCGGCGCTGGAAGGCGGAAAGGCACTGGGAAAGGATTTCAATAGGCTTGACCTCGTAAAGGTCGGCGGGGTGGACGGCGCGGCCCCGGGGACTGCGCAGCGCGTCGTAGATAAAGGCTTCAGTGGGCAAGAGCGTCGGGGTCTTATAGGTTCGTTCGGCAATATAACGCAAGGCAGGCCATAGGTTCTGACCCCGGCCTTCCCCAGCCGGTCTAATATCCCACTGCGTTAGTAGACTTACCTTTGTAGCGGACCGGAAACCAGCCGAACCACCCGTATCTTGATAGAAATTACCGAGCCATGCCACGAACCCGATTAACCGTTTTCAGCCGTTTTATCATCTTTCTGCTCATTGCCCTGCCGATCGTTTACGTCGCCGCGGCCCTCTTCAACGGTGAGGATCCGGTGGCCAATGTGAAGGGTTGGCTCGGTATGGACGAGCCCGAGCCGCGTGAGGAGAGCTATCAGGCCCCACCCAACGGCAACGGAGCCACCGACGCGAGCCTGCAGGAAATTGAACAGCTGCGCTCCGAAAATGAACGCCTGCGACAAGAGCTCACCCGCTGCCGCAGCGAGAAGTCGAGCTGATGGAAAGAGACCGCATTACCAGGTTCCGCTACGGCGTCCACGAGTTCTTTTATACGCTCATGACCTTCCCCCGGGCGTGGCGGTTCATGATCAACCACCGGCTCTGGTACGGACTGCGGCAGTACGGCTGGGTGGCCCGCGCCCTGGTGGTGATCGGCGTATTAGTAGGGCTGTTCATGATCACTGAGGTGGTCGATTGGTTCGAGAGCCATTCCGATGCCCCCCTGTACGCCATGGCCGTGGGCTCCGACAGCCTGATCATGCGACTGGTGCAGGACGCCTACCAAAGCTTGTCCGAAGGCACCCTCAACTGGGTAGTACTGGTACTGCTGGAAGTGGTCATTTACCACTTCATGCGCCGTACCCTGCGCATCATCGTGCAGAAAGACACGGAGGCCGCCCACCAGTTTCGGCCCTTCCTGCATGCCCAGATCCGAATGATCCAGGTTTCCATCATGGCCCTGATTCTGCAGGAGGTACTGCTCGGGGTGGGAGGGGGGCTGCTTCCCGGCGGTCTGGAATGGATCTTCGCCGTCGGTGTGCAATCCACAATTCTCGGTTACGCCATCGCCGACAACTACAACGAACAGTTCGGGCTCACCATCCGGCAGAGTATGCGACACCTGGTGCGCAACTACATCGGCATTTGCATGGGGTTGGGCCTGCCCCTTTTTCTTATGCTCAAGGTACCGGTGTTCGGCACGCTGCTCGGCCCCCTCGTCACTTCGGTAGCCGCCGGTATCGTACTGCGCGAAAAAAGCGATCTGCACCTGGTAGGGTACCGCATGAGCGCCAAAGAGAAACGCAAGGCTGAGGCACGCGCGGCCAAACGGGAGCGCAAGGCCCAGCGAAAGGCGTCGCGGTCCCTATCTTGACCGCCGTAACCCACCCCCGATGCAGAAAATTGCCGCCTGGTCCGTCCACGTTTTTACCGCTTCCGGACTACTGGCCGCATTTATGGGACTGCTGGCCGTCAGCGAGGGCGACTTTCGCCAGGCCATGCTCTGGATCCTGGTGGCCCTGATCATTGACGGCGTCGACGGCTCGCTGGCTCGCCTGGCCCGGGTGCGTGAAGTGCTGCCGCGCGTCAGCGGCATGACGATCGATTACGTTATAGACTTTTTTTCCTACGCCATCCTGCCCGCCTATCTCTTTTACGAGGCAATGGACCTGCCCCACGCGGTACGGCTGTTTTGCTGCTTCGCCATGCTCCTGTCGGCCGCGCTCTATTACGGAATGGAAGGCATGGTGAGCCCCTCCGGCAAGCACTTCGTGGGCTTTCCCGTGCTCTGGAACATGGTGGTGTACATCCTGGTCTTCGTCCTGCCGGACCTGTCCGCTACGTGGCTGGTACTCATTGTACTGGGCTTTGCCGTGATGCACTTTTTGCCCATTCTCTTTGCCTACCCGAGCCGGGGGGGTCGCTGTTGGGTACTTACGCTTCTGGCTTCCGTGGCCTTTATCCTGGCGGCGATCATGAACGTCTGGTATTATCCCGAACCCAGTCCGCTGTGGCGGGGCGTTTGCCTGGTCGCTACCCTTTACTACGCCGTCCTTGCCGCCGTCGATACCTTTTCGGGCGCCGGAGCGCGGGTGCCGTGAATCCCGACAACCATGCCAGGCCCTCGGGCGTCCTTGTAGCACCCCCCAAGTAATGATGCTTTGATCCGCAAGTTCCTGTTCTTTTCCACCCTGGCCCTCCTTACGCTGGCCCAGTTTTTTGGTTTGCAGCGCTGCGCTACTCCTTCCCCGCCCAACGGCGGACCGGTCGATTCCGTGGGGCCGGTACTGGTGCTCGAGGAATCCACCCCCAATTTCCAGACCAACTTCCGTCCGGACAGGATCGAACTCACCTTCGACGAATGGGTGGAACTGGACCCCCAGCAGGAAATCCTGATCAGTCCGCCCATCGAACTGGAAGGCGACAACCGGCCCACCCTCCGGCGGCGTACCCTGCTGATTCCCCTGGAGGGCGTGACGCTGCGCGACAGCGTAACCTACGTGGTCAACATCGGCGGAGCCATTAAGGACCTGAACGAGGGCAACCCCACCGAAAACCTCCGCTTCGTTTTCGCCACCGGCCCCGTCCTCGATACCGCTTCCGTTACGGGCACGGTGGTCGATGCGTTTACCGGTGAACCGCTCGACGAAATCGCCGTAACCCTGTACAGCGACTTGGCGGATACCGCCGTTTTCACCCAGAATCCAACCTACTTTGCCCAGACCGACGCCGCCGGCACCTACACCATAAGTAACGTACGGCCCGGACGCTACCGCGTGGTCGCCCTGCAGCGCAACCCCGCGGCCCGCAGTTATTACGCCGACTACACGGGGGTATTTCCGCCGCTGGCCGTGGGCTTCCTCGACAGCCTCATTACCGTGACCGACGGGGAGAATGCACTGGAAGCCCTGCGGCTCTCCCCGGTACCCATTTCCCCCCGGATCGTGGAGGCCGATCTGGAGGAATATGGCGTCATCAAACTTACCCTGAACCAGGCAGCGGGGGGCGTAGACTTGTCCGCTTCCCGAACCTACCGCCGCAACAACTTTGGCGACACCCTCCTGCTGTTTTATCGGCAGCCCGGCCCGGATACCCTGCTGGTGGGGCGCCGGGGTATTGAGGCGGATACCCTTATCGTCACCGGTGAGGAAGCCAGCGTGGACGATGCGCTACCCCTGGCCCTGATCAACCGAACCAAGGGCAAGGTGAACCCGGGGGAAGGGATTCGGCTGGTGTTTAACCGTCCGGTCGACTCCCTCGATACGGCACGGGTGCGCCTGTACCGCGACACCCTGCCGGCACCCGTAGCGTTCAGCTACTCGATCGATTCGCTCTACCCGGCGGAGGTGCGCCTGCGGGCCTCGTGGTCGGGCGCCGTGCCCTTTCGACTGGAGGTTTTGCCCGGGGCCGTCAGCGACTGGTACGGCATACAGAACCGCGACTCCATCGTAGCTGACCTGAACGTCGATTCCGGGGAGTTGTACGGCGACCTGGTCATCTACTTCACCAACCTGAATCCGACCATTGACTACATCGTCCGTCTGATAGACGGCAACGACCAGGTAGTGTTGGGCAGCCGGCGATACATCGATGAGCAATTCGAATACGTCGCCGAGTACAAGAGTCTGCGGCCCGCTACCTACCGCATGGAGCTGATTTACGACAGCAACGGCAATGAGCGCTACGACGTAGGTGACCTGCGCTTCGGTCTGCAACCGGAGACCGTCCAACGCTTTGAGATAGAGCCTCTGCGGGCCAACTGGACCGTGGAAAAAACGATCGACCTCTAGAACAACTAAATCCTGCGGGCCGTTGCCGTACCACATCAACAGAACGCCAATGAACCTACAACAGAAGTACCGCAGTGTGCTGAATATGAGCGAGGAAATGAACGCCCGCAACGCCACCGTGAAGGAAGTTGCCGGCAAACTCCATTTGGGCGCTACGGTAGAGACGCAGCGGCAAAAGGACCTGATCTGGGACGAGATCAAACGCGTCGGCGGCGAGAATCCGCACGATATTCAGGCCGATATCAAGGTGACCAATACTGAGTATTACACCAAACACACCGTAGAAAAAGGAGACAGCCTGTCGAAAATGGCCAAAACCTACTACGGCGATCCCATGGACTACAAGCGCATTTTTAACGCCAACACTGACGTACTGGACAACCCCAATATGATCTATCCTGGCCAGACCCTAGTGATTCCCTTTCCGGAAGGGCGTACTCCGGTTTAACGGTTGAAAATGTGATTCCAACTCGGCGGCCCGCTCTGCTTTGCAGGGCGGGCCGCCGAGTATTCAGGCGGAGTGAATTCCTGCGATGTGACATTTTGACGCATTTAAAACAATTAAGGGTGACAATATGTCATTAAGTGCAACTGCTTGTTGATTGGTTCGGCATTTGCCTGGGGGGTGATTGAATTATTCATTCACCAAACCATCTGCCATGAAACTCATTAATTATAACCGACCGTTCCCGGCTTCGTATCGTTTCTTCGACGACAATCAACAGGCCGAGCGCCGCAGTCATCCGCCCGTGAATATCAGCGAGTCAGAAGACCGGTTTTACCTGGAGATGCTGGCCCCTGGCCGGCGGAAGGATCTCTTTACCGTAGACCTGTACGATGGTATACTGGAGATCAGCTATACTTCGGAAAAGACCGGCGACGAGGCAACTCCGAGCTACCTGCGTGAGGAATTTTCGCTGCAGGACTTCTCGCGTCGCTTCAAGCTAAACGACACCGTCATCAACGACGAGTCGATAGTTGCCGAATACACCGACGGAGTATTGCGCCTGACCCTTCCCAAGCGGGAAGAGGCCGTTAAGACCACCCGCCAGATCGCGGTTGCTTAGGCTGACCGATCCAACAACCTCCAAGTGGGCCGCCTTCGTTACGTACGGGGCGGCTCATTTTTTTTGGGGCGGGCGCGGCGTGGAAGGTTTTCGGCTTCGGAATTTGGGGTATCGTCAAACTCCACCCGGATCGGGATATCACGCTCGCTGCCGTAGAGCTTGATCTCGGTGATGTCAGCGGGGAGGTTATAGTGGTTGGCGTCGATAGCGTTCTTGATGTCGCGGATGACTTCCCCCCGCACTTGGAGGGCACCGGCGCGAAAGTCTTTGGTATCGAGCCAGAAGTACACCTTCAGGTTGACGGTACTGGCCGCCAGGGTATCTTCGGCAACAAAACTGATGTGGTCCCCATCGTGGATGATCCGGTAGTGGGTATCCAGGACTTCCTGAATGACATCCTTGGCCCCCTGGATGTCGTCCTCGTAGGCAATTCCGACAATGAAGTCGTAACGGATGAAACCGTCGGCGGTGTAGTTCTGCACCGGCTGCGTCAGAACGTCAGAATTTGGGATGTATACATCCTTGCCGTCGAAGGTCTTGATGTGGGTATAGCGGAACTGCAAGCTCTTGACCTTGCCGAAGTGGTCAACCACGCGGATGGTATCGTTCACATTGAAGGGGCGGTTGAACGCGAGGATGATGCCGGAGATGAAATTCTCGCCGATGTCGCGAAAAGCGAAACCGAGAATGATTGCGCTGGCGCCCAGTGCGCTGAACAGGGCGGTGGCTATACCTCCCAGGCCGGCGGCCCGTAAGGCCAGCAGAATGGCACCGATGATGATCAGAAGCTTCAGGGTGGTCACCAGAAACCGGCCCATCAGGGGGTCCTCCATTCGGCCCAGTATCTTGGAGCCGAAGAAACGGGCGATGGAGCGGGCGGCAAACAGACCGATAATCACGATGATCAGCGCCAGGATGAGCCCCGGGATCGCTTCCAGGAAACTGTTCCAGGACTCAACGAATATGGTTCCCAGGTCCCGTACTTCATCTCCCATGCCACCCCAACCGAATATTTACCTGGGGTGTTTGCCGCTGCCGGTCAGTTGTGTTCCCGCACCAGTACCAGGGTGTCGAGTTTCAGTTGGCCCTGTATAAATTGGTGCAGGCGCTCGGCCTCCGCCTCATCCAACCGGCTGCCCCCCTCCCTTATGCTAACGAGGGGCAGTCGCTCGGTGTAAGGCATCTTGTCGTCCGGACCACTGCGTTGCATACTCTGGGCCTGCCCCAGGCGGACCCCCGTAACCGCCGGGAAAGCCAGCATCAACTGCTGAGAAAAATTGACGAAATCCAGGCTGTCCATGCGGTAACCCCGCAGGGCTTCTGCCATCTGGCTCTGCGCCCGCTCGGTCCTTACACCGGCCTGCTCCAGAGAGTGTAGCCGGTTGTTGATGTCGTCGAGGGTGGCCAGCTCCCCCTTGATGCTGGCTATCTCCGAGGGGCTGAAGCTGGTGTCGATCACCACCCGCGCCCCGGCAACGTTGTAGGGCGGTCGTTGCAGCATTTCACTGTAGATCGTCAGGCTGTCTGGGGGGATTTGTCGGTTGGTGACCGGGAAGATTAGCCTGGGGCGGCGGGGATTGCGCCGGTCGTAAATCGAGGAGCTCGCGCTGGAAGGAAAATACCGTTCGGTGAACAGCTCTACCGCCCGGGTTTCCCGCTGCCGGTTCATCAGATCGCGCAGGATAAAGTAGCCGGGCAGGATCATCAGGACGCTGATGACGCCGATCATCATTTGGCTGCGCTTGCTTTCCTGCTTGTTCATGTACTTGCGGAAGGGAAAGCGCAGCAAGCGGATGATGACGTAGGCCGTAGCCGCGATGAAGAAGGAGTTGAGGAAAAAGAGGTAAAAGGAACGCCAGAAGATGGTGAAGTCGCCACCGGTTTTCAGACCTACGGTGATGCCGTAGCCCGCCACGCAGAGCGGAGGCATCAAGGCCGTAGCGATGGCAACACCGGGTATGGCGTTGGTCTTGTCGGCCCGGGTGACCGAGATGATGCCCGCCAATCCACCGAATACCGCTATGAGGCCGTCCAGCACGGTTGGCTCCGTGCGGGAACGCATTTCCGAGGTAAAGATGTCCAGCGGCGTAAACAGGAAGTAAACCGAACTGGTGATGAGCGCGATCGCGATGGCGATGCCGAAGTTCCGCAGGGCGATGAGCAGCATGACCCGGTCGTTGGTGCCGACCCCAAGGCCGATGCCCAGGATGGGGTTCATCAGCGGTGAGATGAGCATCGCGCCGATGATAACCGCTCCGGAGTTCAGGTTCAGCCCCAGGCTGGCGATCATGATCGAGCATACCAGCATCCAGGCATTGCTGCCCCGCATGATCCGCCCATTGGTAATAGATTTTACGGCCCCCTCCCGGTCGGTGCCCTCGCGCAGGTTCATGAACTCACTGAACCATTCGCGCACTCCGCCCCGACCGGGGGTGGTTTCTCCGGACTTCGTCTTGGGATCCTTGTCTTCCATAGCGGACATTACACCAGAATGCCGTCGATCATTTCCAGGCGACGATCGCTCATGCTGGCCAGTTCTTCGTTGTGGGTTACGATGATGAAACTCTGACCGAAATCCTCCCGCAGGCGGAACAGCAGTTCGTGCAACTCCTGTGAATTTACGGAGTCCAGATTGCCGCTCGGTTCATCGGCAAAGACAATGGCGGGCTCATTCATGAGTGCGCGGGCCACGGCAACCCGCTGCTGTTCGCCCCCGCTCATCTGGGCGGGCTTATGGGTGGTCCGATTGGCGAGCCCAAGGTAGCTGAGCAACTCCCGCCCGCGGCGCTCGGCCGCCACCTGGTCGCGGTTGCCGATATAGGCGGGGATGCATACGTTCTCCAGCGCGGTAAACTCCGGCAACAAATGGTGAAACTGGAAGACGAACCCGATTCGTTCGTTGCGAAAGGCGGCCAGACGCTTGTCGCGCATCGCGAACACGTCCTCCTGACCAATGAGCAGACGGCCGCGGTCGGGGCGGTCCAGTGTGCCCAGGATATGCAGTAAGGTACTTTTGCCGGCCCCGCTCTTGCCGACGATGCTGACCACCTCGGCGGCACCTATGCTTAGGTCGACCCCCCGTAGCACTTCCAGGTCTCCGTAACTCTTTCTGATATTGGTTGCCTCCAGCATGTCAGTTGAAAATAATGGTGCGGTTACCAAAGGGCAGGACCAGGTGACGCAGTTGCAGATAAACGGCCTGGCTCAGTACGCGCTTCTCAACGTCTTTGCCGATCCGCTTCAGGTCGTCCACGGTGTGGTGGTGACTGACCGGCTCGACGGACTGGGCAATAATGGGCCCCTCGTCAAGATCGGCCGTCACGTAATGGCTCGTAGCCCCGATCAACTTTACGCCCCGCTCAAAGGCGCGCTCGTAGGGCCGGGCACCCTTGAAGGCCGGGAGAAAGGAATGGTGAATGTTGATCACGCGGTAGGACCACGTGCGGCAGAACGCATCGGAAAGCACCTGCATGTAGCGGGCCAGCACGATGAAGTCGGTGTCCAGGCTGCGCAACAAGGCCGTGGTCTTCTCTTCCTGTTCCGCCTTATTGTGCTTGTCGATGGCAATGTGATAAAAAGGGATGGCGAAGCGATCGGCGATGTACTCCAGCTGCCGGTGATTGCTGACGATGGCGGTGATCTCGCAGTCAAATTCGCCCGTACCGTGACGCTGCAAAAGGTCATAGAGGCAATGGCTGGCTTTGCTGACGAATATGGCCATCCGGGGCCGCTTTTCGCTGAAGTGCAGTTGCCACTCCATATTGTACGCCTTGCCGATCAGGGTTTCGAAGTAGTCGTTGATCTTGTCGGCGGGGATGAGAAAGTTCTCAAGGTCCCACTCAATGCGCATGAAGAATTGCCCAACGTGCCGGTCGACGTGCTGGTCGAGGTTGATGATATTGCCCCGGTTGCGGTGGACGAACTCCGTTACCTGGGCCACCAAACCGGGTTGATCGGGACAATGTATGAGAAGAATGGCACTGTTGGACACCGGCGAAAACGATTAAGGGGCGGGAAGATAACACTACCGACCCGGCCGGCGCGAATACAAAAAACCCCCTTGCCGGAGGCAAGAGGGTTGATTACGTTGTGAAGTCTTTCGGTTGCTTAGACGTTCTTGTAAGTCTGCTTGAGCTGCTTCAGTTCGGCTACGGTGCGCTCGAAGGTTTCCAGCTGGCGGGTGATTACCTGACGGACATCGCTGGAATAGCTGGTGTCGGTAAGCACGTCGCGGTAAGTTTCGATGGCGCTTTCGTCGCCGCGGATGCACTCCTGCAGGACGGCGGCCTCATCTTGGGTAGCGAGGGCCGACTTGATGTCGATCCAGGCGCGGTGCAGAGCGGCTCCGGTGCTGCCTCCCTTGTCGACTTTACCACCGAGTTTGGTAATAAAGGGCTTGATTTCGTGTCCGAAGTTGTAACGCTGTTGGCTCAACTCACGGAATTTGGTAGCCAGCGATACGCTGTCTACTTCCTCGGCAGCCTCCTTGTAACCATTCTCTCCGTCGTAGAGGGTGGTAATGAGTCGGTTAAGTCCTTTGGTCTGTTTGTTGCTGATAGTGTCCATGCGGTTAAATTTTTGTGCGTGGAGAAAACTCTCCTACGAATGAAATTAAATAAAATGTATAAAACCCAGTGGTCACCGGGTTTACACTAATATAACGTACCTCATGGTACAGACGTTCGGTCCCGGCAAAAAAATATCGGAGGCTACTTGACGCGGATGGTGCTTTCGCCGCGCTGGGTCATATCCTTGTCCAGCATCCGCTGCTCCAGCCACTTGCGGTTTTCGGAGATTTCCCCGGTGAGGTACTTTTCGATCATCAGGCTGGCGATGGGTGCCGCGACGGTTCCGCCGAAGCCGCCGTTCTCAACGTAGACCATGATCGCGATCTTCGGATTGTTGGCGGGGGCGAAGGCCACGAAGCTGGAGTGGTCGCCGTGGGAGTTCTGGATCGTGCCCGTCTTGCCGCAAATCTCAATTCCGGGAACGTTGGCGATGCGGGCGGTACCCTCGGTTACGGTTTTGCGCATCCCGCGCACGACGGTTTCGAAGTGGTCGCGGTCGATGTCGATGTCGTGACGTTCCGGGGTCAGTTCGCGGGTAAGGCCCTGATCGCCCTCCTGCACTTCCTTGACCAGGTGGGGCGTGTACCAGTGTCCCCGGTTGGCGATGGCTGCGGCCATGTTGGCGGTTTGCAGGGCGGTGAGCTCGTATTCCCCTTGTCCGATGGCCAGTGAGCGGATCCAGATGGCGCGCCAGAACTGATCGCGGGCGAAGCGCTTGGTGTAATATTCCGACGTTGGGACGTTGCCGGCGATTTCGCCGGGAAAGTCAATGCCCAGCTTCTGCCCGAGCCCAAACTGATACAGGTATTCGTTGAACTCGTCCAGCCCGCGCTCCGGGGTGAGGCTACCGTAGCGGTTGATGTTCTCCAGCCAGGCGGTCACGAAGTAGGCATTGCAACTCTGCGCGATGGCATCCTCGACGGTGCGGCAGGAGGGGTGGCTGTGGCATCCCAGAAGTACGCGGCCGCCGCTGGCAAACCCGCCGTAACAGGAGATCCCGCGGTCCGCTTCCAGGGTGCCGGTTTCCATGGCGATCAGGGCCACGAGGGTCTTGAAGGGCGAGCCGGGGGGGTACTTGCCGTTGATGGCCCGGTTGAGCAGGGGTTGCAGGGTATCGCGCTGCAACCGCGTAAAAGAACGCCCGCGATCGCGACCTATGCGGAGGGAACGCGGATCGTAGGTCGGGGCCGAGATCATGGCCAGCACCTCTCCCGTACTGGGCTCCAGGGCTACGATGCTGCCGATCTTGTTGACCATCAGTTCCTCTCCGTATTCCTGCAGGTCGAGGTCGATGGTGGTTACCAGGTCGGTACCCACGGTGGCGTTCACATCGAGTGCCCCGTCGAGCACCTCGCCGGCTTCCCGGCCCAGGCGGTCGCGGTACACCAGGCGGCGGCCCTTGTCGCCGCGCAGCAAATCCTCGTATTGGTATTCCAGGCCGGAAATGCCGTGGTAATCACCGGAAACGTAGCGGCCTTCGCCGCGGTCGATCGTACGCTGGCTTACTTCACCCATGTAGCCGAGTAAGTGGGCGGCTACGGTGTGCGGATAATTGCGGGAAGACCGCAAGCTGGCCGAAAAGCCCGGAAACTGGAAGAGGTTTTCCTGGAAAGTGGCGTAAACGGCCGGGGAGACGTTCGAAAGGAAGGTGAAGGGCTTCGATTTGCTGTACTTCCCGCCCCACTCCTGCGGGATGGCCTCCTCGAAATAATCACGCGTAATGCCAAGCAACTCGCAGAACCGCAGGGTGTCGAAGGTGGCCGCATGGGCGGCAAACTGATGATAGGTAAGTTCGATCTGGTAGATCGGCTCATTAATGGTGAGGAGTTTCCCGTTGCGGTCCAGCATCAGGCCGCGGGCCGGATACTGATCGATCTGGCTATTGCCCACGCTTTCGGCGCGGGTCCGCCAGGCATCACTCACCACCTGGAGGTGGAAGGCCTTGCCGAGCAGCATCAGCGTGATCGCCACCATGATGGTGCGAATGCTGATGGTCCGTACGTCGAGTTTGCTGGCTGCCATATCAGGCGCGGGGATTGAAAATGAGGATCAGGGCACCGAGTACGAGCAAGCTGGCCGGCAGGGAGAGCAGGGTCTTGATGATGATATCGGTGAGGAACAGCACGGAAAAGGTCTGTAGTGAAAAGAAGGCCAGCAGGTGGGCCAGCAACAGGAAGGCAAGATAACGAAACATCCAGCCACTGCCGAGGTCCGCCGCGGTAGGGTAGGCTTTGATGCTGTACCCGTCGCGGGGCTGCACCAGGCGCAGGATCAGGGGCCGGCAGTAGGCCGTGAACGTCAGGGCACCGGCGTGCAGGCCCAGGGTTTCGCTGAAGAAGTCAATCGAGATTCCCAGCAAAAAGCCCAGCAGGATCACCAGGGGCCGCGGCGTGCGCATGGGCAACAGAGCCACAAACAGGGGGTAAACGAAAACGAAGAGGTAATCCTTGCCCGACCAGCCCCAGGCGATCTGGTTAAAGACGAAGACCTGCGCCACCAGCAACAGGAAGAACCGGAGGACGCTATTGACCAGGGCCGCCGTCGTCATCGCACCCGGTTGAGTTGGTCCAGCTCCTCCTTGAAAAGATCGCGTACGATATAGCCGTTAGCGGCAAGCAGGGGATCGTTGAGGAGCACCACGGTGAGGTCCTGGCTGCCGGTGCCGGGCAGGGGCTCGCTGGATTCGACGGTGCCGATGGGCAGACCGGTAGGGAATACGTTGGAGTAACCCGTGGTATAAATGGTATCGTTCGGCGCGATCGGCACGTAATCGGGCATATCGGTGATGGTGACCCGCCGGGGGTCGCGGCCGTTCCATTTCAGGGTCCCGAAGGCACTGTTGTCCAGGCCGGCACTGATGCGCGTATCCAGGTGCAGGATGCTGATCACCCGGGCGTGCCGCGGGGTCACTTCGCTGATGATGCCGAGCAGGCCGCCGTCGGATACTACGCCCTGACCGCGTTCTACTCCGAGGTTGGAGCCGCGGTCGATCACCAGGGTATTATAGGGGCCGTAGGGCGATTTGTTGATCACCCGGCTGGCCAGGTAAGTGAAGCGCTGCTGCAGCAGGGAATCCCGTACGGGAAGTGTATCCACGGAAGTATCGTAGCCGGACCCCGGAATGCGGGCCAGCAGGGCGGCGTTTTCGCGGCGCAGGATCTCGTTTTCCCGGGCCACGTCGAGGAAAGCCAGCTTGTCGGAAATGAATTCCGACAGGGTGGAGCCGTAGACGGATTTGGTTTCCGCCCAGATCTGGCGTTGGGTATCGTTGTGGTTGACGATGAGGTAAAGACAAAGGAGTTGTAGGCCGGCAAAGGTGAATAAGCCGCTGCTGTTGAGGAGTATTCTCAGCAGTCTACCCATCAACTGACACTGCTGGCGGGTACGAGAATCGCTTTGTAGCGCTGGGTGTCCTGCAGGGCCTTGCTGGTACCGCGTACGACGGCCAGCAGGGGCTCTTCGGCCACGTGGACCGGCAGTTGGGTCTTCTTGCTCAGGCGGCGGTCGAGGCCGCGCAGCATGGCGCCGCCCCCCGTCAGGTAGAGGCCCGTGCTGTAGATGTCACTGGCCAGCTCGGGCGGGATGGTCTCCAGGGCACGGATGACCGCGTCCTCGATCTGCACTACCGCCTCGTCGAGGGCACCGGCGATCTCTTGGTAGGTGACCGTAATCTGCCGCGGAATGCCGTTCAGAAGGTCGCGGCCGTTGACCGAGAAGTCGGCCGGTGGGTCGTCCAGTTCTGGCAGGGCACTGCCGACGTGAATCTTGATCTGCTCGGCGGTGCGTTCGCCGATGAGGATGTTGTGGGTCTTGCGCATGTAATTGACGATGTTCTCCGTCAATTCATCACCGGCGATGCGGATCGACTGGTCGCTCACGATCCCCGACAGGGCGATGACGGCGATCTCGGTGGTACCGCCCCCGATGTCGATAATCATGTTGCCGACGGGTTCCTCCACGTCGAGGCCGATGCCGAGGGCGGCGGCCATGGGCTCATAGATCAGGTAGGTTTCCTTGGCGTCCACCCGGGCGGCGCTTTCGAATACGGCGCGCTTCTCCACCTCCGTGATGCCCGAAGGGATGCAGATCACCATTTTCAGGTGGGAAAAGAAGGCCCGACGGCGGCCGATCATGTCGATCAATCCCTTGATCATCTGCTCGGCGGCCCGGAAATCGGCGATCACCCCATCCTTGAGGGGGCGGACCGTCTGAATATTCTCGTGGGTTTTTTCGTGCATCTGCATCGCCCGACGACCCACGGCGATGGTTTCTTCCGACTTGCGGTCAATGGCAACAATCGAGGGCTCGTCGATGACGATCTCCCCGTTTTGCATGATGAGCGTATTAGCTGTACCGAGATCCACGGCCAGCTCCTGCTTAAAAAAGTTTAAAAATCGCATTCCCCTATGTTGCAGACCGGTGAGGGTCAGAGTTCGGTTGGCAAAGGTCGTAAAATAGTCCGGGAGATAGGTCATGCCATGCTACCTTTTCCCGGGTTTCCGAAGGGTGTTTTTCGAAGCCACCCACGCCCACACCCACTATCTCAACGCCGGGGTACCTGATTCATTGCACCGGCGCGCCGCCGCCCCCCGGAGCCGTCCCGCCCTCCGGCCGCGGATTACCTTGCCGGGTAGCTGCGGGCTATACTACCTTTGCCCCATGACTGCTACCGAAATTCGCCGGGCCTTCCTCGATTTTTTCCGCGAGAAAGACCACAAAATCGTGCCCTCCGCGCCGATCGTCAATAAGGACGACCCCAGCCTGATGTTCACCAACGCCGGCATGAACCAGTTCAAGGACTACTTCCTGGGCGACCGCGTGCCCGACAAGCGCCGGGTAGCCGATACGCAGAAATGCATGCGCGTCAGTGGCAAGCACAATGACCTCGACGACGTGGGCCGCGACGGCACCCACCACACCATGTTCGAGATGCTGGGCAACTGGAGCTTCGGCGATTACTTCAAGGATGAGGCCATCGCCTGGAGCTGGGAGCTGCTCACCGACCGCCTCGGCATCGACCCCGACCGGCTCTACGCCACGATCTTTGAAGGGGCACCCGACGAGGGAATCCCCGTCGACGATGAGGCCCGGCAGTTCTGGTTGCGTTACCTACCCGAAGACCGTGTCTTGTACGGCAACAAAAAGGATAACTTCTGGGAGATGGGCGAGACCGGCCCCTGCGGCCCCTGCACCGAGATCCACGTCGACCTGCGCCCCGATGAGGCCCGCGCGGCCACCTCCGGCCGGGAACTGGTCAACGTCGACGGCAGCGGGGTGGTCGAGATCTGGAACAACGTGTTTATTCAGTTCAACCGCCGCGCCGACGGCAGCCTCGGCAACCTGCCCGAGCGCCACGTCGACACGGGCATGGGATTCGAGCGCCTCTGTATGGTGCTGCAGGGCAAGGATGCTACCTACGATACCGACATCTTTACGCCCATCCTGGCCGAGATCGAACGGCTGAGCGGCCACCGTTACGGCGGCAGCTACGCCCCGGATGCCCAATCAGACATGGCCATGCGGGTGGTGGCCGACCACCTGCGCGCGGTGGCCTTCACCATTGCCGACGGACAACTCCCCGGGAGCGGCGGTGCCGGTTACGTGGTGCGCCGCATCCTGCGCCGGGCCGTACGGTACGCCTACTCCTTCCTGGGGCAGCAGCAACCCTTCATGCACAAGCTCATGCCGGTACTGGTGCGGGAGATGGGCCACGCCTTCCCGGAACTCGCCCGGCAGCACGAACAGATCGAACGCATTATCCAAAGTGAGGAGCGGTCTTTCCTGCAGACCCTCGAAAACGGACTGCAGCGCTTCGCGGCCCTGGAGACCACAGGCGGTACAATCAACGGCCGCGATGCCTTTGAACTCTACGACACCTTCGGCTTCCCCATCGACCTGACCCGCCTGCTGGCCGAGGAGCGTGGGCTGAGCGTAGATGAAGCCGGTTTCCGCGCCGCCCTGCAGGAGCAAAAGGACCGCAGCCGCCGCGACGCGGCCAAGGAAGTGGGCGACTGGACGGTGCTCAGCGACGAGCCCTCCGTGTTTATCGGCTACGATGTCCTCTCGGACGCCGGGGCCCGCATCACGAAGTATCGTACCGTGAAGGTGAAGGACAAGCCGCAGTACCAGCTGGTACTCGACCGCACCCCCTTCTACGGCGAAAGCGGCGGCCAGGCCGGCGACCGCGGCCGCATCCGGGTAGGGGAGGAGATGCTGCAGGTGACCGATACCCAGAAGGAAAATGACCTGACGGTACACGTCGTCGACCGGCTCCCGGCCGATCCCCAGGGGGAAGTTTATTCCGAAGTGACCGCCCTGGAGCGGCAGGCCGTGAGCAACAACCATACAGCGGCGCACCTGCTCCATGCCGCTCTCCACGCGGTGCTCGGCAAGCACGCCGTGCAAAAGGGGCAGGACGTGCGCGCCGGCAAATTCCGCTTCGACTTCAGCCACTTCGAGCGGCCCACCGACGAAGAACTGCAGCGCATCGAGCAGCTGGTAAACGAGAAGATCCGCGCCAACATCCCCCTGCTCGAGCAGCGCGATGTGCCGATCGCCGAGGCGCGCAACAGCGGAGCCATGATGCTCTTCGGCGAGAAGTACGGGGACACGGTGCGTATCATCACGTTCGACCCCGAGTTCAGTTCCGAACTTTGCGGGGGCACCCACGTGAAGTACACCGGGGAGCTCGGCCTCTTCAAGATTACGAGCGAAAGTGCCCTGGCCGCCGGCATACGGCGCATCGAGGGCGTATCCGGCCAGGCCGCCGAACGCTACGTGAACGACCGCCTGGGTACCCTGGAAGAAGTACGCGGCCTGCTGAAGGGCAACCCCAGTCCCGCCGACGCCGTCCGCAACCTGCAGGAAGAAAACCGCCAGTTGAAGAAGGAACTGGACAAATTGCAGGCCGAGCGAGCCGGTGACCTGAAGGGGGAACTGGAATCGGCCTTCGAAGACCTGAACGGAGTGCGCTTTCTGGCCCAGAAGGTGCCGCTCTCGGACGCCGCCGCCATCAAGAACCTGGCCTTCCAGCTTACCGGGGAAAACGACAATGCTTTCGTGCTGCTCGCCAGCGAAGACGACGGAAAAGCCCTGCTCACCCTAGCCATCAGCAAGGGGCTCGCCGGAAAAGGGGAGGGGGCGCTGGACGCGGGTGCCCTGATTCGCGAACTCGCCCGGCACATCCGCGGCGGGGGCGGCGGTCAGCCTTTCTTCGCCACCGCGGGCGGCAAGGAGCCGGGCGGTATTCCGGCCGTGCTGGTACAGGCCCGGGAGCAGGTCGGACAACTGGCGGCTTCGTCCTAATCCACATATGAACTACGACGAACCAACCGCGCGGTATTACGCCGCCTACCGACCGCCCCTGCACGGTCAACTCCTGGAACACTGCTTACACGGTCGCTACGCCAGCGGACTCGACGTCGGCTGCGGCACGGGGCACAGCGCCCGCGCGCTGCGGCGTTTCTGCGACCGGGTGACGGGCACCGACCCCAGCGCCGCCATGCTGGAACTGGCACCCAAAAGCCCGGGAATCGACTACCGCCTGCAAAGAGGACGCCGCCTGGACTTCCCCGACAAGTCGTTCGACGTGGTGACCTTCGCCGGGTCGCTCTGCTACGCCAAATCCCAGCTCCTGCTCGACGAAATCACGCGAGTGGGTCGCCCCGGGGCCACGGTAGTGGTGTACGATTTTACCGCACCCCTGCACGATTATTGTCACGAACTGCTGGGCATCGCCGTTGCCGATCGCAAGGACGACGGCTACGACCCCGCCGTGACGTTTTCCGGTCTGGAGGAGTCGGCCATCCGGAAAATCTCCTCCCAGACCGCTACCCTGAATGTCCGGGTAGATGCCGCCGAACTCGCTTCCCTGTTCCTTTCCGAGGCCGCACTGCGGCCGGTACTGGATGCCCGCTTTGGCGCCGCTGAATTGCCGGAGTCTCTGGCGCAAGCACTGTCAGAGAGACTGGATGAGGGAGCATCCGGCAGGGATCTTGAATTTACCACCTACACTACCGTATACCACGTACTCCGGCGCGGGTAGCATGCGGACCTGCGCCACCGGCCCGCCGACAATGCCTACCTTGCCGCAAATCATCTGACCATGACCTTTCAGGAACTCAACGACGGCGTAACCAAAGCGGCCGCCAACGCCCCCAACCTCGGCAAAAGCATCAAACTGCAACTGGACGAGGGGGTCATCTTCATCGATATGACCGGCGATACCGCCAAGGTGACCAACGAAGACAAGGACGCCGATACCGTGGTGATCACCTCGGTGGACATCCTTGAGCAACTGCGCAGCGGTAAGCTGAACCCCATGATGGCCATGATGAGCGGCAAGGTCAAGATCAAGGGCGACATGGGTCTGGCCATGAAGTTGCAGGGCTTGCTGAGTTAGCGCAGGCCAAGACATTTGGGCTCGTCGGTGCTGACCCGGCGAAGCAATTTCCTGAATTATGCGTTACTTCCGGTAGCGGCATGTCGTTGTCGCGCCCAGAACAACCGACCGCCCATGCGCCTGCGCCTGTTACTCGCCTTACTTGTCTTGCTCCCCGCCCTGGTGACCGCCACCCATAACCGCGCCGGCGAGATCATCGTCCGGGCGGCGGGCGACTGCTCCAATCCCGGCGACCAGCTGCGCGCCTGCGCTACCATCATCACTTATACGGAAACGGCCCAAACGGAGGTGGACCGCGATAGTCTGGACCTCAACTGGGGCGACGGCATCACGGAACGCATCGGGCGTACCAGCATAACCCCTGTAGCGCCCGGCATTCAGCGCAACGAGTACACCTTCTGCCACCGGTACCCGGCCTTCGGGCGCTACGTGCTCAGTTTTCAGGACGTCAACCGCGTGCGCAACGTGCGCAATATTCCCGGCTCGGTCAATATTCCCTTCAGCGTCTTTACTTCCTTTGCCCTGGTTAATCCCATCGTCAACGGATGCAATACCACTCCGCAGCTGAGCCAGGACCCCATCGACAACGCCTGTATCGGCTCCGTCTGGACCCACAACCCCGGAGCCTTTGACGTGGACGGCGACAGCCTGGCTTTCGAATTCACGGTGCCCACCTTCGCCCCGCGGGCGCCCATCGCTAACTACGTACTGCCCAACGCGGTAAGCGGCTCCAGCGGCAGTTTGCAGATTGACCCGCAGACGGGACAGATCACCTGGGATACCCCGACCATTCCCGGGGAGTATAACCTGGCCTTCATGGTGAAGTCGTACCGCAACGGCATACCCCTGGATACGCTCGTGCGCGACATGCAGATCTTTGTCGACGATTGCTCCAACGATCCGCCCGTGATCGAGCTGGCCCGCGAACAGATCTGCGTGGTGGCCGGCGAGGTCGTGGAATTTGATGTCATCGGCACGGCACCGCTCACCGATACCGACCAGCGCGTCACCCTCACGGCCAGCGGCCGCCCCTTTGACCTGACCGGCAACCCCGCCACCTTCCTGCCGCAATCCAACAGTCCACAGGAAGATCCCGTCCGTAAGACCTTTCGCTGGCAAACCTCCTGCAACGACATCAGCAACCAGGAATACTTCGTGGTGATCCGGGCGGTAGATACCGGCGAGCCCCGTCCTTCCGGCCTGGCTACCCTGCGTACCGTAGCCATCAAGGTCGTGGCACCGCCCCCCACCGACCTGCGGGCTGCGGTCGGCGAGGAAGAGATCACCGTGAGCTGGGCCAACCCCTACGCCTGCGAGCAGAACGAGGACCCGGATTTTCTGGGCTTCACCGTATGGCGACGGGAGGGTAGCAACAACTTTACGCCCGATACCTGCCAGACCGGCCTGGCCGGCAGGGGGTACACCCAGATCACGGATACGGAAGTCCGGGACATAGCCGATGGCCGGTATGTTTTCACCGATACCGACGTTGAGCGGGGCCGTACCTACTGCTACCGGGTCGTAGCCGTGATGGTACGCCGTACGGCGAGTACCGGATTGATCTTTGAAGAGATAGAATCGCTGGCTTCGGAGGAGATATGTGTCCAACTAGCCAGGGACATCCCGCTGTTGACGAAGGTCGATGTAGTAAGTACCAACACTACCTCCGGCCAGATCGAAGTATGCTGGATACTGCCCGACGCCCAAAGCCTCGACACGCTGCTCAACACCGGTCCGTACAGCTACGTACTCAGTCGCGCCGTAGGACAAGCGGCCGACCCCGCTGCCTTCGAGGCCATTCAGACCTACGAAAGACCATTCTTCGGCGACCCCGTCGATACCTGCTACACCGACAATAACCTGAACACCCAGGCCCAGGCCTACAGCTACCGCATTGAACTCTTCGTCGAAGGGGAGAACGAGCCGGTAGGGGAGGCGCAACCCGCCAGCAGCGTGCGCCTGACTGCAGCCCCCACTGACCGAGCCGTGGACCTGAGCTGGACCGAACTGGTACCCTGGACCAACCAGGCCTACGAGGTATTCCGCCGGGCCCCCGGTGCCGGTACCTACGAAAGCGTCGTCACGGTAGCCGATCAGATGTACCGCGACACCGGACTGGTCAACGGACTCGAATACTGCTACTACGTACGCTCCATAGGCAGCTACAATCTGGACGAAATTCCCTCCCCCCTGCTGAACCGCAGTCAGGAGGTCTGCGCCGTTACCGACGATAACGTGGCCCCCTGTCCGCCCCAGCTTACCGTAGAATCGGTCTGCGATCGCGGCGTGGACTGTACGGAGGAAGAGAACCTGTTCAATACCCTGCTCTGGAAATCGTCCGAAGAGGTATGCGGCGATGACGACGTTGTCGGCTACCGGATCTTCTTTGCCCCCGACAGTACGGGCGCGCCGGAGTTGGTGGCGCAGGTAGACAGCGACGACCTGCTCGCATTCGACCACTTCCCCACTGCGGGCATCGTGGGGTGCTACACCATCACCGCCATCGACGGCAACGGCAACGAAAGCCAACCCAGCAACCGGGTGTGCGTCACCAACTGTCCCATTTACGACCTGCCAAACGCTTTTACCCCCAACGGCGACAACCAGAACGACCTCTTCGTACCGCGTGGACTGTGTTTCGTGGAACGGGTGGAATTCAAGATTTTCAATCGCTGGGGACAACTCGTCTTTGAAACCGAGGATCCGGCAATTCGGTGGGACGGCACCAACCTCAACGGCGAGGCGCTTCCCTCGGGCACCTACTACTACGTGGGCACGGTCTTCGAGCGTCAGTTGCAGGGCATCGTCGCCGGAGATACGCCGGTCAGCGGGTACATCGAGTTGATCACCAGCCGGTAAATTCCCGGCGGAGGTGATGATACCGGTCGGGTTTCAGCAGTAAGCCATAGCCCAGGGCTGTAAAGAAGGTGAACATGGCGTACACCAGGGCGGGTTTAAGCGCCTGCTCGTTGTCGAGGAAACTGCCCGCGATGACGAAAGCCAGCGAGGTATTCTGGATGCCTACTTCCACGCCCAGGGTGAGCTGGTTGTCACGGTTCATCCCAAAAAGGCCACCGAAAACCGTTCCAAACGAAAGGGCCACGCCGTTGATCAGCAGCGCGGCGGGCAGGATGGTCCCTACTTCCTCCAGGGTCAAGGCGCTGCCCCCCTGTTCCGGCGGGGCGGCAATTTTCAGCAGAAAT
The DNA here is from genome assembly GCF_004803465.1 of Neolewinella litorea. Classification (GTDB taxonomy): domain Bacteria; phylum Bacteroidota; class Bacteroidia; order Chitinophagales; family Saprospiraceae; genus Neolewinella; species Neolewinella litorea. The sequence continues at coordinate 1,310,694 of NZ_SRSF01000001.1, read as the reverse complement.
ACCAGAGCGAGCAACACCAGGGTGCCCTTGCGCAGGAAGGGTTGCAGACGGGCGGCGGTGCGCGGGAGCAGGTGCCGGAATCCCATGCCGGCCAGTACCGGTACCAGCACGATGAGAAAGATGCGAAAGGCCGTCGGTAGCAGCGGCAGTAGGGCTGCGCCGGCCCCGGGAAGGAAGTATTCCAAAGCCAGATTAACGATGATGGGTACGGTCAGCAGGGCAAGGGAGGAATTGCTAATTGTCAAACTGACCGCAAGTGCTGTATTCGCCCGCAGGAGGTAGGAAATATAATTACTGGAAAGTCCGCCCGGACAAGCAGCTAAAATAAGAAATCCCAGGGCGAAGGAGGGCGGTAGCGGAAGCGATGAGGCGACCACGAAAGCGGTACAGGGTAGGGCCACCAATTGCAGGAAAAGCCCCAGAAACAGTACACGGGGTGCATAAAACAGTCGACCAAAATCACCGTACTGCATACTGAGCCCGATCGAAAACATGATCAGGGCCAATACGGCGGTAATTAATGTATCAACCATTTTTTCCGCAAGGATTTTTGCGTATGAACTTTTACTCCTATTTTTGTGGCACAGGCAAACTTTTAGTTGTGTCGGCCAGCCAACATCAATCAGTTGCACTGTACGGCGGGATCCTCGCCAAAATAGAATAATAGGGTTTTAGGTGTTTATTTCCGGACCGGCTGCGCTTGCGCGACCGGTCTTTTTTTATCGCATAAGACTAATTTTGAATGAGGGCACGTTACATTGCAAAAGGGCCCCGCTGCATTTTTTTCGACTGTTTTCGTCTTCCCTTCTGCCCGGCCTTTCGTCTCTCAAAAAAAGCTTAAACCGCCCCTTGATATGAAGTTAGTCCATACCCTGCTGTTTCTGCTCTGCTGCGCCACGGCGCTGCAGGCTCAGGATATCCACTTTTCTCAGTTCTACATGTCGCCGCTCAACCTGAACCCGGCGATGACGGGGGTGATGAACTGTAACAGCCGCATTGCGGTAAACTACCGGAGCCAGTGGGCCTCCGTACTGGGCGAAAACGCCTTTCAGACCTACAGCGTCAGCTACGACCAGCGCGTGGCCGTGGGCCGCAGTGATTTCTTCGGCATCGGGGGCACCTTCTGGGGAGACCGCGCCGGGGAAGCCAGCTTCGCTACCACCACGGGTAAGGTGAGCGCCAGCTACTCCAAGAAAATGGGCGGCAGCCGCAAGTACGGCAACTACCTCGTAGCCGGGGCCGAACTCGGCGCCGCACAGCGTAGCCTCGACTTCCTGGCCTTACGGTGGGGCTCCCAACACGATGGCGACGGTGGTTTCGACCCCAGCGCGCCGAGTGGGGAGAACGGACTCGACCGCGATCAGTTCCTCTTCGCCGATATGGGCGTGGGCCTCCTCTGGTTCATGGTCTTCGACGAAAACAACAGTCTCTACGCTGGCGGTGCCTTCCACCACCTGAACCGGGCCAACCAAAGCTTTGACAACGAAGGCAAAGACCTGCTGTACAGCCGCTTCACGGCCCACGCCGGTGGTGAATTCATGCTCAACAGCCGCTTCGGACTCGTACCCGGCGTCATCATCATGAACCAGGGACCCAGCTTCCAGGTCAACGCCGGTACCAACCTTAAATTCCTCCTCGACGGTGGCCGCAACGCCGCCACCCAGGCTTTCCAGGTCGGAATGTGGACCCGCGTCAGCAACCGCCTCGACAGCAGCGTCCTAACCGACGCCCTCATCCTGAGCACCCGGTTCGACTACGAGAACTTCGCCCTCGGTTTCAGCTACGACATCAACACCAGTGACCTGAAGGTGGCCACCGACGGCAACGGAGGTTTCGAACTCTCCCTGCAGTACAAAATCTGCGGTAACCAGCGGCGCGGCGTATACTGCCCCACCTTCTAAACCTTCCCGGGGCCTTGATCGGGTTACCCGCGGTTCAACCTACCCCTGGATATGTCCACCCCCAAACGCAATACCAACGACGCCCGGGCCTGGACGAAGTACATGGGCATTGGTGCCCAACTCATCGGCACCATTGGGGTGTGTCTCTTCATTGGTATTTGGCTCGACGGGGAATTCGGAACCAACCCCTGGCTCACCATTCTGCTCAGCCTGATCGGTGTGATTGGAGGACTCTACATCAGCGTTAAGGATCTCCTTTGACCATCCGAAAGATTATCTCGCCCCCCGGCCGCAGCTGAAATACTGCATCGGGCAAAGCAGTGGCCACCAGCACGCGGGGATAACCCCCCACGGTCTGGGCATCCGGCCCGAGCAATATCGGTCCGGACGGCGTCCACTGAACCGTGCCGGGCAGTACCGGGGAACTTAACAGGGAGGGTAGGGTAGTGTCGTAGCTCGCGGGTAATTCCAGTCGCACCCCCTGCCGGTCCGACGCGGGCCCGACCCGGAAAGGGGTGTTCAACAGCATATCGCGGTGCCTGCGGTCGAGCCAGTGCCATTCCGGGCCGGCTACCACGTCAACCGCAACCATTTCCATCCCGAAGCTAACCGGTGGAGCCTCCTGCTGTCGGGGTTGGTGGTCGTCGCTCGATACTCGGAAGGAAAATCCCGGCTGCGGCATCACCGCGCCGGGCAAACCTGCTTCGATACTGCCCATTACCCTGGGCAGTTGCCAGTCGCCTCGCACACATAGATACCCCCGGCACCCCCGTCGGGCGAATCCGCCCCGCAATTCGTGTTCACCTTCCAGAGGAAGGGTAGTGTACCGGTCCACGGGGTGGCCGTCCAGTTGCCAGCCGAAGTCGGCACCGGTCAGGGCCAGCGTACCCTGGCCGTTGAATCGCCATCGCCCGCCGCTGAGCGTAATCTCGATGCAGGGGGACAGCGCCGCCTGTTTCAGCAGCAGGTTGCCGGTTGCGGCACTTTCCCGGTCGGCCGGGCCCCCGCCGGGGATGGCCAGGTGACGGAGGCCCGGCCGGCCACCATCGACGAATCGCCAGCCGCCGCCCCGCTTTGGCGCAGTTACGCTAAGAAGACGGCTCATGGGTGTTGATCTTGATACTGGAAGAACGTCGCTTCGTCTACCGATTGGAACCGCACGCGGTCACCGGCGCGTAGGCGTGGGTGGCCGCCTCCGTCGAGCAGGGGCAGGGGACAGCGCCCAATGAGTTGCCACCCACCCGGTCCCTCGCCGGGGTAGATGCCCGTCTGTTGGCCCGCCAGCCCCACGGCCCCGCCCGGCACCCGGTCCCTGGGTGAGGGGCGGCGGTCCACCCGCAACCGCTCGTCGGTGGGTCCGAGGAAGGCAAAGCCCGGCCGGAACCCCAGCATATACACCAGGTATTCGCGGCCGGCGTGCAGATCGATCACCTCCTGCGCCGAGTTGCCCGTCGCGACGGCTACCGCATCCAGGTCTGGTCCCCACGCCCCCCCGTACAGCACCGGAATAAGGTGCTGCCTGCCCGTCTCCAGATCACCTTCCTCCACGGAAAGGCCGTATACGTATTCCCGCAGCGTGTAAGCTGAGCATGCCTCCGGTCGATACATGATCAGAAGGGAGGCGTATCCCGGTACGCATTCCGTTATGGCCGGATGGTCGGCGATGGCAGCGGCGTAGGCGTGCACGCTGCGGCTGATGCGTTCGTCGATCCGCGGCTCCCATTCCAGCAACAGGGCTGAGGGACCGTAAGGGCGTATATGGCGGGGTAGGCGCACCGGGGAAAGTTAGGCATCGGCAACTGGATGACCCGCAATCCCGCCCCCGCCGGGCTGCGGCCATCTGACCCGGGAACGGCAGGTAGCGTGGGCCACCCTGCGCTATTGCCAAAAGGTCGTACTTTTCGGCCCTGAACAACCAAGCCTTCCCCTATGCCGAACGATAAGAACGACGACGACCTGAAGCGCTACTATTCGATCGGTGAAGTGGCCAAGAAACTGGACGTGAATACTTCCCTGATCCGCTTCTGGGAAAACGAATTCAGCCACATCAAGCCGAACAAGAACAGCCGCGGCGACCGCCGTTTCACCAAGGAAAATATCCAGCAACTCCGCGAGGTCTATCACCTGGTACGGGAGCGCGGATTCACCCTTGACGGTGCGCGTCGGGAGATAGCTTCCGGAAACAAACCCTCGGCCGATAAACAGGAAATCGTCGATAGCCTGCAGAAGGTGCGACGGCGCCTGGAGCAACTGCAGAACAAACTGTAAATCCCCCGCTCCCCCTCCCTTTGGCCTACCTGCTGTATTATCTCGTTCTGCTTCCCCTCAGTTACCTGCCGTGGCCGGTGCTCTACGGAGTCGCTTCGGGGCTGGCCTGGGTCAATTGGCACTGGGTGGGATACCGCCGGGAAGTGGTCCTGGATAACCTCCGTGGGTCCTTACCTGACCGTAGTGAGGCCGAGATCATGGCACTGGCCAAAGCGTACTATTCCTACTTCTTCGAGACGATCGTCGAAAGCATCAAGCTGTTCTCCCTGAGCGAGCGGGCGGCGGTGCGCCGGTGCCGTATCCTCAACCCCGAAGCGGTGGACCACCTCCGGGCCGAAGGCCGCAGTTTCATTGCCTACGGGGGGCACTACAGCAATTGGGAAATAGCCGGCATCTCCTTCCCCTCCCAACTCCGGGGTTTTACCCTCATGGCGATCTACGCCCCACTGAAGGACAAGGTGATGGACCGCCTCATCACCGCCAACCGCCAGCGGACGGGCGTTCTGATGGTACCGCGGTCCTGGGTTAGCGACTTTTACGCACACCCACCCGTCAGCCCAACCGTCGACTTCTTCGTCGCCGATCAGGCCCCGAGCAATGCCCGCTGGGAAAAGTTGCACTGGACCACCTTTTTGGGCCGCACTACCGGTTTCATGGCCGGCCCCGAACGGTACGCGGTACGGTACAACCGTCCGGTCTACTACATGACCCTCCGCCGGGAAAGACGCGGGGAATACCTCGCCGAGCTGATTCCCGTCACCGACCACCCGCGGCGCGAACCGCAGGGGTTCATCACGGAAGCCTTCGCCCGTCAACTGGAGCAGGAGATCCTCCGCGATCCCGTGCCCTGGCTGTGGAGCCACCGCCGCTGGAAAAGGGAGGTGCCGGAGGAGGCCCGGCAGGCCCTGCGAGAAGCACCCTTTCTGCCGGCGGAGTACGATCGGGCGTTGCGGGAACAAGATCACCCTTTGCCCTAAATCAGCGGTGGCCGGAAGGGTAAGCTACCCTCCCGGCCACCGGCCTGAAACTTTGCCTTAGCGCGGTACCTATTCGGGGCCGGCGTTGACGATGGCCTTGTCTGCCTCCTTGGCGTAGTTGGAGAAGTTCTTGTGGAACAAGTGGGCCAGCTTCTCTGCGGCCTCATCGTACTGCTTCTCGTTGCGCCAGGTATCGCGCGGATTGAGGATGGCATTGGGGACGTCCGGGCAGCTCGTGGGGCGACTGAGTCCGAAGACCGGGTCCGTGACGTATTCCACATCATCCAGCGCACCGGTCAGGGCCGCCTTGATCATGGCGCGGGTGAAGGCCAGTTCAATGCGCGAACCCTCTCCGTAGCCGCCGCCCGTCCAGCCGGTATTTACCAGCCACACGCTGATGGGTTCTCCGTCGTCGGCGGATTGCTTAAGCTTGTTACCGAGCATATCCGCGTAGTGCGTGGGGTGCAGGGGGATGAACGGCGCGCCGAAGCAGGCCGAAAAGTTCGGCTGGGGCTCGGTAATGCCCGTCTCGGTACCGGCGATCTTGGCGGTGTACCCGCTGATGAAGTGGTACATGGCCTGCTCGGGCGTCAGCTTGCTGATGGGAGGCAGTACGCCGAACGCGTCACAGGTAAGGAAGAAAATGTTCCGGGGGATGTCGCCCCGGCTGTTGTACATGATGTTCTCGATGTGATCGATGGGGTAGCTTACCCGGGTGTTCTGGGTGATGCTGTCGTCCTCGTAGTTGGGGGTGTGTCCGTCTTCCTTGAGGCCGATGTTTTCCAGCAGGGCACCGAACTTGATGGCGCGGTAAATCTGGGGCTCTTTCGATTCACTCAGGTCGATCACCTTGGCGTAGCAGCCGCCTTCGAGGTTGAAGACGTTAGCCTGGCTCCAGCCGTGCTCGTCGTCGCCGATCAGCCGGCGGTCTGGGTCGTTGCTCAGGGTGGTCTTTCCCGTTCCCGACAGGCCGAAGAACAGGGCCGTATCGCCCTTGGTGCCCACGTTGGCGGAGCAGTGCATGCTTAACACATCGCGGCGGGTGGGCAGCACGTAGTTGAGTACGGAGAAGATGCCCTTCTTGATTTCGCCGGTGTAGGCAGTGCCGCCGATCAGGATCATCTTCTTGGTGAAGTTGATGATGCTGAAATTGTCCTGCCGCGTACCGTGAACGGCGGGGTCGGCCTTCACGCCGGGGAAAGCGTAGATCGTCCACTCGTCGGTGAGCAGGTTGGTGATGCGCTCATCGTCGGGGCGGAGGAACATGTTGTAGGCGAACATATTCTGCCAGGGGTACTCGGTGAATACCCGGATGTTAATGCGGTACTTGCGGCTGGCGCAGGCGTAGGCGTCGCGGACGTAAACGGCGTCGAGGCCCTTGGCGTACTCCCGGGTTTTCTCCAGCAGCTGGTCAAAAGTCTGCTGGCCGATGGGAATGTTGATCTTTCCCCAGTCGACGGTGTCGCGGGTGATATCGTCCTCGACGATGTAGCGGTCCTTCGGGGAACGGCCGGTAAACTTGCCCGTATTGATGATGAGGGCGCCGGTGTCGCTCAGGTGACCCTGGCCCTTGGTGATGGTATCTTCTACCAGGGCGGCCACCTTGAGGTTCTCGCGCAGATTGTGGTGTTGCATGAACGCAAAGCTTTAGTTAGGGGTGTGCAAGGTAAGAATTGCGTCAGGACTTTCCCGCTGATATCTCTGTGCTAATTGGACCTGGGTGAGCGCGGTTCGCGATGTTGGCCGGAATTATCCGCCTGACCCTACACTCCGGAGAAGGCGCTGAAGCCGCCATCAACGGGTACAACGATGCCGGTAACGAAACTGCTGGCATCGGCGCAGAGGTACACGAGGGTCGTGATCAATTCTTCCGCCTTACCGAAGCGGTTCATCGGGGTGCTGGCGATGATTGTCTTTCCCCGGGCGGTGAGCGAGCCGTCTTCTTCCAGGAGCAGCCGCCGGTTCTGTTCTCCGATGAAAAACCCAGGTGCGATGGCATTCACGCGGACCCTGCCGTCGTATTTACGCGCCATTTCCACGGCCAGCCAGCGGGTAAAATTGTCGATACCGGCCTTGGCGGCGCTGTAGCCGACCACTCGCGTGATCGCCCGGTCGGCGGCCATGCTGGAGATGTTCACGATACTGCCCCCCGCCCCTTCGGTGATGAGCTGGCCGAAGATGAGGCTTGGGATTACCGTTCCGTCCAGGTTCAGCTTGCTCACGCCGGCAAAGTCCTCCAGGTTGAGGTCGAAAAAGGTCTGCTCCGGACCAATGGTGGCCCCCGCCCGGTTGCCGCCGGCGGCGTTGACCAGGATGTCCAGCTTTCCCCATTTGCTTTTGAGCTCATCGCGGGCGGCCTCCAGGCTTTGGCGGTCGGTGACGTCGCCGCGCAGCAGGATCACGGCACCCGCGTCCGCGCCCAGTTCATCCGCCGCGCTCTGCAGGTTCTCCGGATTACGGCTAAGCAGGGCAACCCGCGCCCCGGCGGCAAGCAGACCGCGGGCCATGGCAGTACCGAGCGCGCCGGTACCGCCGGTGAGAAGCGCGTGCTTGCCGGAAAGATCGAATAGAGTAGACATATCGGGGTAGTTATCTGGATGACGTGGTTATCGGCCCGGGTAGGGGTCCAGGGTTTCGATCGACCCGTCGGGGCGGTAGCGGATCTCGGCCATTTTGACCGACCGCAGGTGGGTGATGCCCCGGGAAAGTACGGAATCGTGGTAGAAAAGGTACCAGCGGTCGCCCACCGCGCAGATCGAATGGTGGGTGGTCCAGCCGATGACGGGCGAGAGGATGCGCCCCCGGTAGGTGAATGGCCCATAGGGGGAGCTGCCCGTGGCGTAGCAGATGTAGTGGGTATTGCCCGTGGAATAGGAAAAGTAGTAGGTGCCCTGGTAGCGGTGCATCCAGGCCGCCTCAAAGAACCGCCGGTCGTGGTCGCCGGCCTTCAGCACCTCGCCTTGCTCGTCCAGCAACTTGATCTCCCGCGGCACCTCGGCAAACTCCAGCAGGTCGTCGGTCAGCCGGGCTACCCGCGGGCCAAGGGCCGGCTCTTCGTCGGCCGGCTCCGCGTATACCTTGTCGTAGCGGTTGTGGCGGTATTCCTGCAGCTGCCCGCCCCACAGGCCGCCGAAGTAGAGATAGTAGGCACCGTCCTCGTCGGCGTACACCGCCGGATCGATGGAGTAGCTGCCACGTATGGCACTGGGCCGCGCACGGAACGGACCCTCGGGCCGATCACCCGTAGCCACGCCGATGCGGAAACGCCCGTGCTGGTCCCGGGCCGGAAAGAAGAGGTAGTAGGTACCGTCTTTCTCCGCGGCGTCCGGGGCCCACAACTGGCGGGAGGCCCAGGGGATGTCGCGCAGGTGCAGCGCTACCCCATGGTCCTGCACCGGGCCGAAGGGTTCGTCCATTGAAAGGACGTGGTAGTCCTCCATGCCGAAGTGATCGCCGTTGTCGTTGAACGGGATCCCGGCATCGATATCGTGGGAGGGGTAGATGTAGATCCGCCCCTCAAAGACATGCGCGGAAGGGTCGGCGGTGTAAATGTGGCGGACAAGCGGGGGCGAAAGGGCCGCGCGTTCCAGTTCTTCGTAGTCGGGTGCTTGATCCATATCGGGCGTTGATGAGGGGAGGTAATCAGGCTACGTTCTGAGCCCGGCTGACGAGCAGGTCGGTCTCGATCCGGTCCTCCATTTGCTTATTGATGGGGTAGAAGAAGAGCAGTCCGCCGCCAATCAGAAAGGGCAGGGAGGCGAATACGCTAATCAGCAGGCGGATGCCGGCCACCGTTTCCGGAGCCTGCGCGCTGAGCCCGGCCTGGTACCCGTAGTACGACAGCAGGCTCGCCACCAGGGCACCGCCGATCGCCAGTCCAACCTTCAAGCCGAAGATCATGGCCGAGAAAATGATGGCCGTAGCCCGGCGGTTGTTCTTCCACTCCGAGAAATCGGCCACGTCGGCGATCATGGCCCAGAGTAGCGGTACGGTGACGCCGTATGCCAGCCCGTGCCCGACCTGCGCCAGGAATATCAGTCCGACGGCATCCGGCGGAAAGACGATGTAGACCAGCAAGAAGAGGGTGGAAACGAATAGGGCCGTACCGAAAACGTTGCGTTTGCCGTACCGGTCGGCCAGTCCCTTGCTGAAAAAGATGCCGATGATCTGACAGATGATGCTGGTGGCGTTGAAGAGGCTGAAAGCTGAGGTGGCGGGGTCTTCCGGCCACCGGAATTCGGTTAGCCCCATCCCGGTCAGCGTCCGGTTCAATCCTTTAATGAAACCGTTGAAGCCGATCCCTTCCAGAAAGGCGACCAGGGCCGGCTCGCTCAGGTATTCGGAGAAGTAGTAGATGTACGATCCACCTTTCAGGGCGAGGGCCACGAAGACCAGCGTGGTGAGGCACAGCATAATGACCCAGGGCCGGTTGCGCATGAGGTCCTGCAGGTCGGCCTTGACGGTAGATTCCTGCTCCGGACGCGGAATGACCCGCTCCCGCGTGGTAAGAAAGGTGATCAGGAACATCACCACCCCGGCGCAGGCCAGCACGGTCATCGTGCGTTCGAAGCCCACGGCCTTGTCGCCGTCGCCCAGGATGAGCACGATGGGCAGGACGAGTACCTGTATGATGAACTGCGCTACCATCACCGCTACGAAGCGGTAGCTGGAGAGACTGTTCCGCTCCGCCATGCTGCCCGTCAGCACTCCGCTCAGCGCGCTGTAGGGGAGGTTGTTGGCCGAATAGATCATCACGAGCAGCAGGTAGGTTACACCGGCGTAGATCAGCTTGCCCGTCGGCGCGAAGTCCGGCGTGGCGAAGGTTAGCATCACGATGCCACCGAAGGGGAGGGCCGTCCAGAGGACCCACGGGCGAAACTTGCCCCAGCGGGTACGGGTGCGGTCGGCGATAGCGCCCATAACCGGGGTAAACACGGCACCGCCCAGGATGCCGGCCCAGAAGATGATCATGGCCGCCCATCCGGCGGGAATGCCGTAGACGTCGGTATAGAAAAAGGCAATGAAGGTGACCAGCGTCTGGAATATCAGGTTAGCGGCCAGGTCGCCGAGGGCGTATCCTACCTTTTCGGAAACGGACAGTTTGTGGTTTTCAATGGACATACCCGGCAATTGCATTTACGGTGGCTGTTCTTATTCCGGCCGCAGCGAAAGGATGCGGTCGTAGGCGGCTTTGGGCCGCGATTGGCGGTCAAACAGGAGGGGGTAGTTCGTCCGCCCCCGGATGGGCCAATTGTTGAGCCAGGTTTGGGCATCGTTGATTCCCCAGAAGGTTACGCGCGTGATCGCCTCGTCGTGTTTCAAAAACAGGTTGAACAGGTCGGCGTACCGGTCGGCGATGCGGGTTGATACCGAGTCCGGCAGTCCGGCGGCGTAAGGATCCATCGTCGGGTCGCCTTCAAAATTCTGGCTCACCTCGGCGCCCTCCAGGTCCCAGGGATTGGGCAGGGTGGTGAGGTCGAGTTCGGTGAACATGACGTGGACGCCGGTAGCGGCGTAGGCTTCGATGCTGGCTTCCACCTCCTCGATCGGCGGACCGTTCAGGTTGTAGTGCCCCTGCATGCCCACTCCGTCTATGCGCAGGCCATTGTCTTGGAGCAACTTGACGATGCGGACGGCCCCCTCTCTTTTCTGGGGGTTGTTCAGGTTGTAGTCGTTGTAGTACAGTTCCGTACCGGGGGCAGCCTCCGCGGCAAGCCGGAAGGCGTCCAGGATATACTGTTCGCCGAGCAGCCGGTAAAAGACCGATTCGCGGTAGCTGCCGTCTTCGTTGAGCGCTTCGTTGAGGACGTCCCACCCGTCGATGCGCCCGGCGTAGCGGCCCGCCACGGCCCGGATGTGTTCTTCCATGTACCGGCGCAGCAGTGCCGGGTCGGTAGTTTCGCTTACGTAGTCCGGCAGTTGGCTATGCCAGACCAGGGTATGGCCCACAATCCACATGTTTAGCCGCTCGCCCAGGTCGACGTAGGCATCGGCCGGGGCCCAATCGAACTCCTCGGGGCCTGGCTGTATGTTCTCCCACTTCATAATGTTTTCCGGCGTGATGGAGGTGAACTCGCGTTCGAGCACCCGCAGGGCGGCCGTATCGCTGCCCAGGATCTGATCGCGGTTTATGGCCGCCCCGATGTAGAAATGATCGGCGTAGGCTGCTCCCAGACCAATCGGTTCCGGCACAGTAACCGCCTCTTCCGCTTGGGAATTGTCGGCACAACCCGCAAGCAGCCAAAGCATAGAAAATAGCAGGAAAAGATGAAGTGAATGAGACATCAGCAGGGGTGAGTGTGAGCAATCTGGCGGGACATGGTTACGATAGGAGGAACCGAACTCGGCCGCCGCCGGGCCTAATGTACACTTTGTCGGACAGTAACGAAATCGATTGCGTCCTTTTATTTGCGTCGGGGCGCAGGTGCCGGGGTGGTCGATAAAGCCGGGCTCCGGGGCGGCTTATCCGTCTATCAAAGGCTTGCGCAGGGAGGAGGCCCGGGGGATCAACTGCGTTTCGAGTTTGACCAGCCGGTCCGCGACCGGCGTCTCGGGGTCCGCAATGCGCAGGGCCTGGTGCAGCGCCAGGCGTCCCATTTCCACCGCCGGATGGGTAACGGATGACAGCTGCGGCTCGATGATCTCACAAACCGGATCGTCGTTGAATCCTATGACCGCCAGTTGCCGGGGTACGTCGATACCATTGGCGCGGGCGTACTTGATGGCGCCCACCGCGGCACTGTCGTTGGAGCTGAAGATGCCGTCGGGCGGATTGGGGAGCTGGAACAATTGCTCCGTTAGCCGGGTGCCTTCTTCTACGGTAAGCCGGTCAAAGGCTATGATCAGGGACTCGTCTATTTCCAGGCCGCCGGCCTCCAATGCGGCGCGGTAGCCTGCTTCCCGGTCGCGGTAGATCACCTGCTGCGCCGAACCCCGGAAGAGAGCAATGCGGCGGCAGCCCTGGTCGATCAGGTGCTGGGTCGCCATGCGGGCGGTTTTCTCGTTGTCGATCATTACGCGGTCGCCTTCCAGGTCGGTGGGCACGCGGTCGACGAACACCACTGGGGTGCCGCTGGTGATGATCTCCTGCAGGTGATCGTACTGAGTGGTCTCCACCGCCAGGGAGACCACCAGTGCGTGGATACGGCTGCTGAACAATGTTTTGGCGTTGGCAACCTCATTCTCGTAGGAGTCTTGTGACTGCGAGATGATCACGTTGTAACCGGATTCCCGGGCTGCCGCCTCCACCCCGTGGATAAGGGAGGAGATGAACGGCCGGTTGATCCAGGAAACGAGCACCCCAATGGTTTTGGATTCCTGGGTGCGCAGGCTGGATGCCAGGGTATTCGTGCGGTAGCCGCGCTTGCGGGCCAGGTCCTTTACGGCGGTTATGGTTTCCTTGCCGATGCTAAAGTGGTCCTTGAGCGCCCGGGAAACAGTGGAAGGGGCTACGTTGAGTTCCGTGGCCAGATCGTAAATGGTTACCTGCTTTTTCCGTTTGTTACTCATGCCGCTTCCCGATGTCCGGCAGAGCCTTGGCCCCGCTCATTGCCGGCAAGATACATTTCAAATACGGTGAAAGCCGGATCACTCCAAGTGGAGTGCGCGGCCGGGAGTTACGCGAGTGCGCTTACGAGCAGGTTACAGCCCCGGATGTCAGAATGGTCCAACCGCCCGAGGACTTCAAAACTGTCGTCGGCGTACACCCGACCCAGGTCGTCGCTGGCGATGAAACTGATGGTATCCAGATTAGCCAGGTCGGTAAGGTTTAGGGCGGCGGAGCGGCCCCGGGGGGCCGGGCACAGGGGGTCGGTGATGTCGCGGGGAGTGACCGACAGGGTGGGGGCGGGGTAAAACCGGCCGTGTGCCGGAGCGTAAGCCTGGGAAAGCAACTCGGTCATGCCGTATTCACTATGGATAGCCGGTACCTGGAATGCCCCGATGAGGTGAGCATGCAGTTCCCGCCGTGTCAGCTCCCGCCGCCGGCCTTTCATCCCCCCGGTTTCCATGACGAGGGCGTCGCCCAGGGGTTGGGGAAAGCGTTCGGCCAGTTCCAGCAGGGCAAAACTGACGCCGAGCAGGAGGGTAGGGGTGCGCGTTTCCCGGAGCCTCGCCAGGCGGGCGGCCAACTCGGGCAGGTTGTCCAGGAAAAATCCCGAATCCGGGTGGCCGCTGCGGTCCATAAAATCGCGGGCCATAAAGACCAGGCTGGACCCGCCCCGCTCTAGATAGGCCGGCAGCAGGGCCAGCACGGCCCGCCCGCGCAGGGGACCGTATTGCCGTTCGAAGGTGCGGGCGGCATTGTCCCGGTACCAGTCGGCATCCCGCAGGTCGTGCCGGCTGGTGGCCGCGCCGGTCGTGCCGCTGCTGGTGAAGGTCTGCACCGGCTGCCAGTCGCCGCTGCGCAGGCGATACGATTTGAACAGGGCAATGGGAAGGTGGGGAATGTCGGTCCGGCGGTGTACCGTGCGGGGGTTCACCCGCAACAATTCGAGGTATTGCGCGTAGATTTGGTTGTTGGCCGCCTGGTACCGGAATACGTCCAGGGCCAGCGCCCCGAATCCGGCGGGTGTAACCTCCGCAATCCGCCCGGCGAGTTGGTCGCGCGTCATAGTAAACCGTTTATCTGCCATGCAATACACCCGCTTCGTTCTTTGGTTGCTTGCCGCCGTTGCCTTCCTGACCGGCTGCGTGAACCCGCCGGAATATCCGGAGGAGCCGGTGATCCAGTACGAGGGCATCAGCAAGAATACCATCTACCAGTTCACGAACGGGCCGCAGGACAGCATCGTTATCCACTTTTCCTTCACCGACGGCGACGGGAACATCTCCTCTGAGGACAGTACCGACATCTTCATCAAGGACAGCCGCTTCCCGGAGTTGCCCCCCACCATCGTCGGGGCCTTCCCACCCATTCCCGCCGAGGGGACCGGCAACGGCATCAGTGGCGACGTCTTCTTCACGGTCATCAATTCCGGACAGGGCGTGTGCTGCATCTTCAACGATCGCTTCTGCGTAGCCGACGAGCGGTTCCCGGCCGATACCCTGACCTATGAGATCTACATCCTCGATCAGGCCGGTAACCAGAGCAACACCATACGCACCGAGCAGATTCGGGTGCTGTGCCTGGGGCAGTAACCCATCATTTGACAAAGATGGTAGGCATAACGCGGCCGGCGGCGCGCGGGTGCCGTACCGTATATACGAGGCCAGGTCCGCTGGCTACCGGCTCCGAAGACCGTACTTTTATACCATGCAGGCCACCGAATTTCTCGCCCACCTAACCCACCAGCGCCGCCTGAGCGCACACACTGTGGCCGCCTACCGTGGTGACCTGGTGCAGTTTGGTGCGTATTGCCGCGAGCAGTATGCGGTGGAACGGGCCGGGGAGGTAAGCCGGGAAATGGTCAAAAGTTGGCTGGCGCTCCTGGTCGAAGAGGGGCGGGCACCGACCTCGATCCGCCGCAAGCTCAGCGCCCTCAAGGCCTTTTACCATTATCGGCAACGGCGTGGGCAGCAGTCAGATAACCCAACCGTACGTATTCCCACCCCAAAAGTGGGCCGGCGCCTGCCGGCCACCGTGCCGGTCGCCGACCTGCGGCGACTCTTTGCCGCATTTCCGGACCCCGCCGAGACGGAAGATTATTTTTTGCTGCAAGACCACCTCATGCTGGCCCTGCTTTACCAGACCGGACTGCGGCGTGCCGAACTTATCGCTCTGCGGCGGCGGGACGTGGACCTTGACCGGCGCAAACTGCGCGTCAGGGGAAAGGGAGACAAGGAACGAATGTTGCCTTTCGGAACCGGACTGGCCGAGCTGTTCGACCGGGCCCAGCACCTGCGCCCCGAGCCCCCCAGCGACGATACAGACATCAACCTCACCGGGGAGTCGGATTCCCTGTTCATCACCGAGCGGGGTAAACGATTGTATCCCAAATACGTATATAACAGGGTAAGGCGCTACCTGTCGGGGGTCACGCGGGAAGAGAAGAAAAGTCCGCACGTACTCCGCCACAGTTTTGCCACGCACCTGACCGAGGGGGGAGCCGATCTGAACGCCGTAAAGGAACTGCTTGGCCACGCCAGTCTGGCGGCCACGCAGCTGTATACCCACAGCAACCTGGAACGGCTGCGGGAAGTGTACCGCAAGGCGCACCCGGAAGGGGGTGAATAGATGGATGATAAAATTTCGTCCGGTAGTGCTTTGTCAATTGTAGCAAACAACTTACCTTTGCAATCGCTTTGGGAAAACGTCCTGAAGCTGACTTGAAAAACGGTTAAGATCTCGGAATTTTCGTCCGGTGTCTCGCTTCCCGATAGCATTCGGGTTGGCGGCAGTTGATGGGATTTCGGTCTGAGGGCCCAACCAGCCGGTGTAGCTCAGTTGGTAGAGCAGCTGATTTGTAATCAGCTGGTCGGCGGTTCGAGTCCGTCCATCGGCTCAAGGACGCGTTATTCGGGATCTGTAGTAATAAATAATGGGGGTGCGCCACAGTTGGAGAGGTGGGCTGGACTGTAAATCCAGTGTTTCGGCTGAGTAGGTTCGAATCCTACCACCCCCACACCATACGGGTTTGTTATATACCGCTGATGAGTTTTTCCTTTACCATTTCCTTATAGGGATGCGTGTTGGGAGGGTGAGCCGGGGGAACTTCAAAACCGTACATTGTTACCAAACATACCAGTCGCGGAAGTAGCTCAGCTGGTAGAGCATCAGCCTTCCAAGCTGAGGGTCGCGGGTTCGAATCTCGTCTTCCGCTCTAAACCGGCCCACGATGGTGGGTCGAGGTTTTTTACTGCAACCGTGTTGCCGACGTAGCTCAGGGGTAGAGCACTTCCATGGTAAGGAAGGGGTCGTGAGTTCAAATCTCACCGTTGGCTCAAGGGTAATACTTTTTCGTCCTTCGTGGGCGGAGATAGGGGCGGCCGGGGTTGCGGTCGGCACCCTGAATAAGCACCATTTTTTAATTTCAAAATAGGTTATCCTAAGATGGCTAAGGAAAAATTTGAAAGAAATAAACCCCACGTTAACGTGGGTACCATTGGTCACGTTGACCACGGTAAGACCACTCTCACCGCAGCTATCACCACCGTACTATCGGAGGCCGGCGGCGCTAAGAAAATGGACTACGACACCATCGACTCGGCTCCCGAGGAGAAGGAGCGTGGTATCACCATCAACACCGCTCACGTAGAGTACGAGACGGCCAACCGTCACTACGCTCACGTGGACTGCCCCGGTCACGCCGACTACGTCAAGAACATGGTAACCGGTGCCGCCCAGATGGATGGTGCTATTCTCGTAGTGGCCGCCACTGACGGCCCCATGCCCCAGACCCGCGAGCACATCCTCCTGGCCCGCCAGGTAGGTGTACCCAACATCGTGGTCTTCATGAACAAGGCCGACCTCGTCGACGACGAAGAGATGCTCGAGCTGGTTGAGATGGAAGTACGCGAACTGCTGAGCCAGTACGAGTACGATGGCGACAACGCCAGCATCATCATCGGTTCGGCCCTGAAGGCCCTCGAAGGAGACGCCGAAGGCAAGAAGCAGATCATGGAACTCATGGACGCCGTAGACAGCGACATCCCCGAGCCCGAGCGTCTGGTTGACCAGCCCTTCCTGATGCCCGTCGAAGATGTATTCTCGATCACCGGTCGCGGTACCGTTGCTACGGGTCGCATCGAGCGCGGTGTTATCAACGTAGGTGACTCCGTAGAGATTCTGGGTATGCAGGCCGCTGACGCCAAGCCCCTGACCTCCACCATCACCGGTGTAGAGATGTTCCGCAAGCTGCTCGATCGCGGTGAAGCCGGTGACAACGCCGGTCTGCTGCTCCGCGGTATCGACAAGGAAGCCATCAAGCGCGGCATGGTAATCTGTAAGCCAGGCAGCGTTAAGCCCCACAGCCACTTCAAGTGTGAGGTTTACGTACTGTCGAAGGAAGAAGGTGGCCGTCACAAGCCTTTCTTCAACGGCTACCGTCCGCAGTTCTACTTCCGTACCACCGACGTAACCGGCGACATCACCCTCCCCGAGAACGTGGAGATGGTAATGCCCGGCGACAACGTCACCCTGGAAGTGAAGCTGCTCAATACCATCGCTATGGAGAAAGGCCTCCGCTTCGCTATCCGCGAAGGTGGTCGTACCGTAGGCGCTGGTCAGGTAACTGAAATTCTCGAGTAAGACCCCCCGGGCCGCAAAGCCCCAAGGTTTACTCATCGAAAGTGGAAGTTAAGCGCTCGAATGAGGGTGCTTAACTTTCTCATTTAGAAAGTACGAAATACGTAAGCGGAAATACAAAGGACAAAGGTTATGGTTAACCTGTTAGATGCCTTTGACCTTCGTCTTTTTTTCTTTTGATTTCGTACTTCATCCACGGGTGTAGCTCAATTGGCAGAGCACTGGTCTCCAAAACCAGGGGCTGGGAGTTCGAGTCTCTCCACCCGTGCATAAATGAGTTGGTCGACGACGACGTTTTGCCCGGCAACAACGCCACCTTTACCAACCCACTAACTCAATCTCCAACAATGGATAGGTTTGGATTATACCTGCGGGAAAGCTACAACGAGCTGGTGCACAACGTGACCTGGCCGCCGTATTCCACGCTACAAACGAATACGATCCTCGTGCTTACCGGCTCCGCAATCTTTGCGCTGCTCATCCTGGTCATGGACTTTGTTTGGAACAACGTCGTAGACTTCATCTACTCAGCAGGGTAAGTACAGTATAAGCACAGCATGGCAGACAACAAATGGTATTCGCTGCGGGTAATCAGCGGCAAGGAAAAAAAGATTAAGGAGCGTATCGAGAAGGAAATCGAGCGCAACAACTGGGGTGACCTGGTGACCAAGATTGTCGTGCCCACCGAGAAAGTCTACAAGATCCGCAGCGGCAAGAAAGTGATTTCCGACCGCAACATCCTGCCCGGTTACATTCTTGTCGAAGCCGACCCCTACGCCCTCAACGCCGAGGTGGTCGACGCCATTACCAGTCTGCCCAACGTGATCCATTTTCTGGGCAAGAGCGAGCCGGTACCGATGCGCGAATCCGAAGCCAACCGACTTCTCGGTAAGGTGGACGAAAGCCTGGAAGCCGGCGACACCATGATCGAACCCTTCATCGAGGGGGAGACCGTCAAAATCATCGACGGACCGTTCAACGAGTTCGTGGGCGATATCCAGGAGGTGAACGAGGAGAAGAAAAAACTGAAAGTGATCGTCAAGATCTTCGGCCGCGGCACGGAAGTGGAATTGAACTTCATGCAGGTCGAGAAACAGTCTTAAGTATACTAATCATTCCACACGTCGGAGGGCCCGATCCCAAAAAGACCCGGTCCGTTGGTACGACACAAATAAGTCAGCATGGCTAAGGAAGTAGAAACCTTTATCAAACTACAGGTCCGCGGCGGCGCGGCCAACCCGGCCCCCCCGGTCGGTCCGGCACTGGGTGCCAAGGGCGTCAACATCATGGAGTTCTGTAAGCGCTTCAACGCCGCTACCCAGGACAACCAGGGTAAGATCCTGCCCGTGGTCATCACCGTGTACAAAGACAAGTCGTTCGACTTTGTCATCAAGACCCCGCCCGCAGCCGTCCAGTTGCTCGAAGCCGCCAAGCTCAAGAGCGGTTCCAAGGAGCCCAACCGCAACAAGGTAGCCAAGGTAAGCTGGGAGCAGGTCCGCGCCATCGCGGAGAACAAGATGCCCGACCTCAACGCCTTCAGCGTGGAGAGCGGCATGAAGATGGTAGCCGGCACCGCCCGCTCCATGGGAATCACCGTAGAGGGCACCCCGCCCTGGGAAGCCTAAGGCAACCCCCACAATCACACCATTTATCAAGTAGGGAGCATACCCCCCGGTATGCGCTATAAACCTCAAAATCATTACTCATGGCTAAACTTAGTAAGGCGCGCAAAGCCGCCACTGAGAAAGTCGATGCTACGAAGCAGTACAGCCTCGAGGAGGCGCTCGCCCTCGTCAAGGAGGTGAACACTGCCAAGTTTAACGCATCGGTTGACGTACACGTACGTCTGGGGATCGACCCCCGCAAAGCTGACCAGGCCCTCCGCGGCACGGTCACCCTTCCCCACGGAACCGGCAAGACCAAGCGCGTACTCGCCTTCGTCACCGCCGACAAGGAGCAGGAAGCACTGGATGCCGGTGCCGACTACGCTGGACTCGACGATCTGGTGGCCAAAGTGAACGACGGCTGGACCGACTTCGACGTGGTAGTGGCAATGCCGCAGACCATGGCCAAGGTTGGACGCCTCGGACGCGTTCTCGGCCCCCGCGGCCTCATGCCCAACCCCAAGACCGGAACGGTAACCATGGAAGTGGGCAAAGCCGTTTCCGACGTCAAGGGAGGAAAGATTGCTTTCCGGGTCGACAAGTTCGGTATCGTCCACAGCAGCATCGGCCGGGTAGAATTTACCCCCGACCAGCTGAAGGACAACGCCAACGAATTGCTTGGAACGCTGGTACGCATGAAGCCCAGCAGCGCGAAGGGCAACTACATGAAATCGGTGACCGTCGCCTCTACCATGAGCCCCGGCATCAAGGTCGATCCGAAGACCATTGCCTAACCGTCCAAACTAAGAATCATGAATAAGCAAGAAAAAGCGACGGCCATCGAGTCTCTGAAAGAACGCTTTCAGAACAACGAGTACTTCTACATCGCCGACGCCTCGACCCTCTCGGTCGAGCAAGTAAACAAGCTGCGGGGTATCTGCTACAAGCGCGGCGTGAGCATGCAGGTAGTGAAGAATACCCTGGCCCGCAAGGCCCTGGAGCAGCTGCCCGAAGAGAACAACTACGCAGCGCTGTTCGACGCCCTGAAGGGCCCGTCGGCAATCATGTTCTCCGAAGTGGGTAACGCCCCCGCCAAGGTGATCAAGGAATTCCGTGAGGACAAGGGCGAACGCCCCGTGCTCAAGGCCGCCTACATCGCCAGCTCCGTCTACTCCGGCGACGATCAGCTCGAAACGCTGGTTAAGCTGAAGTCACGCGACGAGGTACTCGCCGACATCCTGACCCTCCTCCAGAGCCCCATGCAGAACCTGCTCGGCGGCCTGAAAGGACAGGGCAGCAAGCTCGCCGGTGCCCTCAAGACGCTGGAGGAGCGGGAAGCCTAGTTTTCCCATCCCCCGGACCGACAGTAGGTAGTCGGGTGCAGGGCCAACCCCGCGGGCGAAAACCCCGGTGCGGCGGCCTTCTCCCAATAACCTGTCGGTGCGGATCGTCACCCGCCTACCGCACTAACCATTTTGGCTTCCAAGCTGATACGCGATACTCTATCGTACATCACTATTAAATACATTTATATTATGGCAGACGTAAAAGCAATTGCCGACCAGCTCGTAGAACTTACCATCAAGGACGTTACCGAGCTCCTGCAGATCCTGAAAGACGAACACGGCATCGAGCCCGCAGCCGCCGCAGTAGCGGTAGCCGGTGGAGGAGGTGGCGAGGCTGGTGGCGAAGCCGCCGCTGAGCAAACCGAGTTCGAAGTCGTACTGGAATCTGCCGGTGGCAGCAAGCTCAAAGTCGTTAAGGAGGTCAAGACCCTGCTGGGTCTCGGTCTGAAAGACGCAAAGGAAATGGTTGACGGTGCTCCCGCCACCCTGAAGTCCGGCGTAGACAAGGCAGAAGCCGAAAGCATCAAGGCTGCTCTCGAGGAGGCTGGTGCCACGGTTGTACTTAAGTAATTAGGTACCCTTCTATCCAGGATACAAGCGCGGGGGCGCTGCCGCCAGCCGGTGGTGCCCCCCGCTTCTTCCTTTTACCATAGGCTTAGCGGACAACGGTCCGGCTGGGCCATTCGCGTATAAGAAATTGCCTGAGGGCTGCAACTTTAATGGGGACCGTCCTGTTAACATACTTCGCAGTACCCCATACCTCCGGAGATTATTTCGCCGGAATCCATACTATACCATCCGGGCCAACGCCACCGCGGAAGGCCACCGCCCGGATAAAACCAAGGAATGCTAATGACGTCAAACGGCCAAATTCTTAATGCCGAAGAGCAACGGGTAAGCTTCGGCAAGATCAAGCTAACCGATCATTCTCCCGATCTTCTCGAAATACAACTAAAATCCTTCCAGGAATTCTTCCAGTTAGAGACCACCCCGGAAAACCGGGCGCTTGAGGGTCTCTATCGGGTTTTCCAGGAGAACTTCCCCATTTCTGATACCAGGAACATCTTCAATCTGGAGTTCCTGGATTATTTCGTTGACCCCCCACGGTACACCATCGAGGAGTGCATGCAGCGTGGCCTCACCTACAGCGTCCCGCTGAAGGCCAAGCTCCGCCTGTCGTGTAACGACGAGGAGCACGTCGACTTCAAGACCATCGTTCAGGATGTATTCCTCGGAAACATCCCTTACATGACCCCCAAGGGTACCTTCGTGATCAACGGGGCCGAGCGGGTCATCGTATCCCAGCTGCACCGCAGCCCCGGGGTATTTTTCGGTCAGAACTTCCACCCCAACGGTACGGCCATCTACTCGGCCCGTGTTATCCCCTTCAAGGGCGCGTGGATGGAATTCGCCACCGACATCAACACGGTGATGTACACCTACATCGACCGGAAGAAGAAGTTCCCCGTAACCACCCTGCTGCGGGCCATCGGCTACGATTCGGATAAGTCCATCCTGGACCTGTTCGACCTGGCCGACGAAGTAGCCAACACCCGGGAAGCCCTTACCGCCGCCATCGGCCGCAAACTGGCCGCTCGCGTCCTGCGCGCCTGGACGGAAGACTTCGTAGACGAAGACACCGGCGAACTGGTGATACTGGAGCGTAACGAGATTATCCTCGAGCGCGATACCGTACTCACGGAAGACAACATCGAGGACATCCTGGCCGCCGATGGCATCGAGAACATCATCCTGCAGAAGGAGGATGTCGCCATGGACTACAGCATCATCTACAATACCCTGCAGAAGGACCCCTCCAGCAGTGAGATCGAAGCGGTACAGTACATCTACCGCCAGCTGCGCGGTAGTGATCCGCCCGACGAAGAGACCGCCCGCGGTATCATCGACAAGCTGTTCTTCAGCGACAAGCGCTACAACCTGGGTGAAGTAGGACGCTACAAAATCAACCGCAAGCTCAACGCCGGTACCGACGACGAAACCCTGGTACTGACCAAGGAAGACATCATCGCCATCGTCAAGTACCTCGTGGGCCTGATGAACCAGCGCGCCGAGATCGACGATATCGATCACCTCAGCAACCGCCGCGTCCGCACGGTAGGTGAGCAGCTCTACGCCCAGTTTGGCGTAGGTCTGGCCCGTATGGCCCGGACTATCCGCGAGCGGATGAACGTCCGCGACAATGAGGTATTCACTCCGATCGACTTGATCAACGCGCGGACGCTGTCCAGCGTCATCAACTCCTTCTTCGGAACCAGCCAGCTGAGCCAGTTCCTCGACCAGACAAACCCCCTCTCCGAGATCACGCACAAGCGGCGCATCTCGGCCCTCGGACCTGGAGGTCTGAGCCGTGAGCGGGCCGGCTTCGAGGTACGCGACGTTCACTATAGCCACTACGGCCGCCTGTGTACGATCGAAACCCCGGAAGGACCCAACATCGGACTCATCTCCACCCTCTGTGTACACGCCAAGGTGAACAAGATGGGCTTCCTGGAAACCCCCTACCGGGCCGTCGCCGACAGCCAGGTAGTAATGGACGGAGACCCCATCTACCTGAGTGCTGAAGGAGAAGACTTCAAAAAGATTGCCCAGGCCAACGCCACGATCAACGAAGAAGGTGCCTTCACCAGCGACCGGGTCAAGGCCCGCGACCACGGTGACTTCCCCGTACTCGAGCCTTCCGAGATTGAATTCATGGACGTGGCCCCCAACCAGATTGTCGGGGTATCCGCTTCCATGATTCCCTTCCTGGAGAACGACGACGCCAACCGCGCCCTGATGGGCTCGAACATGCAGCGCCAGGCCGTCCCCCTGCTGAAGCCGACCAGCCCCATCGTGGGTACCGGCCTTGAAGGCAAGGTGGCCCGGGACAGCCGCATGCTCATCAACGCTGAAGGCGACGGCACGGTAGAGTACGTGGACGCCAACGAGATCATCGTGCGTTACGAGCGTAGCGAGGAGGACCGCCAGGTTTCCTTCGACGACGATACCAAGACCTACCGCCTCACCAAGTTCCTGCGTACCAACCAGGGCACTTGCGTGAACCTTAAGCCAATCGTCCGCCGCGGACAGAAAGTCCGCAAGGGTGACATCCTCTGTGACGGCTACGCTACGGAAAAGGGCGAACTGGCCCTCGGACAGAACCTGAAAGTGGCCTTCATGCCGTGGAAGGGGTACAACTTCGAGGATGCCATCGTGCTCAGCCAGCGCGTCGTGCGGGAAGACATCTTCACCAGCCTCCACATCGAGCACTTCGAACTGGACGTGCGCGACACCAAACTGGGCGAGGAGGAACTAACCAACGACATTCCCAACGTAAGTGAGGAAGCCACTAAGGACCTCGACGAGAACGGTATCATCCGCGTCGGTGCCTGGGTGAAGGAAGGCGACATTCTGATTGGCAAGATCACCCCGAAAGGGGAGAGCGACCCCACTCCGGAAGAGAAGCTGCTGCGCGCGATCTTCGGCGATAAGGCCGGAGATGTAAAGGATGCCTCGCTGAAGGCCAGCCCCTCCCTGAAGGGTGTGGTCATCGGAAAGGACCTGTTCAGCCGCACCAAGAAGGAGCAGTCGCAGAAGGACGCCGAAAAGCTGGAACTCCAGAAACTGGAGGACGAGCACAAGGTCAACCTCAACAACCTTAAGACGGTACTCGTCGACAAGTTGGACAAACTCGTCCGCGGACGCGCCAGCCAGGGCGTCAATACCATCTACGGTGAGGTCGTCGTGCCGAAGGGAGAGAAGTTCACCCAGAGCCTGCTGCGCGAAGTGGATTACACCACCATCGACTACAGTGGCTGGACCACCAGCGACGAGCTGAACGCCCTCATTGCCCGCCTGCTGCACAACTTCAGCATTAAGGTGAACGAGGAAGTCGGCCGTTACAAGCGCGAAACCTTCAACATCAGCGTGGGCGACGAACTGCCCGCCGGCGTGTTGAAACTCGCCAAGGTGTACCTCGCCAAAAAGCGCAAGCTCAAGGTGGGCGACAAACTCGCCGGTCGTCACGGAAACAAGGGTATCGTAAGCCGCATCGTCCGCGATGAGGACATGCCCTTCCTCGAAGACGGTACCCCGGTCGACATCATCCTCAACCCCCTTGGTGTACCCTCACGGATGAACCTGGGGCAGATCTTCGAAACCGTCCTCGGATGGGCCGGAGAGAAACTGGGCATGAAGTTCGCCACCCCCATCTTCGACGGTGCCAGCCAGGACGAGATCGAGGAGTACATCCAGAAGGCCAAGCTGCCGAGCCTGGGTCAGGCCTACCTGTACGACGGTGAAACGGGCGACCGCTTCCACCAGCAAGCTACGGTAGGAGTGATTTACATGCTCAAGCTCAGCCACATGGTGGACGACAAGATGCACGCCCGCTCGATCGGACCCTACTCCCTCATTACGCAGCAGCCGCTGGGTGGTAAGGCGCAGTTCGGTGGACAGCGCTTCGGTGAGATGGAAGTGTGGGCCCTCGAGGCCTTCGGAGCTTCCAATATCCTCCAGGAGCTGCTCACGATCAAGTCTGACGATATTCAGGGACGGGCCAAGGCCTACGAGGCCATCGTCAAGGGAGATAACCTTCCCGAGCCGAATATCCCCGAGTCGTTCAACGTACTGGTCCACGAGCTTCGCGGCCTGGCTTTGGACGTCAAGTTCGACTAGTCACCTGATCCCTCCGTCGTCCGAACGCGGCCGGCGATATGTTGAAAATCAAGTTTTAGGCGCGTGCGCAGGTGCCGGGATTTCCCGGTCCAGCCCCGCTCCGGGGTTACTGCTTTCGGTGCTGAGTACCGGGGGTGGTAACCACCAAAGCCCGGCCCAGTCCCGTGGCCCGGCACCCGCGCACCGCCGCCTGAAACTTCCCTATAAAATTAACTATGGCATTTAAGAAGAGTAACAACCTCCAGAAGCAGGACTTCGATGCGATCACCATTAGCCTGTCGAGCCCGGACGATATCCTGGAGCGCAGCTACGGTGAGGTATTGAAGCCCGAGACCATCAACTACCGCAGCTATAAGCCGGAACGAGATGGTCTGTTCTGTGAGCGGATCTTCGGCCCGGTGAAGGATTACGAGTGCTACTGCGGTAAGTACAAGCGAATCCGTTACAAGGGCATCGTATGTGACCGTTGTGGGGTCGAGGTGACCGAAAAGAAGGTGCGTCGCGAGCGCATGGGACACATCCGTCTGGTGGTACCCGTGGTGCACATCTGGTTCTTCAAGAGCCTCCCCAACAAGATCGCCTACCTCCTCGGCTTCAGCTCGAAGCACCTGGAGAGCATCATTTATTACGAGCGTTACGTGGTCATCAACCCCGGCATCCGGGAGAGTGAGGAGATCATGCACAAGACGCTGCTGACCGAGGAGCAGTACCTCGATATCCTCGAGACCCTGCCCGCCGAGAACCAGCAACTGGAAGACGGCCACCCCGACAAATTTGTCGCCAAGATGGGTGCCGAGGCCATCCGCGACCTGCTGGAAGGACTTAAGCTAGACGAGCTCAGCTTCCAACTGCGCCACCAGGCCAACACCGAAACCAGCCAGCAGCGGAAGAGCGAAGCGCTGAAGCGCCTGCGCGTGGTCGAGGCCTTCCGGGACGCCCAGTCTAACGTGACCAACAAGCCCGAATGGACCATCATCCAGTACCTGCCCGTAGTTCCACCGGAACTGCGTCCGCTGGTTCCCCTGGACGGTGGCCGCTT
Organism: Neolewinella litorea; assembly: GCF_004803465.1. Classification (GTDB taxonomy): domain Bacteria; phylum Bacteroidota; class Bacteroidia; order Chitinophagales; family Saprospiraceae; genus Neolewinella; species Neolewinella litorea. Next base: position 1,284,698 of record NZ_SRSF01000001.1, on the reverse strand, counting down.
CGCTTCTTCCGACCTCAACGACCTTTACCGTCGCGTCATCATCCGGAACAACCGCCTCAAGCGCCTGCTCGAGATCAAGGCTCCCGAAGTGATCCTGCGCAACGAGAAGCGGATGCTGCAGGAGGCCGTCGACAGTCTGTTCGACAACAGCCGCAAATCCAACGCCGTAAAGGCCGAAGGTGGTCGCGCGCTGAAGTCGCTGTCCGATATCCTGAAAGGCAAGCAGGGCCGTTTCCGTCAGAACCTGCTCGGTAAGCGGGTAGACTACTCCGGTCGTTCGGTGATCGTGGTTGGTCCCACGCTGAAACTGCACGAATGCGGTTTGCCCAAGGGCATGGCCGCCGAGCTCTTCAAGCCGTTCATCATCCGCAAGCTCATCGAGCGCGGCATCGTTAAGACCGTAAAGTCGGCCAAGAAGCTCGTCGACCGCAAAGAGCCCGTTATCTGGGAGATCCTGGAGAACATCCTGCGCGGCCACCCCGTGCTGCTCAACCGGGCCCCTACCTTGCACCGTCTTTCGATCCAGGCCTTCCAACCCAAGCTGATTGAAGGCAAGGCGATCCAGCTGCACCCGCTCGTGTGTTCGGCTTTCAACGCCGACTTCGACGGTGACCAGATGGCCGTGCACGTGCCCCTGAGCCAGGCCGCTATCCTGGAAGCCCAGGTGCTGATGCTCTCGGCCCACAACATGCTGAACCCCCAGAACGGTACGCCGGTGACCCTGCCCAGCCAGGACATGGTACTCGGTCTGTACTACATCACCAAGCAGCGTCGCAGTGAAGGCGATATCAAGGTTAAGGGCGAGGGACGCAAGTTCTACAGTTCCGAGGAGGTCATGATTGCCTACAACGAGGGCAAACTCGAACTCCACGCCGTCATCCACTGCCGGGTACCGGTAGAGCAGGAAGACGGTTCGCTCAAGATGAAGCTCATCGAGACCACCACGGGTCGCGTAATGTTCAACTCCGCAGTTCCCGAGGGCATGCCCTTCCAGAACGTGCTGTTGACCAAGAAGAACCTGAAGCTCGTGATCGCCGATATCCTCGAGCGGTCCAACTTCGCCATCACCGCCACCTTCCTTGACAAGATCAAGGATATGGGCTTCACCTGGGCGTTCAAGGGCGGTCTGTCCTTCAACCTCGGTGACCTGATCTCCCCCTCCGTCAAGCAGGACGTACTGGCCCAGGCCCGTACGGAAGTGGACGAGGTGATGGACAACTTCAACATGGGTCTGATCACCAACAACGAGCGCTACAACCAGATCATCGACAAGTGGACGTACGCGGATAACCAGATTACCAACACCCTCATGCAGGAGTTGGCTACGCATAAGCAAGGCTTCAACTCCGTATACATGATGCTGGACAGCGGTGCCCGTGGTTCCACCCAGCAGATCAAGCAGCTCTGCGGACTGCGGGGTCTGATGGCCAAGCCGAAGAAATCGAACGACAGCGGCCCCGCCGTTATCGAGAACCCGATCCTTTCCAACTTCGTCGACGGACTCTCCGTACTCGAGTACTTCATCTCCACCCACGGTGCCCGTAAGGGTCTGGCGGATACGGCCCTCAAGACGGCCGACGCCGGCTACCTCACCCGTCGACTCGTCGACGTGGCCCAGGACGTAGTGGTTATGGAAAACGACTGTGAAACCCTCCGTGGCATCGACACCTCGGCCCTGAAGGAGAACGACAAAGTGGTGGAAAGCCTGTCCAGCCGTATCGCCGGACGCTTTGCCCTCCACGAAATCGTGCACCCCGTCACCGACGAGGTCATCGTCAAAGCCGACGAATACATCGACGACCGCACGGCCAAGTACATCGACGACGAAGGCATCGAGGAAGTAACCATCCGCTCGGTCCTCACCTGTGAGGTCAAGCGCGGTGTCTGCGCCAAGTGCTACGGCAAGAACCTGGCCACCGGCCGGCAAGCGGAAATCGGCGACGCCGTTGGTATCATCGCAGCCCAGTCGATCGGTGAACCCGGTACCCAGCTTACCCTGCGGACGTTCCACGTCGGTGGTATTGCTTCGGTGACCCGGCAGGAAAGCGAGCTGGTCTCGAAATTCAACGGCAAGCTCGTTTTCGACGGCGTACGCATCGTAACCGCTGAGAATGATATGGGTGACAAGCAGGATGTTGTTCTTTCCCGTTCGGGCGAGATCAAGATCGTGGATCCCGAAACCAGTAAGGTATTCGCTACCCATCACCTGCCCTACGGCGGTACCATCCATGTCAAGGACGGTCAGACCATCAAGAAAGGCGACGTGATCGTGGAGTGGGACCCCTACAACGCTGTGATCATCTCCGAATTCAAGGGTATTGCCCGCTTTACCGACATCGACGAGGGCGTGACCTTCCGCACCGAGCGTGACGACCAGACCGGCTTCGAAGAGAAGGTGGTCATCGAAACCCGCGACCGGAAGAAGATCCCGACCATCTCGATCCTCAGCAAGGACGGTGAAGAACTGCGCAGCTACAACCTGCCCGTCGGTGCCTACATCAGCATCGAAGACGGTGCCGAAGTGGTCGTGGGCGAGAAGATCGTCAAGATCCCCCGGAAGCTGGGTAAGATTGCGGATATCACCGGTGGTCTGCCCCGGGTAACGGAGCTTTTCGAGGCCCGTAATCCCAGCAACCCGGCCGTAGTCTCCGAGATCGACGGTGTAGTCACTTTCTCCAAGAAGATCAAGCGCGGTAACCGCGAGCTGATCGTCGAAGCGAAGGACGGACAGAAGCGCAAGTACCTGATTAACCTGAGCAAGCACATCCTGGTACAGGATCAGGATTTCGTGCGCGCTGGTATGCCCCTGTCCGACGGTGCTATCGCTCCCCGCGATATCCTCGACATCAAGGGCCCCTTTGCCGTACAGACCCACCTGGTCAACGGCGTGCAGGAAGTGTACCGTTCGCAGGGTATTACGATCAACAACAAGCACATTGAAGCCATCGTCCGCCAGATGATGCGCCGGGTGCAGATCGTGGACAGCGGCGATACCAGCTTCCTCGAAGGAGAAGCCGTCGAGCGCTACGAATTCTTCGAGCAGAACGACTGGATCTTCGACAAGAAGGTCATCACCGACGCCGGTGAAAGCGAGAAGCTCAAGGAAGGTCAGATCGTGACCATGCGTCAGGTCCGCGAGGAGAACAGCTACCTGAAGCGCAACGACCTGAAGAGTGTGGCCTACCGCGACGCCCAGGCCGCTACCAGCTTCCCGCTGCTGCAGGGCATCACCAAGTCGAGCCTCGGTACACCGAGCTGGATCAGTGCCGCCTCCTTCCAGGAGACGACCAAGGTGCTCTCTACGGCCGCCATCGCCGCCAAGCGCGATTACCTCGAAGGCCTGAAGGAGAACGTCATCGTCGGTAAGCGGATCCCCGCCGGTACCGGTATGCGTCGCTACGACCGCCTCTTCGTCACCACGAAGGAGCAGCAAGAGGCCTGGGAAGCCCGGCAAGCCGCCTTCGCCGAGGAGGAAGCCGCCGCCCGCGCCGCCGAGGAAGCCGAACTGGCCTCCGAGGAGCCGGCCGAATAAGCCGATTCCGTTGCATTGATATATTGAACGCCCCGTCGGACCTGTCCGGCGGGGCGTTCTTGCGTGCGGGAGAGAACGCTGGTCGGCGCCGATGCGTTATCCAGCTTCAACGCCACTCATGATCTACGTTCACCTGCCCCTCGAAAACGACGATGCCGATTACCTCCGTAAGCGCCTGGGCCCCGAGACCTTTAACCTTGGTGCGGAAAGTGCGTCTGAAGGTGAGCATCGGCTGGCCCTGCAAGCCGACATCATTCTGGGTAACCCGCCCGTGGAATGGCTGCGAGAGGCTACGCGGCTGCGGTGGCTGCAGCTGAAGTCGGCCGGGTTCAGCGAATACACCGAACTACAAGAAGCGGATCTGCCCTTTACAATCACCAATTGCACGGGCCTCTTCGGGGTGCCGGTCGCGGAAACGGCCCTGGCCGGCATCCTTTCCTTACTGCGGGAGATTCCCACCTTCGTCCAGGACAAGTATATGCAGCGGTGGCGGGGTGCCGATATTCGGCCGCAACTCGGGAAGCTTACCGGCAGCTGGGTGATCATTCTCGGATCGGGTTCCATCGGCGGCACGTTCCGGAAGTTACTCTCCGGTTTTGATTGCCGCATCGAAACCATGGGGCGCCGCGGGGATGCAGATTTCTATACCCGGGATGAACTGGACGCCCGTCTGCCAACCGCGGATATCGTGGTGGCGGCCCTGCCGGAAACCGAAGCAACCGTAGGGCTCTTCGATGCGCAACGCCTCGCGCTGCTTTCCCCTACCTGCATATTTGCGAACGTCGGACGGGGTAGCCTGGTCGATGAGACAGCGCTCTTGGCTCAACTGCAGGCCGGGCGGCTGGGTGGGGCCGTACTGGACGTCACGCGACAAGAACCCCTACCGGCCGACGATCCGCTGTGGCGGGCACCCCGCACGCTGCTCACCCAGCACAGTGCGGGAGGTGCCTGGGATGAAAACCGGCGCATCATAGATCGCTTCGTGGATAACCTGGTGCGGTACCGGTCCGGCCAACCCCTCAAGCACGTTATCGAACTAGAGCGCGGCTACTAACCAGCAGTGGATACGGTAGGCAGCAGCGAAATTGCTATACTTGGTGTCATGATCAACGCCCCCGGCCCGTGGACCTCGAACTGAAGGATAAGGTAATAGTCGTCACCGGCGGTGGCCGAGGGATCGGCGCGGCCATCGTACGCGTACTGGCCCGTGAGGGGGCAATAGCCGCGATCGTGGGCGATGCGGGGGAGGAAGCCCAGGCTCTGGTCCGGGAAATCAACGCCGCTGGGGGGCGCAGCTACTATATCAAACGCTACCTGGGTACCCCGGCCGACTGCGAGTTGGTCTTAGGGGAAGTGGACGACCGCTTCGGCCGCCTCGACGGGCTGGTCAACAACGCTGGAGTGAACGACGGGGCCGGTCTTGCCAACGGTCCCGAAGCCTTCCGCAGCTCCCTGCGCCGGAACCTGTTCCATTATTTCGATATGGCCCACTACGCCCTGCCGGCCCTGAAGGAAAGCCGGGGTGCCATCCTGAATATCGCTTCCAAAACGGCCCTTACCGGCCAGGGCGGTACCTCGGGTTACGCGGCCAGCAAGGGCGGGCAGCTGGCGCTCACGCGGGAATGGGCCGCGGAACTCGCTCCCTTTGGCATCCGCGTCAATGCCATCGTGCCGGCGGAAGTGAGGACGCCGCTGTACGAAAACTGGCTGGCGACCTTCGACGACCCCGAACGGAAGCGCGAGGAGATCGTCGGTCGTATCCCCCTGGGACAGCGTATGACCACCGCTGAAGAGATAGCGGACACCGCCGCTTTCCTGCTTTCCCCGCGGAGCAGTCATACCACCGGGCAGTGGATCTTCGTGGACGGTGGTTACGTTCACCTCGACCGCGCCCTGTAAACCAGAACAGCATGCCCCTACATTATTTTCTGTGCGACCTAAAGGATGATGCCGCGGCAATCGCTGCCTACGAAGCCCACCATGCTCCGGGAAACGTCTGGCCGGAGGTCGTCGAGAGTATCCGTAGCGCGGGGATTCGCGACATGCAGATTCTGCGGGCAGGCAACCGGCTGGTCATGGTTATGGAAACTGGCCCGGAATACGATGGGGAACAGAAGGCCACAGCCGACGCAGAGAACCCCGTCGTGCAGCAATGGGAGACGCTGATGGATACCTTCCAGCAACGGCTGCCCTTTGCCGAAGCCGGGCAAAAGTGGGTTCGCCTGCACCAGATATTCAGCCTGCGCGATCAGCCTTGAAGTCACCCCTTTTGGGGTCATATTTTTCTGAATTGGCGGAAGTAATGACGTGTGCACGAGGGTGGAGGACATAGCGATAAAAACAATGTTTGGGCGACCGTAACTCGAATGTCGGCAGGTAGATAAACCGGGAATACGCGGTACGTGGCCGGCCCTCTTGTGGGCCAGGCCAGACGACCGTGATCACTACCTAAAACACACCTTCCCATGCCTACCATCACCCCTTCCTACACCCCTCATGCCGCGCTCATCGAGCAGTTGGGATACCGCGACAAAATCTTTGCCGAAAACCCCCGACTGATCTATCCCTGGTGGCGGTTCCCCTGCCGCGTTCGGCTGTTGTTGGTTACCGATAGCTTCCTGGATTTTGGAACCGGAGACTTTGGCCTGTCGACCTTCGTTAATATGCTGGTGAATGACCAGCGGTACTACGTCCGCTTCGAGATTACGCTGGCCCACCGCAGCAGTTTTGTGGGAGACCCAGGCGTAGCTGTGGAGCGCAGCATCCCGGATTTCCGCTTTACCACTGCCGACCACTTTGCGGCCGACATGTACGACGAAGTGTGGCTGTTCGGGGCCGATTCCGGATCCAATCCGCTTGACGACAACGAACTGCTTGCCCTGGCCGCCTTCATGAACGGCGGTGGCGGCGTCTTTGCTACGGGGGACCACGGCAGCCTCGGCAAGGGCCTCTGCGGTAACGTCCTGCGGGTACGGGCCATGCGCCTGTGGGGCAACACAAGCGGAAAGGTAGGAATGACCGATCCCGAACGCAACGACACCAACCGCCTCGGCCACGATGTTGGTTCCCAGTTCGATGATCAGTCCGACGATATTCCGCAGACTATTGCACCTAAGCTGTACAGCAATCGGCTCAATTTCTTCTGGAAAGAAACCTATCCCCATCCCATTCTCTGCAGCCCCCTGGGCCGCATTACGGTACTGCCGGATCACCCGCACGAGGGGGAGTGTATTGCCCCGACTGATTTATCCACGACTTACATCGACGGGTCGGCCGAATTCCCCGGTGGCATAGCCCCCGAAGTTATTGCCCACTCCACCGTCCCCGCCGGTAATACCTCGGGTTCCAAGCAGGCTACCCAGCACCACAGTTTCGGTGCCATCAGCGCCTACGACGGATATCTGGCCGACGTAGGGCGGGTGGTTACTGATGCTACCTGGCATCACAACGTGAACGTTAACCTGATCGGAGAACAAGCCGACATCGAGGGCAACCGGGGCACCACCGAGCACCCCAGCAAGCTGACCGGCTTCCTGAGCACCGCCAGCGGCCAGCAACACCTTCAGCAGATCAAGCACTATTTCATCAATACCGCGGTCTGGCTGGCGCGCAAGGCCCAGCGGCGGTGCTTTAATTCTCACTATCTCTGGCACCTGACTTTCCACCACCGGGTCATTGAGGCCACAACCAACTATGCCGACCTTCCCTTCGACCGGTACAAACCCAGCCTGCTCTACGAGATCGGCACCCATGCCATCGACGTCCTTGGCCGGAGGGCCGGGCAGTGTCGACGCCTGGAACTGATCTTTGAAATCTTTTACGAATTCGATCCCCTGCGCGACCTCATTCCCTCTATCGATCCTTGGGTTTTCCGCCAGGACGAGGAAGAGGACCCGCTGCTGCCCTGGATCAACCTAGAACCGCTGTACGGGATCATCATAGGTGCGGGGCTGCTGGCTATCCGCGAGAAGTTCAACGACCGGGGTTTTGAGCCGGACCAAATCGAGGACGAAGAGATCCGCCGGGTGTTCCTTGAGGGTGCCCAACGTGGCATTGACCTGGGCAAGGATAGCTTTAAACGTCAGATGGGCACCGTAAGGTCCTTACTCTAATGCGCCGCACCGTTACCAGGAAGTCCCACCGCGCCCCCTACTTAATACAGACTTACCCTGGAAAGGGTAGGGGGCGCCAGGGCTTCCGTCACTTCGATCACCAGCTTGTCGGTCACCACCGGCTCTACAGGTAAAATCCGCTTGTAGCCCACGGTTTGTGCGCTGCCGATTTCCCTCAGACCACCGTCGGTTTTCGCGAGCACGCGGAAGCGGGCGATGCGTTGGCCGAGGCGGATATTTTCCTGCAGGAGCACGTAATTCACCTCCCTGGGCTCCGCTAGCGTCAGGGTCAGGGTGCCCGTTGTTTCGCCGTCGTCGGTGGCCCAGAAAGTGTCCGAATCATTGTCGAGGACGCGGCTGGGCGAGTAGTCGTCGTGTTGTCCGCGGTAAAGCTCACCACTGGCTGTGGCGCCGTCGGTCAGGTCGGTGGCGAAGGTGGAATCGATCCTGGCGCGCCAGTCGCGCAGGGCGGCAACGTCGGTCTCGTGGATGCGTCCCCGGCGGTCGGGCGGTACGTTGAGCAACAGCACCGATCCGCGGCCTACGGAGGTAAGGTAGATTTCGAACAGCTGATCGGGGGTTTTTACCAGGCTGTCTTCCTCGGCGTGGTAGAACCAGCCGGGCCGGATGGAAACGTCCACTTCCGCAGGCATCCAGGTGTCCGCGCCGGGGGTGCCGTGGTTCAGAAGTTCGGTGATCCCCGCCTTGCCGGCGTAGAGTGTATCGGGGTCGATGGTATTCCAGTTCGGTTCGCCGGCGTAGCCCCGCTCGTTGCCGACCCAGCGAATATCGGGCCCGGCGTCGCTGAAGATGATGGTTTTCGGATCCGGCTGCAGTTCGCGGACCATCTGGATGGTGGTTGGCCAGTCGTAGTAGTGCTGACCGTCGATGCTGCGCTTCTCGTCGGCCCCACCGTAGTGCCCGTCGCCACCGTTGGCCCCGTCGAACCACATTTCGAAGATCGGCCCGTAGCGCTCAAAGATTTCCGTAAGCTGATTGCGGTAATAGGTGATGTAGGTCGAATCCCCGTAATCCGCGCGGTTGCGGTCCCAGGGGGAGAGGTACACCCCGAATTTCAGTCCGTGACGCCGGCAGGCGTCTTCTACCAGGCCGACAATGTCGCCCTCACCGTTCTCCCAGGGGCTCTGCTCTACGGAGTGGTCGGTGTAGGCGCTGGGCCAGAGCGTAAAGCCGTCGTGGTGCTTACCCGTTAGGATAACTCCGCGGAACCCGGTCTCTTTCAGGGTGGTGATCCACTGATCCACGTCCAGGTCGGTGGGGTTGAAGATATCCGGGCTTTCGTCACCGTAGCCCCATTCCTTATTGGTGAAGGTATTGGTGGTGAAGTGGATAAAGGCGTTGATTTCCATCTCGTGCCACTCGAGCTGGGCTTCGGTGGGTACGGGACCAAAGGGGGCGGGCGGTTCCGGGGGCGGCGGCGCGCAGGTGCCCAGGCTGAGCAATAGTGCCAGGCAGGCGGGCGGTACGGGGGGGCGGAGCAGGGACATATTTATGCGTTGGGGGTCGAAAGTGGGAGGCGATAGATGTGGCGTGCGTTGGAACCGAAAAAATGGTCGATTTCCGAAGGCGGCCATCCGGAAAACAGCTGGCGGTATACTTCCAGCTGTGAGGCATAGTCCGCTGCCAGCAGACACACGGGCCAGTCCGAGCCGTAAAGCAGCCGGCGAGTACCGAAGGCCAGTACCGCTTCTTCCAGATAGGGTCGCATACCATCCACCGTCCAATGATAACCGGGGGCTTCTGTCACCAGACCAGACAGTTTGCAATGCACGTTCGGCAATTGGGCGAGCGCGCGCAGGTTGGCCACCCAATCCGGGTCGGGCACCCCCTGGATGACCGGCTTTCCCAGGTGGTCGAGAATAAAGGGCTGACCGGGAAAGGCCCGTACCAGCTCGAGGGCATCCGGCAGCTGGTGGTGATAGACGAGGAGATCGTAGGTCAGTCCGTACTGTAGCAGTCGCCCAATGCCCCGGCGGAAAGCCGGGCGGGCCAGGAATCCCGACGGTTCCGCCTGGACAATGTGTCTCACGCCCACGAACTTGGGGTGGGCGGCGTAGCGCTCCAACTGCTCCTCCACCTGCGGGTCGCACAGGTCAACCCAGCCTACGACGCCACGAATGAAGGAGTGACGGTTGGCCAGATCCAGCAGGAAGTCGTTTTCGGCCAGCGACTGGTCGGCTTGTACGGCGATGCAGCCGTCGATGCCGTTGGCGGCATATGCGGGGGCCAGATCATGCGGCAGAAAGTCGCGGCGCAGGGCCGTCATGGATTCATCGATCCAGGCGTCGCGCACGGGGTCAAATTTCCAGAAGTGCTGGTGGGCGTCGATGGTCATGCCCCCAAGGATACGCTTTTGGGCAGTAACCGGGAAGCACGGTGGCCTTGAAAAATATGGCACCCGCGCGCCGTCCGCAAATGGTACACGAATTACCGTGGTTAGGTTACCTTATCGGCCCAAACCATTGCCGCCCATGCGTTACCAGCTATTTCTCCTGTTTTTCGTTTTCTGCTCCTTTGCCGCTACGGCCCAGGCTCCGGTCGACACATCCGAGTTGACCCGATTTTTTTCCCCGCTGAAGTACCGCAACATCGGTCCGTTTAGGGGTGGGCGCTCGGTCACGGCCACCGGGGTGGTCAACGATCCGCTCACCTATTATATGGGTACCACGGGCGGCGGCATTTGGAAAACGACCGACGCGGGCCAGCGCTGGGAGAACGTCAGCGACGGATACGTGGGCACCGGATCGGTGGGGGCAGTGGCCGTCTCGCGCAGTAATCCGCAAGTGGTTTACGCGGGTATGGGAGAACACGCGCCGCGCGGTGTCATGACCTCCCACGGCGACGGCGTTTACCGCTCCAACGACGCCGGCAAAAGCTGGAAACACCTTGGGCTGAAGGAAACCCAGCACATTTCGCGCATCATTATTCATCCCACCAATCCCGACCTGGTATACGTGGCGGCGCAGGGACAACTCTTCGGGCCCAACGAGGAGCGGGGGGTCTACCGCACCACCGACGGCGGTGCCAGCTGGGAACGCGTACTGTACGTCAACGACCTCACCGGGGCTGCGGAACTGAGCATGGATCATTCCAACCCAGACGTACTGTACGCCGCCATGTGGGAGCACCAGCGCTTCCCCTGGCAGGTGATGAGCGGTGGCCCCGGCAGCGGACTCTATAAATCGACGGACGGCGGCGAAAACTGGGAGGAGATGACCGAGGGGCTGCCCGAGGAGAAGGGCAAGATGGCCATCGCCGTTGCCCAATCGAACCCCGACAAGGTGTACGCCCTCATCGAAAGCGACTCCAACGCTGAGAAGGGCGGACTCTTTGCATCTTCCGACGCGGGTGCCACCTGGTCGCGCGTGAGCAAGGACCACCGGCTCGTACAGCGCGCATGGTATTACCTGGAGGTATTCGTGGACCCCACGGACGACGACGTGGTGTATGTACTCAGCGCCTCTCCGCTGCGGAGCATCGACGGCGGAAAGAGCTGGGAAACCCTGGGGGGAACCCACGGCGATTACCACGATCTGTGGATCAATCCCGACAATCCCCGCAACCTTTGCATCGCCAACGACGGTGGGGCAGCGATTAGCTTCAACTACGGCCAGACCTGGTCCACCCAGGATAATATGCCCACGGGTCAGTTCTATCGCATCAACGTCGACAACGAATTCCCCTACAACATCTACGGTGGCCAGCAGGACAACACCTCCGTAAAGATCGCCAGCCGTAACCTGAACGGTTCCGGTATTTCCGCTTCCAACTGGGAAGCCTCCGCGGGCGGCGAAAGCGCCTTTCTCGCCTTCGATCCCGACGATCCCCGCTACGTGCTGGGGGGAAGCTACCTGGGGACGATCGAGGTGCTCGACAACCAGTCCGGAGCCAGCACCAACATCATGGCCGCCCCCATCCAGTACCTGGGCCGGGCAGCCCGCGACATGAAATACCGCTTCAACTGGAACGCGCCCATCATCTGGTCGCGCCACGAGCCGGATACCTACTACCACGCCGCCCAGCACCTGCTGCGCACCCGTGACCTGGGCAAGACCTGGGAGGAAGCCAGTCCGGACCTCACCCGCGACCAGGACGACAAGCAAGGCCTCGGGGGCGGTCCGTACACCAACGAAGCCGTGGGCGCAGAGAACTACGGTACCATCAGTTACGTCACCGACTCTCCCCACGCCGCCGGGGTGATCTGGGTGGGTACCGACGATGGACGCGTACAACTAACGCGCGACGGCGGCGAAACCTGGACCGACGTTACGCCGTCCGGGCAGGGGGAAACCCTGGTCAACGCCATTGATGTATCGCCCCACGCCGCCGGCACCGCCTACGTGGCCACGACCCGGTATAAATTTAACGACCACCGTCCGCGCCTGCTCAAAACAACGGACTATGGCACTACCTGGAAGGAGATCACCGGGAACCTGCCGATGGATTCCTACACCCGCGTAGTGCGCGAGGATACCGAGCGCAAGGGGCTGCTGTTCGCCGGGACGGAAACGGGCATCTTTATCTCCTTTGACGACGGCGCCAACTGGCAGCGCTTCAACCTGAACCTACCCATCACGCCCATTACCGATCTCATGGTGGCGCACGACGATCTCATCGTCGCTACCTCCGGCCGGGCCTTCTGGGTGCTGGACGATCTCGAACTGGTGCGGCAGTACCGTAAGCCGGCGGGGGAGGCGCGGTTCTTCGCTCCGGATGATGCAGTCATTGGGGGTGGGGGCAGCCCGCTCAATTCCAGCAATGCTGAGTTTGACGGTACCGAGACGCTGGAAGGAGTGAATCCCGCCAGTGGGGTGGTGCTGTACTACTACCTGCCTGAAGTCGGAGACTCCACCGAGGTCATCCTGACCATCACCGACGAAGCGGGCGAGGTAGTGCGTACGCTGAGCAATCAGAAGGACGAAGACCGGCATGATTATCCCGGTGGGCCCCCGGCCCAGACGGTGATTCCCGCCAAGCCTGGTCTGAACCGCTTCGTGTGGGATATGCGGCACGGTGATCTCACGGGGGTACCCTCAGTGTACATCGAGGCTAGTTTCCGCGGCCACCGGGTGGCACCGGGTAAATACCGCGCGACGCTCTCAGCCGGCGGGACAACGCTAACGGAATCCATGACCATCCTGCCCAACCCACTTTACGAACTCACGGACGCCGACTATGCCGATTATCACGCCTTCATGCGGAAGGGGGAAGCGTCGGTAGACGAAATGCATAAGCTGGTCAACGATTTGCTGGCGGTTCGGGAACAACTGGAGAAGCTGTCGGAACGCCTCGACGAGGAGGGGAACACTGAGGTGCAGGAGGCGACCCGTTCCCTATTGGAGGACCTGCGGAGCTGGGACGAGAAAATGGTGCAGCGCAAATCGCAGGCCTACGACGACGTCGAGAATTTCCCCAACAAGTTTACCGCCGATTACCTCTTCGTGCTGAACCACGCAGAAAGTGGGTTGCCCAGGGTGAATGAGCCGACACGGCAGGAGATGGAGGAGATGGAGGCCCGGTGGCAAACGCTGCGACAGCAGGGAATCACGCTGCGTGATGAGCGGGTGGCGGAACTGAACCGGAAATTGTGGGAGGCGGGCATCGGAGCCCTGTGGGTGTTGGAGTAGTAGTGGGGTCGATGCTCTGATCCAGGAAAACTAACGCTAATCTTAAGCTGGATAGAGCATCGACACTATAGAGAGACACTATGAACAAAACACGTGGTTACTGCAGCATTTGCTCAGTAACCGGATTCCACATTTGCAAAATCTGTACTTAGAACGGGCGCTTAGGGTCTTTATTTTGCAAAGGAGAAAGACTCTTAGTGTTAAAATGCCACGATGTTCCGCCAGCAATCAAAAATAGGGTGTAACTGACTGTTTAACAGTTGGTTAAGCAGGTTGTCAACTAGGCCTGTGTTTTTGACATTTATTCCCAAAGTGTCAAAAATTCGGGGGCCTTGGGATATCCTTACTCATTCCCGACCCTTACGATCAACGGACAAAGCGTGAGAAAGCATCCCACGCCGGTATACACCGGGTGGGGACATTTTTCAAAAAAATCTTGTGGTGCGGGTGAGGCAATTACCGCTTAGCGCGGAAATTGCCGGCCATCTGGGCCATCATCGGGTTATTCGACAGCTTATGCATCATCTTGCGCATCTGATCGAACTGCTTCACGAAGCGGTTGACGTCGTCCATCCCCTGTCCGCAGCCCCGCGCGATGCGCTTCTTGCGGCTCAGGTTCAGGAGTTCCGGGCTGGCGCGCTCCTCGGGGGTCATGCTGTAGATGATGGCCTCTACGCGGGAGAAGGCCGTATCGTCGATGTCGATGTTTTTCATCGCCTTCGACATACCGGGAATCATGTTGAGGAGGCTTTTCATATCGCCCATCCGCTTGAGCTGGGCCAGCTGGCTGAGGAAGTCGTTGAAGTCGAACTTGTTCTTCTTCATCTTCTTCTCGAGGCGCTTGGCCTCTTCCTCATCGAACTGGTCCTGAGCGCGCTCCACGAAGGAGATGATGTCGCCCATGCCCAGGATGCGCTGGGCCATTCGGTCGGGGTAGAAGACGTCCAGGGCGTCCATCTTTTCGCCGGTGCTGACGAATTTGATGGGTTTGCCCACCGTGTACTTCACTGACAAGGCCGCACCGCCGCGGGTATCGCCGTCGAGTTTGGTCAGGACCACCCCGTCGTAGTCGATGCGCTCGTTGAACACCTTGGCGGTATTGACCGCGTCCTGTCCCGTCATGGAGTCCACGACGAAGAGCGTCTCGTTGGGGTTAATGGCCTGACGCACGTCGCTGATCTCCTGCATCATCTTCTCGTCGACCGAAAGGCGGCCGGCGGTATCCACGATGACGACGTCGAACTTGTTCTTGCGGGCGTGGTCGATCGCCTTCAGGGCGATCTCTACCGGGTTCTTGTTGTCGGGTTCCTTGTAGATCTCGGCGCCGACCTGTCCGGCCAGTACCGTCAGCTGATCTATGGCCGCCGGGCGGTAAACGTCGCCGGCGGTGAGCAGTACCTTTAGTTTACGCTTCTCCTGCAGGAACTTGGCCAGTTTGCCGCTGAAGGTGGTCTTACCGGAACCCTGCAATCCCGCGATCAGGATCACGGCCGGATCTCCTTTGACATTGATGCCGACGGATTGTCCGCCCATCAGTTCGGTAAGTTCGTCCTGGACGATCTTCACCATCAGCTGACCGGGTTTAACAGCCTTTAGCACGTTCTCGGTGCCGAGAGCCTTTTCCTTAACCTTGTCGGTAAATTCTTTAGCGATCTTGTAGTTGACGTCGGCCGCTACCAGTGCCCGGCGAATTTCCTTCAGGCTGGTGGCTACGTTGATCTCGGTGATGCGGTTGTCACCGGTCAATGATTTAAAGGCTCCTTCGAGGCGGTCGCTAAGGTTATCGAACATGTCGGTAAATTTTACCCGCGAAGGTACAAAATACCGGTGGCCCGAGCCGTCAGGTGTTGCTTACTACCTCTTCCCAATCCCACCAGCGCTCCCGACACGGCGAAGGATCGCCGACGGCAAATCGTTGTCCGATCATCGGCGTCAGTACGCATTCCTGTCGGTCGGCGGCCAGCAGGCGTTCCACGGGTTCGGCCCAGGGGTGGTCCGACAGGCTGAAGCCGCCCCAGTGGATGGGCATCAGCCAACGTCCCTTTAGTTCCCGGTGCGCCACCAGCGCTTCTTCCGGCTGCATATGCACATTCTTCCAGCGGTCGTGGTACTGCCCGCAGTCGAGCATGGTCAACGCAAACGGCCCTAACCGTTCGCCGATCTGCGCAAAGTGCTGTCCGTATCCGCTGTCACCGCCGAAGAACAGACGGTGCATGGGGGTCTGGATCACGAAGGAGCACCAGAGCGTTTTGTTGCGGGTGGAGGGGCTGCGCCCGCTGAAGTGGCGGGCCGGCGCGGCGGTGATGCTCAGTCCGCCCACATGGGTGGTTTGCCACCAGTCGATCTCGGTTATCTGCTCCGGTGGAATGCCCCACTTGCGGAGGTGCGCGCCGATACCCAGGGGCACCACGAAGGCTTTCGTCCGGTCCTTCAGGGCCATCAGCGTATCGTAGTCGAGGTGATCGTAGTGGTCGTGCGAGTACAGGATACAGTCGATCTCGCCCAGGGCCTCCAGGGGGTGATAATCACGGTAAGGAAAGCGGTGCCCCAGAAAGGGAACCGGCGCCACCCATTCCCCCAGCATCGGGTCAATAAGGATGATCTGCCCCCCGGACTCCAGGCGGAGGGCCGAATGCCCGTACCACGTCAGGTAGTCGCCCTCTTTATCCGTCACGTCGAGGGTTTCCGCGACCGCCACGGGGAGCGGAGCGGTCGGTTGGGTGTTCTTGGCCTGCAGATACCCCAGAAGGTCGCCGAGCAAACTGCCCAGGTCTTCCTGCAGCCGCGTCTTGTCGAGGTTGCGGAAGCGCCCCATCTTCCACGCTACCGTACCCTGGTAGTCGTCCCGCAGCATATCCTCCAAGGTAGCCCCGAACTGTGGGTCGTTGCGGAGCTTTCGCGCAACGTAGCCGACGGGCAGCAGCGCCAGGCCAACGAGCCAGTGTGGTTTCATGGTTGGGAATCTCGGGGTCAGATCAAGTCGGTTTCCGATTCAGGTAAGGTAGGGGAGTCGTGCATATTTTCCAGCCAAATGGCGAAGGCTACGGTGAGCACGCAGCCGATGAGATTCAGCCATAGATAGGCCAGGTCGGTAAAGTTGAGCCAGGTGGCCGCAAAGGTCAAGGTCACGAAGGCCTGTCCGATCAAGGCCGCTTTAAAAACGGCTTTTCCGCCTACGTGCTTGAAAAAGAAGGCCACCACAAAAACACCCAGGATGACCCCGTAGAAGAGCGAGCCGATGATGTTTACCGCCTGGATAAGGTTGTCAAACAGGTTGGCCACCGCCGCGAACGACAGGGCTACGCCCCCCCAGATGACGGTAAACCATTTGCTGGCCTTCAGGTAATGATCGTCGTCGCGGTCGGTGACGATCGACCGGCGGTAAATATCCACGACGCTGGTGGTGGCCAGGGCGTTTAGTTCGGAGCTGGTACTCGACATCGCCGCCGAGAAGATGACCGCCAACAGGAGGCCCACCAACCCCACGGGCAGGTATTCCGTGATGAAGGTGATGAAGACGTAGTCGCGGTCCTCGGTGATGAGCTCCACGTCCAGCTGTCCAATCAGATCATCGACCGAAGCGGCAATCTCGGCGCGCTCCTCAAGGGTAGCCTCCACCTGCTGGCGGGCCGTTTCGATACGGGCTTCGTCGTCCAGGCGCAGGGCCTCTACCATGGTCAGGGTAGCCGCCTCATTGCGCTGCTGTACTTCCTGATTCCGCGCTTCCAGGTCTACCAGTTGGCCCGCGTAGGGGGAAGCGCGCAACTTGACCAGGTTGGCGGTATTGAAGTGCACCGGCGGGGCCTGAAAAAGGAAGAAAATGAAAACGAGAACGCCGACGAGCAACACAAGGAACTGCATCGGTACCTTGAAAATGCCGTTGAAGAGAAGACCGAGCCGACTCTCGGTGAGGCTCTTACCGGAGAGATAACGCTGTACCTGCGACTGGTCCGTACCGAAATAGGACAGGAACAGGAAGGTGCCGCCCAGGAGGGCCGACCATATATTATAGCGGTCGTTCAGGTCGAACTCAAGGTCCACCACCTGAAGTTTTCCCAAGTGGCCCGCCACGCCGATGGCGTCACCGAAACTCAGACCCTGCGGTAGTTTCATCACCACCACCGCCCCGGCGATGAACATGCCCAGCAGGATAACGATCATCTGCTGTTTCTGGGTGACCGACACGGCCTTGGTGCCGCCGATAACCGTATAGAAGATTACCACCACGCCGATGACGGAGATGGTCACGCTGAGCGACCAGCCCAGGATAGCCGACAGTACGATGGCGGGCGCGTAAATCGTGATTCCTGCTGCCAATCCCCGTTGGATCAGAAAGAGAATGGCCGTCAGCGTCCTCACCCGCAGGTCGAATCGCCCCTCGAGGTACTCATAGGCGGTGTAGACCTTAAGCCGGTAGTAGATGGGCAGGACGAAGATGCACAGCACCACCATCGCGATGGGCAGTCCGAAGTAGAACTGCGCAAACCCCAGTCCGTCGTTGTACGCCTGTCCGGGGGTACTCAGAAAAGTAACCGCGCTGGCTTGCGTGGCCATCACCGACAGCCCGATAGTCCACCACTTCAGATCGCGGTCGCCGAGCAGGTAGCTCTGCACGTTGTCCACCTGTCGGGTTTTGTAGACGCCGTACAATACAATACCGGCCAGGGTGCCGATCATCACGAGCCAGTCGAGGGTACTCATAAGTGAAGTTTAAACATCGAATCGCGCGGACCTAGTACGTGTAGGTACGTGAGATGAGGTAGAAGGCAATTATGAGTAGCACGTGAAGGATCAGGACCACCAGGTACATATTCCTCCAGTTTCCCAGGATCGGCGGATCGTCGATCTCCAGTTCTTCGTCCACGGGCGCACGGTTGGGGTTCATCCCCACAAGGTAGGAATTACCGGCAATGGGTCAAGGGAAGCCCGTGCGCGGTGCCCGATCGTCACCCCAGCAGGTAGTCGATCTCGCCGGGGTCGAGCTGCAGCCCCTCGCTCCCGCCGATGATCTCCGTAGCCAGTCGCTTCTTGCGCTGCTGAAGGCGGAATATCTTCTCCTCCAGGGTACCTTGCGTGAGGAATTTGCGGGCAAACACATTGCCCTGCCGCCCAATCCGGTGGGCCCGGGCGATGGCCTGGTCCTCAACTGTGGGGTTCCACCAGGGGTCGAGCAGGAACACGTAGTCCGCCGCCGTCAGGTTCAGTCCCGTACCGCCGGCGCGCAGACTGATGAAGAAGGTCCGGACGGCGGGGTCCTCCTGGAACCGCTGTACCTCCCGGGCCCGCTTATCGGTGGGTACGTCTCCCGTAATCCACGCGTAGGGCTGTCCGTCCGCTTCCAGTTGCGCGCGGTAGAGGTGCAGGTGGCGGACCATACTGCTGAAGACGAGCACCTTGTGGCCCGCCCGTCGGATGGTGTCCATCTGCCCGGCCACCTCGGTAAATTTTCCGCTGCCCTTTCCGTAATCCGCATCGGCGATGCGGGGGTGGTTGGCGATCTGTCGCAGACGGGTGAGGGCCTGGATCACCCGTAACTTGTAGTCCCCGCCGCCGGTGTCCGTGGGCAGGCCCAGCAGAGCGTTGCGGGCGGCCGAACGTTCGCGTTCGTAGGCCGCGGCCTGGGCCGGCGTCATCTCGCAGTAGAACACCTGGGTTTCCAGCTCCGGAAGCTCGGGGGCAACTTCGTCCTTGGTGCGCCGGAGGAGATACGGTGCCACCAGTTCCCGCAGTTGCTCCTTCTTGGCCTCGTCGTCGTGCTGCTCAATGGGCTGAATGAATGACCGCCGGAAAAAGGCGAAACTCCGCAAGAGGCCGGGATTTATAAACTGCATCTGTGACCACAGGTCCGAAAGCGAATTCTCGATCGGTGTTCCCGACAGACTGATCCGGTGACGGGCCGGCAGCCCATTCAGGGCCCGGAATACTTTGCTCTTGCGGTTTTTGATCTGCTGGCTTTCGTCAAGGATGATGTACTCCAGATCAAGCTCCCCCAGCAGGGAGGCGTCGCGCTGGGCCGTCTGGTAGGTGGTCAGCAGCACGTCGTACCGCCGCAGTATCCGCGGGTCACGACTCCGTTTCGTGCCTACGTGGGCCAGGACGGTCAGACTCGGCGCAAATTTTTCCAGTTCGTTGCTCCAGTTGTACACCAGCGAGGCCGGTAGTACGACGAGGGCGCGCAGGGGGCGCAGGAATTCCTCGTCATCCGCCGGTCCGCTGAAGAGGTCCGGTGCCGGGGCGGGTGCTGAATCTACCGCTTCCACCCGTTCCTTGGCGTACAGCAGGGTGGCGATGGTCTGCAGGGTCTTCCCCAGCCCCATATCGTCGGCCAGGCAGGCACCCAGCCGCTGGTGGTAGTGCCGCACCAGCCACCGGACACCCTCCAGTTGGTACGGGCGCAAGACTGCCCGGAGGCCCGTCGGCAGCACGAAATCGTCGGGTGTTTCCCCTGCGGCTGGCAGCGCGTCCGGCTCCAGTCCCATAGCCGAGAGCAAAGGCGCATGGCTGCGTTTAAGCTTTACCGATCCGCTTTCCAGGCGTGCAAAAGACAAGCCCGGACCGTAGCGGGCGAACCAGTCTTCCGGGATCAGGAACCAGGTGCCGTCGGGCAGCGGGTATTTGCGTTCCCCCCGCTGCAGGTTTTTCACGAGTTTGACGAACGGGATGGCGTGACCGTCGGCCATCACTTCGCCGCGCACGTCCAGCCAATCACCACCGGCCGTAGCGCTGATTTCCAGCTGCCCCCGGCCCGGAGAAAAGGTTCGGCCCTCCACTTCGGGCAGCGTGACCTCTACCCCGCGTTCCAGCAGACTTTTCCGGTGCTGCAGCAGCCAGTCGACGTTCTCATACTCTCCCGGTTCCGGACGGCAACTCAGTGCCCGGCCTTCCCCAACCTCTTCGAGGCCCAGTTCGTACAGAGGACGCAGAAGTTCCGCCTCCGCACACGGGTCCCGGAGAATCCGCCGCAAGCGGAAAGGGGGTCGGTCACGAAAGTCTACGGCCAGCGACTCCGGATCCCCCAGCGGGAAGCAATAATCGGAGTAGTATATACCGACGTGCAGCAGGTAGTACCCGTCAAATGGGTGGGGCACCGCCGTCATGTGCAGGCCCCTCGGCCGGTCGAGTTCTTCGTACGCCATTCCCTCCACCTCCAGGGAGTGACGGCGGGCGGCGCGGGTCATGAATTCACGGATATACTTCCCAACCTCCTTGGAGGGAATATGGACCGCATCGCGGGTCAGGAAGGGGCGCAGTCCGTTGCCGTGCATGCCGGCGATCCGCAACAGCCGCCGGCCAGACAGTACCCAGCCCGGGGCGGGGCGGTTGGTAATAATGCGGGGATCCAGGTGCCGGACCAGGTGGACGGTCCCATTGGGTGCCAGCAGCCGCAGCCGGTATTCCAGGCCATCGTCCGTCAGCCGGAAGGACAGTCGGGGCATCCAGAGGGTATCATCAGGGTGTACCATGTAGGCGGGCGGCGCGGCGCGGGTATCCAGGTTTACCGTAATGCCGTATCCGTGGCACCGGCAGATCTCGAGCAGTTCCGCGGTGCGGGCGTGGATGTAGCGCAGCACGTCGGGTCTTTCCCTGGCTTGCGGGGCCACCAGGCCGGCGAGGGTGGGGCGCGACTTGCTGCCCCTGCGGTGGTGTTCGGCGATGGCCCTTTCGCGGAGTTCGGCCGTCAGGTGCAGTGCGCGCAGGAGTGGCGGGTCCGGAGCAACGCTATAGGTGGCGAGCAGTTCCGGTGTGGCGGTCTGGTGCACTACCCGGGGCCGGCCGTTGGCGTCCAGGCCCACGAAGTAGGCTTTCGGGAGCCATACCCCGGTGCGAAAGGCAAAGAAATTGAACAAGACGGCGGACTGCAAGGCGGGATACGCTTTAGGGGGGCGCAAAAGGCAGTAAAGGTAGGCCGGGTACGTATTTTGCGCCGTGTCTTTCGCCCTCGACCTACTCTTCCTGCTGCTCGGCGTGCTCCTGCCCGGCGTACTGTTCTTCACCGCGCGCCGGCGGTCGGATGGGCAGGCCCGCTCCTGGCCGGCCGACCTCAAGGTGCGGATGTATTACGCCAACGGTATGTTGTTGTTGAGCCTGGCGGTAGCGGTACTGGTAGTGTGGCACTTTGCCGGCCGGCCCTTAACGGAGCTGGGGCTGGGGTGGGGTGCCCATCCTTACGACCCGGTGGCCGTCGGTATTCTGCTGGCATTCCTTTTGCTGTACGGCCTGGATCTCTATGCGGAGGCTGGCAGTGCGGAGCGGCAGCGGGAAACCCACCTCCGGTTCCGGGAACTGGGGTTTTTGCCCGCCAACGGATCGCAATACCTGAATTTCCTTTTCCTGTGCCTGTGTGCCGGGGTGGGGGAGGAGATCGTCTACCGCGGCTTCATGATCACCTACCTGCAGGAGGTACTCGGAACCGATCCCTGGGCCGTGGCCGTTACTCTCCTCTTTCCGGCCTTTTCCTTCGGGGTAGCTCACTTTTACCAGGGCACCCAGGCGGTGGTGAAGATCGTGGCCATGGCCCTGCTCTTCGGCTTCTTCTTTTACCGCACTGGAAGCCTTTGGCCGCTGATCCTGCTGCACACGGGCATCGATGCGGTGGGCGGACTATTGGCGTGGTACCTTGAGGAACGAAAATAGCCAACGTGATCGGACAAAATTATTTGACCTACACTTGCCACAATTAAAAAGTGTTCTTACCTTTGCGACCGCTTCGAAAAGGGGCAGCTGGCTGCGTAGCTCAACTGGATAGAGCACTTGACTACGAATCAAGAGGTTTCAGGTTCGAATCCTGACGCGGTCACCATCACATTTTGAGCAGGCTGCGGTCTGCTTTTTTTTTCCCCACCCCACAGGTGCGGGTTTTTCTGACAGCAACGCCATACCGCAATGTCTAAAGTTTGCAAACTCACGGGAAAGAAGCCGATCAGCGGCAACAACGTCTCCCACTCTAACCGGAAGACCAAGCGTCGTTTCGTGCCCAATATCCAGAAGAAACGCTTCTTCGTTCCCGAGCTCGACAAGTTCGTGACCCTGCGGGTTTCCACCAGCGCTATGCGTACCATCAATAAACTCGGTGTCTACGCTTACGTTAAGAAGTTGGAAAACAAGGGAATAGAAACCGGCGTAAAGCTCTAATCCACATCCACCATGGCTAAGAAAAGTAAAGGCAACCGCAACCAGATCATTCTGGAGTGCACCGAGCAGAAGGAGACCAGCGTACCCGGCACCAGCCGCTACGTTACCCAAAAGAACCGGAAGAACTCTCCGGGCCGCCTCGAGCTCAAAAAGTACAATCCCAACCTGCGCCGCATGACGGTGCACCGGGAAATCAAGTAATAATCCGTTCAACCAGCCGCCCTGCGGGGTCGTTTGTTGATTAAAATAAACACCAACTATGGCTAAGGTATCAAAGAACTCCCGCGTAGGTAAGCGCGCTGCCAACGCCGGCAGCGGCCGCGACTTCGTCAAGGTAGTCCAGTCCATCAAGAATCCCGAAACCGGCAGCTACTCCTACAAGGAGGTGATGATCCACAAGGACAAGCTGGACGATTACATGAAGGACAAGTAAGTCCCTTTCTTCGGAAACCGGAAGCCCGGTCTGCCTAGCGCGGGCCGGGCTTCCTTGCGCCCGCCACCTACCCTCCCTTAGACGTCCGCCACCGCCATGACCAACGATCAACTCAAAGAGCTGCAGTCTCGCCTTGCCCTCCTGCGGGGTTACCTCGATGTGGAAACGCGGAACTTCAAGATCGAAGACCTCACCCAGCGCAGCCTGGACCCCAGCTTCTGGAACGACTCCAAGCAGGCCGAAGCGGTGATGAAGGAGCTGCAAAGCCACAAAAACTGGGTAGCCCAGTACCGGAAGGTGGCCGACCGGGTAGATGAGTTGGAAATCCTGCAGGAGTTTCTGCGCGAAGGAGAGGGCACCGAAGAAGAGGTAGATCACAAGTACGCGGAAACCGTGGCCGTCCTCGACGACGCCGAATTCCGCGCTACCCTCAACCGGCCGGAAGACGAACTGGGCTGCATCCTGGAGATCAACGCCGGCGCCGGCGGCACCGAAAGCAACGACTGGGCCGAGATGCTGATGCGGATGTACACCATGTACGCCGAGAAATACGCCAATTACAAGGTCAGTCTGGCCAGCGAGACACCGGGCGACGTGGCGGGCATCAAATCCGCCACCCTGGAGATTATCGGCGAGTTTGCCTATGGCATGATGAAGGGCGAAAATGGCGTTCACCGCTTGGTTCGCATCTCCCCCTTCAACGCCCAGGGCAAACGGCAGACCAGTTTCGCCTCCGTGTTCGTCCACCCCCGGGTCGACGACAGCATCGAAGTGGAGATCAATCCGGCTGACATTCGGTGGGACACCTTCCGGGCTTCCGGCGCTGGCGGGCAGCACGTCAACAAAACGGAATCCGCCGTACGGGTCACCCACGAACCCACCGGCATCGTGGTGGAGTGCCAGGAGGAGCGGAGCCAGCACCAAAACCGGGAACGCGCACTAAATATGCTCCGCAGCCGACTGTACGAGCGGGAATTGGAAGCGCAGCGTGTTGCCAAAGACGAGATCGAAGCCGGTAAGACCTCTAACGAATGGGGCAGCCAGATCCGGAGTTATGTCCTCGACGACCGCAGGGTGAAGGACCACCGCACGAACTGGCAAACCAGCCAGACCGATGCCGTACTCAACGGTGATATCGAGGATTTTCTGAAAGCCTACCTGCGGTGGAGCGGCGAAGCCAAATAAAAAAAAGCATCCAACGAGGTGTCGTTGGATGCTTCAAAAGGGTTCAAGGGCTTGCAAATGTTGTGTCGTTCAATGTGTCATAATGTAGCCATCAAAGAAAGTGAAGGTGTATCTTACACGTCGGTAGTTTCCGACAACTTATCGCACTGGTAGTTATCAACAACCGTGCCAAAAATACAATCTACTGATAATCAGGTCATTGCATTTTTGCCCAAATCGGGGATATTATATGCGGTAACACTTTTTATTTTATGTAATAAAAGTGTTCTATTACATAAGTCTACAGCATCTCCCAGAGTAACTGGTTGATCAAAAAGAAGACCACGAGGTAAATCCACAGCGCATCGAGAAAGTGCCAGTAGATCGTTAACAAGCGGAGATTCAACCGCTTATCCGGATCGCTGAAGTATACCAGCACGCTGACTGGTTCGCGCATATACTTTCGGGCCCGGTAGAGAAAAATGCCCAGGAAGGGAAGTCCACCAATAACGTGCGCGAAGTGAAGGGCGGAAATGACGTACAGGTAGCCGGCCGAGTTATCACTGTTGACGTAAATCTGCTGACTAAAGAGCTGGTACCAGGCCAGGGCCTGCATGACCATGAAGAAGAGCGACAGGTAGAGGGTGTACCACAGCATCCGCTGGTAGCGCTCGGTGTCGTCGGCGAGATAGGCACGCTTGGCGCTCACCATGGTATAGCTGCTCCCCAACAGGATCAGGGTATTGGCGAGAAACAGCAAGGGAAGGCGGATGGGCGGGAGGTCGCTCTGGACGCGCGTATAAACGAAGGCGGCCGTCAGCGCCAGAAAGAGCATAATGAGGCTGAAGAGCAGCAGCGACAGGTAGATGTTCTTGGGGTGAAACGCAAAGTTGTCCTGGCTGTCGTCGATGGGACGCTCGATTTCGTGTGGGCGCTCGTACATAGTTTACTCGTTGCTGTCCCGGACAGTGTTCCGCTGCCGGCGGCATCGCTCGGAACAGTAGCGTACCGATGGCCAGACCCGTTCCCACTTCTTGCGCCACGTGAATGGCCGACCGCAGACGGCGCAGGTCTTGACGGGCAGGTGTTGTTTGTGGTGGGCCAAGGCGGAACTATTCGGGTTTTTTGTCCCGCAGCGCCACGATCTGATCCATCACCTTCTCGGCCTCGGCCGATTTGGCGGCGTACCCCTTGATGTCGCCGCCACGCTGCAGTTGCATAGCTTCCTCGAGGAGTTGGGTGTACTCTTTTTCGAGCTTCTTGACGGGGTCCTTTTTGAATAATCCGAACATGGCGTTGGCTTTGTGGTGTAACGGATTCCCGCACAATTGGTTGTTGATTATCGGACCGGTACGATGGCTATTCTATTTGCTTTCCGGCGCAATGAGTATGTTCGTTGCCGCGCGGAAACCACCGCGTGTATCCTTAACCTGCGAATCGTGCCCATGCGCTACCTACTTACCCTGGCTGTTGCCTGTTTCCTTTGCACCTGCGTCCGCGCCCAAACGGTAAAAGCCCTCGTGGGCGGCACCCTGATCGACGGATTCGGCGGTACGCCCATCTACAACAGCGTCATCCTGGTGGAGGGCGACCGGATCAAGGCCGTCGGTACCGAAGGCCAACTGGAGGTGCCGGAAGGTGCCGAGGTGATCTCTACCGAGGGGATGAGCGTGCTGCCCGGACTGTGGGATATGCACGTGCACCTGATGATCAACGGTCACTCCGACTACGCTCACTGGGATACCGTGTACCCCCCGCAACTGGCCGAGATCATCATGCCCGCCGGTGCCCGGCAGTTGCTCATGGCCGGGGTGACCAGTGCGCGTGACCTGGGCGGCCCTCTGGAGGAAAGCCTCAGCGTGCGCGACCGCATCAACGCCGGAGAACTCGAGGGCCCCACCATGTACATGAGCGGGCCGTTCCTGCAGGCGCAGCCCTATCCGGGTACCGAAGCCTTCCGCTGGGGCATACAGACGGTAGCCGAGGCCCGCAGCAAGGTGCGCGAACTGGCCGACGCTGGGGTGGACTGCATCAAGGTCGTGGACCAGGACCAGATCCCGCGGGATGCATTTATGGCGCTGGTGGACGAAGCCCACCTTCGGGGCTTACCGGTAGTTGCTCACGCTCACCGGCCGGAGGAGATCCGGCTCGGTCTCGAAGCGGGAGTAGACTGCTTTGAGCATACCGGCCTGAGCTCCGCGCCGGAGTACCCCGAGGACGTAATGGAAATGATCCGGGAGCGCACCGCCCAGATGAACCTGGGTCCCCTGTACTGGACCCCCACCGTCGAAGGGCTGTACAACTATGAGTACACACGCGACAACCCCGAGAAACTCGACAGCGACTGCTGGCACGAGGGGCTCACCCCGGAAATCATTGCCGACATCGAGGCAAGTTTGCAGCACCCCGGTCAATTGCCTTACTTCCAGTTGACCCCCATCCGCCAGCCCACGCTGGAACGCAAGGTCAATCAGCTCAAGGATGCCGGGGTAGTGCTAATGGTTGGTACCGACTCGGGCATCCCGATGAAGTTCCACTGCCAGAGCACCTGGAACGAGCTGGACGTGTGGACGAATGAATTTGACTTTCCGGCCATTTATACCATCAAGGCCGCTACCTACTGGCCCGCCAAAATGATGGGCGTGGATGCGGACTACGGTACGGTATCGGAAGGTAAATACGCCGACATCATCGCCGTGGAGGGGGATGTACTGCGCCACATCGACCTGCTGCAGGGAGTCGACTTCGTAATGAAGCACGGCAAGCGGGTCAAATAAAAAAAAAGCCCACCACAGCGCGGGGCTGTTGCGGGCTTACAGGGTTTATAGTGTCTGTTCTACAGAAGGTCTAATCAGGCCATCTGTGTTTCTCGTGCGTAGGAGCGACGCTCTACGCCGTAGTGCTTGTGGAGGCTATCCCAGTATTGGTGATCACTGGACTTGGGCCAGTTGTTCTTGTCAAATCCGGGTGCATTCTCCAGGCGATCCTTCGATACATTGAGCACGAACTTCTCCGTGACGGTATTGATGGTGAAGGCTTCGAACGGGATGGCAAAGTATTTGTCGCCAAGGCCCAGGAAGCCGCCGAAGGAGAGTACAGCGTAATTCACGGTACCGTTTTCGGTATCGATCATCAGGTCTTTAATTTCTCCGAGGCTTTCGCCTTTAGTGTTGGTTACGTTGGTTCCGGTGATGGAAGTAGAGGAAAGAATAAGGTTTCTCATTATGGTCATGTTTTTAGTTGCGGTACCCAGGGCAGTTGCTCCCTGATATGTCCGCTTGTTTTCAAATCAAAATACACTAATATAACACCACACATACGGAAAAAGTTTAATGCATAACCGATTAATTTAAAATTGATTGCAAATTGGCGTGACCGTTTTCGTTCGCAGTCTAAATCTGAACATCGTGTTGCGCCAGTGTTGCGAGACTGCACTGCCGGGTGGAAGGGAGCTTCACACGATATTGATAATGGCTTGGGGGCGGGTGCCGGGCGGGCCGGGGGCAAAATTTGTCGTTCGTGGTACCCGGTCCTTACGCTTAACGAATATTCGCCGGCAGTTTTGCACTTTTGTGGAGACCGTTGCGACGCGGCCGTCCGCCCCGGCAAACGCTAGTATATGAAAAGACCCTTACTCCTCACCTGCTTCCTGCTGTTCGCGCTGGTCGCCACTGCCCAAACCGCATTGTCGGGGAAAGTGACGGATACCGGTGGGGGAGGGGAGCCGCTGGCCTTTGCGGCCGTTTCCCTGTTCAAGGACGGAAGTTTCTTTCAGGGTACTACGACGGACCTGAGCGGCAACTACTTCTTTTCCAACATCGACCCCGGCACCTACGACATCGAGGTCAACTATACAGGATATCCACCGACCAAGCTGGCCGGGATTCCAGTCCTGCCCGGACGCACCAACACGGCCGACGTTGAAGTGAGCAATGAGGGCGGCGTCAACTTGGAAGTAGTAGTGGTCACCGATTACGAGGTACCCCTGATCGAGGTGGACAATACCACCTCCGGACAGACGATCACCGCCAGCGAGATCCAGCGCCTGCCCACCCGGAACATCAACCAACTGGCCTCGATCACGGCCGGGGCCGCCTCCGCCGACGAGGGTTCTGCCATCACCATCCGTGGGTCGCGGTCAAATGCCACCGACTACTACGTGGATGGCGTGCGCGTGCGCGGGAGCCTGCTTCCCGAATCCGAAATCGAACAACTGCAGGTAATCACCGGTGGCCTGGAAGCGCGCTATGGCGACGTGACCGGGGGCATCATCTCGGTGACCACCAAGGGGCCCAGTACCGAATTCAATGTAAACGCCGAGGCGGAGACCAGTGAGGGACTGGACAACTACGGCAACAGTCTGGTGGGCGTGGCTGTATCCGGACCGCTCATCAAGCGCGGTACCGACCGGGCCATTCTGGGCTTCCGACTGAGCGGTCGGTATACCTACCAGCGGGACGACGATCCCAGTGCCGTACCAGTCTATCGCGCCCGGGAGGACATTATCGCTGATCTGGAGGCCAATCCGGTCATCCTGCGCGGCGGACTACCCTTCGTGGCCGCTGATTTCCTCACCGACAAGGACGTGGATGCCCTTCGGACCCGCCCCTTCGAGTCCGCCGCCAACCTCAACCTGAACGGCAAGCTGGACGCGCGCCTGAGCGACGCCATCGATGTTTCGTTGTCTGGGTACTACGGCAACTTCAACGACCAATTCACGCCCAGCGAGTCTTTCGGCAATACCTGGCGCACGTATAACGCCTCGCGGAATCCTACCTCCGAAAGGGCCGACTATCGGGGCAACTTCCGCTTCCGCCACCGCCTGGGCGGCTCAGGTGTGGCCGGCGAGCGCGGGAACAATACCAGCGTGGTCCAGAACGCCAGTTATACCCTCCTGCTGGGCGTCGAGAACAACCAGTTCAGTGTGGCGGACCCCGTGCACCAGGATCGCTTCTTCGATTACGGTTACGTAGGGCGCTTTGACATCGACTATATCCCGGTGTTCGGACTTGAGCTCGACGAAACCGGTTCCCCGATCGGGGCATTCCAGGCCGATTACCGCGAGGTATTGCGGCGTTTCGACCCCACTACCTCGGCCAACCCCATCTTGTCCAACTACAACAACTTCCTCGGCTACGGTGGCGACCAGAGTTTCACGACGGCCACTTACGGGGTGCTGGGCATTGCGCAGCTTACCCCGGAAGGCCTTCCCATTCCCACCCTGGACCGCTTTGCCTCGGTGAACGGCAGGACCCAGACGCTCTACCGCGACAGCTGGGGCTTTCACGCCAACGTGGGTACGGTTTACAACTCCTTTTTCCGTCAGGACAACGATACCTACACCTTCAACGCCAACGCCAACTTTGAGCTGGTGCCCGGAGATTCGGACAAGAGCCGGCACAGCATCCAGTTCGGCGTGGTGTACGAGCAGCGCGTCAACCGCCAGTATAGCCTGAGTCCGAGCGGACTATGGACCGCCGGCCGGCAACTCATCAACCGCCACCTCAATGCCGTCGACACCGCCAACCGCGTGATCAATACCATCGATGTTTCCCTGGGGGAAGGGTTCTTCAGCTACCAGGGGCCAGCGAACGTGGTGGCGCCCACCATCGAAGCCGACGCCGGCACCTTCTATCGCCGCATCCGGGAAGACCTCGGCATCCCGCTGGATCAGTACGTCAACATCGACGGGCTTTCGCCCGACCAGCTTTCCCTGGATCAGTTCAGCGCCCAGGAACTCACTTTTGCCCAGCTCGTGGATTATATCGGCTACGATTATCTAGGCAATGAGGTGGAGGGCACCTTTGACGACTTCTTCGCTATCGACCCGGTCACGGGCGACCGTAGGTTCACCGTTGCCCCGAACCGGCCCATTTACGCTTCGGCCTATCTGCAGGACAAGTTTACCATCAACAGCATGATCTTCCGGATCGGGGTGCGCGCCGACCGCTACGACGCCAACACCAAGGTGCTCAAGGACCCGTACAGCCTGTATGAGATCATTGGGGCCGAGGACTTTCATGCCAATTTCGGTGGAGAACGGCCGGGCAACATCGGCAGCGACTACGTGGTCTACACCACCGAGGAGGGGGGGACCGACGTGCGTGCCTACCGCTTCAACGACAACTGGTTCCGGGCCGACGGTACGCCCACGAACGGTCCGCAGGAAATCGAGGGTATTCGCACCGGCCTCGTTTTTCCCCGCTACGCCAACCCCGCCGCCCAGCAATCTAACAACTTCATTAAGTCGGAGGACTTCACCACGGCAACCTCCTTCGAGGACTACGAGGTGCAGTTCAATCTGATGCCCCGCCTGGCCTTCTCTTTTCCCATTTCCGGGGAGGCTAACTTCTTTGCCCACTACGACGTGCTGGTGCAACGACCTGCAAGTAATACGCTGGCTACCGCCCTCGATTACTACTACTTCGTGGAACGACCCGGTTCGCCCAATGCTCCATTTAACAATCCGGCGCTGCGCCCGGAGCGGACCATCGACTACGAGGTAGGTTTCAAAACCAAACTCAGCAACGCTTCGGCGATTACCCTGGCGGCTTACTACAAGGAGTTGCGCGACATGATCCAGTTGCGGACCTACTTCCCGGTTCCGCTGGTGAACCAGTATACCACCTACGACAACCAGGATTTCGGTACCGTTAAGGGGTTCAGCTTTACCTACGACCTGCGACGGACGAGCAACGTGACCGTCAATGCTAACTACACCCTGCAATTCGCCGATGGCACCGGATCAAATTCAACCAGTCAGCGGGGTCTGACCAACCGCGGTAACCTGCGCACCCTGTTCCCTTTAAGTTTTGACGAGCGCCACCGTTTCAACCTGGTGGTCGACTACCGCTTCGACAGCCGCAACGGTACTCCGCGGTGGCTCGATAATTCTGGCATCAACCTGCAGGGCGTAACGGTATCCGGCCGGCCCTACACCGCTACGTTCATCCCTTCCGAACTCGGGGGCAGTGGCACCCGCGGCGCCATCAACGGCAGCCGTAATCCGTGGAATTTCACGC
The DNA here is from genome assembly GCF_004803465.1 of Neolewinella litorea. GTDB lineage: Bacteria > Bacteroidota > Bacteroidia > Chitinophagales > Saprospiraceae > Neolewinella > Neolewinella litorea. The sequence continues at coordinate 1,253,655 of NZ_SRSF01000001.1, read as the reverse complement.
TGAACGGCCAGATTGAAAAGAACTTCCAGGTGGCCGGAAGCGGGGGTGTGAACGTGTATTTCCGGGTAAGCAACATCCTGGACCGCCGCAACATCATCGGCGTATACTCGGCCACGGGATCACCGGACGATCCCGGCTTTTTGCAGAGCAGTTTCGGCCGCGACCAGGTGGAAAGCCTGCGCGGCGGTACGCGCCCGGTGGAGTCCTACCTGGACAGCTACCAGTGGCGGGTCCTCAACTCGGATTTTTTCAGTCTTCCCCGCCGGATGTACGTGGGCATTCGCTTTGGTATATGATCCCCACCCCGACCGCCCTAACCCCAACAACCTTCCCGAACATGCGCCTATCCTCCCTCCTAGTGGCTGTCCTGCTTTCCGCGGTACTGGCAGTGCCTCAGCCGGTTTCCGCCGCCAAGGGACCCGGCGATCGGCAGGGTAGTCGGCCGTCGCGTTCCGAGCAGGAGCGCATCGATTTCCGGGAAGCCTGCGACAATGCCACCCGGCAGACGGACATGGAGATCAACAACGTGCGGGCCCGCCTTACCACCGGGGGCGACGTCTGGTGGGACGGCGACAACGGGCGGTACATCGTGCCCAAACCCCCTCCCGGCGTACCCGAGGTAAGTTCCATTTTTGCCGGTGCCGTCTGGCTGGGCGGCCGCGATCCGGGGGGCGGACTGAAGGTGGCTGCCCAGGATTACGGGCGCAGTTCCGGGCAGTTCGACTACTATCCCGGGCCCCTCACGCCGCAGGGTACCATCCAGCGCGACACCTGCGAGCGCTGGGACCGCTTCTTTACCGTCAAGGGGGAAAGTATCCGTCAGTTGCGGACCGCCTACCAGCAGGCCCTGGATAACGATGCCCTGCCCCTGGATCCGGACGATATTCCTCGGGATATTTTGGGCTGGCCTTCGGTGGGCAATCCCTACTTCGCCGAAGTGAACGGTTTCCAGCTCCCGAATCCGAACGAGGGGGGCGGCCTGGCCGGTTTCTGGGATGAGGACCTCGACGGCCTTTACGATCCCACCCTGGGGGATTACCCCATCATCGAGATCCGCGGCTGTGGGGAAACCCCCCAGTTCCCGGAGGAAATGACCTTCTGGATCTATAACGACGCCGGCAATACCCACCGCCAATCGAATACCCCCCTGCAGATTCAAATGGAAGTACAGGTGCAGGCTTTCGCCTACACGACTTCCGACGATATCAACAACATGACCTTCCAGCGCTACAAGCTCATCAATCGGGCGCAGGAGGATATTCTGGATACCTATTTCGCCATGTGGGTGGATCCCGACCTAGGTTGCGCCACCGACGATTATATCGGCAGCGATACCACCCGCTCCCTGGCCTACGTCTACAATGAGGATGAACTGGACGGTGCGCAGGGCTGTACCTGCGATGGCGGGGTGGAAACCTACTGCGACGAAATTCCCATTCTGGGCGTGGATTACTTCCGCGGGCCGCGCGCTCCGATCTACGACATCAACGGTAACCAGATCGGGGAACGGGAACTCGGCATGAGTTCTTTCGTCTACTACAACAACGCCGGAGTGGGCGGGCCTCCCCCCGCCACCACGGACCCAAGCACTGCCGAAGAGTACTACAACTACCTGCAGGGCCGCTGGCGTAACGGCGCGTTACTGCAAAGTGCCGGCGATGGCTACGACGAGGGCGGTGCACCGGCCACTCGCTACGCCTTCCCGGACCCGCCGAACGTCCGCGGCTGGAACATGACCACCGAAGACCTGCCCTTCGGCGACCGCCGTACCATCCAGGCCTCGGGTCCCTTCACCCTCCAGCCGGGGGCCGTGAACGAACTCATCATCGGCGTGGTGTGGGTGCCGGACCAAACCTACCCCGCCCCCTCCATCCAGCGCCTGCAGCAAGCGGACGACCTGGCGCAGTCGCTCTTTGATAACTGCTTTGACCTGCTCGATGGGCCGGATGCGCCCGACGTAGACCTGCTGGAGCTCGACCGTGAGGTGGTGATGCTCTTTTCCAACAGCCCGGTGAGCAACAACTTCATGGAGGGCTACCAGGAAGAAGGTCTCGGTATCCCCGCCGGAGCCGATAGCCTGTACCGCTTCGAGGGGTACCGCATTTTCCAGTTTGCCGGTCCCGACGTGACCCTCGCCGACATCGGAGACCCGGACCGGGTGCGGGAAATCGCCACCTACGACCTTGACAACGGGGTGACCCGACTGTTCAACTGGACGGGCATCAGTTCCGAGGAAGAGGACCGCAATCCTCTTGGTCAGACTTACTTCGTTCCCGAGCTCCGCGTGGCGGGACAGGACGAGGGCATCCGCCACAGCATCAGCATCACCCAGGATGCCTTCGCCAGCGGCAACGATACCCGCCTGATCAATCACCGTAGGTACTACTTCACGGTAGTGGCCTACGCCTACAACAACTACGAGGAATACGATCCCTTCGATCCGGACAGTCCCGGGCAGCCCACCCAGTACATCGCCTCCAGCCGCAACATCGGCGACGCGCTGACGGGTAACGCTTTCTATACCGCCATTCCGCGCCCGATCCTGGACCGTGACCTGCGCGCCGATTACGGCGACGAGGCCAGCGTCACCCGACTGAGTGGTAAAGGCAACAACGGCAACTTCCTGGATTTGACCGACGAAACCGTAGCCGAAATCGAGGCGGCCATCGCCGCCGGTCAACCCTTCGATGGGGAGCTCACCTACGACCGTGGTGCCGGACCCATCGACGTGTTCGTCGCCAACCCGCTGGACGTGAAGGACGGAGAGTACGAACTGACCTTCGTGGACAACAATATGAGTGACGACCGCCTAACCGCACCAGTGCGGTGGACCCTACGCTGCCTAAACGACTGCGGAGTACCGACGGTGGTGAGCGAGCGGCCCATCGACTCGAACAACGAGCAGATCATCGGTGAATTCGGTTTCTCCGTGCGCATCGGTGACGTTCCTGAACCCGGAACCACCGGGGCTGGACGCAACGGCGCTATCGGCGGATCCCTGGATTACGACAGCACGGAGGCCGACCGCTGGTTGCTCTTCATTCCCGATAACCTTTCCCTCGGATTTAACAACGTGGAATTCGATCAAGCCCTGTTCGACTACGTCGGAACGGATGATTTCCAGGATCGGTACTACGACCTGGACAAGGATCGTGGCTTATCCGACATATTTCCCGGTATCGTGCCCTACCGCCTGCTCGATCACCAGGAAAATGATGGGGGAATCCCCTTTCTCTCTCCGGTCTACCTGTCTGAATTCCGCCTTAATGACGGGGTGGTACGCGGACAGTCGCTCCAGGACCTTAATAATGTCAACATCGTCCTGACTTCGGACAAATCCCTGTGGAGCCGCTGCCCGGTCATCGAAACCAGCAGCTACTTCTACAAGGACGCCGCCTACCGCGGGCAGCGCATGAAGGATGAAGACGACCGGCGTATGTTCGACACCCGGGATGCTCCGAGCGTGAGTCGCGAGGCCGGTCCGGACGGCTTGCCGGCAGTGGATACCGATATCGACCCGCAGTTCGCTACGGGTATGGGCTGGTTTCCCGGTTACGCCGTGGACGTGGAAACCGGGCAGCGCCTCGAAATATTCTGGGGGGAGAACAGCACCTACGACGGGCGCCGCCTCGGGGATGTTTTCGTGGCCGAGAGTAACGGTGATGATATGATCTTTAATCCGTCCAATACCATTTTCGAGAAGTCGCCCATCAACGGCCTGAGCATCTACGATTTCCCGGCCGGCGGGCAGCACTATTTCTACGTTACGGATCAACCCTACGACGGCGGCGTGCGCCTGTACAACCGTCTTTTCCCGCGGAACAGTCCGAACTCCACCGCCAAGGTGCGCGCCCTGCAGGATATTACCTGGGCGGGCTTTCCGCTGCTGGCGGGTGGCGTGAACCTGAAGTCTTACGCCGACGGCATCATACCCGAGGACGTGACCATCAAATTGCGGGTCAACAGTGCTTTTGAATATGCCGAAGGCGTACCGGAAAGCAACGGGTATCCTACCTATCGCTTTACCATCGATGGGAAGCAGGCCAATACGGAACTGGACGCCGCGCTCACCAACCGGGCCCTCGACATGATCAACGTGGTGCCGAACCCCTACTACGGATTCAGCATCTACGAAGACAGTCAGTTCGAGACCAATGTGAAGATCACGAACCTGCCCGCCAAGGCTACGGTGACGATTTACTCCCTGGACGGAAAGTTCATCCGCCAGTACGACCGCGACGAATCGCAGGCAATGCTGCGCGGTAATGGCCGGCCGGTGGGTTTCCGGCAGATCACGCCCGCCCTGGAGTGGGACCTGCGCAACCAAAAGGGCATTCCCGTCGCCAGCGGGGTTTACCTCATTCACGTCGATGCCCCTGGGCTCGGGGAACGTACCCTGAAGTTCTTTGGTGTTCAGCGGCAGTTCGACCCCTCCGGACTGTAACCCAAACCTACACCCGGCTGACCCTCCGGATCAAACAGCGAACCATGAAGAAAATTTACCTGCTGTTCTTGTCTAGCCTGCTTTCCCTGGCGGCCTTTGCCGGTAACCCCGACCGGCAGGGAGAAGCCGGAGCGGCGCAGTTGCTCATGAACCCCTGGGCACCATCCGCCGGACTGCATTCCCTGGGTACTTCGTACGTGACGGGGGTAGAGGCCATGCGCATCAATCCGGCCGGAGTCAGCCGCTTCGCCGGCACCCAGGTCATGCTGGGGTACGCCAATTACCTGCAGGGAACCGACATTTCCATGCAGGCCATCGGTGTCACCAGCCGGGTAGGGGAGAACGGGGGCTTTGGGTTCAGCGTCATGAGCCTGGACTTCGGGGATATTCCCATTACGACCACCGAGCAGCCCGAGGGTACGGGAGCGTTGATGAACCTGAGCTTCATCAATGTGGGGCTCACCTACAGCCACCAGTTCGAAAACAAGGTATCCGTGGGCCTGACCCTGCGGGGCGTGAGCGAGTCGACCAGTGACGTGAACTCCTTCGGCTTTGCCATCGACGCGGGTGTCCAGTACGTCACTGGGGCAGCGGAAGAATTCAAATTCGGGCTTAGCCTGCGCAACGTCGGTTCCCGTATGGCGTACGGGGGTCAGGGCCTGGCCACCGCCGCCGACAATCCGGATCAGTCGGCCGATTACAAACTTACCTACGCCCAGCGCGCCGCGGGCTTCGAAATGCCCTCCATGCTCAACATCGGTGCCAGCTACGATTTCCTGACGCAGGTCGAGAACCAGCGGGTGACCCTGGTGGGCAACTTCACCGCCAACTCCTTCAGTCGGGATCAGGTAGGGGCCGGTTTGGAGTATGCCTTCCGCGAACAGTTCCTGGCCAGGGTAGGGTATCGGGTGGACTTGAGCGCCGCTAACGAATCGACCAGCACCTCCGCCGACCAGTCGCCCATCTACGACGGCATCAGCGCCGGAGCCAGTATCCGCGTTCCCTTCGCCCGAGGCGACGTGAGCCGCCGATTTACCGTCGACTACGCCTACCGAAGCACCCGAATTTATCAGGGTACCCACAACGTCGGATTGAGCCTTTCTTTCTAGCGATACCTACCGATTCAGCGCGCCTAAAAGCGTTGCTATTTCTTATTTTCCCTATATTTGCCTTATATGTATTGGCAGACGTTCTTACTTCCGTAGGAACGTCGCTTCTTTTAGCCGACCGGCCAAGGATTCCGGCGGGCGGCATCACCAACGTCAGGCAGGCTTCTACCGATCCCGAAACGGGAAGGGTGGAATTGACTGCTTCGGCGAAAATATTCCTATCATGGCAGGAACACACTATCTGTCGCAGGAGGGCTACGACCGCCTCCGCGCCGAGCTCGAAGAACTGAAAACCACCGGTCGGGCCAATGTTGCCCGCGCCATCGCCGAAGCCCGCGAAAAGGGTGACTTGTCGGAAAACGCCGAATACGACGCCGCCAAGGATGCCCAGGGACTGCTGGAGATGAAGATCAACGAACTGGAAAAGGTTATGGCCAACGCCCGGGTTCTCGACTCCAGCCAGCTGGACACCAGCAAGGTCACGGTCATGAGCAAGGTGACCATCCGTAACGTAGCCAACAAAGCCACCATGGTTTATGAACTGGTGGCCGAAAGCGAAGCCAATCTGAAAGCTAAGAAGATCTCGGTCAACAGCCCGATCGGACAGGGCCTTTTGGGGAAAGCCGTCGGCGACATTGCCACGGTCAACACGCCCAATGGTACGATGCAGTTCGAAATCGTGAACATCTCCATCTGATATGGCCTCCATCTTCACACGCATCATCAACCGGGACCTGCCGGGCTACATCGTGGCCGAGAATGATCAGTTTATCGCCTTTCTCGACGTGCGACCCATGGTTGAGGGCCACACCCTCTGCGTTCCCAAGCGGGAGGTGGACTACTATTACGACCTGAGCGACGAGGAACTCACTGGCCTTACCCTGTTTACCAAACGCGTCGCCGCCGGCCTGCAGCGAGCCGTGGAGTGCAAGCGTGTGGCCAACGGGGTACTGGGGCTCGAAGTGCCCCACGTTCACGTTCACCTGGTGCCCGTATCGTCGGAAGGTGATTTCCGCTTCGGGAAAACGGTCTCGGTGAGCGAGGATCGCATGGAGGAATTGCGCGACCGCATTGCCGCAGCCATCACCCTGGATTAAAAATCCGGGGGCTTCAGGTCCTGAAAGTGCCCGTTGAGTTCCGCCCGTGCCCGAATGCCCAGCGGGTCGCCGACTTTGGGTCGTACCTGTTGCAGGTGACCGAGCAGAAATCGCTGTCGTTCGGCGGCATCACGTAGTGTCAGGAACAGGTATTCCTGCTCGAGGGTGAAGCCGACGTGATGTCCGACCTCGTAGGTCCGAAAACCTTCGGCGACCGACTTTATCTCCCGCTCTATGCGCAATTTGCTGTAGATTTCGCGGAGCAGTTGTACAATCTTCTGATTGAGCTCCTCCTCTTCGTTCTCGTCGACGGGCAGATAACTGACCTCGCCGCCGGGATACGGTTTACCCGGGTATTCCCGATAAAATCGGTCTACGTGAAAGACTCGCCCCCCTTTGGTCCGTATATCGCTTTCCCCACCGGGATAGCGGTTGGCCACCTCCACGAGGGTCACCTCGGTAGCGATGGGCCGCAGCCGGCTTTCGATGACGGTGGGAACGCCAAACGGGAGCCCTTCTTCCTCAATATCGGCTACCAGTTGACGGTACCGAGGTTCAAAAATGTGTAAATTGAGGGTCTCGCCCGGAAAGACGACGAGCTGCAGTGGGAATAGTGCTAGGGATTGCATACTATTTCTCCAACAATGAATAGGCATATTTTGCTCATAGTTAACTTCTTATCACCCAACCCTGACGCGTCCGAATAACCAATTGCTGGGGTACGGCTTTCGTAAACTACTGTACCTTCCTCTGGGTATCCTGTTGCTCAGCCTGGTCAGCTTCGTGCTAACCTGGATGACCCCGGGCGATCCGGTGCAGCAGCGCATGGTTGCCGAAGGGGTGCGTACTTCCGGTGAGAACCTGGTGGCCTACGAGCGGAGTTACCAGCGGTTGGCCGAGCAGCTGGATTACGACCTTCCGCCCTTTTACCTGACGATTACGAATGCCGCCCTGCCCGATACCCTGCACCGTATCGTTCAGGCCGACCGCCGCGGGGCGGTACGTGAACTGGCCCTGCAATTTGGCAACTGGCCCCGCGTACAGCAATTCTACCGGGCGCTGATGGCGGCCCGGCTGGCGGAAGAGCCGGAAGTACAAACCGTGGCCCGCCGGCTCCTGGTGCGCTCCGACCCCGCTTACCTCCGGCAACAACTCGCTACGCTGCCCCCGGGCCCCGCCGCCCAATCGCTGCAGACGGCCTACCGTGACATGGTCGACGGAGCCGACCGTCGCGACCTCCTCCTGCCAAGGGTATACTGGCACGGCACGGAGAATCGCTATCACCGCTACCTCATGAACCTGTTGCGTGGCGAGTTGGGCGTCTCCTACGCCGACCGTCGCCCGGTAGCGCAAAAGATCGCTACGGCCCTGCCCAGAACGGTGCTCCTGAACGGGCTGGCTTTGGTGCTGGTGTACCTGCTGGCCATTCCGCTCGGCCTGTATATGGCTTATTACTACCATTCCCGTTTTGACCGTTGGGCCACTGCGCTCACTTTTCTGGCTTTCGGACTTCCTTCCTTCTGGATTGCTACGCTCCTGGCCAATTACCTGACCACGCCTGCCTACGGGATGGGGTGGTTCCCCACCATGGGCTTCGGGGAGGTCCCGCCGGATGCGGGTTGGTGGGATGCCCTGCAAATCCGCGCTTCCCACCTCATTCTGCCGGTATTCTGTCTCACTTATCCCAGCCTCGCTTACGTTTCCCGGCACCTGCGCGCGTCCGCCCTGATCGAACTGGCGCAGCCCTACGTGAGGACCGCCCGTATGAAGGGTCTGGCGGGGTCGCAGGTGCTGTGGCGTCACGTTTTCCGCAATGCCGCCTTCCCCCTGGTGACCCTGCTTGGTGGACTTCTGCCGGGGCTGCTGGCGGGGAGCGTGCTCATTGAGCAAATTTTCAATCTTCCGGGTATGGGGCAGCTGCTGTACGATGCCGCCACGGCCCGCGACTGGCCGGTGGTTACCGCCGTGGTGCTGGTCAACGGTGTGCTAACCATACTGGGGCTGCTGCTGGCTGATATCGGTTACGCCTTGCTGGACCCCCGCATCCGGCTGGGTAAATTGCCGCCGCGATGAAGCAGACGCGGTGGGCATACGGTTTCCTGTTCTTTCTGGTGGCGATCGCCCTAGGGGCCGATTTTATTGCCGGAGACAAACCCCTGGTAGCGCAGGTGGACGGAGAGCTGTATTTCCCGGTATTGGACGGTACCCCGCAGCGGGAAGCGTGGTCAGAGGTTCCGGTCGACTGGGCGGTCTGGCCACCGATCCCCTTCCGGGCATCCTCGCTCGATCTCTCGCAGCCGGGATATTTGCCGCCCCTCTCGCGGGCTACCGGGGGCCGGGGATGGCACTGGTTGGGAACCGACCGGCTCGGCCGTGACACTGCGGCGGGAATTGTGAGCGGCACGCGGGTAGCCGTTTGGGTAGGTATAGGTAGCGTGCTCATCTCCCTGCTGCTGGGTCTCCCCCTGGGTTCCCTGGCGGGATACTTCGGCAACGACGGCATGCGGCTGCACCGCGGGGGAGCTATTGCCCTGCTGATGGGCCTCGTTACCGGCCTGTTCTACGGAGCCACCACTCTTTTTGCCCTCGCCGGGGGATGGATATTCTGGTTGTTGCTGGGGCTGACCCTGGTCGCAGCCTGGAGTTTCTGGTACCTGCTGCTGCGTGGTATTGCCCGGTGGGTACCCTGGTTGCGGACGCCGGTGGGGCTGCCGATCGACAGTATTGTGGTAGTGCTGCTGGAAATCACCGTCAGCATCCCCGGTCTGGTGCTGCTGATCGCGTTGCTTTCCTACGTGGACCGTGCTTCGCTTTGGGTGGTGGTGCTGACCATCGGGGTGCTGGGATGGACGCCGGTAGCCCGTTTTCTGCGTGCCGAACTCCTGCGTATCCGGGAACTTCCCTACATCGCCGCCGCCCGGGTCGGTGGGGTGGGGGAACTACGCCTGCTATTCCGCCACGCCCTGCCCAACGCCATCGGCCCGGTAGTGGTGGTAGCCGCTTTCATGGTGGGAACGAGCATCCTCGCCGAGGCCATGCTTAGTTTCCTGGGCATCGGCGTACCGGCTGACCAGGTCACCTGGGGCAGTATCCTGCAGCAATCCCGCGTCGAACCGGATGCCTGGTGGCTGGCCTTCTTTCCCGGACTACTTCTCACCCTCACGCTTCTCGCCTGCAACAGCCTCCGGCAGGTCCGGTAGTCGCCGCCCGGCGTATGTTTGGAACTATGGACAAGGATAAGGTAGCCATCCAGACGAGCTATTTCAGCATCGCCGGTAATACCGGGCTGGCCATCATCAAGGCGGTAGCGGGTATCCTGGGCAATTCCTACGCCCTGATCGCCGACGCGATTGAGTCCACTACCGACATCTTTTCCTCCTTGCTGGTGCTGCTCGGGCTGCGGTACGCCCAGCGACCGGCCGACGATAACCACCCCTACGGCCACGGAAAAATTGAGCCCCTGATCACCTTCGGCGTGGTGGCCTTCCTGGTCTTCTCGGCAACGGTGATTGCCTACGAAAGCATCGAGTACATCAGTACACCCCATGCGGTTCCCGAAAGCTGGACGCTCCTGGTGCTGGGGGGCATCATACTCTGGAAAGAAGCTTCCTACCGTGTCGTGATTCGCCGCAGTCGGCAAACGGATAGCTCCTCCCTGGCCGCCGATGCCTGGCACCACCGCAGCGACGCCATTACCTCCGTCACCGCCTTCATCGGTATCACTATCGCGTTGCTGGGCGGGCCGGGCTACGAAAGCGCCGACGACTGGGCCGCCCTACTAGCTTCCGGCATCATTCTGTACAACGCTTACCTGATCTTCCGGCCGGCCCTGGGGGAGATCATGGACGAGCACGTTTATGATGACTTCATTGAAGAAGTGCGGACCTCAGCCCTCACCGTGGAGGGCATCCTCGGTACCGAGAAGTGCTACGTCCGAAAGTCGGGGATGCGCTACTACATTGACCTGCATGCCCTGGTCAACGGGGATCTTACTGTAACCCAGGGGCATGACCTGGCCCACCGGCTCAAGGATCGTCTGCAGGCCGATTTTCCGAGCATCGAACAGGTCCTGATCCATATCGAGCCAGCCTAGTCCGCCAGGTCCAATGCTTAAGGAGGCGAACGAGCAGCCCATCAGTGACCGTACCCGCGGGCGTGGGCGCGTCCCGGCGGCAAAATTGGCTACCTTTGCGGCATGTCCACGAAGTACGAAAAACGCGGCGTCAGCGCCACCAAGTCCGAAGTTCACGACGCCATTCAGGGCCTGGACAAGGGCCTCTACCCGAAAGCCTTTTGCAAGGTACTGCCCGACATTGCGGGGGGTGACCCGGAGTACTGCAACGTCATGCACGCCGACACGGCCGGCACCAAGACCAGCCTGGCCTATCTCTACTGGCGGGAAACAGGTGACCTGAGCGTTTGGGAAGGGATCGTGCAGGACAGCCTGGTGATGAACCTCGACGATATGGGCTGCGTGGGTGCCGTGGACAACATTCTCATTTCCTCTACCATTGGCCGCAACAAGAACCGGATCCCGGGTGAAGTGCTGAAGACCATCATCCAGGGCGCCCAGAAGTTTGCCGATCGGATGGCCGATCAGGGTGTCGGACTGCACCTTACCGGAGGGGAGACGGCCGACGTTGGCGACATCGTGCGGACCATTGACGTGGGGTACACCACTTTCGCACGATTGCGCCGCGACGAAGTAATCGTAAACGACATACGCCCCGGCAACGTGATTGTCGGATTGGCCAGCTACGGGCAGGCGAGTTACGAGGACGAATACAACGGAGGTATGGGTAGTAACGGTCTGACCAGCGCCCGCCACGACGTATTCCACCACGGCTACGCCGAAAAGTACCCCGAGAGCTTTGATCCCGAAGTGCCGCGCGAGGTGGTGTACACGGGTAGCCGCTCACTTACGGACAAGATCACCGTATCCGGGGTGGAAACCACCGTTGGCAAATTGGTGCTCAGCCCCACCCGCACCTACCTGCCGGTACTGAAGCGACTGCTGGCGGAAGTTGGCCCTGGCCTCAGCGGGCTTATTCACTGCACCGGAGGAGCCCAGACTAAGGTGGTCAAATTCATCGACGACGATATACGGATAGTCAAGGACCAGCTCTTTCCCGTTCCGCCCCTGTTCGACTTGATCCGCCAGGAAAGCGGTACGGCGTGGCGAGAAATGTATCAGGTGTTCAACATGGGCCACCGGCTGGAAGCCTACGTGGGCGAGCGCGACGCGCAAACCGTGATCGACATTGCCGCCGCTTTCGGCATCGAAGCCCGGGTGATTGGTCGCGTCGAGACTGCAGACCGGGCGTCTGTCCGGCTTCATACTCCTGGCGGGATTGAAGACTACACGGAATAGTTCGCTCCCCCCCAGGAAGATCTAGCCGTTAAGCTCCTTGGCGAACAGTCGGGAAATATCCTTGAAGGCCTTGAATTCCAGGGCATTGCCGGCCGGGTCATAGAAAAACATGGTGTTCTGCTCTCCGGGTTGACCGACGAAGCGCACGTGGGGCTCAATCTCGAACTTAACGCCGTGGTCGCGCAGACGCTGGGCGAAGGCTTCGAATTGCTCCCATTCCAATACCACCCCGTAGTGCGGGACGGGCACGTGCTTGCCGTCCACCTCATTGCGGTGATCGGGCTGCTCCTTCTTGGGGGCCAGGTGGGCTACCAATTGGTGCCCGAAGAAATTGAAGTCGATCCATTCGCTGTCCGTGCGGCCCTCCGGGCAGCCGAGTACGGTGCCGTAGAAGTGACGGGCGGCCTCCAGGTCGTCTACCGGTGCGGCAAGGTGAAAGGGTTGCATGGGCTGTAGTTTTAGTGTAAGGACGTGAAGGGGGGAGGTGTTTCGGCATCCCCACCGGCGAAAGATAGCGGAACGCTCCATTATAATTGTAGCGACCAAACCAGTCGTTACACTACCGAAATCAACCCTTCCCGTGGCGCAACTGTCGGCTGAGCTCCCAGACGGCCATTCCGGCGCTTACCGCGACGTTCAGGCTATGTTTGGTTCCGTACTGTTCGATCTCTATGGTACCGTGGGCGGCGTCAATCACTTCCTGGTGCACACCGCTTACCTCGTTGCCGACCACCAGGGCCAGGGGAAGCGGCGGCGCTGCCTGGAAACGGTGCAGGGGGGTACTGTTTTCGGTCTGTTCCAGGCATTGCACCTGCGCGCCGCCGGCCGCGAGTTGGCGAACGAGGCCTGCGCAATCTTCGTGGTAGGACCAGGCTACGGTTGCCGTGGCACCGAGGGCGGTCTTGAGGATATCGCGGTGGGGCGGGGTAGCGGTGATGCCGCAGAGGTAGACGTGCTGCAGGGCGAAGCCGTCGGCCGTGCGAAAAAGACTGCCGACGTTATTGGCCGAGCGGATATCGTCGAGGACCAGCACGACGGGCAGCTTTTCGGACCCCGTGTACTGGGCAGGGGTCAGTCGGCCGAGTTCCTGCAGGGAAAGTTTGCGACGTTGCATAGGGAGGGGTTCAATAGAGTAGGGCCTCCCCGATCGATCGAAGAGGCCCTACTGAAGCCGGAAAACGGCGAAAGACTAACTTAATTTCCCAGATAATTCTTGAGCAACTTGCTGCGGTTGGCGCCGCGAAGCTTGTTGATGGCCTTGTCCTTGATCTGGCGGACGCGCTCACGGGTGAGACCGAACTTTTCGCCAATGTCTTCAAGGCTCATGGGGTGCTCGACGCCGATGCCGTAGTAAAGCTTGATTACGTCGCACTGCCGTTCGGTAAGGGTGCCGAGGCTGCGGTCGATTTCCCGGCGCAGGGATTCCTTGTACTCAAGCGCCGAGTCGGTACCGGGGGTAGCGGTATTGGCCAGTACGTCGAGCAGGCTGTTGTCTTCACCTTCCACGAAGGGGGCATCCATGCTGACGTGACGGGCGGCGACGCCGAGGGTGGTTTCCACTTCGTCGGCGTTGATCTCGAGTTGCTCGGCCAGTTCTTCGCTGCTCGGCTCGCGCTCGAAGGTCTGCTCCAGCTGGCTGAAGGCCTTGTTGATTTTATTAAGGCTGCCCACCTTGTTGAGGGGAAGGCGCACGATGCGGCTCTGCTCGGCGAGGGCCTGGAGGATAGACTGGCGAATCCACCAGACGGCGTAGGAAATGAACTTGAAACCACGGGTTTCGTCGAAGCGCTGGGCGGCCTTGATGAGGCCGAGGTTGCCTTCGTTGATGAGGTCCGAGAGGCTGAGGCCCTGGTTCTGGTACTGCTTGGCTACGGATACTACGAAGCGAAGGTTGGCTTTGGTCAGCTTTTCCAGCGCGATCTGGTCACCCTGTTTGATCCGCTTGGCGAGGTCAACTTCCTCCTCGGGGGTCAGCAGGTCTACTTTACCAATTTCCTGTAGGTACTTTTCGAGCGACTGACTCTCGCGATTGGTGATCGACTTCGTTATCTTAAGCTGTCTCATTTAGGGGACGTTTTCTGAAAGTGGCCGCAAAATTACGGGGTATATAGTTGGAAATCAAGGCCCGGGAGGGTGATTAGCGCACAACGAGTAATTAACACTGCAAAGAAACAATAGGTTGGGAGGCCATAAACTTTTGGTAGTCTCGCTTAATTTACCTTATTTGCCCGCCACCACTACCGCCAACCGCCTGATATGGAACGTGTTAAGTTTACTTCGGAGTTTATCTTTCGTGCCTCCCCGAATATTGTCTACCAGTTTCTCACCGATCCGGCCTGCCTGACCCGGTGGTTTTGCGATGAAGTGGATATCAACGACAGCACCTACACCTTCGTCTGGAGCGGCTCTCCCGAGGCCGCGGAGTTGATCGAGGACAGCGAGGCTGATATGGTCCGTTTTGCCTGGGAAGACGCCGACGACGAGGACGAGTACCTCGAATTCAACATCACCAAAAGTCCCGTTACGGGCGAGACCATCGTCTACGTGACGGATTTCGCCGACGACGACGAGGTGGAAGACCAGAAGGCGCTCTGGGAAACCCAGTTGACCCGGATGCGCGCCGAAATGGGCGGCTAAGCCGGTGGGGCTTGCGTATTTTACCGGCGCCCATGATCAAGATTTACCTAGGACTCACTTTCTCCTCCCCCCTGCTGCCGGAACCTCCGGCTACCGCGGCCGGCGAATTGTATCTCGATTACCCGGGGTTGGTCCGCTACCTCGAGCATTTCCATGCCCTTTCGCGTAACCCCACCAACCGGGAAGCCCTGCGCACCGAGCAGTACCGGCAACTGATTGAACACCACCTCAGCAAGGCTACGGAGACTCCCTTCTACGCCGCCTCCTTTGCCGCAGACCCCCTGGCCACGGCGGAGGACCTGCTGGAGCGGCGCGATGAATTACTCGAAGCGGGCTATCGCCTGGCCGCCCCCCTGTCCACCGGTACCCCGGCACGAATTACCGTCTTACACGAACTGGAGCACCTGCTGCTGGAAGCGGAACAGTCTTTCCAACTGCTGCCGGGACTGGCGGATCGGCTCAACGCGTTGCTGGCGGCCCTCCACGACCGCCGTCACCCCGCTTTGGACCTCCGGGTGCACGAACCCTTAGATCTGCTGCCACCGGGCCTTAGGCGCCTGCTGGAGGCCCTGGCGACAGCCGGCGACAAGGTGCAGTTCATCAATTCCACCCCGGAACCGGCTCCTTCCGGCGATTTGGGAGCCTGGCAGGAGAAACTGGGTGGCCTGCTATCCGGGCGGGAGGAATCCGGCACGCGTGCCCTGCGCGGAGACGGGAGCCTGATCGTGATCCGCGCCGAGCGTGAGACCCACATCGCCGCCTACCTGGCACGAATGGTGCGCGACAACGACAACTGGCGGCCCGGCGTACTGATGACTGTGCGCAACCAGACCCTGGATACCGCCCTGCTGATGGAGGGACTTCCGAGTATGGGTGTCCCGTCGACGAGCCTGGCCCGCCCCAGTCTGCAAGTGCTCAAACTCGTTACCGCCTTCCTATGGGAGCCTGTTGAGGTGCAGCGCATCATGGAATTTGTCAGTCTGGTCACCAAGCCCCTGGACCGCAGGCTCGGTCAGCGGCTGGCCGAGCACCTGGCGGATACGCCCGGACTTTTCGGTGCCCGCTGGAATTTTGCCGTGGAGCAATCCTTCCGTGAAATGGAAGAGCGCAAGTACCCGGCCGCCCGTCGCCGGCGCGCGCGGGAGCAATATGAATTCTGGTTCCGTAGGCGGCGGTACCCCCGCGACGGCAAGGCACCCAAGAGCGAGGTGCGCAGCCTTTTCGTATTCCTGCGCAACTGGGCCCTGGAGGCCTTCGACGAAGACAAGGAACAGAGCGGACTGATCGTCCTTTCCGCCCAGGCCGAACGGGCTACCGAGCTCCTCGACGCGCAGCCGGAAACAGAGCTGAGTTACCTCGATGTGGAACGGCTGGTGCGGACGATCTACCAGCCTGCGCCCACTCAATTCCAACCCACGGAACAGGGCGCCTTGCCGGCCGCCTTTGCACCCGCGTCCGTCGCCCAATTGCCAGACAGCGGTCAGGATGAGCTGGAACGACTTATCTGGTGGGACTTCGTGGAAACCGACCCCAGCTACTTCTTCAGCAACTACTATCCGCCGGAGATTGAATTCCTCCGCGCCGGCTCCCCGCACGGCTGCTGCCAGGTCAGCAGTCCGGAGCAGCGCAATCAGCTTCAGCTGTGGCAAAATCTACGTCCGGCCCTTACGCCGCGGCGTCAATTGCTCTTATGCATTCCCCGGCGGGTGGACGGTACCGAAGTAGAACCGCACGCTCTGATGGGCGATCTTGAAGCAGCCTTTTCAGCCGAAGATCTGGCCCGGATTACGGTCGATATCGACGAAGCGGGGCAGCCCAGCGGACTGCTATCGGATTTGCGCTTGCCCGGTTTCCAGCCGGTGCCCGTCCGGCCGCTGGACCCCCCCGAAGCGCAGGTGGTGATTTCACGTCCCGATGCCCTGCAACCGCGGGAACGGGAGACCCCGTCTTCCATCGACGACCTGCTGTTTTATCCGCATAAGTGGGTTTTCCGCCACCAGTTGGGCCTGCGGGGCACACCCATCCTCTCCATTGCGAGCGAAAACCGGCTAAGGGGCAATCTCGGACACCTGTTCATCGAGCAGTTGCTCGAGGAAGTAAGTCAGACGGATGGTCGGGTAACCCGCGCACAGGTGGAAGCCTGGGTAGACGATAATGCCGACCGGCTGCTGCGGCAACAGGGGGCGGTGCTGCTGGAGTACGGTCAGGAACCCGATCGGGTGCAGTTCTTGCTGACCATGCGGAAGTCCGCCTGGACGCTGGTGAACTACATCCAGCAAAGCGGGTGGACGGTGCGCGGCTCGGAGCAGGAACTGGAAGGGCAACTCGCGAATCTCGACGGACAGGTGGTGAGGGGCCGGGCCGATCTGGTACTCGAACGTACCGGTACCGACGGCGTACCGGAAGCGGCGGTCGTAGACCTGAAGTGGCGGGGCAAGACAACCTTCCGCAATTTGCTGCGCAACGGTGGAGACATCCAGTTGGCCCTGTACGCGGAATTCCTGCGGCAACAGGGCAGCGGGAGAGTACACACCGCTTACTACATCCTTCGCGATGCACTGATGCTTTCCCGCAACGAACTGGCCTTTTCAGGTGCCGAAACTGTCCCGGTGGATGAGGATCACGCAGTAATCCAGCGGGAAACGGTGCAGAAGATCCTGGCCACCCATGAATGGCGGTGGGAGCAGCTGGGGCAGGGTGTACTCGAGATCAGGTGCAAGGAAACGATCGCCGACCTGGAGGATTTGTACCTCGATCTGGAGCACGATGCGTTGCTGGCCATGAAGGACGACACGTCACCCTTCGACGATTACCGCAGCCTTATCGGGCTGATCCGGTAGGCGAACGGTTTTATCCGATATTTTCGATGAAGCTGCCGGTGGTCAGGTAACGCATAACGTATACCAGGACGATACTCACCACCAGACCGAAGGTCACCTTCCCCAGGTCGGTGAAAATGTTTCGGAAGGCCGCCATCAGGTTCTTTCGTCCGGGAATGGTTTCGAAGTAGGCCAGGGCCGCACGCGCCACCATGGCGAGGGCCATGATCACGATCACGAAGTTGTTGATGTCGTCGCGGAGGTAAACCACATAGCCGATGAGCGCCAGGATTAGAATGTTCATCACTACCCCCATGATGTAGGATACCCGAGCACGGTCGCGGTCGCTGGGCTCGGCGTCGAGTTCCAGGCGGTATCGGATCGCGATCTCCCGTCCGGCCAACAGGCCCAGGAAGACCCAGGTAGTGGACATGGGAACGTTGCTAAATTCCTTGAAAAACAGCAGGATTATACCGTAGAAAAAGTCGATGATCGTGGCCGAGCGGATGTCGGTCGTATTGGTTTTGGCCTTGACGATCTTTTGGATGTTTCCGCCCTTGCTGTAGAAGATGAACGCCAGCATCACCAGCAGAATCACCAGTGAAACAGCGATCTCGGCGACGCTGAGCGAGCGGGGCAGGTAAACGAAAATGTTGGCGAAGTCCTGGATGAGCCACTGCCCCCACAGGAAACCCGTCGATGCCCACTGCAGGCCGGTCCAGAGTTTATTTTCCCGGTCCGATATCTCGTTGTCCATGAAGCGCTTGTCCAACCAGGTCGTAACCAGTTGCCAAACGATGATGGCGACACAGAAGGCCAGGGCGTACCCCAGGATGGACTTCATGGTCATGTCCACCAGTCCCTTCGGCTTGAAGAAGGTGAGGATCAGAAAGGATGTCGAAACCGGGATACCCGTTCGGGTCAACAGC
This sequence comes from Neolewinella litorea, assembly GCF_004803465.1. Lineage (GTDB taxonomy): Bacteria > Bacteroidota > Bacteroidia > Chitinophagales > Saprospiraceae > Neolewinella > Neolewinella litorea. The sequence goes on along the minus strand of NZ_SRSF01000001.1, from coordinate 1,235,249 downwards.
ATCAGAACCAGCGGGGGAAGGAGGTAGGGCCACCCCATATCTTCCACGTAGGCGTAGCCTTCAAGGCGGCCGTAGCTTACATCGCCGTCGTAAGATGACCAGCCCATCACCAGAGTTATGGCAAGAATTGTGCCGGCGAATGCCCACAGGACATACCAGGCCTTGTCCTCGTTGGAGGATAAGAATGTTCCCAGTGTTTGTATGGAGTCATTGCCCACAACGGCGTAGCCGGCCAGGATAAAGCCGGTCCACATAATGATAAAAGATGCATCCATACTGAGGGAGACTGGGGTGGGTGTGGAAGTCGATTTCCACGGCCCAAGTTCATAACAGGGTGTAAACTGTACGTTAAGTCACGCAATCGCTTCCCTGACCTTCACTCCCGAACGGTGGATCAGATGGCGAGGATACTGGCCATGCGGATCAGTTCGTCGCTGGGGATCTTTTGCTTATTGATCGCGTCGTCGAAGGGCATGCTGGTTACTTCCCCGTTGACAATACCTACGGCGATGTTTTCGGCGCCCTCCATAAGCAGTTCCACGGCAGCAAATCCAAGGCGACTGGCAAGTAGCCGGTCGGCGGCGGTGGGCGCGCCGCCGCGCTGCAGGTGGCCGATGACGGTAACCTTTGGCTCCATGCTGGCCAGTTCGTGCTGGATTTTCTCGGCGATGCCGGTGGCCCCGCCCATGGGGTGCCCTTCGGCTACAATGACCACACTGAAGAGCTTTCCACGGGCCTTGTTCTTGCGCAGCACAGATTTCAGGTCCTCAAGGTCGGTTTCCGACTCCGGAATGAGTACGCTGCTGGCGCCGGAGCCGATGGCGGTGTACAGGGCGATGTAGCCGGAGTTGCGCCCCATGACTTCCACGAAGAAAAGGCGGTTGTGGCTGTCGGCCGTATCGCGGATCTTGTCTACCGCATCGATGGCGGTATTTACGGCCGTGTCGAAGCCGATCGTGTAGTCGGTACCGTAGAGGTCGTTGTCGATGGTGCCCGGGATGCCGATGAAGGGTATTTTGTACTCTTCGCTGAAGATCTTGGCACCCGTGAAGGTTCCATTTCCGCCGATGGCGATACAGGCGTCAATATCATATGCCTTGAGGTGGTCGTAGGCGGCGCGGCGACCTTCCGGCGTCATGAAACGCTTGGAGCGGGCCGTGCGGAGCATGGTGCCCCCGCGCTGGATAATGTTGGCTACGTCCCGGCGCTCCAGGCGCTGGAAGTGGCCGTCGATCATGCCTTCGAACCCACGCTCGATGCCGTAGACGTGTAATTTATTCCAGGCGGCGGTACGCACAACTGCCCGGAGAGCAGCATTCATTCCCGGTGCGTCTCCGCCCGAAGTGAATACGGCAATGCGGCGAATATCCTTTCTTTCCATATATGGCTACTTCCCGGAGTGGTAATCGGCGAGGGCTTCGATGGGTTTGTGTACAAAGCGGCCGGCGATCAGGTCACGCTCGTGCAGCGCGGCCATTAGGATCGTCTTGAAGTGGAAGGCGATGCTGCCGATGAAGTGGACGGGTACTTCCAGGTGACCCTTGTACTTGCGCACGTGGCGGTCCAGAAATTCGGCGAAGCTCTCGAATACGATCTTCTGAATCAGCGGGTGGTGCTGGTGCTCGCCCATAAACCGGGTGAAGCCGGCCAGGTAAGTGTTCGGCATATCGGATTCATAGACGTTGTTCAGCACGGTCATCCGATCGGCCGTCGTGTAGTTCTCGAATGCCGCGTTCAGTTCGTCGTCGAGCTCCCGGTAGAAGTACGACCGCAGGAAGGCCTTGCCCAGATGGGAGCCACTGCCCTCGTCACCGAGCATAAAGCCCAGGTTGGTCACGTTGTCGATCACCTCCGTCCCGTCGTAAAGACAGGTGTTGCTGCCCGTACCCAGAATGCAGGAAATCCCTGGTTCGTCGCCGCAGGTGGCCCGCGCTGCGCCTAGCAGATCGTGCATCACCTCTACCTTGGCGGCGGGCCAAACCTGGTGGATGCAATCGGAAATGACCTTCTTGCGGCGGAAGTCCCAGCATCCGGCTCCGTAATAATGGACGGCCGTCACCGCGGCGTTGGGCAGCAGGTCTTGCGATAGTTTCTGGACCTCGTTGTGCAGGAGGTCCAGGGGGTGGACCACGGGGTTAAATCCTCGGGTGTTGACGTAGACGTTTTTACCGTCTTCATCGATCAGCACCCAGTCTGCTTTCGTGGAACCAGAATCCGCAACAAGTATCATGACATTGTAATTGACCGTCGCGAAGGTAGTGTAAAGTTAACACTAAGGAAAAACGACGGGGTAAGCGATTCCATGGTTTAGAAGTTGCCGTAGAGTCAAATTATAAAACAATTTGTTTGATAATTCCCGCCAGTGCACTATCTTTGGCATAGGCTACGGCCCCGCTGCAGCAGGTTCCATACTTAACCGATACCGCCAAACCCTAAAATATTTCCGGATGCCTGCCCCCGATTCTGTTCCCCACCGTTCCCCAACCGGCCAACGTATTCGCCGTTTTCTTGACCAGGCCCTGGACTATGGCTTCGAGATCGTGCTGTTGCTGATCATCCTTTACCTCTGCATCAGTCGCGGACTGGTCGTACAGGTCGATATCCATGAGCCCGTCCAGCAAGTTTCGGAGGGCAGGATCACTGAGGCCGGGGTAGGCGAATGGTTTATGAGCCTGGGTCGGCGCGTCTTTTCCGAGTCCGTACGCGTGGAGGAGGTGGACCACATCGATGATCGGCCCGAAACGTCAACCACCTTTGACGACTTCAACAGCCTGGCCCCAACCGACGATCCAGCGCCGCACATCAGTAACCTTACGTTGGTGCTTAGTCCCGACTACGGTGAGCGAAAGGGGCTTCCACGGTCCGTAATTGCCGCCAAGCGCAAGCGAGTCAGTGACTACATCCGCCGCCACGCCCCGGCGGCACGGCGGGAAATGCTGGAATACGGTATCCCGGCCAGCATCACCCTGGCTCAGGCGTTGCTGGAAAGCAATGCCGGAGACAGCAAGTTGGCCGTTAATTCCAACAATCACTTCGGAATTAAATGCCGCACCAAATGCCTGGGCTGCACCTGCCGTAATTACGGTGACGATACCCGCTACGATATGTTCCGGGTTTTCGATTCGGTAGCCGAATCTTTCCGCGAACACAGCATCCTGCTCAACACCACCCGCTACGCCCGCCTCCACGGTTACGGGATCGATTACCGCAAATGGGCGCACGGGCTGAAGGCATGCGGCTACGCTACCGACAAGCGGTACGCCGAGAAGCTGATCACCATTATTGAGAATCTCGGACTAGATCGGTACGACATCGAGAAGGTGTAGGACCGGATTATTCCCTGGGGTGTCTACCTTTGCGGCCACTAAAATGTCCGGTTTTGCCCAAACTACTTATCGCCTTCGTTGCGTGCCTACTCCTTTCCGTCCCCCGCCTTGCCGCCCAGGACAGTGAACTGGGAAACTGGATCATCTACTTCGGCAACAAAGACCTTGGCGATCGCTGGAATCTCCACCACGAGGTACAGTACCGAAACTACAACGCCATCGGTGACCTGGAACAACTGCTCCTGCGCACCGGTGTAGGCTATGACGTCACCGACAACCTGAACGTGCTGCTGGGCTACGGCTACATCAACAGTCAGAACTACGTGGATCCCGCCCTCGACAAGGTGGAGGTCAATGAGCATCGGATTTACCAGCAGATCATTACGCGCCAACAATTGGGGCCGGTCAGCGTACAGCACCGGTATCGCTTTGAGGAACGGTTTGTAGAGAACCAGGACTTCGGATTTCGTTTCCGGTACTTTCTTGCTTTCAACCTGCCCCTCAGCGGCCAGGAGATGGGGCCTAAGACCTGGTACCTCTCCGCCTACAACGAAATTTTTGTGACCACGGAGAACCGACCTTTCGATCGCAACCGACTTTACGGAGGACTGGGCTACGTGGCCCGGCCCGGCTTGCGTTTTGAAGTTGGCTATATGAACCAGTTCTTCGCTACCGGTGGGCGCGACCAGATCAACCTGATCACTTCGGCCAGCTTCTAGATTACCTCGATGTCGGTGACGGCTACGTAACCCTGTCGGCCGTTGGGGAGCTGTACCTTGACAAAGCTGTTGACATGATCTACGATGTAAAGTTTGTGGCCCTGACCTAGTTCGGCCTCTACTGACCCGTCTAGGGTAGGTGAGACGCGCAGGGTGGCATCAGTTACCAGGATGGCTTCGTCCGATTGATGCAGGGCGGCGTAGCGGCTCTCGGCAAGCAGAAAAAAACCGCCGCTGAGCAGGGCCAGTAACAGGGCCGTGGGCAAAAGGGCGAAACGGCGCTTCTCTTCCATTTCCCGCCGGTGCAGGTACCACCAGATCACGCCGGCCACCGCCAGCCACCAACAGGACACGGCTGCCAGGTAGGCACCTGTCATACCCAGCCAGGCACCGAACAGCCGCCACCATCGCAGTAAGGCAAACTCCGGGAGCTCGGGAGCGGTGATGCCGGCTTCCTCACGGACGTAGCGCAGGTTGTTGTTGAGGTCAAGGTTGCCCGGTCGGAGCCGCAACCCCCTTTCGTAGGCAAGAATGGCTTTGCCCGTCTGCCCGGTCTCAAAGCGTGCGTTGCCGAGGGCCAGATAGAATTCTGGACTGACGATGCCGCCCGGTTCCAGGCTGTCCAGTATCTCCACCGCCCGGCGGTAGTCACCGGACTCCAGTTCGGCCTGCGCCGCCCGCAGGGTATAATCGGTCTGGGCCACCACAGACTGGGCCAGGGCGACCAACAGCAGGATCGTCATTCTCACCATACCGCAAAAGTAATCAGTCCGCATTGGGAGCCACGAGCAAGACATCCGGAGGAATGCTCCGGCGGGTGATGAACAGATCGTCCAGGGTAAGGGGCTTCCGCTCCGCCTCCCACCGGAAGCCATCGAGGCGCATGCCCTGGTGGTCCACCGCATCCATGGGATCGAGCCGACCGGAAGGGGCACTTAGAAACTTGATCCGCTGCACGCCCCCTTCGCGAAAGAACAGCACCATCGCGCTGCAGGCGGTCTTGTTGACCCCGATATACCCCCCGCTTTCATCCTGGGCGTAGTAGATGGCCTCCGCATTGCCCTTCACTTCGGTGCGCTTTAGCTGACTGCTGTCGAAATGCGCAACGATTTCCTTACCCTTCACCTGATTGAAGAAAACCAGGTCCGGCGAGGTTATTACCATGGCGTTACGCCGGAGGAGTACGCGGTCGGGTTGGTCGTTTTTCAGGTATAGATCGATGGTGTCGGCGGTGAGCTGACTGGTGTCTTGCCAGAGGATAGGGTTCTGGTACAGCGTGAGTACTGAGTCCACGGTATTGAAGCCCAGGGAGTCGGCCACCGCCTGAAGGTCGGTCTTGAGAATGCGAACGTCGTGATAGGCCGAAAGATAGCGGATGGTATCGCCCGCCGCGTCGGTCTCTGTGGACCGGACGGACAGCAGCGTGTCCGCAGCCATGTACAGCGTATCCTGGTCCAGCACCGAGGTAAGCAATGCTCGCCCGCTACGCCCTCCGTAGGCTTTCAGGTAACCCGTTTCCCGACGGTAGTCCGCCTGTTCCGCCTCAATGCGCAAGTCGGCCGAAGTGTCGCGCCAGATGATGTTCCCGGACGCGCGGCCCAGACCGGTCTCGTCGTCGGAGTACATCCGGTCGGCCACCATAAGCATGGGTGGATTGGATACTTCTGGCCTGCCCCCGCTCACGGCGTAGGACTCGGTGGCGGCGTTGTAGTCGATGGTGTCGCCACGAATGGTCTGAGCGGAATCAACCACCATGGCGTTCCCCTCCAGCTGGTAGCGGTCGCGGGCACGGAAGTAGTTGATGCGGTCGGCGGTGGCGCGCTGGAATTCTCCTTCGGCCACGTAAGCGTCACCCTGCAGAACGTAGAGTTCATCCCGGCCCAGGTAGCGGATAGAATCCGCCGCGGCCAACCGGTCGCCGCTCCGGTACTGGGCGTTTTTCCGAAAGACGGCCTGGTCCAGCGCCACGTCGTAATAGCCCGCCTCGCAGTAAATGGTGTGCGTATCGCTGCGAATCACCGTGGGGCCGAGAAAGTATACGATCTCATTTCCCAGGTCGTAGCGCAGGGTATCGGCCCGCATCTCGAATCGGTCGTCGACCACCACCACACTGTCGCGAAAGTAGACGTTACGCGCATCGGCGTAATAATAGGCGTGGGTGCTGCTTAACTCGGTGGTTCCATTAGTGACGCGGCCCCCCGTATGGTAGGTAGCCAGTTTGGTGGACAGGTCGTATTCCAGTTCGTCGGTAAACAGTTCCGTTTCTCCGCGCTTCAGCACGACGTCGGTCCGCAGTTTCGCCAGCAAGGTTTCGGCATTGTAATCCAGGAATTCGGAGAATGCAGCGATGCTGTCCCCCTGCTGAATGGTCACGTTGTCGTAGGCGTAGAGCTGGACCTCCCGCACCAGTTCGGCGCTGTCGCAGTACATGAAAATGCTGTCCTGGCTCAGTTCCACCTCCCCGATCAACCGTTGCACGCTGCCCTGGCGGAGCAGCAGCAGCTCATTGGCGTGGTCAATACTCACCACCTCCCGCTCGGCCTGAACCGGGCGGGTCTGACCGAAGGCCGTTCCGAAGAGGGCCCAAAGGCAAAAGATGATGGGATAGACGGTAAGTTTCATGCAGGCGACAAAGGTAAACGCTTGGTGACCGGAGAACGGTAAGCCGACGACCATTGCGGGGCCAGGCGGCCGCTTTAACGGGTGGTTAACGCATCCGGGACGGATAATCTCCTCAAACGGGCAGTTGCATGCCATCGTAGCCCACCTCAACGCCCGGCGGCAGCGAAGCGCTGAACTCGGCGTGGGGACCGAGGCGGTGGCTCAGGTGGAACAATACCGCACGCCGCGGCCGCAACTGGTCCACGTAGGCCAGGGTCTCCTCCAGCGACAGATGACTGTGCGTACCGTGGTGGTTGAGGCAGGAGATGACCAGGGTATCCAGGTCCGCCAAACGGGCCAACGTTTCGGGGGGCAGCGTCTTGACGTCGGTCAGGTAAGCCAGTCCCCCCACCCGAAAACCCAGGATCGGCAGTTTCCCGTGGTTGACGCGGAGCAACTCGACGGGCCGGCCACCGAATTCAATCCGGTCTCCAAAATTCACCGTCCGCACGTCCAGCTTCGGCACGCCGGGGTAGTTGGTAAAGGCGTAGGCAAAGCGTTCGCGCAGTTCCCGTGCCACGCGGTCAAGGCAGTACACCGGCATATCCATCTGCTGCATGAAGCAGAAGGGGCGCACGTCGTCGATCCCGGCCGTGTGGTCGTTGTGCTCGTGAGTGAGCAGGATGGCGTCCAGGCGCTCGATACCCGCATCCAGCATCTGGTGTCGGAAGTCCGGGCCGGCGTCGATGTTAAGCCGCGCCTCACCGGCGCAAAGCACCGCACTGGTTCGCTGCCGCTTGTCGCGCGGGTCGGGGGAGTCGCAGGCCGCGCAATGACAACCGATGACGGGTACCCCCTGCGAGGTGGCCGTTCCGAGTAGCCGCAGGTACATGCCTAGCGCTTTTCTTCCCAGGCCCAGGCCGTGCGCATGATGTCTTCCACGCCGTATTTCGGTTCCCAACCCAGCAGTTCGGTGGCCTTGCTGCGGTCGGCGTATACCGCTACGACGTCCCCGGGCCGGCGCGGGCCGATCTCGTAGTTAAGCGACTTGCCGCTAACCTTTTCAAAGGCGTTGATGGCTTCGAGCACTGTCAGTCCCTCCCCGATGCCCAGGTTGAACAGGGCGGGGTTTTCGGTCTGGCGGCCAGACATGAGGTATTCTAGGGCGAGGGTGTGGGCGTGGGCGAGGTCGGACACGTGGATGTAGTCGCGTACGCAACTTCCGTCGCGGGTATCGTAGTCGTTGCCGAAGACGGTCAGTTTCTCCCGCTTTCCGGCACCGACTTCGGTGATTACCGGTACCAGGTTACTGGCGGTGTTGGCCGCGTCCTCACCGATCTTGCCGCTGGGATGGGCGCCGGCCGGGTTGAAGTAGCGCAGCAGCACCGCCGCGAATTCGGGGTGTTTGGCGCATACGTCGTACAGGATGTCCTCACCCATTTGCTTGGTGCGCGCGTAGGGGCTCTCCGCCTGTTTGCGCGGGGTATTTTCCGTCACGGGCAGTTCGTCGGCGTTGCCGTAGACGGAGCAGCTGGAGGAAAAAACCAGGTTGCCTTTCTTCTGCCGCCGCAATCCATCGATGACGTTCAGGAGGCTGTTTAGGTTGTTACGGTAGTAAGCCAGGGGACGGTCGACACTCTCGCCCACCGATTTGTAGGCGGCGAAGTGTATTGCGCCGTCGAAGGCGTGCTTTTCGAACAGCTGCGCTGTGGCAATGGGGTCCGCCAGGTCAACGGTATGGTTTACCACCCGTACCCCGGTGATGGCCTCTATGCCGTCTAGTACGCTGGCCTTGCTGTTGTGGTAATTGTCGGCGCTCACCACCTCAAATCCATTTTCTAACAGGTCCACCACGGTGTGGCTACCAATGTATCCGGTGCCGCCGGCGACGAGAATTTTTCCTTTACTCATGGGTGTTGTTTAATCGTGGGTCAGTTTGATGTCTTCGGGGTCGATCTGTATGCCCATGCGGGCCATCAGTGCGGTGGCGTTGAAACTTCGGCTCACCCCCCGGTGCAGTTTGTAGTCGAAGGTCAGCTCCCCATCCCGGGTCTGCACCTCCATGGCGTAATTCTCTACCCGGTGGCCGGCGGGTCCGTCCTCGTTTTCCAGGGCCGCCAGCTCCAGGTCGTGGGTGGCGATGATGCCGGCCCCCCGCTCCCGGATGAGTTGACGGATCAGGGCCCGCGCTCCGGTGTGGCGGTCGCGGCTGTTTGTGCCCTTCAGGATCTCGTCCAGCAGGAACAAGACCTGTTGCTCCGGGTCGCTCACTGCTTCAATAATCGCCTTCAGGCGCTTAAGTTCGGCATAGAAGCTGGAAGTGCTTTCGCTCAGGTCGTCGTGCGTCCGCATGGAGGTCCATACCTGCAGGGCGGCGGTGCGCAGGTGCCGCGCGCAGACGGGGCCTCCGGCGCGGGCCAACACGAGGTTCAGGCCTACGGTGCGCAGCCAGGTGGATTTGCCCGCCATATTGCTCCCGGTAACCAGGTGGATGTGTCCGTCGGTCTGCAGGCGAATATCATTGGTGACCCGCACCTCCGGCGCCAGTAGGGGGTGGCCCAGGGCCTCCCCCTCCAGAATGGGCTCCTCGGTAAATTCCGCCTCGGTCCACTCCGGCCGGTTGAAGCGCAGCGTCGCCCAGGAAACCCGGGCATCGACCTCGGCCAGCTCTTCCAGCCACCGGGGAAGGTCGTGCCGGTGGGCCGTCCGCCAACGATCCAGACGGTAGAGCCAGTGCAGGCTCCAGAGTCCGGTGATCTCCAGCACAAATACGAAGGGGTTGTGGCGTACGTCGAGCTGACTGACGTAGTACCCCAACCGGGTAATGGCCGGCGCGGCCTCGGGCGATTCGGGCCGGTAGCGGTCCTCCAAGTGGGCCAGGAGCCGTGCGTAGCCCGCCAGCGCGCGACCGGCACTGGCGGTGTAGGCGTGTTCGATGGCGGCGGGTTCCGACAACCTGCGCAGCAGCAGGAAGGCTGGGACGAAGAACAACAGTCCCAATTGCCAAGGCTCCTGGGTGAAGCAGAACCACAGACCGGTCAGCGACAGCGGTACGGCCGCCCAGCGCATGAGATGGGCAAAGCGGCCGGTAACCACCGGGGGGCGTTCTACCCATTCCAGGAGGCGGGCGGCGTAGGCATCCTTGTCGTGCAGGTCTGCGCCGTGCTGCCGCCATTCCAGGCACCAATCCGGATCCGGCACCAGGGCGAGGGCTTCTCGTCGCCGGGCATCGGCCACTTCCACCGGCGCGGGCTTGAGCAGTTGATCGGCCAGCCGACGGGAACCGACGGCGGTGACCGTCCGGTTCAGGAATTGGTAAAGGGAATAAGGACCGAACAGGTCGAGGTCGGTCGCGTAGGGGTGGGTGGCGTCAGAATATTGCGCACCGTCGGGGCGGTCCCGGAAATCGTGGTGTAAGCCACGGATTTCGGCTTCCGCGAGTTCGTGTTGCACCCGCGCGCCGTCCGCCCGCTTCCCGATGCGCAGGTGCGCCCGTACGCCCCAGGTCAGGGCTGTTACGGCGACAAGGGTGACTGTCAGGCCCCACCACACACCACCCGACCACGCCAGGATCAGCAGCGCCACCACGGCGAAGAAGACCAGCAAACGCACGATTGCGAGGCGGTCGTAGCGCCGTTGCAGGGTCTGGCTCAACTGCAGCTGCTCACCGGAAACGCGACGGTAATAGGGTAGAGGTGCTTCCACGCCACAAAGATGGGAATAGAATCACCGATCGGCAGTAATTCCGAACCCGAAATGAGCCGGGAAGGGGCATCCGGCTTACCTTCGGGGGCAAACCTCCCCCGCACCGATGCACGTTTTCCAGGTGGCCACCCCCTTCAGTACCGGTACCGGCACCTATTTGCCGGGCCCCGACCTCATCGTTACCAATGAGCACGTGGTGCGCGAGAATGCTTCCGTGGTTGTCGGCCGAGAGGGAGTGGAAGAACAACTCGCCCGGGTAATCTACCTCGACCCCTACTACGATCTGGCCTTTCTGCGGCTCAACGCCCCGCTGGAAACGGCACCCTTGTCCATCGCTGCCACCCTGCCGGAGGTAGGTACCGAAGTTAAGGCCATCGGACAGTTCTTCGGGGAAGCCCGCCGTTCGGCCACCGGCTGGATCATGGAGCAGGAACGGTTGCGCAACGGCATACCCTACTTGGTACACAGCGGTCGCGCGGGCAACACGCTGGCCGGAAGCGGTCTTTACACCGCGAAGGGGGAATTGGTGGGCATCAATATGCAGGATGATCCGGAATCCGAGGAAAGGAGCCTGAGTCTGCCCTCGCCGCTCCTGCTGGCCATTCTCGAAGCGTTCCTGGAAGGGGAGGGTAGTCCGGGCAGCCGCTGCTTCAGTTGCCAGAACATCACCTTCGAAACCGACCGGCCGTCGAGCGGGCGTTGTCCGCACTGCGCCGCCCAGCTTACCCTTCCCTCCATGGTGGAAGACGTGGCGCCTACGGGCGTTAACGCCACCATCGAGGAGATCATCCGCGTAGCGGGCCACGATCCACGCCTCGCCCGGCGGGGGCCGAACCTCTGGCATATCCGGCAGGGGAGCGCCAGCATACAGGTAGCGTACCACGAAGATAGTGGACTGGTGACCGGCGACGCCTACCTGTGTCAACTGCCCGAACCGCCTTCCGCCGCGCTGTTCGAATACCTGCTGCGGGAAAACGCGCGGATGCGGCAACTGAGCTTTTCGACTTACGGACGCGACATTATCCTCTCACTGCTGATCTACGACCGCTACCTATCGGTGGATACGGCCCTGCCCAGGTTCGAATACCTGTTTGAGCAGGCCGACGCTTACGACAACATTCTGGTGGAGCAGTACGGGGCGGGTTGGTAAGGCTCAGGTAAAGAACTGATCGTAGCCGGTCTCGCCGCCGGTACCCCGCGTCTGTGGGTCGGGCCGCCGCTTCAGGTCATCAAGGTCGAGCTTGTCCTGCTCGGGAGCAGCCGCCTCGGTAGTGCCTGGCTTGCGGTCCAGGTCGAATTCAATGTGCCCTTCGCTGAGGAGGAGCTCACTTTTCTTTTCCCATTCCTCGAGCATGCGCAATCCCTCGTCGGCGAAAACGCCGTTCTGCAGATCCACGCTGTCCATAAAACTGGTGCTGAGCTCCATCATCCGTTCCATTTCGCCCACCTTGTTGGCCACGTCCTCGGCGATGGCCTCCATGGCCTGGTCGAACATGGCGCGCTGGTCGGGATCGCCGTTGATGACGCTCATGGCCGACTGCATGGCGCCGTGGCTGGCGCGAATGGCCTTGCGCTCCTGAATGCGCAGGTCTACCTGGTCGCGGGTGTCTTCAAGCAACACCTCGCTGTTCTGGTGCATGCGGTTGAGGACCCGGTTCAGGATCTCCATTTTGGTGAGCAGCACCTGGTACTTCTGATTCGATTCCCGCAGCCGGGCGGCGCGTCGGCTGCTGAGGATCATTTGCTGGTTTTTGCCTTTCTCCTTGGCGAGGGCGGCAAGTTTGAGCTGTTTCTTGACCTCCGTTTCGTTGGTTTCCATCAGGGTGGTCAGGTGCCGCATTTGCCCCCGGATCTTGCCGATCTGCTTGCGCATTTCCTGCAGGTTTCGCTCGAGTTCCTCAACGTAGGTCTTGAGGATACCGATGGGGTCGATGTTAACGAATATCCCGGTCACCTTACGCATGGCGCTCTTGTACAGGTAGCCGAAGAGGGTGCGCGTGCGGGGGTCGGCGATGGCGAAGACCACGGCCAGCAGGGTCACCGCCGCGACGACGATGCCGATGGTGGTGGAGAGGAACGGCAGTATGACCCCCGAAAAGGTGGTGAAGATGAACCCCAGGGCTGCCGCGATCGCAAACAGGAATATGAGCCCGGTAACGCCCTCGGGGCGCTGCCAAAATGACTTTTTTGTGGGGGGGCTCGGTAAGGACATGCAGGGAAAGTTTAGGAAAGGACCCGGTTAATATCGGCCACGTCCTGTTGGATTGTTTTGGTGATGACCTCCAGGGCTTCGTCGAATCCCTTCTGGTTCTCCTCGGCCTTGGTGCGGGCCGCGGTGATTTGGGAGTCGGCCGCCTCGATTTGGGCCTTGGCTGCGGCGATCTGCTGCTGGAGTTCTTCGATCTTGGACTCCCAGTTGGCGATCTTTTTCTTTAACTCACCGGTCTGCTTGGCCTTGCCTTCGACGTTGTCGACCAGGTGCTTTTCCAGGCTGCGCATGAACTGGGCTTTTTCGTCCTGCAGCACTTCGGAATAGTATTTGGCGGTCTTGACAAGCTTCTCCTTGGTCAGGCCCACCGAGGAACCGGTGATGAAGGCCGAATTAATGGCCGTATCGAGGTCCATACCGATCTCGGTGAGTCGGCCGACCGATTGCTTGAATTCCAGGTAGTCGAAGCCCTCCAGGTTCTTCTTTTCCAGGGCTTTCATCAGGGCGGTGGCAAATCGGTTGTTGGGACCGGTCATTGAGTTGTGTTTAGGATGTTGACAAAGGTAAGGCGTGGCAACTTGCAGCCGGGGGGCTTACAGGCGCTCGTCAATTTCGCGGACGTCCTCAGTGCGTGCCTCCGGGAACCACTCGGCGAGTTTGTCCTTGGCCCGGTCGCGTACCTCTTCGTTGACGTAGGCCGCCACGGTGGCCAGCCCGGCCGCCAGCACGCTCACGTCGTCGGTGTATCCCAGGATCGGCGTCAAATCGGGTATAGCGTCCAACGGCATTAGCAGGTAACCCAGCGCACCGAGCACCACCCGTTTGGCCCACTTCGGGGTTTCCTTTCGTTCGTAGGCGTAGTAAAGGAGGAGGGCGGTGTAGATGGATTTCGTGCCCGTGGCGCGGGCCAGGCCGCCCAGACGGGCCCAGAAACGGTTGCGGCTGAAAAAGCGTCGGTAAGGCTGTAGGTTCATGTCGGGGAACACGTCGTGGATTCAACTATAAAACGCGCAAACCCGCATCGGGGTTATCTTTACTGTAATGGACCCAGCAATCGAGACAACCGAGCTACTGCACGAGGTGGAAAGTTACGTGGAGGATTACATCCGGGAGCACATCGACCCCGAGTATGTCTACCACAATTTCCAGCATACCGTCGCCGTCGTCGAAGCAGCCCTGGAACTGGCGCAGAGTTACGAGCTCAGCGAGCGAGAATTACTCATCATCCGGCTGGCGTCCTGGTTCCACGATACCGGTTACAATGAGGGTTGGGAAAATCACGAAGTCCGCAGCGCCGAGAACGCCGAGGAGTTCTTGCGCGAACGCGGCATTGATGACAAAGAACTGATCTCGGCCGTCCGCGGGGCCATCATGGCCACGCGCATGCCGCAGCACCCGCGCAATTTTCTGGAAGAGATCGTGGCCGATGCCGACCTCAGCCACCTGGGCGACCTGAGCTACTGGGACCGCTGCGGCCGCGTGCGGCAGGAGTTTGCTCTGACGCGGCAGATGGTCATGTCGGACCAGGAATGGATCGATTTTGAACTGGAATTCATGCTGCGCCACGAGTACCACACCGAGGCGGCGCGCGAGCTTTTCGGGCAGCGCAAGAGCAAGCACGTTAAACAACTGTACAAACGCAAGAAGGCCCTCTTCCCGGACCAGACGCCGGCCAGCCTCGACGAACTGGAAAAGGTCAAACGCAAAAAGAAGAAGAAGCTCAAAGAGCGAGCCGAAGCCGGTCCGCCGGAAAGCGACCTCAAGCCCGGCCGGGGGGTGGAGACCATGTACCGGGCCACCTACCGTACCCACGTAAACCTGAGCAGCATCGCCGACAACAAGGCCAATATTATGCTCTCGGTCAACGCCATCATCCTGAGCATTTCCGCGGCCAACCTCTTCCCCAAACTGGACAGTAACCCGCACCTCACCCTGCCCACCATCGTGCTGGTCGGCGTGTGCCTGTTCTCGCTGTTCTACGCCATTCAGGCCACCCGCCCGAAGGTGACGGAGGGCAACAGCAGCCTGGAAGACATCAAGGCGCGGCGCAGCAACCTGCTGTTCTTCGGCAACTTCTACAACATGAAGCTGGAGGACTTCCACTACGGTATGATGGAGATGATCCGCGACGAGGACTTCCTTTACTCCACCATGACACGTGACCTTTACTACCTGGGCGTGGTGCTGGCCAAAAAGTACACCTACCTCCGCATTTGCTACAACGTGTTCCTGTACGGGATCATCCTTGCCGTTTTGGCCTTTACTGTGGCTACCGTTTCCTACAATCAGGAAACGGGCGAGTCGTTTTGGTCCAGCCTATTCGGTCGTTAGCGAAGCCTATTTGACGTCTACCTCGATACGCTTATCCTGGTTGGCCAATTGCCAGGCGTTGTAGAAGATCAGCTGACCTATACGGACCATCTTGTCGAAATTGATCTTGTCTACCGTGTCCGTATCCCGGTGGTAGTCGGCGTGGGTGCCGTTGAAGAAAAAGACGCTCGGTATCCCGCGTTCGGCGAAGTTGTAGTGGTCTGACCGTTCGTAAAAGTTGTTGGGATCGTCCTTGGCATTGTACGTGTAGTCCAGCTCCAGCTGCGTGAAGTCTCGGTTGACGGCCTCATTGATGTTGTGGAGTTCGGTACTCAGCCGGTCGCTGCCGATGACGTAGATGTAGTTGGGATTTCCTTCGTGGGCGGGGTCGATGCGCCCGACCATGTCGACGTTGATGTCGGCCACGGTATTAGCCAGTGGGAAGATGGGGTGGCTGGCGTAGTATTCTGATCCGAGCAGTCCCTTTTCTTCGCCGCTCACCCACAGGAACAGCACGCTGCGCCGGGGCCCTTTTCCGGACCGGGCCGCCTCGGTGAAGGCTTCGGCAATTTCCAGTACGGTACTGCTACCGGATCCGTTATCGTCCGCCCCGTTGAAGATGGCGTCGCCCCGCTTGCCGATGTGATCGTAGTGGGCACTTACTACGATTACTTCGTCGGCCAGCTCCGGGTCACTGCCCTCCAGGTAACCGAGCACGTTCTCACCGATCAGTTCGCGGGTCTCCTTGTCCTGCACCAGGCGAATGTCGGTTGGGACAACTACGGGGCGGAACCGACCGGTTTTTTCCGCACGCTTGCGGGCGCGCACCACCTTACGGTATTCCTTCCCCAGCAGGGTACGGGCGAGGTCGGGCGTGATGTAAATGTTGTTGGCCTCTTGCCGCTCCGATTCGGTGCGATCCGTCATTTTCAGGCGGCCGTCGAGGGTTTCCCGGCGTACCTCCTGTACATTATTCTTGAAGGTGGGGTCAATAACGATGACCGTTTCGACACCGTGTTCGCGGGCTGCCCGCAGTTTGGCTCCGTCGTCCAGGCTGAAGGCGCTGGGATCTTTGGTGCCCGTAATCAGGAAATTGCCGTCGCGGCCCCGGGGTTCACCGGCGAAGATCATGATTGTTTTACCGGCCAGATCGTGACCGGCATAGTCGTTGTACCGCTCATGGTCGATGCCGTAGCCGAGAAAGGTGATCTCGCTGATGGACTGATCCTCTCGGTCGGTGTTTCGGCTGGGTGCGCTATAGAATTCCCAGAGGTGCCGCAGTTCGCGGCCGTCGACGCTCATGGCGATGGTGTCCCACTTCTGGCGACTGAACTTGATGGTCTGGTAGTACCCGTTGTCTTCGCCGATGGCCGGGAGGCCGAGCTTCGCGATCTGCTCGGCCAGATAGGCGGCGGCCCGCTTTTGGCCGGGTTCACCGGTTTCGCGGCCCTCCATATCGTCGGCACTGAGGATGGTGAGGTGCCGGCGAAGGTCATCCGCTTCAATGGTTGCCGCCAGTGCGCGGGCTTCCGCGTCGGTGGTGGGAAGCGGGGCGCGCTCCTGAGCAAAAGCAGTGAGGGACAGGAGCATAGCCCCCAGGATAAACAGTCGGATCATGAACGGAAAACGTTAGCGTATCGGGCAGTGGTTGCCGCGCTAAGATAAGATTAACGATCCGAGGCTACTTGTCGGTCAGGCGAATACGGGTACCCAGCCGCAGCATGGTATTGTGGATACGGTCTTCCAGGGGACCCTTACCGCCGTCGGTATCGCTGACCGTGAACAGTCGGGTGACGGTGGGGGAGAAGTACAGGCTCCAGCGGTCATTGAGCAGGCGCTCGATGCGCAGGTTGCCGCTCACGTAGAGACTGCTGTTGTCGAAGATCGATCCACCCTGTAGGTAACCTACCTCGGGATAGAGGATGTTCCGCCGTCCGCTGGAGGCCCGGCCATCCGTGCTGGATTGGTGGTTGGCTACGAAGTGATCGATCACGCGTTCCAGGTCATCCTTGGTGTAGTTGTCGGCGAGTTGGAATTCCGAACTCAGAATGACGTTCATGGCCATGCCAATGCCGCCGGATAACCGCCATTTGTCGTTAGCGGCGAGCTCGCGTTCGTAATTGAGGGGCAGGGAAAGCGTGCGGTAAGTCAGTCGACCGTAGCGGATATTCTCATCCTGGGGGGTCAGCAGGGAATCCTGTTCGATATTGAGGATCTCGGCCGGCACGTACGAGCGGTAGCCGTAAATGAAACCGACCTGGATGGCGTTCTTGGCCTGGGCCACATCGATGAGTGTGCCTATGCTGTAACCGGTAGACAGTTTGCTCTGGCCTTCGATACCGAGTTGCGGGTTGGACTGCGTGATGACTTGGTTTAGGTCGAGCGGTGAGACGAAGGCGTTCAGGAAGTACTGCACCGGCTCGCCGGTGAACAGTCCGTCATAGTGTAGCGGGGCGTAGATACGCGGCTGTTTCCGTTTGACGCCATAGCTGTTGGTGGGCACGGTATTGACCGCCCGGGTGAGCAAACGGGGAGAGGGAAGCGCAAGTTCCCGATCCGAACGGGGGATGTGCACCGCCGTGGGGAGGCTACTGGCCGGTCGGCCGGTTCTGGCCCGCAGGCTTTGGGTGTTGTTCGGGAGTGCAGCAGCCTGCTTATTGCTTGTTACGGTGGCATCATCCGTTGCGGTGGGTGGCACGGCATCCTGAGCGATGGGGAAACCGCCGGCGGTATTTGACGCGGCGATGGGCGGGCTGGGTGCGGTGGTATCGCCGAACCGCAGGGCTAGTAACAGCATACTGAGCAACAGGGCGGCTTCGGAGATCTTGAGACAGACCACCATCTCGCGGCGCTGGCCGATGAGTTCCAGGCGTGCGGCGAGTTGGGCCCAGCCAGATACGGGGGGCGGGCCGGCCTGTTTGAGTACCGTGGCTACCGCCTCGTCGACGGCGGCGGCGGTGGCCGCTTCCGCAGCGGTGAGTTTTTGCTCGAAGGCCGACCAACTGCCGGGGGGCGCGGCCGGGGCCAGGGAACCTAACTTTTCGACTATAGCCTGATCGGAAGTTTCCAGGGCATCCAAACGGCGCTCCAGCCCTTCCCAGCCCCGGGCGGGGCCGGGGGGAAGGTTGGTGATCCGCTGGCGGATCAGTTCGTCAAGTGGGTGTTTTTCTTGTTTCATTACTAGCGGCCTGGGGCAGTAAGCGCCTTCTGGAGCTTACTTCTCGCTTTTACCAGGTTGGAACGCGAGGTGGAATCAGTAATATTCAATCGTTCGGCAATCTCTTTATGGCTGTGCCCTTCAATCACGTACAGGTTAAATATGGTGCGGTAGGTAGGCGGCAGTTGCTGGACGGCAACCAATATCTCCTTCGCGGAACACTGGCTGATCACGTCCGGCAGATCCGAACTCACCTGGTAGGCCCGCTCGATGTCTTCCGTACGCCGCCGGACACTCCGACGGTAATGATCGATGGCCGTATTGACCGTGATGCGACGCATCCAGGCCAGCAGGGCCGTACCGCTTTCGTAGCGGCCTATTTTCCCGAAGATCTTGATGAAACTCTCGTGCAGCAGATCCATGGCTTCGTCTTCCGTACCGGTGTAGCGTTGACAGATGGACATGAGGGCGCTGTAGTGCGTTTCGTAAAGGACGCGTTGCGCTTCGCGGTCACCCCGGAGCAGGGCGGCTACGAACCGTTCTTCGTCGTTCTCCAGGCAAATTGAATAATCCATAAAAAGCTGACGGGTAAAAGGCCCTCATACGTTGGTCGCGGATGAGCGCCGGAATTACCGTAAGGTAAACGGTTTCTACCGCTCCGTCGCTGCCAGCCGCCGGTATTTTTGTCCGGCACCCGCTTGCGGCACCACCTTTATTCCTATTCCCCTCCCGTAAACCCTCACAATTTCACCTTCCCCTCCGGTCCGGCCGCTGTACCTTTCCTTCATGAGTCAATACCGCATTTCCACTACGCGGGGCCCCCTGGCGCTGCGCAAAAGCCGGCAACTCGTCGGACTGAAAGCCGTCACCCCGCAAACACCGACTGGTGGCGGAAAGCCCCTGCTCTCCGATCTGGGCGGGTTTGAGGTGGTAAGCCTGGACGAGGGCGACGATGTGGAGGATACCCTGGATTCCCTGCGACAGCAAGACGAGGTGGAGGTGGGCACTCATGTGTACTTCGCCGAGAAAGACAATCGGCCGGTCATCCCCACGGGGATGATCTACTGCACCCTGGCCCCGGGCGTGGGAGAGGCGGAAAGCCAGGCCCTTTTCAATCTGTACCACCTGGAAGTGCGGGAAAGGCGGCCCGACGGGACGGTCCTGCTGGCGGTGACCCAGCGCAGCCGCAACCCGCTCCACGTCGCGCGGGAACTGGAAAAACTGGCCATGGTCCGCACCGCGGTTCCCGACCTGGATGTTCCCCTCGATCAATACTTCTCCGAGCCCCGCGACGGGCTTTTCGACCAGCAATGGTCGCTGTCCAACCCCGGTTTCGTGCCCGGCGTGCCCGACTTTCCGACGAAGCGGGGCGCCGACGCCCGGGTACAGGCCGCCTGGAAGCGACTCGGGAGCCTCGGCTCTGCCCGGATAACGGTGGCGATCATCGACAACGGCTTTGACCTGGACCACCCCGACCTTCGGGGCAAGGCGGTCGCACCACTCACCGTATCCAGCGGAGCGGCCACCCTGCCCACCGGGGTAGCCTACGGCACCCACGGCACTCCCTGTGCCAGCGTGGCCGTGGCTGCCGCTAACGGCACCGGGATCGTTGGAGTGGCTCCGGAATCGCGGCTTATGCCCCTGCATGGCCTTACCTATTCGGCCTACCTGACCGAGCGCATGTTCGACCACTGTATCCGAAACGGGGCCGACGTGATCTCCTGCTCCTGGGGCACTGTCGACCCGCGATTCCGGCCGGGCACTTATCATGCGCGCGCCGTCAGTCGGGCGGTTTCCCAGGGGCGCAAGGGCAAAGGCTGCGTCGTGCTGTTTGCGGCCGGTAACGAAGGAAAAGGATACCTGAATTACTACTGCGAATTGCCGGGAGTGATCGCGGTGGGCGCTTCCACCAGCAATGATACTCATCCCGGCTACTCCAATCGGGGATCCGGACTCAGCGTCGTGGCCCCCAGCGATGGTGGCTGGCCCTTACTGGCCGCCCGCGCCAGTTGGGATCCCGGCAACCCGCAACTCCCCCCGGAGAAAAGGTACTACGTCGACGGTCGTGACCGGGGGCCTTACCACAAGCACTTCGGAGGTACCTCGGGGGCTACGCCCCTCGTGGCCGGGGTGTGCGCGCTGATGCTGGCGGCCAATCCCAACCTGACCGCCGCCGAAGTCAAGTCGATCCTGGAGCGGACGGCCGATAAGATCGGAGGGGCGGGAGAATACAATGCCCTCGGATACAGTCCCCGTTTCGGCTACGGCCGCGTGAACGCCGAGCGCGCGGTGGCGGAAGCGATGCGACTGGCCGAGCGATCGACGCCATCCCCGGCCCCGGCCCGGCCGGTGTTCCGCGTAAAGGCTGAGCCACCGCCGCGCACCGGCTTTGGCCTCCAGGTCAGCGCCTTCGCCGAATCGACCAACGCCCTGCAGTTGGTGGCCAGGCTCGAAGATCAATTTCAACTACCGGTTATCGTAGCGCAAATGGATGGGGTGCATAAGGTCATTCTCGGTACTTTCGCCGACGCGCAGGCGGCACGTGATTTTCTGCCCAAAGCCCACGCCCTGGGTTACCGCCCGTTCGTCCGTGACTTGTCCACCCTAAGCTGAACCCCGTATGCCCTGGCCACTTTTGTTTTTCCTTTTCCTCTCACTACCACTCTCCGCCCAGCTTTCCTGGGTGGCCGATCATCCGGGAACGATCGTGTACACGCTAGATCTAAGTCGGGTACAACAGCACGAACTGGGCATCACGGTCGAATTTCCCGCCGTGCCGGACGGAGTGTTCTACGTCAAAATGCCCCAGTCCAGTCCGGGACGCTACGCGCAGCACAACTTTGCCCGGAACGTATATTCCCTGGAGGCTGAAGGTGCTCCCACCTCCGGCCCGGCGCGGACCGTGCGGGTAGATCGCGTAGATCCCAACACCTGGGCCATAACCGGCCACGGCGGCAGCGTAACCCTGCGGTACACCCTGTTCGCGAATTACGGCGACGGTACGTACTCCGGGATCGACGATCGCAAATTGCACCTGAATATGCCGGCCAGTTTTCTCTACGGGGAAGCCCTGAACGACCGGCCCATCCTGCTGCAACTCCCCCCGGACCAGCGCCCGGAATGGGAAGTAGCCACTCAGTTGGTAGATCTCGGTAACCGCCGCTTTGCAGCACCGAATTATTACTATTTCTACGATTCACCCACGATGGTCGGTACCCTGCAGCGCAGGGAGTTTACGGTAAGCAGCGGCGAGCGGGTAGATACCATAGAGGTAGCCCTGATAGGAGAAGCCAGCCGCGATACCTTTGATCACTACGTGGCCTGGGTTGATAGCGTAGTGCATGCCCAGCAACGGGTGTTCGGTGAGCTGCCGGCCTTCGATTACGGCCGCTACGTCTTTCTCTGTTCCTACAACCCCTGGATCGGGGGCGACGGAATGGAGCACCGCAACTCCACGATCTGCTCCGCCCCGGTGAACCTCGAAGGCAATCAGCAACGCCTCATCGGTACGGTGAGTCACGAATTTTTCCACAGCTGGAACGTGGAACGGATCCGACCGGCCAGTCTGGAACCCTTCAGCTTCGACCACGTCAATATGAGCTCGGAACTCTGGTTCGCGGAAGGCTTCACCAGTTATTACGACGATCTGGCCCTGGTGCGCGCCGGAATCTTCAACCCGGCAGACTACGCCGCCAACCTGGCCGCGCAACTCAACTACGTGGTCCATTCACCGGGCCGGAGCTACCGCGGACCCGCTCAAATGAGCCGGCTGGCCCCTTTCGTCGACGCTGCCACGGCCAACGACCCCGATAATTTCGCCAACACATTCATCAGCTATTATACCTACGGAGCCGTATTGGGCCTGGCCCTCGATCTCGAGTTGCGGCAGCGGGGTCACACCCTCGATGAACTCATGCGCCTGATGTGGCAGCGCTACGGCAAACCGGAGATTCCCTACCATATCCGTGACATCCAGCTGGCCCTGGGTGAAGTGGCCTCCGATCCCGCCTGGGCGGCCCGGTGGTTTGAGGAGCACATCCACGGCAGCAAACTTCCCGATTACGGCCGACTGCTGCAACCCTATGGAATCGAGGTAGTGCAGGCCCGCCCCGATAGCGCGGGCTTCTTCAATCTGCAGTTGCAGGAGGATGAGGAGGGGCTACTCGTGGCCGGACCGGTGTACGCAACCAACCCCCTGTACGCCGCGGGCGTGGATCAGGGAAGTATGATTAGCGCGGTCGATGGCACCCCCGTCCGGACCCGGTCCGAATGGGAGGCGGCCGTTGCCGGTCTCCGGATCGGTCAAACCTATCCCATCAGTTTCCTGCAGTTGGGTCAGAACAAGACCGGAGAATTTGTAGCCGCCCCCGCTCCGGATTACCGCAGCGGACTGCTCCCGGACGCGTCGGCGGAGGCGGTCGCCCGCCGTGCCAAGTGGTTAGGCCGGTAGGCCGTTACCGGCGCATCGGCTCCTTGTTCTTGACGTGCTTTTCCAGCCACTGGTCCTGCTCCCAGAGCAGGTGGAGGATGCTTTCCTTGGCCCGGTAGCCGTGGCTTTCCTTAGGCAGCATGACGAGCCGTACCGTGGCGCCCAGTCCCTTCAGCGCATTGAAGTAGCGCTCGCTCTGCAGGGGGTAGGTGCCCGAATTGTTGTCGGCCTCTCCGTGGATCAGCAGGAGCGGAGTCTTCATTTTATCGGCGTGCATGAAGGGCGACATGGTGTAGTATACTTCCGGGGCTTCCCAGTAGTTACGCTGCTCGCTCTGAAACCCGAAGGGGGTCAGCGTGCGGTTGTACGCACCGCTGCGGGCGATCCCGGCGGCGAACAGGTCGCTGTGACTGAGCAGGTTGGCCACCATGAAGGCACCGTAGCTGTGTCCGCCCACCGCTACGCGGTCCCGGTCAACGTAGCCCATCCGGTCCACCGCGTCGATGGCCGCCTTGGCATTGGCCACGAGTTGGGAGCGGAAGGAGTCGTTCGGCTCTTCCTCCCCCTCCCCGACGATCGGGAAGGCGGCGTCGTCAAGTACGGCGTAACCGCGCGTCACCCAGTAAACCGGTGATCCGTAGTACGGATACGTAAATTCATTGGGGTTCGAGGTGGTCTGGGCCGCGCTGGCCTTGTCCTTGAACTCGCGTGGATACGCCCACAGGATCAGCGGCAGCTTGTCCCCGGAGGTGGTATCGTAGTTTTCGGGAAGGTAGAGCGTACCAGTAAGTTCCAGCCCGTCGTCGCGGCGGTAAGTGATCACCTCTTTGTGCACCTGCTGCAGGCTTTGAAAAGGATTGGGAAAACTGGTCAGCTGGGTAAGTTCGTCCTCCTCCAGGTCGCGGAAGTAGTAGTTGGGGTAGTCGGTGGGCGATTCCAGCCGCACCAGCAGCCGGTCGCTTTCCGGATCGTACTCCTGCAGGTCCTCCAGCCGGTCGGTGTAGGTGGAGGTATACAGGTCTTCGACCTCCCCGGTGGAAAGGTCGATGGCGTGCAGGAAGGGGAATTGCCCGGCAGCCGTGAAGCCGTCGCCGATCAGGTACGCTTCTTCACCGTCCAACGCCAGCACTTCGCTGCCGTAGTCGTTGCGGGTGGTCACGAAGTCGCCGGGATCACTGTAGCGGTCCTGGTAATTCAAGTCGAACAGCACGCGGGCCGGCTGGTCGGCATCGGAGGGGTTGAATACGTATACCTTACGGTTGCGGGTGTCGAACCAGCGGTCGTAGGCCACGGCGGTTTCCTCGTCGCCCCATTCGATTCCGGCGTAGCGGTTCACCACTTTGAGCAGTGGCCGGCCCTCGCCGGCGAAGGGGGCCTCCAGCTGATAAATCGCGTCGCGGTACTCGGCTTCCTGCTCCGGGTCGCCACCGTCGAGGGCCTGTACATAGACCAGGGTAGCGGGGCGGTCCGCACGCCACTGAATGCTCCGGCGTTCCGTGGTGGTGGCCATGAAGCCCTGGGGCATCACCTCGATGAGGGGTAGTTCGGCTACGGTCTGCACCGGCTGACCGCCGCGGGTATAGACGGTAGTGGTGGTGGGAAAGCGGTAGTAGGGTACGATGTAGGAAAACGGACGCTCGATGCTTTCCACCAGCACGTACGATCCGTCCGGGCTGAAGGTGATGCCGTCGTACATAGCCGCCGGTAGAAACTCCGTCGACTTACCGTCGAGCGTGACCCGATGGATGACCGAGCGGGCCAACTGTTCGAAGTTGTATTCGTCGTTCGGATTGCTCAGCAGGTCCTGGTAAGTACGGTTCTGCGCCTTTTCCCCGTCGGCTACGGAAATGGTAGGCCCGGTGGGCACCGAGCGGTTCGCGTCGATCAGGGGTTGGCGGTCGTCGGGTAGCATCTTGACGAGCAGCGATCGGCCGTCCTCGTCCCAGTTGATCACGTCGCGCAGGTTGGCGTTCACGCTGGGACCGGTGAGCCGGCGGACCGTGGCAGTGGCCAGGTCGGCGACCCACACTTCCACGCCTTCTTCGGCCGTATGAGTCATGGCGATCATTTGCTGGTCGGGCGACCAGGTGAAGTTGGCCAGACGGGGGCTTTCCGGCAGCCCCTGCAAACCCGCTTCCGTGCCGGGTGCTGCGTTTACGGCCCGCACCTTCACGTCGTTATAGTAAGTAGTGCGGCTTCCGATATTGGTGGTCGGATCGATCCGCAGGCCGCCGAGGCGCAATTCCGTCTCCGAGAGGTCCTCGATCGTGGAATAGGCATCCCGATACAGGAGTACCATGTGTGCGTGCTCATCGTCCATGAGTACGGTGGGGGCCAGCGGCACGTCCACCAACTCCAGGATCTCGCGGGGCGGGACCTGATAGTCGAGGTTCTGTTGGGCGCGGACGCAGGTCGCCGTGCGGGTGACCGGAAGCAATCCAAGGGCGATAAAAAGACAACAGCAGCGGTAGAGGGCAGACATTCACTTTGGTTTTGATTGTCCAATATACCGCGACCGGCCGAGAGCCGGTAATCTACTCCCGGAGTCGCTCGTAGTGGGCGCGGTGCTTCGCGGCGTCGGCCAGTATGCAGAGGCCACTGTTGAAGACCGTCAGCGCCAGCGTGCCGTAGCCCACCCAGCGCAGGGTAGGCGCGCCGGAGTACCGCGTGATCGCGGCGTCGCTGATGAGGCTGGCACCGAGTCCGGTGAGGACCAGGCCGAGGGGAGCTTTGACCAGCCAGTTGCGGTACTGTTGGTCGATGGAGTGAACGGACATAGCGGGGGAGTTGGAGTTAATGCTGAACCACCCCGCCCGGCGGCCGTGTTCGCCCGCGGTACCTGCGGCCGCGCCCCGGACGATGTTTTGTCCTAAATTTCTACGATGTCCGGCATCTCTCCTTCCTCCTCGTAGGCGGTGATGAGGGCCTCAATCTCGTCGGCGGAGAGGTAATACTTGCGCAGCCGTTTCTTGTAGTGCTTCGGCAGGGTAGCGTGGTTGATGAGGTAGCGTTTGGTGGCCAGGACCTCGGCTCCGAAACCGTGGTCGACCGCAATAGAGTCGGCACGCTTTTCGGCCTCACGCATGTACCTGGACCAGAGGGCGTAACCCAACCCAAAGGCGATCATGCCCCGCCAAGGCCGGTCGAGGTAGTCGACGATATGGCCGAGCTCGTGGGCGAACCAGCCGACCACTACTTCCCGCGGCAGTTCGCGCACCTTGACGTGGACGGTCACTTCGAGGTGGTTGCTGAAATCCACCCGGTAGTGCCGGTGCGCCCGCCGGAAAAAGCCCCAGTTGATTACGGGCTGGGCGCGCATGGTGCTGTAGCGCATGGCTACTTTTCGCAGGTATATGGGGTGGGGAAGGAGCTCGGGGTAGGCGGCCAGGGTCTCAGCAAACCATTGCCTCAGGTGGTCGCTCTGGACGTTCTGAAAGATGAGCTGGTGTTCGGTTTGGGGCATACGCGATCAACGAGAAAAAACCGGCATTAGTTGGTGGTGGCAAATTAAATGCGTACCGAACATGGTCTTTCCAAATCCGGTTGTACTGATAAAGAAAGCGAACAGCCACAGCTTGGTACCCGGGGCGCTTTCGGTAACCTTAACCAAAACAACACATCATGTTACGTTATGCCCTTATCTTCTTTGTGATCGCCATTGTCGCGGCACTTCTCGGGTTCGGTGGTTTCGCCGGCGCAGCTGCTGGCATTGCCAAGATCCTGTTCTACATCTTCCTCGTCCTGCTCGTGATCAGCCTGGTTTCCGGACTGTTCAGAAGGGCCTAGAAGTTCCACGAATTGTTACTAAGGCCGCGTTCGGGGATGCCCGTTCGCGGCCTTTCACATCTTCACAAATCCGCTATGCACCTGAATTTTCAACGCCTGTTCTTTCTGCTGTTTTCTGCAATGCTGACCACGGCCACGCTCCTGGCCCAGCCGGAGGGCGAAAGCCCCTACAGTTCCTCCAACGTGGACGCCCCCCCAGGTGATAATTTTTTCAATACCTACGGGTTGGTCATCATCTGTGGGGTCATCTTTTTCGGGCTTATCCTTTTTCTGGTCTTCCGGGGGCGGAGGCGCACTACCTGACCGAGCATCCCTTTTCACCACCCGCAACCTATCCTTGAACTTTAACCTTTATCAGCTATGATCACCCGAACGCAATTTGATTCTCTCGCCGCCGCGCGCAACCCTTACTCCGTCAGCATTTATATTCCGACCTACCGGGTCGGCAAGGAGGAAGAGGACCGGATCCGGTACAAGAACGCATTGCAGACGGCCACCCAGAAACTGGAGAAGCGGTACGACCTTGCCCACGCCGAGGCGGAGGCATTTCTGAAGCAAGCGCACACCCTGGGGGACAACCCGGATTTTTGGAAGAACCAAAGCGAGGGCCTGGCGGTCTTCGTGGCCAAAGACAGATTCGAGCACTACGCCTGCCCGATCGATTTTGAGCCCATGATTTACGTATCGGAAGAATTTTACCTCCGCCCGCTCATCCCCATCGTCGGCGAGCAGAACCGTTTCCACTTCCTCGCCCTGAGCAAAGGGGCGGTAAAGCTTTACACCGGCACCGAATACTCCATCAGTGAGGTGGACCTCCAGGGCCTGGTGCCTCAGAACATGGATGCCGCCCTGTTGCAGGACGACCCCGAAAATAACCTCTCGCGTGCGGGCGGTGCGGAAGGCGGACGCGGCAGCAACAACCAGGTTTATTTCGGTCGGGGCGGTGATCCCAGTAACGATGTGGAGGATGTGAAGACGTATCTGGACCGGGTCGACAAGGGCATCAGCGACTACCTCTGCGACGATAACGCCCCACTGGTCCTGGGCGGCGTGGAAGAACTCATTCCTATTTACCAGGAAGCCAACACCTACGCTCACCTGTACACCGAAGACTTCGCGGCCGGTAATCTGGAAGAGGACAATCCCGGCCTGATCCATGAAAAAGCGTGGGCTGCGGTGGCGAATCACTTCGACGCCCAAAAGGAACGGGACCGCAAATTGTACGGCGATAACCAGGCGGCCGATGAAGCCAGCACCGACATCCAGCAGATCGTACCTGCCGCCGTCAACGGTCGCGTCGCGGCCCTGTGGATGGACCGAAATGCTTACGCCTACGGGGAGTACACGCCAGAGAACAACGGCGTGAAAATCATGCACGACGAAGACAAGAACGCCACCGAACTGTACAACCTCGCCGCCGTGCGGGCCTTCCAGTCCGGCGCGCGGGTCTATAACCTGGATCGCGACGAGTTACCCGACGATACGGAGCCGCTCAACGCCATTTTTCGCTACGACGTAGGAAACCAAACGACCGACCTATAACCCTACCAAAATTATCTACCCATGAAGACCTTTTTGCATACCTTGATCCTGTTCCTCGGCGCGGTCCCCTTCTTTACGGCCTGTGGAAATTCGTCTACCCGGGAAGGTGAGATCGACCCGCAGGAGACCATCGAAACGTCGCCGGACTATGAGGACGACGACCAGGACGGCGACGGAGATATTGAATACGAAGAACAGTCGGCGCGCCAGGGTGGCGTCACCACCGGGACCACCAATTACGCCCGCCGGGCCGATTCCATCCGCATGGCCGGCGATACCCTGGTAGATCCCAAGTACACCGACAACGAGTACAAGGCGGCTTTCTCCACCGCGACCACCAATCCAAAGAACCAGGTGGCCGGTGGCGTGACGCCGGGCAACAACCAGAAAAAGCAGTAAGCCCTACCCGCCGGAACAAAAAAAGTCCCGCTCTCAACACGGAGAGCGGGACTTTTTTGTGGGAGCCATCCATCGGACTCGAACCGACGACCTATTCATTACGAATGAATTGCTCTACCAACTGAGCTAGGATGGCGATTGGCCGGCAAAGATATATCTTTGCGGCCGATTATGACCAAGCAAAATTCAGAAATTGCCAAACGCCGCACCTTCGGCATCGTGGCTCACCCCGACGCCGGTAAGACGACGCTGACCGAGAAGCTGCTGCTCTTCGGCGGCGCCATTCAGGAAGCCGGTGCCGTCAAGAGCAACAAGATCAAGAAGAGCACCACCTCGGACTTCATGGAGATCGAGCGGCAGCGGGGCATCTCCGTGGCTACATCCGTGATGGCCTTCGATTACGCCGGCAAGAAGATCAATATTCTGGATACGCCCGGTCACAAGGACTTTGCCGAGGATACCTACCGCACCCTTACCGCCGTGGACAGCGTGATCGTCGTGATCGACGTAGCCAAAGGGGTTGAGGAGCAGACGGAAAAGCTGGTGGAGGTCTGCCGCATGCGCAAGACACCGGTCATCGTCTTCATCAACAAGATGGACCGGCCGGGCAAGGAGGCCTTCGACCTGCTCGACGAAGTGGAACAGAAGCTCTTCCTTAAGGTGGTTCCCCTGAGTTGGCCCATCGGCATGGGCGACCGCTTTCAGGGAGTGTACAACCTCTTCGAGGAGCGGATCGTGCTCTTCCGACCCGACAACAAGCAGGGGCGGCCAGAAGAGACCATTGAATTCACGGACTTGGAAGACCCGGGGCTGGTACGCCTGATCGGGCAGGACGCCGCCGACGAGCTGCGCGAGGAAGTAGAAATGATTCGGGGCGTCTATCCGGCCTTCGACCGGGAGGTGTACCTGCGGGGCGGCGTCAGTCCCGTTTTCTTCGGATCGGCGGTTAACAACTTCGGCGTGAAGGAACTGCTGGATTGCTTCGTGCGCATCGCGCCACCGCCGCTGCCCCGTCCGACGGAAGAGCGGCAGGTGGAACCCAATGAAGAGCAGTTTGCCGGCTTCGTCTTCAAGATCCACGCCAATATGGACCCCCGCCACCGCGACCGGATCGCCTTCCTGCGCATCTGTTCCGGCACTTTCGAGCGGAATACGAACTACCTGCACGTCCGGCAAGGGCGCAAACTGAAGTTTGCCAACCCGACCAGTTTCATGGCCGACCGCAAGGAGGTTATCGATGCCGCCTACGCGGGCGACGTTGTGGGCTTGTACGACTCCGGGAACTTCAAGATTGGAGACACGCTCACCGAGGGTGAGGAACTGCACTTTAAGGGCATTCCAAGCTTCAGTCCCGAGCAGTTCCGCCGCGTGGTCAATGGCGACCCGATGAAATCAAAGCAACTGGCCAAGGGAATCGATCAGTTGATGGACGAGGGCGTGGCCCAGCTGTTCACCCGCGGGGTAGACAACGCGCAGATCATCGGGACCGTCGGTGCCCTGCAGTTCGACGTCATACAGTACCGTCTGGAACACGAGTACGGTGCCACCGTAATCTACGAGCCCATTAACCTGCACAAGGCCCTTTGGGTAAGCAGCGCCGATCAGAAAGCACTGGATGCATTCGCCGAACGCCGGCGGCAGCAAATAGCCCTGGACAAAGAGGGGCGGATGGTCTATCTCGCGGAGAGTGCCTGGACGCTGCAAATGGCCAAGGATAACCACCCGGAGATCGTCTTCCACCAGACATCTGAATTTTAAGGGAACCGTTCTAACGGTCTGGGCAACAAAAGTTTCGGTCCGGTCGTACTAGAGCCGGCGCACGGCCGTTAAGGTTCTGTTAAACGGCCGATTTGCCGCATTTCAGTTGGAATGCTCAGCAACCCTGTCTACCTTTGTATTGTATTCAATCCGACGCCCCACGGGGCGGCCCCAGTTCAGCCGAGTCGCCGGCTTGATTTTTCGCGACTTTCCAGCCAAGCAACACCAGACTACAGCCTTATCACGGTACCACCCTCCGGTGGTCCGGACCCTGTTTAACGTGCAAGTCTATCCTTATGCTTAAGAAACCTTTCTTCCTTTTC
The DNA here is from genome assembly GCF_004803465.1 of Neolewinella litorea. Classification (GTDB taxonomy): domain Bacteria; phylum Bacteroidota; class Bacteroidia; order Chitinophagales; family Saprospiraceae; genus Neolewinella; species Neolewinella litorea. Next base: position 1,204,985 of record NZ_SRSF01000001.1, on the reverse strand, counting down.
CTCTCCGTAGCTGCCGCCTTCTTCATGAGCAGTACCGATCTGGACCTAACCAGTTACCTCAACGGAGATTTTACGGCTGCCAATGCTTTTTTCGTTCCGGTTAACCTTGAGACGCCTACCGAAGAAAAAGTCACTGCCGAAACACCCGTTCTTCCCGAAATTACCGAAGAAGTCCTCGCTCCCTCCTACCGACTGCGCGACTACGAGGACAAGACCTTCGAATCCCAGCTTAAAGCCGCCATCCTGGCTAACCCGGTCTGGGCCAAGCTTTACCGCAGCAAGAAACTTTCCGTCGGCCTGGTAGACCTGCGCGACGAGACCAACCCCCGCTTCGCCACCCTGAACGGCAAGCACATGATGTACGCCGCCAGCCTGCCCAAGATCGCCGTACTGGCCGCTGCCCACGATGCCATCGAACGGGGCGAACTGAAGGAAACCCCCGAGATCAAAGCCGATATGCGCCTTATGATCGCCAAATCCAACAACGCAGCCACTACCCGCATGATCGACCGCGTGTCCTTCGAGCACATCGAGCGCACCATGCGCGATCCGCGTCACGAACTCTACGATCCCAAGAACGGAGGCGGACTTTGGGTAGGCAAGCGCTACGCCGCCGGCGGTCGCCGCTACCCCGATCCGATGAAGGGCATCAGCCACGCCGCTACCACGGACCAGATCTGCCGCTACTTCTACCTGCTGGCCAACGGTCGTCTGGTAAGCCCCGAGAGCAGCGAAAAAATGATGAGCTACCTCGTTGACCCCGAGCTGCACCACAAGTTCGTCAATACTCTCGATCGCGTTGCCCCCCGCGCCAAGGTGTACCGCAAGTCGGGCTCCTGGAGCGTCTACCACGCCGACTGCGCCCTGGTGCAGGACGCCGACCGCAACTACATCATGACCGCCCTAGTAGAGGACCCCGCCGGTGAGCAGATCATCCGCGAATTGGGAGAGGTCATGGACCGCCTCGCACAGAATTAAACCTATCTGAAGCAGGGACCGAGTCACGACCGGGTTCCGCAACAGACATGACCATTTCGAGCCCCGGCTGCTACTGCAGTCGGGGCTCTTTTACCTTTGCGCCAACCGCCACGCTTCTTACGCGTTGCTAACCCAATAACCTCAGCATTACCCATGACCCGTTTCCTGCCCATTGCCCTTCTGTTTTTCCTGTTCGTCTGTTCCGCCTGTGGAAGCAAGGAAGACCCCGTGATCGAGAACGAGGAGGAAGTGATTACCGACGTCATCTACCAGCTCAAGCCCGTCGGCGGCGGCAGTGAAGAGGTCACCATGACCTTCAGCGACCCGGACGGCGACGGCGCCGAACCCGCGCTGGTCAACGTAACCGGCTCCCTGGCCGTCAATACGCTCTACGACGGTACCCTTATCGTGGCCAACTTGTCGGATTCCAGCAATCCCCAGGACATCACCGCCGAGGTCATCAACGAGGCCGCCGACCACCAATTCTTCTACATTCCCAGTGCGGGGCTGGAGACCACCATCCGGTACCGTGATTCGGACGGCGACGGCAATCCCCTGGGCGTCCTGACCGAAGTGGAGACCGGCGGGTTCTCCAGTGGCACCCTCAAGATTATCCTTCGCCACCTGCCCACCAAGGGAAGTTCGGCCACCATTTCCAACCCCTCCGCAGCCGGAGGAGAGACCGATATCGAGGTCACCTTCCCGGTATCGATCGGAAATTAGGATAATGAACCGCGGAACCCTCTTAGCCGGCGCCCTGCTACTGGGGCTTTGCACCTGCGTTCGCGCCCAGGACTGTAACCTGAGCGTCTCGGGAAAAATGCTCGACGAGCACGGCCGTGAGGAACTGGCCTTCGCGAGCGTATATGCCGTGGAAAGCGGGGAGGGCGTGCAGGCCGATGCCGACGGCCGCTTCGAACTGACGGCGCGCTGCCCGGGCCCCCTTACGCTGCGCTTCAGCCACATTGGTTGCGATCCCAAGGTGGTGACCTTCGATCTGCGGCAGGACACCTCCTTCAACGTATACCTGCACCACCACGACAATTATACCGAGACCGTCACGGTAACTTCCACCGGTGCCGGGGTGGCGTACGAGGAGCGGCTCGACCGGGAGGCCGACCAGCAGCTTGGTTTGGTCCTGGAACGCATCACGGGCGTCAGTAGCCTGCGTACGGGAACGGCGGCGAACAAACCCGTCTTTGAAGGACTGTACGGCAACCGGCTGAGCATCCAGAACAACGGTGTGCCCCAGGCGGGGCAGCAGTGGGGCAACGACCACGCTCCGGAAATCGACCCCTGGGTAGCGGCCTACGTGCGTGTTGTCAAAGGCGTGGATGCGCTGCGCTACGCCGGCAGTACGCTGGGGCCTACGGTGCTCATCGAGCCGGCCCCCCTGACCGAACGTACCTCCCCGGGCGGTAAAGTGGCCTACGGCCTGCACTCCAACGGATGGGGCCATACCCTGAATGCCCGGCTCACGGACACGGCCTTCGTCGCTTACCGACTCAGCGGGAGCCTCAAGATGAGCGGAGACCGCAGGGCCCCCGACTACTACCTCACCAATACCGGACAACGGGAAGGTGACTTCGCCCTGCAGGCAGCCAAGTTCATCAGCCCGAAACTTACGGCGCGTGGCTACTATAGCCTGTTCAACGCTGAGATCGGTGTCCTGCGCGGCTCCCACGTCGGCAACCTGAGCGACTTGCAGGAAGCCATCGGCCGGGAAAGACCCTTCTATACGGAAAGTGGCTTCAGCTACGATTTTGCTTCCCCGCGGCAGCGGGTTAGTCATCACCTGCTAAAGGGCGAACTCATCTTCACTCCAACCGACCGAACCTCGTATACCGTGCAGTACGGTGGGCAGCTCGACAACCGCAAGGAATTCGACGTACGCCGGGGCGACGACGGCCAGGCGGCACTGAAACTCCTGCAGTACAGCCATCTCCTGGAGGCCGGTCACCAGCGTAAACTCGGTGCTTTTCGGTCGCTCGAGGCGGGCGTCCAGCTGGAAAATGTCGACAACACCAACCAGCCAGGCACCGGCATACTGCCCCTGATTCCCGACTACCTGGCCAACCGGGTGGGGGGCTACCTGACGTTCCACCACAAGCCCGAAAAGTTCCGCTATCACTTCGGCCTGCGCCTGGACCACCAGTTTTACGAGGCCCTCACCATCAGCCGCGACCTCCCGCGGCGCGTCGTCCGGTACCGCCACCACTACAATACTTTGGGCGCGAGCGCGGGTGCCAGCCTGCGGGTGAACAGCCGGCTCAGTGGCGAAAGCGAGATCACCTTCCGACAGCGGGCCCCCCAGATCAATGAACTCTACAGCCAGGGACTCCACCAGGGTGTGAGTGGCATCGAGGAAGGCGACCGCAGCCTGGTTCCGGAGCAATCGCTCAAGGGGTCACTGGACCTGAGTTACGGTAGCCGCAACGGTGCACTTTCCGTATCCGGCGGGCTCTTTTACCAGCGCGTCGACAACTTCATTAACCTGGAGCCCGGTCAGGAATTCCGACTGACCGTCCGGGGGGCTTTCCCCGTTTTCACCTACCGGGGCGTGGACGCCGAACTCTGGGGCGGCCAACTGGCCGTGCTGGCGCATGTGGCCGATTTCGATCTGGAGAGTGGCCTGGCAGTGGTTCAGGGGTACAATCGATCGGACGGGCTGCCACTCGTATACATGCCTCCCCTGAACTGGCGCAGTGCCCTCACCTATACTCTGACAAACGACCTTACCCTTTCCGCTACCGCCCTGGTAGTAGCGCGACAGGACCGCATCGAGCCCCAACAGGATATTCTGCCCCCGCCACCGGGCTACGCCCTGATCGGAACGGGACTAGCGAAGACCCTGACCCTCGGCGGCAATCCCCTTAACCTTGAACTGGAAGTCGAGAACCTCCTGGATCAGGCCTACCGCGATTACCTGGACCGGCAGCGGTACTTCGCCGATGCTCCGGGCAGAAGCATTAATTTTCGGATCAGCTACAGTTGGTAAACTAGGGAATTGGTCGTACTTTTGCGGACTAATTCAGCTCTATCCTCGCGGCGGAGCGTAACCAAGACTAAAATATCTATCCATGGCACATCATAAATCAGCCAAGAAGCGGATTCGTCAGGACGAGCGCAAGCGCCTCCACAACCGCTACTACAAGAAATCTACCCGGTCGGCCATCCGCAAGCTCCGGGATCTCGAGGACCGCACGGAAGCTGAAAAGCAACTGCCGCAGTTGTTCAGCATGATCGACCGTCTGGCCAAGCGCAATCTCTGGCACCAGAACAAGGCCAATAACCTGAAGTCCGGTCTGGCCGAGCACGTCAATCGCCTCGGCTAAACCGGTCCGCGCGTTATTCTCCGCCGCCCGCTGAAGTTACAGCATTAAAAAAGCCCCGTTACGATCACGTAACGGGGCTTTTTAGGTTCTAGCGCCGCCGGCGTCCGCGGCTGCGGTTGCCGGAATTGCGACTGCGGTTGCCGCCGCCGCCGCCTCCGCCGCCACCGCCGCCTTTCTTCTTTTTCTTCTTGCGGCGTGTGCCGGTATCCTGGGAAGGTTGGTTGCTGCTGGGCTCACCAATCTTGGCATCCTTGGGCAGTACCAGGGTTTTGTCGCTTAGCTCGTAAAGGTCCTTGCGAATCATGTCCTCATTGAAAAACTTGCCGTCGCGCCAGTCGGTTAGGGCCACCTTCATGTAGTAGGCTGCCGTGTAAGTTACCAGGTCGCGTTCGGGGCCGTCTTCCATGGCCTTGCCCTTGTCGATGAGGGCCAGTACGTTCTTCCCGTAGTGAAGCATGCGCTTGTGGCTGTCGGGATAGGGGAGGGGTTCGGGGGTGACGCCTTCGGGATCCGGGGTAGCGTTGATTCCTTCCGGTACGGTCACGTTCAGTTTGCCGCCGGCGATCCGGAAGGCGTGCTTCCACAGCCGTTCCTGGTAGTTCTCCTGCTGCTTGACGCTGGGCTGCATCTGGAGCATGAGCTTGATGACCCGCTCGACGTAGGCCTGCCGGTCTTCGTCGCTCTCGATCTCGTTCGCTTTCTGAAGGAGCTCCTGGACGGTTCGACCGTACTCGCTGTAGATCAGTTCTGCGTTGCTGGTATTATATTCGATATCCCAATCCATACGGGGGTTTTTGTTAGTTGATACGCGGGCCGGATGCGCGGGTTTATTCGACGGTTACCGACTTGGCGAGGTTGCGGGGCTGGTCGACGTTGCGTCCCAGTTCCACGGCGATGTGGTAACTCAGTAGTTGAAGGGGAATGACGGACAGCAGGGGAGACAGCTGTTCTTCTGTATTGGGAATTTCGATCACGTGGTGGGCCATCGAACTGATGGCGGTCTCACCCTTCGGTACGACGGCAATCACCACCCCTTTGCGGGCCAGTACTTCCTGCACATTGCTGATGATCTTCTCGTAGGCCGACCGGTTGGTGGCCGTAACGATGACCGGCATGGTTTCATCGATGAGGGCGATGGGGCCGTGCTTCATTTCGGCGGCGGGGTAGCCTTCGGCGTGAATGTAGCTGATCTCCTTGAGTTTCAGCGCGCCTTCGAGGGCGACGGGGAAGTTGTAGCCCCGGCCCAGGTATAGGGCGTTGTGGTGGTGCTTGATCTCCTTGGCGATGTAGCGGATGTGCTCGTCGGCTTGCAGGCACTCCTTCACCTTTTCGGGGATCCTTTCCAGTTCCGCGGTAAGCGTATGGAAGGTGGTGCTGCTGATCGTGCTCAGTTTCTGGGCCATGCTAAGGGCCAGCAGGGTCAATACCGTCACCTGACCGGTAAAGGCTTTCGTACTTGCCACTCCGATCTCCGGGCCGGCGTGAATGTAGCTTCCGGCGTCGGTGAGACGGGCGATGCTGCTGCCTACGGAATTGACGATACCGTAGATCATGGCACCCTTGCTTTTGGCAAGCTCGAGGGCGGCCAGGGTATCGGCCGTTTCCCCGCTTTGGCTAAGGGCAATTACGATGTCGCGCTCGTTGAGAATGGGGTTCCGGTAGCGAAATTCGCTGGCGTACTCCACCTCGACGGGGATGCGGGCCAGGTCCTCGATCAGGTATTCCCCGATTAGCCCGGAGTGGTAACTGGTGCCGCAGGCCACGATGATGATGCGATTGGCCCGCACGAAGCGGTTAGCGTATTCCTCCAGGCCGCGGAGTGTGACCCGGTTTTCCTTGCTGCTGATCCGTCCGCGCATGGCATCGTAGATCGTAGTGGGCTGCTCGTGGATCTCCTTGAGCATAAAGTGATCGTAGCCGTTCTTTTCGAGGGCCTCGATCTGCATGTCCAGCTCCTGGATGAAGGGGGGCTGGGCTTCGTTCTCGGTGTTCTTGATTTTCAGACCTTCCTGCAGGGTGATGGTGGCGATCTGGTTGTCGTCCAGGTAGACCACCCGGCGGGTGCTGTCGAGGAAGGGCGACGCATCGGAGCCGATGAAGAACTCGCCTTCACCGATGCCCACTACCAGCGGACTGGCTTTGCGGGCACCTACCAGGACTTCCGGATTGCGGCTGTCAACCACGGCTATGGCGTAGGCGCCTTCCACGCGCACGAGGGCGAGGCGGACGGCTTCTTCCAGCGGCAGATCGCCTTCGTCCTGGATCTCTTCAATGAGGTGGACCAATACTTCCGTATCCGTCTCGCTCTCGAAGGTGTGGCCTTCGGCGATGAGGGCGTTCTTTAGTACCGCGTAGTTCTCTATGATTCCGTTGTGGACCAGGGCCAGCCGACGGTTGCCGCCGGTATGGGGGTGGGCATTGACGTCGTTGGGTTCTCCGTGAGTGGCCCAGCGGGTGTGTCCGATTCCTACCGTACCGGTAGTATTGTTCTTGGCTATTTCCTTGCGCAGGGCTGAGACCTTCCCTTTCTTCTTCCAGATCGAAAGCTCGCCGTTCAGGATCGCGATGCCGGCGCTGTCGTAGCCCCGGTATTCCAGACGTTCCAGTCCCTTAATTATAAGGGCATCAGCTTGACGATGGCCGATGTAGCCTACAATTCCACACATAGGTAAAGCAGTTTAAGATGTTTTTGGGATGGGTGCGCGCGGGGTAGGTGGGTGGTATTGCATTCGGCATCCAAAGGAGCGGAAACAAAAAAGCGCGCATATCAGGGGATAATCCCGGGGTGTTACGGATGTCAATGGACCTTACACTCAATAAAGTTCCATGCTTACTAACGAACCGGGCCGGTATAAGTTGCCCGGGCTCAATCCAGGTCGGTGAAGGTCACCCGGATTCGGGCGGGATTTACGCCGGCGGCGGGACCGTTGAGCAAGGCACGGGCGGCCCGGATTTCATTGGTCTCCAGTGGAGTAACGCGAAGATAGAGCCGGGGTGGGACTTCACCGTCGATAATCCGCTGCATATGGATCGAAAAGGCCGGCGAATACAGTCGCACATTGTCCTCGGTCTCAAGACCACCGCCCAGGAAGAAATTGACGTTGGCGTTGCTGGCCCGTGTACGGACCAGTTCCACGCGATCCTCGATAAAGAGCAGCGGCCCATCCTGGCTGGCGCGGTAAAACAGCTCCAGACGCGTGGGCAGGGGATAGTCCGAATAGGAAACCCCCTCTACATTGGCGACGGGGATTTCCAGCACCGCGCGGTTGATGACGCGGTTTTCCAGGGAGCCAATATCCTCAAGGTTGATCTCGGTCATTACGCCGCCCTGGCCGGCCACGGCGACCATCTCGTTGTCGGGGCCGGGCTCCAGCAAAGGTTCCACGAGTGAGCCGGAGTAATCGTAGTCGTTATTGGGGAGCGCCAGCAGGAAGCCCATGCGGTAGAAGGCCGGTTGTCCCGTGGAGTCCTGGAAGTAGAAGTTGAAGCCACTGTAGGGCGTCTGGTTCGCGGGTTCGGCGGCCGCCAGGGTGACAAGGGCCTGGCTGGGACCGTCGGGCGTCAGGTAAATGCCCGCGAAGTCGTCGCGGAAGGTGGAATCCGTCGTGTAGCTCTCCGCCGGCAGGGCGTCGATGCGGGCGGCGAAGTCATCGGAAAGCCGCACCCGTACGTGGGCCCGCTCGACGGCCGGACTGGTGATCGAGGTATCCCGCACCAGAGTGGCCTCCTTCGTGGCCGTGAAGGATCCGTCGTAGCCCAGGTTTGTACCCTCGGTGGGGAAGGAGTCGTCCGTGTAGTAGTCGGAAAGGAACCCGATCGGCTCGCTGATCTCGAAGGCTTGGTAGGGGAAGGTGCGCCCCGATCCGTAAAAAGCCCGCACCGTATCGATGGGTAGGATGACGACCACGGAATCGATAGTCACATTAAGCAAGCTGGCAAATTGCGGCACGATGGGCAGCCCACTGGCATTGCGCGGCAGGCGGGGCGTCAGGTAGACGCTGTGCCGGGTGGTACCGAAGGTGGGTTCCTCGATCTGGCCGAAAGTGAAGGCGCCCGGTGTCGGGACGGCCCGCTCGTCGTTGAACTGTACGCTGGTGCCGTTATAGGAAAGCAGACTGTCTTCCCGGACCACGCGGGTAGTAAAGGGAAGGTCGGTACGCTCACCTACGCTGGCCCGGTCGCTGTCGAGCAGTTCGGAACCGACCGTTATGGGGTCCGTACAGGCGTACAACAGGGAAATAAGAACTAAGGCGAAAACAACTTTCATCTGGTGTAATCTAGGGGAAAAGGGAAGCCGTCGGGCGGCAGGGGAACGGGCGGTGAAAAGTAAACGAGCCCTTTTCCGGATGCAGGAAAAGGACTCGTCGTTTTTCAGTAGAGAGGCACCGAGGGTCGGAAGGGTTGGTTACTTCTCGACTTCGGCCGCCAGCAGTTCCTTGTAGAACTCGATGCTGGCCTTGGGCGCTTCATCGCCCTGCACGTTTAGTACGGGGATGTCGGCCTTGGCCAGGGCCTCGGAGAGGCTGTCGTCAATCTCTTCGCTGCCGCGAATAACGGCGTCGCTGTACTTGATGGCACCGCGGTGGAGGGCAGGCTTGCCGTCTTCGAGGTACGGTGCCAGGTCATCTTCGCTCAGGGCGTTGATGCTGGCTTTCATGGCGAAGTCGTCGGTGATGTGGTTCTCCGGACCGCTCTGATAGAGGCTGTAGACGATCTTGCTGTTCTTGAACAGTGGTTCGTTCTTGTAGGCGGTACGCAGGTAGAAGGGGATCAGGCTCGTCATCCAGCCGTGGACGTGGATGATGTCGGGCGGCCAACCGAACTTGCGGACGGTCTCGATCACTCCCTTGCTGAAGAAGACCGCGCGGTCGGCGTTGTCTTCAAAGGGGTTGCCGGCCTTGTCGACGTGGACGAACTTCCGCTTGAAGAAGTCTTCGTTGTCGAGGAAGTAGACCTGCATCCGCACGCCCTTGTCGGGCAGGGAGGCCACCTTGATGATCAGGGGGTAATCGTCATCGTCGACGATGATGTTCATGCCGGAAAGGCGGACGACCTCGTGCAGCCGGTGGCGGCGTTCGTTGATGGTGCCGTAGCGTGGCATCAGCACGCGGATTTCCATCTGGTTTTTCTGGAGGTAGGGGGCCAGGGCCCGGACGGTAGTGGCTATCTCAGTCAGCTCCGTGTAGGGATCCATTTCCTGGGTTACAATCAGCACCTTAGTTTTGCTCATATCTTATGATCGCGTTTCAGGTTATTGACGAGCCCGACCGCCATTGCGCTCCGGCACGGGAGCCCTCGCACGGCCCCAAGGCTGGCAAAGTTACAAAATATTGCCGACACCCCCTATCTTCGCCGCCCATTAGCGGCCCCGCCGCCGGCCCAATCCGAACGGTACTTGAAAATTTTCTCCACCGCATCCGAGCTGACCACCGCGCTCGCCGCCGAACGCGCCGCCAACCGGACCATCGGCTTCGTCCCCACCATGGGAGCACTCCACGCGGGACACGCCGCCCTGGTGCGGCACAGCGCCGCCGAGCAGGCGGTAACGGTGGCCAGTATCTTCGTAAATCCTACGCAGTTCAACGACGGTCAGGATCTGGCCGCCTACCCCCGCACCCCGGATGCCGATATCCAACTGCTGCGCGAGTATGGCTGCCATTACCTCTACCTCCCGACGGTGGATGACGTGTACCCCGCCGGCCTGCAGGACAATCCCGTGGCGCATCTCGACTTTGGTCGCCTGACCACGCGCATGGAGGGCGCCAGCCGGCCCGGACACTTCGCCGGAGTGGTCCAGGTGGTAAGCCGCCTGCTCGACATCGTCCGGCCACACGTACTGTACATGGGGCAGAAAGACTATCAACAGGTCGCCGTGGTCCGCCGCATGGTCGACCTGCTGGGTCTGCAGGTGAGCGTCACGGGCGTTCCTACGGTTCGGGAAGCCGACGGACTGGCCATGAGTTCCCGCAATCGGCGCCTCAATGTTGAGGAGCGACGGGCGGCCGCCAAGATCAACCGCCACCTTTCGGCCGTGGCCGCCGGGTTGCGCTCGCACTGGCCCGCCCGCGAACTTGAGCGGCTGGCCATAAAAGGAATGCAGGCGGTACCCCTGCTCGAACCCGAATATGTCGAAGTGGTAGACGGCGATACGCTACTGCCTTATCAGGACGGTGAGCCCGTGCGCGAACTGGTGGTCGCTACCGCCGTGCGGGTCGGTGCCGTCCGACTCATAGACAACCGCATTGCCATTACCGCCAACCCTTAGTACGACCGGCGCGTTTGTATGCCGGCACCGCTTTTAGCCCAACCACCCCAACCGATTATGCTGATTCAACGCTTTAAAGGAAAGATTCACCGCGCTACCGTTACCGAGGCCAACCTCAACTACGTAGGCAGCATCACCATCGACGGTCAACTGCTCGACGCAGCCGGCATCATCGAGGGAGAAAAGGTGCAGATCGTCAACAACAACAACGGGGAGCGCATCGAAACCTACACCATCCGCGGCGAAGAGGGCTCCGGCATCATTTGCCTCAACGGCGCTGCGGCCCGTCGCTGCCAGGTCGGCGACACCGTCATCATCATCGCCTACGGTTATATGACCGAGGAGGAGGCCCTCGCCTTCGAACCCAAGGTGGCCTTCCCCGGTGAAGGCAACAAGCTCTAGGGCGCGTACGCAGGTGCCGTGCCAATCCCGGTGAGCCGTGGCTCCCGGCTATATACCTTATCTTCGACCTCCCCAAAATAATCCAGGATGAAGGTTGCCGTAGTTGGTGCCACCGGCCTCGTCGGTGGCGTGATGTTTGAAGTGCTGAAGGAGCACGACTTCCCGATTACCGAGCTGCTGCCCGTAGCCTCGGAGCGGTCCGTTGGCAAACAGATTGAGTACCGCGGCAAGTCGTATACGGTGGTGTCCCTGCAGGATGCCGTGGACGCCCGCTGCGACGTGGCCATTTTTTCGGCCGGCGGTTCGACCAGCCTGGAATGGGCCCCCAAATTCGCCGCCGTTGGTACGGTTGTCATCGACAACAGCAGCGCCTGGCGGATGGATCCCGATAAAAAGCTCGTGGTTCCGGAAGTGAACGCCGACGAGCTCACCGCCAATGACCTCATCATCGCCAACCCCAACTGCTCGACCATCCAGATGGTCGTGGCCCTGGCCCCCCTGCACCGGGCGTTCAAGATCAAGCGTTTGGTAATCTCCACCTACCAATCCTTCACGGGTACCGGCGTAAAGGCCGTGCGCCAGTACGAAGCCGAGCGCGACGGGGGCAAGAGCGAAGATCCCGCCTACCACTATCCCATCTACGAAAACTGCATTCCGCACTGCGACGTATTCCTCGATAACGACTACACGAAAGAGGAAATGAAACTGGTACACGAGACCCGCAAGATCCTCGGTGAGCCGAAACTTGCCGTCACGGCCACCGCCGTTCGCGTGCCCGTTCACGGTGGCCACAGCGAAAGCGTCAACGTCGAATTCGAGCACCCCTTCACCGTCGAGAAGGTCAGGGAGTTGCTTGCCCAGGTGCCCGGAGTGGTGGTCCAGGATGACCCCCGGTCCAACATTTATCCCATGCCCCTGCTGGCTAAGCACCGCGACGAAGTATTCGTTGGCCGCATACGGCGCGACGAAAGCATCGAAAACGGACTCAACCTGTGGATCGTGGCCGATAACCTCCGCAAAGGGGCCGCGACCAACGCCGTCCAGATCGCCGAATACCTTCTCGAGAATAACCTCATCGGTCAGCGCATCACCGCCTGACCGCCACACAATTTGTAAGTTAGCGTTGTTGCTGACATGAACCATTGCAGATAGCTCGGCTTTCAGGATCACCGCACCCGCGGACCCGCCGACTACGACAGACCATCGCCATGCGAAACCGAATTGCCGTCTGGGGGCGTGACGCCCAGGAAAAACGCGTACTGATCACCATCGAGCTCCAAGTGACCGATAACATCGTACGCATCGAAACCTTCCCCGAAAAAGTGGTGACCGACGAGGTGTACACCGCCTTCATGGAAAAGTGGAGAAAGGGGGATGAGGCCGAATTACCGGAACCCGACCGGGTGATCGCCCGCGAACTGAGCGTGTCCGAGTCCCTGCTACCGGACGACCTCCGCGCCGAGCAGACCGACATGATCCTGCGCGCCCAGACCGAATGGCATTTTCACGTTCTGAGCGAAAAACTCGCCCAGAACTACCGCAGCGAACTGGCCGAAATAGAAGACCGGATCGAGCGCGCGGGTGCCTACAGCGGTGAACTCTGGAACCAGGCCAAGGCTTTCTGGCAGAAGGTGCAGGGACAGCTCCAGGACAAAACCCTCATGCGTGAACAGGGGAACGAACTGCGCAAGCGCTCCGACGCCGTCTTTGCGCGCCTCAAAGAACTGCGGCAGGCGGTCAATGCCCAATACGAAGCGGAATCCGCCAAGCAAAAGGAGAAATTCGCCAAATTGCTGGAGGGACTGGAGACCCGCATCGAAGAAGGAACCCATCTCAACAAGGTGTTCCAGGAACTGCGGGACGTGCAGCGCAAATTCCACGGCGTCAAATTCACCAAGGAGGACCGTGACGCCATCTACGGACGTATCGACGCGGCCTTCAAGACGGTGAAGGAGAAACGCGGCCAGGGAAGCGGTGACAAAGCGGCCGGCGGCGGTGCCATCGGTCGCAACGAAGCGCGCTACCAGGGACTGATGAAGGCCATGGAACGGATGCGCAAGAGCATCGGACGCGATGAGGAAGACCTGAAATTCGAGCGTCGGCGCATCGAGCGTACTGACGGGCAGCTTGAGGCCCAGATCCGGCAGGCCAAGATTGTCATGATCGAGAGCCGTATCGCCAGCAAGAATGAGAAGCTCGCCGATATGGTCAAGACCCAGACCATGCTGGAAGCCCGAATGGAAAAGGACAAGCAGCGGGCGGAAAAAGAAGCACGCAAGGCCGCCGAGCGCCAGGCCAAAGCGGCAGCCAAGGCCAAGATTGCCGCCTCCATGCAGGACCGCAATCTCTCACCCGAAGAGGAAGCCAAACTGAAGGCCGCCGCGGAAGCCATCAAAGCGGGTAAAAAGCAGGCCAAGGCCGACCGCAAGTCGATGAAGTCTGCCCCCCCGGGCGATCACGTCGCCAATTTCGCGGCTTTGAGCCAGGTGTTGGCCGGCGAGGTCCACGTACCCCGGAAAGAACGTACCGCCGCACCTTCGCTGCTTAGTAAGGCTACCGAGCGGATCGATCAGGCGGTCGACACCGCGGAGCACGAAGTGCAGAAGGTAGTGGACACGGTGAAAGCCGCCGCCCAGGTACTTTCAGAGGAAGAATAAAGAGCGCCGGAAGGGCCCTAAAATTCGAAAAGCGTATTCGCCGTACCCGGCGGGGTAGCTCCGATATGGTAGTAGGCCTTTTCGGTTGCCTGCCGCCCCCGGGGCGTGCGCATCAGGTAACCTTCCATAATCAGGAAAGGCTCATGAACCTCCTCAATGGTGCCGGTCTCCTCACCGACAGCGGTAGCGATGGTGGACAGTCCTACCGGGCCGCCCTTGAATTTGTGGATGATGGCGTCCAGGATCTTGTTGTCCATTTCGTCCAGTCCGCCCTCGTCGACGTTGAGCGCCGCCAGGCCGTAGTCGGCGATCTCCTTATCAATGGTGCCGTTGCCCTTGACCTGAGCAAAGTCGCGGATGCGTCGCAGCAGGGCGTTGGCGATCCGCGGCGTACCCCGGCTGCGGCGGCCAATCTCCTGGGCCCCTTCGTCGGTGATGGGGACGTGGAGGATCTCGCAGGATCGCTTGATGATCGACACGAGCGTAGCCACGTCGTAGTAATCCAGCAGGCAGTTGATGCCGAAACGGGCGCGCATCGGTGCGGTGAGCAGGCCCATACGGGTGGTGGCGCCCACCAGCGTGAAGGGGTTCAGGGATATCTGGACCGACCGGGCATTGGGGCCGCTGTCGATCATGATGTCAATGCGGTAATCCTCCATAGCCGAGTAGAGATACTCTTCCACTACGTTATTCAGGCGGTGAATCTCATCAATGAAGAGCACATCGCCCTCGTTCAGGTTGGTCAGCAAGCCAGCCAGGTCGCCGGGTTTCTCGAGTACCGGGCCGCTGGTGAGCTTCAATTCCGCCCCCAGTTCGTTGGCGATGATGTGGCTGAGGGTAGTCTTGCCGAGACCGGGAGGCCCGTGCAGCAAGACGTGGTCGAGAGAGTCGCCCCGCTGCACGGCTGCCTGGATGAATACCTTCAGGTTCTGGACGATCTTCGGCTGACCGCTGAATTCACTTAGGCTGTCGGGCCGAAGGGCACGCTCCATGGCCCCGTCCTCGGGGGATAGGTGAGCGGCGGTAGGGTTCAAATGCTCATTCATACCCGCACAAGATACGACACATTTTGTGGCAAAAAGCACCGGAAAAGATACCGGCCGACGATACCTTCTTCAATTCTCGGTTTAATGCCACCAGTCGGGGGTAGTGGTTCAAATCAATTCATCTTCTACCATGGTACCGTTGGTTTTCGGGATTAGCAAGGGCGCCGGCGCGAAGCAAGCGATGACGCGGTTATGGAATATGTCGGTATCCTGGGTGATTGGTAATCCAAAGATAGGGTAGGGGTGATGGGGCAGAAAAGGACACTTTCCCCGCTTCCGTTCCAGTCCTTGGGACGACGGAAGACAGCGAAATATCGGTAGCCGCTTGATCCACAGCTCATTACGTACAGGGTAAAATGAGAAAAGGCCAACTTGCTAAGCAAGCTGACCTTCTCACGTGGTGTCGGGATGACTGGATTCGAACCAGCGGCCCCACGCCCCCCAGGCGTGTGCGCTACCGGGCTGCGCCACATCCCGAACTCTTCTTATGGGTGGTCGATACTGGATTCGAACCAGTGACCTCTGCAATGTCAATGCAACGCTCTAAACCAACTGAGCTAATCGACCCTGTAAAGCTAAGCGGCTGCAAATATACAACTACCGGACAGAGCGCAAAAAGTTCTACCCGATAATTTCTCCTATTTACGCCTGTGCGGTGGGCGTGAAGGAGGTAGGTGGAAACTGCGGACCGTTGCCACCGCTGCTGTTGTTGATGACGCCGAACTGCCGTTCGTACTTCTGGACATTATCCGCCAGGGCGGCCAGCAATCGTTTGGCGTGCTCAGGCGTTAGGATGACCCTGCTTTTCACCTTCGCTTTCGGGGCGTTGGGCACGATGCGCACGAAGTCCACGACGAACTCCGAACTGGAATGGGTGATGATGGCCAGGTTAGAGTATACGCCTTCGGCGATGTCCTCGGGAAGGTCGATGCTCAACTGGTTCTGCGGTGTTTTCTTGTTGTCCTCTGCCATGGCGGGTATTGTTGCCCGGGGACCTGCGCCCCCGGGTCATAAGGTGGTTACTTCTTTTTGGCCGCGGCCGCTTTCCGTTTTGCGGGGGCTTTCTTCTTCGCGGCGGGTTTCTTGGCCTTGCTCTTGAAAGCATTCGGCACTTGCTCCTCGATGATCTTCTTCACCTCGTCGAGCGAAAGTTCGGCGGCCTGTTCGCGGCTCATCTTCTTGCCGTCGACGGTGGGCAGCTTCAGTGACTTCTTCTTGAAGCGGATGAAGGGTCCCCAGCGGCCCTGCTCGATGTCGATTTTATCTTCCTCGAACCGCTGAATATACCGATTGGCTTCCTTTTCTTCCTTGGCCTGGATGAGCTCGGTCATATCTTCCGTGCTGAGGTTGTCGGGGTCGTAGCGCTTGGGTATGTTGACGAACATCCCGTTCCATTTCAGGAAGGGACCGAAGCGGCCTTCGCCCTGGGTGACGGGCAGTCCTTTGTAAGTCATTACCGGCTCGTCGGCCTTTTTCTTTGCCGCCACCAGCGCCTTGGCGTCGCTGAGGGTGGTCGAGTGGGGGTCATCGCCTTTGGGCAGACTGATGAAGTCTTCCCCCCAACGGATGTAAGGCCCGAAGCGGCCGATGCCGACGGCGGTTTCCCGACCATCGATCTCACCGAGAACCTTCGGCAGGTCAAAGAGGGGCAGGGCGGCCTCTAGTTCGATCTCCTCCATGCTCACGCCGCTGGGCAGGTTGGCGTAGCGGGGCTTTTCTTCTGGTACCAGTTCGTCCGGGGCACCCAACTGCACCACGGGGCCGTTGCGACTGAGGCGTACCAGAACGGTCTTGCCGGTGGCGGGGTCGTTGCCGAGGATCCGTTCTCCGGTGACGCGGTCCGCGCTTTCGGTGGTTTCCTCCACGTTCTCGTGGAAGGGGTGGTAGAAATCTTCCAGCATCTGGGTCCAGGTGACCAGGCCTTCCGCCACTTCGTCGAACTTGTCCTCGATCTCAGCGGTGAACTGGTAGGTCATCACGTCCTGAAAATGCTCGTCTAGGAAGTCGCTGACTGCCATCCCGATGTCGCTGGCGAAAAGACGGTTCTTTACCGTGCCGGTGATCTCGGTTTTCTGTTCGTGGCTGATGCTACCCTCCTTCAGGGTAAGTACGTCGAAAGACCGTTCCTCACCGTCCCGGTTTTCGCGGGTGACGTACCCCCTTTTGGGGTCCATGATCTTGGAAACGGTAGGGGCGTAGGTAGAGGGACGACCAATTCCCAGTTCTTCAAGTTTCTTGACCAGGCTGGCTTCCGTGTAGCGGACGGGCGGCCGGGTGAAACGCTGCGTGGCCGTCATTTCGCGGAGTGGCAGTATCTGGCCTTTCGACAGCGGGGGGAGGATGCCTTCAGTGGTTTCGTCCTCTTCATCGTCGTCGTTGCTTTCGATGTAGAGCTTGAGGAATCCGTCGAACTTCAGGACCTCACCCTGGGCACGCAGGCGTGCATCGGGGGCCTTGTCGATGGCAATGTGGACGGTGGTCTTTTCCAGCTCGGCGTCGGCCATCTGGGAGGCCATGGTTCGCTTCCAGATCAGCTCGTAGAGCCGCTGCTCGTCGCGGTCGCCCTGCCGAATGGTATGGCGGTCGACGTAGCTTGGGCGAATCGCTTCGTGCGCTTCCTGGGCGTCCTTTTTCTTGCTTTTGAAGCGACGGACCTTGCTGTACTTGGCGCCGTACTCCTTGGTCACCTCACTCTCGATTGCCTGCAGGGCGGTTTCCGAAAGGCTGATGCTGTCGGTACGCATGTAGGTGATCAGACCGGCTTCGTACAGTCGCTGCGCGGTGCGCATCGTCCGCTCCACGTTCATGTAGAGCTTGCGGCTGGCTTCCTGTTGCAGGGTGGAGGTGGTGAAGGGGGGTGCCGGTTTCCGTTTAGCGGGCTTTACCTCGATGTCGCTGATGCTGAATTCGGCACCTACGCAGCGCTTCAGGAAAGCTTCGGCGCTTTCCCGATCGTCGAATCGATCGGGAGAATCGGCTTTAAGTTCAACTTCTTTTCCTTGCTCGTTGCGCACGGTGAAGATGGCGTTGACCCGGAAGAAGGGTGTCGACTCGAAGTTCATGATCTCCCGCTCCCGTTCTACGACGAGCTTTACGGTAACGGACTGCACGCGTCCGGCGCTGAGGCCGAATTTCACTTTCTTCCACAGTACACCGGAGAGCTCGTAGCCAACCAGGCGGTCGAGCACGCGGCGCGCCTGTTGGGCATTGACCAGGTTCACGTCGACCGTACGGGGGTTGTTGATGGCGGCTTTGATGGCCGGCGGGGTGATCTCGCGGAACACGATCCGTTTGGTAGAGTCGACCGGTAGCTTGAGCACTTCGCAAAGGTGCCAGCTGATGGCCTCTCCTTCGCGGTCTTCGTCGGTCGCGAGCCAAACGGTATCGACCTTGCTCACGGCTGCCTTCAGTTCCTTGACCACTTTACGCTTCTCCGGGGAGACAACGTACTTGGTGGCAAAATTGCGGGAAACGTCCACGGCTCCGTCACCTTTATCCAGATCACGTACGTGGCCGAATGATGATTTTACGGTATAATCCTTTCCTAAGATCTTTTCAATAGTCTTCGCTTTCGCGGGAGACTCGACAATCAGTAAATTCTTTGACATATATGTTGTGCTTCCTCTAGGATTACGGTTCTAGGCGGCAATTAGTTGTTCAGCGTGAAGCCGAAGTGCGTTTTTCGTGTCGGCGTCGGTCAGCTCGTCCCCCGTCAGCAGATTCTCGATCCCGGAGATGGGAAGGCGGTTGGGCAATACCCAGGCCCCCATATGCGCGAAAACGTCGGCCAGGTGGTCCATACCCCGCAGGTTGCCGGCGCGCCCGGAGGCTACCCCGATCAGGGCGACGTGTTTGCCGCTGAAATTGCCGGCATAGTCCAGAACGGAGATGCCGTCCAGGAAAAGTTTCAGGACACCCGGATAGCTGCCGTTGTATTCGGGCACGAAGACGGCAAATTTTCTGGTGGGTTGAATGTATTCGCGCTGCAGCTTGTGCAGGTCGGGATCCCCGGGCTTACCCTGGTACATTTCCTCCTGCAGGTACCCGTGGTGGATATCGGCCATGTCCAGCAAGCGTGGCGACTGCCCCATCTCCCGCAACACCTCGACGAAGTACTCGGCAAACAGCAGTGTTCGGCTTTCGGGACGGTTGGTTCCGGAAATGACGGTTATCATGGGGAAGGGCGTTAGGCAGTGCAAACGTAGTACAATTTTGCCGGCCATTGGGTTACCACAGTCCCCGGCACCCGCGTCCGCGCCCTATAAACGACTGCCCGTCCGGCGAAGGATAAACCAAACGACCCCCAGAAGGGAAGGCGCCCACAGCCATGGGGTAAGCGTGAAGCCCAGGGTGTATCCACCGCCTCTACCACCGGAAATATTGGCACAGGTGATCCCTGCGGTGATGTCGATCAGTAGGCAAACCAGAATGACTACCAAGAAAACTTGTCGCAAGTGAAGATGACGCATAAGGTAAACCGTATGATCCAATATACAACGCCCCGCTTCGAAACCGAAGCGGGGCGTTGATCCAATATTAGGCTTAACGGCCTAGCAGTTGCAGCAACCGTTTTGCTCCAGGGCAGGGTTACGGTCAATTTCCCGCTGGGGCAGGGGCCATACGTCGTCGCAGGGATCGTAGCCGCCGGGGCCGAAGATCTCCAGGGCGCGACCCATACGGCGAACGTCCCAGAGGCGGTGGCCGCTTTCCAGGGCCAGTTCTACGAAGCGCTCCTGCAGGATGGCGTCCTCGAAGTTCTCGGCGTTGAGTTCGATGTCGTCCAGACCGGCACGGTTACGCACCATATTGATCATTTCGGTGGCGGTTTCGAAGTCTCCCAGGCGGGCCGAAGCCTCGGAAATGATGAGTACCATCTCCGCTCCGCGGATGAAGCGGATGGGGTCGGTCTGTGAACCGGAGGAAGCGTTGAAATCGTCGTACTTGACACCATAGAAAGTGCCGTCAAGGGTATCGATCGTGGCGTCTTTCCGCAGGTCACCTTCCTCAAAGGCGTTGATCAGCTCGCTGGAGGGCGAAATGCTGAGGCGGCCATTCAGGGCGGAGGGAGCGTAGAAGAAGGCGAGGCTGTTGCCGTCGGTGGAGCTGTACTTCAGGAACCAGATTTCGTCCTCCATGTAGGGGATGCTGGTCAGGTCGTAATCTTCACCGATGGCCAGGGTAGCGTAGTCAATGGCGTCCTGCCAGCGTTCCTGGTACAGAGCGACGCGAGCCAGCAGCGCGTTGGCGGCGGCCTTGGTCATGCCGAGGGTAATGTCATCCTGCAGGTTGGCAGCGGCGAACTCCAGGTCGGAAATGATCTGGGCGTACACGGCCGAAGCGGGGTCCTTGGGGACGTTCAGTTCCTCGCCCACGCCCCGGGTGGGGGTGAGGATGAGGGGTACATCACCCCAACCGAGAACGAGCTCGAGGTAGGCGAAAGCGCGACCGAAGCGGGCTTCGGCCAGGATGCTGTTGCGGAAAGCTTCATCGGTCAGGGTAGGATCTTCCACACTGGGCAGGATCTCGAGGATGTTATTCGCTACGTTGATCGTGTAATAGTGGGAGGAGAACATGCCGGCCAGGGTGGAGTTGCCGGTCTGTACACTGTAGATGTCGAACTCTTCGCGGGTAGGGAAGGTGCCGGTCCAGTCGGCTTCGTCGCTGTAGTACTGGTATCCGGCCAGGTGGCGGTCGAAGCTATTGTCCTGCAGGGCGTCGTATACACCGGCGCGGGCGGCACGGGCCGAAGTGGCGTCGGTGATGGCGGCCTCTGCGGGCACGGCGTCAATGGGGTCGATGGCATCCATATCGAAGTAGTCACACGAGGTGAACCCGACCAGGAAGACCAGCCAGATGAGGCTGTTATATTGCTTTAACATAATTGTAATTTGAGTTTCTTGGAGTGAAAGACTAGAGCCCGATGTTGATGCCAAATTCTACCGTACGTCCCACGGGGGAGGTCAGGAAGTCGGTACCGAGGGCTACGTTGGAGTCACCGAAGGAGTTAACCTCGGGGTCAAACCAGCTGTAATCGGTCCAAGTGATCAGGTTCGTGCCACGAACGTAGAGGCGCAGGGCGCGGAAGTTGATGGCGTCGAGAACGCTGCTCGGCAGGTTGTAAGAGAAGGTGGCGGTCTTCAGGCGCACGAACGATCCGTCTTCGACGAAGCGGTCGCTGTCCTGGCGGTTGTTGCTGGCGCCGGATCCGCCGGTGATGCGGGGGAAGACGTTGCCGTCTCCTTCCTCACGCCAGGCGTTTTCGTAAGCCCGTACGGTGGGGGCGAAAACGCTGTTCAGGCCTTCGGCGAAGGCGAGGTTATTGTTGTACACCTCGTTGCCCAGGT
This sequence comes from Neolewinella litorea, assembly GCF_004803465.1. GTDB lineage: Bacteria > Bacteroidota > Bacteroidia > Chitinophagales > Saprospiraceae > Neolewinella > Neolewinella litorea. The sequence goes on along the minus strand of NZ_SRSF01000001.1, from coordinate 1,183,958 downwards.
TGAACTGGAAGAAGAACGACAGGCCGAAGTTTTTGTAGTTCAGCTTGTTGTCTACACCGCCGGTGAAGTCGGGCAGGGCGTTACCGATGAAGGTGCGGTCGTCGTCGTTGATGATGCCGTCGCCGTTCTGGTCAACAAAGCGGATGTCGCCGGGGGCAACACCAGTCTGGTAGTCGCGGTCGTCGTTCAGGGCGTTGACGGCGTCGATCTCGGCCTGGTTCTGGAAGATACCGTCGGTCTCGTAGCCAAAGAAGCTGCCGATGGGCTCACCAACGGCCAGGCGGGTAGCGAAGCCGAAGTCCTGCGGCTGGTCCTCGTAGAGAGACAGCACTTCGTTCTTGTTGACGGCACCAAAGAGGGTGGTGGTCCAGTCGAAGTCCGTTTCTTGTACGTTCACGAAGGTTAGCGAAGCCTCAACACCGACGTTACGCATGTCGCCAATGTTCTGGGGGACTACCGAGAAACCGGAGGTCGTCGGGATGGGGCGGTTCAGGATCAGGTCGGAGGTGTTCTTGACGTAGAAGTCGAAGGTGGCTCCGATGCGGTTGTTAAGGAAACCGGCGTCAACGCCGATGTCAAACTGCGCGGTGCTTTCCCAGATCAGGTCGGGGTTACCGATCTGCGAGGGCACGATACCCGGGGCATCGAGGTAGGTAGCGCCGCCGGCGTAGAGCTGGCGGGTGGTGAAGTTGCCGATGTTGTTGTTACCGGTCAGGCCGAAGCTGGCGCGCAGTTTCAGCAGGTCGATGTTGCCGAGGTTTCCGCCGTTGGCGAAGTTGTAACCGGCAGCGAGGCCGGGGAAGATGCCCCAACGGTCGTTGATGAAGCGGCTGGATCCGTCAGCGCGCACCGAACCGGACAGGTACAGGCTGCTGCCGAAGTTGAAGTTGACGTTGGCAATGTAGCTGTGCAGCACGTCGCCGGACAGGTCGCCGGTAACGGAGGCCGGGTTGGCGGCGGCGTCGGCGCTGGGGAAGTTGTTGGTAGGTACGTCGTTGGTCACGAAGTAGTTGCGAACGATGTCGTCGCGCTGGAAGATGGCACCGGCAACGGCCGTGAACTGGGTGGTTCCGAAGGAACCGTTGTAGTTCATGGTGTATTCGTTGATCAGACGGGTGTTGGTCGTCGAACCTTCGGCGATCTGGCCATTGGCACTCGACTGCAGGGTGCTGGGCTCGAATACCTTCTCACGGAGACTGGCAATGTCGGCACCGAGTTTGGCGGTGAACGACAGCTCGTTGAGCAGGTAGTAGGTAGCCGCAACGTTTCCGATAAGGCGGTTGGTGATCAGGCGGTTCTGGTACTCGGTGGTAGCCGCGATGGGGTTCTCCAGGCCGAAGACCGATCCGAAGGTGCCATCAGCGTTGCGGATGGGGACGGTGGGGGGCAGCAGGATGGCCGAAGAGGTGGCTCCGTAAATGTTGTTGTCGTTTTGGATCAGCTTGTTGTTGCTGTTCGTGTACCCCAGGTTGAAGGTGGTGACCATCTTGTCGGTGGGGTTGTGGCTCAGGTTCAGACGGGTGCTGTAGCGGCGGAACCGGGTGCCGTTCAGGGCGCCCTGGTTGTCGTCGTAGCTGAGGGCCGTGTAGAACTTGGTCTTGGCGTCGCCACCCGACATCGATACGTCGGTGCTTACGATGGGGTTGCGGTCGTAGATCAGATCCTGCCAGTTGTTGTACACGCTGGTATCCAGGCCGGAGCTCAGTGCGCTGATGTTCCGCGTTCCGTAACGCTCCTCGATGTAGTCGGTGTAGCCTTTGTTGTCAACGACCTCGATCAGCTTGATGGGCTCGTTGAAGCCGTAAGAACTGTTGATGTCGAACTTGGTCTTGCCGGCCTTACCCGACTTGGTGGTAATCAGGACAACACCGTTGGCAGCCCGGCTACCGTAGATGGCCGTGGTGGACGCGTCCTTCAGGATTTCCATCGATTCGATGTCCGAAGGGTTGATGTCGGCCAGGGCGTTGGTTCCCTGTCCACCGATGCCCGTCTGGGCGAAGTCTCCAGAGATGACCGGTACTCCGTCAACGACGAAGAGGGGCTCGTTGGAGGCGGTGATGGAAGTAGAACCCCGGACGCGGATGTTGTAGCCGGCACCGGGGGCACCGCTGCTCTGCTGGACCACTACGCCGGCGGCGTTGCGGAGGGCAGACTGAACGGTAGATCCGGCCTGCACGTCGATGTCCTCAGCGCTGATGGAGGATACGGAGCCGACCAGGTCCTTCCGCTTAACGGGGGAGTAACCGATAACGAGAACCTCGTCGAGGCCGATGCCGTCCTCGGTAAGGATGATCTGGTAGTCGGTCTGTCCTTCCAACAGGTCTACGACCTGGCTGGAGAAGCCGGTGTAGGAGATGGTCAGAGAGTTGGCGACCGGGGGCACGGCGAGCGAGAAGTTACCGTCGATGTCGGTAACGGTACCGGTGGACGTTCCGGTGACCAGCACGGTAGCACCGATGAGGCCCATTCCGGACTCATCCACCACCGTTCCGGTGATTTGCTGCGCGTGCAGGGCGCTGACACTCCCCAGGAGGAGCACCCACACAATTAGTTTAAATGACTTCATACTGTGGTTTGATTAGTAAGAATTGGTTGATTGGGTCCCGGGTACTTGTCCAAAACATAGTTTGGAAAATGAACCGGGATAGAGAAAAAAATACACGTTTGCCTAATGCTCTCCGAATAACCTTTACCGGCGACTTAACGCTGCCAGAGCGATTGATTGAAATCGGAAATTGTCGGGACAACTACCGGGCCGCAAATATATAAAAAGGGATTTGCCGAGACTCGCTTATCTAAGATTTGGTTGTACTGCAGCCGGCAAAACGCAGGAGATTTTCGGCGCTTCCGGCGTTCAGGCACTGCTCCGGGGTAAGACCCCCCTTGCGCGCCGCTACCACGCCCCACCGGATGTCATCGATGCCCCCCGTGCTGTGAGCGTCGGGATTGATGCTGATGGGTACGCCGCGCTCGCGAGCGTAGGGCAACCAGGACCAGTCGAGGTCCAGGCGGTAAGGGTTGGCGTTCAGTTCGATGGCTACGCCGTGCTCCGCGCAGGCGTCAATCACCCGGGCGTGATCGATAGGGTAGCCTTCCCGGCTGAGCAGCAGGCGGCCGGTAGGGTGTCCCAGAATGGTAGTGCTGGGGTGGCGGATCGCGGTGAGCAGTCGCTGGGTGGCGCGTTCCTTGTCCATATTCAGGTTGCTGTGAATGGAGGCGATAACTACCTCAAAGCCAGCCAGTAACTCTTCGTCGTAGTCCAGGCTTCCGTCCGATAGGATATCGCATTCGGTGCCTTTGATGATTCGGAATGGTGCAAGGTCCCGGTTCAGGTCGTCGATTTCCCGCCACTGCTCCCTGACGCGATCGGGCTTCAGTCCGTTGGCGTAAAAGGCCGCCTGCGAGTGGTCGGTGATGAGGATGTATTCGTAACCCTTGTCGCGCGCCGCTTCGGCCATTTGCCGCAGGGAATGTATGCCGTCGCTGTAGGTGGTGTGGACGTGGACCACCCCGCGGATGTCTTGTTCGGTTACCAGTTCGCTGCTTGGCGATGCGGCCTGGGCTGGATTCAGGAACCACGCTTCCTCGCGCAATTCGGGGGCTATCCACTGCACCTGCGCCCGCGCAAAAACGGCGTCCTCCGTCGGCAAGCCCGAGAAGTCAGTCTCCGGAAACCGCTCAACGAAGGCCCGCAAAAATTCCTTGCTTCCGGTGTACCGAAATTGCTTGCTGCCAAAGTTCTCCGGCGCACAGTGGTAGAAGGTAAAGGGGAGGTCATCGATCGCGCCCTGCGTGCGCTCCTCGTCAATTTCGTTCACATTCAGGCCGGGAATTTTGGCGACAAGCGCGGGTGCCAGGGTCGTCAACAGTTCAATGCCGGAGAGGGTAGGGCAGCCGCGCCGCAGGGCCCCGGTAGGCTCGAAACGTTCGGTGGGGTGCAGTTCCCTTAGTTGTTCCAAAAGGGCCTCGCTCGCCAGGGCAATGGTGCGGTAAAGGAAGCGGCCGCGGCTTTTTTGCAGGAACTCAAGTTTGTGCTTGAGGGTTTCCTGGGTCTTGAGCCCGAAGCCTTTGAGTTCGACTAGCCGGTTCTCGTTGATCGCGTAAAGAAGCTGGCCGACGGTGGTGACGCCTAGGCCGTCCCAGACCGCTTTGACCTTTTTCGGTCCGAAGCCACTGATGTGAAGCATTTCCCGGACGCCCTCAGGAGTCTGGGCGCGCCACTTTTCGAGGGTTTCCATTGTGCCGGTGGTGGCCAACTCGTGGATCTTGTCGGCGATCGCTTTGCCCACCCCTTCGAGCTCCTGCAATTCTTCCGGGCTCATCGTAGCCAGGTTGCGCTCGACCTTCCGCAGTTTGTTGTAGGCATTGGTGTAGGAGCGGATCTTGAAGGGGTTGTCGCCGTGCAGCTCCATGAGCTTGCCCAGTTCGCGAAAGTGGCTGGCGATCTCGGGATTGGTCATGCTGCGAAGGTAATGGGTGGTGGGAAAAGGGAGATGACGAGAAGCGGGAGGTGTCAGAGTGGCAGACGTCCGACGTCTGCCACTTTGTCATAATTTAAAAGCTTGGTTTCGCTAGCTATCAAGCCTGTAATTTTGGCAGACGTCCGACGTCTGCCAATAAGACATATCTCCACCGTCAAATTCTAACCCCTACGCCTTGACCATCGACTGCACCATAGAAGCCGCCGTCGGATAAGCGAAGATCATATGTTGCAAATCCTGGATCAGGATCTTCTGGCGGATAGCTACGTATAGCAGGTTAATAAGTTCCGTTGCGTCGGGACCCAACAGGTGGGCGCCTACCACGACCCCTTTGTCGTCGTCCACGAACACTTTAAAGGCGGAAACCGAGGCATTGAGGTGCCGCGGGTGGAACCAATCGGTATTGACCCTAAAATGGGTGCTGATATTGCGGCCGGAACCTTCCACTTCTTCGGCCGTCATGCCTACGGCGGCCATACCGGGAAGGGCGAACGCCACCGTTGGAATAGGATAGTAGTCTAGATCGCGATCCCCCTCGAAAAACAGGTTGTCGTTAAGTACCGCGGAGGCATGACTGGCCACCGGAGTCAAGGGCAGTCCGGTGCCGGCGCAATCGCCCAGTGCGTATACGTGGGACAAGTTGGTACGCAAGCGGCGGTCCACCTTGATGCGCCCCTTTTCATCGGTTTCAATACCGGCCCCCTCCAGGTTCAGCCGCTCCGTATTGGCGATCCGGCCCGCGCAGTGGATTACCCTGTCGGTTCTGACCGTAGTTCGCTGGCCACCGGCGTCCTCGATCTCTACGGCAAAACGGTCCTCGGCTTGTTTTACGGCCACTACGCGGCTGTTTAAGTGATAGCGCATACCACGGTCTTCATCCGCTTGGCGGAGCAGGTCGGCGAGGTCATCGTCAAACTTCTCCAGGGGCGTGGGGCCCGTCGCCACCACCGTGACCTGGCATCCCAATGCCTGACTGATGTGGGCTATTTCGGTGCCGATATACCCGCCGCCCACGATCACCATTTCGGCCGACAGGTCCGGCATGTCCAGAAAATCGTCGCTCGTTAGCAGGTGCTCACTCCCCGGAATGTCGAGTGGGGCCGGACGCATGCCTGTAGCCAGTATGATGGTATCCGCCCGTACGGTCGTGCCTCCGATCTTCAAAGTATGCTCGTCGACAAAGCTTGCGTAATCCTGGTACACCTCGACCCCGCTCTCCCGCATGCGCTGCCGACTCTTTTCCGGAATGGGTTCGGTGAAACTGCGCTTCCAGTTCATCAGGTCTTCCCAGGCGAAGCCCGGAGCACGCGTGAATCCCTTGCCGCTCAGCCGGTGCAGCCGGTACATCGTCTCCGCGGCGGCGTGCAGGACGAGTTTGGGGTCACACCCGCGCAGGGGGCAGGTGCCTCCGTAGGCCCTTCCCTCCGCAATGGCGACCGTCTTCCCGGCCTTGGCGGCGGCGACGGCTACGGACTGCCCGGCCGACCCGGCCCCGACGACCAGGATTTCATAATGCTTGTTTGACATACGTAATGCTTAATTCCAACTCACCGTACCACTCAGTTGGCTGCGGCAGCGGCGTGTTTCAATATTTCGTCCACGATGATCCGACCGTGGTCGCGGGTATTCTCAATAAATAGTTTGCTCGTCTCCAACCCGGCGCACGCCACTCCCGCCATGTAGACCCCGGGTAAACTGGTTTCGAGGGTGTTGGGGTCGAAAACCGGCTTGCAGCTTTCGTTTTCCTGGATGGGAAGTCCGAGCCGCTCGAACAGGGCGTAGTTCGGCTGGTAGCCGGTCATGGCCAGCACGAAGTCGTTGGGCAGCGTGAGGGGGCCGTCCGGGGTGCCCAGCACTACCTCGTGCTCCCGTATCTCCTCGGTAGTGGTGTTGAAGTACGCTTTGATGCTGCCCTCCTTGATGCGGTTCTCGATGTCGGGCTTGATCCAGTACTTGACGCGGTCGTAGATGCCATCCCCCCGGATCGCCATCGTGACGTTGGCACCTTTTCGCCAGCACTCCAGCGCCGCGTCGCAGGCCGAGTTGGCCGCGCCTACCACCAGCACATCCTGTCCTATATATACGTGGGGATCGTCGTAGTAGTGACGCACCTTGGGCAGGTCCTCGCCCGGAATGTTCATGTACCGGGGCGTGTCGTAGAAACCGGTAGCCACCACCACGTTATGGGCGGTGTATTCGGCTTTGTCGGTAAATACGCGGTAGCCACCCTCAGTGGGTTCCATACGGTCCACCGTTTCGTACAGGTTCAAATTGAGGTTGAAGCTTTGCACCAGCCGGCGGTAGTATTCCAGCGCCTCGGAGCGGGTGGGTTTGTCCTGGTGGCTGATGAAGGGTGTATCCTGTATTTCCAGTTTCAGCGAGGTGCTGAAGAAAGTCATATTCACCGGGAAGTGATAGAGGCTGTTGGCGATCACCCCCTTTTCGATGATGCGGTAATTGAGCCCGGCGCGCCGGGCGCTGATGCCAACGTTTATACCGGACGGTCCGCCGCCGATGATGATCAGGTCTAGCATGGGGTAGGTTGTAGAGGATCAGGGATTCTTCCATAGGACGCATGGCGGCCAGCTAAGTTCAGGCGGTGGCGCAGTGCGGGGGGTGGGGCCGAATCCGTATGTTTGTCCCGTGACCAATGACCCCGCTGCATGCCGTTTCGCGAACTGAGCCAAATCCAGGAGCTCAACCGACTTTTCCTGAAGAACCTGGAGCATTGCATCTTGGCCACGGAGCCGCGCGGACTCTACGAACCCATCGAATATATCCTGGCTATCGGGGGCAAACGCGTACGCCCCCTGCTGGCCCTGCTGGCCGCACGGATGTTCGGCGACGGGGCAGAAAGCCCGGCCGGTCTGCCGGTCGCCCTGGCCGTGGAGGTGTTCCACAATTTTACGCTGCTGCACGATGACGTTATGGACGACAGCCCGCTGCGGCGCGGGCAGCCGACGGTCCACGAGAAGTGGGACGTCAATACGGCTATTCTGAGCGGCGACCTGATGTTGATCAAGTCTTACGACCTGCTTACCCGGCTTCCCTTCCCCGAGCGGCTGCCGGAACTAATGAAAACATTTAACCGGGTAGCTACCGGCGTCTGCGAAGGCCAGCAGTACGACGTCGACTTCGAGCGGCGCAACGACGTTACGATTGAGGAGTACCTCAAAATGATCGAACTGAAAACGGCGGTATTGCTGGGCGGTGCCCTCGAAATGGGCGCGCTCGCCGCCGGGGCCGACCGCGCGGATGCGGATCACCTTTATGCCTTTGGCCGGCTCACCGGACTGGCGTTTCAACTGCACGACGACCTCCTGGATACTTTCGGAGACGGGGCCCGCACCGGCAAACTCACCGGCAACGACATCATCCGCAACAAAAAAACCTTCCTCTACATCAAGGCGGTGGAGGGACTTGCGCCAGCAGAACGGGAGGAGATGATCGAGTGGTTCAGCCACTCCCCGGAGGATCCCGCCCCCAAGGTGGCCCGCGTGACCGAACTCATGCGCCTGCGCGATATCCCCAAGTTGGTGAGTGAGATGCGGGACAATTTTCAGACGGAGGCTTACGCCCACCTGGATGCCGTCAAGGGCGATCCCGTGTGGAAGGAAAACCTACGTGTAGTAGCCGACACCCTGCTGCGGCGCGATAACTAAAGTACCAACTTGCCATTGTACCACTCCGTCTCGATCTCGGCTTCCTGGGCCTTGTAGAACCGGATAGCGCCCTCGTTCCAGTCCAGGACCTGCCATTTCATAAGCTTGCACCCGCGTTCGCGCCCCCTTTCCTTCAGCACGTCCCACAGGCGTTGCCCGATGCCGAACCGCCGGTAGTCGGGAGTTACCACGAAGTCCTCCAGGTACAGCATGCGCCCTTTCCAGGTGCTGTAGACGTAGTTGTAGAGCGCCATTCCCACTACCGTACGCGTGGCCATGTCCTCGGCTACGATAACCTCGAAGAAGCCTTCGCGGAAATCCTCTTCGTATTCCTCGATCGTGGCGGTAAAGCTGGACGCAGCGCGCTCAAAGCGGGCCAATTCACCAACCAGTCCGTGTACGGCGGGAAGGTCACGGGCGGTACCCTGGCGTATCTGTATATTCATGAGGCTAAATAAACGCGATGTCTACCGAACCACCACCCTGCGCACGGCAAAATCGCCCGTCGGCAGCGTTACGCGGAGGAGAAAGAGCCCCCGACGATCCGAGGCGAGCAAGGGAATGGAGCCATCGACCGGCACATTGCCCCGCTGCAGCATCCGACCGCCGGCGTCGTACATCTCATAGGTGCAACCGTCTGCCGGCAGTCCGCTGAGCTGCAGTTGGCCGCCGGGCCGGACGGGGTTCGGGCTCACGCCAAATGCCGGAAGTTCGACCGGGCGTCCGATGCTGGTGGCGGGTTCCCGGCGGGCGAATTGCTCGAAGAAGGCCAGGGTAGCCTCCACCGAGGGCAAAACGCACTGACCGTGGCCGCGCGGGCCGCCACTTTCCAGCACCACGCTGGTGGAGCCGAGTTCAGTCATCACGCTGTCGGCCAGGATGGCATTCTCAAAGGGTACCTGCTCGTCTTCCGTGCAGTAAAAAAGCAGGGTAGGGGCTTCCGGAGCCCAGCGGTAGGTGTCGTTGGCCCGCAGCGCCTGGATGATGCGGCTGTCGGGGTCGTCTTCTTCCAGTTGCGTCCGGATGGAGTCCTGGAATACATCCGCCACCGTTTCACCGCGCTCCTGCAGCAGCTGTACCAGGTCGGCATTGAAGGTTTCCAAATCGGTTTCCTCTTCTTCGTAGCTGAGAATGACCTCGAGATAGGGGGGCACGAAGAGCTGGTCGAGGCTTTGGTACAGCCCATAGATCTTGTCATAACTCAGGTAAGTGCCCACGATGAATACTGGAAAGATGGAAGCACTTTCGGCCAGCGTAGCCCGGCGCATCACGTCGCTGATGCTGTAGGGGCCGGAGAGGTGGGCCCCCGCGGTTACCGTCAGATCGTCGCCCGCCGGCATTTCTTGCAGGTTGCGCTGGAGGGCCTGCGCCGCGTGGCCACCCTGGCTGTAGCCGGTCACGAACACCTGATCGTTGTGGGGTATGCCGCTATCGCTCAGCCATTCCCGGGCCGCCAATAGGAGGTCCCTGCCGGCGCTCGCCTCGCTTTCCGCGTGTACGTAAGGGTGAAATCCGTCGCTGTCGCCCAGCCCGATGTAGTCCGGGGCAACGGTGATGTAACCATTCGTAGCAATGGCGTTGACGACCAGGCGTTCCTGTACGCCCGGGCGACTGGGGACGGCCTCACGGCTGGCGGCGGTACCGTGCATGTATGCGGTAATGGGGAAGCGCAGGCCGCGGTCGTAGGGGATGCTCAGGAGCCCGCTGGCGGTGTCGGGCCGGCCAAAAGCGTCCGTGGTCCGGTAGCGCACTTTATAATTGACCACGTCGTACGTCGCGTCGATGGGGATCACCATTTCGATCAGGCGGGTCGTCACAGAGTCCTGCCGCTCCACGCTGAGGTAGGTCTGGGCGCGGGCGCAGGTGCAAAGCAGGGCAACAAGGAGCAGGGTGTTCAGGTGTTTCATGGGGGTGTTGGTAGTGTTGACGCGGGCTGGGTTTGCAACGCTAAAGTAAGGGGAAGCGTTGCGCGATTAGTTCCGCAAGGAAATAATCCTTACCTTTGCGGGCCGAAATTTTTCGCTTTAACTGATTAGTCGCCGCTTCAGGAGGCTATTTACTAAAGGCTCAATACTATGCCAGTTTACCTTACCCAGGAGAAGATGGACGAAATCTTCACCGAATACGGCGGCTCCGCGCAAAACACCGGATCCACCGAGGGCCAGATCGCCCTTTTCACTTTCCGCATCAAGGCGCTTTCCGACCACCTGCGCGAGCATCCGAAAGATCACAGCAGCCGCAAGGCGCTGCTCTCGCTCGTTGGTAGCCGGGGCAAGATGCTCAATTACCTCAAGCGCAAGGATCTTGAAGGATACCGCTCGCTCATCGGCAAGCTCGGCATCCGGAAGTAGGAAAACGCGAAGAATTTCGCCCGCTGCTTGGTAAAGTTAGGCAGGCGTTATTACCTTTGCGTCGCTTTAGAAATAAAGCTTCCTCCAGAGCCCCTAGCTCAGTTGGCTAGAGCACCTCACTTTTAATGAGGGGGTCCAGGGTTCGAGCCCCTGGGGGCTCACTACACAACAAGCCCCGTTCACGATCCGTGGATGGGGCTTTTGTTTTTACGTCCGCGGCCACCATAGGATCGCGGGGACAAATAAGCGATACGATAGATATGCCCGAACTTACCAAAATAGGCGTCTTTTACGACGGAAACTATTTCCTCCACGTCAGCAACTACTACAACTACGACCACCCCCAGCGCCGCCGGCTGAGCATAACCGGTCTCCACCACTTTATTGAGGCCCGTGTGTCCGAAGAGGAGGGCGTGCCGCTCAGCCGCTGCAAGATCGTGGACAGCCACTACTTCCGCGGCCGCCTTAACGCCACCGAGGCCCAGCAGCGGGGCAGCGCGCTTTACTACGACCGAGTCTTCGACGACATCCTGATGTCGAGTGGCGTGACCACCCACTACTCCCCCTTACGGTCCAGTCACGGCCGCCGGCACGAAAAGGGCATCGATGTATGGTTTGCATTGGAGGCTTACGAGCAGACGGCCCTGCGCAAGTTTGACGTGGTGGTGCTGATCGCCAGCGACGGCGATTACGTGCCGCTGGTGCGCAAGCTGAATTCGCTCGGTTCGCGAGTCATGGTCATCGGTTGGGACTTTGAATTCACCACGGATAGCGGCAGCGGCATGGTGACCCGCACCAGCCAGGATTTGCTGCGCGAGGCCAGCTATCCTTTGGCCATGTCGGAACTGATCGACCACCCCAAGAATGATGCCGAGCGCCGGGTAGTGGACAGTCTGTTCGTAACGGAGAAAAAGAAAGAGAGCAACGGGGTGGAGGAAAAGCCGAGTGCGAGCCTGGTGCTGGAAGACCCCGTCGACGGTGAGATCGGTGAGGTGATGGAGAGCCAGATCTTCAGCCTGAAGGGGGGGTACGGTTTCATAACCTATCCGCCCAACAACCTCTTTTTCCACCATACCAACGTAAAGAACGTCCGCTTCGAAGATCTGCTGGAAGGCGACCCCGTGGAATTTACCCTGGCCCACAGCGACAAGGGTAAATTGGTGGCCCAGGACGTTTACTTCCTCGGAGAACTTGAGGAAGATGATGCTAGCGAGCAGGAATAAATATGATATTCATCAGTCGTGACCTTAAACCCGATAGCCCCCTGAGGAAGTGGGCCGATGAGGTGGGCGAGACGATTCACGCCCAGTCGCTGCTGCGATTTTCGGCCGTACCGTTTGAGCTTCCTGGACCCTGTGACTGGTGGTTCTTTTACAGTTCCCGCGCCGTGCAGTTTGCCGGTCCGATTCCGACGGAGCGGGTTCGCCTGGCCGCCATCGGTGGCAGTACGGCGGCGGCGCTGTTGCGCCGATCCCTGCGCGTCGATTTCTGCGGTGACGGCCATCCCGATCGCACCGCGGAGCATTTCCTGGCGGTGGCGGAGGGGCGGCGGGTCTTTTTTCCCCGTGCCCGGCAATCGCGGCTCAGCGTACAAAGCGCCCTTGCCGATCGGCTGACGGTGCTCGACGCGGTCTGCTACGACAACCAGCCGGCTCCGCCGGCTGCGGCGATTGAGGCCGCGACCTACATTTTTACCAGTCCGCTCAACGTAGCCGCCTACCTGGATAGTTATCCCCTTTCGCCGGGTGCGAGGGTGCTGGCCATGGGCCCGAGTACGGGCGCGGAGCTACTGCGGCGTGGGGTGGCTTGCGTCTGGCCCGAAACGGCTGGGGAGGAGGGGCTGGTGGGGTTGCTGGGGTAGGGATTAGCGGTTGGACGGTTTAAGGCGTTGGACGGGGTGCCCACCGTCCAACGGTCTACCCGTTGGACGGTCCCTGATTTGACTTACATCGCTCGATGCCTAATAGCTTTTTTGACAGGGCAAAATTGCAGATACCTGTATCGCGATGGCCCAAATAGTCCAGGGCCGACGAATAGGGCCACTCTTCGGGAAAATCAACCAGTTTAGCTTTTGCTGGATTGTCGTGGATGTAGTTAAAACAAGTTTTTAAATAGGGTATGAAGAGTGTGTATGGCTCGTCGCCCTCCAGAGAATGTGAGTCGGGGTAAAAATCGCAGTACCCGGGTTTTGCCTTAGTTTTTGCTTTGAATAAGGATCCACGCCGGCCCGACCTTTTGTTTACAGCCTGGCAATAACTGCTAAGTAAAGTTTTGAAAGCATTCGAAAGGTTTTGCTGATACACAGGGCCTTTACCATTCTCGTCGTGGCGGAAATAGCGGCTGGAGCGACTTTCAGCGCAGCCAATCTCCTTGGGCTTAAGCAGGATATGAAAATGATCCGGCATCAGGCAGTAGCAGAATATATCGGCGTAGGGGCACAGGTGTCGTCTTACCTTTCGTAAGAAATACTGATAGTTTTCGTCGTTTCGAAATAGTAGCTCAAAGTTGTTACTCTGATTGTAGACGTGGTAGATGATATTGGAGTGATACATGGCTGCAATCAAGGGCCCTTCACTCTACTATTTGTGGAGTCGTGTTAATTTTTGCACCGTCCAACGCTTGGTCCGTTGGACGGTCCCCCCACCGTCCAACCGCTTAAACCGTCCAACCGCTACCTCACCCCCCGCCAAAACCATCCCCCAAACCACCTGTTTGCCCTATATGATAGGCTGGAAATTCTCAAACTACATCCCCGGGCAGAACGACGAAACCCCCTTCGAAAAGCTGCTCAAACTCTTCCAGGAGCTCCTCACCCACACCTCCGGCAACGTAGGCGAGGCCCTGCAGTGGCTCACGAACCTGGACCGGCAGTACGAGCTCACCGACGACCAGTACGGCATCGGCGATTTTATCCAGGAACTGATCGACAAGAATTACATCGAACCCGGCAACGGACCCGGCTCCCCCGGGTACGTGCCCACCGCCAAGATGGAAGGCGAACTGCGCCAGAAAGCGCTAAAGGACATTTTCGGCGAGATCAAGAAAACCAAGCGCGGCAACCACAGCACGCGCTACAGCGGCCGTGGCGATGAAACCACCAGCGAGCGGCGGCCCTTTGAGTTCGGCGACCCGCTCGACAAAATGGCGGTCAGCGAAAGCCTCCGCAACGCGCAGATCAACAACGGCATCGACGACTTCAAGCTCACCACCAGCGACCTTGAAGTATACGAAACCCACTACCAGGCCCAGATGTCGACCGTGCTCATGATCGACATCAGCCACTCGATGATCCTCTATGGCGAAGACCGCATCACCCCCGCTAAAAAGGTGGCCATGGCGCTGAGCGAGTACATAACCACCCGCTTCCCGAAAGACACCCTTGACATCATCGTCTTCGGCAACGACGCCTGGCCCGTCGAGATCAAGGACCTGCCCTACCTCCAGGTGGGGCCCTACCACACCAACACGGTGGCCGGACTGGAGCTGGCCATGGATATCCTCCGCCGCCGTCGTAACCCCAATAAGCAGATCTTCATGATTACCGATGGGAAGCCTACCTGCATCAAGCGCGGCAAACGCTACATCAAGAACAGCATGGGCCTCGACCGTACCATCGTCAACCGCACGCTCAACCTCGCCGCCCGCCTGCGCAAGATCAGCATCCCCGTCACCACTTTCATGATCGCGCGCGACCCTTACCTCGTGCAGTTCGTACAGAGTTTTACCGAGACCAACGGTGGCAAGGCCTACTACAGCGGCCTCCAGGGGCTCGGCGATTTCGTATTCCGCGACTACAAGCAGAACAAGAAAAAGTAATGCGTATTCCGCTCACGGCCTTGCTGTTCCTGTTTACGATTTCCCTGCCCGCACAACTTCGGGTGGGCGCGGACGCAGGTGCCACGTTCATCAAATACCAGCCGTTAAAGGTGGTATCCGACGTGCCATTCCGACCCAGCCACCCTGCCTGGCTGCCCGTGACTTTGGGCGGCACCCGCGGGCGCGCCCCCTATATTCAAGCAGAACGCCCCGCCGCCCCGGCTGCCTTCGATTTTGCGGCGGCACGACCCTATCTGGCGTTCTTCTGCCGGCTGGAACTAGACATCGAGGAGGCTACCCGCTTTCCCGTTCGTTTCCGACTGGGAGAGGTGCGGGGCTGGCAACAGGAACTGACCAGGCGCGACTGACCGAACGCCGCGGCGTATATGGTAAGCAAATTGCGAACAAGACTCGTGTTGCTACGTTGGAATTGGTAAACGATACCTATGTCCAACAACCCCAATCCACTGTTCGTCGAAGAAAAGAAAGGTCAGCACATTTACCACAATGTTTGGGGCGGGGACGATTTACACATTGGTATCTACCGGCCCAAAAGCCTGAGCCTGTACGAGGCGAACCGGAAGACCACGGAGCGAATGCTCAAGCTGCTGCCGCGGATCAAGCGCGCCTCCAAGATCCTGGTGGTGCAGTCCGGATTCGGTGGCGCCGCCCGGTACATCGCCGAGAAATACAAATGCAAGGTCTGGTGCCTCAACGACGACGAAAAGCAGAACGAATACAACGAGCGGAAGATCGAGGAGCTGGAATTGAGCAAAAAAGTGAAAGTCGCCAAAGGCTTCGTGGAGTATATGCCCTACGAACCCGATTACTTTGATTTCGTGATCGCCCAGGATGCCTTCAGCCTGACCGGCAAGAAACGGGAAACCTTTCGCGCCATCCACCGGGTACTAAAACCCGAAGGACGCCTCATCATCAGCGCCTTGATGCGCAGCGAAACCTGCGACGACCCGGATTCCGAAAAACTGATCAAAAAGCTTCCCCTGGAGGAACTGATCACGGAAGAACAGTACGGCAGCGACGCCAAACGCGGATTCCTGCAACAGATATACAGCGTGGAACTCTCCGATCAACTGGTACACCACTACACCAAAGTCCTCTACACCCTCGAGGCCAATAAGGAAAAGCTGATCGAGCAGAGCAGCGAACGCTTCGTCAACGAACGTATTAAAACTTACAAGAACTTCATCCGCCTGGCCGAAGACGGCTGTCTGGACTGGGGCATTTTGATGTTTCAGAAGATGAATGGATAGTGGGCAGATGTTGAGACACTGAGTTATTAGGTGTTGCTCATGGCGCCTTGCTTCGCACGGCGTTCGATTTGACTGACAGTTATCAACTACGGGCCACTGCTTGTCGGTAACCCCACCTAACAGATCAACCGCAATCAAGAACTGGGCCGTCAGCCAGCGTCATCGATACAGAAAGGGATGGCGCGATGACCAAATTAGAGAGCGGCGGTGCTAGCAAGGAGAAGCGCGGCAGCCTAAGAAAGTGCAACAGCAAGTGGGGCAGCGAAAAACGCGCGGTAGCAAATCAATACGCGGCAGCAAAAACAACAACTCAGTTACCCATTAACTCAACAACCTTACTCCTCCTCAAAAGGTAACAGTAGCTGCACTGCATCGCCGGCTTCCCGCTCAAGATTGCTCACGCTGATGCCGAGCAGGCGGACTACCGGGACCTCCTCCACGTTTTCGTCGAGCAAATGGCGGGCGATTTCCTTCAGGTCCTGCAGTTTCCGGATCTCGCCACTGAAGCTGCGGCTTCTGGTGTGGATGACGAACTCGGGGCTCTTCATTTTCAGGGTGACTGTCCGACCGAAATTATCGCGTTCCACGAGGTAGCTGAATACCTTTTGCACCAGCCAGTCCAGCTTTTCTTTCATGACCGCCGGCGAACTGATGTCGTCAGCATAGGTACGCTCCGCCCCTACGCTTTTGCGGTTGCGGTTCGGGTTCACGGGGCGGTCGTCCAGCGCGCGGACTATGCGGTAGTAGTGTCGGCCGACTTTGCCGAAGCGCTGGGCCATCTCCATTTCCGAAAGTTGCCGCAGGTCACCACCGGTGCGGTAGCCCATTTTATGCATTCGGGCGGCCGTCACCTTCCCGATGCCGTGAAAATCTTCCACGGGAAGATCCGCCAGGAAGGCGGGGGCTTCTTCGGGCATGATGACCTTCATGCCGTTGGGTTTATTGATGTCGCTGGCCACCTTCGCCAGGAATTTGTTGAAACTCACCCCCGCCGAGGCCGTCAATTGGGTGGTCGCGTAGATCTCCTGCCGGATCGCCTGCGCGATGAGGGTAGCTGATACCGGACCGCGCTTGGATTCCGTAACGTCAAGGTAGGCTTCGTCCAGACTGAGGGGTTCCACCAGGTCGGTGTAGGAATAGAAGATATCCCGTATCTGATCCGAGACTTCCCGGTACTTATCGAAATTCGATTTTACAAAGATCAACTGCGGGCACAGCCTTCGGGCGGTCACGCTGGGCATGGCTGAGCGGACGCCAAATACCCGTGCCTCATAGCTGGCCGCGGCTACCACGCCCCGAAGCTTACTGCCGCCCACCGCGATCGGTTTGCCGCGCAGATCCGGATTATCGCGCTGCTCCACGCTCGCGAAAAAGGCGTCCATGTCGATGTGAATGATCTTACGGTCCCTAGTAAGGGGCGCGCGATCCGCTTTTCGCTTCCATTTCATTCATCAGGACTTCCGTGTCGGCGGTAAGCTCATCCAGTTTCCGGCGATCGGCGGCGCTGAGTTCTTCCTTGCGATCTACCAGCGATTCCAGGGACTCCCGGCGCTCGGTGAGTTCCGAAAGGCGGTCGAGCAAACGGGAATCGTTGCCATCCCGGGCCACCTGGCTTAAGTCAGTGTACAGCCGTTCAAGCTTATCCAGCGCATCGTCGTATTTACCCGCGCGCATCTTTTCCCGCTCGCCTTGCAGCAAGTCCCAAGCATCCTGACCCAAATCACGTGCTTTGCCCACCAGTTCCCGGCTCTGCCTGCGCTCCTGCGGCGTGCCGTAGAAGTAGTTGTAGGCTACCAGACCGATTACCAGCACGATGAGCAGTTTTAATCCGGATCGCAACATGTCACTGTGTTTTTTACAAAGATAGGGCGCTTTCGCCTGATGTATTTGTTGGGTAATCCCCGGATTGGAGGTGGCACAACCTGGGAAATGGAATCAAATTGTTGATATTTATAGCTAAGGCGTTGATAAAATCCGGTTTACGCATTCCAGTGCACAAATTAATTACAAATATTTTGTTTTAAACTTGTTTCTTATTCCAACAGGTCTTAGATTTGTTGCATCATCAGCAGGTTTCAAACATGGACCTTACCATCAGAATCAGCAAGAAGGGCACCCGGGTAGTCAAAGCGAGCGAATTGCACCGCGCGCTAGGGCTGGCCGATCATCACTATCAGGCCAATGTCCGCAGCTGGATCCGTGACGTATACCAATTCGCCGACGGGATCCGGAAACCGGTGGGTATGCAGGATTATGCCCGCTCCACCAACACCAAAACGGACGTAGTGCACGAGTACTACTTCAACCTGGAACTGGCCCGCCTGGTAGCCCTGAACACTAAATCAAAGGTCAAGCAAGCCATCGCGACGAAGCTGAGCAAGGAAGCCGAAGTGTACCCGGACCACGTCCAGCTCACTGCCGATCAGACCCTGCAGCTGCTGGAGCAAACCCGCGCCATGACCCGCCTGAGCTGCCAAATGGCCGCTGAAGAGCGTCACTACAATGCTTACGTACGCCGTACGGGTTCCGGCGACTACTGGAACCACTACCGCGTGGAGAACGTCGTCAAAATCACGATGGAGGAGCTACGTGAGCAGCTCACCGACCGGAATATACCCTTCAATCGAAACCACCGGGTGCGGGAACTGCTGCTCCGTCACGATCCGCTCGAGTGTATCCGGGTGGGCATCGTAGATCATTACGCCGCCCAGGGATACAGTATCCCTTACGCCCTGGAGCTGGGCAAACTGGCCCGCGAACTTGCCGCTACCATGCAGTTGGAGGTGACCGACGACCGTCAGGGCGAAGGGCTGTTCACTACACCGGCCGATATTGATCTCGTCCGCAAACTGCAACGGGCCGCCGCCTAGGCACCCTTGGATAAGTTCCGCCTTGGGCACTATCATCGGTCGCCGAATGGGATGATAACACCTTTCGGTATCGGACGCTATTCAGCAGACTGGTGCTCCGTCACGAATTTGAAGAACCAATACATCAGCAAGGCGCTTTCCCCCGTATAATCTACGGGGCGGAGGGTATCCGCGTAAGTCGCCATCAGTTCCTCGTCCTTCTCCAGAAACGGACGAAGTGTGCTCAGCAATTTGGTGTACCGGGGGAAGTCGGCCGCGGGCGGTACGTCTTTGGCGCCCAGCTTCTGACACACTTGCTGCAACAGGGGAGTGCTGTAAGGGGCGTAGGTGGCGGGGTACTGGCCCATCAGGTAAATAGAGGCCATATTGTAATCGTCGTCGTGATAATGCGTCGGGATCCGGGCCTTCGGTTTGGCGTCGCGGTAGCGGTTAAACAACTCATTGACGTAGAAGACGAAGCGCTGGATACGCCCCTCCAGGTCGCGATCTTCGCTGAAAAGGTCGCGGAAAGCGTCGCGGACGAAATCCGGCTCCCATTCCATGATGGCCAGCATACTCCGTTTTGGATCGTAACCCCCGCGACGGTAGTGCCGGCGGTTGGTCTTGCTATCCAGGGCGGCGTCGTAGCTGTCCGCCAAATCACGGGCTTCGACGTCGAAGTGGGTCTGCCAGTTTTGTTGGGTCTCCCAGAGGGGGAGGTATTCCTGGGCCTCGTCCGTGGGCATCCATACCTTGAATTGCTCGACGGACTGGCGAATCTTGGGAACCTGCATAGCGGCAAAATTACGATCTTTAGCGACTGATGAACCACGAAGCTGACTTTCCTTACCCGATTGCCAGGCTCTACCGACAGTATCACTCCTATGATTTGGTGATCGACAGCCGGTTGGTAGGCGATCCCGAGAAGGTGCTGTTCTTCGCGCTACCCGGACAGCGGCGGGACGGCCACGAGTTCATACCGGCCCTGATCCGCCTGGGGGTGCGGCATTTTGTTGCCCAACGCCAGCAGTTCTTCCGCCACCGGGAGGCGATCGCGCGGGCTGTTGGGGCCATCAGACAATCCCCGCCGACGGTCAACCTGGTCGACGATCCGGCGGCAACCCTACGACAACTTGCTGCCCTGCACCGCCGCCAATTCGACCTGCCCCTGATTGCCATCACGGGCAGCAACGGAAAGACGATCGTCAAGAATTGGCTCGCTGAATTGCTGGCTACGCGGTACAAGGTTTGTAGCAGTCCAAGGTCATACAACTCCCTGCTGGGGGTACCGCTATCCGTATGGCAATTGCGGGATCACCACGAGATCGGCGTATTTGAGGTAGGCATTAGCCGGCCCGGGGATATGGAGCAACTGCGGCACATTCTACTGCCTACCCATGGCATCCTGACCAATATCGGGACCGCTCACCTGGGTAATTTCTCTTCCCAGGCCGAGTTGGAACGGGAAAAGCTCAGCTTGTTTCGGGAAGTTGACTGGTTGATATTGCCGGGCAGGGGAGAGCTGCCGCACCGCGCCGCCGATATCGTTGAGCAGGGCAAGGTAATCCCCTGGCAGGGTGAGGGCGGTGCGGATATGGTAGTAGGGAATGAGGCCCTGAATGTCCGGTTTCCGGATCTGCCGGCGGTCTATCTGGAAAACGCCCGCTCCGCCGCCGCCGCCGCCCACCTGCTCGGCATCGATACGCCGACGATAAACGGAATTGCGGGTGGGTTCGTACCCCTGACCAACCGGCTGGAACAGCGGCAGGGCAGAGACGGCGGACCGGTCATTAACGACAGTTACAGCAACGACTACGGAGCGCTGGCCGCGGCAATATCCTTTGCCGAGACACTCGATCCCTTCGACTCCCTCACCCTGATCCTGGGCACGGTGCAGGACATGCCCGATCTGGACATCAAACTGAACTCATTGTTGCGGGACCGCATAAAGCGACTGCTACTGGTAGGAACCGCCAACCGCCGGATTTTCTCCGACTTCCCCGGAGCGGTATTCTACGAGGACCTCACCAGTCTGGTTGAAGCCATTGGAGAACTTGATTTTAGCGGGCAGACCGTACTGGTAAAGGGCGCCAGTTACGAAGGCCTGGATCAGGTAGCCACCATGCTCAGCCGGCAACTCCACCGCACTACGCTGAAGATTGACCTGACGGCCCTGCGGCACAACTACCGGACCTACCGGGGCAAGTTGCCCGACCACTGTCGCGTGGTAGTGATGGCTAAGGCATCGGCCTACGGCAGTGGTGCCCTGCCGGTGGCGCGTACCCTGGAGGACCTGGGTGCCGACTACCTCGCGGTGGCCTATCCCGAGGAAGGGCGCGAGTTGCGCCTCGGCGGCATAAAGCTCCCGATCATGGTGCTCAACGCCGAGGCCTATAGCTTCCCGTTGCTCGTGCAGTATGACCTGGAGCCAGTCGTGCACCGCGCGGAACAGTTGCGCTGGGCGAACAATCTGAATTTGCGCGTTCACATTGAGTTGGACACGGGTATGGGCCGTCTGGGCTTTCAGCCCGAGGAGTTTCACGATCTGTATGCCGCAGACAAGGGAATGGCCGCGGCCGCCGTGGCGAGCATTTTTACCCACCTCGCGGCCAGCGAGGATCCGCTCCACGATTCGTTTACGCGGCAGCAACTGGCAACCTTTGACCGCCTGTATGAATCATACCTCGAGGGCGGCGGCGCGCCGGTGCAACGACATGCCCTGAACAGCAATGGTATTTCCCGCTTCCCCGAAGCGGCCTACGATATGGTCAGGCTGGGCATCGGTCTTTACGGCCTGGGCGACGACAGCCTGCGTATGCACCTCCAACCCGCCCTTTCGCTGACCACCACCGTGACCGCCCTGTGCGACCGGCCCGCCGGACAAACCATCGGGTACGGTCGGCGCGGCCACATCGAGGATGACCGGCGCATCGCGGTGATCAGCATCGGGTACGCCGACGGGCTGCCGCGTTTGGCGGGGGAGGGGAGGTTCGCCGTCCGCATCAACCAACTGCTGGCCCCCACTATCGGCAGCATCTGCATGGACATGTGTACCGTGGATGTTACGGACATTCCCGGAGTTACCGTAGGCAGCGAAGTCGAGATCTTTTCCCCGGACCACCCCATCGAGTTACTGGCCCGGGCCGCACAGACCATCCCCTACGAGATACTGACCAACATCGGCAGTCGGGTACACCGCATCTACGTCGGTGAGTAGTTGGTCGGGGCTGGGGAGCCATAGTACCTTGCGACCATGAACGTTATCTTTTTGGACCCCGACGCGCATCCCTTTCTGCGCGAGCAACTGGAGGCGGACGGACACACCGTTGCCGTTCACAGCGCCTGCGACCGCGCCCGCGTGCTGCAATTGTTGCCGGATTACGACGGACTGATGATCCGGTCGCGCTTCAATATCGACCGGGAACTGCTGGACGCCGCCGGACCCCGCCTCAAATTCGTGGCGCGCTGGGGCGTGGGCACCGATCACATCGATCTAGAGTACGCCAGGAAGAAGGGCATTCAGGTATTCAACAGTCCTGAAGGCAGCAAACACACGGTCGCGGAACACACCGTAGGGATGCTGCTGATGCTGCTCAACCACCTGGGTCGGGCCGACCGACAGGTGCGGGCCGGAGAGTGGGTACGCCGCGGTAACGTCGGTACGGAACTCCAGTTTCTGACGGTAGGCCTGGTGGGCTACGGCAACATGGGGCAGATGACGGCGCGCCGGCTGAGCGGATTCGGATGCCGGGTAATCACGCACGACAAATACCGGACCGACTACGGTGATGAGTTCGCCGAGGCCGTGAGCCTGGAAACCCTGCAGCGGGAGGCCGACGTCGTTAGCCTGCACATATTCCTGGAAGGCAACCACTACTATGCCAACCGCGAGTGGTTTGCCGCCTTCGCTAAACCCGTCTATCTGATCAATACCGCCCGTGGACTGCTGGTCAATACCGTCGACCTGGTAAACGCCATGGAAGCAGGACGCGTACTGGGCGCCGCCCTCGACGTCAACGAGTATGAAGAGCAGAGTTTCGTCAGACTCTCCCCGGATGAATTGCCCGAAGCGTACCAGTACCTCCGTCGAAGCGACCGCACTGTGCTTACGCCCCACATTGCCGGCTGGAGTCACGAAGCGGAAGAAGGGCACGCCCGTACCCTATACCAAAAGATAACTGCCGCGTTTACCCATTTATAAGCCCCAACCATGCCCAACCGAATTCTTTTTGCCTTACTGCTCGTACTGTCTGCCTGCACCCTCCGCGCCGGGGGTGGCATGTGGCTCCCCCTCCTGCTGGAAAACCTCAACGAGGAGGAAATGCAGGCGATGGGAATGGAAATTACCGCCGAGGATATTTACAGCATCAACCGCGGCAGCCTCAAGGACGCCATCGTGCATTTCGGCGGATTTTGCACCGGAGAGGTAATCAGCGACCGCGGCCTCGTGCTCACGAATCACCACTGCGGGTACGGTGCCATTCAGGACCACTCTACCCTGGAGCACAACTACCTCGAAGACGGTTTCTGGGCGATGAACCTCGCCGAGGAGTTGCCCAATAAGGGACTGTTCGTAACCTTTATCGATCGCATCGAAGACGTCACCGACCAAATCCTGGCTGGCGTGGCGGAAGACGCCACCGAAAAGGAGCGGGCGCGGATAGTCCAGGAAAACACCGCCAATTACAAATCGGGCCTCTCGCTAGGGGAATTTGAAGAGGTGCTTGTCAAGCCCTTTTATGAGGGAAACCGGTACTTTGCCTTCGTGACCAAAACTTACCGCGACATCCGGCTGGTGGGGGCACCCCCATCGTCCATTGGTAAATTCGGAGCCGATACCGACAACTGGGAATGGCCGCGGCACACGGGTGATTTCAGTCTGTTCCGCATCTACACGGCCCCGGACGGCACCCCGGCCGAGTACGCGCCGGAAAACGTTCCGCTGGTGCCCCGGCAGCATCTGGAGATCAGTCTGGCCGGCACCCAGCCCGGAGACTTTTCCATGATCTTCGGCTTTCCCGGCACCACCGACAGCTATCTTCCCGCGGCGGCCATGCAGCAGCGTACGGAGGTCATCAACCCCATCCGCATCGGGATGCGTGACCGGAGTCTGGCGGTGATCGATAGTGCAATGCGGGCCAACCCCCAGATCAAAATCGACTACGCCAGCAAGCAGGCCCGCATCGCCAACGCCTGGAAGAAGTGGCGGGGGGAAAGCCAGGGCGTGGAAGCCGTACGCGCCGTAAGCGAACGACAGGCCTTTGAACGGGAATTCCTGCAGCGCCTGGCCGGAAAGCCGACCGCCCAGCAACAGTACGGAAACTTGCTGCCGCAACTCGAAGCCCTCTACCGGGAACGGGAACCCCTGGAAGTGACGCGGGCGTATCTGGGGGAGATCAACTACAACGTAGACCTCTTCCGCATCGCGAACGTACTGGCCGCAGAAATCCGCCGGGCCGACAGTAACGGCCCCGAGGCCTTCCGGGAACGGGTGCCCGCGCTATTGGAATACCTGGAGGGGTTCTACAAGGGGTACAGTCCAGAAGTGGACCGGGAGGTGGCCAGGGCCCTGCTCAATGCCTACTATACCAATGTGCCGGCCGATCACCGCTCGGTGTTCGTAGAGGACCAGCTGGCCTTTGCCGCCTCATACGATGCCCTCATCAACGATTTATTCGACCACAGTTACCTGACGCGCGGCGAGCGGCTCACCGATCTGCTGCGTACCGACCCGGATGCCTTTCTGGAGAGCGTGCGGGGGGACCGGGCTTTCCAGTTCGTCCGTTTGATGAACGGCTACAACGAAGCCCACATTATTGATCCCTACAACGCCTATGCTGAACGGATCAACGGCCTTCAACGCCAGTACATGGACGGCCTGCTGCGCTTCTTCCCCGAGCGCAACCTGTACCCGGACGCCAACAGCACCCTGCGGGTCAGCTACGGCAAGTACGAAGGGTTCACCGGCCTGGAAGGCGAAACCTTTGACTACCTGACCTACCTCGATGGCGTGATCGCCAAGTACCAACCGGGCGATTACGAGTTTGACTTGCCGGCGCGGTTGCTGGAGTTGTACGAGGCCCGGGATTATGGCCCTTATGCAACGGCGGACGGCAAGATGCCGGTCTGCGTTCTCGGCTCCAACCACACCACCGGCGGCAACAGCGGGAGTCCGGCCCTCAACGCGAAGGGACAGTTGGTGGGACTGAATTTCGACCGGACCTGGCAAAGTACGATGTCGGACGTGTATTACGATCCCAGCATCTGCCGCAACATCATGGTCGATATCCGGTATGTACTCTTCCTGATCGACAAACTGGGCGGAGCACCCCACCTGATTGAGGAGATGACGGTGGTGGGGCGATAAGCTCTCAGACTACCATACTGATCACCTTTAGGGGGTGATGACGATACGCCGGGTCACCAGTCGGTCATCAAGGCGCAGGCGGACGAAGTACAAGCCTGCCGGCAATCCGGCGACGGGTAATGACGCGGTGAAGTGATCGCCCACCCGGCGGCGGGGTTGGTCGGCAATGATCCGGCCGGAGGGGTCGATGAGTTGCAGGGTAAGTTCTCCACCCGATTTTATACCCGTGCCCCGGACGGTTAGTTGTCCCTGTGCGGAAGCGGGGTTGGGGGAAATGGTGATGCCCGCGTCCAGTTCGGGGTCCACCGTAGCGGTAGTGTAAGCCCCGTTGCGGAAGCGCTGTATGTCGCTGAAGGAGCCGCTCACGTCGTAGCGGTTCACGGGCCGTACCCGCCAGTAGTACCGCGTATTGGGGTTAAGGATATCGGTAACCACCGCCGAGGTGTCGGAAGTGAAGAAGGAGGTGAACACCGAACCGTTGAAGTTTTGGCTGATGTGCAATTGCACGAGGTAGAAATCGGCGTTCGGCACGCTGTTCCAGACCAGCTGCATGCTGTCGGAGAACTGCACCGTCTCGTTCTGCGCGGGGCTCAGGAGGGTCACGTCTTCGGCGCGGGCCGCGGTGAAGGTGGGGGTGGTGCGGCTTTCCAGACCGACGCGCCCGCCCAAATTGGTATTCATGGCCGTGATCTGGGAGGGGGAGAAGGACTCCACGCAGCCATCGTAGGCGTAGCTCATGATATTCTCGGCCGATACGGCAAAGCGGGTAGAATCGGGGTCCAGCAGGCTATCGGGGTAGATGCCTAGGGAATTGCACCGCCACCGCTCGGGCAGGTAGTCGGGGGCGGTGTCGCAGAATCCATCGGCCGCGTCCTCGCAGTTGCTGCCGTCCACGCGTTCCACTTCCACGGTGCGGCCGTTGAAGTTGAGGGTGGTGGGGGCGGGCTTGTCGAAAGCGTCGACGTTGGAAATCTTGTCTTTGCTTTCCCAGCCGTAAAAGGTGTGGGGCAGCCCGAAGAAGTGGCCCACCTCGTGGCTCCAGGTGCGTTCACCCGGACTGATGCAGTTGATGCCGAGGGCGATGCCGTCACCGCGCCCGCTGTAGTACCCGCAGGCCCCGGCGGGGTTGCCGACGATGTAGCTGTTGACCGTATTTGGCCGGTTGAAGTTGGACATCAGGTCGGCCCCGGTGGAGAAGTCGTGGTCGTAGTAAAGGGTGCTGTTGAGGTAGTCGATATCGTTATCGATATAGAACCGCACGTTGATCTTGGCAAAGTCCTCGTTGAGCAACTCAAAGCTCTGCAGTACCGTGAGGGGGTCGGCGTATCCAGCGCCGTTGTCGTCGCCGACCAGGGTAAGGTGCACGGGGACGAATTTGACGTCCAGAGACTTGGGAATAGGCTTTATGTGACCGGCCTGGTAGGCATCGATCCAGGCGGAGCGACCATTGGTAGCGCAGCCGCGTATCACCTCCTGCGCGGTGGCCGGGGCGGAGACGAGGGCCGCGATGAAGAAAAGAAATACCGGAAGTAACCGTGCAAGCATGGAGGGGCGTTAAGGGTTTGGACGTAAATGTAGCCCGAGTACGCCGGCCTTTCCGTCACTGTGACGCCATTTGGGGCGGTAAGGCGAAATTTGGCTACTTTCGCCCAAGCCTTAAACATAATTCGCCGTCCAAACCTATTGGTGAGCAGGGGCGGAACAAAAAACGTAAGTAACTAATGAGTAAAGTAACCGTAGTCGGCGCCGGAAATGTAGGTGCCACCGTAGCCAACGTACTGGCCCACCAGGACCTCGTCCGGGAAGTAGTCGTACTCGACATCAAGGGCGACATGGCCCGGGGCAAGGCTCTCGACTCCTGGCAGCAGGCCAGCATCGACAACTACAGCACCCGACTGACCGGTACCGAGAACTACGCCGATACGGCCGACAGCGATATTGTAGTCATCACGGCCGGCATCCCCCGCAAGCCCGGGATGAGCCGCGACGACCTGATCTCGACCAACGCCAAGATCGTGACCATGGTGACCCGGTCGATCATGGAGCACTCCAAGAATCCCATCATCATTGTCGTGTCCAACCCACTCGACGTAATGACCCACGCCGCCTTCAAGGCCAGCGGTCTGCCCAGCAA
The DNA here is from genome assembly GCF_004803465.1 of Neolewinella litorea. Classification (GTDB taxonomy): domain Bacteria; phylum Bacteroidota; class Bacteroidia; order Chitinophagales; family Saprospiraceae; genus Neolewinella; species Neolewinella litorea. The sequence goes on along the minus strand of NZ_SRSF01000001.1, from coordinate 1,157,027 downwards.
CCGCGTCTTCGGCATGGCCGGCATCCTGGATACGGCACGCTACCGCGCCTTCCTGGCTACCGCCCTCGACGTGAGCCCGAAGGACATCCAGGCCATGCTGCTCGGCGGCCACGGCGATACGATGGTGCCGCTGCCCCGCTACACCACCGTAAGCGGTATTCCCGTCACGGAAATGATCTCCGAGGAAGAACTCGACGCCATCGTCGACCGCACCAAGAAGGGTGGGGGAGAGCTGGTCAAGCTTATGGGTACCTCGGCCTGGTACGCACCCGGTGCCGCCGCCGCCCAGATGGTGGCCAGCATCATCCGCGACGAGAACCGCATCTTCCCCTGCTGCGCCAACCTGAACGGCGAGTACGGTATGTCGGACATTTTCCTCGGCGTCCCCGTGAAGCTGGGTAAGGAAGGCATCGTCGACATCATCGAACTGAAGCTCAACGAGGCCGAAATGGACCTCCTCAACACCAGCGCCGACCACGTCCGCGAGGTAATGGAAGTCTTTGAAGGCATGGATATCTCGTAATCCGGTGACCGGGATTGCCGTGCACCATCATACCACGAACCGGCGGGTGGTGCACGGCGGCCCCCTTCCCCGCCATACAACCCAATCGGGCCCAGGCTTGTATTGTACTGCAAGAACCACTGCCCCAGCATGAAACAGATCAAGCCTACCGTACTGAATCCACAGGAAGCCGAGAAACTGGAGCGCATCGCTTTCATTCTCAAAACGGTAGCCCACCCCCTGCGACTGGGGATCGTCCATCTGCTCGAACAGCACCCCCGCCTCAGCGTGACCAGCATTACCGACGCCCTGGAATCCGAGCAGTCGCTGGTCAGCCACCACCTGCAAACGATGAAACTCAAGGGCATCCTGAGCGCCAAGCGTGACGGCCGCTCGGTCATGTACTCCCTCAAGGAGCGCGACGTAAGCCTCATCATCGAGTGCCTGGAAAACTGCCAGTGCAATATGTAGGCCGGCCTCGCCCCGGATATTCTCCGCGCCTGCCAAAGTTCACGGCACCCGCGGCCCCGCCCAAAGCCCTTTGCGCTATATTTGCGCCATGACGGAAAAGGTGCTTATTCTCGACTTCGGCAGCCAGTATACTCAGCTCATTGCCCGCCGCATTCGGGAGTTGAACGTTTACAGCGAAATCGTCCCCTTCAACAAGATTCCCGACCTCGACGACAGCTACCGCGCCGTCATCCTGAGCGGCAGTCCGTTCAGCGTCCGCGAGGAACGGGCCCTGCATCCGGAACTCGAAAAGATCGTCGGCAAACTGCCCGTCCTGGGAATCTGCTACGGTGCCCAGTACATCGCCAACCACTACGGGGGCACCGTGAGCCGGAGCCTGAAGCGGGAGTACGGCAAGGCTAATCTTGGGCGCGTGCGCGGGTCCAGTGCCCTCTTCGAAGGCATTGAAACGGGGTCCCAGGTCTGGATGTCCCACGGGGATACGATCCAGGACCTCCCGGGAGGCTTTGAACTGCTGGCCTCCACGGCCGACGTGGAAGTAGCCGCCTTCGGCAGCGGCGACCGCTTCGCCCATCCGGTATACTGCATTCAGTTTCACCCGGAGGTGTACCACAGCCTCGATGGCAAGCAGCTGCTGGAGAACTTCGTCATCAACATCGCCGGTTGTACCGGAGATTGGACGCCGGCCCACTTCATCGAGCAAACGGTGGAGGAACTGCAGGAAAAAATCGGCGACGACCGCGTGCTGCTGGGACTGAGTGGAGGCGTCGACAGCTCGGTAGCGGCGATGCTGCTCCACCGGGCCATTGGCAACCGGCTGTTCTGCTTCTTCATCGACAACGGATTGCTCCGCAAGGGGGAATTTGAGGAGGTCGAACGCAGCTACGAAGGGATGGGCCTGAATGTGACGGCCATCGATGCCAAGCAGGAATTCTACACGGCCCTGGCCGGAGAGTCGGACCCCGAGAAAAAGCGCAAGGCCATCGGACGGGTGTTCATCGAGGTCTTCGAGCGCGAGGCCAAGAAGCTTACCAACATCAAGTATTTGGCGCAGGGTACCATTTACCCGGACGTCATTGAGAGCGTCAGCGTACACGGGCCCTCGGTCACCATCAAAAGCCATCACAACGTAGGGGGGCTGCCCGAGAAAATGGGCCTCAAGATTGTCGAGCCGCTCCGCAACCTGTTCAAGGACGAGGTACGCCGCGTAGGTTCGGAATTGGGCATGCCCCGCCACCTGATCGGCCGCCACCCCTTTCCCGGGCCGGGGCTGGCCATTCGCATCCTCGGCGATATCACCCCCGAAAAGGTGCGCCTGCTACAGGAGGCCGACGCGATCTACATCAACAAAATGCGCGAGTACGGGCTTTACGATCAGGTATGGCAAGCCGGCACTATTTTACTGCCCGTGCAATCCGTCGGCGTAATGGGCGACGAGCGCACTTATGAGCAGGCTGTCGCGTTACGGGCCGTAACCTCTACCGATGGAATGACGGCCGAATGGAGCCACCTGCCCTACGATTTTCTGGCCGCCGTCTCCAGTTCCATCATCAATAATGTAAAAGGAATTAACCGCGTCGTTTATGACATCAGTACCAAGCCGCCGGCTACCATCGAGTGGGAGTAGCCCCCTGTATTACTGCCTTCTGGCGCTACTGCTGACGACGGTCACCTCTTCCTGCGAACTCTTCCGCCCGGTAGACTCTACGCGTCCTACTACGGACACCCGTCCGCCGCGCGACGGAGAAGTGCTGGATCCCGTGCAGAGTCGCCGGGTCTTCGACGAGGAAACGGGCACCTACATCGAGGTGAACGCCCCCACCCAGCCCATGGACACCATTCAGTGGGCGGACCGCCAAACCACGCCCCCGATTGCCGAAGACGGTAGCCACGCCTACGTGCCACCGGCCGCCGCTGCCCCGGCCGCCCCGGGCCTGCCGCCCGTCACCCAGACCGGCACCGGCCGCAACGGTTCCCGTCTGCTGACCGGCTATGGCGTTGATTTCGTACTGCCGTTCCTGTCGGACCGCTACGGCGAGGAGGCCAACAAGATTGACCCCAACAGCCTCTGGGCCCTGCACTTTTACAGTGGTGCCGAACTGGCCCTGGAGGAGATCCAGAAGGGCAAAATCGCCTTTGACGCCCGCGTCCAGGACAGCCGCGCCAATCCGCGCAAGGTGCAGTCCATTCTGCAATCCCCGGAATACCAGCGCTCGCAACTCATCATCGGACCCTACCTGAAGGAAAACGTCACGCTGGTGGCCGAGGCCGTCCGCGGACAGGAGAAAGTGTTGATCTCGCCCTACAGCGCCGCCACCGGCGTCAGCGAAAAAAATACCAACTACATCCAGGTGAATCCTACCCTGGAGACCCACCTACGGCAGTTACTAGGTCATGCCTTCCGCACCCAGGGGGCCGACCGTATCGTGCTGGTGGCCAAGGAGGGGGACCAGGGCAGGCTGGCTTACTTTCAGGATGAATACCGCCTCCTCACCGGCGACAACGAGGTGGAGCCGCTGGAAGAACTGATCATCGGCAGCACGTTTCCGGACCTTACCCCCTACCTGCGCGGACGGCGCACGGTGTTCATGGTGCCGGTCTACCAGGACGAATCCTTCGTTTCCAACTTCCTCCGGCAAACCTACCAGGCGACCGTGGCGGAGCGTGGCGATAACGTAGCGGTCTACGGTCTGCCGCAGTGGGCCGATTTCGAAAGACTGAATCCGGCCTACGTGCAGGGTACCAACGTACACATCAGCAGCAGCATCTTCATCGATCCGCTCGACCCCCGCGTTCGGGAATTCCGGCACAAGTTCTACGACCGGTTCTCCACCCTGCCGCGCGACGAGGCCTACATCGGCTACGACGTGGCGCGCTACTTCCTGCGGATGGCCGCCAAGTACGGAACGCGCTTCCAGTTTTCACTGGAGGACAATCCCGAAACCATGCTGCACACCAGCTTCCGCTTTACACCGGTAGCCGTGATCCCGGCCGATGCGGCGAGTATGGAAGAGGCGGTGATCGACCGTTTCGAGAACACCTTCGTGAATATCCTGCGGTACACCGATTACTCCTACAAGCGGGTCAACTAAACCATGCGGGTCGCCTTCAGCCCCGTATATCGTTACCGACTGCCTGCGGGCCACCGGTTCCCGATGGACAAGTACACCCTCCTGCCGGAGCAACTTCTGTACGAGGGTACGGTCACCGAGAGCCAGTTCTTTACCGCCCAGCCACTGTCGGAGGAAGCAATCCTGCGGACCCACACGCCGGATTACTGGGCCAAGCTGCGGGATAACGGCCTGAGCCGGAAGGATGCCCGCGCGATCGGCTTCCCTATGCGGCCGGAACTGGTAGCGCGGGGGAGGATTATCGCCCGGGGCACCCTGGATTGTGCCCGCTTCGCCTTTCGCGACGGGGTAGCCCTCAACATCGCCGGCGGCACCCACCACGCCTTCGCCGACCACGGGGAAGGATTCTGCGTATTCAACGACATCGCGATAGCGGCCAACGAACTGCTGCATGCGGGCGAGGTAAACCGCATCCTGATCGTGGACCTGGACGTGCACCAGGGCAACGGCACGGCACGCATCTTCCGGGATGAGCCCCGGGTATTCACTTTCAGTATGCACGGCGCGCGCAATTATCCCGCGCGAAAGGAACAATCGGATCTCGACATCGGCCTGCCCGACCAAACCGGCGATGAGATCTACCTCGATACCCTGCGTTGGCACCTACCGGGGCTGCTGGACGGCCTCAAGCCTGACCTGGTCTTTTACCTGAGCGGGGTTGACGTACTGCAGACCGACAAGTTGGGCCGATTGGGAATGACGGTCCAGGGATGCAAGGAGCGGGACCGCTTCGTATTGGAGGCTTGTCACCGCCGGAATCTGCCGGTGGCCGTCAGTATGGGAGGAGGATACAGCGACCGGCTGGCTACGATTATTGAAGCCCACGCCAACACCTTTCGCGTGGCGGCGAGCCTGTACGACTAACGGAAGTAGAGCATCAGCGCGATGAGAGCGGCCACTACCAGTCCTACGGCCAGCAGGGGGAACTGGCTGTTGCGGTACTTATCCACCAACCGTTCCAGCGCTTCGTTCCAGGTCAGCCGGGTGCCCAGGGCCTCGCGGCAGAAAAAGAGATAGCGTTCCGTGATGTTGGCGGCGTTGCCGTGGCGGCGCAGAATCAGGAAATCTTCGTCCAAAAAGGCCAGCTCGTAGAGGAAGCTGTCGCGCATCACGCTCTGGCCGATGATGATGCGTTCCCCACTTTCTTCCACTTCGTAGGCCTGGGCGTCGACCTTACCGTCGATCACCACGCGGATCTCTCCGCGCATGTAGTCCTGAAAAGTGTAAAGCTGAACCTCGGTGGCACCGGGGCGGTCGGTCATTCTGACCCAGTTGACGGTGTAGAGCGGACTGTCTTCCGGTAGCAAGTTGGGCTCACCGAACTGCGCTACGGCGGGCAGTACGCTCTCGATCATTTCCTCGAGGGTAGCGTACTCGGGGAGTTGCAGGTTAAAGGGTTCGGCAATCTTGTCTAGGAGGCGATCGTCCATACGGACGCTAAATTACGCCTTAGTCTCCTGTCGGGCCCAATCCGTGCGTTTTCCGAAGTATTTGCGGGCTACGACGAGGAGTCCGAAGCTCTCGGCGCCATCCTTTTCGGTGATGGCGTGGTGGTGACCGTGCGCGCGCAGGATGGCACGGCTGTATTTGTTGTCGAGCTGCCGGAACCAGGAAAAGCGCCGGTGGATATAGACGTCGTGGATCAGGAAATAGATGGCCCCGTAAATGCTGATTCCGACGCCCACGAACGTGAGCCAGAACCAGCCAGATACATTAAGACCTATTATATAGGACGCGGCGCTGGGTATGGCGAAGACCAGAAAGAACAGGTCGTTCTTTTCGAAGAACCCCTCCTTGTCGTGGTGCGGCCGGTGGTGGTCTTCGTGCCAGTTCCAGAGCAAGCCATGCATCAGGTACTTATGGGCCGCCCAGGCTACGAATTCCATGCCGGCTACGGTGGCGAGGGTGATGAGGATATACAGCAGGACTTCCATACGGAGGTCAAACAGCGGCAGGGAAGGATGGTTTACCCACTTTTTACCACCACCCAGTCCCCGTACTCCGTTGCGCAACTCACAACATTTTGCGTTCTCTACCGGAAACTACCTACACTTCCGTAAGCGATAAGCGAATAATCGGCGCGCTTACAACAGTATGCTTTCAGGGCGTGGCGGTACGGATGGGACGGGAAGAGAAAGTCACCACAATCGGCCAAAAAAAGTGGTGAAAAGTGGGAGGAAGTGGTACAAGGTGTTACCTTAGCGCATACGGTAGGTAAGCGTACCTGCTGTCGATTGATTTATGGCACAACAGTATGATTTGCTGGGCGAGTATTACGTAGCGCTTGATTCCAAGGGCCGTTTTCGTCTTCCCAGTGGACTGCTGAAAGCGCTCGGTGATCGCGATACCTTGAAGTTTGTCGTCAACCGCGGATTTGATAACAGTCTCACCCTTTACCCGAAGCCGGTATGGGACACGATCAAGGCCGAAGTGGACGCGCTCAACAAGTTTAACCAGAAGAACCTCCGGTTTACCCGGCTCTTCTACCGCGGCGCCACGGAGCTTGTCCCCGATTCAGCCGACCGGCTGCTGCTTCCCAAGCAGTTGCTGGCCTGGGCCCGGACCGACAAGAACCTGGTGTTAAATGCCATGAACGATCGCATTGAAATATGGGCGGAAGCCGAATACGAAGCGCTGTTCAGCGAGGAGAATGAAGATTACTCCCAGCTGGCAGAGGAAGTACTCGGTGGTTCACGTCACGAGGTACCGGAGTCGGCATAATGGCCTACCACGTACCCGTACTGGCCGGCGAAAGCGTCGGTCTGCTGAACCTCCGCCCGGGAGGAGTTTACGTTGATGCTACCTTCGGTGGCGGCGGCCACAGTCGCTTTATCCTCGAACAGGCGGGGTCGAAAGACATTCGTCTCTTCGGCTTTGACCAGGATGAAGAAGCTGCAGCCAATGCCCTGGACGACAGCAGATTTACCTTCGTAGCCGCCAACTTTCGCAACCTGACCAACTTTCTGCGACTCTACGGAGTCGACCGGATTGACGGCCTGCTGGCCGACCTGGGGGTTTCCAGCCACCAGTTCGATCAGGCCGAGCGCGGGTTCAGCTTTCGGTTCGACGCCGAGCTGGATATGCGCATGGGAGCGATCGCCGACCGCACGGCCGCCGACGTAGTGAATAACTACAGTCCGGAGGACCTGCAGAAGGTGTTTGGTGAATACGGCGAAGTACGCAACGCCCGTTCCCTGGCCTTGGCCATCGCCGAAGCCCGGGAACAATCACCCATTGCCACCATTGAGGATTTCCTGCAGGTGGTGAACCCCTGGGTAAGAGGGCAGCGCCCGCGCTATCTGGCGCAGGTGTTTCAGGCACTTCGCATTGAGGTTAACGATGAGATCGGCGCACTTTCTGATTTATTGGCACAAGCCACCGACTTACTGATACCAACACACGGCCGACTCAGCGTGATCAGCTATCATTCACTGGAGGATCGCATCACCAAAAACTTTCTCAAAACCGGTAACGCGGAAGGAATCGTGAACAAGGATTTTTACGGGAAAATTGACCGCCCTTACAAAGTCCTCACGAAGAAACCCGTTTTACCATCCGCCGAAGAAATTCGGCAAAACTCCCGGGCCCGTAGCGCTAAACTGCGGGCGGGGGAACGACTCTGAGCGTCGCCGTTGGCCGATGGCCTTCCGAAGTGCACCGCACTTCGGAAGGCTCGTCGGGGCGTCGGTAAGCAGTCAGGTAGTTAAGAGGCTAGCATTTATTCGGTCATTTTGACCGGGGGAATACAACCAGCCAGCTAAAGGTGTGAAGTGATATGGCAGCAAAACGCAAGCGCGCCACGGTACCCTCCGTGCCCGCCCTCATTCTGGATAACCTGGGTTACCTCTCCTTTTTGGGAGTGCTCGCCCTGCTGTATATCGGCAACGCCCACTACGCGGAATACAACGTCCGGCGCATCCAGGAACTCGAATCCGATATCAAGGAAAAACGCTGGCTATACATGTCGCTCGAAAGCGAGAACATGTACAACGGACTGCGCTCCGAAGTGGTCGACCAGGTCCGTCCGGCCGGATTGCGGTTGCACCGCGGCAAGCCCAAAAAGATCTACGCTCCTCCGCGGGCCAAATAAGCACAGACCTTTCACCACTTTCCCCCTAATCTCCTTATCAACCCGACGTGGCCGTCAATTTTAAAGACGAGGTTCTCATCCGCATCTTCGCCATCCTGGCGGTGACCATCGTGCCGGTGGCTGCGCTGCTGATGTACCGTACGGTAGACATCGCGGTGCTGCGGCAGGCGGAATTTCAGGAGCTGGGTCAGGAACGCTTCCGCATCGTCACCGTGCAGGCCGAGCGCGGCAACATCTACAGTCATAACGACAACCTGCTGGCCACTTCGGTGCCCTACTTCAGCCTGCACTTCGATCCCTACGTGGCGAGTCCGCGCGACTACTACGACAACATCGACAGCCTGGCCCTGCTGCTGTCCCGCCACGTCGACAACGACCACACGCCCGGGGCCTGGCGCGACAGCCTGCTGATGATGCGCGACAGCGCCGGTGGCGTTGCCAATCACTACTTCAAACTGGCCGAAAGCGTGAGCTACAGCGAGCTGTCGCGCATTCGCAAGTTCCCCATCTTCAACCAGGGCCGTATGGGCGGCGGCCTGATCGTAGAAAAGCGGGCGGCCCGCAAGCGGCCCTTCGGTTGGCTGGCCCGGCGTACCATCGGATACAGCCGCGAGGGCGGTGCCCGGGTCGGACTGGAAGGTGCCTTCGATGAGCAACTTGCCGGCGAGAGCGGCAAACAGGAGATGTTTAACATGGGCGGCGGCATCTGGCTGCCCACCGACAACCTGGCCATCGTGGAGCCCACCTCGGGCGCCAACGTCTATACCACCCTGGACGTCAACATTCAGGACATCACCGAGAATGCCCTAGAGAACGGACTGCTCCGGCACCGCGCCGAATGGGGAGCGGCCATCGTGATGGACGTGAAGACCGGCGCCATCCGCGCCATGGCTAATCTTGGTGCGGTGAACGCCCGACGCAACCGCTACGCCGAGCAGTACAACTATGCCATCTCGCGCTCCAACGAGCCCGGATCGACCTTCAAACTGGCCACCATGATGGCCCTGCTGGAAGATGGCTACGTGGACCTCGACAGCGAAGTGGACGTTGAGAACGGCGTCAAGAAATTTTACGACCTGACCATGGAAGACGCCAGCAGCCAGAGCCGCGGCTGGCGCGTCATCTCGGTGCGCGATGCCTTCGAGCAGTCGTCCAACGTGGGTATGGCCAAACTGGTCGACAGTCTGTACAAGGAAAATGAATTTACGGAGCGCCTGCGCGGTTTCCACCTCGACAGTGAGAGCGGCATCGAGCTGGAAGGCGAACGCGCGCCTTTCCTGAACGACACCAGTCGGGCTGAATTCTCCGGCATTTCCCGCGCGTGGATGGCCATCGGGTACGAGAGCCGGCTGACCCCCCTGCAGATGCTGACCTTCTATAACGCAGTGGCCAACGGCGGCCGTCTGATGAAGCCCTACCTGGTCACCCAGGTGGAGCGCGGCGGCCGAATCCTGGAGGAATACAAGCCCACGGTCATCGACAAGCAGATCGCCAGTCCGGAAACCATCGAGCAATTGCAGTCGCTCCTGGAAGGGGTAGTAGAGCGCGGCACGGCCAAGCGCCTGAAGTCCGATCAATATCGCTTCGCCGCCAAAACCGGCACCAGCCAGCAGAACTACGGGCAACGCAACCACAAGAAGGAATACCAGGCCAGCTTCGCCGGTTACTTTCCGGCCGAAAATCCTACCTACAGCATCATCGTCGTCGTCAAGGACCCCAGCAACGGCGCCTACTACGGCGGTGACGTGGCCGGACCGATCTTCAAAGAGATCGCCGACAACATCTACAATAGCATGATCGAGGTGCACGAGCCCCTCAACCGCGGCCCGCGGCCGGTGCTCTACGCGGGAGAATTGCCGAGTCGCGACGCCGGCTACCTTCCCGAGCTGCTCACCGTACTCGATTACGTAAACGTCGCCATCGATACACTACCGAAGTCCGAACTTGCGGTGGTCAGCGCCAGCGACGAGGCCGTGGAGCTTTCCGCGATCCATCCGGCCGGACAACAATTTCCCAACGTGCGGGGCATGCGCCTGCGCGACGCCCTGTACGTGCTGGAAAACGACGGCTACACCGTGCACCCCCGCGGGGTGGGGCGGGTAGTCAATATGCGCTGGCAAAGCGACGGCAACGGAAAGCGTGGCCGCGACGTAGAACTTATCCTCCGATAAATCATGCAACTCGATCACCTCATATCTCCGCTTGACGTGCGCTCCCTGATTGGGGAGACGGCCGGCCGCGAGGTGACGGGCATCGCCTTCGACAGTCGGCGGGTGCAGGAGGGATCCCTCTTCGTAGCCGTCCGCGGAACCCGCGTCGACGGGCACGACTACATTGAGCAGGCGCTGCACGCAGGTGCAGTAGGCGTAGTGGCGGAGCAAGGTAGGTTGGCACCGGATACGCTGTCCGAAACCGGGGCGGCGGCCATCTTCGTTGACGACTCTACCGCCGCGCTGGCCCGCCTGGCCGATGCCTGGTACGGTTCGCCGAGCCGGGAAATGACGCTGGTGGGCGTCACCGGCACCAACGGAAAGACTACGGTAACCACGCTGCTGTACGAACTCTACACCCAACTGGGTTTCCGGGCAGGGCTGCTTTCGACCGTAGAGATTCGGATCGGTGCTGAGAAGCGCCCCGCCACCCACACCACGCCCGACGCGCTGGCCATCCACGGCAACCTGGCCGAAATGCGCGACGCCGGAGTGGACTACGTGTTCATGGAAGTAAGCAGCCATGCGGTGCACCAACAGCGTACCCTGGGACTGGACTTCAACGGAGGAGTGTTCACTAACCTGAGTCACGACCACCTGGACTACCACGGCACCTTTGCCGAGTACATCAAAGCCAAAAAGGGCTTCTTCGATCAACTGCCCGCCGGGGCCTTCGCCTTGATTAACGCCGACGACCGTCGCAGCGGGGTGATGGTGCAGAACACCGCCGCCCGCGTGTACCGCTACAGCCTGCGCTCGAACGTAGATTTTCACGCCCGCCTCGTCGGGAATACCCCGCAGGGATTGCAACTCGACCTGGGCGGTACCGAAGTATTCTTCAAACTGCTCGGCAGATTCAACGCCTACAACCTGCTGGCCGCGTACGGCACCGCCATTTTGCTCGGTGCTGACAGCCAGGAAGTGCTGATCGCCCTGAGCGCCCTGCGCGGCGCCGAAGGACGCCTGGAGCACGTGTACGATCCGGAGGGGCGCATCACCGCTCTCGTCGATTATGCCCACACACCGGACGCCCTGCGCAACGTGCTGGAAACCCTGCGCGCCCTGCTGCCGGAAGGCCACCGGCTGGCCTGCGTGGTGGGGGCCGGGGGCGACCGCGACCGCGGCAAACGCCCCGAAATGGCCCGCATCGCCGCCGAACTGGCCGATCAGGTGGTGCTGACCACCGACAACCCGCGCTCGGAATCGCCCGAAGCGATACTGGACGAAATGGAAGCCGGGGTTCCCCCGGCCGCCGCCCGCCGCGTACTGCGCATCACCGACCGCCGCCAGGCCATCCGTACGGCGGTTCGCCTCGGATTCGAGGTGCTGCTCGTTGCCGGCAAGGGCCACGAAACCTACCAGGAGATCAAGGGCGAGCGATTGCCCTTCGACGACCGGCAGGAATTAGCGAACGCCCTTAAAGAATACGCCGGTGTTAATTGAACTCTTCGAGTGGCTAAAGGCCACCTTCGGTGATTTTCCGGGCGCCAACCTGCTCGACTTCCTCAGTGTACGCACGGGGTCGGCCATCATCGTATCCCTGCTGCTGAGCATCGTTACCGGTGGGCGGATCATCCGCTACCTGCGCCGGCAACAAATCGGGGAATCGGTACGCGACCTCGGCCTGGAGGGACAAATGGAAAAGAAGGGCACCCCGACCATGGGCGGCCTGATTATCCTGCTGGCCATCCTTCTGCCGTGTCTGCTGTTCGCCCGTCTCGACAACGTCTACCTGCTCACCATGCTGGTGGCTACTGTCTGGATGGGCGCCATTGGCTTCGTCGACGACTACCTGAAGATCAAGCGCAAGAACAAGGATGGCCTGGCCGGTAAATTCAAGGTGATGGGCCAGATTGGGCTCGGGCTGCTCATCGCGCTCATCATGCTCTTCAACGAGCAGGTGGTCGTGCGTATGACCGTGGCCGAGGCCGAATCGGTCGGCATCACGGATGCCCAGCGGGTGGGGGACGTTTCGGCGGTCACTCTCTCCAACGGTGCCGTATTGGAACGCGCTAACTACCAGACCACCCTGACCAACGTGCCCTTCCTGAAGAACGGCGTTATGACCTACGCCGACGTCTTCAACATCGGCCGCCAGCTGGTCTGGATCATCTTTATCCCCCTGATCGTTTTCATCGTTACCGCCGTGTCCAACGCGGCCAACCTGACCGACGGCCTGGACGGCCTGGCTACCGGTACCTCGGCCATCGTGGCCGCCACCCTGGCCGTCTTTGCCTACGTCGGTAGTAACGCCATAGCCGCCAACTACCTGGGCATTTTGCACCTGCCGGGGACGCAGGAACTGATTGTCTTCAGCGGCTGTCTCGTGGGCGCCTGCCTCGGCTTCCTGTGGCATAACAGTTATCCGGCCGCGGTATTCATGGGCGACACGGGCTCGCTGGCCCTCGGTGGCATCATCGCTGCCCTGGCTATTCTGCTGCGCAAGGAATTGCTGATCCCTATTCTCTGCGGCATTTTCGTGATCGAGAACGTATCCGTCATGGCGCAGGTGGGCTACTTTAAGTACACCCGCAAGAAGTATGGCGAAGGGCGCCGGATCCTGCGCATGTCACCCCTGCACCACCATTACCAGAAAGCGGGAATGTCCGAAGTCAAGATCGTGATCCGCTTCTGGATCATCGGTATCCTGCTCGCCGTAGCCACCATTCTTACCCTCAAATTCCGCTAATCCACCATGTCCAAGCCACACCTAGTCGTCCTCGGGGCCGGAGAATCCGGAGCCAGCGCCGCCCGCCTCGGGCAGCAGCAGGGGTACGACGTATTCGTGAGCGACTTCGGAGCAGGTAGCGAACGGTACCTGGCGGAACTCGACGAAGCGGGTATCGCGTACGAAACCGGGGGACACACCCTCGACCGCGTACTGCAGGCCGAGGTGGTGGTGAAGAGTCCGGGAATCCCCGATACGGCTCCGGTGGTGAAGGCCATCCTCGGGGCGGGCATCCCCGTGGTCTCCGAAATTGAATTCGCGTTCCGCTACGTGCATCCCGAGGCAACCATCGTGGGAATCACGGGCAGCAACGGCAAAACCACCACCACGCTGCTGACCCACTTCCTGCTGCAGGAGGCCGGCGAAAAGGCCGTGGCGGGGGGCAACCTCGGTGACAGCTTCGCGCGCCTCCTGCTGGACCACGAGCCGCAGGACATTTACGTACTCGAACTGAGCAGTTTCCAGCTCGATGGCATCGTTGACTTCCGGCCCGACATCGCGGTGGTGCTCAACATTACCCCGGACCACCTCGATCGCTACGGCTACGAGCTGGATCGCTACGCCGACAGCAAACTGCGCATTGGCCGCAACCAACGTTCGGTCGATCACCTGCTCGTATTGCAGGACGACAAGACCCTGGCACCCGCGCTCCGCCGCAACCCGACCCGCGCCCGCGTGACGACGATAGACCCTGACCGCGATATTCAGGGAACGACCTTGCGCGTCGACGATGACACCTTCAGCCTGCACACCGGCCGCCTCACCGGCCGCCACAACGCGATGAACGCCCTGTTTGCCGTGCGGATCGCCCGACTGCTCACCGTGAGCGACGAAGAAATACAACTGGCGCTGGATAACTTCCGGCCCGCACCCCACCGCATGGAGGTGATCCCCACCGCCGATGGCCGCACCTGGATCAACGACAGCAAGGCCACCAATGTGGACAGCACCTACTTTGCCCTGGAAGCCATGGACGGACCGACCGTCTGGATCGCCGGCGGCACCGACAAGGGCAACGACTACGAACCGCTGCGGGAAGTGGTGGATGGCAAGGTGCACACCCTGATCTGCCTGGGGCAGGACAACGAGAAACTGCGCACGGCCTTCGCCGACCTCGAGCGGGTGGTGGAGTGTCGCAGTGCCCGGGAAGCCGTGGAACTCGCCGACCGGTACGCCCGCGCCGGCGACCGCATCCTGCTGAGTCCGGCCTGCGCCAGCTTTGACCTATTCAAGAACTACGTAGACCGGGGCGACCAGTTCCGCGCCTGCGTCCAAACGATTGCCGCATGAACCTCTCTACGCGCATAGCAACCGAGTTGCGGGGCGACCGCGTTCTCTGGGCCATCATCGTCCTGCTGGCGCTTATTTCCATCGTATCCGTGTACAGTGCCGTGGCCAACCTGGCTTACCGGAACTCCGGCGGAGCGGTGAGCGGCTACCTGTTCAAGCACGCCGTGATCCTCGGGTTCGGACTCATCGTGGTGTACATCGGTCACTTGCTGGCCTACACCAAGTACAGCCGGTGGGCCCCCAGTTTGCTGGTCATATCGATAGTGTTACTGGTGCTGACGCAGGCTTTCGGTACGGATATCAACGGCGCGCGGCGCTGGCTTACCATCCCCGGGATTGATCTGACGTTTCAGACCTCCGATTTTGCGAAGCTGTCTTTGATCATTTTCGTAGCCCGGGCCATCGGCTCGAAGCAGGACGTGATCAAGGATTTCAAGGAGGCCTTCGTGCCCATCATCCTGCCGGTACTGGGCATCTGTCTGCTCATTGCGCTGAGCGACCTTTCCTCGGCCATCATGCTGTTCCTGATCTGCATCCTGATGATGATCGTGGGTCGGGTGGCCATGCAGTACATCCTGATGCTGATCCTGCTGGGCATCAGCGTATTCAGTATACTGGTCATGGTGGGCAGCAAATATCCCAACCTGGTGCCCCGCGCGGCTACCTGGGAGAAGCGCATCGAAACCTACTTCAACCCCGCCGCCGCCAAGGTCGACGACCGCCGGCAGATCACCGGGGCCATGATCGCCATCGCCAACGGGGGAGTGATCGGCGTCGGACCCGGCAACTCCACCCAACGCCATACCCTATACAGCGCGCAGAGTGACTTCATCTACAGCATCATCGTGGAGGAGTACGGTGCCGTGGGGGGCATCATCGTTATCAGTATCTACCTGCTGTTGTTTTTCCGGGTCATACGCCTGGTGACGCGCAGCAGCAAGGCCTTCGGGGCCATGGTAGCCTTCGGGATCGGCCTGTCGCTGCTCCTGCAGGCCTTCCTGAATATTGCGGTCAACCTGGACCTCCTGCCCGTGACGGGGCTTACCCTGCCCCTGATCAGCATGGGGGGTACCAGTACATTGTTCACCTGTATTTCGCTGGGCATCCTGATGTCGGTATCGAAGTACATAGAAGCCGTGACCGCCGATGCCACTTAACCGACCCCCCAGATTCGTGATCAGCGGCGGCGGCACTGGTGGCCACGTCTTTCCCGCCATCGCCATTGCCGACGAGCTGCGTCGCCTCCGTCCGGAAGCCGAATTCCTCTTCGTCGGGGCCAAGGGCCGTATGGAAATGGAGAAGGTGCCGGCGGCGGGTTACCGCATCGAAGGGCTGTGGATCAGTGGCCTGCAGCGCAATTTCACGATCGACAACCTGAGCTTTCCAGTGAAGGTGCTCAGCAGCCTGTTCCGCTCGCGCACCCTCCTCAACGAATTCCGCCCCGACGTCGTCATCGGCACGGGGGGCTACGCGGGTGCTCCGGTGCTCTACGCGGCGGCCCGTATGGGCATTCCCACCCTCATCCAGGAACCTAACGCCTTCGCCGGTCTGGCCAACAAGTGGCTCGGCAAGCGGGTCGACAAGATCTGCGTGGCTTTCGGAGGGATGGCCAAGTTCTTCCCCGCCCACAAGCTGATCATCACCGGCAACCCGGTCCGCGAACAGTTGCTCGACCGGGCCCGCGAACTCACCCTTGATGGTCCGCCCACCGTCTTGCTAATGGGCGGCTCCGGCGGTGCGCGCTCCCTTAACGAGGCCATGGCCGCCAGCACCGAGCAAATTGGGGCGCGGCCGCAGGTGCAATGGATCTGGCAGTGCGGCAAGCACTATCTGGCTACCTACGCCGACTGCGCCACGGCCCGCCTGCCGAACGTGACGATTACCGCCTTCCTCGATAAAATGGACGAGGCTTACGCCCGCGCCCAGGTCGTCATCGGGCGGGCCGGATCGACTACCATCGCCGAAATCGAATACCTGGGAAAACCCGCCATTCTGGTGCCCTCGCCCTGGGTAGCCGAAGACCACCAGACGAAGAACGCCGAAGCCCTGACGCGCTCGGAGGCCGCCCTGCTGGTCCCCGACGGTCAGGTGAAAGACCGCTTGGTCTCCGAAGCCCTTGCGCTGCTCGACGACCCCGCCCGGCGAGACCGGCTCGGCCGCAACGCCCGCGCCCTGTCCAAACCCGGTGCCGTGAACCGTATCGCCACCGAAGCCCTGAACCTCATTCCCTCCACCACCAACAAGAACTCCGTACATGCGACTGTCTGACGTCAAACGGGTCTATTTCATCGGGATCGGTGGCATTGGTATGTCGGCCGTGGCGCGCTATTTCCACTACCGCGGCATACCCGTGTCGGGCTACGACCGTACCCCGACCGAACTGACCAAAAAGCTGGCGGCGGCCGGAATGGACATCCATTACACCGCCGCCCCGGAATCCATGCCCGATCCGGCCGACGACCTGCTGGTCGTGTACACGCCGGCCGTGCCACCGCATTTTCCCGAGCTGGTCAAGGCCCGCGAGGGTGGGTACGCCCTGATGAAGCGGTCGGAAGTGCTGGGCCTCATCAGCCTCGACATGCGGTGCGTAGGCATTGCCGGTACCCACGGCAAGACTACCACGACTACGATGACCACCTACCTGATGGTGACGGCGGGGCTGGACCCCTCGGCCTTCCTGGGAGGGATCGCCCGCGACTTCGATGGAAACTATGTGCACGGTGATAGCGACTGGGTGGTGGTGGAGGCCGATGAATACGACCGCAGCTTCCTGCGCCTCAGCCCGGAAATCGCCGTGGTGCTTTCCACTGATCCGGACCACCTGGACATCTACGGCGATCACGCGCAGATGCTTGAAACGGGTTTCCGCGCCTACGCCCGACGGATCAAGCCCGGGGGGCAACTCATCGTGCGTTACGACGTGGAGGAGCACTTCCGTGGTCTGGACAACGTCATGATCTCCACCTTCGGAATCGGGCGCGGTGATTTCTGCGCGCAGAACATCCGCGTCGTGGATGGAGCCTTCCACTTCGACCTGCGCGAACCGGACGGTCACCTCATCTCCAATCTGCGCACCACCTTGCCGGGACGCCACAACGTCGAGAACGCCATTGCCGCCTGTGCCGTGACGCGCCTTGCGGGAGGAGCCGAAGACGACCTGCGGGAGGGCCTGGCCAACTTCCAGGGCATTGCCCGTCGTTTCGAGACGGTACTGAAGAACGGCAACCTGGTGGTCATCGACGATTACGCCCACCACCCCACGGAATTGCAGGCGGCCATCACGGCGGCCCGGGAGCTGTACCCCAACCGGACGATCCGCGGGGTATTCCAGCCTCACCTGTACAGCCGGACGCAAGATTTTGCGCCTGGCTTCGCCAGGGCGCTTGACCTGCTTGACGAGGCCATCATCGTACCGATCTACCCGGCACGGGAGGAACCGATCGAGGGCGTGACCAGCCAATTGGTCTACGGCCTCATGAAAAACGAAAAGCGGCGGTTGCTGAGCAACACCCAGATGCTGGAGGCCACCGCTGAATTAAAGGATGGAGTATTGCTGTTGCTCGGAGCGGGTGACATTGATACTTTGGTGCCGCGGGTTGTGGCGCAGCACCGCAAAAACAAGGACCATGGCTACTAATCGCGTGACGGGAAAGATTGGACGGTTCTTCGCCGGAATCTTCATCGGAATCCGGACCTACGGCTGGATCTTCGTTGCCCTGGGGGCGGCGGTCCTTGCCGTGTCTGCTATCTCCGAACGCGAGGCCGGGCACATCCTGGCCATCCGGCCTATGGTACACCCCCTGGCCGAGAACGCCAATCTGGTGGAGGCCGACGAACTGCTGGACCTGCTGGCGGCCAGCTTTACCAAGCCGCTTGACCAGCTGAAGCTGTCGGACATCGACGTGGAGCGCGTAGAAGAGGTGCTGGAACAGCAGGCCTTCGTAGGCGACGCTGAGGCCTACGTCGATGCGGACATGGTGCTGAATATCGCCGTGTACCAGCGTGTTCCCCTGCTGCGGATCATCGCCGATAATGGTCAGAATTACTACCTCGATCTGGAGGGGGTACGCCTGCCGCTCAGCACCAACTATACGGTACGGGTGCCGGTGGTGACGGGGAGCGTGGTGCCGTGGTCGGATGACTTTGCGGAAGATCCCGAACATCCCCTAAATCAGTTGATGGCACTGGGCCACCAACTGCGAGAAGATGCGTTTCTTTCGGCCCTGATCGAACAGATCGACGTGACGGACAGCGGCGAGCTCGTGCTGGCCCCAAAGGTGGGCGACCAGGTGATCTACCTGGGGCGCTACGACAAAAAAATAACGCCCCAGCGTCTGGAGCGACTTAAAATCTTTTACCGCGAAGGTCTTCCCTACGAGGGTTGGAGGAAATACCGGAGCTTCGACCTGCGCTACGCCGATCAGGTAGTAGCCAAAAAAGCATAATTAACAATCTCAGGGGAGTGACTATGACCCTAATCGCTCCTTCACTTTTTTGCTAAACTATTGGATATAATGACTGATACCACTCAAACACAAATTATTGCCGCCCTCGACATCGGCACCACCAAGGTTTGCGCCCTCGTAGGCAGGCGCGACGAACACGGCCGGGTGGAAATCCTGGGCACCGGGAAGGTCGATTCGGAGGGCGTCATGCGCGGCGTGGTCTCCAACATCGAGAAGACCGTGCGGGCCATCACCGAGGCGCGTCGCCTGGCCGAGCAGGCCAGCGGCGAATCTATTCAGACGGTACACGTCGGAATCGCCGGACAGCACATCAAATCGCTGCAGCACCGCGGCATGCTGATGCGCGACAACTCCCACTCCGAAATCGGGCAGCGCGACATCGACCGCCTGATCGGAGACATGCACAAACTGGTACTCCCTCCCGGCGACAAGATCCTGCACGTGATCCCGCAGGAGTATACCGTCGACAATGAGCAGGGCATCGTGGATCCCATCGGCATGTCCGGCTCCAAGCTGGAGGCCAACTTCCACATCATCACCGGACAGATCACCGCCAGCAACAACATCAACCGCTGCGTGGAGCGGTCGGGCCTGCACATGGCCAACGTCACCCTGGAGCCCATCGCCAGCGCCGCCTCCGTACTGTACGAGGATGAGAAGCAGGCCGGCGTGGCCCTGGTGGACATCGGCGGCGGTACCACCGACATTACCATCTTCCAGGAAGGCATCATCCGGCACACGGCCGTGATCCCCTTCGGCGGTCACGTGATCACCAAAGACATCAAGGCAGGCTGCACGGTCATGGAGCAGCACGCCGAAAAGCTCAAGGTGAATTACGGCAGCGCGCTGGCCAGTGAGGTATACGAGAACCGGGTGATCGTCATTCCGGGTCTCCGCGGCCGCGAGCCCAAGGAGATCAGCGAAAAGAACCTGGCGCTCATCATCCAGGCGCGGGCGGAGGAGATCCTCGACCACGTACTCTGGGAGATCCGTCGTGCGGGCTTCGACGGCAGCCAGCTCATCGGCGGCATTGTTCTGACCGGTGGCGGCGCCCTGCTGCGTGACTTTGACAAACTTACCGAACTGCATACGGGTATGAGTGCGCGCATCGGATCGCCCGTGGAGCACCTTGCCCACGGCTACACCGAGCGCCTCACCAGTCCCATCTACGCCACCGGCGTCGGCTTGCTGCTGCAGGGCTTCGCCGACATCGACGCCGGCCGCATCGTACCCCCGCCCGTCAAGAAAGAGGAACCGGTAACGGAACTCGAATTGGAGGAGCAGATCAAGGAGGAAGTGAACAGCCCCAGCTGGTTCGATAACGTCTTCAAGCGTACCAAGGAATGGTTTGAGGCCGAGCCCGACCGCGACTTTTAACCCGGCGGAAGCATCCTTCCCCTCCATTTTCAACCTAACTAATCCTCGGCGCTGACCGAGAAAAAGATATATACCATGACAATCGACTTTCCACAGGGAGAATCTCCCATCATTAAAGTGATCGGCGTCGGCGGCGGCGGCAGCAACGCGGTCAATCACATGTACAACCAGGGCATTGTCGGCGTAGACTTCGCCATCTGCAATACCGACCACCAGGCCATGGAACTGAGCAACGTACCGACCAAAGTGCAACTCGGTCCCAACCTGACGGAAGGCCGCGGAGCCGGCTCCAAGCCCAACGTCGGCAAACTGGCCTGCGAAGAGAGCATTGAGGAGGTGCGCAAGTACCTCGACAACAACTGCCGCATGCTCTTCGTCACCGCCGGAATGGGCGGTGGTACCGGAACCGGAGCCGCCCCCATCATCGCCCGCACCGCGCGGGAGATGAATATCCTCACGGTCGGAATCGTCACGCTGCCCTTCACCTTCGAGGGGCGCCGACGGGCCAACAACGGAATGGACGGCCTGCAGGAGCTCAAGGAGAACGTTGACACCCTGATCGTCATCTCCAACGACAAACTGCGGCAGATCCACGGTAACCTGAACCTCAGCGAGGCTTTCTCCAAAGCCGATAATATCCTGACCACGGCCGCCAAGGGCATCGCCGAGATCATCACCGTGGCCGGTTACGTCAACGTTGACTTCGAGGACGTGAACACCGTCATGCGCGACAGCGGTGTAGCCATCATGGGTACCGCCAGCGCCGACGGCGACGACCGGGCCCGCGTAGCGGTAGACCAGGCCCTGCACAGCCCCTTGCTGGAGGATAACGACATCCGCGGTGCCAACCACATCCTGCTCAACATCACCAGCGGCACCCGTGAGGTGACGATGGATGAGATCTTCGAGATCACCGAATTCGTACAGGAGGAAGCCGGCTACGGCACCGACCTGATCTGGGGTAACTGCTTCGACGAGTCGCTCGGCGACAAGATCAGCGTTACCGTGATCGCCACCGGATTCGGCGATAAGAAGGCCGCCAACCGCAACGTTGCACCGGAGCGGCAGGTGGTTCACCTGGAAGAAGAGAAAAAGGCCCCCGCCGGCCGTCGTACCTCCCTGGAGGAGATCACCGGTGAGGAAGATCCCGCCGGCTACGGCAAACCCAGCCAGGCCAATACTTTCGAATTCGAGGACATGGAAGAAGCCAAGGCCCGGCTACGGGCCCGCCGCCGCGACGGGGGCAGCTTCACCCAGAACTTTATGCAGGAAGAAGAGGACGCCCGCCGGGAAGCCCAGCGCCGCGAAATGGAATTGCGCGACCAGGAACGCCGTGAGGCCCTGCGCCAGCGTACCGAGCTGCCCAAACTGAGCAACCCGAAAGTGGTGAACGAACTGGAAAACCAGCCCGCGTACCTGCGGCGCAACATCCAGCTCGACCAGACCAAGAGCAGCGACCATCAGGAAATGAGCCGCTGGAGCATCACCGACGACGATGAGATGCCCCTGCGCCGCAACAACTCCTTCCTTCACGATAACGTCGACTAGGTAATCAATATCCAATCTATTTGTCTTTATATCCTTGCCGAAGCTGTTGCCGATTGGTAGCGGCCTAGGCATTCACACCGTTTTAGCTTTGGAAGCGGGTAGCGAGGGGTCAATCTCGCTGCCCGCATTTTTTTTGCCCCCCGGCCCCCGGTACAGGCGGGAGCAACCGGAAGTGCTTACCCTGTATTTCGAGTAAGTGCCGACATAATGTCTGCGGGGATATAAGACCCGGCCCGGATATGGACAAAACCGGATCCGAAAACCACATTAGGTCAAATTTCGGGAAGTATTGGGGGTATATCTTACCTTACTGACCTCCCCGGAACTATGAGAAAGAAAGCAGTTACCATATACGACATAGCGGAGCGATTGAAGCTCAGTCCGTCCACCGTATCCCGCGGCCTGAGAAACGACCCGCGCATCAACAAGGAAACCCGCCGGTTGATCTCCGAAACGGCCGGACTGCTGAACTACCATCCCAATCGGGTGGCGGCCGGGCTGCGTGGAGGCTCCACGCGCACCATCGGCGTAATTGTGCCACGGATTGGCCGCAACTTCTTCGCCAAGGCCATCAGCGGAATCGAGGAAGTGGCCCGCGAGCGGGGCTTCCAGGTGATCATCACCCAGAGCAACGAAAAACTGAGCACCGAGATGGAAAACGTGGCTGCCCTTACGGCGGCGCGCGTCGACGGTATTATTGCCAGTGTGACCGTCGAGACGGTTGAGGCCGTACACTTCGCCAATCTGCAGAAGCAACAGTTCCCGCTGGTCTTCTTCGACCGGGTGGCCGGTGATTTTCCCGTGCACCGGGTGGTGCTGGATGATTATGGTTCCGCGCGAGGGGCCGTCGAACACCTCATTGAGGGTGGAGCGCGCCGCATTGCCCACCTCGGAGGCCCGCAGAGCCTCAACGTCTTCACGAACCGGTATGCGGGGTACCGTGCCGCTCTGGCCGCCGCGCAACAGGAGGTCGGGGAGGAGTACGTCGACCTGAACTGCATCAACGAAGAGCAGGGCTACGCCGCCGCCAAGCGCTTGCTGGAATTGCCGAACCCTCCCGACGCCATATTTTCCGCATCGGACTACGCCGCACTTGGGGTATTCCACTACTGCCGGGAAAATGGGATAGTCATTCCCGACCAATTATGCGTGGTCAGTTTCGCCAACGAGATTTTCACCAGCCTGATGAGTCCGGCCCTGAGCAGCGTGGAACAAAACAGTGAAAAGATGGGGGCCGCCGCCGCCGAACTGCTTTTTAAACAAATTGACAGTCGCGACAAGCCAATGGATATGGGGGAAATAATCATCCCCGGAGAACTCCGTATCCGGGCCTCGTCGCTGAAGGGCGATTAATAAGTTCGAACATATATCCCCTGGGTAAACCTCTGATAACAGGAGTCCTCTACACCACCCACGGGTTGATCCCGCGGGTTGATAAAGCTTCAGGCCTATTGTTATTTACCGGTCTTACTCAACCGGATGTATGTAAAAGCCCCCCGCCAGGACGACTGGTGGGGGGCTTTCTGTTTTCGCTGAGGGGCGAAGGATCAATTGAGGGTGTACTCCAACGTGATTTCGGTATCCAGGACTTTGGAAATGGGACAGTTCTCCTTAGCGTCGTGGATGATCTTGTCGAACTCTTCCTTTTCGATGCCTGGAACCTCGGCGCGGACCTTCAGGTGGCTTTCCACGATGGTCTGGTTCTGGAAGTCGATGGAACAATCGGTGTGAAGCTCCTTGGCCGTGTAGCCGGCTTCGCCCAGTTTGAAGGTGAGCGCCATGGTGAAACAGCCCGAATGGGCGGCGGCGATAAGCTCTTCGGGGTTTGTGCCCTTGCCGTCTTCGAAACGGCTTTTGTAGGAGTAACTGGTGCGTTCTAGCACACCACTTTTGGTGTTGAGGTAGCCAGAGCCTTCCTTTCCGGAGCCCTGCCATACGGCGGATGCGGTACGTTTCATGTGTTGTTTATTTATACGTCCCTTACGGAGTACCGGCGGCTTTTGTTCGTACTATTTACCTTCGGGCGCATGAAGATTGCAATCGTCACCGGAGCGAACCGGGGCCTGGGAAAGGAAGTGGCGCGGCAGCTGGCCGGCCGGGGATACCACGTGGTGCTGACCAGCCGGAGCGCAGCCGGCGAAACAGTAGCCGCGGCCTTTCGCGACGAAGGACTACCGGTGGAATACCACCCGCTGGACGTCGCTGATCCGGAGAGCATTGCCGCACTGGCCCGGCACCTGCGCGAGTCGCACGGTACGATAGACGTACTGGTCAATAACGCCGGTATCCACTACGACACCTTTCAAAATACCCTCACGGCTGATTTCTCTATTGTGGAGGAAGCCTGGCGGGTGAATGCCCTTGGCCCCTGGCGGGTAACCCAGGCCCTCTACCCACTGATCCGGAAAGGAGGTGGCGGACGCATAGTCAATGTGTCGAGTTCAAGTGGATCATTCGTGGAGTCGTGGCCCGGCACCCCGGCTTATGCCATCACGAAGACGGCCCTGAATATGCTCACGTACAAGCTCGCGGATGACCTTCGCGACGACGCCATCCTCGTCAACGCCGTTTGCCCCGGTTGGGTAAGGACGGATATGGGCGGTCCGGAGGCCAACCGCAGTGTGGCGGAAGGTGCGAGTAGCATTCTCTGGGCGGTCATCCTACCGGACGACGGTCCTTCGGGGGGCTTTTACAAGGACGGCCAACCGGTGCCCTGGTAAGCACCGCCGGTCCCGGCACCCCGGTGGGTATCTCGATACGGCACCCGCGTACGCGCCCTAGAATCCGAACTTGGCGGGCAACCAGGTACTCAATTCGGGTACGAGGGTGACGATGAGCAGGGCCACCAGCATTGCCGCGAAAAAGGGCAGCAGGGGGCGGATGACCTTCTGAATGGTGGTTCCGGCCACGCCAACCCCGACGAAAAGTACGGAGCCCACGGGCGGGGTACACAGTCCGATACAGAGGTTGAGGATCATGATGATGCCGAAGTGGACCGGATCGATGCCGATCTGGACGGCCACCGGAAGGAAGATGGGGGTGAAAATCAGCACCGCCGGCGTCATGTCCATGAAGACGCCCACGAAGAGCAGGATCAGGTTGATGATGATCATGATCACGATCGGGTTATTGCTGGTGGCCAGCAGGAAACTCGTGATGTCCTGGGGGATATTTTCAAAGGCCATAATCCACGACATGGAGATCGAGGTGGCGATCAGGATCATGACGATGGAGGTGGTGCCGATGGCGCTCAGGAAAACCTGCGGCAACTCGCTGACTTTTACCTCACCGTAGATGAAGGACAGCGCCAGGCAATACAGTACGGCGGCGGCCGAAGCTTCCGTGGCGGTGAATACGCCCACTACGATGCCGCCGATGACGATCACGAGCAGCAGTAGGCTCGGCAGCGCACGAACGAAGGTGCGGCCGACCTCGCGCAGGGAAAATATGCCCCGCGTGGTGTAGCCCTTGCGCCTGGCCATTATGGCGGCCACGATCATAAGCAGGAAACCTACAAGGAGGCCGGGGAGGTAGCCGGCCAGGAAGAGGGCCGCGATGCTGACGCCGCCGCTGGCGAGGCTGTAGACGATGAGGATGTTGCTGGGCGGAATGATCAGCCCGGTGGTGGAGGAGGTGATGTTGACCGCGGCGGCAAACTCCTTGCTGTAGCCTTCCTTTTCCATGGCTTTGCCGACCGTGCCCCCGATGGCGGAGGCGGCCGCGGCCGCGGAACCGGCGATGGCCCCGAAGAGCATGGCGGCGATGATGTTGACGTGGGCGAGCCCGCCGGGCAGACTGCCAACCAGCGAGCGGGCGAAAGCGATGAGCCGTCGGGCAATGCCCCCCTGGTTCATGATCTGACCGGCCAGGATGAAGAAGGGGATGGCCAGCAATCCGAAACTGTCGAGCCCCGTCGCCGTCTGCTGGGCCACCGTAGTGAGCGCCGGCAGGGTGGGAATGCTGACCAGCATGGTCACCGTGGCACTGATGCCGATGCACCAGGCGATGGGCATGCCCAGACCAATAAGCACGACGAAGGTGAGAACGAGGATGGCAACTTCCATCAGTTGGATTTAAAGTCGTGAAGACGGTAATAGATGATGAGCAGGCCACTGATCGGGACCACCAGATAGATCAGCGACATGGGCAGGCCGAGGGCCGGGGAGGTCTGTCCCAATTCGGCGGTGAGCAACACGAGCCGCGTACCACCGATCACCATCACGCCCAGCGCGAACAGGATGATCAGGGCGGCAATAAGCTTGACCGGTTTGTTCTTCAGCAGATCGATGGAGAGGTGCATATTCTGTCCGGTGGCGTAGGCGGCACCGAGGATGCCGATCCAGATCAGGAGAAAGCGGGCCATCTCCTCCGACCAGCTTGCCTGGTCACCGATCACGTAGCGGGTAAAGACGCCCCAGAGTACGTCGACGGTCATCACGGCCAGCATGAGGGCCAGCGTGTGACCGAGTATCTTGTCTACCTTATCCTTCATTCTCGGGGGCCATTGCAATGATTCGTTCGATTAGGGAGTAAATGGCGGGTTGGTCGCGGTAACTCTCCAGAATGGGGGCGGTCTGCTCGATGAAGGGCGTCTTGTCGGGGCGGATGATCTCCACTCCGGCGGCCTCGACCGCCTCCAGGGCTTCCTGCTCGGCTTCCTGCCAAACCTTGCGCTGATACACAACGGCCTCGTCGGCGGCTTCCTGCAGCCACGTCCGCTGCTGGGGGTTCAGCCGTTCCCAGGCCCCGGTGCCGATGAGCAGAACATCAGGGGTAGCCGTGTGCTCGTCAAGGGTATAATACTTGCAGACCTCGTAGTGGCGACTGGTATAGAAGCTGGGTGGGTTATTCTCCGCCCCGTCCACTACGCCCTGCTGCAGGGCGGTATAGAGTTCACCGTAGGAAATTGGGGTGGGAGACCCCCCGAGGGCCTTGACCAGGTTGATGGCCGTGGCGCTAAGTTGCACGCGGATCTTGGTGCCGCGCAGGTCGTCAGGAGTGTGTACGGGCCGGTCCTTGGTATAGAAGGAGCGCTGGCCGGCGTCGAAGTACACCAGCCCCCGTAAGCGGAACTGCTCGCTGGTGGTGAGCACCTTGCGACCGAGTTCGCTGTCCTGGAACTGGTAAACGTGTTCGCGGTCGCGGAACAGATAGGGTAGGGAAAGGACGGTGGCTTCCGGGGAAAAGTTTTCCAGTACGGCCGCCGATACCTTCGTCATGGCCAGACTGCCGATCTGCAATAGTTCCAGGGCCTGCCGTTCGGTGCCGAGCTGCTGGTTGGGGTAAATCGCGATGGTGAGCTCACCGCCGGATTTTTCCTCCAGCCGTTCGGCCATGAAAACCATCCCCAAATGCACGGGGTGACCGGTATCGAGGCCGTGGGCTAGACGCAATACGCTGGTTTTTTCCTCATCGGCGCAGCCAGTGAATACCAACAACAGCAGAATGGGAAGCACACGTAATAGAGCGATCATTGTCTAATTTCTTTGGCGTCGGCCAGCGCCTGGCGGACGGCGGAGGTCAGTTCGTCGAACTTCCGCTCCTTCAGTACGGCGTTACCGATGAGCTGAGAACCGAGTCCGACGCAGACCGCACCGGCGCTGTACCAGTCGTGCAGGTTGTCCTTCTCCGTGGTGACGCCGCCGGTGGGCATGATGCTGGTCCAGGGTTGGGGGCCGCGGACCGACTTGATGAATTCCGGACCGTACACGCTGCCCGGGAATAGTTTTACGATCTCGCACCCCAATTCCTCGGCCCGGCCGATCTCGGTCAGCGTAGCGCAACCGGGCAGGTAGGCCACCTTACGGCGGTTGCAGACCAGGGCTACATCTTCCCGCAGGGATGCCGACACGATGAAACTGGCGCCGAGCTGCAGGAAGAGGGCGGCCGTGGGGGCATCGTTTACGGAGCCGACGCCCATGACCAATTCGGGAAGTTCCTGGCGGGCGTACTGGTTGAGTTCGCGGAATACCTCATGGGCGAAATCGCCGCGGTTGGTAAATTCCAGCAATCGGCCGCCGGCATCGTAGCAGGCCCGCAGGACCTGCTTGCCGAGCGCGGCATCCTGGTGGTAGAAGAGGGGCATGACGCCCTGGTCGTGGATGACGGAAAGGGTGTGTAGACGGGAGTGGGTGGCCATGGTGGGTTTTCTTATATCGGGGTAGGGAGCCGCATAACCGCGGCTCCCGGCGAGAAAGATAAGATTAACGGGCTACCCGGCCGGAGCCGTCGCCTTCAATAAGTTTGGTTACCTCGTCTACCGTCACCAGGTTGGCATCACCGTAAATGGTGTGCTTGAGGCAGGAGGCCGCAACCGCGAAGTCGAGGGCTTTCTGCTTATCATCTTTGAAGGTGAGCAGGCCGTAGATCAGGGCCGACATGAAGCTGTCGCCGCCGCCCACGCGGTCTACGATATCGGTGATTTGGTAGGTTTCGGTCTCGTAAAGCGTTTCGCCGTCGTAAAGGACCCCCGACCAGGAATTGTGGCTGGCGCTGACCGATCCACGCAGGGTGGTGATCGTCATCTTGCAGCGCGGGAAACGGTTCATAAGTTCCTGCAGCACGGGCAGGTATTTCTTGCCGTCCATTTCACCGCCGGCGGTCACGTCCACTTCCTCGGGGTGCAGGCCGAAGTGCTTTTCGGCGTCTTCCTCGTTGCCGAGGATAACGTCGCAGCCCTCTACCAGGTCGGGCATCACTTCCCGGGGGTCCTTACCGTACTTCCAAAGCTTGGCGCGGTAATTGAGGTCGGTGGACACGGGTACGCCCAGCCGGTTGGCGGCCTGGATGGCTTCGAGGCAGGCATCGGCGGCACCCTGCGAGAGGGCCGGCGTGATGCCCGTCCAGTGGAACCAGTCGGCGTCCTGGAAGACCTCCTCCCAATCGATCATTCCCTTTTCGATGGTGGCCATCCCGGAGTAGGCCCGGTCGTAGACCACCTTGCTGCCCCTCTGTACGGCACCCATCTCCAGGAAGTAGATGCCGAGGCGTTCCCCGCCGCGGATGATGTGTTCGGTGTGCACCCCGCGCTTGCGGAGCTCCATGAGCGCGCAGTCGCCGATGTCGTTATTGGGCAGACGGGTCACGAAATGGGCGTCCAGACCAAAGTTGGCCAGGGCGACCGCCACGTTGCTTTCGCCGCCGCCGTAGACTACGTCGAAGCTGGCGGCCTGTGAGAAGCGCAGATGGCCGGGAGGGGTAAGGCGGAGCATGATCTCTCCGAAGGTGACAACTTTCATGCGGGGAAATTGAAATAGTTTTTAGCGTTGTTGTAGCAGATATCTTCGATAATAGTACCGATAAACTTCCGATCATCGGGCAGAAGGCCGCGCTCGATGTCCTGCCCGAACATGTTGCAGAGCAAGCGCCGGAAGTATTCGTGGCGGGGGAACGAAAGGAAAGACCGGCTGTCGGTGAGCATGCCCACGAAGCGACTCAGCAGGCCCATATTCGACAGCACGTTCATTTGCTTCTCCATCCCGTCGAGCTGGTCGAGGAACCACCAGGCCGAACCGTACTGCATTTTGCCCGCTACGCTGCCGTCGTTGAAGTTGCCCACCATGGTGGCTATGACCTCATTGTCGGCGGGGTTGAGGTTGTACACTACGGTTTTCGTCAGTTGATCGCTGTTGTCCAGCGTATTGAGCAGGCGCGCCAGGCCCCGGGCCTGCGAGAAATCACCGATGCTGTCCACGCCGGCGTCGGCCCCGAGTTGGCGCAGGATGCGCTGGTTGTTGTTGCGCAGCGCGCCGAGGTGGAACTGTTGCGTCCAGCCCAGGCGGTGGTAGGCCCGACACAGGTCGACCAGCAGGGCGGTCTGGAATTTTTGGGCTTCTTCCAGGTTTACCGTGCGGCCGGCACGACGGCCGGCGAAGATGGTTCGCACCTCCCCGTCGGTGTAGGAAACGTCGAAGAGTTCGTTTAGCCCGTGGTCGGAGATGCGGCAGCCCATCCCGTGGAAGTAGTCCATCCGTTGCTGCAGCGCTTCCAGGAGGTCATCGTAGGAACCGATCTCACGGTCACTTGCTTCCGCCAGGAGTTCGATGTATTCGTTG
Organism: Neolewinella litorea; assembly: GCF_004803465.1. GTDB lineage: Bacteria > Bacteroidota > Bacteroidia > Chitinophagales > Saprospiraceae > Neolewinella > Neolewinella litorea. Next base: position 1,127,160 of record NZ_SRSF01000001.1, on the reverse strand, counting down.
TACCCTTCCGCCGCGATGAGGATCGACTTGTCGGGCCGGAACCCCGGCAGGATCCGACAACTAAAGGGTTCGTCCTGTATCCGCCGGTGGTGCTCCAGCGAGTCGGTGGGGTCATCCGTGGTACAGATCACCTTTACGTTCATCCGGTCTACCAGGGAGCGGACCGAAAAGTCCGGCCCCTGCAACAATTCGCTGCAGTGCTCGTAAACGGCGTCCGCGTTCTCGGGCCCCAGCAGGCTGTCGACGCCGAAGTAGCGGTCCAGTTCGAGGTGCGACCAGTGGTACAGCGGATTGCGCATGGTGTAGGGCAGGGTAGCGGCCCAGTTGTGGTGCTTCTGCCGGTCGGTGGCCGATCCGGTGATGCCTTCCTCCGCAATCCCGTTGGCGCGCATCGCCCGCCACTTGTAATGGTCGCCCCGCAACCAGATATCCGTCAGGTTGGTGAAGCGATGATCACTCGCTATTTGCTCCGGCGGGAGGTGACAATGGTAGTCAATAATCGGGGCGCCGGCGGCGTAGCCGTGGTAGAGTTCCTGGGCGGCGTCGGACTCCAGGAGGAAATTTTCGGCGACAATCGGATTTTGCATGCAATCGGTTGACTTTACATGGGCAATATAGGAATACCGACGCGTAGTGCCTTGGTCGACCGGACGGAAATTGTGGCGTGGTGAGAATTGCAGGCTAAATGTTAGAACGGGTGAGTCCTATACCTCCGAGTACATCACTTCCAGGTTCACGTCGCGCAGCCGCTCGCCGAACCGCCATTCCGGCGCGTTGGGGATGGTCACGGTCTTTTGCTTCAGGGCTTCCAGGGAGGTTCCCTTACGCTTTTCCGTTTTGACGTAGTCGCGCAGGGCCAGCAGGTAGTCTTCGAAGGATTTGACGTCGGCCCGGTCGCCCGTTACCGGGTAGGATTCCGCGGCGTGGCCGAAGATGAATACCGTATCGCGGTCGTAGGTCTTGCGGATCTTGCGCAGGACGCTTATCCAGTTCGTCATATTTCCACCGGCGCCGGGGTCGATGTACGGAAAGCGGCGGTTGAACAACAGATCGCCCAGGTGGGCCACGTTGGCATTCTCGAAGTGGATGACCGCATCCCCGCCCGTGTGGGCCGCGCCGAAGTGCCGGGCGGTCACGGTTTCCGTACTGCCGGGCAGGGCCATGGACCACTCATCGGCGAAGGTTGTATCGGGCAGGGGCACGGCTTCGCCTTCCGTCCGTTTCGCCTCATTAACCTGGAGGTTTAGTTTGGCCCTTTCGTGACTCACGTAGGCCCGGGCCAGAGGCGCTACTATGCCGTTGCCGCCAGTGTGATCGCCGTGGTGGTGGGTGTTAATGAGCAGGTCCAGTTCCTTGTATGCCTCAAATACTTCGGTTAGGAAAGCGGAGGCCTGCTCCGGAAACTGGGAATCGACGACCACGCCACCCACGCCCCCGTCCGGCCGGAAAAAACCGATAGTGCCGCCGCGGTCGGTGAAGTACCCCACGTTGTTCCGGATGAGGTGGACTTCCGGGATGAGCGGGCGCGTCCGCGCGAGCAGTGGGGAGAAAGTAGAACCGAGGGCCAGGGCCCCGGTGGTGGCCAGAAAACGGCGGCGTCGCATGGGATAGGAATTTACCGAAAAGGTACGCCGGCCACTGGTAAATCCGGGGCGGCGGCGCGCCGGTGCCGCATCAGGCGCCAATGCGGTGTAATTTGGTGGGTACATACCCGTATTCCCATGGACCGACCACGACTTACCACCCGTCGCCTGCTGCTCAGCCCTCCGGCCCTGGGCGATGCCGCCGCCGTGATTCGGCTGGCCAACGATCCCCTGATCGCTGAGTTTACCGTCTCGGTCCCATACCCCTATTCCGAGGCTGATCTGGTCGGATGGTTGCACGCAGTCGACGCCGGGTGGAACGATGGCACCGCTCTGGTCTTCGCGATCCGGGACCGGGCCTCGGAGCAATTGATGGGTGCGACGGGCATCCACCTCCATCCCCGTTACGGCTATGCCGAGCTTGGTTTCTGGATGGGTCGACCCTTCCGCGGAAAGGGATACGTAAGGGAAGCGGTCGCGGCCGTGATCGACTACGGTTTCGAGCACCTGCCGATCCAGCGGGTGCACGCCAATCACCGCGTCGACAACGAGGCCTCCGGACGCGTACTCCAGGCAAGTGGCCTGATCCGCGAGGCACGCCTCGAGCAGTTCCTCCAGAAAGAGGGCCAGGCGTGGGACGTAATACAGTACCGGATCCTGCGCCGCGAGTGGGAACAGGCAAAGGGAATAACTTGAAACATTTTGTTTATTTTGCGGACATGCGTATCTTGCGGTCATGACCATCAAGCTGATCCAGTGCGACGCCCTGCGTCCCGACCGCCGCGCCATCTCCCGTACCCTGGAAGACATTGCCGATGACCTTGACAGTAACCTGGCTACCGAATACACGGATATTCTCTTGGCCGGCTCACCGGTGGAGATCGAGGTGAGCTTCAACACCAGTTCCGCCTTCCGCGCGCTGCGCAAACTCGACATCGAGTACGAACTGGAGGAATAGGCTACTCCCAAGTCCTTTCGGCTTCCTGTCGCCTTCCCCTACCTTTGCGCAAAAGCAAGGGATCGTCCCTGCCGGGGGTCCCGTTATTCGTATGTATGGATAAAGTGAGAATCGATAAATGGCTTTGGGCCGTCCGCATCTTCAAGAGCCGGACGCTCTCCGCGGACGTCATCAAGAAGGGGAAGGTGCGCCTGAACGGCGAGCCGGTCAAGCCAAGTACCAATGTCGCCGTCGGCGATCGCCTGCAGGTGCAGAAAGAGGGCTTTAATCTGGACCTGGAAGTGGTGAAGTTGCTCAACAAGCGGGTGGGCGCCCCCTTGGCCGTCACCTGCTACGTCAACCACACCACCGAGGAAGAGATGAACAAGTATAAGGACTGGTTCGTCGGCAAGACCCAGGGTGAGTTCCGCGAAAAGGGCCTCGGCCGGCCCACCAAGCGGGAGCGGCGCGAGATCGAGTCGTTCAAGGAAGACCAGCTCTGGGACGACGGCGACGAATGACCTCGCCACGGCCGCGGCGGGCCGGGTAGCCCAGCTGCTCCGCACACCTTACCTTCGCAACCCATAATCCACAATATGCCAAAAGCGGAACCCGTAGGCGTGATCGGGGCCGGTACCTTCGGTACCGCCATGGCCAACTTGCTGGCCCGCAACACGGACGTACTTGTATACAGCCGGAATCCGGAACTGACCGAGCGACTGAACCGGGAGCGGTTCCGTTTCGGGGTTCCGCTCAACGCGCGTATCCGGCTGGTGAACGACTTTGCCGAAGTGGCCGATCGCTGCCAGCTGATCCTGCCCATCGTCCCGTCGGACAAGTTCCGCGACATGATGCAGAGCATCACCGATCATCTGCGGCCGAGCCACGTCCTGATCCACGGTACCAAGGGACTGGACGTGACGGGCCTGGACGAGCGGCACATCCCCACCACCGGCATCGAACGCAAGAACGTGCATACCATGACTGACGTGATCCGTCAGGAGAGCGTGGTGGTACGGGTAGGGGCCCTCACGGGGCCTAACCTGGCCCGGGAACTGCTCGACGGACAGCCTTCCGCCTCGGTGATTGCCAGCAAATTTGATGAGGTGATCAATCGGGCAAAGTTGGTGCTTAAATCCAAGCAGCTTCACGTGTTCGGTACCCATGACCTGCTGGGCGCGGAACTCGCCGGTGTACTAAAGAACGTCATTGCCCTGGGTTCGGGGATCCTCAAGGGCGTGGGCCTGGGTAAGAATATTCAGGCGATGCTCATTACCCGCGGGTTGGTGGAGATGGTCCACTTTGGTCAGGCGCTGGGCAGCGACAAGCGGGCCTTCTTCGGCACGGCCGGTATCGGTGATTTGATCGCCACGGCCACCTCCAAAAAAAGTCGAAACTACATGTTCGGCTACCGGATCGGTTCCGGCGAAAGCCTGGAGGAGGTGACTGCCACCAGTCAGGAACTCGCCGAGGGCGTGCGCACCCTGATGATCACCCGTCACCTGGCCCGAAGCCTCCGCCTGCGCGTGCCCATTACGGAGATGCTCTACCAGATCGTTTTTGAGCGTTACCCGGTTGATGAAGCCATGAATTACCTTATCACGTACCCGTACGACGTGGACGTCGACTTCCTTTAAGCCCCCCGCATGAAGCCCAAGACTTTCCTGCCGCACCTGATTGCCGTTGTCGTTTTTTACCTGACCGTGCTGGTCATGTTCTTGCCCCAGTTTCAGGGTAAAGGGCTGCAACAGGGCGACATCGTGCAGTTCCGCGGTGCTTCCCGGGAGCTCACCGAATTCCGGGAGGCCACCGGTGAGCGGACCAACTGGACCAACGCCATGTTTGGTGGTATGCCCACCTACCAGATCGCGAAGGTGACGGAGGGCAATCAACTCAAATGGGCACACCGCGCCTTTTTCGGCTTCCTGGGCGGGCCGGCGGGCTACGTCTTCTGCGGCATGCTCACCTTTTACTTGATGATGATCCTGCTCGGGGTGAGTCCCTGGCTCAGTCTGGCGGGCGCCGTCACGGTGGGCATCGCCACGAACAATATCGTGCTGTACGACGCTGGCCACGTCAGTAAACTCGGCGTGATCATGTACCTGCCGTTGGTGGCCGCCGGGGTATTGCTGGCGTTCCGGCGCCGCTACCTCATCGGGGGGGCAATTTTTGCCCTGGGAATGGGCCTGGCGATCCTGGTCAACCACCCGCAAATGCTGTATTATTTTGGTCTCACCCTGCCTTTCCTTGGGGTGGCCGAATTCATTCGCCACCTGCAGCGGGGCACCCTCGGAGAATTTGCTAAAGCGATGGGCGTGCTGTTGATAGGTTTGGCGCTGGCCATCGGGGCGGGGGCCAGTAACCTGCTCACCACTACGGAATACCTGCCGCAATCCATGCGCGGCGGCGCGGTACTATCGGCCAATTCCGCGGGGGGTGAGGGCGGCACCACCAATCCCGCCGGTGGTCTGGATTACGGCTACGCCATGCAGTGGAGCAATGGCTTCAAGGATATGCTGGCCACCTACGCACCACTGGCCGCGGGCGGCGGCAGCGGACAGGAGATCGACCGCGACACCGAGTTCGGGCAGGCCATGACGCGTTCGGGCTTCCGCGTGCCGGCCACCTTCCCCGCGCCGCTTTACCACGGCAGTCTGCCGTTTACGGAAGGCCCCATTTACCTGGGTGCGGTGGCCTGGGCGCTGTTCATCTTCGGCCTATTTACCGCCTCCACCACCGCCCGGGTTTGGCTGGCGGGGGGCACGTTGTTCATCTTCCTGCTCAGCCTGGGCAGTAACGCCGGGTGGATCAACCGCTTCTTTTTCGACAACCTCCCGCTGCTCAATAATTTCCGGACGCCGAACTCCGCCCTCAGCATCACGACCTTTCTCATGGTGGCCCTGGGCGTGCTAGGCGTACACCGCTGGTGGCGACTGTCGGGTGATCCGTCGGACCTCCCCGGTCGCCAGCTTAAAAGGGCCGGACTTACCGCCGCCGGTCTGGGCGCCTTCGTGGTCATCCTGGGTATGACGCTCGACTATTCGGGAGCCCAGGACGCCGCACAGATCGCCCGCTTTACCGGGGGGCAGGGCGACGTCAACCAACTGGTGGGCGCCCTCGAGGCTACCCGCGCCGATGCCTACTTTTCGGACGCGATGCGCAGCCTGCTCTTCGTCGGACTTACCTACGGCGTGCTTTACCTGCTCTGGAAGGGCACCCTTGGTTTCACTTGGGCCGCTATCGGCATTGCCCTGCTGGGCCTGGTCGACTTTGTTGGCATCAACGGACGGTACCTCACGCACGATGACTTTCAGCCCAACCGGGCGGTAGCCAATCCCATTCAGCCCAGTCCCGCGGATCAACAGATACTGCAGGACCCCGACCCCAACTACCGCGTACTCAACCTCTCGCGGCCCCTGGATCAGGACGCCTTTACCAGCTTCTTTCATAAAAGCCTCGGGGGGTACTCAGCGGTCAAGATGCGGCGGTACCAGGACCTGATCGACGGCTACCTGGCGCCCCGCGACATGGACGTCATCAACATGCTGAACACCAAATACTTCCTGGTACCGGGGGAGGACGGTCAACTTACCGCCCAACGCAACCCGGATGCCTACGGAAATGCCTGGCTGGTCAGTGACATTGCGTTTGTGAACGGGCCGGACGCCGAGTTTGCCGCCCTGGGCACGGTGGAGGACCTACGCAATACCGCGATCGTGGATGAGTCCTTCGCACCCGCGCTCGCCGCCCTGGAACCTACGGGGGCGGGAAGCATCGAACTGACGAGCTATCAACCCAATGAGTTGCAGTACCGCTACAGCGCACCGGCTGAGCAACTCGTGGTCTTCTCCGAGATCTGGTACGGGCCCGACCTCGGCTGGGAAGCGACCATTGACGGCGAACCGGCCGAACTGATCCGCGCCAATTACGCCCTGCGCGCGCTACGGGTTCCGGCCGGCGATCATACCATCACCATGCGGTTTGCGCCGCGGAGTTATGCCCTCGGGCGTACCATCTCCCTCATTTGCAGCGTTCTGATTCTGTTGGGCGTTATCGGTGCCGTTGTCTACCGCTACCGTGTTGCCCCGAGCAGACCTACCGCATGAGAAATATCCTGACCCTGTTGTTCCCGACTTTGCTGCTGTTGTTGGCCACCGGCTGCGAGGAGGAAGTACTCACCCCGGCCACCGGTTCGGCCCTGGAGACCTACTACCCCCTGGAGCTGAACCGCCCCGCCTACTACCGCGTCGACAGCATCGTGCTGACGCCGACCGTCTCCGGCATCCGCTACGATACGGCAAGCCTGGAAGCCCGGGAAACCCTGGTGGAAACCTTTGTCGGCGCTGACGGCGCGACAGTCTATCGCGGAGAACGCTGGGAGCGGGCAGATGAGAACCAGTCGTACGTCTTCAAGCAAACCTTCACGGTGAGCCGCATGGGTAGCGCGGTCGTGCGCAGTGAGGATAACCTGACGTTCACCAAGCTGGTGCTGCCCCTGCGGGAGGGCGTGACCTGGGACGGCCACGCGGCTTTCGACGCTACGCGTGACGTATCAGTGGGACCGGAGTTCCTGGACGTATACAACGGCTGGAACTACGTCTACACAACCGTCGGTGAAAATCTGACGCTACCCACCGGCCTGCAACTCGACAGCGTGGTTACGGTGGACCAGGCGGCGGTCGACAACCTGATCGACCTGCGCACCGCCTACGAGCGTTACGCCCCCGGCCTGGGGTTGGTGGAGCGCTACATCGACGCCCGGCACACCCAGTGCCGCGACTGCTGCGCCGGCAACACGGCCGAGTGCCTCGACCTGCCCTGGGACGAGAAGGCCGAGAAGGGCGTCATCCTGCACCAGACCCTGGTGCGTCGGGATTAAGCGTTTAGCGGGGTACATTGATCCATACCTTATTTTACGCCTGGCCTTGCCGGGTGCGCCGGGATTCCTGTAGCGGATTGCCGGGGTATCCCTGGTATGTCGATGCGCAAAGATCCCTCTGTGATCACGTCGCAGGACAACTTTTGGGTCGTAGGCACCTTTTTATTTACCTTAGCCAGCGAATTTTCGCTAAACGATCATGATATGACCCAACACACCTCCCAACACATCCGCCGCGCCGCCGTGCTTGGCTCCGGCGTCATGGGCTCCGGTATCGCCTGCCATTTTGCCAATGTAGGACTGGAAGTTCTGATGCTCGACATCCTGCCGCGTGACATGGACGAGACCGAAACCAATCCCGCCGTCCGCAACTCCGTTGCCGCGCAGGCCCTGCAGACGGCCATCAAGTCGAAGCCCGCTCCGCTGTACGATAAGGATTTTGCCAAGCGGATCACCGTCGGCAACTTCACCGACGACATGGACAAGCTCGGGGACTACGACTGGATTATCGAGGTGGTGGTGGAAAGACTGGACATCAAGCGAAAGGTGCTGGGGCAGGTAGACAAGGTGCGCCGTAAGGGCAGCCTGGTCACCACCAATACCTCCGGCATCCCGATCCGGCAGATTCAGGAGTGTATGAGCGAAGACTTCCGGCAGCACTTCTGTGGTACCCACTTTTTCAACCCTGCGCGCTATTTGCGCCTATTCGAGATCATCCCCGGTCCGGATACGAAGCAGGAGGTACTAGATTTCTTCATGCACTACGGCGACCTGTACCTCGGCAAGACTACCGTGATGGCGAAGGATACGCCCGCCTTCATCGGCAACCGCATTGGCGTGTACAGCCTTTCGAAGAGCTATGCCCTGACCGACGAGCTCGGGCTGCGCATTGAAACGGTAGACAAACTGACCGGCCCGGCGCTGGGTCGACCCAAGACGGGCACCTTCCGCCTCGGCGACCTGGTGGGTCACGATACCGGTGCCCACGTCATGACCGGCATTCGAGAAAATGCCCCCGACGACGAGTCCGCGGCCGTACTGGAGATTCCCCAGTATTACCAATTTCTGATTGACAATAATTTCCTGGGCAACAAGACCGGACAGGGCTTTTACAAGAAGGTCCTTGACGAAGAGGGCAACCGCCAGATCCTCGGGCTCAACCTGAAAACCCTCGAATACGAACCGCCGGCGCGCGAAGACCTGGCCTGCCTGAAGACCGCCAAACAGATCGACGATCTGCCACGGCGTGTCAAGGCCCTCTTTGAAGCCGACGATAAAGGCGGGGAGTTCGTCCGCCGCATGCTGGCCGGCCTGTTCGCCTACTCCGCCAACCGGATCCCCGAGATCAGCGACAACCTCTACAGCATCGACGACGCCATGCGGGCGGGCTATGCCTGGAAGATGGGGCCGTTCCAATATTGGGATACCGTGGGACTGCAGGCGGGCATCGACGCCGCTGAAGCCGACGGTGCCACCATCCCCCAGTGGGTGCGGGATATGCAGGCGGCCGGTCACGACAGCTTCTACAAGCAGGAAGGCGGGCAACTGAAGTACTACGACCAGCAGAGCAAGTCGTACCGCGTCAAACCCGGTACGGAAGCCTTCATCATCCTGGATAACCTGCGCGACCAGAAGCCCGTGTACCAAAACAGCGAGGTGACCCTGCACGACATCGGCGACGGGGTAGCCTGTCTGGAATTTACCAGTGCCTACAACAGCATCGGCGAAGGCGTACTGCGCGGATACCAGGAAGCCATCACCAAACTCGAGGAAGAAGGCTGGCGCGGGATGGTGCTCGGCAACAACGCCGACAACTTCAGCGTGGGCGCCAACCTGATGATGATCGCCCAACTGGCCTACCAGCAGGAATTCGAGGAACTGAACATGGCCGTTAACCTTTTTCAGCAAAGCGTGATGCGCCTGCGCTACTCGGCCATCCCGGTAGTGGCCGCCACCCAGGGCTACGTCTTCGGCGGCGGGTGCGAGAGCCTCATGCACTGCGACGGCGCGGCCGTGGCGGCGGAGAGTTACATCGGCCTGGTTGAGGCCGGCATCGGCGTGATCCCGGCCGGCGCGGGCACCAAGGAGTTCGCCCTGCGGACGAGCGACAGCTTCTTCGAAGGCGACGTGATGATCCCCACCCTGATCGACCGCTTCAAGACCATCGCCATGGCATCGGTCTCCACCAGCGCCTACGAAGGCTACAATTACGGCTACCTCATCGAGGGCCGCGACAAGGTGGTCATCAACAAGGACCGTAACCTCACCGAAGCCAAGCGTATGGTGCTGGACCTGGCCGACGACGGCTACACCATGCCCCGGCAGCGCGAGGACATCACCGTGCTCGGGCGGGGCGGACTGGCAGCCCTCTACGCCGCCGCCAACGAACTGCGGCGCGGGCGCTACGCCAGCGACCACGACATCAAGATCGCGAAAAAGCTGGCGTGGGTTCTGTGCGGCGGCGACCTGACCGGAACCCAGCAGGTAAGTGAGCAGTACCTGCTCGACATCGAGCGGGAGGCCTTCCTCAGCCTCTGCGGCGAACAGAAAACCCTGGAGCGCATCCAGCATATGTTGCAAACCAACAAACCGCTGCGCAACTAGCCCTCCTAACCAAAGAAGTCAATACCATGAAAGAAGCATATATAGTCAGCGGCCTGCGCAGCGCGGTAGGCAAAGCCGGTCGCGGCGGATTCAAGAATTTCCGGTCCGACGACCTCGCCGTACGGGTCATTCAGGGCCTGTTCGAACGCAACGAGAAGATCGACCCCCAGGTAGTCGACGACGTGCTCGTGGGCTGTGCCAATCCCGAAGGAGAGCAGGGCCTGCAGGTCGGCCGCCAGATCAGTCTGCGCGCCCTGGGTAAATCCGTTCCCGGCGTCACCGTCAACCGCTACTGCGCCAGCGGACTCGAGACCATCGCCATGGCCGTGGCCAAGATCAAGGCCGGCATGGGGGAATGTTTCGTGGCCGGCGGTGCCGAGAGCATGAGCCAGATCCCGATGACGGGCTACAAGCTGGCCCCTAGCTACGAGGTGGCCAGTACCACTCCCGACTACGTCGTGAGCATGGGCATCACCGCCGAGGCGGTGGCCAAAAAGTATAACGTGAGCCGGGAGGAAGCCGACCAGTTCGCGGTGCGCAGCCACGAAAGGGCCGCGGCCGCCATCGATGCCGGGCGCTTCGCGGACGAGATCCTGCCCATTGAGGTAGAGGAGGTGTTCGTGCAGGACGGCAAGCGGCAGACCAGCAGCCATACCGTGGCCGTCGATGAAGGCGTACGCCGGTCCACCAGCATGGAAGCGCTGAGCAAGTTGCGCCCCGTATTCCAGCAGGGCGGGGTAGTGACCGCCGGCAACAGCAGTCAGACCAGCGACGGCGTAGCTTTCGTCATCGTGATGAGTGGCGAGATGGTCAAGCAACTTGGCCTGGAGCCCATCGCCCGCCTGGTGAGCTGTTCGGTAGGCGGCGTCGACCCCCTTTACATGGGCATCGGTCCGTGCGTAGCCATCCCCAAGGCCCTCAAGCAGGCCGGACTGCAGTTGCAGGACATCGGTCTGGTGGAGCTCAACGAAGCATTCGCTACCCAGGCCCTGGCCGTAATCCGTGAAGTGGGCATCGACCCGGAGATTGTCAATGTCAACGGCGGGGCCATCGCACTTGGACACCCCCTGGGTTGTACCGGTGCGAAGCTATCCATCCAGTTGCTCAACGAAATGAAGCGGCGCGACCTGAAGTACGGCATGGTGACCGCCTGCGTGGGCGGCGGCCAGGGTATTGCGGGCATCTACGAGCGACTCTAGTGCACCAAAAACCGGCGGCGGTACAGCGCGTCCTCCAACCTGAGGGAGAGGTAGTACATGCCCGCCGGCCAGTTCCGTACGTCGATCGTCAGTAGGGTGGTGGGCCCGACAGCGGAAAGACCGGTAGCGACCAGCCGTCCCCGCCCGTCGAATACGTCGGCGCCCAGTACCCGCTGTTCGGGGAAGGTGGCTCGCACCCATTCCTTGGCCGGGTTGGGGAACAGCGCGAGTTGTGGATCGATGCCGCCGTGGCAGGGAGCGATGTGCGCCAAAAGCCGGTCGACGGTCACCGCCTTGCCGTCGAACTCCACCGGATGAACCACGTCTTGCCCGTCGCGCTCGTAGATGCGGTGAACCAGCCCGCCGAAGCCCCAGAGGGTGTATAGCCCTTCAGGAGTATTCGGAGCCAGTTCCGTCACCGATGTGCGGTCGGTGGGCACCGCGGGGAATCCCACCAGGTATTCCTCCCCCGGCTCGAGGTAGTCGATGGGACCGTTGCAGTCCCACGCGTCGCCCGACCAGAGGTAGATCACTTCCCCCGTGCGGAACGGGCCCGCCTCCGAACGTAGGATGCGCACCCGGAATACCGGGGCGTAGAAGGTGCCGTCAACCTTTTCCTCCCACCGTACGGCTTCGCCCTGCAACCGGACAATGGCCTGTCCCGCAGCGCCTTCTGCGGCGAGTTTCTCCGCCTGCCCGCAGAAGGTGTTGGAGTTTACCCAACTGCAGGTGTGGCCGTAGGCGGAAGCGAGGAGCAAGGTGATGATGAACAGTTTGGGCACGCCGGACTTTACCGGGTAGACGGTGGCTTCCTATTCCGGCGTTGGTGTCCGGAGGGCTTTTTCCCCCGTCATCAGGTAACCGACTATGGAGCGCGATCGCACAGACCAACTTCGGCGGGAATTACTCGAGCTTGCCAACTACCATTTCCCCGCGGCGGCACGCCTGGGCGGCTACCCCATTGTTCACAACCACTGTTTCCTGCGGGTGGTCTACGACAACTTATTTTCCGAAAAGTGGCAGCGGGTGCTCGATCCCAAAAAAGCCGCCATCCGTCAACTGAACGAAACGCAATTGCGACGGGCCATCGACCTGGGCAAGCAAGTATTGGCCGACCCCGTGACCTGCAAAATCCTTAACGAGCAGTCCCTTCGGTGGCGGCGGGGCGGGTAGGCAACTTGCCCGACGGCGAGGCGTTCTTGGCCGTATGATTAGCTTCTTCTTCGCTACGCTGGGTTCGCTGTTTTCGGTGGTTAACCCCTTCGGTGCGGTACCTATGTACCTCACCCTGACCAACGATTACAGCCACGCCGAGCGGTCGAATACCGCCCGGCGTACGGCTCTGTACTTTATGGTGATCCTGATCACCTTCTTCTTTGCCGGCTCAGTCATTCTCAATTTCTTCGGGATCTCCCTGAACGCCCTGCAGATTGCCGGCGGCCTGATCATCATCAACAGCGGCTACGGATTGCTCAACAGCAAGTTCGAGCGCCGCCGCATCAGCCACCAGATTGAGGAGGAGGCCCAGGCCAAGGAGGACATCAGTTTTACCCCGATGGCCATGCCTATGCTTTCCGGACCCGGCAGCATCTCGCTGCTGATCGGTCTATCGGCGGGCGAGCCGGGTTGGGACGTTAGCCTGCTTATTGTCGGCGTGGTGGTCGTCATGGCAGTGCTGGTGTTCATCACCCTGCAGTACGCGCCCTTGCTCTTCCGTTTGCTCGGCCGGGCGGGTCTTTCGGCCCTCAGCCGCATCATGGGCTTTCTGGTCATGGCCATCGGCATCCAGTTGCTCATCTACGGACTCGTGAGCCTGGTCGGCGACATCTGGCCCCAGGTGGAACTGATGCGCAAGTAGCATTCGGGCGGCCAGCGGCGTGCGGGTGCCGGGCTTTCTCCCGGAAGCAGCACAAGCGGGTGCCTTGCACTGTTGCTTACGGGAATACGTACTGAATGTAACCCTGACCGTGAAGACTACCTTGATTCTGGGCGCCACGCCCAACCCCTCCAGATATGCTTACCTCGCCGCCGAACGCCTCGCTTCCCGGGGCCACGAGATCGTCCCCGTCGGCGTCAAACACGGTCGCGTCCAGGGCCGCGAGATCCTGCACGGCAAGCCTGACGTTCCGGAAATTGACACCGTGACGCTTTACGTCGGCCCCCAGCACCAGCCGGAATACTACGACTGGCTGCTGCGCGTGGCGCCCCGTCGGATCATCTTTAATCCCGGCACCGAAAATCCCGAACTCGGCCGATTGGCCCGGGAGAACGGCATTGAGGTGGTCCACGGCTGTACGCTGGTCATGCTGGCCGGTGGCAGTTACTAGTAGGCTAAGTTGCGTTAGCTAACCACGCGCGTGAACGCGGAGGTAGCAGGTGGGGTTATCCTGAAAACCCTTTTACGAAATATCCGATTACTCCCCGGGTCGGCGGTTCCAGCAACTGCTGACAAATAAAGCTATATGACTAAAGAGAAGACCATCGCGGAACAACAGATCAAAAAGCCCTACGGGTCTTTCGAGGATATCGAGATCTGGCCGGGGCGACCCTATCCGCTGGGTGCGACCTGGTCCAAAAAGGGAACCAACTTCGCCGTTTTCAGTGAGGGAGCTACGCGCATGGACCTTTGCCTGTACCGACGCGAGACACCGAATGTGGAAGCCTATCGGATACAGATGATGGAGCAGACCGACCAGGTATGGCACTGTTATATCCCCAATCTCGAGACCGGATGGCGTTACGGATTCCGGGCCCACGGCGAGTGGAATCCCAAGGAAGGCAAACTCTACAATCCGCATAAACTGCTTATCGATCCTTACACCAAGGCGATCGACGGTACCATCGACTGGCACGGCGCCGTGTTTCCGTACCCCATCACGGACGAAGATCCCGAGCGGTACCTGGTCCAGGACACGCAAGACAGCGCCCCCTACATTACCAAAGGAGTAGTGATCGATACCAGCTACGACTGGGAAGGCGACGAGCAGCTGGAACGACCCATGCACGAGACCGTGATCTACGAAATGCATGTCAAGGGCCTCACCGAGCAACACCCGGGCGTACCGGAAGAATTGCGCGGCACCTACGCCGGATTGGCGCATCCCGTGATCATCGACTATCTGAAGAAACTCGGCATTACAGCCGTGGAACTGATGCCCGTCCACCACTTCGTGCAGGACAGCCACCTGGTCGACAAGGGCCTGCGCAACTACTGGGGCTACAATTCCCAGTCTTTCTTTGCCCCCCACGCTGATTACGCCGCCTCTGGCCGGGCCGGTGAGCAGGTAAAGGAATTCAAGGATATGGTCAAGGCCCTGCACAAGGCCGGACTGGAGGTGATCCTCGATGTGGTCTACAACCACACCGCCGAGGGCAACCACTTTGGTCCCATGCTCGGGATGAAGGGACTGGACAACCAGGCCTACTACCGTCTGGTGGAGGACAGCAAGGAATTCTACATGGACTATACCGGTACCGGAAACACGGTCAACATGGTCCACAACCGCTCCCTGCAGCTCGTCATGGACAGCCTCCGCTACTGGGTCACGGAAATGCACGTCGACGGCTTCCGCTTTGATTTGGCCAGTGCCCTGGCCCGCGGCCTCTACGAAGTAGGAAAACTGAGCACCTTCTTGGACACCATCCACCAGGACCCGATTATCAGTCAGGTGAAACTCATCGCCGAGCCCTGGGACGTAGGTCCCGGCGGCTACCAGGTAGGGGCCTTCCCGGTACTGTGGTCGGAATGGAACGGAAAGTACCGCGACAGCGTCCGTGAATTCTGGAAAGGCGACGCCGCTGGCGTAGCCGACCTGGCGTTCCGGCTTACGGGCAGCAGCGACCTGTACGAACTGAGCGGCCGCCGGCCGGCGGCCAGCATCAACTTCGTCACGGCCCACGACGGCTTTACCCTGCGTGACCTTTACAGCTACAACGAAAAGCATAACCTGGCGAACGGCGAGGAAAACAACGACGGCGAATCCCACAACAGCAGCTGGAACTGCGGCGTAGAGGGCCCGACCGACGATCCGGAAATTCAGGCCCTGCGCCTGCGTATGCAGCGCAACCAGCTCGCCACCCTGCTCTTCAGCCAGGGGGTGCCGATGATCAGTATGGGCGATGAATACGGACGCACCCAGATGGGCAACAATAACGCCTACTGCCAGGACAACCCCATCAGCTGGTTTGACTGGGAGTGGGACGAGGACCAGAAGGCGCTGCACGATTTCACTCAGTACCTGATCACCCTCCGCCGCGAGAACCCGGTCTTTCACCGTCGGCGTTTCTTCAGCGGACTCAAGATCAAGGATACCGCCATCAGCGATATCCTGTGGCTCAATCCCGCCGGACACGAAATGACGGCCGAGAACTGGGCCGATGGCAACCAGCGCAGCATCGGCATGATCCTCAACGGGGAGGGAATGGACGAATACGACGAGCGCGGTCGGAGAATCAAGGACGACATCTTTCTCATGATCCTCAACGGATACTGGGAAGGGGTGGAATTTAACCTGCCGGGCGTCCGGGAATTTACCCGCTGGGAATTGCTCGTCGACACCCACACCAGTGCGGTGCCGGCACCGAAGGAATATGTGGCCGACGAGCCATTCATTCTCGGGCCCCGCAGCCTGTACCTCTTCCGCCTCAAGTTGCAGCCCGCCAACCGCACCACAGAAGGCAAGCGCAAGGTTTCCATTGTCGAACAGGTGCGTAAATTGCTGGAAATGATCCAGGAATAATCCCTACATGCAGTTACTCAATCACACGCAGATCAACGCCAAGGTGACCCGCTTGGCCATGGAAATCCTCGAGCGAAATACGGAAGAAAGCGAGCTCTATATCCTCGGCATCAACCGTCGGGGTATGGAGCTCGCCCGCCGCCTCGAGCATGACCTACGGCGCATCTCGGATGCCCCCCTCCACCTCTGGAACCTGCGCATCGATCCATCCGATCCTCTGGCCTCCGGCGCGACGGTCGATCACGATCTGCAGGAGCTGGACGGCAAACCCGTACTAGTAGTCGACGACGTAGCCAATACGGGCAGGACCCTCTTCTACGCCCTCGGTGCCCTGCATCGGGTGCTGCCGAGCAAAATCGAAGTGGCCGTGCTGGTCGACCGCCAGCACAAGAACTGGCCGATCTACGTGACCTACAGCGGCATGGTGCTGTCTACCACCCTGGGGGATAACATCCTCGTTGAATTCGGGGAAGAGGACCTGGCGGTCCTTCAGTAGGCAACTTTGACAATCACTTGCCGGCGGGCAGGGTAAAGGCCACGGTCAGGTAATACGTCCGGGGCGCACTCGGGATGATGCCCGGCCCCGGATAGCCGGTGGCGCGGCGCGTGAAGTATACTTCGTTGGTCAGGTTGTTCACGCCGGATTCCAGGGTAACGAAACGCCACCGGTAGCTCAGGCTCAGGTCGGCCACCCCGTAGGCGGGAATGCTGCCGACGATTCCGCTCTGGTTATCGGCCCGGTCCTGCAGGGCGTTGCTCGCATCGGTGTACTGCCGCGACAGTACGCTGTACTGCAGCGAGCCCAGCAAATTGCCGTAACCGAAACGCAGTCCGGCCTTGGCATTCAGTCGGGGAATAAATTCCACCTCGTTGCCGCTGACGCCGGCGATCTCGGATTCGGTGTAGCGGGAATCCGTCACGCTGGTATTCGCGAAGGCCGTCAGGTAGTAGGGGGAAGACCCGTCGGCGCCGACGGGCGGTTCGAGTACCCGCCATTCGAGCAGACTTTCGACGCCGTACAGGAACGCCGCGCCAATATTGCCGCGCCGCCGGACGATGCGCCCCGTTTCCACTTCCTCGCCATTGGCGTCGGTGCGTAGTTCAGGCGTGAGGACCTCCCCGAGCCGGTTGCCGTAGCGGATCGCGAATACGTTGGCGGTGTACGACCACCGGCCGTGGCGGCCCCGGAAGCCGGCATCGGCCGTGTAACCGCTCTCGTCGCGGATGTTGGGGTCGACTTGGAAACTGGGGTTGACGGTACGGATGTCGTTGAAGGTGACCGAGCGGTAGTTCTCGCTGAAATTGGCGAACCACTCCTGACCTTCCCGCTGTCGGTAGCTCAGGCCCACGCCTAGGAGCAGCAGGTTCCGCGCAAAGACGCGGTCGTCGCTGAAGGTCTCGTCGCGGATCGGATTGCCGGCGAGGTCGAAGTCAAAACGCCGGTAGCTGCCCCGGCTCTCGGTGCGGATGTATTCGTAGCGGGCACCCGGGGTGATGCTCAGCCGGTCGGAGAGGTAAAAGATGTGCTCGCCAAAAACGGCCAGGTTGCGGTTGGGGAAGGTGAAATCCGATTGATTGGGGTAGCTGGGAAAGCGGTCGGTTGCCAGTCCGAAATCAGCGTCGCCCGCCGCAGTGCCCGGTCCCTGGACGGCGGAATTGTTGGCGCGGTACACCTTGGCACCGATGAGCGCGATAGCTTCCTGCTGGCCGATGCGGTAGCGGTGCAGCAGACGTGCTTCGGCGCCGTAATTCTGAAAGCGGCCGATGAGCAGGTCGCGGGGCGCGTCGAGGTCTTCGGTCTGGCTTACGCGGTTGGTACGGAAGCCCACCGCCCGGCGCCCGGCGTCGAGGCCAAACAGGTTAAGGCTAAAGTTGGTACGGGCCGAAAAGCGGTGCGCCACGCTCAGGTTGTAGAGCTTCCAGTCGACGGCGAACCAGTTGCGCTGCCGGTTGCTGGAGAAGGGATCGCGGTAAAACTGGGCGTCGGTGAGGCCGCCGGGTTGTTGGGCGAGGTAATCCAGGTAGGTATATTCGGCGCTGATTTTTGTGCCAGGCAGGAAGGCGGGCGACCAGTCGAGGTGCAGGAAGGCATTGTGCGACTGAAAGTCGGAATTGGGCCGAAAGCCGTCGCCCCGCTTGAAGTTATAGAACCCATAGTAGCCCACCGGCCCCAGTTGGCCGCTCAGGCTGTTGAAGGAGGTGAAAAGGGCGTTGGAGCCGACCGTCTGCCGGCTGACAAGGCTCACGGGGCGGGTGCGCTCCGGTTCCCGGAATTTGAAATTGACGAGCCCCCCGAACTGGGTTCCGTACTGCAGACTGGCCGCTCCGCGCACCACTTCAACGCGCTCCAGGGCTTCGGCCGGCGGCGTGTAGTAGCTTTCCGGGTACCCAAGCACGTCGGCGCTGATGTCGTAGCCGTTCTGGCGGGTATTGAAGCTGGCCGAGCGGTTGGGGTCCAGGCCCCGGCCACCGATGTTGAGCTGGAGACCGGCGTCGTCATTTTCGTAGATATTCAGCCCGGATACTTCCCCGTAGATCTGGCGGGCCTGGTTCGTGGCCTGGTTAACCGTCAGGGCGTCGAGACTGACCACTTCCGTTTTGCGGCCGGCGTAGATTGCCGTGCCCTCCACGGCGCGCAGGCGCGTCAGGGCTTCGCGGCGCCGGGTCTCGGCTACAATCGTAACCGAACTGAGGTTAAGACTAAGGGGCTGCAGCACGAGGCGTAGGGGATCGGGGGCCTCGTTGACCTCTACCTGGCGGGTGGCGTAGCCTACGGCGAAGACGGTCACCGTGGCCGGACCGCTGACCGGCAGGGCGATCCTGGCACTGCCGTCGGCATCCGTGGTAAACAGCCGGGCGGTCTCCGCGACGAACAGCTCGGTGTCGGGCAAGGATACGCCGGCTGTATCGGTAAGGATCAACTCCACGCTGCGCTGGGCCGTAGCTACCCCGGCAGCCGCCAACAAGCAGACCATCAAAAGTAAGCGGTCAAAAGCCATAGATCGTGTCTTGAAAGGGGAGCAGCCACTGCTGCACGGGCGTGTTGCGGGATACGGTGGTGAGGTCCAATTCGGGGTCTACGTAGGGTTGGCTCCGGCGGCCGTTGAGGGCCACGTAGCTGTCGACGTACACCTGCGGCTGTAGGAAACCGCGATTCTGGTATTCCCGGGCGATGAACTGGGCAAACTCCAGGAGAAAATCAGGTTGGGTAGCCATTTGTTTTTCCTGGAAAGCCGTCAGGAATTCGCGGTTGTCGACCACCGCCCGCCGGTCGCTCGCACCATCCTCCACCCGGAAGGTGGCCAGGCCGGCCTTCTCCATGAGCATGACGCGCCACGAGAAACGGTAGCCCGCCTCGGTCCAGAACAACTCACCGGGCTGTAATACGTAGCGGAAGGGGAATAGCAGGTGAAAGAGCAGCACGCCCGTAATGGGGAGCAACCGCCACACCGGGACCCGCGCGGAAAGGGAGCGGCGACCGGCAACCCAGGATCGGCCGCGCGCCAGTACAGCCAATATCCGCTCGTGTAGCTCGGGACCGAAAAAGATCAGCGCACTTACGATCATAATGTAAGGGAACATCCCGATCGGGAAGAGTACCCGGGTGAGGACGTGAAAGATTACCACCAACAGAAAGGCCGCTACCCGGGTGCGGCGCCAGAGCAGCAGAAAGGGAATGGCCAGGTCGTAGAGTGCGCCGCCCCACGCAAATGCGAAGTGTACCCACCGTTGTTGCAGCAGGTCGCCGAGGAAGGGCAGGTCGTAGCGGGCCGGCAACCAGATGGCGAGGGGTTGGGCGTGCAACAGCCAATCGCTGTTTAGCTTGGCCAGACCGGCGTAAAAGTAGACCACGGCTACAAAGAGCCGCAGGATATGGATGTAGAAGCGGTTCACACGGCACCCGCGCGCCGCCGCCAAACCGGGGGGGATGGGGATCCAAATCAGCAGGAAGGCCAGCAGGCTGATGAAGTAATAGTGGTTGAGGTAGGTGGTCTTGTCCATCAGCTCGATGTACGTGAAGCCGAGGAAGAAGACGACCATCGCCGCGCGGTAACGGTACCCCACCATGATGCAGGCCGCGGCCAGAGCGACCACTGCGAAGAGTGCGTAAGTCCAGGTGCCGAGGGGCTTGACCCACTCGAAATAGCGATAGGAAAAAAAGAAGTCGGGAGACAGGTAAAGCTTTTCGATCCAGCCGTTCGCCCAGAAGCGGATGATGCTGAGCAGCATAATCAGGCCGAAACCGAATCGAAAGACGACCAGGGGTGCCGCGCTAGTCTCCGTCCGCATCCACGTAGTCTACGTTGATCCCGAGGGCCTGCAACATATCGACCTTCAGGAGGATGACGTTGGCCTGCAGGGCGTCGTAGAGTTGCAGCACCGCCGTGGGGTCGTTGCGGACCTGGGTGGCGATGTCGGCGTTCAATTCGGCGGCGCGGTCGGCAGCCGTACCGAAACCGGCGCGAATCTGGCTGCTGAGAGACTCACCGCCACGTTCTACCCGCAGGGCGTCGAGGTAGTCGGCCAGGCCTGCTTCGGTGCTGAAGAAATCGTTGCCCGCTTCCAGGCCTTCCAGGAAGAGTGCCCGGCTAAGGTTGCCGTGGTAGGGGGCCTCGGCGAGTGCGGGGCGGGGGTCGCTGGAGAAGACGCCGGCGGGGATGCCAATTTTACCGGCCCGCAGGTATTTCTCGTACCAGAAGATAAAGTCGTTCACGGTACGGTCGACGGACGCCGTGGCGCTATTGCCGGAGGCGGCCACATAGGCGTCGCGGTATTCACCCGTCCAGTCGGCCAGGGCCACCGAAGCCAGTTCCGTGATCCGGGCGCTCAGGCGGGTGACCTCGGCCCGGCGATCGGCGGGGTCTTGCGTGCCGAACAGCAGAAAATCGAGGGCGGGGAAGCCCTGTACGTCAACATTGGAAGGCAATTCCAGGGAGCCGGTGCTGCCGCTCAGCAGGCGGGTGGTATCGGTGGGGTAGATGTTAAGTTGCTCCCGCAGGCGATGCTCCTCACCGGGCCCGGTCATGAACGGGCTCAGCCGTTGCCACCCCAGGTATGCGGTGGCGAAAGCCGAGCGTACCGTGGCCAGGGTTTCGTCGGATGGGGTGCTTTCATACGCCCGCGCGGCCGACTCGAGGTCGGTGGCGTCGCGCTTGAAGTCCTGAAATGCCGGAACGATGATGTCATCGGCCCAGTGTACGAGCATGGCCTGGCGGTCGAAGGAAGCGGATTCCGCCGGTTCGGTGGGGTCGGTGGTACAGCCGACGGCGAGCAAGGCAAGGCAGAGTAGGTAACGAGTCATGCTGTATTAGTCTGCGGCCTGGTCAACGGAAAGACCGAAGGCGGTGGCGATGGTGGCGGCCTGGTCGCGAAGCGTAGATGCGGTAACGTCCCATAACCCGTTTTCACCGTCGGAGAGCAGGGTCTGCTGGATGGCCAGCACCTCCTGGCGGTCGAGGTAGGGGGCTCCGGTGGCGGGATTGCGGGTAAATTGCAGGGAATAGATGAAGCCATATGCCTCGCTGAGGGCGTGGAAGGCGTCGGTCGGAGAGGTGGAGCCGTCGAGGGTCTCGGCACCGCGCATCAAGTAGTAGATCGCACGTACGGCCACTACGCGGCTGAGTTTCTCCTGAATGATTTCGGCCTGGGCATCCCGCTCCGTGTAATCTCCGGCGACGATGGCGGCGCGTCCGCGCTTGAAGGCGTCGAACACATCCTGAGCGATGCCGGCGTAGTCGGGGTCGTCGTTGACCCGGTCCAGGTACTCATTCAGGAAGTTGTCGTCGTCGCCCAGGGTAGCGAGCGGCTCGGCCGGGTCGACGGATGCACCGAAGACGTAACCGTAGGCCTCGTCCCACTTGTGCTCCATGGTGGTGTACGGCTTGCCGTCTTCCACGGCGGCGGCGTCATTGGTGGCGCGGTTGTCGGCCTCGTCGAGGACCTGGGGGCTGAGGTAGTTATTGAGGGTCTGGTCGAGCATCAGGGCACCGATCAGGGATTTGGCGAAGACCTGGTTGTACTCCAGTCCTTCGGCGGAAACGTAGCGGGCGGAAGAGCCGTTGGGGATCTGTCCGGCGACGCCCGGCGCAGCCAGTTCGTTCCAGCGGGGGAATACCTCATTAACCTGGGCGGCTATCCAGCCGTCGAATTCATCGCGGATGGCGGTGGCGGTGGTGGCGTCGGCAAAGAAGTAATCGCGGCTGGCGGCCACTTTGCTGCGGATAGATTTGGTCGCCGCGTTCAATTCGGCGGAAGCAAAGGGGGAGACGTCTTCGCCGTTCGGTCCTTCGTTGCGGAACATGGCGTCGAGGGTAGCTTCCTCGTTGGTGGGATCCTGAAAGGCGGAAACCAGTTCTTCGGCCATGGCGATGCGCGTAGACTGCCCGTCAAAGCTGACGGTGGAGGCACCGTTGCGGGAAAAAGAGTAAGTCTCAGGAACGTCTAAGGATACAGTGCTGGGTTCATCATCCGCGCAGCCAACGAAAAGCAGGGCCAGGAAGGCCAGCGGAAGCAGGGAAATACGGGTCATACTGCTGGTTATTTGTATTCAGTCTTATTAAGCGCAAAAGTAGGACAGCCTACCCGGAAAGGCCAAGCCAAACGGCCACTATTTTTAATTTGTCTAAATAAAATTACAAACTCGTAAAAAGGTTCTGGAATGTGCGCCCGGCGAGGTGGGGGAGTCCGGGCTACCTGCTTATCTTCCCCCACCCCAAGAGAAGACCCATGGCTACCCAAGACAGAAAGCGTTTCAAAAAAATCCTAGTTGCCAACCGCGGCGAGATCGCCATCCGCATCCTGCGCGCCGCCAGCGAACTGCAGATGCGTACGGTAGCGATTTATACCTACGAGGACCGGTACAGCCTGCACCGCTATAAAGCGGACGAGAGCTACCAGATCGGTCCCGACGACGAGCCCTTGCGCCCCTACATCGATATCAAGGCCATCATCCAACTTGCCCAGGAGAAAGGGGTGGATGCCATACACCCGGGTTATGGGTTTCTGTCGGAGAATGTGGACTTCGCCCGGGCATGTCTGGCCGCGGGCATTGAGTTCGTGGGGCCATCGCCAGACAGCATGGACCAACTGGGCGACAAGGTCGCTGCCAAGGAATTAGCCCGGCGGGTGGGCGTGCCCCTGATCCAGGACAGCGACCGCGACATTTCGGACCCGGAGGTAGCGGTGGCCGAGGCGGAAGAGATCGGATATCCCGTCATAATCAAAGCGGCGGCCGGAGGGGGCGGGCGTGGAATGCGGGTGGTCCGCAACGAAAAGCAACTGCGATCGGAAGTGGTGGAAGCCAGCAGCGAAGCCGAGAAGGCGTTTGGCAACGGCACCATCTTCCTCGAGAAATTTATCGAGAATCCCCGGCACATCGAGGTGCAGTTGCTCGGCGACCGCCACGGCAACCTGGTACACCTCTTCGAGCGTGACTGCTCCGTGCAGCGCCGATTCCAGAAGGTGGTGGAGGTGGCCCCGGCCGCCAACCTCTCACAGGAGACCAAGGACAAACTCTACGAATACGCCCTCAAGCTTGGCCGGGCGGTCGACTACTACTGTGCCGGTACGGTGGAGTTTCTGGTCGACCAGGACGAATCCATCTACTTTATCGAGGTCAACCCCCGGATCCAGGTTGAGCACACCGTAACGGAGGAGATTACCGGCATCGACCTGGTGCGGACGCAGTTTCTCGTCACCATGGGGTACCGCCTCGACCATCCCACCATCTTCATTCGCAGTCAGGAAGACATCCAGGCCAACGGCTTCGCTATTCAGTGCCGGGTAACGACCGAGGATCCGAGTAACAACTTCAAGCCCGACTACGGCACGCTGATCGCCTACCGTTCGGCCAGCGGCATGGGCATTCGACTGGATGCCGGCTCGGCTTTCCCCGGGGCCATCATTTCACCCTACTTCGACAGTCTCCTGGTCAAGGTGACCGGATCGGGCCGTACCCTCAAGGGCGCGGCGGAGCGCCTCCACCGGGCCCTGCGGGAGTTCCGCGTGCGGGGGGTCAAAACCAACATTGGCTTCCTGCTCAATTTGCTGGAAAATCAGGATTTCCAGGAGGGAAAGGCTACGGTCCGCTTCATTCCCGATCACCCGGAACTGATGAACCTGCCGAATTTCCGCGACCGCGGTACGCGCCTCCTGCGCTACCTGGCCGACGTGATCGTCAACGACAATCCGGACGTAAAGAACAAGGAAGCGGGGCGCAACTTCCTCAAGCCGGTGGTGCCCCCCTTCGATCCTTACGGCAAGGTGCCCGCGGGTAGCCGTGACCGGCTCCTGGAGCTGGGTTGCGATGGTTTCGTCGACTGGCTGAAATCGGAAAATCGCATTCAGTATACGGATACCACCTTCCGCGACGCCCACCAGAGCCTTCTGGCGACGCGGATGCGGATGATCGACCTGCTCAACGTCTCGCGGAGCTACGCCTACAATCAGCCGGGCGACCTCTTCAGTATGGAAGTCTGGGGCGGGGCAACCTTCGACGTGGCGCTCCGCTTTCTGAAGGAGGATCCGTGGCGGCGGCTGCGCAAACTGCGTACCGCCATACCAAACACCATCTTCCAGATGCTGCTGCGCGGTAGCAACGCCGTAGGGTACAAGGCCTATCCCGACAACCTCATCATCAAGTTCATCGAAGAAGCGGCCCGTGGCTCCATGCTCTACGACGCCGAGGGGCGGGAGAAGGGGTACGCCGGTGGCATCGACCTGTTCCGCATCTTCGACTCCCTGAACTGGGTGAAGAACATGGAGGTGTCGATCCGTACCGTGCGGGAAAACACCAACAGTCTGGCCGAAGCCTGTATCTGCTACTCCGGCGACCTCACCAATCCGGGTAAAACCAAGTTCACCCTCCAGTACTATATCGACCTGGCCAAGCGGCTTGAAAGTGCCGGAGCCCACCTGTTGGCGATCAAGGACATGGCCGGACTGCTGAAACCCCTGGCCGCGCGGGAACTGATCACCGCCCTGCGCGAAGAGGTCTCCCTGCCGATTCACCTGCACACCCACGACACCAGCGGTATCCAGAGCGCCACCTACCTGGAGGCCATCAATGCCGGCGTGGACATCGTCGACGTGGCCATCAACAGCCTCTCCGGACTGACCTCCCAGCCGGGCTACAACAGCATCGTGGCCATGATGCAGGGCCACCCGCGGGAGAACCCCGTGGACCTGCCCCTGCTCAACCGCTACGCCGATTACTTCGAGACGGTCAGGAACTATTACTACCCCTTTGAGACGGAACTGCGCGCTAGCACCGCCACGATCTACGATACGGAAATTCCGGGCGGACAGTACTCCAACCTGCGGCCACAAGCCCGGGGGCTCGGACTGGAGGAGCAATTTCCGACCATCCGGGAGAACTACGCCGCCGCCAATCGGCTCTTCGGTGATCTGGTGAAGGTGACCCCCTCCTCGAAAGTGGTCGGAGACATGGCCATGTTCATGACGAGCAACAACCTCACCGAGGCCGACATCCGCGAGCGGGGCGCCAAGCTGGACTTTCCCGACAGCGTGAAAAGCCTGATGCGGGGCGACCTCGGCCAGATCGAGGGCGGTTTCGATCCGGAAGTACAGAAAATGGTCCTGAAGGGCGAACAGCCCTACACCGACCGTCCGAATGCTCACCTGGAGCCGGTGGATTTCGAGGCGGTAGCCAAGGCTTACCGCGAGGAATTTGAGGAGGAGCCCCGGATGATGGACCTGCTCAGCCAGCAGTTGTACCCGAAGGTGTTCGCTGAGTTCAAAGAGTTCCAGCAGGAGTACGGCGAGGTAGCCAATATTCCGACCCCGGCGTTTTTCTACGGCCTCAAGCCCAACGAGGAGATCCTCGTCCGCATCGGTGCCGGCAAGCGCATTGCCATCAAGTACCTCAACATGACGAACGCCGACGAACTGGGCAACCGGCTGGTGTTCTTCAGTTTGAACGGTCAGACACGCAGTATCACCGTGCGCGACCGGTCGCTGGAAAGCAAGGTGGCGGTACACCAGAAGGCCAGTGGAGAAAATGAGGTGGGTTCGCCCCTGCAAGGCAACCTTAGCCGGATCCTGGTCAAGGTCGGCGATCAGGTTGAGGCCGGCGATCCTCTCTTCGTGATCGAAGCTATGAAGATGGAGTCTACCATCACCAGTCCGGTGTCGGGCGAGGTTACCCTAATACCCCTGAAGGAGAAAACCCTCGTCGAAGCTAACGACTTGATCATTAAGGTAGCAAAGGGGTGATCGTGCGTTAAACTTTACCGCGCCTTGCGTGGTCTACCATGAAAAGCCGAAATCGCGCATGTACAAGGGCTTATGTTATCTGGCGGTGGGCTTGCTCCTGGCCGCTTGTATGGAGAGTGGTGACCCTCCCGCCTCCGACCAGCCTTTCGCTCCGATCTTTCAGGGGCGTTCCAACCTTCCCGTGGAGAGCGACCGCAGTTTTGTGCCCGGTGAGCGGATAGGCGGCATCACCCCCGGGATGCCCATGTCGCGGGTAGAGAACCTCTACGGATCCGATAACCTGGAAAGCCGTGATCTGCCGGCCGGTGAAGGCACCACTATACCGGGCTACGTACTCTTCCCCGGCCAATACGACGAACTGTACATCGAGCTTGGCGAGGACAAACAGCCAGCCCGGGCCCGCTTCACCAACCCGCGGTCGAACTGGACGCACGCTACCACCGGTCTGATCATCGGTAGTACCCTGGAAGATCTGCGGAGGATGAACGGTCGCGGCTTCGTTTTTCGCGGCTTCGGTTGGGATTACGGCGGTACCGTCAGCGATTGGCGGGGTGGGCGGCTGAAGAACATTCTGGTCCGCCTGACCTACACACCCGAACGGCTCGGGCCCGGAACCCTGCCCGATTCACTGGTGGGAGACGTGCCGATTGACAGCGACACCCCGGGCCTTGACGAATTGGGGTTGAGGGTGCGGGAGATCAGCGTTCCCATCCGCCCGGAGGAAGAAGTAAAATAGAAAAAGGGCCGCCGGAATTTCCGGCGGCCCTTTTTTCAGGGTCGGGTCGGCGGCGTTCAGGCCAGAACCGCACTGACCTCCTCGGCGGCATCCTGCAGGGAGATGGCCGAGCGGACGTTCAGTCCCGAGTTGTCGATCAGTTCCTTGGCGATGTCGGCGTTGGTGCCCTGCAGGCGCACGATGATCGGCACCTTGATGTCGCCGATATTCTTGTAGGCATCTACTACCCCCTGGGCGACGCGGTCGCAGCGTACGATACCACCGAAGATATTGATCAGGATAGCCTCTACGCGGTCGTCGCGCAGAATGATGCGGAAGGCCTGCTCTACGCGGGCCGCATCGGCGGTACCCCCTACGTCGAGGAAGTTGGCGGGTTCACCGCCGGAGAGCTTGATGATGTCCATGGTAGCCATGGCCAGGCCGGCACCGTTCACCATACAGCCTACGTTGCCGTCGAGGTTGACGAAGTTCAGGCCGTAGCTCTGGGCTTCTACTTCGGTGGCGTCTTCCTCGGTGGTGTCGCGCATCTCGGCCAGGTCCTTGTGGCGGTAGAGGGCGTTGTCGTCGAGGCTGAATTTGCAGTCGACCGCCACGATCCGGTCGTCACCGGTGTGGAGGCAGGGGTTAATTTCGATCAGGCTGGCATCGGCACCGAGGTAGGCCTGGTATAATTTGGTGATGAACTTGGTCATGTTCTTGAAGGCGGTGCCTTCCAGGCCCAGGTTGAAGGCCACTTCGCGCGCGTTAAAGCCCTGCATGCCCAGTTCGGGATCGATGTAGGTCTTGTGGACGAGGTGTGGGGTCTCTTCGGCGACGGCTTCGATGTCCATTCCGCCCTGGGTAGAGTGGATGATGACGTTTTGCTTGCGCTCGCGGTCCATCAGGATGGAAACGTAGTACTCCTTGTTGGCGTCGAAGTCGGGGGCGTAGGCGTCTTCGGCGACGAGGATCTTGTTGACCTGCTTGCCGGGGCCTTCCATGCCGCCGGGGGTCTGGGGCGTCTTGAGCTGCATGCCCAGGATGTTGGAGATGTGCTGCTTCGCTTCCTCGCGGTTCTTGGCCAGCTTCACGCCGCCGCCCTTGCCGCGTCCGCCGGCGTGAATTTGTGCCTTCACGACGGCAAAGGGGCTGCCGGTTTCCTTGGCGAGTTGATCGTACTTGTCCATGGCTTCGTCCACCGAGTCGGCGGCGTAGCCGTTCTGGATCGGAACGCCGAACTTGGTAAGGATGGATTTGCCCTGGTATTCGTGGAGGTTCATTCGGTAGATTTTTGTGGGTCGTGAAGGTAGGAAAAAGTTGGGGAGGGCAGGGGTTACAGTTCCTCGGCGTGCTCCTTGACCCAGGCGGCCCGTTCCAGTATGGCGGCCTGTTGCGCAGCACCCTTCCGCTCCCAGGTCTTGTACATGAAGGCCATACGGTAATTGCCCTCGAAGCGTTCGCGGTGACGGTCCAGGAAATCCCAGTACAGGCTGTTGAAGGGGCAGGCCTTCTCTCCGGTGTGCTTCTTGGGGTTGTAATGGCAGTCCTTGCAGTAGTCGCTCATCTTGTTGATGTAGTTGGCCGAACTGCAGTAGGGCTTGGTGGCGATCAGTCCGCCGTCGGCGCGCTGGCTCATGCCGCGGGTGTTGGTGATCTCCACCCACTCGATCGCGTCGATGTAAACGCCAAGGTACCAGGCGTCTACCTCGTCGGGGTGCGCCCCCAGGATCAGGGCGAAGTTTCCGGTGATCATCAGCCGCTGGATGTGGTGGGCGTAGGCGCGGTCCAGGCTTTGGTTGATGGCGTGGTTCAAACAGTTCATCTTCGTATCCCCCGTCCAGTACCAACCGGGTAACGCCGCCCG
The DNA here is from genome assembly GCF_004803465.1 of Neolewinella litorea. GTDB lineage: Bacteria > Bacteroidota > Bacteroidia > Chitinophagales > Saprospiraceae > Neolewinella > Neolewinella litorea. Next base: position 1,098,407 of record NZ_SRSF01000001.1, on the reverse strand, counting down.
GTGCTCAAGGGCATTGGTGGTGGCGAATTCAGGCATTTTGGCCCAGTAAACCCCGCGCATGTATTCACGCCAACCCAGGATCTGGCGCACGAAGCCTTCCACCTGGTTGAAGGTGATCCGCTCCGGGTCTTGCTTCCAGGACCGTACGGCGGCGTCGATCACTTCACGGGGCGAAAGCAGTTTCGTGTTCGTGGCGAAACTCAGATTGGCGTGGTACAGGAGGGGATCGCGCCGCGTCATCGCATCCTGGTAGGTGCCGAAGTATACCAATCGGTTACCACAAAAATCCTTCAAGGCCTCCAGACACTCCTCCCGCGTTACCGGATAGGTGAACCTGCCACCGGGCATGCGCCCCATAGTGGGAATGTCGTGTCGCTCAAGGAGTTCCACCACCTCTCCGGCGTCCCGCTCAAAGGTGGAGGCTGCCGGGATGGAAAGTTCCGCCGGCAGCCGACCACGATTGTCTTCGTCGTAGTTCCACTGTCCCGTGGCCGGTTCCCCGTTGGCGTCCATGAGTATATCGTGCCGGCGACGCATCTCGCGGTAAAAGGTCTCCATCAGGTAGCGGTCCTTTCCTTTAAAAAGGTCGGCTACGTCGTGGCGGCGGGAAAGAAAATGCTCGGAATCACAAACTACTCCTCCAGCTTTTTCCGAATATTTTATCAATTCCTGGTCCAGCCGCCATTCATCGGGGTATTGGTACTCGAAGGTGGTTACACCTTCCCGTTGGCGCACCGCGTCAACGGCATCGGTAATCGTTTCCCAGCCGGCCTCCCGGGTGTCGTCGAGGGTGAAGTAGAGGACATCGTGGCCGAGGTCCCGCAGCCGAGCCGCGAAGGCCCGCATAGCCAGGAAGAAGCCGGTGATCTTCTGGATATGGTGCCGGGTGTAGGTGGCTTCGGAGTAGGTCTCGAAAAGGCAGTAGACGGTCTCCTCATCCACCTTGGCGAACCAGGAGTGATTTTCGTTCAGCTGGTCGCCGAGGATGAGCCGCAGGCGGGAATAGGGCACAGGAAAGGTTTTCGGCCTAACTGCCCGGCGGTGATTTGGGTTCAGCGGGAAGCAATTCCTCAGTTGGTGGTTGCGTGGCGACTCCTACGAGTGGGCTCGCCGCAGCCGGTAGCAGCGGACTTCACCTGAGCTCAGCGTGAAGCTTGCGGTTTCTTGGTTCAACTCGTGCTGCGGCTGTAGGATATTATCCGGCCAGTGAAAGAGCAGTTCAATCGCCCCTTCGCCCGTGGGCATCACTACCTGCAGGGTTCGGGCCTCAGACGCAAAATTTACCAGAAAGAGGTAGGTGGAGTCGCCCGAAGGTGGGGTTTTGAACCAGCTTACCCCGCCGTCATCGCCGACGGATACTGCACCCGCGTCCGCGCCCAGCAGCACCGCATGCTCCTCCGCAAAGCGGTGGACCGACTGCAGGCCCCGGAACAGCTCGAGGTTATCGCCCCAACGCCAGGAGCCGGAGACCGACTTTGGTCCGACGCGCTCCAGGGTGACGTACCGGTTGGTGTAAAAGGCATCAGGAGCGGGCGAAAAATGGCGGTCGCGTTGCTCGTAGCCGAGGGAAAAGTAGAGCGGGAGGCGTCCGTTGAACAGACCCGTGAACAGCCGTGCCACCTCCCCGTGGTGGTAAAGGTGATCGAAGCGGGGGTCATCCTCCTTGCCCGTAATCACCGTGGAAGCGGGCGTGACCGGCGTGACTTCGGCGATCTCCAGATAGGAGGTCAGCGCGTCGAGAAACTCGGATGTCCCGGGTGCCAGACGCTGCAAATTACCTGAAGTAACTTCTGCTTCGGATGCCGTAAGGTGCTCTAAACCATCGCCGTAAGAACCGGTGCCTGATTCTCCCAGGGAGCCATCTGCAAAGTAGGCGAAGTGGGGCGCGTCGCGCGCGATACGGTGTTTGACGGCGCGCAGCGGATCGTAAAAAGTGTCGATCACTCCCGGCACGCCTTGCGGTCGCATCTGTACCTGCGACATCTTCCCGCGCATAAAGTCGAAGCCGTAGCGGGCCTGTAGCTCGGCGTATTTGTCGGTAAAGTAGTCCCAGACCTCCGCGCGCGGACGATCAAAATCGATGGCCCAGTCGCGGTTGTCGTCCTTGCGGCCGTAAAACTTGAAGCGGGCCAGCGATCCCAATACCCGGCTCATGGCCCCGGGCCGGGTGGAAAGATTCTCGCGCCGGCGGTGGCCGGCCTCGTCGACGGTCTGGGCTTCGGGCGAGGGGTCCACCTCGAGTCCGTGGTAGGGCGGGGCCGTCGTGACCGGTACGGGTTCCAGGCCACGGTGGTATAGAAAATCCACCAGGTCCGCCCGCCGTTCCCGCCGGGTGTCGTAGTCGGCGGGTGGGCCGAAGAGTACGTTCAGGCGTTCGGCTTCGGAGGTTTCCCGAAAGAAGGTAGGGCGGTGTACGCGGGTGCCGGGGTCGGTGGTTTCCAGCCAGTCGAGTATGGCGGCTCCGGCGGTCTCGTGCAGGTGTATGCGGTGATCGGTAATGGTGAGGTCGTCGCGGATCAGCCACTCGAAGAAAGCGGGGTTGGCCAGGACGATCTCGCTGTAGCGGTCGGCATAGGGCATGACATCCACGCCCACCACCTTTCCCAGGGCGTGGAGGAGGTTAAGGGTTACTTGCAGCTGAGATTCCACGGAACGCAGCCCGGGAAACATGCGCAATGTATCATGGTCCAGAAACTCCGGGTTAAGGTTCCAGCTGGCCATACCGTAGAGGCTACCTGCCACGCCCGGCTCCCAAATCGGTAGCAGGTGGATCCCGCGGATGTGATCGGGAAGCGTGAGGGCGTACTTGAGCATGTTCCAGAAGCTGCCGACGGTCCGCACGTTAATTCCGACGGTGTGGCACGACTTCAGCCAGTCACCGTTCGGCCGGTCGTCCAGGTGACCGGCCACGCGCACTTCGGGGTCAATCGCCTGCCGGAAAGACTCCTCACCCAGCCGATCGTTCAGGATGCGGGCCAGTTCCGCTGCGGAAAGTTCCAAAGCGCGTTGGGGCGGAAGTCCGACGACGTAAGAGGTCTTCCGGTCGGTGTAATCCTCGATGGCCTCCGCGCCGTGGAGGTGCCAGTTATTCAGGTAGTCTGCGAAGGAAGATGCCATGATCAGCCATTATCCTCCAGTAAGGTGCGCAACAGGGCCTGTGTTTCTTTTGGTTCGGCGGCGCCCTGGCTCTTTTTCATCACTTCCCCCATGAAGAAGCCGATCAGTCCTTTCTTTCCCTTCCGGTACGCGGTTACTTGCTGGGGGTTGGCGGCGACCACCTCGCGGGCGATGCCGGTCAGGAAATCGGTGTCGGTATTCTGGATGAGGCCCAGTTCGCTGGCCCGCGCTTCGGGGTCACCCGGTCGTTCGAGCAGATCCGGCAGCAGACGGGAAGCCGCGTTGGCAGCGCTTACCCGCCCCTCGGCAATCAACGCCTGCAGAGCGTGGAAGCCTCCTGGTTCCAGGCCGGGTTCGGCATCCTGGGTTAGGGGCAGTACGCGGTTCACCCACAGTTTGGCCAGTTCGGGGACGGCGGGGGAGGCCTCCGCGTACCGCAAGAAGGTCTCGTAACGGGTGCGGTCCTCACTGATGAGCGCCGCGTCGTCGGCATCCAGTCCGAGGGCAATCAGCCGGTCGTACGCCTCCCAGGGTAGGGTGCCAATCTCGGATCGCAATTGCTCGATGAAAGCCTCGGTGAGCACTACGGGTGGCAGGTCGGGGTCGGGAAAGTACCGGTAATCGTGGGCGTCCTCCTTGGTACGCAGGGCGGCGGTGGTGCCGGTTTCGGGATCGAACTGTCTGGTTTGCTGGACTACGGACTGGCCGGCTTGCAGTAAGGCTACTTGTCGCTCCGTCTCGTATGCGATGGCCCGACGCGCGAAGCGCATGGAGTTCATGTTCTTGATCTCGCAGCGGGTGCCGTAGTTGGATTGTCCGTGCGGCCGTACACTCACGTTAACGTCACAGCGCAGGCTGCCTTCCTCCATGTTACCGTCGCTGATCCCCAGCCACCTGACGAGTTGTCGCATGCCGCTCATGAAGGCATCGACCTCCTCGGCGGACCGCAGGTCGGGTTCTGTGACAATCTCCAACAGGGGGGTACCCGCGCGGTTGAGGTCGACCCGGCTGCCGGTTTCCCCTTCCGCGTGGATTGACTTGCCGGCGTCCTCCTCCATGTGTATGTGATGGAGCTGGATGTTCCGGGAGGGTTCTTCGGCGCTGGACAATCGCAGGGGGAGGGCTCCGCCGATACAGATGGGGTGCTCGTCCTGGGTGATTTGGTATCCCTTGGGGAGGTCGGCGTACGAGTAGTTCTTGCGGTCGAAGGTGCTGCGCCGGTTGATTTGGCAGCCGAGGGCCAGGCCCAGTTTGACGGCAAATTCCACCTGTCGCTCGTTCAGGAAGGGAAGGGTCCCGGGGTAGCCGAGACTCACCGGGCTAATGTTGGTATTGGGTTCCGCTCCAAAGGCGTTGCGGTCGCCGCAGAAGGCCTTGGAGGCGGTGGCGAGCTGGACGTGGGTTTCCAGGCCGATGACGGTTTCGTAGGGGGTCATGTGGCGACGAAGATAACCCCGTTGGACGGATAGCGGTTGGACGGTGGGGGGACCGTCCAACGGTTATGCGCTCGATTGGCGGTTTTGGTCCGCGGTCTACTGGTCCGACCAGCCCCTACAGCATCCCCGCCAGCTTATCCACCACGTAATCCATCTGCTCGCGGGTATTGTGGTGGCTAAAGCTGAACCGGATGGTGTGCCGTTTTGAATCGGGGTGCAGGTGGCCCACCACGTGGCTGCCCACGTCTATGCCACTGGAGCAGGCCGACCCCCCGCTGGCCGAGATGCCCGACAGATCGAGGTTCATAAGCAGGAGGTCGCCCTTCGGGGATTCGGGAAAACTGACCGACAGCACCTTGTAGTGGCTGCGTTCGGGATCTCCGTTGAACCGGACGTCGGGGTACGTGGCACGCAGGCGGTCCATCAGGTACTGTTTCACGTCCTCCATCCGGGCGCGGCGCTCCTCCCGCTCCGCGACGGCCTTTTCGAGGGCCTTGGCCAGTCCGACGATCCCGTAAACATTTTCCGTTCCCCCGCGCATATTGCGCTCCTGGGCGCCACCGTCGAGATAGGGCTTGATCTGGTTGTCGTTGTTGATGTAGACGAATCCCACGCCCTTGGGGCCGTAGAATTTGTGCGCCGATCCCGACAGGAAGCCAACGGGGGTCCGCTCGAGATCGATCGGAAAGTACCCCATCGTCTGTACCGTATCGCAGTGGAATAGTACCTGGTATTCCGCGCACAGATCGGCCACTTCCTGCAGGGGCAGCAGGTTGCCTATCTCGTTGTTGGAGTGCATGAGGCTGACCAGGGTGGGGACGTCCTTTTCGCCCAGGCGGCGGCGCAGATCCGTCAGGTCCACGTGGCCCTTCTCGTCGATACCGACCATCTCCACGCAGGCCGCTCCGGTAGCGGCGATAGCCTCGAGACTGTGCAGAACGCAGTGGTGCTCCAGGGGGGAAGAGATGATGCGTTTGACTCCCAGGTCGCGTACTGCATTCTTCAGGGCCATGTTGTTGGCTTCCGTACCGCCGGAGGTGAAGAAGATTTCCCCGATGCTGCAGTTGAGGGTGTTGGCCACCGTCTTGCGGGCCGCCTCGATCAGACTGCGGGCCTTGCGGCCTTCGGCGTGGATGCTGGACGGGTTACCGTAGGTTTCCCGCATGACTTCCGTCATGGCGAAGAGTACGTCGGGATCTATGGGCGTGGTGGCGGCGTTGTCGAGGAAAATTCGTTGCATATCGGGGGGCAAATGTAACGTTTTCTTAAAGACAGATATAGAGGGAAAACAAACACACTAACCCATGGCAACTGACCTACAAATCCACATTACCACGGGAGGCGATGACCTTCGAGGAGGAAATGACAATGCAAATGTTACACTACTCTTCACAGACGGACACACACTAACAGAACGTAACATAAATCGTGGACAGCGGTGGAAAGATCACCAAACCTATACTACCGTTATGCGGGTGGGCAAGCAGCTCCATGAAATCCGAGGTATTCGACTGGAAACCACTGCATCGGGAGGAATTGGTGGCGACAATTGGAACGTCAACAACCTGCGGGTCGTCGCTACACAGAACGGAAGAACCACCACGCTACTGGATAAATCTGGAAACCCCCTACATCGATTCACCGGTGACGACCGGAGCCGAGAATGGACTTGGAAAAGTGGAAATGCTGTTGCACCGCCGAAGCGGTCTGGATTTACAGCAAAAGAACATGGATTCAATTTTACAAACTCGTTCACCAATCATATCATTGGCGACATTAAAACTTACGGACTGTGTGGAGGGATGTGTTACGCGGCACTGGATTACTATTACAATCGCCAGCCGATTCCCGAGCAATCTACACTCCCGGCAGAAGGTTCTGCACTGCGGGATTACATCTATAAGCGTCAACTGAAGGCCTTTCAGGGCGGCGCTAGTAAATGGGCCGAGTTAATTGGTACCAATATTGGCAATCGTGACCAGGAGTTTTTTAATTGGGGCTTACAAACGGGCTCAGGTCGACTGGGGGAGCTAATGGAATGTATTGATTCGAATCGACCGATGCCAATTGGGCTGCAGACGGTTGGCACCTCCGGACCATTCAGTCACTATATGGTGGCCGTCGGTTATGAACTCGGTAGGTACGAAGGCGACCTTGGGCCCTACCAAACCGATGTTTGCATATTCGTTTACGATCCAAATCATCCTAATAGAGAAATGGCATTGGTCCCGGATCCAACCGGTAAATGTTATCGTTTGAAGGGATATCCGCGGTCATATTGGAGAACTTACTTCGTCGACAAAAGATATCGGAGCCAAAGACCTGTCTAGGGTTTTAATTCAAGAAGAATAGGGCAGTGATCGGAGTGCAGCGCATCGTCCAGGTGCGCCACCCGCGCGATGCGGTCGGCCATCTCAGCGGGGTAGCTGTGGTAGTCGATGCGCCAACCCTTGTTGTTGTTGCGGGCATTAGCGCGGTAGCTCCACCAGCTGTACGCTACGGCCTCGGGGTGAAGGTAACGGAAGGCGTCGACCATTTGCGTACGCTCAAACCACTTCGTCATCCAGGCCCTTTCTTCCGGTAAAAAGCCCGAACTGGTTTCGTTGCGCTTCGGAGCGTGCAGGTCGATCTCCCGGTGGGCAATGTTGTAGTCGCCGACCACCAACAGGTGCGGCCGTGTCTTGCGCAGTTCGACCACGAACTCCAGAAAATCATCCAGAAATCGGTATTTATACGCCTGACGCTCATCGCCTTGTCCTCCATTGGGGAAGTAACAGTTGAGGATGGTCAGGTCGCCGTGGTCGGTCCTGATTACCCGGCCCTCGCAGTCGTAGACGTCCATCTGGCAGCCTTCGACCACCAGATCAGGTTCCTCCTTGCTCAGGGTCAGGACCCCCGAATACCCCTTTTTACTCGTAGCGCTGTGCCAGGCGGCGTGGGGGTAACCCGCCGCGGTGAGTTCCTCCATTTCCACCTGGTCAGGGGCGGCTTTGGTTTCCTGCAGGCACAGCACGTCGACGTCCACTTCGGCGGCCCATTCCGCCAGACCCTTGCGCAGGGCGGCGCGGATGCCGTTCACGTTGTAGGTCGCAATGGTCATGATCGAAAGGTTTTTAATGGGGCCGGAACAGTTCCTGCAGGTGCTGCGCCTCCTCGGGCTTCAGCCGGCCGGCCAGCACTAGGCGCAGTTCGCGCCGCCGCAACGCCGCGGTGTAGCGTTGCTGCTCAACTTCGGTAAGCGGGGTCAGCTCGGGTACCTGCACCGGGGATCCGTTGTCCTTGTCCAGCGCAACAAAAGTGAAATAAGCGTGGTGGGTGCGCCGGGGGTGTGTGCCCTGCATGGTGGCGGCAAACACCTCCACGTACACCTCAATGCTGGTATTGAACGCGCGCGTCACGCTGGCTTCCAGCGTGATCACCTCACCGTTCCGGATGGCGCTGTTGAAGGCAACGTTGTCCACGCTGGCCGTCACGACCGGTCGGGCGCAGTGCTTACCCGCGCAGATCGCGCAGCAGATGTCCATCCACCGCAGCATGTTACCGCCCATGAGGTTGTCCTGGGGATTGGTATCGTTGGGCATGACGAGCTCCGACATGGTCGTGAAGCTCTCCGCCACGCGCTTGGGTTGGGGCCTGCTCATTGCATGATCACTCCGGGGCGGTCGAGGACCGGCAGTTCGGTAAGGGCGGCTTCACTGATCGTCCCGGCAGGGAAGGTGAACCGCTTGTCCAGCATGTGCTTGCCGTTGTTGAAGCTGATCCAGTACTCGTTCGTGATGGCAAAGAGGGTCGGCTGGATGGGCTCCAGCTTAATGGAATCCCGGGCGTCGAGCTTCTGATGGAAGTGCCGCAGCACGGTCGTCGTCTTGTCTACACCGTCGATACTGCCGTAGCCCTGACTGGTGACCAGGATGTTCTCCATGGGCTCCTGTCGCAGGTTGATCAGGTAGATATCCCACAGCTCTTCCCCGGCCTCCTGGCGAGGTACCGCGGCTACGGCTACGTCGGTTACTTCGGGTGTTGCTATGTCTTTTTTCATACAGCGGTACGCAATTGGGCCGCAAAGGTACGAAGGCCGACGGGAAGGTCCGGGAATGGAGAAGGTTATGTTGCCTCCCACGGTTTGGCACGACCAGGAAAGCGGTCGCCCGGGCCCTGACCACCGTTTCTTCCGCCGAGGCGCGAGACGAAGGGCTACCCCTTGCCAAAGCCACCCGCCGCGAAGTGCCCTAAAGGGCGAGTAAAAAGCCCAGTTCGATGCGGTTGGCACTCACCGACGGGGCACCTTCGCGGTACAGGGGAGAAATATGAGGGGTATAGCCCAGGGTTAGGTGCAAATTTCCGGACAGGCGATAATCAGCGCGCATCCAGGCAGATAACTGCCAACGGTTCAGGTAGGGGTTAACGATCGGGGCCGGCGATCCCACGGCCGGGGCAAAGTCCTGGTTTGCTCCGCCGCCGTAAGCCGATCGGGTGAACCGCTCCTCGGCCACCGACACCAGCACTACGCCGGCGGAATCCGTGACGGAATAAGTCGGGCCTGAGCCGGCCAGGATATAGCTCAGGTCCAGACCCGCGGATAGGGTGATTTTATTACTTACCCGTCGGCCCACCCCCGACCGTAATCCAAGGGTGTGCATTTTCAGCCTCCGCGGTTCCCGGATCGCCTCACCCCCCTGTGCATACGCGACGCTGCCCGAGAAAGTAGGATCATTTACGCTGATAAGTTCCCGCGGGTCGTCGGTAGCCGTGCTGCGCAGCTCTCGCCGGGTGTAGTCGTACCGCAAGCCCACCGGCACGAACCATTTCCCCGCAGGGATGAGCCGCGTGAACTGGAGATAAGTCCCGGGCAAATAGGCGGTTGGGTAAACGGATGTACCAGCCGCCAGGTTGAAGGAATGAAACGGATCAGCGGGAGTAATTATCGGAGCCGCAGCGACAACCGGTTCAAGATCTAAATTCTTGCTATAATCTACTTGCATCGTTGGCAAAGGCACGCCGGCCACTAGCTGCGATGTGCGGCTTTGCCCCGATGGTTCCACGGCAGTCGGCGGGGGTGTCGCTCGGGAAGCATCTTCCAGCGGAGAGTTCGTCTCGTTTGGGCGCGGAGCGCGGGTGCCAGGTCCTTCAGGAATGCCTGATGCGTTGGTTTCGTTTTGTGGAGACCGGCCCGGTGCCCCGAGCGGTTTGGGGGCGGGCGTTTCTGCATTTTTAAGGCCACCGCCGTCCGGCAGCTCCGTGGTGGCCAATGCTTCCTCGCCCGCACCGATAGGTGTGGTCGTTGGGGCCGTCCGTACAATCGCGGCGGGTTCGGCCGTGGCCCGTTCGGATGGTACCGACACCCCCGGCAGCGGTCCATCCCACAGCACCAGCGTCCCCGCCGCCAAAGCAGTCAGCAGGAGCAGCAGAGGAAGGAGCAGGCGCCGCCGCCGCTTGCGGTCCAGGCGGGTTTCCATATCGGCCCACGCTTCGTTCCAGAAGGCGTCGTCCGGTGTCCAGGGGGAATTGCTATCCGGCATAACGATTGTGTTTGTGGGTTTCCTGATTCAGCCGCTCGCGCAGCAGTTGACGGGCCTTGTTGAGGTGCCAGCGGCTGTTGCCCTCGCTGAAGTGCAGTTTGTCGGCGATCTCGGCGTGGCTGTAGCCTTCCACGGCGAAAAGCCAGAAAACTTCCTTGCTGGTCTCCGGCAGCATGTCGATCATGCGGCAGAGGTCCTCGGCGTAGAGTTCGTGGGTAGCGGTATCGGCGGTGGGCTGATCCCAACTGGCAATTTCCAGGGTGGGGCGCTTGCGCTGCCGCCGGAACTGGTCGATGGTGCTGTGGAAGACCACCCGTTTGATCCAGCCTTCCAGACTGCCTTCCCAGCGGAACTGGTCGAGCTTTTCAAAGACCTTCATCATGCCACCGTTCAGCAGGGCCATGGCCTCCTCCCGGCCCGGGGCGTAGCGGCGGCAGACCTGCAGCGCAACGGGGCCGAACCTGCGGTAAAGATCCTCCTGCGCCCGCCGGTCGCCTTTCAGGCAGGCCGCAACCAGTTTTCGTTCTTCGTATTCGGTAGTCAATGGGCTAGAATCTGGTGGCAATGCCAAGCGTAAGTCGGCGGTAGGTTACCTCCCGGTAGAAGGCGGGCCGATACCCGTCCGTGCCCCGGAAGGAAACGTGCGAAAAGCGGTAACCGACATCCATCACCACGGCACCCCAGGAGCCGGAAGGGGGCAAGAGCAGTAGCCCGATAGCCGGATGGACTACCGCACCCGGCGTACGGGATTCAATCTTCAGGCCCCGGCCCCCCACGGGGAGGGCCACCCCGCCGCTGAACCGGAAAAGGGGGCGCAACCGGCCGCCCCCCAGTTGGTATTCAACCAGGCCCGTCAGGGAGGCCAGGCGTTCGCTGCGGTCCGCATCCATCAGTTCCATCGCCCCGCCCAGGCCGGCCGCGAGTGCCTTCCATTGGCGTAGGTAGTGGTAGTCGATGCCGATGCCGAGGGTAGAGACGGAATAAAAGTCCTCCCCTATGTTATCGGTGAATCCAGCTGAGGTCCGCACCTGGTGGCGCCACTCCCGCCGGGGCAGGTCAGCGGCCCCTGTATGGGGTGAAAGAGCAGTAGACGCGAAGCGCCCGGACCGTCCTCCCATCTCCACGCGCTTGATCCGGTCGCTGCTGAAGGTGTACGTCTGTCCGTCGGCGGTGACCAGCGAGACTGCATCGCCGTATCGGTACGCGGTCAATTTTCCTTTCAGCCGCTGACCGTCGGTCAGTACGATCCGGTCCGGCGCCGACCGGCTGGCTACCGCACCTTGCTGAGCGGGCAGCTGGTGGAGCAGCAGAAAGGCGGACACGAAAAGCAGCAGGTGGTTCATGCGGTGATCAATTGCAGATGGACAGGTCGCCGGCGTGGACGGGCCGTCCCTCCGCGTCGTAATCATACTGCCGGATCCCGGCTTGTTCCCATCCCAGTACGATAAGTTCCTGTTTGGCTGGCAGGACGATGACGTCCTTGGCGGGAAAGTCGGGGGCGTGGTGCACTTCGGCCCCGAGGCGGCCGTCGTCCGTCAGGTCAAACACCTTGAGTCCTTCCGGACCGGAGCACAGAAATAGGTGGTTGCCGTCCACGCCGAGGCCGTGGCTGTTGCTCATGGGGATTTCCTGCAGGGACCTGGGGTCGCGCGGGTCACTCACGTCGATGACCATCAGCTGGTCGCCCCGGCTGCCACAGTCGGCCCCGCCCCACATGGTCACGTAGGCAATGTCGTTTTGTACCACCACGGGGTCGCAGCTCAGGACGTGCTCGAATGTGGCGAAGTATTCAGGGTCCAGGGGGTTGCTAACCCCGTAGATGTGCATGCCGTTGTTCGCCCCCATGAAGAGCATATCCTTGTAGGGGAAGATCGTCTCCACGCCCCAGGGCATTTGCGTGATGCCCATGAACTCCGGCTCTTTAGGATCGGCGAGCGAGAAGGTGCGCAGGCTGTTTTCGTCCACGGCATAAAGGGTACCCTGGTTGATGGTGAAGCGGGCCAGACTACCCCCGATGCCTACCTGTTCGGAGGTGCCGCCCGAGGCGTTGGCGGCACCGGACGTGTTTATGGCAAAATCGAATGTCTGCCGGTTCGTGGTATATATGAAGCCATCCTCCAGAAACCAGCTGCGTCCGTAGTAGGGAGAATTACAGTCGACGGTGATCGTCTCCGGCCCCTCCGTGTAGGCGATGGTGACCTCGCCCGTGCCGTGCAGGTTGGCGGCGAAGTCGGTATAGGGATCAAAAACGTCGCGCGTTCGGCTCAGAAAGCGGGGCTCCCGCGGATCAGACAGGTCGAAAGCCAGCAGGTCGATGTACTGGTTGACGTAGAGCACGTTGTTGCGTACCGCCAGGCCCACCCCGCCGGGGATGTTGAGGAACTTCACGGGCCGGGGATCGGCATTGTCGCTATTGTCGATGATGTGCAGGCCGGCATTGCGATCCAGGACGAAAAGGATGTTGCCGTACACGTAGAAGGCCGAAGGATCACATACCGACTGCGGTGTGGTAGCGGTAAAATCGTCCTGCCGCCACTCGGCCGCGGTCAGCACCACGGGGTGGTAGGCCGTGTAGGTGACGACGTCGGTGCATTCGTCCTCCAGACAGCCGGTCAGGAAAAATGCACAGAGTAGGGGGAACAGTAAATGTTTCATGACGGGAGCTTCAGTACCGGGCAAGACGGGCCGGGCGGCGGCGAACGTTGGCGGCGGCTCAATAAAATTACCGATTGCCGCCCGTATGCCCCGTCGGGCGCCGCATCAACCTTTCCGCGCGGTCCGCTTTTACTACCCAAGCACAAGTCACCGATATGTCCACCCTGCGCCGGGTCAACGATTATCTCTCCCTCGTCAAGTTCTCGCATACGATCTTTGCGTTGCCCTTTGCGCTGTTGGGATTTTTCCTTGCCACCCTTGACGATGGGGTGCTCGACTTCTACAAGTTGGGGCTCGTTCTCCTGGCCATGGTATTCGCGCGGTCGGCCGCCATGGGCTTCAACCGTTACCTCGACCGCGACATCGACGGCCGCAACGCCCGCACGGCGGTGCGGGAGATCCCTGCCGGCACGATCTCGGCCCGCGCCGCCCTCGTCTTCGTGCTCGTGAACTGCCTGCTGTTCGTCATCGTCGCCGGCCTGCTGAATCCGCTCTGCCTGGCCCTCTCACCGATCGCCCTGCTGGTGATCCTGGGGTACAGCTACACGAAACGCTTCACTTATTTCTGCCACTTCGTTTTGGGACTCGGTCTGGCCCTCGCCCCGATCGGCGCGTACCTCGCCGTGACCGCACAGTGGGCCCTGCTCCCGACCCTTTACGGCGCCACCGTGCTGCTCTGGGTGACGGGATTCGATATCGTGTACGCGCTGCAGGATGAGCAGTTTGACCGCAGGGAGCGACTGTATTCCATTCCCGTACGGCTGGGCACGAATGGCGCGTTACTGCTGGGGCGTACCCTCCACGTATTGTGCGCGCTGGTGGTCATTCTCACCGTATACCTGCAGCAACTCCGGTACCCCGAAGTGGGTGTCCTCACCTGGGTAGCCGGCGGCATCTTCCTCTCGCTGCTCGCTTACCAGCATACCGTAGTCCGCGCGGAAGACCTCTCCCGCATCAATCTTGCCTTCTTTACCACCAATGGCGTAGCCAGTCTGATCTTCGGTTCGGTGTCGATCCTGGACATGTACGTCTAGCCGCCCCCCCGTCTAGATGACGTTGGCGAATTGCCGCAGGAAGCGGGCGTCGTTCTCAAACATCAGTCGGATATCGGTAATGTTGTAGAGCAGCATGGCCTGCCGCTCGATGCCCATGCCGAAGGCGTAACCCATGTACTTCTCGGAGTCGATGCCGCAGTTGTCTAGTACGGCCGGGTCAACCATGCCGCAGCCCAGGATCTCGAGCCAGCCGGTGCCCTTGGTGATGCGGTGGTCGTGCTCGGTTTCCAGTCCCCACCAGATGTCCATCTCCGCGCTGGGCTCCGTGAAGGGAAAGTAGCTGGGCCGCAACCGGATGCGGGTGTCTTCGCCGTACATCTCGCGGGCGAAATGGAGCAGGGTGGCCTTCATGTCCGCGAAGCTGACGCGCTCGGCGATGTAGAGGCCTTCTACCTGATGGAACTGGGCGTGACTGCGCGCGCTGATGGTCTCGTTGCGGTACACGCGTCCGGGGGCGATGATGCGGATCGGCGGCTGCTGCTGTTGCATGGTGCGGGCCTGGACCGAACTGGTGTGCGTGCGCAGCAGCATGGCCGAGTTGTTGGGGCCGGCCGGCATGCCTTCCGCGACGTAGAAAGTGTCCTGCATATCGCGGGCCGGGTGGTCTTCGGGCGTATTCATGGCCGTGAAGTTGTGCCAGTCGTCTTCCACTTCCGGTCCTTCGGCGACCGCGAAACCGATCCGCTCGAAGATGGATACGATGCGACGCATGGTCAGGGCGATCGGGTGCCGGCTGCCCAGGGGCAGGGGCTCGGCGGGTGCGGTCAGGTCAAGGTCCGCGGCGGCCGACTGCGCCTCAGCCTTGCCGGCCTCGGCCTTCAGGGCATCGTAACGCTCCTGGGCCACGGTCTTGGCGCGGTTCACGAGCTGACCGAAGTCGCGCTTGCGATCGTTGGGCAGACTACGCATCTCGCCCATCAGGGGCTTGAGGATGTTTTTGCTGCCGAGAAAGCGGATGCGGAAGGCCTCCACCTCTTCGGGCGTCCGGGCGGTGGCGGCCTCTATTTCGGCGATCAGTTGCGCTACGCGTTCGAATACGTCCATGGTGCTGCTGCGGTTTGGCGGGCGAAGATAGGCACGAAGGATGGACCCGGACTATCTTACGGCCCATGGTGTCGATGCAGCAGAGTGCCTGGCGTGAAGGACTGGTAGCCGCCGGACTGGCCGGTACGCTGGTGGGGCTGGTGTTCGCACCGGCGCTCCTGTCGATCTCCCTCATCGTGGTCGTAGCCGCATCTATTATTCTTTCCCCCGACGGTCCGCTTGGATTTATCCCTCGGGCCCTTTCCAGTTCGCTCTGCTGGGGCCTGGCGGGCCTGTACCTGTTGCTGTTGGCCGGGGCCCCGCAGACGGAAGAGTGGGGGTACTACCTGGAGCGGCTGCGCATCAAGATTCCGTTACTGTTGCTTCCCCTGGCGTGGGCTGCACTTCCTTTTGGTACCCATTGGGCGGCGCGCGCGGGTGCCGTAAAGGTCAATCTGGCGTGGGTCGGCTTCGTCGCGGTCGTCGCAGCCAGCGTATTGATCAACTATGCCCTGCACTTCCCAGAATTTAATGAGCTAATCCGACAGGGACAGCCCCTGCCCGTGCCGCGGGACAATCACATCCGGTTCAGCCTGCTCGTTGCGCTGGCCTCGGTGGTGGGGGCGGACGGCTATTTGCGTTACCGGAGCCGGTGGCTGCTGATGCTGGGGCTTTTTTGTTTCCTGACCCTTCACTTGCTGGCCGTACGTACGGGGCTGGCTACGGCCTACGCCGGATGGGCGGTGGTGATGGGCGGCTGGGCCTTGCGGTCGGGCCGCTACGGATATCTGGCCGCGGGACTGTTGGGCCTGCTGGCGCTGCCGGTGCTGGCTTACCTCACGGTGCCGAGTTTCCAGACTAAGATGAACTATATGCGCTACGAACTGCTGCACCGGGACGTGCGTCAGGATACGGCCCAGTACTCAGACCAGGGGCGGCTCACCAGCATTCGTCTGGGACTGGAAGTCTGGCGCGAACACCCGGTGCTCGGGGTGGGGCAGGGCAACCTGCAGCGGGTCATGAACGAACGCTACGCCGCCCGGTATCCCGGAGTGGAACCCAAGCGTCCCCACAACCAGTTCGTCACCGCGCTGGCCGGCAGCGGGGTGGTCGGCTTCGTGATCACCGTCGGATGTTTTTTCCTGATCGGCTACGCCGACGGCCGGTGGCGCGACCCCCGGTACGCGGCCATCTGGGTAATGCTTACTCTTAGTTGCCTGGTCGAGAACACGTTGGAAACCTCGGTGGGAGTGACCCTATTCACGGTCTTCCTGCTGGCCTTTGCCTACCCCCCGAAGCGGAAGCCGGGGTAGAGCATCATGCCCCCGTCGATGTAAATGGTAGAACCGGTAATGTAGTCGCTGGCGTCGCTGGCCAGGAAGATGCAGAGGTTGGCCACGTCTTCGGCTTCCCCGATGCGACCGTAGGGGATCAACTTGAGCAGGTCATTCATGGCCGCTTCGGTGTTCCAGGCCGCCTGGTTGATGTCGGTGCGGATGGCCCCCGGTGAGATGCTGTTGATGCGGATCTTTTCGCCGGCCAGTTCCTGGGCCATGCTTTCCATCATCATCTTGACGCCGCCCTTGGCCGCGGCGTAATTAACGTGGCCGGCCCAGGCGATCTCGTCGTGTACGCTACTCATGCAGATGATCTTTCCGGCGGCACTGGAATGATCGTGGACGCCCTGCTTGCGGAAAATCCGGGCGGCCTCGCGGCAGCAGAGGAACTGTCCGGTCAGGTCGACGCTGATCACCTTGTTCCACTGCTCGAGGGTCATTTCGGTGAAGGCTGCGTCGGCCTGCAGGCCGGCATTGGCGACCAGCAGGTCCAGGTGGCCGTAGGCCTCGTGGCAGGCCGCGAATAACCGCGCCACGTCTTCCTCCTTGGATACGTCGGCCTGCACAATGATGGCCCGTCCACCTTCCGCCTCAATTTCGCGCAGGGTGTCGTGGGCCTCTTCGTCGCTGCTGTGGTAGTTGACGACCACGTTCATGCCCTCGCGTGCCAGGCTGACGGCGCAGGCTCGGCCCAGGCCGGTACTCGATCCGGTGACGATGGCGGTTTGTCCTTTAAGGTCGATCTTCATAGCGTTCTTTTGCGGAGGAACGCCTGCCCCCTACGGGGGTTCGTTATGAAGTCGGCTGGTATGTAGGGCCTGGGTACTCTGCCACCGTGGTCGGTGGTCGGCACTCGCGCGCCGCCGCCCCGTACGACTACCTGGGGGTAGGAAGGGCACCGCGGCTGTCCCGGCTACCCAGGTACTCAAAGCTGCGGAAAAATTTGTCCGATGCCTCGCCCAGCCCGCGCCCAGTGAGGGCAAAGGTTTTCAGTTCGTAGTACCGCTCGCCGATCACGAAGGCCAGGGTGCGGGCGCTGGCTTCCCCGTCCTTATAGTCGATCCGCCAGAGGCGCCCGGGGCTACCCGAGACCTCACGGGGGGTGGTGTAGATGACCTCGCCGCGCAGGGCTTCGGCGGCCGACTCCTGAGTAGAGAGCAGCAGTTCCTCCACGAGTTCCGTACTGTCCGCGTGAAAGGTGCCGTCCGGGTAGTCGACGTAGCTGAGCACGTAAATAAGGTTCTCGGCCCGCTGCAGGTCGGGCACCTTGAAGAAGTAGGTATGGAACACCTGCTCGCCCACGGCGGTCAGCAGCGTATCGGCCTTATGTTCCAGGGGCCCCGGGGTCTGGATGCGGTAGCGACCTTCCAGGTCGTCCACTTCGGTCCAGCGGGTATCGTCCTCGTAGCTTTTGACGGGTTCCGCGTCGGGGGCGGCCATAGGGGTTTGCCCGTAGCCGGCGGCCGAGACGGCGCAAAGCAGAAAAAGAATCAGGTAGTGACGCATGTGATTACAGACACCGCCGGAGGCGTGGGGGTTGTAGCGACCAGGCGGATGAGCACTCAATCCTCTTGGCGCACGAGACGGAAGCCGATGCCGGTGACCGCCGCGAGTGGATCCTCGCGGGAGAACTGGGCTACGACCAGTCGGTGCTCACCGGGTTGGATAAAACGGGTGCCTTCCTGCAACGAGATGTCGATGGTGCACTCCTCGGCGCCGCAGTCTCCGTACCATTTGCCGTAATTGTCGGCCAGCTGCAGCGAAAGCGGCTGGTTAAGTACGGTGCCGTCGGGCAGGTGGGTAGTGAGGCGGGTATAGAAATTCTGGTAGGGGAAGTCGGTCCCGTGGGTGACCGTCAGTACCATGTCGTAGCGCGCGGCGGTGTCGGTCACCGGAAAGACGAAGCTGGCGCTGTCGGCGTAGGCCCAGCCGCCGGGCCCGAGTACCTTTTCTTCCTGGTAGGTAATGTCAGGTCCGCATCCGGTCAGGAGCGCAATAGTAAGAATCAGGATTCCCGTCAGCCTCAGGCTCACGCGAAATACTCCTTCATCCGCTCGAAGAAGCCCTTGTCGCCCTTTTCCAGTTTGGGGTCGAAATTCTCCATGGTGCGCATGCGCTCCAGCAGTTCCGTTTCCTCGCGGGTGAGTTTCTTGGGCGTCCAAAGGTTGACGTGGATCAGTTGATCTCCCCGGCTGTGGCTTTGGAGGGCGGGCAGGCCTTTGCCGCGGAGGCGGAAGATCTTGCCGGACTGGGTGCCGGCGGGTACCTTGATCTTGACGCGACCGGCGATCGTGGGTACTTCCACGGAAGTGCCCAGGGCGGCATCGGCGAAGTTCAGATACAGGTCGTAGATGAGTTTCTGGCCGTCGCGCTGGAGCTCGTCGTGCGGCTTTTCCTGCACATTGATGAGCAGGTCGCCGGGAGGGCCGCCGCGGCGGCCGGCGTTGCCTTTGCCTCGCATACTGAGTTGCATGCCTTCCTCGACGCCGGCGGGGATGTTTACCTCTATGGTGTCTTCGCCGTAGACCCGGCCGTCGCCCTTACAGTTGTTGCAGGTGGCCTTGATCTGAGTACCTGTTCCCGAGCAGGTGGGGCAGGTCGTGGTGGTAGCCATCTGGCCGATGAAGGTGGAGCGCACCTGTCGGACCACGCCGGCCCCGCCGCAGGTACGACAGGTTTCGACGCTCTCGGCGTCCTTGGCACCGCTGCCGTCGCAGACGTCGCAGGCCTTCTGCCGCTTAACCTTGATGCGCTTGGTGACGCCTTCGGCGATCTCCTCCAGGGTCAGGGGCACTTTGATGCGCAGGTTGGAGCCGCGCTCACCGCGCGGCTGGCGCCGCGCGCCGCCGCCGGCCGCACCACCGAAGAAGGAACCGAAGGCCCCGCCGCCGTCGCCGAACATGTCGCCGAACTGCGCCATGATGTCCTCCATGGTCATGCCGCCGGGGCCGCCGCTGAAGCCGCCTTGTCCGTTCACGCCGGCGTGGCCAAAGCGGTCGTACCGCGCGCGCTTGTCGTCGTCGTTCAGTACGTCGTAGGCCTCCGCAGCTTCCTTGAATTTCTCTTCCGCCGCCGCATCGCCGGGGTTGCGATCGGGGTGGTATTTCATGGCCATCTTGCGGTAGGCCTTGCGCAATGTGTCGGAATCGGCGTTCTTGGCTACACCGAGTACCTCGTAATAATCTCTTGCCATATGGCTTTACTTATATTGGTTGGGGAAGGGGCCGGGGGAGGCTACTTGCCCACCACCACCTTTGCGTGGCGGATGATGCGGCCGTTGAGGGTATAGCCGCGTTCGATGGTGTCGACCACCTTTCCTTTCATTTCGGGATGGGGTACTTCTGTAACTGCTTCGAAGAGGTCGGGATTGTACTCCTCACCCGTGCTTTCCATGGGTTTTAGTCCCTGGGAGGCCAGGGCCGACAATAATTTCTTGCGGACCAGCCCGATCCCGTTGTTCCAGATCTCGGCCGTGGCCTCGTCCTGTTCGGCCAATTGGGCGGCGCGGTCGAAGTCGTCGAGCACGGGCAGCAGAGCCTTCATGGTTTTACTGCCGGCGGTGTCCATCATCTCCAGCCGCTCGCGCTGGGTGCGGCGCTTGTAGTTGTCGAACTCGGCATAGAGGCGGAGGTAACGGTCTTCCTTTTCCTGCAAGCGCTGCTGCAGTTCATCCAGGTCTACCTGGTCGGGGCGCTCCTCCTGGAGGTCGCCGTCCGTTTTGAGGTCCTCCTCGACTACCTGCTCCTCGGGGGCGGCGTCGCTGTGGTTCAGCATTTCGTCGTCTACGATCGGCTGATCGTCATTGTTCTTGCTCATCTTCTTGAAAAATTTTAGCACTACGGTAGGCCGCAAAAAAGGGGCCACAATTTTTGGCGGCAATTCTGTCAGGCCATAACGGCAAACTGCGACAAGCCGTCACCTTTTCCCGCCATCCAACTTATCCGTGGGGGTAGTTTCGGGCTATCCGCGCATCTCGAAGTTGAATCCCTGCCGCGTCAGTGCCCGGTACCGGGCTTCATCGAAGCGGTACAGGCGGGCCGGCCGGTGCGATACCCCCTGCTGCATGCGGTCGAGGGGAATGATGAGTTGCATTGACAGGATCTTCTTGCGAAAATTGCGCTTCTCCAGCTCGGTGTCCCAGATGGCCTCGTAGAGGTGCTGCAGTTCGGTGAGGGTGAATTCCGGGGGCAGGAGTTCAAATCCGACCGGCCGGGTGCGCACGCTCTGCTGCAGGTGGGCAATGGCCGTCTCGAGGATGCGGGCGTGGTCGAAGGCCAGCTCGCCGACTTCGTGCAGGCTGTGCCAGGCTACTTCGCGGGAAAGTCCGTCGGCCCGGGGGTAAAAATCAGCGATCTTCACCAGGCTGTAATAGGCCACCGTGATGACCCGCCCGAAGGCGTGACGCGCCGGTGCGCCGAAGGTCCGCAACTGTTCCAGGTAAACGTTCTGGAGACCGGTGGTTTCCCAGAGGACCCGCTGGGCCGCTTCGTCAAGGTCTTCATTCTGCCGGACGAAGTAACCGGGCAGCGCCCAGTAGTTGTCGTAGGGTTCCTCACTGCGGCGAATGAGCAGCACCTTCAACTCCCCCTCGTCAAATCCGAAGATGACGTTGTCGACCGTGAAAGCCGATTTGAAGTACTTATCTAAATGGGAGTCAGGATGCACAAATTCAAAATTTCCGCAAATATACTTCACAAGCCGCCCCGCCGGGCAATCGGTGGCAGGATCGTTTCATCCGTGACCGCCGGCGGTCATTTGCGCGTCCAGGCTTTTCCGCTGGATAGTCACGGCAATGTGGATTGCTTGAGCCCCGCCAGATCTATGTCTTTTCCCGGGATTCTGCTACCTCGTCCCGTACCACACCTTACCTTCAGCCCCGTAATTAGTCCTCTTTGTAAACCTTCCAGCCGTGAAGATCACCGAACAGCCCGGTCCGTACCGCCACCTCGAGAACCGCTCCGCCCGGGAGCTCCTCACCTTCATCAATGAGCAGGACCGCAAGGTGGCCCCGGCCGTGGGCCAGTGCATCCCCGCCCTGACGGCTCTGGTGGAAGCCATCGTGCCGCGCATGGAGCGCGGTGGCCGCCTGTTCTACATCGGAGCCGGCACCAGTGGCCGCCTGGGCGTGCTCGATGCCAGCGAGTGCCCACCCACTTATGGCGTACCGCCGGGTATGGTCATCGGCCTGATCGCCGGTGGCGACCGTGCCCTGCGCGAGTCCATTGAGTCGGCCGAAGACAGCGAGGAACAGGCCTGGAAGGACCTGGCCGAATACACGCCCAACGGTGACGATACCATCGTCGGGATCGCGGCCTCCGGCACGACCCCCTACGTGATCGGTGGGTTGCGGCGCGCGCGGGAAGCCGGCCTCCTCACCGGATGCGTCACCTGCAACCCCGGCGCCCCCGTCACCCAGGTCTGCGACCACCCCATCGTGGCCGTGGTAGGCCCCGAGGTGGTGACCGGCAGTACCCGGATGAAATCCGGTACCGCCCAAAAGCTCATCCTGAACATGATCACGACTTCCGTCATGATCCGGCTCGGGCGGGTAATGGACAACCGTATGGTGGACATGAAACTGAGCAACGCCAAACTCATCGACCGCGGCACGAAGATGATCGTGGAATCGACCGGCCTGTCATACGAAGAAGCCCGCCGGAGGTTACTCGAGGCCGGCAGCGTCCGCAACGTGATCGATCGGAAGTAGGGGCTCCATGCCGAGCACGTCGGTGCAGAATTCAACCATCACGCGCTGGGGGGCCATCCAGTCCTCCGACTTGATGTCGCTGCCGACAAAGTGCGTTTTCGGGGTAGGCAGGGCCACCAGTAGTCGTTTGTTTTCGGGGGTCCCTAATGAATCGTGTACCTCCGGAAAGCGACTCACCTCCACGTGCTCATCCTTCTGCAGGAAGTTCTCCTTGTAATATACCGTGAGGACCGGGCACCCGACGGCCGCGAAGGTGCTGTCGGTCATCGTCGTCTGCACCAGGATCTGCAAATTGACCAGCGCCTCGGAGGGGTAGATGGTGTCGAAATACTGGGCGGCGCGGGGCTCCTTGTGGTCGATCTTTTTATTGCTGCCAAAGGAAGCCAGGCGGGCGAGTTCGTGCCCCCACGGGCTCATCAGCAGGGAGGCTCCCGGCTGGTCGTCCTCCACGTTCGGCGCCATGTTGATCAGGGCAAAGACTTCATCCGGGTAGGTAGCCGCCAGTTTCAGGGCAAGCGTACCCCCGGTGGAGGTGGACATGATGATCACCTTGCGGCCGATTCGCTGCCCGATCGCCAAGGCTTCCCGGGCGTCGGACCAGGCATTCTCCGGGGTGAATTCCTCCAGGGCCGCATCGGGGCGCAGGCCGTGGCCCGACCAACGTGAGAGATAGACATTGGCACCGAAAATGGCCGGTACGTTCACGTTTACCGGGTAGCCGTCGCGGTAACTGCCGGCGAAACCGTGGAGGTAGACGAAAGCGTATTCCGTGACCGCAGGCACGGAGTCCTGCCACACGATCCGCGCCGCGTTATCCGGACGGGTTGGCGCGCGGGCTTCGCTATTCCTGATGTACCGGTCGAGTTCGGGTAAGTCATCGGGCAGGTCGGGGAGATCGGTTGGGTACTCTGGCTGCTCGATGCTGGGACCGAGAAAGTAGCCGAGGGTTACCACGACCAGAAAAGCGCCGAGGCCGTAAAATATTTTGGAGGAGGTGGTCACGCCAGACAAACAGGAAAAACGGGCGGATGTTATGCCGCTGGGTACCGCGGTACGCCGGATTTCGCGACGGTCCATGGCACCTGCGACCCCGCCGCCTACCCTTTATCGGTAGCTTACTCTATTCGTGCGATTTCGATTCTACCACGGCATCGGAAAGGGTGGGGGCCTTCCAGCGCTCGTAGCCCACTGGGGCGTCCGCTACCTTGCGGATGGCGGAGGTGGTTCGCTTCTTGTCGACCACCATGGCCAGGGTCATGATCAGGCTGGTACCGATGATGATGAACAGCAGTACGCCGGGCTCAAAATTGGCAATGGACGCCTCGGTGGGAATGGCGTAGAACAGCAGCACGGTAATCAGTCCGCGCGGGGCCACGAACAACTGCGGCAGGATGTCGGAACCGATGAAGATGCGCAGGACCACGAAGCGGATCACGTAAATGCTCAGGATAATGAGCAGGCTCACAATGGCCACGTCGACGCTTAGCAGGGAAGAGAGGGTGATGGTCACCCCGAAGATGACGAAGAAGAAGGTACGCACCACGAAGGCCGTTTCCACCGTCACCACGTGCAGTCCCTCGTAAATGTGTAAAGCCTTTTTGTAGTTGAGCAACTTCTTGAGTGGCCCGCGGAAGAACAGCCGCATGTTGGCGATGAGGAGCCCGAAGATGAGTATGATGATCAGCGACGACAGGTGCAGCCGCTTGCCGACGGCGTAGAGCAGCAGCAACACGGCGATCAGCAGGAAGAGCTTGACGTGGCTCTTGATGTTCTGGAAGATGAGCACGATGGCGTAGCTGGCGATGAGCGACAGCACGATGGTCAGCACCACGTTGCCGAAGAAGGCCAGTCCGCCCCCCGTATGCTCCACCACGTCCAGCGTCTCGCCCGCGGCCTCCGAGATGGGCAACTGGCTGGTCAGGAAGTAAAAGAGCATGATGCCGAGGATGTCGGAAAAGGTGCTTTCATAGATGTGGAACTCGCGCTTGTGGCCCTTCAGGCCGGTAACGCTGGGGATGATGATGGCGCTCGACAGGATGGACAGCGGGGTGGCGTACAGCCAGGCGCTTTGGGTGGTCATGCCGTCGATGAAGCGCTCGAGGATGATGGCGGCCACCCAGGTCGAGGCACCCAGGCCCACGAGGGCCACCACGAGGGCTTTGCCGATGGCCAGGTACTTGTCGCGTTCCAGCTTGAGCTCCAGCGCGGCCTCGAGCACGATCATGATCAGGCCGATGATGCCGAGGATCTCCAGGATCGGAAAGAAATTGAGGTTGCCGAAGCCGAAGGCGTCGAGACCCAGCTTGATGAGGATGCCCAGGATGATGAGCATCAGCACGGAAGGGATATTCGTACGCTTGGACACCTCGCCGAAGAAGAACGAGAGGATGATGATGACCGAGGCCTCGATGATGAGCAGGTAGGGATCTACGGATTGCATGGCGGATGATTCAGTGCGCTTAGCGCTGGGCGATGGTGGCGGGGTATCCCCACTCCTGGAGCAGGCTGAGTAATTCGGAGAGGTGTTTTTCCTCGCGCACCGACAGGCGTACCTGGATGTCGCGGGTGCCGTATTCGGCGTAGGACAGTTCCGGGCGGAAACTGCGGTCGAGGTAAGGCGTGGAGGTAAGCCGGTCGAGGAGGTCGGTCAGCGGGTCGCGGGCGTCCTTCGCGGCCACCAGGTTCAGCTGGTAGTAACCCCCGATATCTTTACCGGTGACAAGGCTGTAGCCTTCGGTCAGCAGGGTGGTGTAGTTTACGAAGTGGAGCCCCTCGCCGGTCTGCAGGTACAGCCCGATGCGGTTGATCCGGCTGATGACCCCCGTGAAGCGGTCCGTCTTCATCCGCTTACCCACGCCGATGAGTGGGGTGCCGAGGATGATGCGCCCGCTGAGGTAGTCGCGCAGGCGTGCAAAGCCGGCCAGTATCAGCAGGGCCAGGATCACCCCGTGGAGCAGGGGATTAACGAAGACGAAGAGGGTGGCCATCACCAGCAGGGTGATCGGCTCGTAGTACAGGAGAAAGGCCGCGATGACGTTATGGGCCCCGGCCCGCACGCCCTGGGTACGGCGGGTGCGCTGGAGGCGGTCGCGCAGCAGCGACAGCAGCGCGTAGGTGCCGTAGAGGATGACCGCGGCGAGGATCAGGTCTACCCAGGTTAGATCGGGGAGTTCATAGGCTTCCATCGCTTAGCTTGAGTAGTTGAGGTAGGATTCGGCCTCTAGCATCTTGCCGAGGTCGTTGACCACGCTTTCCGTGATCTCAAGGTTGCCGTCGGGGTGGCGCGTCACCAGTCCGATGCGGATGAGCCGCTGCAGGATGCTGGCGTACCGTTCGGCGTAGGCGGGTCCGAAGAGCTTGCGCAGCCGGTAGTCGCGGACCTGTTTCTCCAGCAGGATGGTACTGAGCAGCGGTGCCGTGTCCGGGGACAGAAAGGCGGGCAGACTGTAGCGGCGTCCGGTGGACTGCACCACCCGTTCGTCGTCGTAGCGCTCGGTGTAGTAGGCCCAGCGGTTGATCGTTTCCCCTACGTTGCCGTCGGTGGCGCGGAAGATGCGCTTGACCATTTTGTTGAAAGCCGCATCACTGACGGGCTCACCGTCGGCGTCGACGAGCAGCTTGTGGGTGGCGCCGTGGCGGATCCGGACGGCCCGGATCATATCCTCGGCGGAGAAGTCGTCGAGACTGATGCGCGATTGAAATACGCGGCCCACGTCGAGGTAGCGGTTGAGGTGGTGGTAGACGGCGTTGCTGGTGGAGACCAGGTAGAAGATCCGCCCCGAGTAGTCGTCAATGTGCTCGCCCAAGGCCCGTACGTTGGCGGCGAGGGTAGTCTCGGCGTCGGTCCAGGTTTCCAGGTCGTCGATCCAGACCATTGGGCGGCTCTGCACGGTGTACTTTTCCACGAAGGCCAGCGCGGCGCTCAGGTCGCCAGTGGTGGGGGTACGCCGGCCCTGGACCATCACGCTGGAATGGGGTTGCAGGCGAATGGTATTTCCGGCAAAAAAGCGATTGGTGATAAGTTCGCCGAACAGCGTCTTGCCGGCCAGGCGGTTGCCGGTCAGGATGACCGAACCGCGGAAGCCGAGTTTCCAGTTCTGGATCAGTTCTTTCAGATGGGCGGTTTCCCGTTCCCGGCCGACGAGGAAAGATTCCCCGATGTAACCCCGGGTTATGAGGATATTAGTATAGGCGGCGTTGTCGGGAGTGAGGGTGCGCTGCCGGATTACCCGGACGGTCTTCTCGCTGGCGGAGAGTTTGTCTTCCCGGGCCGCGGCACCCAGGAATTGGCTCACCCCGGAGGCGTGCCGATGCAACCATTCCTGCACGGTGGTGATCCAGCGGCCCTGCCGGCGGGTGAAGACGTCGATGCCCGACTGCAGGGGCAGGGGCAGGAACCCCGGATCGGGCCGGTAGACGGAAGTGAGCTGAAGGTCCTGCCGGATCCGTTCTTCCAGCCGGTGGCGCAGGGCGGTAAACTGGTCGCGTCTTTTCTCGGTCTTTTCCAGGAAGACGGCCAGCGGCTGGGCCAGCTGATTGTTGTCGATGGAAACCTCGTGGCCGGCCTTCAGCTCCGTAGCCAGGAGGAGGGCGCGGTTGCGCACGTTGGCCACGGCTACGTTGAGCCCGTTGTTGATCTGTTCGCTCAGCTCCCAAAGTTCGTAGATGATCGGCATGATCTCCGCGCTGACCCACTGGTCGGTGGAGCGGCGGAAATTGATCTCCTTGTACTTCAGCAGGCCGCCTTCGGAGGCTACCGTCACGCGCTGCTTTTCGCTGAAGCGGGCGATCAGTGCATTGACCCGGTTGGTGTAGTGGTCGAGCCGATTGGGGGGCGTTTCACCGTTCGCGTAGTCTTCCAGGCGGGAGGCCACCACGCCCGGCCGGTCGGGTTCCGTATCGCCTTCCCGCAGGAAAGTGATGATCTCTTCCGCCCGGTGCTGGGCCCGGGTAGTGACTTCCTCGGTCACGGCGATGGTCTCCTTCAAAAGGGCACGCAGTTCACCGAATCCGTCGGCCTTCCGCGACAACTGGGAGTATTCGGTCGACAGGGCGGTCGACTGCCCGGCGATCTCCTCCAGCTGGTGGCGGTAGAGCGGCCAGGGGTTGTGCTGCAGTTTCCAGGCGTTGAGCTGACGCCGCCGCTGCTTTTCATTCCTTTTCAGGGCGTCGAGCTGGGCATTGTGGTCGGCATCCCAATCGGCCAGTGCCTCCGCCAGGGCTTCCCGCGAGCGTCGGTACAGCTGGTTGACGGCCTCTTCGTCGGTCTTGCCTTCCCGTACGAGCAGGGTGGCAATCTGCAGTTGCAGCTGTACGTCGCGGTACAGCAGCAGAAAGTGCTTGGCGCGCTCCGCCCATACGAAATGGGTCAGCCGGCATTCCAGGTTGGTGAAATCTTCGTCCTCGCCCACCGGACAAGCATCCCCCCGGGCAATCATGGCCGTGGCCATCTCGCGGGTATGGCGGGCCAGCTGCTCGACCCGCCCCGCGGGGTCAACGTCGGCCAGGGCACGTTCGGCGGTTGTGGAGAAGGAAATGGGCAGGTCGGCGGTCATGGCGGCAATATAGCCACCTGCCACCAAGCGCGACGATGAATAATGACCCTCAGGGGCCACCTGCGCAGGGTCACAATTAGGCCCGGACCGGTGGTAAGGCCACCTTTTTTCCCGGCCCGACTTACCTTCGGGACATGAATATCCTGCGCCTCTTACCACTCCTCCTTCTCGGCCTGCTCACCGCCTGCCAGGAAGAACTTCCCCCACCCGCCGTTGAAACACCCCCGACCATGGAGGACGACCGTACCGCTTCCCCCGACAGCCTGCTGCGCCACGCCGTTTTCTTTGCCTTCAAGGACGACGCCACGCCCGCCCAGATCGATAGCGTACAGCAGGCGTTCAGCGCCCTGCCCGAGCAAATCGAGCAGATCCGCGACTTCGAATGGGGCGTGAACAACAGTCCGGAAGGCCTGAACAAGGGTTTCACCCACGCCTTCTTCCTGACCTTTCACAGCGAGGCGGACCGCGATGCTTACCTGCCGCACCCGGCCCACCAGGAGTTCGGGCGCATCCTGGGTCCCCACCTTAAAGATGTCTTCGTAGTGGATTACTGGACGCGCTAGCGGATAACTACCACGCCGACGGACCATCGCGTAGCCCGGATACTTGCCTGATTCCGGGCTCGCCCTTTTCCGCCGCGGTCGCGGGTGCCATGTTTGTTGCTGCTGCCGGCCGGACCGGTTCCTGACCAATCCCGCCGGAATGCTGCCTGGATTATTCCGCCGCGGGGATGTTTCCTTTGACGAACACCCATTCGCGTAACTCGGGCAGGGTGCCGGCCAGCGCCTCACCCAGGGCCTTGCCGCTGCTGAAAGTGAGCTTGTCCAGGACGTAGGATTCCACCGATACCTTGACGCGATCTTCGGCAAAGCACCAGGGGGTCAGGTTGATTTCGTCCGTTTCCGGATGCTGATTGACGAAGGTGGCCTCACCGAGTCCTTCGTTCACCTCCAGCCGGCGCCCCACGGCGGGCAGTTCTTCCCCGCAGAGGATCAGCGACAGGCGGTCGCAGAAGCGCAAGCGGCCGTAGGTGGTTTCCAGCAGTTCGGCCGGCCATCCCCGGGCCTTGAGCACCTTCTTGCGCTTGTCGGCGATGCGGCGCAGCAGCTTCTTCAGCCGCGCGTCTACGGCCTCCCCGTCGTACAGGTATTCGTAGTGCCGGCCGATAACCAGCCCCGTCCACAGGTGCTTGCGATAGGCGTCGGCCAGCAGGTGTTCGGCCTGTTCGCTCCGCTGGGATTCATTCATGCGCAATAGTGTGAAATCCTTTGGGGCACCCCGCTCCGTCAGGTAGTCGCCGCTACTGAAGTCGATCTGGTGGTCGTCGTGCTGCGCCACGGCCAGTAGGGTGGGCAGGGCCAGGGCGGGGGGCACTACGCGCGGCAAATGGGTGTACAGGTCAGCGGCCAGAAGGCCGTGGGCGGGGTGGAGGGTGATGCGCCATCCGTCGGGGTGGGGGCGTACAAGCATACGGTCGGTAACTGAAGGGGCCGAGGCACTCGGCTCCCTTCGGTAACCGCGAAAGCGGTACGGATGATCGGTGCGTGGCAGGGTGCGGCCCGG
Source organism: Neolewinella litorea (assembly GCF_004803465.1). Lineage (GTDB taxonomy): Bacteria > Bacteroidota > Bacteroidia > Chitinophagales > Saprospiraceae > Neolewinella > Neolewinella litorea. The sequence continues at coordinate 1,069,440 of NZ_SRSF01000001.1, read as the reverse complement.
TGGGGGCGGCACGAAAATGTATTGTTGCGCAGGAAGGGCAGGGGCCTATATTCGTGGCGGAAAACCCGCTGCATGTACCACCTTAACAGTCTAGTAATCGTCGCGATCCTCTTTTGTCTGATCGTGGCGGCGGACATGATCGGCCTCTGGTTGGGGCAGCGGGCCCGTAAGAACTCGGACAGCGACGTCAAGTCGCAGACTTCGGCCATCCAGGGCGGTATCATCGGCATGTTGGCCCTGATCCTTGGCTTTACCTTCAATATGTCGATCCAGCGATACGACAGCCGCGCGGGAGCCGAAGTGGAAGAGGCCAACGCCATCGGCACCGCCAAACTGCGGGCCGCCCTGCTACCGGAGCCCCACCACGCCGCGGCCGTCGCGGCGATCGACGAATACATTGACCTGCGCCTCGAGAGCAGCCACGTCGACCTTACCCGACTGGAAGAACGCAAGGCACTAAACACCCGCAGCGGGGAGTTGCAAAAGCGCATCTGGGACATCGGGGTAGCCGCCGCGGATGCCTCGCCCAGTCCGGTACGCAGCGGCTACTTCCTGACCTCCGTTAACGACATGATCGACGCCCAGGGGCGGCGGCTGGACGTACTGAACCGGCACGTGCCGCCGACTATCTTTTACCTCTTGTTCATTTTTTTCATGGCCACGGGCGGCCTGATTGGCTATTCCACCGGACTGGGCCAGCGCCGCTCCCGCGTGCCCGCCCTGATCCTCAACCTGCTCATCTGCCTGCTGGTCTTTATCATCATCGACCTGGACCGGCCGCGCCGGGGCCTGATCGAGGTCAAGCAGGATAGTATGGAAGCCCTCCGCTAAACTCCCGTCATCATCCAATTTGATATGTACAGCCTGAACAGCGTCCTGATTGCCGTCGTCCTATTTCTGCTTATCGTCGCCGCCAACGAACTGGGCGTGCGCATCGGCGGCCACTACCTCGACCGCTCCGACAGCGACGTGAAGTCACAGACTTCCGCCATCCAGGGCGGGGTGCTCGGTATGCTGGCCCTCATCCTGGGCTTCACCTTCAGCATGTCGATCCAGCGCTACGACGTCCGGTCGGGAGCCGAAGTGGCCGAAGCCAACGCCATCGGCACCGCCGAGTTGCGGACCGCCCTGCTACCTGACCCCTACAGCAGTCAGGCCCAGGCGGCGATCGACGAATACATTGCCCTACGACTCCGCAGTGCCGGTGTAGACCTTACCCACCGGGAGGAACGCAAGGTGCTGAACGTCGAGACCACCGCCCTGCAACAGCGCATCTGGACCATTGGGGTGGCGGCAGCCGAGGCCAATCCGAATCCCGTCAAGACCGGCTATTTTCTCACGGCCGTGAACGATATGATCGACGCCTACGGCAGCCGGATCGACGCCCTGCAGCGCCACGTGCCGCCGGCTATTTTCTATCTGCTGTTCACCTTCTTCATCGCCTCCGGGGGGCTCATCGGGTATTCCAGCGGACTGGGCCAGCGCCGCTCCCGCGCCCCCGCCCTGATCCTGAACCTGCTGATCTGTCTGCTGGTCTTCATCATCATCGACCTCGACCGGCCGCGCCGCGGGGTGATCCAGGTGCGGCAGGATAGTATGGAGGCCCTGCGCTGAGATACGGGTAAAACGGGTCGGTCTCCGACTGCCGTTGACGGTACACAGACAACCAATCGGGACGGGAAGTGTCTTCCTTTCCCCAGTGAATTTGTTCCCTAGACCGAGTGCATGATGTCTGAAAATCCCCCTTCTGGCCTTCCCTTTTCCGTCCTCGACCTGGCCACCGTAGGCGAGGGCCACACGCCCGCCGACACCTTCCGCAACAGCCTGGACCTGGCACGCCACGTCGAACGACTCGGGTACACCCGCTTCTGGGTATCCGAGCATCACAATATGGCCGGGGTGGCCAGTTCCGCTCCGCCCGTCCTGATCGGCTACCTGGCCGGGGGCACCCAGACCATCCGGGTAGGATCCGGCGGTATCATGCTGCCGAATCATTCTCCCCTGGTGGTGGCCGAGCAGATGGGTACGTTGGCGACGCTGTACCCCGGGCGCATTGACCTCGGACTGGGTCGCGCCCCCGGTACCGACCCCGTTGCCTCGCGGGCAATTCGCGGGGTACGCTTCGACGCCGGGCAGGACTTTCCCCGCGACATTCAACAATTGCAGGCCTATTTTTCCGCCGACAATCGCCACGCCCCGGTGCGGGCCATCCCCGGTGAGGGGCTAGACATCCCGATCTACATCCTGGGGTCGAGTACCGAAAGCGCCTACCTCGCCGGTCTGCTGGGCCTGCCCTACGCCTTCGCCAGTCATTTTGCCCCTACGCAGCTTTTCGCGGCCCTGAAGCGCTACCGCGACAATTTCCGGCCCTCCGCGGTGCTTGCCGAGCCCTACGCCATTGCCTGCGTCAACGTAGTGGCCGCCGACACGGACGCCGAAGCGGAGCACCTGGGTACCACCCTCCAGCAATTGATGCTCGGCGTGGTCACCGGCAAGCGACAACTGATGCAGCCGCCCGTTGATTCCATGGACCACTTGTGGTCGCCGGCCGAGCGGCAGTACGTCGAGCAAATGTTGGCGGTTTCCTTCATCAGCGGACCGGAGCGCTTGGAAAAGGACATTGCCCATTTTCTCCAGCAGACCCAAGTCAACGAGCTCATGGCCGTATCCCACATCTACGACCACCAGGCCAGACTCAAATCCTATGAGTTGCTGGCCGGAGTGCTGCGGGGTGTGCCAGCCTGATCAGGTTGGTAGGTGGGGGTGTTCCATCAGCGGGGCGGACGGCGCGCGGGTGCCATGGGCTTAACCGTGAGCCAGGCCGGGTGGTCAACAGCCGATTATCCGGGTGTAATTCCGCAAGCGTAAATTTCCGCCCGAACCCCCAATGATCTGCGCATGCGGTCGGAATTCCTGTACTTCTTGATTTTACTGACGGTCCAGTCCTGTACGCCGGACCGGCCGGGTGAGCCTCCCCTGGAACCTTTTCCCGTGCCGACGGGCTACCGCCTCGTGTGGTCCGACGAATTCGACCGGGGAAGCCGGCCGGATACGACGAACTGGAGCTACGAGCGGGGATTCGTCCGCAATCGCGAAGACCAGTGGTACCAGGAGGACAACGCCCGGGTGGAAAACGGATTCCTGGTGATCGAGGGGCGCCGGGAACGGAAGCCGAATCCCACCCACCGACCCGGTAGCGACGACTGGCGCCACGTTCGGCCGGAGATCGAGTACACCTCCTCGAGCATCAATACCCGGGGCAAAGGCGAATGGCGCTACGGCCGCTTCGAGATGCGCGGCAAGATCCCGGTGGGGCAGGGCATCTGGCCGGCCTGGTGGACGCTCGGCACGCAGGGGGACTGGCCCGGCAACGGTGAAATCGACATAATGGAGTACTACCAGGATCAGTTGCTGGCCAACATCGCCAGCCGCGGGGCGGATGGGCAGGCCTTGTGGTTCGACCGGCGGATCCCGCTGGACAGCCTGGGTGGGGCGCAGTGGGCCGATCAATTTCACGTTTGGCGCATGGACTGGGACGAAAACGCAATCGCCCTCTACGTCGACGACAGTTTACTCAATCGGCAGCCGATGGAGGAGTTGGCCAACCGCGATGGTTCGAACTTTCATCCTTTCCGGCAGCCGCACTACATGCTGCTGAACCTGGCGCTCGGCGGGACGAACGGCGGACCGCTAGAGGAAGCGCAGTTGCCGGCCCGGCTGGTGGTAGATTACGTCAGGGTGTACCAGCCGGAATGAAGGTGCATACCACCCGGCAGGGCAGTTGGGTTTAGCCCTGCACCCGCGCTCCGCCGCCAGAAAATTCGCCCTCAGAGTGGGAAGAGGGCACGTCGCGGTAATCTTCAAAGGACTGCACCGGCATCAGGGTAACGTCATGCAGTTTCCAGTGCATAGCCAGCAGCTCCTCGCGCCCTTTGGCGATGCGGTTCACGAGCTCCCGGTGGTCGCGGGGAACGAACAAAACCTCCCCGTAATACACCTGTCCGTTTTCCCGGAACCTCACGCGGGCCTCGGCCACCCACGGCCACTTTTTTACCCGCTCGTGTACCTGAGCGATCAGGGGGTCCTTGGCCTTCTCACCGACAACCTCCGGGTAGCGATCGAGCATGTCCTGAGTGGCGGCCCGCAGGTTTTGGAAGCCATCCTTCAAAACTGAACCCGAAATGAGGATAGCGGCCACGGCATCGGCCCACCAGAACCCGAGTCCCACGCCAAGGACACCCCCGATAGCCGCCAGGGCGGTGGAGTAGTCTGCTTTCTGGGTCTCGGCGTCGGTATAGAGGATTTTGTTGTGGAGGGCTTTGGCCAGGGGAAGCTTGGCGCGCCCGAGGAAGATGGCCGGCAGGGAACTGTACAACAGGGCTAGTATCATGATCCAACCCAGCCATACCTGGTGCCCTAAAAGGAAAAGAATGCCGATGGTGGGGCGCTCGCCGGTGAGCAGACTGAGGGTGGAATCGATGGCCAGGAAGCCACCCATGGCCGTGAGGGATACCGCCCCGGTTAGGTAGGCAATGCCGTAGGCGCGGTGGTAACCGTAGGGGTATTCCCGGTTCGGGGGTCGATAGTAAAAGCGGGAGGCGACCAGAAAGGCCACAGCCGGGAACATGCCCAGAATATCTTCCAGCCAGGCGGTCTTCATGGCCTGACTGGAACCCAGCACCAGGTACATCACGACCACCACGGACAGCAGGTACGCCAAGGTGATCCACTCTAGCCGCTTGGCGTGGAGCATCTGCACCTGCAAGTCCCCGGGCAGCTCGAACTGGTGCGTCTGGTAGATCATCGGGGATGGTTTAAGATGGTCTTTTCCAGTTCGTACAGCAACCGGTTTTCCCCCTTGGGAATGAGTAGGACGTGCGTGCTGTCGTAGGGGGCGCTGAAACCGGCCTTGGATTGCCATATGGAACCTTTTTCAAATCCACCGATGGCTATGTGCAGTAATCTGTTTTCCAGCATTTTAACGAGGGTGGATTCACTGCCTTTTCGGTAGCTGATCCTTAATCCTTGGGCCACGGCAAAGTCCTCCAATAGGGCCACCTCGAGGCCGCTCGGCCGGTCGCCCTGCAAGATGACGAAGGGCGAATTATCCGTGACGCCGACTTGCAGTGCGGTCTGCCTGGCCGCGTCCAGTGAACCGGCGGGGTCCTTCGGAATGTCGCAACGGGTGAGGAGCAGGGGTGCCAGCAGGAGAGTACAGCCACCAATGATTTTCATAGGCAGGGTCTTTGCGCCGGTCAGGTCGCCCGACACGGTGCTAAGTATAAAACAGGGGCGGAGCGGGGAGGTGCGGACAAACTGGACCTCCAGTTATAATAGCGTGTGGGAATTCTGATACTTGAGCGTGCCCACCCGGGCGCTTGGAGTAGAGCGTGCCCTACCTCCGGGACAGAGCAGGATAGTGGATTGGCGTGCGATCGGATATATTAGGGGGTCGATCACTGCAAACCACGCTTATGCATTTCGTAATTCTTCTTTGGCTCCTTGGATCCGTTATCCTTCAGGCACAAGGGGTGAGCGTAGCGGATCTGCGCTTCGAACAGCAGGCCGAAACTTTGGGGGTGGGGGAGACCCAACCCCGGTTCAGCTGGAAGCTGGTAAGCGACACCCGCGACGTGATGCAGATGGCCTACCAGATCCGGGTGGCCCACAACGAATTCGACCTGCAGCGGGGTCGCAGGTTAAGCTGGGACAGCGGCCGCGTAGGATCGGATCAGTCGGTTCTGGTGCCCTATGGCGGTCCGGCACCGGAGTCTCGCGAGACCTACTTCTGGCAGGTGCGCGTGTGGGACAACCACGGCAACGATTCCGGCTGGAGCGCTCCGGCCCGTTGGGAGATGGGGCTGCTGCGGCCCGAGGACTGGTCGGCCACCTGGATACAGCCGGTGGAATCCGGAGACCAGGATACGTCGCCGCCCGCTCCCTATCTGCGGCGCGAATTTCAGCTCGGCAATAACGTCGCATCCGCCCGGCTCTACGTCACCAGTCACGGACTGTACGCCGCCGAGATCAACGGGCAGCGGGTGGGCGACCAACTGCTCACACCCGGGTGGACAGCTTACCAGGAGCGACTGCAGTACCAGACTTACGACGTGACCGAGCAACTGCGCACCGGCGAAAACGCGATCGGCGTGACCCTGGCCGACGGCTGGTACCGTGGCAACCTCGGTTGGGCCGGTAACCGGGGGGTGTATGGAGACGATTTGGCCCTGCTACTGCAACTGGAAGTGACGTACCGTAATGGACGCACCGATAGGATAATAAGCGACGGAAATTGGAGCAGTACTTCCAGCGGCCCCATCCGTTCCGCCGACATCTACAACGGCATCGCTTACGATGCCCGCCGGGAGATGCCGGGCTGGTCGACCGCTGGATACCAAGGCGAGAAATGGGAGCCGGTATCGGAAGTCGACCATTCCAAGGAAGTGCTGGTGGAGCCGGTAGGCCCCCCGGTAAGGATCACCGAAGTACTCCAGCCGCGGGAAATACTTTACACCCCGGAAGGGGATACCGTGATCGACTTCGGACAAAATCTGGTCGGTCGACTCCGCTTCACGGTGGACGGCCCCAGTGGCCGGACCGTCACCGTACACCACGCCGAGGTGCTCGACAAGGAAGGCAATTTCTATACGGCCAACCTGCGCACGGCACAGCAGGAGATCCGCTATACCCTCGCTGGGGGCGGACCGGAGACCTTCGCGCCGCCCTTCACCTTCATGGGCTTCCGGTATGTACGGCTCCGGGACTGGCCCGGCACGCCCCGGCTGGAGGATTTTCGGGCGGAGGTTATGCATTCGGCGATGGAGCGGACGGGTACGTTTTCGAGTTCGGATTCCCTGATCAACCAGCTGCAGCGCAACATCCGCTGGGGGCAGCGCGGCAACTTCGTCGACGTGCCCACGGACTGCCCGCAGCGCGACGAACGCCTGGGCTGGACGGGCGATGCGCAGGCCTTTGCCCGTACGGCAGCCTTTAACTACGATGTATCGGGATTCTTCCGGAAGTGGCTGCGGGACCTTGCCGCCGACCAGTTGCCGTCGGGAGCCGTACCCCACGTCGTGCCCAACGTACTGGGAGCCGGGGCGTCGGGCGCAGCCGGCTGGGCCGACGTGGCGACCATCGCCCCCTGGACCCTGTACCTCGCTTACGGCGACGAGCGCGTGTTGGAGGAGCAGTACGCGAGTATGCAGGACTGGGTAAAATACATGGAACAGACGGCCGGCGACGACCTGCTCTGGAATACGGGCGATCACTTTGGCGACTGGCTGTTCTACAGCCGCAGCGACGACCCCTCCGGCGTTTCGGCCATCACCGACAAGTACCTGATCGCCCAGGCCTTTTTCATTCACTCCACCGATCTGCTAGCCCGCACCGCCGAGGTGCTGGGAAAGACCGCCGACGCAAACCGGTACCGTGACCTCGCCGGAAAACTCCGCCAGGCCTTCCGCGACGAATACGTGACCCCGAGCGGCCGACTCGTGAGCAGCACGCAGACGGCCTATGTGCTGGCCCTCGCCTTCGACCTCTTGCCGGAAGACTTGCGCCCCGCCGCCGCCCAGCGACTGGTCGAAAACGTGAAACGCTATGGTCACCTCACCACCGGCTTCCTCGGTACACCCCACCTCTTGCACGTGCTGACCCGTTTTGGCCACGCGGACACGGCCTACGAATTGCTTCACCGCACGGAATACCCTTCCTGGCTCTACCCCGTGACCCGCGGGGCCACCACCATCTGGGAGCGGTGGGACGGAATCAAGCCAGACTCCACCTTCCAGAACGTGGGCATGAACTCCTTCAACCATTACGCTTATGGTGCAGTGGGCGACTGGCTTTATCGGCGGGCGGCCGGACTGGATACCGACGAAGCATCTCCAGGATACAAACGCCTGATACTTCAGCCTCGGCCGGGAGGAACCCTCTCCCAGGCCCGGGCCAAACTGGAAACGCCCTACGGATCGGCGGAGAGTGGCTGGACGACGGGTCCGGACGGCCGCTACTTCACCGTGACCGTGCCCCCCAACACCACCGCCGAGCTGCACTTGCCGGACGCTCAACTGGAGAACGTACGGCTGGAGGACGAGATCCTGCAAACCGGCAACGGCATTCACGAAACCCGCCAGTCCGGCCCCGACACCGTCGTGAAACTTGGATCGGGCACCTACCGCTTTTACGCTCCCGCCGCGAACTCCCGGTAGTCGCGAAATGAGTTACGCAATCGATGGACTAATTCCCCCTCACGGGCTATCTTCCCTTCCAAAGTCAACACCCCTTGCAGATTTTACCCCGCCTCACCTTCTTCTCCGGCCTGCTCTTTAGCCTGGGTGCCCTCCTGGCACAGTCCGGCGGCGGTCCGACCTTTACCGTAGATTCCGGCCCTTACGAAAGAATGGAAACGCTGGTCTGCACGGAACTTCCCGACACGATGCTGGACCGACTTTCCAATCCGGCCCTGTACGAAATAAGGGGGAACGACCGCGTTCCGGTGAGGATGCAACGCGAGGGCAGCCAGCTGTGCTGGACCCTCACGGGCAAGACTCCCGCGAATACGAAGCGGCGTTACGTGCTGGGCGGGGCGGGAACCGCGGGTGCCGCGAATGTGGAACAGGTGCAGGCCCGCCGGGTGGACGGGCGCGTGGAATTTGCCGCCGCTGGTCGACCCCTCTTGACCTACCAGCGCGACGCGGTGCCGGTGCCCGCCGGGGTAGATCCGATCTTTTCCCGTGGCGGCTTCATCCACCCCCTGCGGTCGCCATCCGGCGATACCCTGACCCGGATACAGCCTTCCGATCACTACCATCACTACGGGGTATGGAACCCGTGGACGCACACCGAATTTGAGGGCCGGGAACTGGACTTCTGGAACCTCGTCCGGGGCCACGGAACGGTAGTCGCCGAGGGGGTAGATGCCGTGAAAAGCGGTCCGCTACGGGCGGGCCTCACGGCCACCCACGCCTATATGGCCTTTCCGGACAGTGCCGTGCGCGAGGGTGCGCGGCAGCTGCTGGACGAACAACTTGAACTGCGCGTGCACAGCGTGGAGGAGAAGGCCTACCAGGTCGACTATACCACCACGCAACGCAACGTCACCGACCAGCCCTTCGTGGTGAAGGCCTACCGCTACCAGGGTTTCGGCTTTCGGGCGCGGCCCGACTGGGACGACGAAACCGCCAGGCTGCTTACCTCCGGCGGAAAGAATAAGGCCGACGGCAACGCCACCCGCGCCCGCTGGATGATGGTCGACGGACCTACGGACAGCGGCCGGTCGGGTATCCTGTTCCTTTCCCACCCGGACAACTACGATTCCCCGCAGACCATCCGCATCTGGCCCGTGGGCGCCAATGGGGGTAAGGAAAATGTCTTCGTCAACTTCAATCCCGCCCAGGAGATCGACTACCGCCTGCGCCCCGACGGCCAATACCGGCTGAAATACCGGATGGTAGTCTACGACGGCACGCTAGATTCCCTGGCGGCGGAGCGGTACTGGCAGGACTTCGCCCATCCGCCCCAGGTAATTCGGGAAGAGATCAGCCCCCTGGACGGCAAGCGCGTCCTGCTGTACACCCGCAACGGCAAGGGTTACGTCCACGAGAATATCCCGGCGAGCGTGGCGGCGATCGAAAAGCTAGGCGCGACCCACGGGTTTACCGTGGTAAGTACCGAGGACCCGACCTACTTCTCTGGCGACCGGCTATCGGAATTCGACCTGCTCGTGTTCTCCAATACCAACAATGATATCTTCGATACGCCGGCCCAGCACGAGGCTTTCCGTGCCTACCTCGAGGGCGGCGGCGGTTTCGTCGCCATTCATTCGGCCATTGGCTCGGAGCGCGACTGGCCGTATTTCTGGCGGGTCATTGGCGGCACTTTCTTCCGCCACCCCAAGCGGCAGGATTTTGACGTGGCGGTCATCGACGCCGACCACCCCTCCACGGATTTTCTGCCCCCGACCTGGCACATCCGCGACGAGGAGTGCTACTACATCAAGCAACTCAATCCGGCCATGCACGTCCTGCTCGCTGCCGACCTGAGCACGGTAGACGACCCCGAAGGCAAGGCCGGCTACCCCGGCGATACCTTCGGTACCAGCTTCCCCACTTCCTGGTACCTGACCAACCACGGCGGCCGGCAGTGGTACACCGCCCTCGGGCACCGCAGCGAACACTATTCCGATCCGCTTTACCTGCGCCATATCCTCGGCGGTATGGAATGGGCGGCGCGCCAATCCAATTAACTCTCTCACTCACTTAGCCAGTCCATCATGAATCGCAGGTCCTACCTCAAAAAATCCGTCGCCACCGTGGCCGCCACCCTCTGTGTACCCACCATCGTGCCCGCCTCGGTGCTCGGTAAAGACGCACCCAGCAACAAACTGCAGATCGCGCAGATCGGCTGCGGCCGCATCGCACGCGGCCATGACCTCCCCGAAACCATGCGCCACGACAGCGCGCGGGTCATCGCGGTCTGCGACCTCGACAAGCGCCGTAAGGAACTCGGCAAAACCTTCGTGGAGGACTGGTACCGCAAGGAGCGCGGCAGCGACAAGTACGTCGACGTAAAGATGTACGACGACTACCGCGAGCTGCTGGCCAATCCGGAAATCGACGGCGTCATCATCAGTACGCCCGACCACTGGCACGCCCAACCGGCCATCGAGGCGGCTCTGGCCGGCAAGGACATCTACCTCCAGAAGCCGACCTCCCTTACCATCGAAGAGGGGCGAATGATGAGCGACATCATTCACCGTACCGGCGTCGTGTTCCAGCTGGGCAGTCAGCAGCGCTCGAACGATCCGTGGCCTCAGTTCCGGCGCGCCTGCGAATTGGTGCGCAACGGGCGCATCGGCAAATTGCAGCACGTCGACATCGGCCTGCCCAGCGACCCGGCCGGCGGGGAGATGAAGCCCATGCCCATTCCCGATAACCTGAACTACGATATGTGGCTGGGTTCCACGCCCTACGTACCCTATACCGTCGATCGCGTGCATCCGCAGGACGACTTCTCCCGGCCGGGGTGGCTACGCTGCGAGCAGTTTGGTGCGGGTATGATCACCGGCTGGGGCGTCCACCACGTCGACATTGCCCACTGGGGCATGGGCACTGAATTTACGGGTCCGATCGAGGTGGAGGCCACCGCGCAGTTTCCCGAGCAGGGGTTGTGGACGGTCCACGGACCCTACCACGTGGAAAGCAAATATGCCAACGGGGTAACCATGGTAATCGACGGTGAGCTGCCCAACGGCATCCATTTTCACGGCTCCGACGGATCGATCTTCGTGTCCCGCGGCAGCGTGGGGGTGACAGCCAGCGACCCCACCTTCGGCAACAGCGAGGCGTTCAAGACCACCATTACTGACAAAGAGCAGCTGCAGCTGACGGACAGCGACATTCGCCTCTACGACAGCCATGAACAACACGGCAACTGGCTCGACTGTATGAAGACCCGCGGCCTGACCGTCTCTCCGGCCGAAGTAGCCCACCGCTCCTGCTCGGCCTGCCTGGTGTCACACATCGCCATGAAAGTGCCCGGAAAACTCTACTGGGATCCCGTCAACGAGCGCTTCAAGGACAACGACACCGCTAACCGGATGCTAAGCCGGTCGCAGCGCTATCCCTACGGCTACGAAAATATACCCGCCCTTGCCCGCTAACCGATTCGCAACCCTCGACAAGCTGAAACCCACTGCATTCAGTCTGGCCTACCTTGCCCTCTTGTTCTTCACCGGCTGTGCCACCACCGCTGACCCGATGCCCGAGCCTGAACCCGCCGCGGTGAGATTGATCACCCTGGATCCCGGTCACTTCCACGCCGCTTTGGTGCAGAAGCGAATGTATCCCCAGGTGGATTCCACGGTACACGTGTACGCCCCCGCCGGAGACGATCTGCAGCAACACCTGGACCGCATTAGCCGGTACAACGCCGGAGATCCACCCACCGGCTGGAAGCAGGAAGTGTACACCGGTCCCGACTTCCTGGACCGCATGCTGTCCGACACAGCCGGCAATGTCGTAGTCCTCTCCGGTAACAACGCCCGTAAAACCGAGTACATCCAGGCCGCGGTCGATGCGGGACTGAACGTGCTGGCCGACAAGCCGATGGTGATCGACCCCGCGGAGTACGCCATGCTGGAGTCCGCCATGGAGGAGGCCGAGGAAAAAGGATTGCTGCTCTACGACATCATGACCGAGCGCTTCGAGATTACCACCATGCTGCAGCGCGCCCTGTCCCAACAAGAGGAAGTATTCGGCGAATTGCTCACGGGCAGCGTCGAGGAGCCGGCCATTTCCAAGGAAAGCGTACACCACTTCAGCAAGCTGGTGTCCGGACAGCCCCTTACCCGGCCGGCCTGGTTCTTCGACGTCAATCAACAGGGCGAGGGGATGGTCGACGTGGCTACCCACCTGGTGGATCTGATCCTCTGGGAGACTTTCCCCGACCAGCCCATCGATACCACGGAGGTAGAAGTAGTCGATGCCCGCCGGTGGGCCACCCGCCTTACCCCTGAGCAGTTTGAGCACGTTACCGGGCAAGCGGAATTTTCCGAGTACCTGCAGTCGGCCGTCACGGACGGGGAACTGGAAGTATACGCCAACGGCTCCATCGATTTCACCGTGCGCGGGATTCACGGCCGGGCCTCCGTGATCTGGAATTACGAGGCGCCCCCCGGGGCGGCCGACACACACTATTCGGTCATGCGGGGCACCCGCTCCGACCTGGTCATCCGGCAGGACGCGCCGCAGAATTACCAACCCACCCTTTACGTGGAACCCAAGGATGGATTAACCCCCGATGCCCTGGATGCCGCGATCGCCAGTTTGCAGGACCGTTTCCCCGGCATCAGCTACCGGGCCGCCGACGCAGGCTACGAGATCGTGGTGCCCGACGCGTTGCGTACCAGCCACGAAGACCACTTCGGGCAGGTGACGGAGCAGTACCTGGATTACCTGGCCGCGGGCGAAATCCCTGAATGGGAGCGGGTGAATATGCTGACCAAGTACTTCGTCACCACCCAGGCCTACAGAATGACGCATTAATTAGGGAAGGGCGGTCTTGTCTATCTTACGCTTCTCAAGTTCCAACTTCCAAATCCGAAATATGCGTTACCCCCTGACCTTGCTGTTCCTGTGCTGGCTTTGCACCCGCGTCCCCGCCCAGGAAGGGCTTTACGAACGGACGCTGGGCAGTTTGCCGGACTACGAAGCGTTCCTGGCCATCCCTAACGATGCGCGCATCGAGGGGCAACTCGAGGGGAACCTGCAGTGGCTCGAACGGGAGTTCAGCCGTCGCGGTTTTGCCACCCAGAGGCTGCCCAATGCCGGCATCGACCTTTTCCTGGCCACCTTCCCGGCGGAGTCGCCCGATGCCGAGACCGTACTGTTTTACGGGCACGTGGACGGGCAGTCGGTGGATTCCTCGCGCTGGGTACTCGCCCCGCCCTACACGCCTACTTACGGGCGTACGATACTGGATGCCGACGGCTCGGTACGGTACGAGAAAGCGACGCTGCCGGCCCGCCCGGATACCAGCGACGTGCGGCTGTTCGCCCGTTCCAGCAGCGACGCCAAGGCACCGATCATGATGTTCCTGGTGGCGTGGGACGAGCTGGTGGCCCGCGGCGATCGACCAAATTACACCGTAAAGTTTGTCATCGACCCCATGGAGGAAACCAGCAGTCCGGACCTCCCCGGAGCCGTAGAAACCCACCGGCAGGCGCTTGCCGCCGACCACCTGGTGATTCTGGATGGGCCGGTGCACCTGGTTAATCGACCTACTCTGGTGGGCGGCGCCCGGGGTATCGCCACGGCCGAGATCACGGTCTTCGGGCCAAAACTGCCGCAGCACAGCGGGCACTACGGAAATTACGCTCCCAATCCTGCCCTGCGCCTGGCCCAGTTGCTGGCGTCGATGAAGGACCAGCGCGGGCGCGTAACGATCCCCGGCTTCTACGACGGCATCGAACTGGACGCGGCTACCCGCGAGATGATGGCCACGGTACCCGACGACCCCACCAAGATCCGCCAAAAGATCGGCTTCAGCGAACCCGACGGGGTAGGGGAGAACCTGCAGGAAGCCCTGCAGTACCCCAGCCTGAACATCCGCGGAATGGCCAGCGGATGGGTGGGCGACAAGGTCCGCACGATCATCCCCGCAACCGCGGTGGCGGAAATAGACCTGCGCCTCGTGAAGGAGAGCGACGGCGATCGCCTGCTGCAATTGGTGCGGGAACACCTGGAGAACCAGGGCTTTCACCTCATTCCAGGTGACCGGGAGCCCACGGACGAGGAACGCCTGTCGTATCCCCGCCTGGCCCGCATGCAGGGAACCACCAGCTACGGCGCGTTCCGTACCGATCTGAACGGCCCGACGGGCCAGTGGCTGCGTCGCGCCCTTGAGGATACTTTCGGAGCACCACCGGTACTCATCCGCACCATGGGTGGCTCGGTGCCAATCGCGCCTTTCGTGAATACCTTGGACGTGCCCGCGGTGGTATTGCCGCTGGTTAATCCCGACAACAACCAGCACAGTCCGAACGAAAATATCCTGCTGAGCAACTACTTCCGGGGCGTGGAGAGCCTGTACGGCGTACTGCGTACCGACCTGTAGGACACGGCGGCTGGAAGCCCGCTGCTGGCGGACGAAACCCCGATTCACCCGGCCATGCTCCTCGGGCCAGTGTTATTTTGCACCGTTATCCGACGCGGTCGATCATGCGCATGCCTCAGCTCTTTCACCCTTTCCGTCCGGCCTGGTCTGGCCCGAGATTCCTTCCGTTTCAGCGGTTGGGGCGCGGACGCGGGTGCCCGGGCGGGGCGGATGGCTGCCGACTTAGTTGGTTACTGGTCGTCTTCCTGGTCGTCCTGAATGCACCTGCCGTAAACGCGACGGAACCCTACACCCCGGAGGTCGTCAACCCCCTTTCCGAGCCTTGGCGATGGCGGCAGTTTCCCGAGGTGGACGGTACCGGCATCCGATGCCTGGTGGAGACGCCCAACCGGCGGGTTTTCGTCGGAGTCAGCGACGGCGTAGTGGAATACGACGGCTATTCCTGGTTGCCGCACCACGCGCCCGGCAGTCCGCGCGGCGCGGCGGTCGAGCAGCTCATGGTAACCCGCGACGGGGCCGTCTACGCCGCCACGCAGTGGGGCATCTACCGGTACGCGAAAGGCAAGTGGGACCGGCTGCTGACCGCGCCGCAGAACCTGCCGTTTACCTTCACTAACGTGAAGGAACTGCGGGACGGCAGCGTGATGGCCTGTTCCAACCGGGGGTTCGTCCACCTGCGCATGGACGACGAGCTGCTGATCTATACGTCGAAGGAAAAGATGCCGGTCCTACGGTCGGCTCTCCCCGCAGCGCAACTGGTGACCCTGCCGCCGGAAGCCCTGAACGCCGAGGAGAACTTCCGCGAGGGTTCCGACGTGCTCGAGGACCGCAACGGCGAGGTGTGGTTCGCCCTCTCTACCGACATGGAGAACGGGACGCTGCTGCGATTCCGCTGGTCGAACGTGAGCGCAAGCGGGTTCCGCGACTATTCCGTCATCACCAGTGGTGGTGACCTGCAACTCGGGGAGGACCAGCGCATGATGGAGGCCGCCGACGGCCGGATCTGGGTCATCAATTCAAGTTCCGACCGCGGCATCCTGGTATACGACGGTGCAGAATGGGAGACTATCTACCTCAACCGGCGCTTCGGCGGGGATGAATACATGACCGACATCGTCCAATCGGAGAACGGAATCATCTGGATCAGCACCATCGCCAAGTTGATGGCCTACTTTCCCGACGGGCAGTGGGCGATGTACAAGTCGCCACAGTACCCCATCCCCGCGAACCGGGTGGTCCTGCAGAAAAGCGGAAACGACCAACTCTGGCTGGCCGGCTACAAATCGAAACTGCTGTTGCTCGACTTTTCCTTCGACCGCTGGCTCACCTACGAGGGACTCAGTTTCCAGTTTGCCGAGGCAGCCGACGGAGAATGGTACATCGCCCACGACAACCGCGTGGTGCAGCGATCGGGAAGCAGCTGGACGGCCTACGGTACCGCGGACGGACTGATGGACGCCCCCGTGCGGCTCCTGCGCACCTCCCGCGGTCAGATCTGGGCCGCCGGTTCCCACCGGGGCAAGGCCGCCACCGCCGTATGGCGCGAGGGGAGGTGGGAGCGACAGCTGCACCCTACGTTGTCCTGGGGCATCGACTACCGGGCCGTCTTCGAGGCCCGCGATGGGACCCTCTGGTTCGGCGGCAGCGTAGACGCCCGGGCGGAGGACGGCTTCACCAGCGGACTCCTCCAACTGCCGAACCCGACCGCCGAAAAGCTGAAATGGATCCGCCACGTGTACGGGGAGAATGGCCTGCAGCAGGCCAACGTATACGGCATCGGGGAGTCGGCCGACGGGCGGATCTGGATCGGGGGCAGCCGGCTGCTCTTCTACGACGGCACCCGCTGGCAACCCGCCGAAGACGAAAGGTTGCAGCAGTACGTCAACTGCCTGCACAGTACGCCCGGCCGGCTGCTGGTGGGCTCGCGCTATTATGGCCTGTTCGTGTACGAAGCCGGAGCCTGGACGAACTACACCACCGCCGACGGGCTGATGGGCAATACCATCATCAGTATCGATGCCCTGTCGGATTCCATCCTCATCGTGGCCACCGAGAACGGCACCTGCGCCTTCGACGGCACCTCCTGGACGCAGGACATCTTTCCCGAGCAACTCAACCTGGATTTTGAAGGGGGTACGCTCCACCATACCCCTGAGTTCCTATGGATCGACCACGTATCGCGCAGCTGGAAACGGCAGGCGCTCACCGGGGCGCCGCCGGAGCGCGACCAGTACGAATTCTTTACCACTCGCTACGGGCCGTCCCGAACTCCGCCGGAAACCACCATCTCCTTTTTCACCGATCGGGTGCCGGCCGACGGTAACGGCATCATCTCCTGGTCGGGCAAGGACTTCTTCGGCAAGACCAGAACCGAGCACCTGATGTACTCCTACCGGGTGGACGACGGCCCGTGGCAGCCCTTTTCGCCCGCGGAGGAATACGCCTTTACCCACCTCGGCGACGGACCCCACCGCCTGGAAGTCCGCGCCCGGGATCTCGACTTCAACATCGATCCCACCCCCGCCGTGGTCACCTTCGAAGTGCTGCCGCCCATTTGGAAGCAGGGGTGGTTCATCGGATTGATCCTGCTGTTCCTGTCCATCTTCGGCTTCTACGAATACCGGGTACACGCCAAGAATGCGAAGCTGGAAACCGTCAACGCGACCCTGCAGGACCGCCACGAAGAGATCCGGCAGCAGCGCGACAAACTGGAAGGGATGCTGGTGCAGCTGGAAAACCTGTCGCGGGCCAAGCTGAGCTTCTTCACCAACATCTCCCACGAACTGCGCACGCCCCTCACGTTGATCCTCGGCCCCATCGATCAGCTGGTGGAAGAGCAGGATAACCTGCCCGCGTCCCGGCGGCAGCAACTGCAGGGGATGGTGCAGCGCAATGCCCGGCGCCTGCTTAAGCTCATTGACCAACTGCTCGAAATCCGGCGTATCGAGCAGAGCGCCCTGGAGATCAAGCTTAGCGACGTGCGCCTGTGCGAATACCTGCAAGGCATCACCTCGCTCTTCGAGGATCTTGCCCTGGAACGTGAGATCTACCTGGCCTTCAACGGTGCGGAGCGCGAAGCGGTGGTGTCCCTTGACCTGGACAAGGTGGAAAAAGTGCTGGCGAACCTCCTGTCCAATGCCTTCCGCCACACCCCGCGGGGCGGAAGCATCACGGTCGACCTGTCTACCGTTTCCGCCGAATCGGCGGGTCTGCACGGATTCTACCCGGAATACATCCGCCTGCAAGTGAAGGACACCGGCAGCGGCATCAGTCCGGAAAAGATCGCCCTCATCTTCGACAAGTACTATACCTCTCCGAGCCAAACCTCCACGGAAGGGGGCACGGGTATCGGGCTGAGTTACATTAAAGACCTGATCTACCTGATGCAGGGCGACATCCGGGTGGAGAGTATCCCGGGGGCGGGCGCCGCATTCACGGTTTTCCTGCCCCTGCTCCCCGGTCGGGTCTCGGAGGTAAGCCAACCGGCGGCGGCCCAGGAGGGGGCATTCCGTACCACCCGCCAGGAGGCGGCCCTGCTGCTGACCGGCTACCAGGATGCGGCGGAGGTCGAGGAAACCGATTCCGGCGTGGAGGGAGAAGGGGCGCGCATACTGGTGGTGGAAGACAACCCTGACATGTTGCAGTTCCTTGCCCAACTGTTGGGCGACGGGTACACGGTCGTAACCGCAACGAGCGGCCGAGCGGGATTGCGGCTCGCGCAGGAGCAATCTTTCGACCTGGTGCTGAGCGACGTGATGATGGGCGAGATGGACGGCATCACCCTCTGTCATCGACTCAAGGAGAACCTGGCCACGAGTCACCTGCCGGTCATCCTGCTCACGGCCAAAGTGTTGGACGAAAACAAGGCCTCCGGTTACGCCAAGGGTGCGGACGACTACATCACCAAGCCCTTCAATCCGGACCTGCTCCTGCTCAGGGTCGAGAACCTGCTCGAACAGCGCCGCCGGTTGCGGGAGAAATTCAGCCTCGACTTCCGCCTCACGCCGGAAACCGAGGTGGTGGCCTCGCCGGACGAGGAATTCCTGCAGCGGCTCACGGGCTTGCTGCACGAGCACGTAGGGGATTCCGATTTCAACGTGCGGGCCATGTGCGAGGCCATGCACCTGAGCCACATGCACTTCATCCGTAAGGTGAAGCAGCTGACCGGCAAAAAGCCCATCGACCTGCTGAAATCCTTTCGCATGAAGAAGGCCCAGGAGTTGTTGGCCCAGGAGAGCCTCACTGTAGCCGAAGTGGCCTACCGGGTGGGTTTCGACCTGCCCAACTCTTTCAGCCGCACCTTCAAGAAGGAGTTCGATATGACGCCTACCCAGTTCATTCAGCGCATTCAGGAGCAGGAGGAAAAAATTTAGCGGGCCACGCGTTCCTCCCAAGCGGGGTATTCCTTCCGAATCAGGTCGCGGGGCCAGGATCCGTAGAAACCATATCCGACCCGGCGTTCGTTCTCGATGTCGGCCAGCCGGTAGTGGACCACCGCATCGCGACCGGTGAAAACGGGGCGGTAGGTTTCCAGTTCGTAAAAGCGCGCCCAGAGGGTTTCGCTGCTGTCCGCTACGATGATCCGGTCGCGGCCCGTGGGCTGCCGGGGATCGTCGATCCGGTCCATACGGTACCCTTCGATTCGGACGGAATCGAGAAACGCCACCGCCGCCCGTATGCTGCGTTTGACCC
This sequence comes from Neolewinella litorea, assembly GCF_004803465.1. Taxonomy (GTDB): domain Bacteria; phylum Bacteroidota; class Bacteroidia; order Chitinophagales; family Saprospiraceae; genus Neolewinella; species Neolewinella litorea. The sequence continues at coordinate 1,050,129 of NZ_SRSF01000001.1, read as the reverse complement.
GCTCGTCGGGCGCGGGCAGCCGCATCAGAAAGCGGACGATGCCCACGCTTTCCGACCCGCTAAGGGTGGCGGGTTCGAATTTCCGGGCGGGTGCGGGTCTTAGGGTGTGCCGGTCGTGCTGCGCGCCCCATACGGTAAGCCGTCCGTCCGGAGCCACTACCTGGGTATTCAGGATGCACCGTATGCCCCGCTCTACGGCAGCCTTCGCCCGCTCACGCAGGTCTTGCGCGAGACTGCCGTACTTACCCTTTCCATCGGCTACTCCGTAGAGGAGGTTCATCACGTCGACCATCACGTTGTCGTTGTAGGTGATGTGGCCGTGGTAGCCGGAGGTGTCCGGGTACTTCTGGGGCCACCCTCCGGCCGCGTTCTGCGCGGCCAAGAGGAATTCCAGACCGCGCACCGCGGCCTCGTGATAGGCTGTCGCTCCTGTCTTTTCAAAGGCGGTCAACAGGTAGTCGATCTCCCGGGTAGTGCTGTGGTCGTCCAGGGTGGCATCCTCCTTCGATTTATCCGCCGCTACGGCTGCGCGCTCTTGCGCGGTCAGGGGAGAGGCATAATCCACTGCGTCGCCATGATCCTGGGGCCATCCGCCGTTGTCCCGCTGGTAGAGCAGCATACGGTCCGCGACCGGGTCGCGCTCCTGTGGAAACGTGGGACGTGCCTGGCAGGATAGAAATAGGAGGCAGCAGAGCGACAGGAGCAGGTGGATCACGGGGCAAAATGTTGATAGCACCTAATGTAAATTGGCTACCCCCCTCCACCAACCGCAGTCGGGCAGATGTGAAAACCGGAAGGGTCGATGATGATTCCTGCATGATCCGGGTGACGGAGTACTGGCTACATTTGGCAATGCCGGAAGGACGGATTTTTCCATTCTCCCTTTCGACGAGTTGTCCATTAATACGATCGTGCACCATGACCAGATACCTTCCCGGATTCCTTGCCTGTCTTCTTTTTCTGCATTGCCAACCCGCCCCGGAAACCGGAGCTGCTGCCGACCCATCCGCCGCCGCTGACCCCTGGGCTGGTATGGAAGACATACTGTCGAATATTCAGCCTCCGGAGTTTCCCGACCGCGACTTCGACATCACGGCCGAGGGTGCGGTAGCCGACGGACGCACGGACGCCCTGCCGGCCCTGCGGCGGGCGATTGAAAAGTGTACCACGGCCGGAGGAGGCCGCGTGGTGGTACCGGCGGGTGACTTTTACGTAAAAGGGCCCATCCACCTGAAGAGCAACGTCAACCTCCACCTGTCCGAAGGGGCCACCCTGAAATTCAGTACCACACCCGAAGATTACCTGCCCGCAGTACACACCCGCTGGGAGGGCGTGGAGACCTACAATTACAGTCCCCTGATCTACGCCTACGAGCAGGAGAACATTGCCATTACGGGTAGCGGCACGCTTGACGGACAGGCCAGTAACGAAAACTGGTGGCCGTGGTCGGGGTCCGACCGTTACGGATGGAAGGAAGGGATGCCCAGCCAGGCCGACGACAACAGTCGCCCGCAGCTGTACGCCTGGAACACCAATGAGGTACCGCTGGAACAACGACGCTTCGAGGGCGTGAGCTACCTGCGGCCCAATTTCATCCAGCCTTTCCACTGCAAAAATATCCTGATCGACGGCGTTACCATCCTCAATTCCCCGATGTGGGTACTGCATCCGACCCTGAGCGAGAACGTGACCATCCAGAACGTGCGGGTGATCAGTCACGGACCAAACAGCGACGGCTGCGACCCCGAGAGCTGTAACAACGTACTGATCCGCAACTGCTACTTCGACACGGGCGACGACTGCATCGCCCTAAAGTCGGGCCGCAACCAGGACGGCCGCAACAGCGGAAGGCCCATCGAAAACGTGGTCATCCAGGACTGCGAGATGAAGGACGGACACGGCGGGGTAGTGATCGGCAGCGAAGTCAGCGGGGGAGCCCGCAACATTTTCGCGGAGAACTGCATCATGGACAGCCCTAATCTGGAACGCGCCATCCGGGTGAAGACCAATAAGGTACGCGGCGGTACCATCGAGAATCTTTACTTCCGCAACATCACCGTCGGAGAAGTCCGGGAAGCGGTGGTCCGCATCAACATGCGCTACGCCATTTTCTCCGACACGACGCAGGTGTACATTCCCACCGTACGCAACATCTTGATCGAGAACGTCACCTCGAAGAAGAGCCGCTACGGCCTCCTGCTGGAAGGGTACAGCCCCGACCATCCCATCACGGACGTACAGCTGATCGACTGCAAATTCGAGGGAGTGGCCGAAGGGAACAAGATCGAGTTCGTAGACGACCTTACGTACCAAGATTACTACCTCAACGGCGAGCTCGTCGAGGCCCCCGTAGTCCAATAGCTCAGGTTGCGGCCAACTACCTCACCACTTCCCAAACCCTTCCGTCGATCATGTACCAGAGCCTGATGCTGTGTGTGGTATTCCTGTGGCTCCCGATCGCCCTTCCCGGTCAGGAGGGCCCGATCGGCTGGGCGTCCCTGAACGGCGGTACGACGGGAGGGGAAGGGGGAGAAACCGTCACCGTAAGCACGCGGGCAGGCTTGGTGGCGCAACTGCAAGGCAGTGCTCCGAGGGTGATCCTCGTACAGGATACCATTGAGCTCAACCGCTACGAGCGCGTGAAAGTATACGGGAACAAATCCCTGCGCGGAGTCACCCCAGATGCCATGATCCGCTACGGCGGACTGGAAGTGGTAGGCAACAACGTCATCATCCAGAACCTGTCGATCGGCGACTCCTACGACGGCGACTGGTTGGGCAAAACGCACAGCACCGACGGCATTACGGTTTACGGCCAGAACGTCTGGATCGACCACTGCTGGATGTACGCCGCCGCCGACGGCCTGCTGGACATCCGCAGCGGCAACGGCATGGATGCCGACTACATCACCGTCTCCAACTGCCGGTTCAGCGACCACAACAAGGTCAGCCTAATCGGCTCCAGCGACGAACAGGTGGAAAGCCGCGGTCACCTGCGCACGACCTACTACAACTGCTGGTTTGACGGTACCTCGGGCAAGGGCCTGTCCCAGCGGATGCCCCGCACGCGCTTCGGCGACGTACACGTCCTGAATACCTACTTCGAGGACATCGCTTCCTACTGCATCGCCGCCAATTTTGAGTCCAGACTCGTAGTGGAAAACAACTACTTCCGCAACTCCCGGAATCCCCACTCCGTCGGCGATCAGGGAAGAGGCATCAGGGAACCGGAACTGGTAAGCATCGGGAACATCTACGACGGAAGCACTGGCAGACGGGAAGCCGGCGGCGATGCTTTCGTACCCGCCAATTACTACAGCTATACGCCTTTATTCGCAGCGGAGGTCCCAGCTTACGTCATGAACGCCGCCGGGCCCTTCAATCCCGCAAACAACCACCCGCCCGTAGCCGTGACCGACAGCGTTGATTTCAGCGACTACGCCCTACCTACCGTGGTGGACGTTACGGCCAACGACTTCGATGTAGACGGAGGTGAACTGCGCATCAGCCGGATACTCAATGACCCGCCGGGCCTGGCGATCGTCCGCGACAATCGCATAAACTTCATTCCCCCCGCTACCGGATCGGGGATGGATACCATCGAATATGAGTTGGTTGACACCCAGGGCGGCGTCGCCATCGGTCGCGTCCTGATCGCCTACGACGGCTTCACTACCGCTACCCGGGATGTTTTGCCCGCGGGCTCGGTAAACATCTTTCCCAATCCCGCTACCTCGCGCATGAGCGTTTCGCTGGCCGCGGCTGTTCCATTGAATGCGCGAGTGCGTCTCTTCGACGGGGCGGGGCGCCTGGTACATCAGGAGATGGTCACTAACACGACGGGGCAACCGTACGAAGTGAATGTCGCAAACCTTCCCCGGGGCGCGTACCACCTCCTGGTTACGACTCGCCGGGGAAGCCACGCCCAGCGGCTGCTAATCGTCCGGTGATCGCCTCAGAACTGATTATATTTAACCTATCCAGATGAGAAAATTTGGCTTTCTGGTCCGCCTCACAGGCATATTCATGATCGTGGCCGCGGCGGCCGGGTGCCGGTCCTTTGCTCCGGCGCCGGTGACTGTATATATCATTGGAGATTCCACGGCAGCCGCCAAGCAGGAGGACCGCCGCCCGGAAACCGGTTGGGGCGAGAGCCTTTCCGCCTACCTCCGCCCCGCTGTCAGTGTGGAGAACCACGCCCGCAACGGTCGCAGTTCCCGGTCGTTCCGGCAGGAGGGCTTGTGGCAGACCGTATACGAGCGGATCACGCCGGGGGATTACGTTTTTATCCAGTTCGGCCACAACGACCCCAAGCCGGATACCTCGCGCTTCTCCTCCCCGGAGGATTATGGGGAGAACCTGAAACGCTACGTGCGGGAGACGCGGGAGCGGGGCGCTACGGCCGTGATTTTGAGTCCGATCGTGCGCCGCGACTTCGACGCGACGGGCAACTTGCAGCCGACCCACGGAGTGTACCCCGCCGCCGCCCAACGTGCGGCTGAGGAAATGAAAGTGCCGTTCATCGATATGACCGCCCGCAGCCGGGAACTGATTTCCGGCATGGGCGATGCGCCGTCCAAAGACCTGTTCCTCTGGCTCGAGCCCGGAGAGCACCCGAACTACCCGGAAGGCGTACAGGACGACACGCACCTGTCGCCCGCGGGAGCACTGGCCATCGCCGCGTTGGTGGTCGATGGGATCCGAGAAACTGGCCTGCCGCTCCGCCGCCAAATTGTACGATGATGAAAGGGAACCGACCAACCTTGGGTGTCGAAACCTCGCGACCCAGCATGTTTGCCGGCTACGGCACCCGCGCACGCCGCCAAGGAGATGCATCGGCAAGCTCCCCGGCAGTACGCCGAACGAATCGGTTTATCGACCCGGTAACGGTGGCCGTACTCCTATCTTCCGCGAATCGCTTAAATTAAACGCCCATGACCGAAGCGCTGAAAATTCATCCCGCCGACAACGTGATCGTTGCCCTCCGCGATTTCCGCGCCGGGGAAGAGATCGATCTGCCCGACGGGGGGACCCTGCCGTTCCTGGAGGATGTCCCTACCAAACACAAATTCGCCGAGCGCGACTTCGTCGAAGGTGAGCTCATCACCATGTACGGCGTCATTGTGGGCCGGACCCTGCGCCCCGTGCCCCGGGGTACGTGCATCAGCACCGAGAACGTGGTGCACGCCAGCAGCGAATACACGGTGGGGCGACGGAGCACGGACTGGGACGCGCCGGACGTCTCCGCCTTTGCGGGCCGCACCTTCGACGGCTACCACCGCGCCGACGGATCCGTGGGTACCCGCAATTACTGGCTGGTGATCCCGCTGGTCTTCTGCGAGAACCGCAACATCGAGGTCATCCAGTCGGCCATGCTCGAAAAGCTGGGCTACGTGACCGACCGCGCCTTCACGGTGGACGTGGACGCTCTCATCGCCAAATACCGGCAGGGCCGGGGGGCGGAGGAGATTATGGCCACGGAGATCCTGCGCTCCGGTACGGACTTGCAACACAACCGCGTCTTCCCCAACGTCGACGGTATCAAGTTTCTCACCCACCAGGGCGGCTGCGGCGGTATCCGGCAGGATTCCGAGGCCCTCTGCCGCCTCCTGGCCGGCTACCTGAGCAACCCGAACGTGGCCGGCGGGACCGTCCTGAGTCTGGGCTGCCAGAATGCGCAGGTAAGCCTGTTGCAGGAAGCACTCGCGAGCCGGACCCCGGCCTTTACCAAGCCGCTTTACGTGCTTGAGCAGCAGGGCAGCAAGTCAGAGCGCGACTTCATCGCCGAGGCGGTAAAGGTCACCTTCGCGGGGCTGATGCAGGCCAACCAGGTGCAGCGCCGGCCCGCCGGACTGGAGCACCTGACGCTCGGACTGGAGTGCGGAGGCTCGGACGGCTTCTCGGGTATTTCCGCAAACCCAGCCCTGGGCTACGCGTCCGACCTGCTCGTGACGCTCGGCGGAAAAGCCATCCTGTCGGAGTTTCCGGAACTGAACGGCGTGGAACAGGAACTCGTGAACCGCTGCGTCACGGAAGAAAGCGCCCTGAAGTTCGCCCACCTCATGCGCAGCTACAGCCAGCGGGCGGAGGCGGTGGGCTCGGCCTTCTCCATGAATCCCTCCCCGGGTAACATCCGGGACGGACTGATCACCGACGCCATGAAGTCGGCCGGAGCCGCCAAGAAAGGGGGCACCTCCCCGGTCGTGGACGTGCTCGACTACACCGAGCCGGCCACCCGCCCGGGCCTCAACCTGCTCTGCACCCCCGGCAACGACGTGGAAAGCACTACGGGCCTGGCCGGTTCCGGCGCCAACCTGATCGTATTCACCACCGGACTGGGCACGCCCACCGGCAACCCCATCGCACCCACCGTCAAGATGGCCAGCAACACCGCACTCGCCCGACGGATGGCCGACATCATCGACATCGACGCCGGTACCGTGATCTCCGGGCAGGACTCGATCCGGTCCAAAGGCGAAGAGCTGCTGGAACTGCTCATCCGCGTCGCCGGCGGCCACCAACTCACCCGCGCCGAGCAATTAGGGCAGGACGATTTCATCCCCTGGAAACGCGGGGTATCCCTTTGAACCAGAGCACGCGCCCCTCTGAAACACCCCACACGTCTAATGCAAGCACTCAACCGTACCACCGCCAACGTCGACGCCCCACCACCCGAACGCGTACTCCAGTTTGGCGGCGGCAACTTCCTGCGCGGCTTTGCCGACTGGATACTGCACGAATTTAATCAGAAGCAATCCGCCGCGCTGGGCGTGCTGGTGGCCAACAATTCCGACCGGCAGATCTATTCCGACTGGCAGGCCCAGGATGGACTCTACCACGTGTTGACCCGCGGCATCCGTCAGGGGAAGACGGTCGACCGCGCCGCCCTGATCACCAACATCAGCCGCGTCATCAGTATGGACGTCGACTGGGATACCTTCCTGCGGTCGGCCGAACAACCGGAACTGCGCTACATCATCTCCAATACCACCGAAGCCGGCGTCCGGTTTTCCGAAAGCGATCGACCCGGCACGAACGGGCCACCCGACGAATTTCCCGGCAAACTGACCGCCTGGCTCCACCGGCGGTTTCAGCACTTTTCCGGAGACGGCGAGCGCGGGTGCATCGTGCTGCCCATGGAACTCCTCGTTGACAACGGAGCCGTCCTGCGCGGCATCGTGCTGCGCTACGCCGCCCACTGGAACCTGGAACCCGCCTTCGCCGAATGGATCCGCCAACATTGCACTTTTTGCAACACGCTGGTCGACCGCATCGTGCCCGGAGTAGGGAAAAAGGAACGGACGGAAGTGTGGGAACAGATCGGCTACGAGGACGCGGCCGTCACCCAGGGTGAGCCCTACCACCTGCTGGCCATCGAGGCACCCGCGGCGGTACGGGAGGAACTGCCCCTCGACCGCATTGGGCTGAACATCATTTTTACCGACGATCTCACCCCCTACCGCCGCAGCAAGGTGGCTATCCTCAACGGAGCCCACACCGCCATGGTGCCGGTGGGCTACCTCAGCGGCAAGGAAACGGTGCGCGAAACCGTGGAGGATGCGACTACAGGCGCTTTTGTGCGGGAATTACTCTTCGAAGAGGTCATTCCCGTTCTCGACTTGCCCGGGGTGGACCTGGAGGCCTTTGCCGATGATATCCTGGACCGCTTCCGCAACCCCTTCATCCACCATCGCCTGCTGAGCATCTCGCTGAATTCCGTCTCGAAGTTCCGGGAACGGGTGCTGCCGTCGCTGCTGGCCTACCTGGACCAGCGCGGAGCGCCGCCGGCCCGGATGGTGCTGGCGCTCGCCGCTCTGGTCCGATTTTACCGGGGAGATTTGCACGGCGAACCGATCCCGCTGAACGACGACGACTGGGCCATAGATTTTCTCGGCCAGGCCTGGGAGGACTACGGCGCCGCGGAGGGTGCGGACCTACTGGCGGCCCGCGTGTTGGGCTGGGAGCGCGCCTGGGGGCGCGATTTGTCCGATCACGGTGAACTCGCCGCCGAACTCTCCGGCGCCCTGCAGCGCATTGGGCGCGAGGGCATGGCGTGCGCCGTTAAGCAAACCCTGAAAAGCTGATCTCATGTACCATCTGCTACTCCTGGCCCTATTTTTCTCGACTGCTCCGGTATTGGCACAGGAAACCCGGCCCCTTTACCCCGGAGAAGTTCCCAATTCCCGGCCGGTGCCCGACCCGGAGACGACCGAGCAGCGCCCCTCCGGCGGGCGGGCCATCAGCAAGGTGGCCGTGCCGGAACTGACCGCCTACCGACCCGCGCACCCCAACGGCCGGGCGGTGATCATCTGTCCGGGGGGAGGCTACGCCCGCCTCGCCTACGACAAGGAAGGGGTGTGGGTGGCCGAACGGTTGGCCGCAGACAGCATCACGGCTTTCGTGCTCAAGTACCGGATTCCCCAGGACGCGACGAACGTAGATAAATCGCTCGCCCCGCTGATGGATGCGCAACAGGCCATTCGTACGGTACGCCAGAATGCTGCTGCTTACGGGGTTGATCCACACCAAATCGGGATCATGGGTTTCTCGGCCGGTGGCCACCTGGCCGCCACCGCCGCCACGCGCTTTTCGCTGCCGGCCGATCCGAATGAGACGGACACCACCTCCGTGCGGCCCGATTTCGTCGCCTTGTTGTACCCCGTCGTCTCCTTTGATTCCACCATCACCCACACCGGCTCGCGCCGCAACCTCATTGGCGATCTGCCCGGTGAAGCACAGGTGCACCTGTTCAGCGCCGACGAGCAGGTGGGTCCGCAGACGCCGCCCGCCTTTCTCGTCCACGCCGCCGACGACCGCGCCGTTCCTGTACAGAACAGCCTCCGCTTCTACGAGAACTGCCTGCGAAACGAAGTACCCGTGGAAATGCACCTCTATCCCTCCGGCGGCCACGGTTTCGGACTGCGCAACCCGACTACTCCGGACGACTGGATGGAGCGCTTTACCAACTGGCTCCGCATCCTGTAAGGCCCCCGGCACCCGCGTCCGCGCCGCCAGTTGTTCCCTGAAGGGGCGGGGTCGCAGGTGCCGGGCATTTTGGAAACGCAATAGTATCCGGTTTATGAAGGCATACTTTTTACTCCCGCTTTTGGTGTCCGGCGGACTCCTGGCCCAATCGGACTACCACCCGCGGGATACTACTTACTCCATTCATTCCTCCTACGAGAAGATCCGCCGCAGCCATCCGGAGGTGCGCCCCGTATACCCCCGCTTGCCGGCGGGCGTGCTCGCCGATACTAACCTGGTATATACCAGTGTAGAGAACGGCCGGCAACTTTACCTCGACGTTTTTCGACGGTTGGAGGAGCGTGGTCCCCGACCGGGCGTGCTGCTAATCCACGGGGGCGGATGGACCACCGGGTCGAAGGAAAACCAGATCCCCATGGCCCAGCAACTGGCCGACCGCGGCTACGTTACCGTCACCCCGGAATATCGCCTGAGCGCGGAAGCCCCGTATCCTTCGGGCGTGAAGGACCTGAAGCAGGCCCTGCGTTGGATGCGCGCCCACGCCACGGAATACGGGATCGACAGCAATCGTATCGCCGTGTACGGCGCCTCGGCCGGGGCTCACCTGGCTTCGCTGCTGGGCGTTACGGCGGAGCGGAGCCTGTACGATACCCTCGGACCGTGGCAGGGTCATTCCGCGCAGGTTCAGGCCGTGCTGAACATCGACGGCATTGTATCCTTCGTGCACCCGGAGGCGGAACCCGAGTGGACCGGGCGTTCAGCCAACGCCTGGCTGGGAGACTATGCCGTACACCAGGACCGCTGGCGGGAGGCTTCGCCGCTGGAGTACGTGGATCGGCACGCGCCGCCCTTCCTGTTCGTCAACAGCTCCTATCCCCGCTTCCACGCAGGCCGTGACGACCTGTTTAGGATGCTGGACGAGCAGGGTATTTACCACGAGGATCACACCTTCCCGGATTCCCCCCACGCCTTCTGGCTACTGGATCCGTGGTTCGAGCCGACGCTGGAATTGACGGTGCAGTTTCTGAAGCGCGTCTTCCCCTGACCGACGCTGGCGGCTCTGTCCTGTAACCCCGGAGCGGTCTGAGCGGTTCCGAGGGTACACGCCACTCATTTCTATCCGGCGCCGGGTGGCGGGGGAATTCATTCCGGTTCCCAGCAGGCTGGGGTGGCCTAAAATTGGGAGTTGCTGCCCAGGCCGTAAACAGGAAGCGCCCGGAATATCCGGGCGCTTCAGTTGGAATGGATGCGAATAAGAAATCAAACAGGGATGGCCTCAGAAGGGGCGCCAGCGGGGGTCGCCGCTGTCCCGGATTCCGGCAAACCCACTGTCCTGGAAGTTAAAATTCAGTTGATCCGGTGCCACCCAGAGTTCATCGGCGGTTCCGCTGTAAACCAGGCTGGGGAAGCCCGGTATCTCCGAGCCGGCGGTGAAGGCAAAATCGGCGGTACCGTAAGTATTCACGACGTTGAAGTTGGTATTCTCCAGCCCGTCGTAGATGCCGCGCACGGCGGTGTTTCCGGTTTCTCCCTCGTCCCAGGCTGGACCCCAGATGGTATTGGTGATGGTAATGCCGTCGAGGACGTTGCTGAGGAGACCTTCCTCGCCGCGCCAGCGGAAGATGATGCCGTCGGGGTCACCTACTTCGTTGAGGGTGCAGTTGTCGATGGTGATGCTTTGGGCGTTCTGCCGGGATTGCATGAATACGTGGACCTTGGAAAAGGTGCTGTTGGTCAGCGTGATGTTGTCGAAGGCGGCGTTGCCCACCCCGTCGGTATCGGCGGTGAGGATACCGTAGCCTCCGATGTGGTGGACCAGCGAGTTGTTGATGGTGAAATTGCTCACGAACATCTGGTTGCGGATGCGGATGATTCCCCGGAAATGATTGATGATGCAGTTCTCGAAGGTCAGTTCGTTCACTACCGTTCGCGTGTCCAGCTTGGGGTTGAACACGTAGTCGCCGCCGATGTCTTCACCCCGCAGCTCCACGTCGATGAAGCGTACGTGGTCGATGGTAGCTCCTTCGGCGAAGTTCCAGTTGCCGGTGGTATAGAGCACCGTTTTAACGCTGCCGAAGCCGTAGGCTGAAGTGATGGTGATCGACTTGTCGAGCGGTTCTTTCGGCAGATTGTACACGAATCCTTTTTGGAGTACGATGACTTGGCCGTCCTGCGCCATGGCGATGGCCGCTTCCAGGGTATCGGGATTGCTCGAGTTGCTCAGGTTGATGACGTTGGGATCGTTGAGGTCGATGGCGCTGGCGATGGTGGTGAAGAGGTCCCAGCCCCGCAGCGTTTCTCCCTCGGTCCCGCTGTAGATGGCGATCTGGTATTCCGTTTCGGCCTTGAGCCCGCTTACGATAAAGGCTCCGGTGTCCTGGGCCACGGCATCCACTTCAAAGGTCTGCAAGGGATCGGTCAGCCGCTCGTCGCTGCCCCGGAACACCCGGATGTGGGTAATTGGCGCTCCGGCTACCTGCCAGCGTACCCGGGCCAGGGCATCGAGCAGGTCTCCTTCGGTCGGACTGATCAGCACGGAAGGGAAGCGTTCGGTGCGCACGTCGCCGAGGTCGGAAGGGCGGCTGTCAAAGGCCGCCTCGGCGGCGTGGGCGGTGGCCCGCACCTGGTAGAGGGTGGCGTAGAGCAGAGATTCCCCATTGAGGGTTTCCTCGTTGATGACCACGTAGTGGGTGTCGCTTTCGATCGTGTAAAGGACGGAAGCGAAGGAGTCGCGGCTCACCTCGATGGTGTACGAGGTGGCTTCCCGGATGTTGCCCATATTGACGATGATGGTGTTGAGTTCGGCTTCCAGGGGCTCGTTGAGGACCGGCCGAAAAAGGCGGGTCTCTTCGAAGAATTCTTCCTTTTCACAGCCGGCGAAGAGCAGCAGGGCGCCCCCCAGCAGTATGAGGCACAGTTTGGGCAGGATTGTCATGGACTGTTTCATTGATAATGCTTGAATAAGTGAGTTGACGGGGGGATCAGAATGCGTAGCCGTCGTTGGAAAGGGTGCCCTGGCTGTTGGTGATGGCCTCCTCCGGTACGGGGAAGATGTAGCGTACGGTACCCGGTTTGGGGCCTTCGTCTATGTAGTTTCTCCAGTCCTTGAGGATCCACTCGTCGTAGACGGTCACCTCGTCGTTAAGCGCGATGAGCCACGGTTCACGATTCCAGGTGTCGTCCGGCGGAGCGGCCACCTCGGTGTCGGGGTTGAGCACTACGAAGTTGCCGCTCTCGTCCACCTTCCAGTAGATGTAGTCGGGCAGTTCGGCGTACTGGCCGGAGCCCTCCATGGCCGAATCGGCCATTTTCTTCAGGGTAGTGACGGTCTCGGCCATTTTTTCGGAGTAGTTGCCCCAGCGGATGAGCTCGTACTTGCGGATCATCTCCCCGCCGAACTCCCAGGCGCGTTCGTTCACGATGGCCTCAAAGAAAGTCTCTTTTCCGGCGGACACGTCGGCCACGTAGGCGTCGACCTTCTCCCCCCAGTCGGCTTCGTCGAAGGCGCGGCGGCGGACCCGTTTGAGCGACTCCTGGGCCAGGGCCGTAGGACCGTTCAGTTCGTTCTCGGCTTCGGCGTGCATCAATATGACGTCGGAGTAGCGCAGCATGGGCCAGTTGATGCCGGTCCCCTTGGCGGAGGAGGCCCCAGGGGGGGAATCCAGGTCCCAGCGACTCCATTTTCCCTGCGCGATGTTGGAGATCCCGCCGCGGGCGAATTCAATCTCCCCGTCGGTGTTGATCATGTAAAGGGCGCAGGTGACGTCGCGCCGGATATCGGCCGTGTCGAAGGAATAAAAGTAGGACGGGGGCATGGCCATGTAGTTATTGCCCGAGCCGTAGTCGTGGGAAGCCGTGGCCCCACCCTGAACGGTGACGCCGATGTTCCAGCCCACGTCGCCGTTGCCGATGGCGAAGGGCACCTCAAAGAGGATGTCGCTGTTCACCGGCGAAATGAACTTGGCGTTGTTGAGAAACACCTGCCGGAAGTCTTCGGGCAGCGGACGGTCCTTGAGGGCCATCAGCTTTTCGGTGTACTTCTTTGCGATCTGGTAGTAGTCCAGGTAGTCGGCTTCCCGTGCCTGTGTCAGGTCGGGTTTGAGGTAGTAGCCTCCCCGCTGCAGCGACAGGCGGGCGATCATGCCCAAGGTGTATTCGCGATTTACCTGCTCGATCCCGTAGGGCAGGTCCTCCGCCCACAGCATCCTGCCTTCGATGTCGATCATGTCCTGGATGACTTCACTGAGGATAAAGTTGCGGTCGGTTTTTTCCAGGAAAAAGTCGTTGCCCGCCTTGGGTGCCTCCCGGACGTAAGGCACATCGCCCCAGTAGAAAGCCAGGATGCTGTACCAGTACGCCCGCAGCGTGTAGGCTTCGCCCAGCAGGTGGTTCATGGTGCGGGTCGTGAGCGCGTCCTCGGAGGCGAGGGCGGGACTGTTTTCAATGCCGTCGATGGCGATGTTGGCATCCCGGATGGCCTGATAGGCGGCGTTCCAGACGCGGCGCAGGTCGTTATTGCTCGACAGGGCCTCGAGGTCCCAGATCTGGTAGCGGTCGGAGGAACTCGTCCAGCCGCTCTGCCGCTCGATGTCGGTGTTGCCCGTCATATTGTTCGAGAGCCGGGAACGGAAGGCATCCTCGCCGAAGGGTTCGTAGATGGCGTTGACCCCTTTGCGGGCGTCGTCGACATTGGAGAACACGTAGTTGGTGTCGAAGGTAGAGATGGACTCCGGTTCGAGGAAGTCCTGACAGGCGGAGAGGCAGGTTACCGCGAGTACCGCCAGTATAGCTTTGTATAGCATGATTGATCGATTGCAGTAGGCGAATTAGAAATTGAGGTTGACCCCGAAGGTGTAGGAACGGCTTCGCGGGAAGGAGGAGAAATCTACCCCGGGGGTCAGGGCGGCGTAGGAGGAGCTGCGGGAAGTGCTCACTTCGGGGTCGTAGCCCGAGTAGTTCGTCAGCAGCCACAGGTTGTTGCCGGTCAGGTAGAAGCGGAGGCTGGAAATGCCGATCCGCGACGTCAGGTCGTTGGGCAGGGTATAGCCCACGTTGAGGTTGTTGAGACGCAGGAAGGAACCGTCCTCCACGGCCCAGTCGGAGATCACGGCCTGGGCCACGCCGAAGCTGTTGTGCGACCAGATGTTCTTGCCCGCGTTCAGTTCGGCGAGCTGATCGAGGTCGGTCACGATGCCCCCCGGGGTGCCGGTGTAGGAACCGTCCACGTCGAGGTAGGTGAAGCGGTTGTCGAGGCTCATGGTTTCCAGCAGGTTGCCGTAGGTGACGCGCCGGAACTGGTTGTACTGGATCTTGCCGGTGTTGTAGACGTCGTTGCCGTACGACCAGTTGAAGAAGACCGAGGCGTCGAACCCTTTAATGCGGGCGTCGAAGCCGAACCCGCCCTGGTGCTTCGGCAGGGTGTTGCCGATCACGCGGCGGTCGTCGCTGGTGATCTCGCCGTCGCCGTTAATGTCCTTCAGCTTCATGAAGCCGGGCCGGACGTTGGGGTTGCCCACAGTCGCGCCCGAGTTGGCGATGCCGTCGCGGAGGGTATAGGCGTCCGCGGCGGGGTCGTAGCCGGTGAAGTCGTCGGTGGTGTAGTAGCCGTCGGCCACGTAGCCGTAGATGTCACCCAGGGTACCTCCGACGGTGAGCAGGAAGTCGTTCTGGTCCTTGAGGTCGGTGCTCGCCCAGTTCGACTGGAAGAAGCGGCTCTCCGTTCCCCCGAGGTCCTCGACCCGGGCGCGGTTGACGCCAACGTTGAAGGTGGCGGAGACGGAAAACTCAGGACGGCTAACGAGGTAGGTGGTCAGTCCCAGTTCCACGCCGCGGTTGGAGGTGGAGCCGATGTTGTCCCACTGAGTGGTGAACCCCGTATTGGACGGGATCGAAGAGCGAAGCAGCAGGTCCTCGGTGGTATTCTTGTACAGGTCGAAGGCGCCGTACACCATGCCGTCGAAGAAGGAGAAGTCCAGTCCTAAATTCCGGTTGATGGTCGTTTCCCACTTGATGAAGGGATTGTAGAGGGTACTGCCGGATGGCGTATAGTAGACGTTGTCGACGTTGTTGAAGCCGGGGCCGCGGTTGGAAGTCCCCACGAAGAGGAACTGGGTGGCGGTGGCGTCTACGCGGTCGTTGCCCGTCTCACCGTAGCTCACGCGGAGTTTCAGCTCCTGCAGCCAGTCGGCGTTCTCCAGGAAGGCCTCTTCGGTGAGTTTCCAGCCCAGGGCCACGGCGGGGAAGTAGCCGACGCGGTTGCCCGCGGCAAATTTGCTCGAGGCGTCGGAGCGCAGGGTGCCGGTGATCAGGTAGCGGTCGTTGAGCGAGTAGTTCACGCGGCCGAAGAACGAAAGCCGGTTGGAGTTGGTGTAGACCTGGGTTTCGTGCCGGTCGGTACGCCCGAAGGTCATGTTCGCAAAGAGTTCCTCGGGGGAGATGGAACGTCGGAAATCCTCGGCGCGCAGGAAGTCGGCCTCGCCGCCGTTGGAGTAGATCTCGTGGCCGAGCAGGAAGTCCAGGTTCTGGTTCTTCAGCGACACCAGCCGGTAGGAGAGGGTATTCAACCAGCGGTAGGACGTGCGCTCGATGCTCGTCTTTTCGCCCAGGGGCAGGTTGCCGCCGTTGTTGAAGGATTCGCTGGTGAGGGGGCCGAAATAGCGCAGGCGCTTCTCGAAGCTGCGGGAGCCGGTAAAGGTGGTTTTCGCGATCAGGTTGTCGACGATGTTCCACCCCAGGGCGGCGTTGAAGATGTAGTCGTTGTCGGTGGTGCGCCGCCAGTCCTGCTTGGCCAGTTCGGTAGGATTGACCAGGCTGCGCAGGAAGCTCTGGAAGTCGTCGGATTCGTTGACGGTGTTCAGGTCGATCTCGAGCTCGTCGGCCACGCCGTTTACGGGGCGCGTCTGTACTGCATCCTGGATCCGGATCTGGGCCGAGCCGGAGGTACCCGCTCCGTCAACCACCGTATTGGTGATGCGCGCGCCGGCTTCCAGGATGAGCCGGTCGGAGAGGTCTTGCTCCAGTTTGAAGTTGAGGGCATTGCGCCGGAAGCCGGACCCGATCAAGAGTCCCTCATCGGTATTGTTGGTGAGGCTCAGGCTCAGTTTGGTAGCCTGGCTACCGCCGCTGAGGCTCAGGTTGTGGTACTGCGACAGGCGGGGGTCGCCGAAGAGTTCATCCTGCCAGTCGGTGCCCCGCTTCTGCTGATACAGCTCCAGGTCGTCGTACTTGCCGAAGAAGCGCTCAAAATTGCGCACGTCCGCCTCGGACCGAACCGCGGCGTACTCGTAGTTCGCCAGCGCGAATTCGTAGGGGGAGAGTACGTCGTAGGAGCGGTTGGTGGGCAATTCCTTGGCCTGTACGTAGCCGTTGTAATTGATGTTGATCTTACCGGCCACCGGGCGCTTGGTGGTGATCACGATCACCCCGTTGGAGGCCTGGGCCCCGTAGATCGCCGTAGCGGCGGCGTCTTTGAGTACACTTATACTGGCGATGTCCGTCGGCGGGATGTCGCGGATGCTGCCGACGATAAACCCATCGACCACGTAGAGCGGCGAGTTGTCCTGGGTGATGGATCCCCCGCCCCGTACCCGGATGACTACCTCGGCATCGGGGGAGCCGTCGGTGGTCAGGACGTTCACGCCGGGCAGGCGGCCGGTGATCGCCTGGGCGGCGCTGGCGTAGGGGGTGGCGGCCAGTTTTTCGCCGGAGACGGAGGCCACGGAGCCCGTCAGGTCCGATCGCCTTACCGTACCGTATCCTACGACCACCACTTCATCCAGCAGGGAGGCCTCGGCGGAAAGTTCCACATCGATCACCTCCCGGTTGCCGACGGCCACCTCCTGGGAACCGTAGCCGGTATAAGAAAATACCAGGGTATCCGCGGGGGCGGCGCCGACGTCGTACTTGCCGTCGAAATCGGTCACCGAACCCGTACCCGTGTTTTTGACCATTATGGTTACGCCGATCAGGGGCTCGCCTTCCAGATCGGTAACCGTACCGGTGACGGTGCCCTGCGCGCTCAGGTCCGGGGGAAAGACCCCCAGCAGGAACAGCAGTACGCCGAAGATAATGTTGTACTCTTTTTGTCGCATGATCATAAATTTTATAATACTGGTGAGCCGAAAAGCATATATGGCAAAGGAAGTGAAAGCATAGGGCGGTAGCCGAATTAGGGGGCATGCATGAATTCACATAAGCTGTGCAGCATTTATCCTCCGGCAACCTGGCGTACGTTCCGCCGCTTCGCTTATAATTTTGAAGTGGACGACGCCTTCTCGAATTCGAGGCTGGCCCGCATGAAGGGCCCGATCCCTTTTGGGTCGTTGTCGCGCACGGGTTCGCTGATGTAGTATTCAAAGGATCCGTCGCGGTAGGGGTCTCCCCCCAGTCCGGCCACCGAGCAACCCTGCGTCAGGTGCACGGATCCGTCGGGGTCGACGCGGATAAAGGTCTCCAGGATGCCGTCAAAGCTCTCCTGAGCCAGCTTCCGGTACCGTTCATCCAGGTACCCTTCGTTGGCCCCCTTGATCATGGCGTAGGTGAACATGCAGCTGGCGGTCGATTCCAGGTAGTTGCCTTCGCGTTCGGGCAGGTCGAGTACCTGCCACCAGGTTTTGGTGGCGGGGTCCCTTACCTCCATCACGGCCTCCAGGGTGCGGTTCAGAATGGCGAGGAGCTCCGGCCGCTGGGGGTGGTCGGCGGGAAAAAAGTCGAGAACGTCCACCAGTCCCATACAATACCAGCCCACGGCGCGGCCCCAGAAATGGTCGGAAAGACCGGTTTCGGGGTCGGACCAGCGCTGCAGGCGGCTTTCGTCCCAGCCGTGGTAGAGCAGACCCGTTGCCGGATCACGCATCTTCTTTTCGGCCAGGATAAATTGCTCGGCGATGTGGTCGAAAGCCTCCGGGCGGTCGAACTTTTGGGCGTACTCGGCCTGGAAAGGCTCGCCCATGAAGAGCCCATCGAGCCAGATCTGCCAGGGGTAGCGCAGTTTGTGCCAGTAGCCGCCCTCCGTTGTGCGCGGCTGCCATTCCAGCTGCCGCATCAGCGTGTTCATGGCGGTGCGGTACTTTTCTTCACCGGTCTCCTCGTACAGGTCCATAAGCAGGGGGCCGGGGGCGATGTAGTCGATGTTGAACTTGGTCAGCTCATAGTCGCGGATCTCACCCTCGGCGTTGATCATGGTGTCGCCGTACCCCCGGGCGTAGGCCACAAAGGCCGGATCCCCGTGTTGCTTGCCAACTTCGGCGATGGACTGCAGGACCAGGCCCAGGGTGTAGTTCCAGCGGGGCTTCTCCTGAAAGTCGTTCCGCCAGGCCTCGGGCGCGCGCTGCATGATGCTAAGGGCCATCCTTTCCGACCAGGGGCGGGTATCCTTGATGGCCACCGAAACGGCGGGTGGGGGGGCGGTGCCGGTTTCCGTTTCGGGGGCGGTACACGCGGGTGCCAGGGCAAGCAGCAGGATGGCCGCGGCCATCCCGCCGAGTAAGTTGGTCAGTGATTTATGGTACATATCGTTTGTCGTTTTGCGGAAACGGTGCGTTAGCGCCGGGAAAATGAAGGGGCGAGGGGGGCGTTGAGCCGCTGCAGTTGCTCCTCCAGGTAGCTGGTGAAGGCTTCGCGCGTTTTGATGGCTTGGGGGTCCATTTCCCAGGCCGCGAGAAAGTAATAGGTCAGCTGCCGGTCGCGGGGGGTCAGCACCACCACGTGGCTGTGGGTATCTTCCGTGACCTGCTGCAGATCGGAGCTGCGGTACAGGACGGCCAGACCGAGCAGGTCGCCGGCGAGGCTCTGAGGCCCCCAGGTGGCCAGGTAGGCCCAGTCCCCGGCTTGTCCCTGGAGTACCTCACCCTGCTCCAGCTTCACGATGCCGGTGGCCAGGTTGTCGAGGGGGTCGGAGAGGGCGACGTCGTGGCGCGTCAACCGACTGCCGGCGTGAATGGAAAGTTCGGAGACCACGTCCGTGGTGCGGTCGCCCACCGTCCAACCGTGGTAGCGGGTGCGGATGCGGCTTTCCACGGGCCCGTTGGCGACGATGGCGGCAGAAACCGAATCGGTCTGTTCCACCCGCAGGGCCCCCGCCTCGTGCCAAGTGGCGAGGGAGCCTACGCCCAGCGCCTTGCCCACCTTGAGTACGTCCATGCCCCAGTCGGCCGGTTCGTGGTAGGAATCGAAGCCGTCCTGACCCACGTCCTGCAGCACCATGTCCGTGGTGCGCTTGCCGAATACGTCGGTGGCATTGCGCCAGTCGAGGTAGAAACGGTACCCGACGAGGTCCGACTCCCACCCGGGACCCTCGTACCGCAGGTACCAGGAATGATCGGTGTGCTCGGGAGGCACGGTGAGGGAATCAACGTTGCGGAAGGTACCGCCCAGGTATTCCCGGTCTTGCCACCGTCCGTTGATCTTGTGGGAGAGCTCCGCCTGGGTGCGCTGCGGGAAATTCGGCACCGCTTCCCCCTCCTTCAGGGGATGCACCGCAACGGTCTGCTGCTCCCGGGCGGCCAGGTCCAGCAGCAGCACGTAGCCATCGGTGCGGCCGTCGCGATCCTCGTCCAAAGCTTGGTAGGGCACGTTTTTGCCGGCTACGGAGAAGCGGACGGGGGTGTCCGGATCGAGGATCGGGACGTCGGCGAGGTCGAGGCGCACTACGCCATCCGCATGGGGGACGTTCTGTGTGTTGACGACGGTAAAGGTGTCTCCCGCCTGGGCCGAGAGGCCAAAGGACGATCCGAGGAGAAGTCCCAGAAATATGAATGATCTTGGCATAGGTCAGTCTGCCATGACAGGCAGGGTAAAGGGTTTGAAAATTTCGGATTTCCGGTAGCGGGCCGCCCTGGCACGGCTCAGTTGGTGACTCCACGGCACCCGCGCGCCGCCAGCCGCTCCCGCTCCTGTATTGCCGTATTCGGCGTAAAAAACGGTGGCTTCGCGCGACGGATCGCTCCAGTTGTCCCAGCCCGCCGCCACGATGTGGTCGCCCAGTTCACAGTTGATGAAGGCGGTCTTCGCGTGCGCACGCCAGGGCCGGCCCAGATAGACCGCATCCACGCCGGGGGCGGCGGTGAGTCGGCAGTTAAGAAAGACGAAACCGAAGTCGCGTCCTTCCGGGGTGCTGGCGGCGGTAATGTAGGAATCGGCCTTGCTGTGGATGGTGCAGTCCTCGAACAGGGCGGTAGCGGCCCCGAAGATGAAGTCGGTGGTTCCTTCGATGTAGCAGTTCTTGTAGTATTGGCGGGTGTTCAAGCCGTCGGCGTAGAGGGTATCCTGGTGGCCCAGAAAGCGACAATCGAAGAACCGGGCGCGGTCGGCTTCCACGGCCACGGCTACGGCCTGCCCCACCGGTCCGGCGGTATTCTCCACGGTGAGGTTGCGGGCGAGAAATTCGTCGCCGCGCACCAGCAGGGTAGGGGTATGAAACGTACTGTTGCGCCCCCGATCGATCCCGTCGAAGTGGTCGCCGAAACGGATGATGGTGGCCGCGGCGCTTTCCCCCTCCAGGGTCAGGCGGTTGTTCCAGGCGTGGACGCTGACTTTCTCCCGGTAGGTGCCGTTCTTGATGTGGATGGTGATGCGCTTATCCGGAAAGGCCTTGGCGGCATCGATCGCGTCCTGTATGCGGGTGAATTCCGCGGAGCCGTCGGCCGCCACATAGAGGTCGGTGGCGTACTGGGCCGGCAGGGCGGCGGTGGACAGTAGGGCAAGAAGTACGATCAGGTGTTTCATGGCGTGATTCTGAACCAGTCGTAATTGGCGTAACCGCCGTCGTTTTCCCGGCGGTCGCGGGAGGCAAACAATCCCATTTTTGCGCCGATCCATTTGCCCTCGCGGGCCTGGAAGGGGGGACCGAGGGGGGTAAATTGTTTGTTGTCGATGCTGTAGGCAAAGCGGGTCATTCCCCCCGGCAAGACGGTCAGGCGGAGATATACTTCCGGCTGCTCGAGGGGCGTGGTGGCCAGGGTGCGTTCCGGCGCTCCGTTCTCGGCATTTAGGCACTGGACGGACTTCAGCCGGAGCTGGCCTTCGACCCGTTCGACGGCCAGGTAGGCGTAGTCGCGTCCCATCATGATCAGTCCGGTGTGCTCGCCGTCGAAATGCGGGTAGAACGTCACCTTCGTAGTGGCCGTAAAGGATTCGGCCGGCAATTTGGCGAGCAGCAGGTGGGGGGCGTCCCAGAGATTGCGCATACCGGCGGTGACCACCGGGTTCAACCGCAGGTAACCGAGGGCCGTCGGGAAGGCCCAGGTGGCATCCGGATTGGCCTGCCACTGCCACTGCAGCCCAAGCCGGGGGGCATCGAACTCATCGTCGGCCACCTGAGCCGCGGGTGTGGACCGGTGAGTAGTGCGGGGTACGGCATGGGAGGATACGGGTTCACCGATGCCGTCCTGGTTGTGGTCCACGCCGATCCGCAGCCAATCGTCTTCCCAGTGGGCGGGTTGCAGGTGGACAATGCGCCCGTAGGGTTGCTTTTCCTGGAAGTGGACGAACCAGTCGTCGCCGTTGGCCAGTTCGACCCAGGCGCCCTGGTGGGGACCGTTGACGTCGGTGTCTCCCTGGTGCAGGACGACCTGCTCGGAGTAGGGGCCGTAGACGTTGCGGGAGCGGAGGACGGTCTGCCAGCCGGTGGCCACGCCGCCGGCGGGCGCCAGTATGTAGTAGTAGCCGTTGCGCTTGTGGAATTTGGTGCCCTCAATGGTTCCGTGCGCCGCGTGGCCGTCGAATACCAGTACGCCGTCGTCGAGGAGCTCCCGGCCGTCGGGCGACATCTCGTGGACCACCACCACGCTCTTGATGCCAGCGCGGCTGCCGGCGAAGGCGTGGACCAGATAGGCCTTGCCGTCGTCGTCCCAGAGGGGACAGGGGTCGATCCAGCCCTTGGCGGCCCGGACCAGCACGGGGTCTTCCCAGGCACCGGCGGGGTCCTGCGTACGTACCATATAGATACCGAAATCGGGGTCGCCCCAGTAGATATAGAAGTAACCGTCGTGGAAGCGGATGGCGGGTGCCCACACCCCGTTCCCGTGCTGGGGTTGGGCGAAGGTGTCCAGGGGCACCTGCCGGGGCAGGGCGTGATTGATGAGTTGCCAGTGCACCAGGTCGCGCGAATGCAGGATGGGGAGCCCGGGGGCGGCATTGAAACTGGAGGCCGTCAGGTAGAAGTCATCGCCTACCCGCAGTACGTCGGGGTCGGAATAATCGGCGTGCAGGATGGGGTTGCGGTAGGAATCGCGGTCCGGATCCGGACCGGCCGACTGCCCGCAAAGGGTGACCAAAGTGGAGTGGGCCGTCAATACCGCAAATAGAAGGTAGCGTTTCACTGAGTAAGCTTGGCCGCTGGTTGCCGGCCGGGGCCGGGTCGCGGGGAATGATCGACTGGCCGATCGGTCATCCGGGGTTTCCGATCGTGCGTTTCGTAAATGTATTCTGAGCGGGAAGTGGGCGCGCGCGCAGGATTTCACAACGTGTGCACCCTTTTTCACTTTCCGGGTTAAATCCTGGTTCAGCGGTCGTCCGGCCGGGCAGGGACCGGAGGTTCAGGTTCAGTTTTGATGCCAGGGTCAACACGCCGCCGCCAAACCGACTTTGCACCTTTGACCGCTTTTTGCACCCGCGTACGCGCCAAAAGAACCTATGGAATACCTGCTCAATCCTGCCTTACCCGTACACCCCGACCAGGCGGGCCGGTGGCGGGGCAACCCCATCGTGGACGGTGAATTTCAGTACCTGCAGCACCCCTTCCGGGCCAGCTGGCCGCCGCTGCTGAAGATGTTGCTCTCCCCGAATCCGCAGCGGGCGCAGAAGAAGGCCGACCCTTGGGTGCCGCCCGTGGCGCAGGATGTGCGGTATCTCGAAGACCGGAAGCGCAACTACATCGTCTGGCTGGGCCACGCCTGTTTTCTGATGCAGTTGAACGGAATTCGCTTCCTGACCGACCCCCAACTGGCGGATATGCCGTTGGTGCCGCGCCGGGTGCATCCGCCCTTCGATTACCGCGAGCTGCGGGGGATCGATTATCTCCTGCTGAGCCACGATCACCGCGACCACGTCGACGAACAGTGCATACGTGCGATCTGCGCGAATAACACCATCCGCAAAATTTTGGCCCCGCTCCGCATGACCGACGTGATCGGCGACTGGGTGGGCGGCACCCCAATCGAGGAGGCGGCCTGGTTCCAGCGCTACGACCTGGCGGGCACCGGGGTGGAGGTGTACTTCCTACCTACCCGCCACTGGTGCAGGCGGGGGATCACCGACTTCAACCGGCGACTGTGGGGAAGTTTCATGTTCACGGTGGGGGAGGGAGAAAGCCGGCGGCGCATCTACTTCGGCGGCGACAGCGCCGAGACACCCTACTGGAAGGAAATCGGAACCATGTTCCCCGACATCGACGTGGCGCTGCTCGGCATCGGCGCCTACAAACCAGACTACATGATGCAAAGCAACCACGCCGATCCGGCCGAGGCCTTCAGCGGCTACCGCGACCTCGGCGCGCACTACTGGTGGCCCATGCACCACGGAACCTACGACCTGAGTTTTGAGCCTCCCTCCGAGCCTATCCTGTGGGCGGCCCGGCTGATGAACGAGCACGGACTGGCCGATCAGCTGGTGCAGCCGGCGGTGAATGAGCCGTGGTGGATGCCGGGGGCGGGGGGATGACTGGTCCGACCGGTAAGTGATCGGACCACTTTAGTCGTCCGACCACTATGCAGCAGGACCAGGTCTTACTTTTGCCCCAGCCAACCCCGACATCTTGCACATCGACATCATCTCCACCGTCCCGGAACTCCTCGACAGCCCGCTGTCCCACTCGATCCTGCAGCGCGCGCAGGACAAGGGGCTGCTGACCGTCCGCGTGCACGACTTGCGCCCCTACGGCATTGGCAAGCACAACAGCGTCGACGACTACCAATTCGGCGGCGGCGCCGGAATGGTCATGCGCTGCGAACCCCTGGCCGCCCTGATCGACGAACTGCGCGAGCAGCGGCAGTACGACGAAGTGATCTACCTCACCCCCGACGGGGAGCGATACGCCCAGCGCCGCGCCAACCGACTCAGCCTCTGCCAGAATCTGCTGCTCATCTGCGGCCACTACAAAGGCATCGACGAGCGGATCCGGGAAGCGTACGTAACCATCGAGATCAGCATCGGCGATTACGTGCTGTCGGGCGGCGAACTGGCGGCTGCGGTGTTGGTCGACAGCATCGGCCGACTCCTGCCCGGCGTGATCGGCGACGAAACCAGCGCCCTTACTGACACTTTTCAGGACGACCTCCTCGCCCCGCCCGTCTACACCCGTCCGGCCGAATGGCGGGGCCGCGAGGTACCCCCGATCCTCCGCAGCGGCGACACGGGTGCCATCGAGGCGTGGCGCGAAGAACAGGCCCTGGAGCGTACCCGCGAGCGGCGGCCCGACCTGCTGGACGAGGACGCAGCAGACGCCTGAGGTGACCGCCGCCGACCAACAATTGGCCTCGCCACCGGTTCCCCAATAGACCCGCAACCGACCCCTATGGCCTTCAACCTGACCTCGAAATTTTCCCCCACCGGTGACCAACCCACGGCCATCGAGAAACTGGTCCACGGCGTACGCGAGGGCGAACGCTCCCAGGTCCTGTTGGGCGTCACCGGCTCCGGCAAGACCTTCACCATGGCCAACGCCATCGCCCAGCTGAACCGCCCCACGCTGGTGCTTACCCACAACAAAACCCTTACGGCCCAGCTGTACGGGGAGTTCAAAGAATTCTTCCCGGACAACGCCGTGGAGTACTTCGTGAGCTACTACGACTACTACCAGCCGGAAGCCTACATCTCCACCTCCGATACCTACATCGAGAAGGACCTGGCCATCAACGAGGAGGTCGACAAGCTCCGCCTGCGCGCCACCTCCAACCTGCTGAGCGGCCGCCGCGACATCATCATCGTCGCCTCCGTGTCGGTCATCTACGGTATGGGAAACCCCGAAGACTACAAATCAGGCATCATCCGCCTCGAAGTGGGCCAAACCAAAAGCCGCAACGGATTCCTTTACGACCTGGTCGACAGTCTCTACAGCCGCACGGAGACCGACTTCCGCCGCGCCACTTTCCGCGTACGGGGTGATACGGTGGACATCAACCTGCCTTACGTGGATTTCGGCTACCGCGTGGTGTTCTTCGGCGACGAGATCGAAAGTATCGAGCGCATCGAGATCGAATCTGGCAAGCGCATCGAAACCATGCGCAACGCCGCCATCTTCCCCGCCAACCTCTACGTGGCCCCCAAGGAGCGGCTCAACGGCATCATCCGCAACATCGAGGATGAGCTCTACGAACAGGAACGCTACTTCGAGAAAGAAGGCCGCCTGCTGGAAGCCAAGCGCATCCACGAGCGCACCAGCTTCGACCTCGAAATGATGCGCGAACTCGGCTACTGCAACGGAGTGGAAAACTACAGCCGCTTCTTCGACGGCCGCCGCCCGGGCACGCGGCCCTTCTGCCTGCTGGATTACTTCCCGGACGACTACCTGATGATCATTGACGAGAGCCACGTAACCGTCCCGCAGGTGCGCGGCATGTTCGGCGGCGACCGTGCGCGGAAGCTGTCCCTGGTCAATTTCGGCTTTCGCCTGCCCTCGGCCATGGACAACCGCCCGCTCAATTTTACCGAATTTGAAAGCCTAATCAACCAGGTGGTGTACGTATCGGCCACGCCCGGCGATTACGAACTCGAGCAGACGGGCGGCGAGATCGTCGAGCAACTCATCCGGCCCACCGGACTGCTCGATCCACCCATTGAGATCCGGCCCAGCCTCAACCAGATCGACGACCTAATTGAGGAGATCGACGAGCGCCGCAAGGTCAACGAACGCGTACTGGTCACCACCCTCACCAAACGCATGAGCGAGGAACTCACGAGCTACTTCGCCAACATGAACATCAAGGTGCGCTACATCCACTCCGAAGTCGATACCATGGAGCGCGTGGAGATCCTGCGCGACCTGCGCCTCGGGGAGTTCGACGTACTGGTGGGGGTCAACCTGCTGCGGGAAGGACTCGACCTGCCGGAAGTCTCCCTGGTAGCCATCCTGGACGCCGACAAGGAAGGATTCCTGCGCAACGAACGCAGCCTAACCCAGACCGCGGGCCGGGCCGCGCGCAACAGCAACGGACTGGTCATTTTCTACGCCGATGTCATGACCGATTCCATGCGGCGCACCATTGACGAGACCAACCGTCGCCGCACCATCCAGATGGCCTACAACGAAGAGAACGGCATCACCCCGGAGACCCTCGCCAAAACGCGCGAGGAGATCATCAACCGCAGTACCATCCTCGACATTCGTGGCCGCAAGGGCCGGCAGGCCTACGTCGAATCCACCCAGCCCAGTCTGGCCGCCGATCCCGTGCTGCAGGCCATGACCAAGGAGCAGATCGAGATGGCCATCCAGGAGTCGGAACGCAAAATGAAGAAAGCCGCCAAGGAACTCGACTTCATGAGCGCGGCCCAGTACCGCGACGAGGTTTTCGCCCTGAAAGCCAAACTCAAAATGGGCACCATGGTCCTCAAGGAGAACTGAATTTGTCCCGGGGCGCGCCCGCGGGTGTCGGGACTAACACTGCACGGCCGTCCGGGAGGGTTCCGCGACGCTGTGCCTTGCCCGCCTTCCATTGCCGGGATGAGGAAACCTTACCGTGGGGCATGCAGTTCCTTCCCCGAGAAAATACCTAGCTTTCGACATGAACGGTACCATCCATCACATCCTGCTCCGCCACCTGTCGCCCGAGGGAAGGCGGTGGCTGGAAGGGAAATTGACTGCTTTGGAGACGGACTTCAAGGCGCGCAGCTTTTACCTGGCCTTTGGGGCCTGTCCGCGCTTCCTGGGTAAGGAAGAACTGCAGTTTACCGAAGCGGAGTACAGTTCGTTCAACGCGATCTATCCCAACTTCGCCGCTACCCCCTGGACCGCCGACGAACTCGGGCGCATCCTGCTGATGTGCGCCCTTCCGCCCTCCGACAACCGGGCGGTTCTGGACGAACTATTCACCACCGCCGATTACCGGGAGCTGATGGCGCTGTACCGCGGACTGTACTTCCTGAGCAACGCCGCGGAATTTCCCGGCCGCGCCCGCGAAGGACTGCGCACGAATATGGTGGGCGTATTCGATGCCATCGCTCTGGACAATCCCTATCCCGCCCGCTACCTCTCGGAAGACGCCTGGAACCAGATGGTGCTCAAGGCCATGTTCATGCAGCGGCCCATGTACCGCATCTACCGCATCGAGGAGCGCAAGAACGAACGGCTGGCCGATATTTTCCTCGACTACGCCGAGGAGCGGTGGTCGGCCCACCGGCCGGTAAGTCCGGAACTGTGGCGCTTCGTAGACGGCTTCGTCAACGAGCGATCGCTGCCGGCACTGCAAAAGACCCTCCTCGAAGGCGATGAACTCGAACAGCTCGCCGCCGCCCGGGCCCTTTCCGATAGCAAGTACCCCCCGGCGCGCGAATGGTTAAAGGAGCAGCAGTTGTCTACCACCGACCTTCCCGCCTGGAACACCATCGGCCGGCGGCAGGAGCGGCGCGCTACCTGATCCTCCTTACTTTACGCACCAGATTTTTTTGGTTTTCGGGCCGGTTCCCGAATTTCCGAGCCGATACCCCTTCCACTAAACACCCAGCAGCTATGCAATTTATCGACCCCCACGTACATATGGTTTCCCGCACCACGGACGACTACGAAGCCATGCGCGCGGCCGGTATCGTCGCGCTCATCGAACCCGCCTTCTGGCTCGGACAGCCCCGCACCGCCGCGGGCTCCTTCCGCGACTACTTCAGCACCCTCGTCGGCTGGGAACGCTTCCGCTCCTCCCAGTTCGGCATCCGCCACTACTGCACCATCGGCCTGAACTCCAAGGAAGCCAACAACGAAGCCCTGGCCGAGGAGGTGATGGACCTGCTGCCCCTCTACGCCACCAAGGAGGGCGTGGTCGCCATCGGCGAGATCGGGTACGACGACCAGACTGAGGCCGAAGACAAGTACTTCCGCCAGCAGATCGAACTGGCCAAGGAACTCGACCTGCCCATCCTGATCCACACGCCGCACCGCGACAAAAAGAACGGGACCTACCGGAGTATGGATGTACTCGAGGAGCACGGCTGCGACCCCACCAAGGTCATTATCGACCACTGCAATGAGGAAACCGCCCAGGAGGTGCTCGACCGGGGCTACTGGACCGCCTTCACCATCTATCCCGGCACCAAGATGGGTAACGAACGCATGGTTGACCTTATGAAGCACTACGGCCCGGAGCGCATCATCGTCGACAGCTCCGCCGACTGGGGCATCAGCGACCCGCTCTCCGTACCCAAAACCGCCGCCCTTATGCTGGAGCGCGGCATCTCCGAGGAGGATGTCCGCAAGGTCACCTACCAGAACGCCCTTACCGCGTACTCGCAGAGCGGACAAATGAAGGAAAGCGACTGGCTCGACGCACCGGAGATTGACCGCAGCCAGCTCTTCAGTGGCAACAGCGTGCTACGCAACGGGCGCCGCACCACCTCCGCCGGAGACAACATCATCGAAAATTAAAGCCTCCCGGCCCGTGTCACTACGCCCCTACCTTACCCTCCTCCGACCCGCCAACCTGGTCACCGCCGTGGCCGACATCCTAGCCGGCGCGAGCGTAGCCGCTGCCCTCGAAGGCAGCTGGAGCGAAGCCCTGGGCTGGCTCTGTGTGTCGACCCTCGGGCTGTACGGCGGGGGCGTTGTTTTCAACGACGTATTTGACCTGGACCTCGACCGCGTAGAGCGACCGGAACGCGCCCTGCCCAGCGGCAAGGTATCCCTGACGTCCGCTATCCTTTTGGGCGGACTGCTCCTCCTCGGTGGAGTAGGGGTTGCCGCATTCGCCGGTACCTCGAGTGCCGCCATAGCCCTGGCCGTAGCCTTGCTGACGCTGCTCTACAACGGTTGGGCCAAGCACCAGGCCTTCTTTGGTCCGCTCGTCATGGGGATGTGCCGGGGCGGCAACTTGCTCCTTGGTATCAGTCTGAGTGCCGCGGCGCTCGACATCTTCTGGTGGCTGAGCTTCCTGCCGGTGGTCTTCATCGGGGCGATCACCCTGACCAGCCGCGGCGAGGTTGGCGGCCAGAACCGCTCTTCCATTCAACTGGCCTTGGGACTCGATACCGCCGTGGCCGTGGCCCTGCTGCTGCTCAGCCGTTGGACGGTCTTCGAATTCTGGCCCGCTCTGCCGTTCCTGCTGCTCTGGTACGGCATGAACCTGCGGGCCAAGGTGGGGGCCATCCGCGACAACCGCCCCCCTACGATTAAGAATGCCGTCAAGACCGGCGTGATTTCCCTCATTCCCCTCAATGCCTGTCTGGCCGCGGGATTCATGGGCTTGCCCGCCGGACTGGTCGTGCTGGCCCTGCTACCCGTGTCTTACGGTCTGGCGCGCTACTTTGCCGTGACCTGAAACCACCCCTCCCGGCGGTTCACCCTACCCACTTTTGCACCCGCGTCCGCGCCCTATGAAGATTGCACCCGACCATCACCTGACCTACTGTACGAACATTCACCCCGGCGAAAGCTGGGCGGAGGTGCGGCACAGCCTGCGCCACGTGCTGGAAGTAAAGCGTAAA
This sequence comes from Neolewinella litorea, assembly GCF_004803465.1. Classification (GTDB taxonomy): domain Bacteria; phylum Bacteroidota; class Bacteroidia; order Chitinophagales; family Saprospiraceae; genus Neolewinella; species Neolewinella litorea. The sequence continues at coordinate 1,020,522 of NZ_SRSF01000001.1, read as the reverse complement.
TCCTGCCCGGACCAACCCTTCGGTATCGGGCTGCGGCTGTCGGGACGCGCGGCGAGCGAACTGGCCGAACCCCGCAACCTCAAGGCCTTCCGGCGGTGGCTCGATGAGCACGACTGCTACGTTTTTACCATGAACGGATTCCCCTACGGCGGCTTCCACGGGGAGCGGGTTAAGGACGAGGTGCACGCTCCCGACTGGTCGACCCGCGAGCGCTTGGTCTACACCAAACTCCTGTTCGACATCCTGGCTGCCCTGCTCCCGGAAGGGATGGACGGCGGCGTTTCAACTTCACCGCTCTCCTACAAACCCTGGCACGCACCGGTGGGCGGCGGCGCGCGGGTGCCCGGCTACGAACGGATGGAGCAACATATCCTGGAGGTGATCGACCACCTCGCCGCCATACGCCAGCGCACGGGGCTCGACCTGCACCTCGACGTGGAACCGGAGCCCGACGGTCTGCTCGAGAACAGCGGGGAATTTCTTGATTTCTACCGCCGCCTGGCCCGGGGCGGCCGGGAGGCGGACGTCCGTCGGCACCTAGCCATTTGCTACGACGTCTGTCACTTCGCGGTAGCCTTTGAGGAGCCGGCCGAAGCCCTGCACGCCTTGCTCGATGAGGGCGTACGGATCGGGCGATTGCAGATCAGCGCCGCCCTGCGGGCCGACCTGACGGGCGACCGCGAATCAGTCCGCGCAAGCCTGCGGCCCTACGACGAACCCGTCTACCTGCACCAGGCGGCCCTGCTGCGGGACGACGGCCGCATCGACCGCTTCCCCGATCTGGCACCGGCCCTGGACGTGCTGGATGACCCGGCTTACCGCAGCCTGCGGACGCACTTCCATGTGCCCATCTACGCCAACAGTTACGGACTGCTGCACTCTACCAACGACACCATCCGGGAGACGCTGCGGCTGTGGCAGGCCGAGCCCTTCACCAACCACCTGGAGGTGGAAACCTACACCTGGGACGTGCTGCCCGATCACCAGCGGCTTGGGCTCACCGATTCCATTCACCGCGAACTCGACTGGGTACGCCGCCAACTTCAAGACTAACCGACCATGCGCCCCACTGCCATCCTCAACATCGTAGGACTCACCGCTAACCTAATCGGTCCGGATACCCCCTTTCTGTCGCGGTGGTCGGCCAACCGCCGAATCACCACCGTGCGGCCCGCCCTGCCCGCGGTGACCACGACCGCGCAAACGAGCTACCTCACTGGCAAATATCCCCGAGACCACGGGATCGTGGCTAACGGCTGGTTGTTTCGCGACGAAATGGAACTGAAGCTGTGGAGACAGTCGAATCACCTGGTGCAGTCGCCCAAGATCTGGGAGGTAGCCCGCGAGCGCGATCCCAATTTCACGGTAGCCAATATCTGCTGGTGGTACGCCATGTACGCTTCGGTCGACTACACCGTGACGCCGCGCCCCCAGTACCTCGCCGACGGTCGCAAGATGCCCGACTGCTACACCTTCCCCATGGAATTGCGGCACCGCCTGACGCAGGAGCTGGGTACCTTCCCGCTGTTCTCGTTTTGGGGCCCCCGGACCAACATCGTCAGCAGCCAGTGGATCGCCGACGCCGCCCGCCTGGTGCACGAGTGGCACCGGCCCACGATGAACCTGGTCTACCTGCCCCACCTCGACTACAACCTCCAGCGGCACGGCACCGACCACCCCTCGGTGCGGCAGGACCTGCGGGAAATCGACGGCGTGGTGGAAAAGCTGATCAACTACTACGAAGCCAACGGCGTGGAGGTCTGCGTGCTCTCCGAATACGGCATCACCAACGTCGACCGGCCGGTACCCATCAACCGGCGGCTGCGGGAGGCCGGTCTGATCAGCGTGCGGGAAGAACGCGGGACCGAGCTGCTTGACGTCGGCACCTGCCGCGCCGTCGCCCTCTGCGACCACCAGATCGCCCACATTTACATCCAGGACCCGGCCGACATCCCCCTCGTCCGCGACCTGCTCAAGGACGAACCCGGCATCGAATTGCTGCTGGACGAGCACGGGAAGCGGGAATACAAAATCGACCACGAGCGGGCCGGGGAACTGGTAGCGGTGGCCGACGACCGCAGCTGGTTCAGCTACTACTACTGGCTGGACGATGCGCGGGCACCCGATTACGCACGCACCGTCGATATCCACAAGAAGCCTGGGTATGACCCAGTCGAGATGTTCCTCGATCCCGACAAGAAGCTCATGATCCCCCGCATCGGACTAAAGGTGGTAGGCAAAAAACTGGGCTTCCGGACGCTGATGGACGTAGTGCCGCTGCGCCCGGAACTGGTGAAGGGATCCCACGGCCGGCTGGGCGCGCCGGACGGCGACCTGCCTGTATTTATCAGCCGGCAGGAAAAGCCGGAAAAGCTAAACGCGCCGGAAGTCTTCAATTACCTACTGAAAGGTATCTTCGGTCAGGGCAGCACGACCTCGGCCACCACCGGGAAGTGATCGGAGGGGAAGCGCCGGTTGACGGCGTCGGTGAGGGTGGCAAACCGCAGGACCTCAACGCCCGGTGAGACCATGATGTAGTCGATGCGCCGCTCCGCCGGGGCGTCGTAGTCGAAGCCGGTAAAGGTTCCCTCGGGCCCCAGGCGAACGGGGGAGACCGCGTAGGCATCCCTCAGATAGCCGGTGAGGATTCCAATGGCCTCGGTGTCCGGGGTCAGGTTGAGGTCGCCGGTCACCACCACGGGGAGGCGGTCGCGGTTGAGCTGACTGATCATGTTGACCAGCAACTTGGCGCTTTCCAGGCGCGCCTGTTCGCCGCGGTGGTCGAAGTGGGTGTTAAAGGCTATGAATGACTCGCGGGTATCCAGCCTCCGCAGTCGGGCCCAGGTCACGACGCGGGGCAGGGCGGCATCCCAGCCGGTGGAGACCCGTCCGGACGTGGGGGATAGCCAGAAAGTTCCACTGTCTTCCAGCCGAAGCTTGCGCTTGTCGTAAAAGAGGGCGGAATACTCCCCCTCATCACCTCCGTCCCTGCCCTCACCGACGTAGTCGTAATCGTCCAGCTGCCGGCGCAGATAGCCCAGCTGATTGGGAAGTACTTCCTGGGTGCCGATGACGTGGGGGTGGTGGAAAAGCACCTGACTCACCAGCAGGTCACGGCGGTTCTCCCAGCGGTTGCGGCCGTCGTCGGGGGAGTCGTAGCGGACGTTGTACGACATGACCCGCAGGGGATTGTCTTCGGGACCGGAGCCCCGCCCACCGGAAAAGGGTACGCAGGACGAGAACAGGAAAAGCAGGATAGCAGTCGCGGCCACTGACCGCAGGGAAATCTTAAGCGTCATATCTAGTGAATGCCGGCGCCGCCCTCCGGTTCGCTGCGGGGCGGCATTGCCTTGCCGTATCGCTGTCCGTTGAAGGTACGACCCGGCGCCAGTCGGGCACGCTCTTCCTCCGGCAGCCGATTGAAATCGCGGCACTCCTCCGAGCAGCAGTCCGCATAGTCCGCGGCACAGTCTTCGCACTGGATGAAGAGGATGTGGCAGGCGGTATTGGCGCAATCGAGTTGGCGGTCGCTCGGCCGGCCGCACTGGTGGCAGCGGCTAACGATGTCCTCGGTAATCCGCTCGCCGAGCCGCTCGTCGAAAACGAAGTTCTTGCCGATGTACTTCTTTTCCAGCCCCTGGGCCTCGCACTGCCGGGCGTATTCGATGATGCCGCCGTCGACCATACTCACCCGCTCGAAGCCCCGGTGCAGGTAGTAGGCGCTGGCCTTCTCGCAGCGGATTCCCCCGGTGCAGTACATCACGATTTCCTTGTCCTTCTGGTCTTCCAGCAGGTCCTCCACCACCGGCAGGATGTCGCGAAAATTGGTTACCGCCGGACGGATGGCCCCCTCGAAGTAGCCCACCTCGCTTTCGTAGTGGTTGCGCATGTCGACCACGATGGTGTCTTCCCGGTCGAGTAGTTCGTTTACCTCACGGGCGTTGAGGTGGCGACCGCGCTTGGTCACGTCAAAGGTCTTGTCGTCGAGCCCGTCGGCCACGATCTTAGGGCGCACCTTGATGATCAATTTCAGGAAGGAGCGTGCCTCGGCTTCGATGGCGATGTTGAGCCGGGTCCCTTCCAGGAAGGGCACGCTGTACAGTGCTTCGCGGAAGGCATCGAGATGAGATGAAGGGACGGAAAGCTGCCCGTTCATGCCCTCGGTGGCTACGTAGATGCGCCCCAGTACCCCGAGGGGTTCCCAGCGCGCGTAGCAGTCGTCGCGAAAGGCCTGCGGGTCGTCGATACGGGCATAGCGGTAGAACGACAGGGTGATCCGGGGCTCCGTTTCGGCGTCGAGACGGGCCTGGAGTACCTCGCGGGGCAGCAGGTTGCGGAGTTCGTGTTGTTTACGGTCCATACGCGGCCGCAAATATACGCATCACGGCTGGCGCAACTGCCGTCGGAAGGAGGTAGTCTGCAGCATCTGGGTTGCCAGTTTGCCGAATGCATCGGGCCGTTCGGCCGTAGTGTGGAGTTGTTGCCGCAGCCAGGGGAATACTTCGGGATCCAGCAGCGGGATGGACTGCTGCCAGTGCAGTCCGAGGTCACGTTGGGTCGTATAATCCAGTTGCCGGTTGTGCAGGTCGTCGAGCAGGCGGCGCACCATCGCTTTGGTGAGTCGCTCGTTCCACGCAGTTGGGCGTTGGAGGGCCAGAAATCGGGGCAGTCCGCGCAGGCGAAGTGCGTCGTCGCGCCGCGTGAGTAACTCTTCGTACAGTTCCTCAAATTCCGTCGCTGTCAACTGCCGGATCAGGTCAGCGGCCACCTCGCGTGGGAACTGCTGCGGCTCCTCGTGCAGCAGGTAGCGCAGGAAGGCCGTACGCGTTTCCGGGTCGCCGTAATCACTGATGGCCCGACCCGCTTCACGCAGTTCGAGCACGGGTAGGCCGGCCCAGAAAGCGGACAGGGCCTGGCCGCTTACCTCGATCCAGGCCGGTGGAGGCATAATTTGCAGCAGCCGCTGCCGGATGGTCTGCGGGGCCTTTACACCTCCGTATGCCTTCAGAATCCCCCGATCCTGGCTATCCAGCGTGTTGCCCTTTCGACCCTCGTCGGCTGAACAGACCGATCGGGCGATCCGCAAAAAGTCCTCCCGGGCCGCCGGTTCTCCACTCTGCAGGAGCAGGGCCGCCAGCGTCCGGCGCACGCCTTTGCGTTTGGGAACCAGGGACTCGCGCAGCCATGGCCAGTCTGCTTCGGAAAGGTTTGTCCGCAGGCCCTCTACCGTAATTTCCTGGCTGCGCGGGCTTAGATTGCCCCAACTACGGGCGAGGGCCTCGCGGGCGGCGGCGGGGTCCGCGCGGCGCCAGCGCGCCAGGAGGGTTGCCAGTTTTCCGGGTTGGTCTTCGCGGCGCCAGGCGGCGGGGTAGTCAAAGTTCGGTCCCAGCGGTGCCCAGTCGGGATGTTGGGCGGCCAGCCAGGGTCCGCGGTTGCCGGTTGCGCGCATCCAGCGGGCCGCGCGTTCGGGTTCTTCATCAAGTACGGCGGCGGCGCGCGGGAGCAGGGCCGGCAGAAGGGCATGGGGGAGGTAGGCACCGGCAGCCAGCAGCAGGTTGATCCCCTCGTCCAACAATTGCGCGTAGGTCCCTTCCAGCATCAGTTGCAGGCCGCGGGCCAGTCGGGGGGTGGGGGCGGCCAGGGTCTCCGGCGGCGCGATGGCCGTGGTGGTGGGAAGCTCACCAAGGGGGCGGTCGCGAACGCGCTCTGACCGCTCTACCAGCGCCCAGGCCGCGAGCAACTGTTCGGGGGCGTCGGCCACCGGATCGATTGCCCCACGCTCGTCGAGCCATTTCATCACCGCCGGATCGAGGGAGCGGCGGGCGGTGCCCAGGGTGAGGGCGTGTAGCAGTTCACGGTAGGGGGGTGGTGGGGCGGCCATCTGAACGCAAGGTAAGCCCGACGTCAGAACCGCCCTGAACCTTCCCAGCGCAATTTCCTTTATTTTCCCGTGCCTATTCCTCCCCGCCAATGAAGACTATCCTGCTTTCCCTGCTTCTGCTGCCCGTCTGCCTGACCGCCCAACCGGCACTGGACGGACTCTGGGAAGGCACCATGACGGTGGGGGGGATCTATTCCGACAAGACGCTGCCCATGCAACTCTACATCACCGTCGAGGGGCAACGGGTCACGGGGCGCAGTTACGTCACCCTGCCCGACGGCAATATTTTGCGCATGGACCTGCAAGGCTACCTCTACCACGACCGCTCGATGGCGCTGGCGGAGGTGAATTTCGTCGGAGACCCGGAAAACAAGATCATCCCCGAATTCAACCGGCAGTACCAGATCGTCTATAAACCGGACCTGTGGGACAGCACCCTGAAAGGCTTCTGGCAAGAGGTTTCCCCGGAAGCGCTGAGCCCCGACCGCCGCCTTGGCCGGATCGTGCTGCGCAAGCACAAGGACGAGCGCGCCTGATCAGTACACCCTGCGTACTTCAGTCTGTAGCAGGCCCTCCACCGCTTCGTGGATGCGGCGCGGCTTCTGCGGCCGCCAGGTGAGGTGATTGAGGTACTCCCCGTAGCGGACGAAGCGGTCCAGCCCCGAGCCGGTCATTTCGTCGGCTACGTGTTCGTGCACGTTCAGCAGCGCGATCCAACCCCCGTTATCCACCACCTCCTGGTACCACTCTTCGTAGTAATCATCGGTGTCGGAGTGGAAGTTGAGCACGCCCTCCATAATGAGGATATACTGGGTGATGCCCTCCGCCATCAGGTAATCGATAACCTCCCGCTTCAGGAACATGACATCGTTGTGGAGCGCGTCGTTCCATTCCCCGATGAGTTCGATGATCGCGTAGCGTTCATCGTAGTCGACAAAGAGGATTTTCAGGTACAGCGTCTCGGATCCGAACTCATCCCACTGCGGGTGCAGCAGGTAGTTGTATACGCGGTTGCTGTAGCTGAATTCACTGTAGCGGCGCCCGTAAAAAGGGGAAGCGGCGTCGTCTTCTGCGCGGTAGTTGTCGCGCCATTGGAAGTGGGGCTCGATATCGTGCATGGGGCAGTGGATTTGGGGTGGAGTACCGGGCGGCGGCGAAACACCAGGAGGCGGTTACCTCACCGGCGCTGGTAGGGTCTACTGCCTGTATTCCGGCTTGAGGATGTCACTGAACTCCTTCATCACCTTCTCCACCTTGGGGCGGCTCACGCTCTGTACGTAGCCCTGGTTGGGATTGGTGGGATCCTCGTAGTAGTTCTGGTGGTAGGCTTCGGCCACGTAGAAGGTACCGTAATCCTCGATGGTCGTGGCGATCTCCTGGTCGAATTTCCCGCTGCCGTTGAGCTTGGCAATCTTGGCCTCGGCCTGCTGCCGCTGCTCGTCGTTGAGGGGGAAGATGGCCGAGCGGTACTGGGTACCTATGTCCGGGCCCTGCCGGTCCACCTGGGTGGGGTCGTGCGCCACGAAGAAGATATCCAGCAACTTGTCGTAGGTGATCTCGTTCGGGTCGTAGTAGACCACGATGGCCTCGGCGTATTCCGTTTGTCCGCTGCTCACCTGCTTGTAGGTCGGATTGTCGGCCGTACCGCCCGCGTAACCGCTGTATACGTCCTCCACGCCCTGGATCCGGGTGAATGAGGCCTCCGTACACCAAAAGCAGCCCCCGGCGAAGTAGGCCTTCTCGGCGTCGGGGTACTTCGCGTCAAGCTCCTCAATGGTGATCCCGCCGGCCAGTTGGGCATCGCTGGCGGTGGCGGCGGCCGGCGTGGTTTCCGAGGTGGTGGTACCGACGCTATTGCGCTGGCTGTCGCAGGCGGCCAGACTGAGGGCCATGAGAAGAGGGAGAAGGAGGTAGTTCATGTGTCTTATACAATAGGTACTTCCCTCAAACAAGCAGATCCGGTATAGGTTAAGCCCCCACCGGGTTGTGTCGGCCGGAAACGATTACAGGAATAAACTTTGTCCGGTCATCTCCCTGGGTTGGGGTATGCCCAGCAGCTGCAGCAGGGTAGGGGCCACGTCGCCCAGTTTTCCGTTGCCGCGAAACAGTAATTCATCGGCGGCCTCACCCACGTATACCACCGGTACCGGATTGGTGGTGTGCGCGGTGTTGGGGCTGCCGTCCTCGTTGATCATCACGTCCGAATTGCCGTGGTCGGCGATCACCAGTGCGTGGTAGCCGTGGGTCACGGCCGTAGCCAACAATCGGCCCAGACATTCGTCCACCGCTTCGGCGGCCCGGATGGCGGCCTCCCACACGCCGGTATGCCCTACCATGTCGGTGTTGGCGTAGTTAAGACAGATGAAGTCCGGGGCGTTCTCCTCGATGTCCCGTACGATGGCGTCGGTCACCCCGTACACGCTCATTTCCGGCTTCAGGTCGTAGGTTTCTACGTCGCGCGGACTGTCGATCAGGATGCGGCGCTCGCCCGGGAAGGCGTCCTCCTGTCCGCCACTGAAGAAGAAAGTAACGTGGGCGTACTTCTCCGTTTCCGCGATGCGCACCTGCGTTTTTCCGGCTTCGCTGACTACCTGTCCCATGGTCTTGGTCAGGTCGTCTGGCGTGAACAGCACCCGTACGTTCTCGAACTTCTCGTCGTACTGGGTCATGCAGATGTAGTGCAGGTCGCGGAAGCGGTACATTTTTTGTTCCGGGAAGTCCTCCTGGGTGAGGGCCCGCGTGATCTGCCGCGGCCGGTCGGTGCGGAAGTTGAAGCAGAGCACCACGTCGCCTTCCTCGATCTTTGCGACCGGTTGATCGTCGGCATCGGTGAGCACGATCGGCTTCAGGAACTCATCCGTAGTGCCGGCCTCGTAATGGCGCTGCACGGTGTCGAGTATGTCGCGCGTCCGCTCTCCCTGCGCGTTGACCATCGCGTGGTAAGCCTCCGCAATCCGTTCCCAGCGGGTATCCCGGTCCATGCCGTAGAAGCGGCCGGTAACGGTGGCCAAGCGCGCGGGCTGGAATTTGATGTGTTCCAGCAGGGTCTGCAGGTAGCCCTTGCCGGAGGTAGGGGCCACGTCGCGGCCGTCGGTGAAGGCATGTATGTATACCTTCTCGTTCCCCGCCTCGTTGGCCACGTCGCAGAGGTGCAGCAGGTGCTTGAGGTGGCTGTGTACGCCGCCGTCGCTGAGCAGGCCCATCAGGTGCACTGCCTTGCCGTTTTCGCGGGCGTAGCGCAGTTCTTCCTGCAGGATATCGAGTTGCCGCAGTTCACCGTCGCGGATGGCCTTGTTGATGCGCGCGAAACTCTGGTATACTACCCGCCCGGCGCCGATATTGAGGTGGCCCACTTCGGAGTTGCCCATCTGTCCTTCGGGCAGTCCCACCTCTTCTCCGTAGGTGACGAGGGTGGCGTGCGGGTTAGACTTGAAAATGCGGTCGAAGTGCGGCGTTTCGGCCTGCGCCAGGGCGTCGGCTTCGGGGCGCTGACCGAGTCCCCATCCGTCGAGGATGACCAGCAGTGTTTTGGCGGCTTTCATTACGTATCGATATTTGCCGCGAAGGTAACCGCTTTGCCGGGGTCGCGGGTGCCGTAGCGGACAGCCAGTGCCGGGGAGGGTGGTTTAGCTACTGGATGACTAGCACCGTACCTGACCTACAGCAGCATGCAGCCGGCAACGGTGGTAGCACCGGCGATCGCCAGCAGGTTGACGAGGTCGTTGGTCATCCACGCCCGCCCGGCCACTAGCTGCGCCCCGGGCACCTCGCGGTCGCTGAGTCCACCATCCTCATGTCGGTACCGCGCCTGCAGGCCGGCACCCAACACGGAATCAACCACCATCCCGCAGAAACCAAAGGCGGCAACCCAGGCTCCTGCCCCCCAGGAAAACCCCTCCAAAACCACGAAACCCAGCAGGGCGATCAGTATGGCACCCGCGGCCCCGCCCACGGTTCCCGCCACGCTAACGCCACCGCTCAGGCCCGGGGGTACCTCCCGCAGCCGTAGGATGTCCAGTGTAGGTTGCCGAAAGTACTTGCCCACCGCGCTGGCCCAGGTATCGGAGGTAGCCACGGCAGCAGCCACCAGCAGCAATTTGGGATCCCAACCCCAGAGGGCCACCAGACCGTAGATCCCACCGTTGCAGAACACTTGCACGGCATCGCGGGGCTGCCGGTCCTTGACGTCACCGGAGATTCCCCGGGCCGGCAGGAGTCGGTCGATCAGCGTACTGCTGGCGAAGAAAGCGAACAGGGGCAGCAGCCACCGGGGGCCGGCGGTGAACACCACCGTCAAACCCAGGACCACCGCGGCCAGGGCACCACTCGTGGAGAGGCTACCCCGCCGTACGGTGAGCACGCCGAAAGCGGTGGCCAGCAGCAGCCAGCAGAGAATTGCGGTAAGATCCCCCATATCGGGGGCGAAGATAGGCAGCCGGTTACGGCACCTGCTTGGCGATGCGCTTCTGCTCCATGTTGCTCTCGTAGATGCAGTAGGCGTCGTACTTGGCGCGGTCGGTCTCTGCCCAGATGTCCTTGCCGATGTCGCAGACCGTAATCAGCTCGTCGTAGATGAGGTTGCCCAGGTCGATCCGCGATTCGACGTGGATATCCCGGTCGGCCACCTTGTCCTGCTGGATGTTCATCGCCAGTTCAAAGGCCTGACAGGCTTTGGCGAGCCGTTCCAGGTGGCTTTCGTTCAGGCCGGTATCGGCCAGGAAATCCCACTGCGCCCGGGCCACGCGGATGACGCGGCGGCCGCAGAAGAGGAGCTGGGCGTCGGTCATGTCGCCCATCTTGGCGGTGCCGAACTTGCGGTAGCGTCCCGTGCGGTTGCTGAAGGCCATACGGACGCGGGTCATTACGGAACGGATGGCGTGGCGGAGCTGCTCGGCGGCTTCGTACTTTTTGTCCGTTACCACCATCTGGTCGCCGAGTAATTCATCATCGTCCGGCATTTCCACGAAGCGTTGGCAGCGGTCGTGGTAGCCTTTCAGGCGGTGGCCGCCGTACTGGTAGCCGCTTTTGAACTTATCGAGGTCCCGCTTGGCCAACCGGATGCTGTCCATCGCCATCTGGTAAAGGTCGGCGTCCGGGAAATTGTACTTCCGGTTTACTTTCTGTTTCTTCATGGGTTGTCGGTAGCAGTAAGGGTCGAATTCACCAACAAAAATAGGGAATATCCCGCCCTGAAACAAAATGTGGTTCCGCGGCCCGGTCGATCAACGAAAAAAGGGTAAGCCACCGGTCGGTAGCTTACCCTTTTTCTTGGGTGCCAGGGGCGTTCGGGGCGGTTTAGGCCACGGGTGCCTTGGCGGCTTTCTTGGCGTCCTTCTCGGCGGCCTTCTTCTCGGCGGTAGCGGCCGAACGCAGGGCGCGCGGTACTTCTACCGTAGCGATAGGCTGGCCGGCGGGGTTCTGGATCTCTACGCCTTCGATGGGGTCGAGGTCGCGGACGCGGATGCTCTGTCCGAGTTCAAGTTCGCTGATGTCGAGGGTCAGGTGGTCAACGAGGTGCTCGGGGGTCGTTTTGATCTTAATCCGGCGTACGCTGACCTGCAGCTTACCACCGCCACGAACGCCGGGGCTGGTACCGGAGAAGGTAACGGGTACCTCCACCTTGATGGTGCGACCGTCTTCCAGGGCTAGGAAGTCGATGTGCCGGAGCTGGTCGGTGACGGGGTGGAACTGGTAGTCCTTAACAATAGCGCGGTGGGTGGCACCGGCCACGCTGAGCTCGGCGAGCTTGAAATCGGGGGTGTACACCAGGTCGCGGACGTCCAGCGGGTCAATGCTGAAGTGTACGGGGTCACCGGCACCGTAGATGACGGCGGGAACCCGTCCGTTGCGGCGGGCCTCCTTTGATGCTTTCTTTCCCAGGTTCTCGCGGACTTCTCCGCTTACTTTTACAACTTCCATTCGTTAATACTTTCGCGCTGTTTCGCTATCGGCCCGCAAAGATAGGGAGTTTATTCGGCGTAGGGTACTATTCGGGCAAAAACTTTAGTGGTCGGCCTCCGGGCGCAACAATCCAGGGCGTGCCGGTTTATAACTGAAGCGGGTGCGGACATTAACATCCGGCCGGCCAACGGCTTCTGTTTAGCCCGTCGGGCATCGGTGTATGCGGTCTGACAACCCAGTCGTCGTACGCGTTCGGTGCCCGGCAGCCGTAAATAGTTGGCCGTTTTCGACCAGAAAAGCATAATCCAAACGGGCACTTAGTCCACCTTGGCTTACCTTTCCCGCTACAAACTTAAAGATGACTGCAACTATGAAAAGGCTCTTCCCCCTGCTCCTGCTTACCCTGATCATGCTGGCCTGCGGAGGCGGCGAGGAAACGGTCTCGGAAGCCCCCGGTGAAACCCCGGCCGTTGCCGCGGCCCAGGATATCGACGTCAAGAAAATTTGGAAAATCCGCTGTATCGCCTGCCACGGATTGTACGGTGATATGGGCACCAACGGTGCGGCCAACCTGCAGGAATCAACCCGTGATCTGGCCTACCGCGTCAATATCATTACGAACGGCAGTGAAAACGGCGTAATGACCCCCTTCAAGGATATTCTCTCCCCCGAGGAGATAGAGGCCATGGCGAAGTACACCATGACCTTCAACGAGAACCTGTAAACCAGGTGTCCGCTACCCGGCATACCGTCCTCGGCATTATGTCGGGTAGCTCCCTCGATGGGATCGACCTGGCGGTGTGTTCCTTCGCCCTCGATGGCGAGGCTATCGATCCGGTGACCGACTGGTCCATCCTCAAGGCCGATACCATTTCCTATCCCGAAGAATGGCGGTCGCGACTGGCGCGCGCTTCGGAGCTCAGCGCTACGGAACTGTACCGCCTGGACGCCGAGCTTGGCGACTGGATCGGTGATCGCGCCGCCCAATTTCTGGAAGGATCCGACCGACCCGAACTTGTCGGCTGTCACGGCCACACCGTCTATCACGAACCCTCCCGGGGCTATACTTTGCAAATTGGTCACGGCGCCCGCATTGCGGTCCGCCTGGGACTTCCCGTAGTGACGGACCTGCGCACCGCTGACATCGCGGCGGGCGGGCAGGGAGCACCCCTGGCCCCGGTAGCCGACCGCCACCTGTTCCCGGACTACGGTGCCTTTCTCAACCTCGGCGGAATCGCCAACTACAGCTACCGACGCCCCGGCGGCGACTACCTGGCCGGCGACGTAAGTGGCTGCTGCCAGATCATGGATCGCCTGGCCCGGGAAACCGGTGCCGCCTACGATCACAACGGCAACCTGGCGCGCTCCGGCCGCCCCCTCCCCGAACTCGCGGCGGCGCTCGACCGGATGCCCTTTCACCGGGCCCCCTCCCCGAAATCGCTGAGCAACCAGTGGGTAGTGGAAGAACTCTGGCCCGTCCTGCGCGACCACGCCGGATCCCCGGCCGACCGCCTCCACACCTTCGCTACCTGGCTCGCCCGGACCCTGGTTGGGGAGTTCACCCGGCAGTACCGGGCTGAAAGTGGCAGCGGTGCGCTCACGGTCCTCGTGACCGGTGGCGGTGCCCACAATGCATTTCTTATGGACCAGCTCCAAGCCGCCCGCCCGTCCGACAGTCCGCTGCAGTTCACCGCGGGGACGGGGCCCACCACCGACTTTAAGGAGGCCGCCCTCGTGGCCCTGTGCGCGCTCTTTCGGCTGGAAGGCCTTCCCAATAGCCTGGCCTCCGCTACCGGCGCGGAGCGCGACACAATCAACGGTGCCCTGTATGCCGCCTAGCATTCTCCTGACCGGCGCCACCGGCTTTATCGGCTACTACCTCTCTCGCGCCCTGGCGGCCTCGGGACGCCCATTCGCGACCCTAGTCCGGGAGGGGGCGGATACTGGGCAACTCACCGAGCTGGGTGAATGGTGTACGCTGCGGGAAGGTGACGTTACCGACCCGGAAAGCCTGGTCGATGCGCTGGCCGGAATCGACACGGTGATCCACGCTGCCGCCCGCGTTTCTTACCAGCCGGGGGAGGAAGATGAGATGCTGCGGGTGAACGCCGGCGGTACGGCCAACCTGGTCAATATGATGCTGGAGGCCGGTACGCCCCGACTGGTGTACCTGAGCTCCGTGGCCGCCCTCAACCGGGTCGACGGCGGCAGCCCCACCGGGATCACCGACCGCTGGCCCCTGGACAAGATTCCCACTGCCTACGGCCGCTCGAAATTCGCAGCGGAGCGGGAAGTCTGGCGCGGACAGGCCGAAGGACTATCGGTGGCCGCCCTGTACCCGTCGGTGGTGCTCGGGGCCGGCGACTGGAAAGGCAGCAATACCCCCGCCCTCTGGCGCCGCGCCGCCGACGGCGCGCGCGCCTATCCGCTTGGAGCCAACGGATTTGTTGATGTACGCGACGTTGCCGCCGCCGTACTCGCCGTGCTGGACCGCAACCTGGACCGGGACCGCTTCCTGCTGAGTGCGGCCAACCTCACCTGGCGCGAAGCCCTCACCGCCATTGCCGAAAGCATTTCCGCCCCGCCGCCCTCCTACGCCATGCCGCGCTGGCAGTCCTCCCTGCTGTGGCCCCTGGAAGGCTTGCGGGCCCGCGCTACGGGACAGACGCCCCTGATCACGCTGGACAGCCACCGTACCGTGCAGTCGACCTACCGCTACGACGGCAGTCGCTACGTATGGGAAATAGGGAAACCGTACATCCCGATAGCGGACTCGATCCGGGAGATCGGCCGGGCTTTTCACCTCAGCCGGACCATAGGCGAGGAGTTGCCGGCCACCTACGTGCCCCTGCTGGCGGGGGGGTGATCCCGTTACGGTTAGATTAATCGCCTTATCCGGCAATCCGGAGTAAACCGGAAACTGTCGGGGTCGGAGCCCGCCAGGCCCTCCAGCGCCAGTAAACCGGGACGTTTGCCACTTTCCAGACTGCCCAGTTCCTGATCAAATTGCAAAGCTTCGGCCCCGTTCAGGGTGGCCCACTGGAGCAGGGTAGTGAAAGGCACGTAGCTCTGGTAGCGGTTGATCGTTTTGAGTTCCTCTAGCACGCTCAGTTGCCAGTTGGAGGTCAGGCTGTCGGTACCGATGCACACCTTTGCGCCGGCATTCAGGAAGTGCGCGTAGCGCGGCAGGCGGTTCTCAATGTAGAGGTTGGCGTTGGGGCAGGTGACCCAGTACACCCCGTTCTCTCCCCAGGTGGTGGCCGCCAGTATAGCCTCCGGCGTAGTCAAGGTATTGTGTACGAACAGGGTGCGCTGCCGGGGGACCATGTGCTGCATGGCGTGGTAGATCGAGGGGGTGCCCGGTGCCGTGAACTGCTCTAGGTTAGCGCCAAAGCCGGCAAAGAATTCCCGGAAATCACCCCGGCCCGTCAGGAAGAGTTCGTCTTCGGCTACGGTTTCTTGGTTGTGGATGCTCACCGACTCATGCCCCCGGTTCAAGGCGTTGATCTTGGCGTAGAGGGCGTTGCTAACGGTGTAGGGCGCATGCGGCACCGCGCTTTTCGGTTCCGGTTGGGCGTCGTAGGCCGGCAGGTACATATCGTAACTGGCCTGCGCGCGGTCTTCCTGCAGAAAGTCGAACATCTCCACGAAGCTGTAGTAGCTGATCGGGCTTTCGCGTTTCACCGCGGCGGTGTCCGGTTTATTGCAGATATCGCCCACCGCCTGGATGCCCGCTTCCCACATCCGGCGGTCCTGCTCGCGGATGGTCGCCTCGATCTCGGCCTGGGGTACCTCCCGCAGGGTCACCACGTCAACCAGGAAGGGGAGCAGGGTCTTGCCCGTGGCGCTTTTGCCCTGCAGGTGACTGAGTTCGAGGTGGCAGTGGGCGTTGATGAATCCGGGAATGAGGATGCCGTCGATGCGTTCGGGCGCGTCCGCGGGTGCCGTGAAATCGGGAGATGCGGGGTCCAGTAGGTCCGTCACCCGTCCTGCGTCGTCGAGGACGATGATTCCGTTGCGGATGGGGTCGGAGGCAATGGGAAAGAGGTAGTCGGCGGTGTAGCTGGGCATGGCGCGAAGGTAGGCCGGTGACGAACATCTGGTGAAGCCCTGCGCTTACTTTCCACGTCCAACCTTCCACTTGGGTAGGGCGCCCGACCACCACTTCACCAACTTTTTACCGCTATGCGCTACCTCTACTTTCTGTTATTGCTGGCTTTCCTGTCGTGCAACGCCGATCCGCAGACCAGCGGGCCGGAAACGGTAAACGTCACCACCGACAGCCTCAACGAGGAACGGCTGCGGGCCCCCGACGAGCTGTTCGGCGAGCTGTTCCGCGAAGTGCAGATGCAGCAGGTCTTCGACGACGGCAAGACCTTCGTGGACATGGTACCTCGCCGCAGCGCACGGGAAATCATGGCCGACTATGAGAATCGGAAGGGTACGGAAGACTTCAACCTGCGCGCTTTCGTCAACGGCCATTTCGATCCTCCGGCTACCCCGCAGAACGGATTCGTCAGCGACGGAGACCGTTCCATCGGCGAGCACGTCAACAGCCTGTGGCCGGTACTGACCCGGGAGGCCGGCAGCGACGAAGGCAGTGCCGGCAGCCTGATCGTCCTGCCGGAAGATTACGTGGTACCCGGCGGCCGCTTCCGCGAAGTTTACTACTGGGACAGCTACTTCACCATGCTGGGCCTGGCGGCCGCCGGCAAGGATAGCCTCGTGCGCGACATGGTGGAAAACTTCGCCTACCTGATCCGGGAGATCGGTTTCATCCCCAACGGCAACCGCACCTACTACCTGACGCGCTCCCAGCCGCCCTTCTTTTCGCACATGGTGGAGGTGCTGGCCGGAATGGAAGGCCCGGACGTGTACGCCGAGTTTCTGGAGGAGATGCAGACGGAGCACGCCTTCTGGATGGAAGGACAGGAACAAACGGGGCCCGACAACCGCGCCGTGCAGCACGTGGTGTGGATGGCGGACAGCGTCTACCTGAACCGGTACTACGACAGTGGCGACCGGCCGCGCGCCGAGAGCTACCGCGAAGATGTGATGACCATCCGCGAAAGTGGGCGCGACAGCCAGTTGGTCGCACGGCACCTGCGCTCCGCCGCCGAATCCGGTTGGGACTTCAGTGCGCGCTGGTTTGCCGACGGGGAAAAGCTGTCGACCATCATTACCACCGATATCGTGCCGCCCGACCTGAACGCCCTGCTTTACCACCTGGAGCACACCATTGCCGAACACACCGAACTCATCCCCGAGAAGGAAGCCTGGACCCGCCGGGCCGAACGGCGCAAGGAGGCCATCGAAACCTACCTTTTTAACACCCAAAGCAACTGGTACGAGGACCTGAACTGGACCACCGGGCAATTTACCGGCTACCACACGCTGGCGGGTATCTATCCCCTCTTCGTTGGCGCGGCCAGCCCTGCCCATGCCGGAGCCGTTGCCCTGCGGCTGGAGAACAATTTTTTGGCTCCCGGCGGGCTGCGTACCAGTCTGAAAGAGACGGGGCAGCAGTGGGACGCCCCGAACGGATGGCCCCCCCTGCAGTGGATGGCCTACGTAGGATTGCGCAACTACGGCTACGACGCACTCGCCGAAACCATCCGGGAGCGGTGGATGGAAAACAACGAACGGGTGTACGAGAACGTCGACAAGATGGTCGAGAAATACAACGTGGAAGACATGACCCTGGAAGCGGGCGGGGGCGAATATCCCGTTCAGGACGGCTTCGGCTGGAGCAACGGCGTATACCTCCGGATGGCTAGCCCGCCACCGGCTGTTCGGCAGCAGTAGCCGCCTCTAGCGACTCCGCAATGGCATCCCACAGGCCGATACGCCGGCGCAGGGCTTCCTGGGCTACCGACTGCGCCTCGGCCCACTTGGTGACGTCCTGTCCGCAGAGTTCGGCGACCATGGCTTCCGAGAGGGGGCCGTGCTCGTCGCCGTCCACCTCAATGTGGCGCTCGAGGTAGTACACCAATCGCGGAAACCGGCTTTTATCTTCCGGCGATCCATTGAGGATTTCGATGAAGAGTTCGGGGATAATGCTTTCCCGCCCGAAGGTGAAGGCCGCGGCGATCTGGTGGGCCTCACCGCCGGCAATGAGTTCGAAGGTGTAGTCTACAAAGCTGGTCACGCCCTTGCCCAGGCCAGCCTCCCGCAAGACGGTACGGGCGCTCGCGAGGCTGTCGATGCGCGACAGCAACCCGCGGATGGGGGAGGTATCGGCACCGATTTCTTCCATGGCTTCGAGGTAGAGTTCGTAGTGACTGACGGGTACGCCGTGGCGGTCGACGTCGGTTTCTTCTCCCAGTACGATCTCATTGATGAAGCGGGCGGTGCGGGGGTTGGGGCTCGGCTTCCACGGTAGGGTGGTGCAGGTCAATTCGTTCTGCAGGGCCTTGAGCAGGGACATGAAATCCCACACCGCGTAAACGTGCTGCTCCATGAAAATGCGGATGTCATCGACGTCGCGCAGGAGGTCGTATATGCGGTGGGTGGTGAGGCGGTGGTGAAGGGGGGCAATGGCCCGTTCGATGGTGGCTATATCTGACATACCGGTTAATGAGGAAGTCAGGAAACGCGATCACACCAAAAACGGTTGCGCCGGTAGGCCGACCTAAACGATCCGCGGCTTTGGCTTATTCAACTTGCTCCATATGAACAGCAGGGCCACGATGCCGGCCGCGGCAATAAGTCCGGCTATCAGCGTGGCGCTGAGGTTGTTGTACAAGAAGAAGCCGGTAGCGAAAAGAATGGAATAGATGGTGACCGCCCCGACGAGCATGGCCAGTATGCGCAGCGGAAGCTGTCCGTCGGCACTGGTGTCGGCGTGTGCGGGCAGCGTAGCGACCACGGGATCCCAGCCCGGTCCGCCGGGTCGGGTAGTGGTATAGAAGTTCTGCAGCGTTTTCATGTCGGTAGGACGGGTGGCGAAGGTCACCGTCAGCCAGCCCACGGTAGTGATGCCGATGCCGAGCAGCAGTTTGGCGTAGCCGGCCAGTTCGGGCAGCCCCAGCGGGAGCCAGGCAAACTCCAGAAAAAGGGCCACCACGAAAGAGATAAACATGCCCGCGATCTCGGTGTAGGCGTTGATGCGCCACCAAAACCACCGGAGAATGAAGATCAGGCCGGTTCCGGCACCGATTTGCAGGAGAATCGCGAAGGCCTGTAGCGCATTGGATAGGGCCAGGGCCAGCACGGCCGCCATAACCATGAGCAGGACCGTGCTGATGCGGCCGATGAGTACCAGGCGATCTTCGCTGGCGTCGGGGTCGATGAAGCGGTGGTACCAGTCGTGGACCACGTAGCTCGATCCCCAGTTGAGGTGGGTGGAAAGGGTGGACATCACAGCCGCGATGAGCGATGCGATGACGAGTCCGAGCAATCCAGCGGGCAAAAAGCTGAGCATGGCGGGGTAGGCCAGGTCGTCGTTAATCACGTTCGCGGCCACGTTGGGGAAAGCCGCGGCGATACTGTCCAGGTCGGGAAACACCACGATGGAGGCCAGGGCGATTAGGATCCAGGGCCAGGGCCGCAGGGCGTAGTGAAAGGCATTGAACAGCAGGGTAGCACCGACGGCATGGTTTTCGTTCTTGGCCGCGAGCATGCGCTGGGCCACGTAGCCGCCCCCGCCGGGCTCCGCGCCCGGGTACCAGACGCTCCACCACTGCACCGCGATCGGCACGACGAACAGGGGGACATACACCTCAGGGTTGTCGAAGTCCGGCACCAAATCCAATTTTTCAGTGACTTCCGGGTGGGAGAGCAGCCCCTCCAGTCCGCCGATGACCGGAAGGTTGATCACATAGTAGGCGGCCCAGATGGCCCCCGCCATCGCGAAGGTGAATTGCACGAAGTCGGTAAGGATCACCCCTTTAAGGCCACCCAGGGCGGAATACAATACCGTAACGACGGAGACTAGCACGACGGTGGTGATGGGGTCGATATCCAGCAGCACGCCCGCGATCTTGATGCCCGCCAGGCAGACGGTGGCCATGATCATGACGTTGAAGAAGACGCCCAGGTAGATCGCCCGGAACTGCCGCAGGAATCGGGCCGGACCGCCGGCGTAGCGCAGTTCGTAAAATTCCAGGTCGGTCATCACGCCGGAGCGCCGCCACAGTCGGGCGTATACGAACACCGTAAGCATACCGGTAAGCAGGAAGGCCCACCAGGCCCAGTTGCCGGCCACACCCTGCTTGCGCACGATGTCGGTCACCAGGTTGGGCGTATCGGCCGAAAAGGTGGTGGCAACCATGGAGACGCCGAGCAGCCACCAGGGCATGTTGCGGCCCGACAGGAAGAAGTCCTGGGTCGACTTGCCGGAACCCCGACTGGCCCACAGGCCGATGGCCAGGGTCACGGCAAAAAAGATGAAGACAATGATCCAATCGAGTGAAGTGAGCTGCATAGGTGGCGTAAAAGTGCGCGATCAAGGTAGCCAATACGTAGATAATCGCCCCAAAAGCTTGGAGGGGAGCGCAAAATTTATCCCGCACTACTATGGCGCAAGAGTAGGCGGTGAGGCCGGGGCCGCCGTTCCCCGAAAACAATTTGGGCCCTTTTGGGGTACTTTTACCTTGTGAAGTGGATTGCCCCGGTTCTGATTTGTTGGTTATTCGGCCTGTCCGTCCTTACCGCCCAGGATGACCTGCGCACTACGGCGGTGGGTGATGCCGGCAGCCGCCACCTGGTTCCCGCCGCCGCTTATCCCAATTACGACCTCTACGAACGGATTATGTACGACCTGTCGCAGCGCTACCCTGACCGCTGCCGACTGGAAGTATGGGGCACGCTGCCGTCGGGGCGCAGGATCCTGGTCCTCCAACTGGCCCGCGGCCTCCGCGAACGACCTGCCCGGCCCCGGGTACTCTGTACCGCGGCGATGCACGGCGACGAACTGGCGGGCTACTGGGTATTGCTGCGCCTCGCCGAGTCATTGCTGGAATCCGATCCCACCGGTCTGCTCGACGACGTCGCCCTTTACATCAACCCCCTGGCGAACCCCGACGGCGCCTTCCGGGCGGGCAACCACAGCTTGGCCGCGGCCCACCGGGGCAACGCCAACGGCGTCGACCTGAACCGCAACTACCCGGACCCCGACGACGGACGCTACCCCGACGGCAACGACCACCAACCCGAAACCCGGATCTTCATGCGCGCCGCCGACACCCACGGTTTTGACCTGGCCATCAATTTCCACGGCGGGGCCGAGCTTTTCAACTACCCCTGGGATACCTTCCGCAACCGGCATCCCGACACCGACTGGTGGCAGGACGTGAGCCGGGAGTTCGCCCAGACCGCCCAGCGCGACAGCCGGCTCGGGGAATACTTCAAGGATCGGGCCAATGGTACCACCAACGGGCACGACTGGTACCCCATCGCGGGATCGCGGCAGGACTATATGAACTACTTCCACCGGACCAGGGAGGCTACCGTGGAGATTACCAACACCAAGCGCTTTCCGGCCGCCAACCTGCCCAATCTGTGGCTCTCCATCCGCGGTGCCCTGCTCAATTACCTCAACGAGGCCCGCTACGGGATCCATGGAATAGTCACCGATCGCATCACGGGCCGGCCACTGCGGGCCCACGTGACCATCCCGGGGCACGATGAGATGCAGTCTTCCGTATTCACCGAATACGGCACGGGCGATTTTTACCGCTACCTCGCCCCCGGCACCTACCGGCTGGTGATTGCCGCGCCCGGCTACCAGTCACGCAGCCTTATTGTAAGTTTGCGCGACAACCAGCGGCGGTTTCTGCAGGTAGCGCTCGAGCGTTTGCCGGATTCGGACCCCGCCCGCAAGAAATAGGGGAGAAGGCCTCCCCGCCCTTTTCCTTCCCTACACCATATCAGAACCACATGTCCGACGCCATTTTCAACATTTCTATTCCCAATAATGAGCCCGTACTGGCCTACGCCCCCGGCAGCCCGGAGCGGGAGTCCCTCCAACAGGCCCTGCAAGAGGCAAAAGCCGAAGTCCGCGAGTTGCCCGCCTTCATCAACGGTGAAAGGGTACTGGAAGGGGAGAAAGTAAGCGTACACCCGCCCCACGAGCGCAATCATACCCTCGGCCATTTTTACCGCGGCACCGACGAGCACGTACACCGCGCGATCGACGCCGCCCTGGCCGCCAAGCCGGCCTGGGAGGCCCTGCCCTGGCAGCAACGCGCCGCCGTGTTCCTGCGGGCCGCCGATCTTCTGGCCGGTCCCTTCCGCGCGCGGATGAACGCCGCCACTATGCTCGGACAAAGCAAGAACGCATACCAGTCGGAGATCGACGCGGTGGCCGAACTCTGTGACTTTTTCCGCTTCAACGTCTACTTCCTGCAGGAGATCTACCGCGAGCAGCCGCTGCACTCCCCCGACGGTACCTGGAACCGCCTCGAATATCGCGCCCTGGAAGGCTTCGTACTGGCCATCACACCCTTCAACTTCACCAGCATCGCGGCGAACCTGCCCGCGGCACCCGCGCTCTGCGGCAACACCGTGGTCTGGAAGCCGGCGGAAACGCAGATCTACTCCGCCGTGGTCATCATGGAACTATTCGAAGCGGCCGGACTTCCGAAGGGCGTCATCAACCTGATCTACACCGACGGGCCGCAAGTCGGAGATATCGTCTTCGAGCACCGGGACTTCGCCGGATTGCACTTCACCGGTTCTACGAAGGTCTTCCAGCAACTGTGGAAGGAGATCGGAAACAACATAGGTAATTACCGCAGCTACCCGCGCATCGTCGGGGAGACCGGCGGCAAGGATTTCGTGGTGGCACACCCCTCGGCCCGTGCCGAAGAAGTGGCCGTCGCCCTGCTTCGCGGAGCCTTCGAATTCCAGGGGCAGAAATGCTCCGCCGCCTCACGGGCCTACCTGCCCGCTTCCCTCTGGCCCGACATCAAGGACCGGCTGCTCCAGGACCTGGATACCGTCAAAATGGGCGGTGTGGAGGACTTCGGCAACTTTGTAAATGCCGTCATTGACGAACGGGCCTTCGACCGCATCGCGGGTTACATCGACGGTGCCCGGAAGGACGAGCACGTGGAGATTATTGCTGGAGGAGACTACGACAAATCGGAAGGCTATTTCATCCCACCCACCGTACTGTTGACCACCGACCCCCGCTCCACCACCATGGAGGAGGAAATCTTCGGTCCGGTACTTACTATTTACGTCTACGAGGACGACAAGTGGGAGGAGACCCTCAAACTGGTGGACACTACCTCGCCCTACGCCCTGACCGGTGCGGTGTTCGCCACCGAGCGCGGCGTCATCGAGTCGGCCTCCCGGTCGCTGCGCAACGCCGCCGGCAACTTCTACATCAACGACAAACCTACGGGAGCGGTCGTCGGGCAGCAGCCATTCGGCGGGGCCCGTGCCTCGGGTACCAACGACAAGGCCGGCAGTGCCCTGAACCTCCACCGCTGGATCAGTCCCCGCCTCATCAAGGAAAATTTCGTGCCGCCGGTCGATTACCGTTACCCCTTCCTGGGCTAGGCGGATCAGCCTGACCCGCGGCGAAAGCGAACTGGACGACCCGGTCATCGGACTCACGGCATCCTCGTGTGGCCGGTGACCGTGGTTGTACAGTATGCCCGCCTGCTGTAGTTTTGTGGTCCAGCAATTGCGCTGTTGTTCCAAACTGCCTGTCGGGGTCGGCAAATAAGCTACCGGCGGTTGTCGTTAAGCTACCAATGAAAGGGCTGGGGCGGTTGAACGCCTGAATACAGTTCGGCTCTATCCCTTTTCGAGGCTCGGTTGCAGTATGTTGGCCTGGCCCTTTGGGTGCTAACTCCTTCAATTTGTCGGTTAGTGCAGTAACTCCGTGAAATGAGAATGTTGTGAAGTACAGGACGGATATTGACGGTTTGCGCGCGCTGGCCGTCGTGGCGGTAATTTTGTTCCACCTCGGCTTTTTGCCCAACGGATACCTCGGCGTCGACGTATTCTTCGTCATCAGCGGCTACCTGATCACCAGCATCGTCTACGGGCGCTCGGAGAAAGGCAAATTTTCCATCATTGACTTCTACGAGCGTCGGATCCGCCGCATCATCCCCTTGCTGCTGGTAGTTTCTACGGTGGCCTTCCTGCTTGGATTGGTGTATATGCTTCCGGACGACCTGGAGAACCTGTGTCAGAGCGTAGTCGCCTCCAATGTGTCGGCCAACAACATCCTGATGTACCTAACCTCGGCGGATTACTGGGCCGTCAAGAACGACTACAAGCCCCTGATGCACACCTGGAGTCTCGGCATTGAGGAGCAATTTTACCTGCTGTATCCCTTCCTGTTCTACGCCATGGGCGGTCCGCGACTCAAGTACGTGAAGCACGTACTGATCGCACTGACGGCCTTGTCATTAGGAGCCTTTTTGCTGCAGGACAGCGTCGCGGCCACCTTTTACTTTATTCAATACCGTTTCTTTGAACTGGCCATCGGTGGCCTGGGGGCGATACTGTTTAGCAAGGTGGTCATCGAACGGCACGAACAGGGTCGGATGGTGCTTTACGGATTGCTGGGCCTGATCACGCTTATCCTTTTCCTGCCGATCATACCCACCAATGAGTTGCGGGTGCTCCTGACCACCATGATCACCGTGGGCATCCTCATCATCGGCAAGCAGTACTTCGAGTCGGATCGGTTGTACGCCGGTCTGATGGCCAACCCGGCTGTAGCCTTCATCGGCAACATCAGCTTCAGCCTTTACATGTGGCACCAGTTGCTGTTTGCCTTCGCGCGCTATGCTTTCCTGGAAGAGATTACTCCGGGCTGGGCGATCGTCCTGACGGGCCTGACCTTCGTCCTTTCCATCATCACCTACTACGGCGTCGAAAACCCCTTCCGCGACCGCAACGTGATGAGCACCCGGACGGTGCTGCTCTTTACCGGTGGCCTCTTTCTGCTGAGCACCAGCGCGGCCTTTTACGTGTACACCATCGGTGGGATCGTTAAGGACTATCCCGAATTGGCCCTCTACCGAGACCAACTCCCCGAGCAGCGGAACTTCTTCAGTGGATCAGACAACATCCACATCAGTTACAACGAGAACGTTTGGGACCTGGACCGGGACTTCTCCGAAACGGACAAGATCAAGACCCTGGTGGTGGGCAACAGCTTCGGCCGCGACGCCGCCAATCTGCTGCTGGAATCGTCGGTAAGCGACCGCATTGAGGTGCGCTACGCCGAATGGAAGGAACTGCGGGAAAGGGAGGAAATGAAATCGCGATTACTCGCAGCCGATCGCATCATTCTGGCCGCCCAGACCTACATCGACCAGGACTACCTGGCTTCCCTGGAGGAGGCCCACGGCATTACGATCGACCGCAGCAAGGTTTGGATGCTCGGCACCAAGGACTTCGGCTTCAGTAACGGGATACACTACAACCGTATTCAGGACGACACGGATTTCCAGAACTACCGGACCGCGATGAAGGGTGACGTCCTGACCATCAATGAGGAGCTCCGCGAGGAGTGGGGCGATCGCTACATCGATCTCATCGAACTGCTGGCGAACGAGGAGGGGCGGGTGCTCGTCTTTACGCCGGACGGGAAGTTCATCAGCCAGGACACCGTGCACCTGACGCGCTCCGGAGCCCGGTACCTCGCCGAAAGGTTGCAGGATCGCTTCGACCGCATCTTCCGCGGATAGGGTGCCTGGGCCGGAAATCGGCTGAGGCAGTACACTAAAGCCGCCCCGCCGTAACCGACGTCACCACTTCCGGATTAAGGAGGGTGGAAGTGTCTCCCAGACCGTCGGTTTCTCCCGATGCCACCTTGCGCAGGATGCGGCGCATGATCTTGCCCGACCGGGTCTTGGGCAACTCTTCCACGAACTGGATCTTGTCGGGCTTGGCAATGGGGCCGATCTCCTGGCGAACGGTCTCGATGATCTCTTCCCGTAGTCGTTCGTGATCGTGCTCGCCGGGGGCGAGGATGACGTAGGCGTATATGCCCTGCCCCTTGATATCGTGGGGGTATCCTACGACGGCGGTTTCCACCACCAGGGGGTGTTCGTCAATCGCGTTCTCTACCTCGGCGGTGCCCATGCGGTGACCGCTGACGTTGATCACGTCGTCAACGCGGCCCACGATGCGGTACATGCCATTTTCGTCGCGCCGTGCCCCGTCGCCGGTGAAGTACATACCCGGCACGGTGCTGAAGTAGGTCTTCTGACAGCGTTCGTGGTCGCCCCAGGTCGTACGCAGCATGCCCGGCCAGGGGTATTTAACGCAGAGCAGTCCACTTTCCGGATTGCCGGTTAGCTCTTCTCCCGTATTCTTGTCTACGAGCGCCATTTGGATGCCCGGCAGGGGGTAGCCGGCGAAGGTGGCTTTTTGAGGACTCAGCCCACCCAGGCCGGAGATCATGATCCCGCCGGTTTCGGTCTGCCACCAGGTATCGACGATGGGCACTTTACCCTTGCCGACTTTTTCGTGGTACCACTCCCAGGCCTCCTCATTGATCGGTTCACCGACGGAACCGATGACCTTCAGGGCGCTCAGGTCGTGCCCCTCTACAAACTCATTGCCGCGTGCCATCAGCGCGCGAAGGGCGGTCGGGGCCGTGTAGAATTGGTTCACCCGGTGCTTTTCGCAAACCTGCCAGAAACGGCCGGCGTCGGGGTAGGTCGGCACCCCTTCAAACATCATGGTGGTGGCGCCGCACAGCAGGGGTCCGTACAGGATATAGCTGTGCCCGGTGATCCATCCGATATCCGCCGTACACCAGTAGACGTCGCCTGGAGAGTACTGAAATACATTGCGGAAGGTGTAGGCGGTATAGAGCATATACCCGCCGCAGGTGTGTACGACGCCTTTCGGCTTACCGGTACTGCCCGAAGTGTAGAGAATGAACAGTACGTCTTCCGCGTCCATGACTTCGGCCGGGCAGTTGGCGTCCTGCCGCTCGACGGCCTCGTGGTACCACTGGTCGTAGCTGGGGTCCCAACTGATGTCTTCGCCGGTGTTGCGGTGCACGAGTACGGTTTCCACGCTTGGGCAGCCGATGGCCAGTGCCTCATCCACCACCTCCTTGACGGGGATATTCTTCCGTCCCCGCCGGTTGTGATCCGAGCAGATGATCACCTTGCAGTCCGCATCGTTGACGCGGTCGGCCAGTGCCTGGGCGCTAAATCCGGCGAACACCACCGAATGAATGGCCCCGATGCGGGCGCAGGCCAGGACCGAAACCGCGAGTTCCGGCACCATAGGCATATAGAAGCAGACGCGGTCGCCCTTGCCAACGCCGAGTTCGCGCAGGGCGTTCCCGACCTGGCATACCTGGGCGTGGAGTTCACGGTAAGTGAGTTTCACCACCTTACCGTCCGGTTCGTTGGGTTCGTAGAGAATGGCCGTCTGTTCCCCCCGTTCGGCCAGGTGGCGGTCTAGGCAATTCTCGGTTATGTTGAGCTGCCCGCCCGAAAACCACTTCACCTCGGGGTCGGTAAAGTTCCACGAAAGCACGCGGTCCCAGGGCTTGCGCCAGACGAAGGTGTCGGCCTCCGCGGCCCAGAACGATTCGGGGTCAGTGACGCTTTTTTGGTATACCTCACGGTACTCGTCGAAGCTGGAAATTTGGTGGGGAAGTTTGCTGGGCATGATCTGGAAAATTCAGCCGACAATATATAGAATGCCGCCCGATGACCGCTGTGGAAGCCGATGGGGAAAAATGTCCCATTTGGAAAATTATTTTCCCACATCTCGGAACAAATCAAACCTGGCCCGTTATTTTTAATTCCTTTTAGGACACATATGAACACCCCCACATGAAGAACAGCCTTACCCTGATAATTCTGCTGCCGCTTTTCCTTATCAGCCTGCCGGGTGCCCTCCCAGGGCAAACCAACTATCCCACCTGGACCACCATCGGTCATGCCAATTACCCCCGGGCGGAGGGTTCCATGATCTCTCACAAGGGAAAATTTTATCTCTTCAACGGCTTCACCACCGACGTAGCCTACCTGAATGAAAACGAGCGGTATGACCCGGTAACGAACACCTGGACCAAGCTGGCCAGTATCCCCCTGAACCCCGATGGATCCTACAAGGGAAACACCCATACCGGGATAACGGTAGTGGGCGACGACATCTGGCTTTTGGGTGGTCGCTCGGGCAACTATACCTATGAGGTGGCCGAAGAGGTGTGGGTCTATAACACCGTCCTGGATACCTGGCGCCTCGGTCCCGAACTGCCGATAAAGCGGGGTGGGGGCGGCCTGGTCCGACTTGGTCGGCAGGTACACTACGTTGGTGGCTTTGACTACCGCTCCGCCTGCGACGTGGACGATCACTGGGTATACGATCTCGACAACCCGGCCGCGGGCTGGCAGGATTACAGCGGTACTTCCCCCATGCCCCTGGCGCGCAACCATTTCGGAGCGGCCACCCTCGGCGGTAAACTCTACGCCGTGGCCGGTCAACACGGGCACGATGCCTGCGAGCGCGGCAAGAACCTGACGTACGTGCACCGCTACGACCCCCACACCGATAGCTGGGAACGGCTGCCCGATTTTCCTTTCGTCAACTCCCACATCGAACCAAGCACCTTCGCCTACAACGGCAAAATTTACGTGCTTGGCGGGCAGGGTCAGGAAAGCCGGAAAGTCTGCGAATACGACCCGGCCACCAATGCCTGGCGGATTCTCACCGACATGGAACTGCCGATTCGCCTTATTGCCCCCGGCGCCCGCGTCCACGACGGCAACCTCATCGTGATGACGGGAGGGGAGGTAGCTGTAAACCAAGCCCGATCCCACACCCGGATAAAGACCTTCGCCCCCAACCAGACCGTCCGGCTGGGTTTCCACCCCGCCACCCTGGCCGTAAGCGGCAAGGAGCGTTCCACCACGGAGGTTATCCTCGCCAACTACAGTGCCGAGGATGAGGTGAACTACCAGATCGACAACAGCAACCTCCCAAAGTGGCTCAGTATCGACCGCAATACCGGAGTGGCCCGGGAGTCCTTCGCCGAGGTCGAAGTAACCGTAGACCCGCGTGGCCTTCCCTCCGGCACCTACCAGTATTCCCTGCGCGCTACTGCCCCGGGTTATCCGGCAGCGAGTTTGCCCATCAGCTTCACCGTTGGGCAGCCCGCTCCATCCACCGACCGCTACGTAGCCTACCGCGAGGTGGAATGCGCCGCCGTCGGTAGCAACTGGGTCGTCGGCCAGGCGAGTGGTGCGTCGAACGGCTCTTACGTGACCATCAAACCCGGCCTGAACAGCACCAGCGGTCCGCCCGCGGATGCATCCGCCAACCGCATCACCTTCACCTTTAACCTGCCGCGCAACGACCAATACCAACTCTTCGCCCGGGTCTCGGCCGACAATACCGCGGACGATTCCTTCTACTACCGCGTTAACGGGGGCAGTTGGGTTACTTGGGGTTCCGGGCTGGTCACTGGCAACGGAACCTACGACTGGCGCCGGGCACCCGTAACGGCCTTTACCCTGCCGGCCGGCACGGCGACGATCGATTTTGCCTACCGGGAGGACGGACTGAAACTGGACAAAATCCTGTTGACCTCCCTCAGCCAGGCACCTACCGGAATTGGCGGATCCGATCCTACTTGCGGTGCGGCTCCCGACCCCGATCCGCCCAGCGAGCCGACGCCCACCACCTTTACCCAGTACCGGGAGGTGGAATGCGCAACGGTGGGAAGCAACTGGATCGTACAGCAGGCCAGCGGAGCTTCGAACGGCTCCTTCGCTACCATCAAATCCGGAATGAATAGCACCGGCGCTCCGCCCGCGGACCTCGCCGCCAACCAGATCCGGTTTCAGTTCGACCTGCCTCAGGCGGACAAGTTCAATTTTTTCGCCCGGGTTTCGGCTGACAATACTTCCGACGACTCCTTTTATTATCGCTTCAACGGCGGCAGCTGGGTGCGTTGGTGGACCGGGTTGGTCACCGGAAATGGAACCTACGACTGGCGCCAGGCACCCGTAACCGACTTTTCGTTGCCGGCGGGAACCGTTACCCTTGACATTGCTTACCGCGAGGATGGGCTGAAGTTGGACAAAGTAATGCTCAGTTCTACCGTAACTACCGCGCCCAGCGGTCTGGGTGACACTGACGGCACCTGCGGTTCGCCGCCACCCCCCCCTGCCGATCCGCCCGCAACCTCAGCGGAGTATTGGGGGGAAGCCGAATGCGCTCTACAGGGTGGTCGCTGGACGGTGCAGTCGGAGACCACGGCGTCAAACGGCAAGTACGTTGCCTGGGAGGGTGATTCGCAGTTCTCGGTCCCGGGCGCTTCCCCCTCCACCGATCACCTCTCTTTTCAGGTCTCCCTGCCGGATGCCGGCACATATTACCTTTTCACCCGACTCAACGCCATCGACAACGCCCGCAACTCCCTGTGGGTGCGGGTGGATAATGGCAGTTGGATCAAGTTCTGGAAGGATGAGGACGGCAGCAATATGCTCACTCAGGGGTTTGCCTGGCGCAGGGTCAACGACGACACCCGGCCGGTATCTTTCCCCCTTACTGCCGGCAACCACACGATCACGATCGCCAACCGTGAGGCCGGCACCCAGCTCGACAAAGTGTACCTCTCTACGTCTTCCACACTGCCCACCGGATCGGGGTCGGCCGCTACAAATTGCAGCCAGACACTCGGCAACCAAGCCTATGCAACACCATTAGCGAGCGAAGGCGTAACCCCCACGGCGGAAAACTCCCTGGAGGTGTACCCGAACCCCGCTTCCGATCTACTTACCTTCCATCTCGAGGGGGCGGGAAGCGGGCGCGTCGATGTTCTGGTGACTGACCTGACCGGACGGATCGTGCTGCGGAGGGCCTTTGACAAAGCGGATGAAGTGCTGCAGGAGACCCTGCCGGTGAGTGATCTGCCGGCGGGTGTGTACCAACTGCACCTCATCAACGGAAAGGAGCGACTTACCCGGCCGTTTGTGAAAGCCCGGTAGTCAGGAAGGAAAGGGTATCAACGCCGTCCGCGTAGTCAGCCAGACCTGGTTGTTGGGCGGTACCGAAGGGGTAGGTGGCCGGTTGGGCCAGCAACCCGGGCTGTGCCACGACCAGCTGGATCTCTTCGGAACGGTTACGCAGCACCCGCGCTACGGCGCCCAGATCGTGGTAGTACTCGTAGTACAGGCCGGCGATGTGACTGGCCATGCCGGTGTCTTCGCGCAAAATGATCGAGCCGTTGTGCAAAAAGTGCTCCTTGTTAAGGGTGAGCAGGGCGAAGTTGTAGTCGAAGTTGTTTTTCCACTTGGTGTGGTTCTGCAGGTGCCGCCACTCGTGCAGAACTTCCAGGAGTGGGTTGAAATCGTAACCCTCCGGCACGTAGATTTTGGATACGTTGCGGCAGCCCAGTCCGAAATAGGAGAAGATGTCATCGCCGAGCCCCCGCAACTGCTCTTCGGTTTCTTCGCCGGTGAGAACGGCCACGGCATTGCGGTTGCGGCGGATGATGTGTGGGTAATGCCCGAAATAGGCCTCGAAGTAGCGCGCGCTGTTGTTGCTGCCCGTGGCGATGATGGCATCGAAGCCCGAAAGGTTGTTTACGATCTGGAAGTACGGCTCGGCGGCGGGGTTGAGGCGGACCATGACCTTTATGAGGTACGGTAGGACGTACGGATCCTTGCTGCTCAACTTGATCTGGGCATGGTGGCCGGCGACGAATACGCTCACGAGATCGTGGATCCCCACGAGGGGAATGTTGCCCGCCAGGACGAGCCCTACCGTGCGTTCGGGCGGGGCCGCGGGTGCCGGGAGGGAATAATCTCCGACCCACTCCCGAAGTTTATCGCGGTCGAGTAGCTGGCGGCTGACGGTCTGCAAGGCGCGTTGCTGCTGTTCGAGGCTGAACCAGCCGTTGTTAAACTCCGTGCGCTTCATCAGGGCGGTCAGAAACTCATCTTCCGGACCAAGAAGATGGCTGCCCAATTGTGACAATAGTTCGATTCGTTCGTCAAGATGCATAGATCGGGAGATTGACCGGCCGGCTCGACCGCTGCGATAGGGTACAATTCCGCGTCGGCATGGTTTACCAGTCGCCGGATGTTGGCACGGCAACGGAAAGCAGGCACAATTAACCTTTCGTTACGGAATCAAAACCGAACACGCCTACCTCGTGATTGTTAAATGGAATCAAGAACGATGGCGGATCCTTCAATAATTGAATTAGGTAATCTCCTACGTGAAATGCCATTCTGATGGTACGGTGAACATCCGGCAATCATTCCTGCTATTGTGTGGTACGTGGAAATTATCCGACATTTCGGAGGTTTAGTCCTCCGGTTCGATTCCTTTAATTCACTTTTGTTTCTCCATCTGCCGTATTCTCAAATCCTAACCAATAGGTATAGATGAACAATTTTACTCCTTTTCGCGGCCAATCTGGTCGCCCCCTCTTTGCCCTGTTGCTGATGATCCTTTTGGGTGGTCTTACCACCACTTCCCTACAGGCACAAGAAACCCCTTACAAAGTACCCTTTGCCGTTTTCCTCGAAGGTGAATGTGCCGAAGTGGGCGGCAACTGGCAAATCCTCCGGGACACCCTGGCTTCACAGGACAGTTTCGTAGTAATCGCTCCGGGCTTTAAGTCCATGCAAACTCCCCCCGAGGACGTACCCGCCAACCGCGTGCGCTTCCGCCTTAACGTGCTGCAAAGCGACGATTTCCACGTGTGGGGTCGCGTACGCTCGGCCGGCCCGGATGAAGACTCTTACTGGGTAAGAATCAACGAAGGCGAATGGGTACAGTGGTCTAACCGGCTGCGCTTTCAAAACGAATGGCACTGGCGGGAGGTAGCCGGAAGCCCCTTCCCCGCACCCGCCGGACCGATGATCATCGATTTTGCTTTCCGGGAACCGAATACTCGCCTGGACAAGATCTACGTCAGTTCCATGCGCGCTTCTCCTACCGGACTGGGTGGCCCCGCCATCAACTGCGACGAAGAGACCGACTGCACCCGATTCCCCGAAGCTTGCAGAAGTGCTGCGTGGATCGAAGCCGAGTGTGGTAATCTGTCCAGCGACATCAAGTACACGGTGAATACCAGTGCTTCCAACGGCGGATTTCTCAAAACGTCCCAGCCCAGCAACCTCAACGTTCCGTCGCCCACTGATGACCGCGCCAAGGTGAATTTTGAGGTGAACCTCACCGAAGGCGGTGAATACTTCCTGTATTTCCTCATGAACGCCCAGAACGTGGGTGCCAACTCCTTCTGGGTCAAGGTGGACGATTCGGACTGGATCGACTTCTCCTACGAAATCGGCGGGGCCGATCTCAAAACCACCGGATTCGAATGGAGAATGGTCAACAAGTCGGGAGACAGCACCAGCTTTAATCTCTCCGCTGGCATGCACACCATTACCGTGGCGAAGCGGGAATCGGATACCCAGCTGGACAAAATCTACCTCGGCCGCAACGCCGCGAAGCCCAGTGGATTTGGTAAGTTCAGCCTGAACTGTGTCAGCAATGCTTTGACCCCAACCCGTCCGCCCCTCGACGAGGGCAGTGAAGTTGCGGTGTACCCCAACCCCGCCGGAAATTTCGTGACCTTCACGCTCAAAAATCCCACTGCGGGAACCGTTACCGCGGCAGTGTACGACTTCAGCGGACGCAAACTGGTACAGCAGCAGTACGGTAAAACTACCGGGCAACTGCAGGGTCAGTTGTCGGTGGCCGACCTGCCCGCCGGACTATACCGTCTCGTGCTGGCTACCGAAGCCGGCGTGATCAGCCGCACCTTTATTAAGCAGTAGGGATAGATAACCCGCTGATTTTTACGTAGCGCGCTTCCTGAGCAGGGCCATATTCCGATCCGGAATAGATTTGGCCCCCGGGAAGCGCGCTATTGCTTTTGCCACACTCTCCACACGTAACAACTGCACGGTGGGGTAGGGGGAGCGGTTGGTGGCGTTGGCCGGATCTTCTTCCGGAACCCCACCGAAGCAATACCGGGGATGGAAGTGCGCGAGCTGTACCCATTCGTCGGCACCGCTGGCCTGGAGCAGATCCTCTATCTCGGCAATGAAGTCCAGGAAATCGCCGAAATCGGCCAAAACCTCAGGGAAGATCAGCAGACTCGTATCCACCTCCGACGGCGGCTGGCTGAGCAACTCTTGCACCTGCGCCCCCGCCCAGTAAAAGGCTAACTCAACCGAGTCTTCCGGACAGGTCAGAAACATGGCTCGGCCCTCGGCCAACACCGGGGCGGCAAACGGACAAAGTCCCAGGCCGACCACGAAGTCCTGCACCCACCGACGGGTATCCTGTTCTGGGCTCACGATTCCAGAAGATTGTTGTGGCGTCGGTGCCCCACGTAGGTGCGCCAGCGCTCAAGGCTGTCGTGCATGTCCTGGGGAAGGTCGCTGTCGAAATGCACGTACTTCCGCGTGGTAGGATGGATGAACCCGATGCTCTTGGCGTGCAGGGCCTGGCGTGGGCACAATTCCATACAGCGCTCCACGAAGGTTTTGTACTTGCTGTAGACGGTGCCCTTTACGATGCGGTTGCCGCCGTACTTATCGTCCATGAATACGGGGTTACCGATGCTTTTCATGTGCACGCGGATCTGGTGGGTGCGGCCGGTTTCCAATTTGAGTTCGCAGAGGCTCACGTAGTACAGGTCTTCCAGGGTGCGGTAGTGGGTGACGGCGGATTTGCCGGCTTCCTCTTCGTCGAAGACCGTATAGTTTTGCCGCAGGCGGGGATGGCGGCCGATGTTGCGGTCGATGGTGCCCTCGGCCGGATCGGGGCTGCCCCATACGATGGCCTGGTAGGTTCGGTCGATGCTGTGGTCGAAGAACTGGCGCGCCAAATGGCTCATGGCCTCGTCGGTCTTGGCGATAACCAACAGACCGGAAGTGTCCTTGTCGATGCGGTGAACGAGTCCGACGCGGTCGTCGTCATTACCCGGAAGTACAGGTATATCACCTTCGTGGCGCAGGTAATGAGCCAGGGCATTGACCAGCGTGCCGGAGGGGTTGCCGACGCCGGGGTGTACGACCATGCCCGGCGGTTTGTGAACGATCATCAGGGCGTCGTCCTCGTAGCGAACATCCAGGGGAATGTCTTCGGCGACCAGTCCTTCGGGCCGATCGGCGTGCCGGGGGACGATGACGGTGATCAGTTCTCCCGGGGAAAGTTTATGATTGGGTTTAACCTGCTGCCCATCGACTAATATCGAGCCGGTACGGATCCCGTTTTGTACGCGGTTGCGGCTGACGCGGGGCAGTTTGTCGGTGACGAATTTGTCGATCCGAACCGGCGACTGCTTTGGATCCACCAGTATTTCTTGTACTTCGAACAGTTCTTCGTTGTCTGCTTCATCTTCCATGGGGCAAAGGTAGGTTGCCGAAGCGATCTCCGGACAGCTGCCGAAATTCAAGAAATATATTCTTCCCAGATGCAGGGGGAGTATCTTCGGGAGATCAATTTGATCAAAATGCCCCTCCGGATATAGTCTCGCCGATAGACAATGGCAAGCATTATCGAAGGGGTTTGGTGCCCACCCATGAAGATATCCAGCTTTGTTGTCAAAGATCCTCCTCAGAACCACTACAACCACGCCCACCAGGTGCCGCTGGTGGCCGCGTCGAGTTTTGTGTTCGACACGATCGAGCAGGGCATAAACATCTTCGATGGCGTTGAGAAGGGCCACATCTACGGGCGATTCGGCAACCCGACGGTAGATGCGGCGGCGGACAAAATCGCGGCCCTGGAAAACCATGGCCTGGACGGAGAAGCTTTCGGACTCTTCTGCGCCAGCGGTATGGCGGCCATCTCCACGGTGCTCGCGGGGCTGTGCCAGAGCGGGGATATCATCCTTACCCAGGGCGACCTTTACGGCGGCAGCAGCGCGCTCATTGACAGCCTGACCGCTCGCGG
Source organism: Neolewinella litorea (assembly GCF_004803465.1). Classification (GTDB taxonomy): domain Bacteria; phylum Bacteroidota; class Bacteroidia; order Chitinophagales; family Saprospiraceae; genus Neolewinella; species Neolewinella litorea. Next base: position 984,872 of record NZ_SRSF01000001.1, on the reverse strand, counting down.
CGTGCGGCGCATTACCGCCGACCTGCGCGATACGGAAAAACTGGAGGACATACTCTCCGAAAACCCCAGCCTGAATACCGTCTACGTCGAAACCCCCAGTAATCCTACACTCCGTTGTACCGACCTGGTACTGCTGGCTAACCTCACGCACCATTACGGCGCCCGGTTGGTGGTCGACAACACCTTCGCTACCCCGATTGGCCAGCAACCCCTTAAGCACGGAGCGGACGTAGTCGTCCACAGCACCACGAAGTACCTGAACGGGCACGGCACGGGAGTGGCGGGAGCGATCGTCACCCGCGACAAGAAACTGATGGAAGAGGTCTTCGTACCGATCCATCGCCTCCACGGGGGCACGGGTAATGCCTGGGACGCCTGGCTGGTACTCAATGGCCTCAAAACCCTGGCGCTGCGCATGGAGCGTCACTCCTCAAACGCTGAACGGGTGGCCGAATTCCTGATGCTTCATCCTCGCGTTGCGGCGGTCAATTACCCCGGTCTGCCGGGCCACCCCGACTGCTCCACGATTGGTAAACAAATGATCCTGCACGGCGGAATGCTAAGCTTTGAGCTTGTGGGCGGCCTGCCGTGCGCGAAAAGTTTCATGAACCGGCTCACTTTCTGCACCCTTACACCTACCCTGGGCGACGTCGATACCCTGGTGCTGCACCCGAGTACCATGAGTCACCGTAGCCTCGACCCGGAAACCCGCCTGGCCAACGGGATCACCGACGGACTGATTCGCCTCAGCATCGGAATAGAGCATGTGGAGGACATCATCTCCGATCTGAAGCAGGCGCTTAACTAGATTTTTCGCGTGCTCCCCCCGCCGGACGATCGGCGCAGGACAACTGCCTATCTTTGCCGGTCCAAATACCCCTTATGTCCGCCAAAGCCACATACGACAGCCGCCAGGTAGAAAAGAAATGGTACGCCCACTGGATGGAGCACGACTACTTCCGAAGCGTGCCCGACGAGCGGGAGCCCTACACCATCGTGATCCCGCCGCCAAATGTGACGGGCGTGTTGCACATGGGCCACATGCTGAACAATACCATCCAGGACATCCTGATCCGTAAGGCCCGTCTGGACGGAAAGAACGCCTGCTGGGTACCCGGCACCGACCACGCCAGCATCGCTACCGAGGCCAAGGTGGTCAGGAAACTGCGGGAACAGGGCATCAAGAAATCGGACATCGGCCGCGAGGAATTCCTCAAGCACGCCTTCGAATGGAAGGAAGAATACGGGGGCATCATCTTGCAACAATTGCAGTTGCTCGGTGCCAGCTGCGACTGGTCGCGTACCCGCTTCACGATGGAACCAAAAATGTACGCCACCGTCATCAAGGTCTTCGTGATGCTCTACAAGCGGGGCAAGCTCTACCGCGCCCAGCGGATGACGAATTGGGACCCGGAGGCCCAGACCGTGCTGAGCAACGAGGAAGTCATCCACACCGAAGAGAACGGTAACCTCTACCACGTGCGCTACCGCATGGAGGGCACCGACGATACCTACCTGACCATCGCCACCAGCCGCCCCGAGACCATCATGGCCGACACGGCCGTGGCCGTCCACCCCGACGATGAGCGCTACATGAAATTTCACGGCCGAAAGGTGGTGGTACCCCTCGTGAACCGCGTGGTGCCCGTCATCCCGGACGACTACGTCGACGCCGAGTTTGGCACCGGTGCGCTCAAGATCACCCCCGCCCACGACCCCAACGACTACGCGCTGGGTGAGAAGTACGGCCTGGAGGTGATCGATACCATCACCGCCGACGGAAAAATGAACGAGCTGGCGCAGTTTGCCGTGGGTCTGAGCCGGGAAGACGCACGGGTAGAGATCATCAAACTGCTCAAGGAAAGCGGCGACCTCATCAAGATCGAGCAGTACCGCACCAAGATCGGCCGCAGCGAGCGCACCAACGCCGTGGTGGAGCCCCGGCTTACCCTACAGTGGTTTATGAAGATGGACGAGACGGCAGCCACCGCGCTGGAGGCCGTAGAGTCCGGGGAGGTCAAATTCCATCCCGACAGTATGGTCAATATGTACCGTTCGTGGTTGCAGGAGGACAACGTGCGCGACTGGTGCATCAGCCGGCAGCTCTGGTGGGGTCACCGTATACCGGCCTGGTACCACGGCGATGAGGTCTACGTGGCCGAAACCGCAGAAGAGGCACTCGAAGATGCCCGCCATCACCATCCCGGGCTGACAATGGACGACCTGCAGCAAGACGACGACGTGCTTGACACCTGGTTCTCCAGCTGGCTTTGGCCCATGTCGGTCTTCGATGGTTTCGGGGAGGACAAGACCGAATTGAAGTACTACTATCCGACCAACGACCTCGTCACCGGCTGGGACATCATGTTCTTCTGGGTAGCCCGCATGATCATGGCCGGCTACGAATTCAGCGAGGAGTTGCTCGGTAAGGAATTCGTCGAGGAACACGGCCGCCAGCCCTTCCGCGACGTCTACTTCACCGGCATGGTCCGCGATGAGAAGCGCCGCAAGATGTCCAAATCACTCGGCAACAGCCCCGATGCCCTGGAACTGCTGGCAACCTACGGGGCCGACGGCGTCCGCTTCGGTATGCTGTCCAGCGCCGCGGCCGGCAACGACATCATCTTCGACGCCCCCATCGCCGACGGCGAGGTGCTTAACGAGAGCCAGCTCTGTGAACAGGGGCGCAAGTTTTGCAACAAGATCTTCAACGCCAACCGCCTCATCCAGGGCTTTTCGGTAGTCGATCGTACTCCGGAACCGGCGGCCGAACTCGCTACACGCTGGATCGAGGCGCGCCTCAACGCTACCATCACCGAGGTGGACCGCCTCATGGTCGAATACCGTCTCAGCGAGGCCATGGTCACCCTCTACCGCCTGATCTGGAGCGACTTCTGCAGCTGGTACCTGGAGGCCATCAAGCCCAGCGACGGCACCCTCAGTCGCACCACCTATGACGCGGCCATCGGGGTTTTCGAACGCATGATGACCCTGCTGCACCCCTTCCTGCCCTTCGTTACCGAGGAGGTCTGGCACCAGCTGCGGGACCGCAAAGCCGGGGAGGACTGCATCGTCAGCCGCTGGCCGGAAGCCCGGACTTACGATCCTCAAATGCTGCACGACTTTGGCCGGCTGCAAGAGGCCGTTAGCCACGTACGCGACGTCCGCAATCAGCGGGGGATTTCCCACGGCGAGGCACTTACCCTGTCCGTCAAGCGCAGTCCGCAAAGCGAGCAGTTGCTGGGCGCGGACGCGGGTGCCGTAGCCTTCCTCAAAAAAGCCGGGGTGCTGGGTTCCGTAGATTTGGTTGACGCAGCTCCCGCAAACGGTCTGCCATTCTTACTGGGCAACGACACGGCCTACCTCATCCTGAACGAGGAGGTGGACCTAGCCGCCGAGCGCGCCAAGACCGAGGAGGAACTGAATCGTTTGAGGGGCTTCCTCAAAGGCGTGGAAAAGAAGCTGAGCAACGAACGCTTCGTAGCCAACGCTCCTGCCGAGGTCGTAGAACTGGAACGCAAGAAGCAGGCAGACGCCCGCGCCAAGATCGCCAGCCTGGAGAAAATGCTCTAAGGTCGAAGCCTTGCAGGCCGAGTGATTATACTACCGAATGAAAAACCGTTCGTCGAAGGTGAACGGCTCTAGCATTTCGATGCTAATGTCATTAGCTGCGGGGTGCAGGGGATTGATAAGGATGTTGTGTTCGCCGGGAATAAGTACGGAAGGGACCTTCCAGGCCAGACAGGCTCGGGAGTCCAACCAGGCTTTACCCGCCTGCGCAAGGAAGCGGTGTTCCGGCTCTCTCGATCCTGGTGATACCAACACTTCACCTTCGTAGGATCGCAGCTCGTCATCGGGCAAGCGTAGGGTGGCGATGGTGAGATCATCGGGTACGGTGCCGGGGCTGAGGTGCACCAGAACTTCCAGCGCCGCCAATGACTTGTTTTCCGAAGTGTACAGCATGGCGTAACCCTTGGGGTTCCACCGGCCGCCGTACAGTTTTGCCCCCGTACCGGTGAGGTCACGGATGTACCGGTCCTTGGCGATGCGGTAAACCAGCATTCCGCTAACTGTATACGCCGTGAGCGACCCTGCCGACGATGTCGCCGATCAGTTCAATGCCGATCGGGGTATCGAGGAGGTCTATGGGACGGTTGTTATCGACGGCCCGGTTCTCCGTACGTACCCAGCGGTCGAACTTATCCTTTCCGAAAACGGCGTACCCATGCTCGAAGAGTTCCACGAGTTGGATCAGGTGACTGGACAGATCCTTGCGCAGGGTGTCATCGTCACGGTACCGGTTCAGCTGTCGCTCCGATACGGGCAGGATGCGTGAAATCTCCCGCAGGGTCAGCGACAGGGCCGCGAGCAATCGGTGAACCTCCTTCATGCTGATGCCGCCCCGGCTCAGCGCGATCAGGTCGGCCCGGGAGTCAAGCGGCTGCCCGGGGAAGATGTCTTGCAGCAGGGATTCCATAGGAGACATTTGACACTAAGTTACGGACATTTGTCATTATGTAGAAGGGTTCTTTGTTGAGACAGCGGTTCCGTACATCAAGGATAAGTTTCAGGGCGTAGATGGCTGAAGCTGTTCAGCCGTTACCTCCGAGCCTGGCACCTGCGTGCCCGCCCAAATCCAATACTGCCATGGTGATGGTGCGGAGTAACGAAGACGTGATCGACCATGCAACCCGGCGCGGTTTCAGTTGCACCTTTAGCATATGCTCATCGACCAACACAACCGGCAACTAACGTACCTGCGCCTGGTGGTAACCGACCGCCGCAATCTGCGCTGCCGCTACTGCATGCCGGAGGAGGGGATGGCCTTTGCCCCACGGGAGGCTTTGGTGAACTACGACGAGATTCTTTACCTCTGCGGTGTACTGGCCGAAATGGGCGTGACCAAGGTGCGGCTGACGGGCGGGGAACCGCTGGTGCGGCGCGACCTGCCAGTGTTGGTCGGGGACTGGGAAAATTTGTTTCCCCGCCTGGCCATGTCGACCAACGGCATCCTCCTGCCGCGCTACCTCGATGAGCTGGCCGCCCTCGACCTATTTGAGGGCCGGCTTACTCCACCAACGTAAAGGTGTTCGTGCCGAGTTGCTCGTACTCAAAGCGGTATTCCCCCGGCTCCAGACCGAGATCACCACCCAAGCTACCCGTAGCTATGATGGAACCGGCGCGCAACGTGACATCGCGTTCGGCCAGATGGCGCAGCAGTGCCTCGAGGGCTTCCACTTGGCTACCGAGCGCGTCCCCACTGAAGGACTCGCCGATAAGGGAATCATCTCGGAAAATCCGCACGTCAATCGAATCAATGTCTATCTGGAGCTCGCTCAGGGGCGTAGTTTCTCCGAGCACGTACGCCTTCGCCCCGGCATTATTAGCAATCAGGTCGCGGTAGTTAATACCCATCAGTCCTTCCTCAAAGCCCAGTTCGGGGAATTCCGTCAGGGGCGCGATGCCCTCCACCAAGTTTAGCACCTGTTCCCGGCTGAGGGGGAAGTCGGTCAACTCGAACTCGGCGTCCCTACCGATAATGAGGGCGACTTCGACGCCTACAGCACCCATCACCCAGGTATCACTGATGTCGATGGTCGAACCGGATGCGCGAGATTGACTACGCAGCAGTCGGCCGAACAGGGGGCCAGGGGCACCGAAGGGGCGGGGTGCATCGCCGGTGAACCCCAGCTTCCAACCGGTCACCTCATCCCCCCGATCTACCAATTCCTCCACGAATTCCTCCTGAAAATCATAGGCGGCCTCGTCGTCGAAATCATCCAAACGCGTCGTGGCGGCGGGGTAGGATAGGTTGGCTTCGTAGCGGTCGGCGTAGGTCTGGACGAGTTCGTCCATCTCCCCATCGAAGATGTCGTCAACGAAGTCGTCGTCTCCGCAGGCCGCGAAAACGAATAGGGCGGAAAGAAGTAAAACGGATAGTCTAATGCTGCTGCTCATAATTCATTTATTTACACCGATCCTCAGCGGAGCCGGTCCAAGTCTTGTAGATGTGGCTGGTGTAACGGCCCCGGCTGCGGGGTGTTCTTAGAGCTTGCCCATACCTTCATTGTCGGGTGATTGGCGACGGAGTAAGTCCGCCAGCATACTTTTGTAGACCGATTATGGGACACCGGCAGATAATCTAAAGCGGGGAAGACCGCGGAACATCCGTGATCAGGTCCGGTAAGCAGACGTACTCCTGACCTATAGCTACCGGCACTTATTCTTAGACTCACCCTTCAAGTGTTCCCGGACCCCCTAATGGGCCAGCACTCCTTCTACCGTAGCCGGAGTTACCTGGGCGATGGCGTTTTGCCGGACTTTGCCGGGGTAAGATCCCGGCTTCGGGGGTGGTGGCCAGATTGGTAGTAGCGATGAAGTTCGGGTCGTCAGCTTAACCAAGCCCCGGAAGGATTGGGTGCTGAGCCGCTGGTCATAGCCAGGACCAATACTATCCGGAGGGCCAGCACACGCACCAGCAAACTCCGCAGCTCGAGCACTTCCATCATGATTACTGAGTTCAGAATGAGGGCCAAGGCTACCAGGGACCACGACCTGATCCGGAGGTAACCGATGGATTGTTGCAGAATCTCTCCTGAAGTATCCATCACCCCCACGAAGCGATTGGCGAACATGCTGAAAACGATCGACAGGGAAAGAACGAGTATACAAATGACCCGCAGTCAACTGGCAGCCCGGCGCGCGGTCAGTTCCGCCTCGCCCCGGAAAAACGCACTTCTCACAAAGTAGAATATTGGCATTGTCCGCCGCTGTGGTATTATACCTCAGGCCGACGGTAGCCCGTAGCATAAGCTCTCGCACTCTGGGAGATTCCAATTGTCCACCAACGGCTAAATAGCCACTCTGTACGGCATGCATGGTTTGAGAGTTTCCGAAGGGGCACAACTCCCACGCAACCCCCCGCGATCTCAGTTGTACCTTTAGGGTATGCTCATCGACCAACACGGCCGGCAACTTACGTACCTGCGGCTGGCGGTAACCGACCGCTGTAACCTGCGGTGCCGCTACTGCATGCCGGAGGAGGGGATTGCCTTTGCCCCACGGGAGGCCCTGCTGAACTACGATGAGATCCTTTTTCTCTGCGGTGTGCTGGCGGAAATGGGCGTAACCAAAGTGCGACTCACGGGCGGGGAGCCGCTGGTGCGGCGCGACCTGCCAGTGCTGGTTCGGGGGCTGGGGGAGTTGTTTCCCCGCTTGGCCATGACCACGAACGGCATCCTCCTGCCGCGCTACCTCGACGAGTTGGCAGCCGCGGGCCTGACGACCTTCAACATTAGTCTGGACACCCTTCGTCCGGAGCGTTTCTTCCAGATCACGCGTCGCGACAACTACACCGAAACCCTGGCCGCCCTCGACCTCGTGGTAGAGCGAGGCTACCGCGCCAAGGTTAATGTGGTGGTCATGCGCGGCGTAAACGATGACGAACTGGTTGACTTCGTGGAACTGACGCGCGACCGCCCGCTGGACGTGCGCTTTATCGAGGCCATGCCCTTTAACGACGACGACGGCAACCACGACGTATTCCTATCCTACGACGCCATGCTCCGGCAGCTCCTGGAAACCTATCCTACCCTGGAACAAACGACTGCCCAGGGGGGGAGTGCCGTAACATTTGCGGTGCCCGGCTACCGGGGCAAGGTGGCCATTATTCCAGCTTACAGCCGGAGCCTTTGTGGTAGCTGCGACCGTCTGCGGCTGACGCCCCGGGGTACGATGCTGAATTGCCTGTATTCAACCCAGGGACTGGAGTTGCTGCCCCTGCTGCGGGCGGGTATACCGCGCGACGAACTGGAGGAACTGATCCGGCAGTACGTCCACGGCAAGTACGCTACCGGGCAGGAAACCGAACGGCGTGAGCAGCAAGGAAATGTGTTCGCCAGTATGACCAGTATTGGCGGTTAACCAAAACAATACGTATGCCTCTTTCCCATCTGGACGATGCCGGGCGGCCCGCCATGGTCGACGTCGGCGATAAGGCCGTCACCCAGCGTACCGCCACGGCGGGATGCCGGGTAGTCCTCGGCAAAACGATTCTGGACGAACTGCGCCGCGGGGACTTCACCACCAAAAAAGGGTCGGTGATTCAGACCGCCGTCATTGCCGCCACCATGGCCGTAAAACAAACCTCGGCGGTGATTCCGCTTTGTCATCCCCTGCCGATCAACGGCTGTAAGGTGGCTATCGAGGAAACTGGGGAGGATACGTTGCGGGTAAGCTGCACCGTGAAGACGGAAGGCAAGACCGGCGTGGAGATGGAAGCCCTGCACGGTGCCAGCGTGGCGGCCCTCACGATCTACGACATGTGCAAGGCGATGTCGCACGACATCGAGATTCAGGACCTGCGCCTCGAAAGCAAGCGGGGCGGGAAAAGCGATTACGACCGTGGCTGAAGACCGTTACGCCCGGCAGACCGTATTGCCCGAAATCGGGAAGGAAGGGCAGGCCCGCCTGGCCGCCGCCCGGGTGGTGATCGTGGGCTGTGGCGGACTGGGCAGTCCGGCCGCGGCCTACCTGGCCGGCAGCGGGGTAGGGGCCCTGCGACTGGTAGACGGCGACCGCCCGGAAACCACGAACCTGCACCGACAGGTATTCTACGCGGAGGGGGAGGATGACGACAAGGTCACTCAACTCAAAGCACACCTGCAGCGGTTGAACCCGTCGGTGAAAGTCTCGGCCGTAGCCAAACACCTCACCGCCGCGAATGCGCGTCCCCTCCTGACGGGAGCTAATCTGGTGCTCGACTGTACCGACGACGCCCGCACCAAGCACCTGCTGAACGACGCCTGCGTATACCTCGGTGTCCCTCTGTTGTACGCCGCCGCCCAAGGCTACAGCGGCTACCTGGCTCTCTTCGAGAATAAACCTGGAGGCATTCATCTGCGGGACGTTTACCCGGCTCCCGATCCCAGTCTGCCCGACTGCGCCACTGCCGGCGTATTGCCCACCGCGGTAGGTATTGTGGCTCTGCTGCAGGCCAACGCTGCCCTTTGCTACCTCTTGGGCATCGGCGACCCGCCCATAGACCGGCTTCTGACCTACCATGCCCTCGATAACACCCAGCACCGCATCAAACTGCAGAAAACTTACCAAGGTGAGATCCCCATTCCGTGGGCTACCACCAATGGAGAAACCGACCGCGCCGCCCTTGAGGTAGTGAGCGAAACCCTGACCCCCCCGGGTTACGATGGCATCTTCAGCATGCTCTCCGAAACCCGTGAGCCGGCACTTCCCGCGGGCGTCCAGCGCCTGGACCAGCGCAATCCGCTAGGTCAATGCCTGGAAATAATGGAAGAAGGTGGCAAATACCTCCTCTACTGCAACTCCGGAAAACTCAGTCTGGTCCTCGCCGCCCAAATCAAAAAGGAACGGCCGGGGGTAGAGGTGGTGAGTTTGCGGGGTGGGGTACAGGGGATTTGAGATTTACGATTTACAATATTTGTATTTACGATTTTGAAGCATTGCCCCGGAGATAGGCATCGGTCTATACCAGGCATTTTCAATGCTCGTACTCCACCTTGCCTGGGGTGAACAGATTCGTGCGTCAGTACGCTAGTGAATCGCAGATTTTCCTTGGTAAGTCCCCTCCCGGCCCTGGAAGGGACGGATTACGACGAGCGGGGTCAGTTCCAAAGGCACCGAGGAACGGGCTCCGCGGGCAAGAAATTAAGGAGGCAAATTCCGTTGGCACTATCGCAAAACCCCTCGGATAAATACCCTGCCGCTCGGCTTGGAAAACCTCGACCTTACGGCAGGCAGCCCCACCTTACATAGTAGTAAATGGCAACATGTTAAATCCCCAGGCCCTGGAAGGGACGATCCACGACGAGCGGGGTCAGTTCCGAGGGCACCGAGGAACGGGCTCCGCGGGCATAAATCGTAAATCAAAAATTGTAAATGAGACCCCCCCTAGGGATGCGCATTTAACCAATGACTACCATCCGCACGGTATTCCCTTTTCCAGATGGGGACGGTTTTCTTGAGCTCGTCGATAATGAACTCGCAGCCTTCGAAGGCGGGCTTGCGGTGGACGCTACTCACGGCGATGATGACGGCGGTTTCCCCGATGGCAAGGTCGCCGGTGCGATGGTGGAGGGCTACGGCGTGGAGGCCGAAGTCGTTGCGGGCGGCGACTGCGATTTTGGTCATTTCCTTGACGGCCATGGGAGCGTAAGCCTCAAATTCCAGGTGGGTGACGGTAGCACCCAGGTTGAGGTCGCGGATGGTGCCTTCGAAAAAGCAGAGTCCGCCGCAGGAGGGGTGGACGACGAAATCGCGGCACACCTGCAGACTGAGGGCGGTGGCGCTCAGTTGAACGTCGATATGATCGTTGGGGTCAGCCACCGGCCACGGGGGGGATGATGACGAGCTGGTCGCCGGCTTCAATGCGCTCCTCATCGCTGGCGTACTCCTCATTGCGGGCGATCGCGAAACTGACCAGTTCCCCAAAGGCGGGGTAGGTCCGCAGCAGGGCTTGCCGCAACTCGGCGACGCTGCGCCCTTCAAGTTGGTCGAGAGTGAGATAGGGCCCACCGGCGATGTCGCGGGCCACCCCGAAACATTGGATCTTCATCATGCTAAAATACCCAGTTAGACCAAACTAACCGCAGGCCAACCAAAAGGATGAGCAGGGCGGCTACTTTCCGGATTACGGCAGGTGGGAAGCGGTGCAACGTTAAGTGAGTGCCCAGGTAACCGCCGCCGGCCACGGCGACCGTCAGCAGGAGGGTAAGGGATACGTCCAGGGCAACGCCAACGCTGAATTGTCCGGCCAGCCCCGCCACGGAATTCAGTACGATGAACAGACTGGTGGTGGCTGCAATAGCGCGCGCCCCGTCCCAGCGACTCAGGAACAGGATGGGGGAGAGAAAGATGCCCCCGCCAATTCCGGCCACTCCGGACACGAAACCGACGATCGTACCGATGCCCACGGCTACGGCACCCGCGCCCCGCCGCCGTCCTATGGCTTCCGCATCCGCCGCTTCCGATCGCTGCCAGAGCATGAGTACGGCCGCAAGCAGCAACAGTCCGCCGAGCATCAGCAAATACTGCTGCCGGGGCAACTGCACCCGTCCGCCCAGAAAAGCCGCCGGCATACTGGCCACCACCAGGGGAAGTGCCCGCCGCCAAGGCGTCACCCCCGCCCGGGCGTAAGCGACCGAACTGCCCCCCGTGACCACCAGGTTGCATACCAGGGCTATGGGCCGAATGGCACCGGTAGGTAGGCCCGATAGCGCTAATAGTGCCAGGTAGCTACTGCCCCCGCCGAAACCCGCCGAAGCGTAGAGCGCCGCCACGAGAAAAAAGGAAAGGAAAAGCCAGAGGTACTCCACGTCAGCAAAATTAACCCACTGGGCGCAGCAAACTTTCCCCCGCCCCGATCACCTTTCCAAGCATGACTATTCAAGAACGCGCCCTGCGGATCGACGAACTCCTCTGCGCCGAATACGGAGCCCCCTTCGTGCCCTTCAGTTTTCGGGATCCGCTGAGCGAACTCGTTAGCGCCCTGCTGTCGCACCGTACGAAGAACGCCGTGACCCGGGCGGCGTTTCTGCAACTAACGGACACTTTCCCCACCTGGGAGCAGGTAGTAGCCGCCCCCACCGGGGCCGTCGAAGCCGCCATTAGCGCCGTGACCTACCCGGAAGTGAAGGCGCCCCGCATACAGGAGGCCCTGCGGCGGGTGCAGGAAGGCAACGAGGGTGCGCTGAACCTCGATTTTCTAGCGGGATGGCCCGTGCGGGAGGCTCGCGACTGGCTGGAGGCGATCCCCGGGGTGGGGGCCAAGACCAGCGCCGCCGTGCTGAACTTCAGCCGCTTGCGACGGCCAGCCCTCGTGGTGGATACCCACCACCAGCGGGTAGCGCAGCGAGTGGGGATCGTGCCGGCCAAGGCAAGTATTGACAAGGCCTCGAAGATCTTGCAGGAGTACCTGCCGGCGGAGTGGGACGGACAGCGGGTATACGACAGCCACCAGGGGTACATGCGGCACGGGCAGCGGGTGTGCCACTGGCGCGATCCCGACTGCGGCCGCTGCGTGGTGCGCCACCTTTGTGACTTTCCGCGGAAGGGGTAGCCGGGTGGATGTAGTACCTTTGCGCGCTAAATTCAGCACCGCATGATCGAACGCCAAGAAATCAAGACCCTGCTGCAGGACCCGCCCATCGGCAGCGAAGTTACCGTCATGGGATGGGTACGCGCCTGGCGCGGCAACCGGTTTATGGTCCTTAACGACGGCAGCGGCCCGGAAACCCTGCAGGTGGTGGTCGACGGCGACCGCATCGACGAGGCCACCCTGCGCGGCATCGGGTTTCACGCTTGCGTGAGTGCCACGGGTACCATGACGGAAAGCCAGGGCAGCGGCCAATCGGTCGAGCTCATTGCGGACAGCGTAAAGATTTTCGGCGAGAACGAGCTGAGCCGGTACCCGCTGCAACCCAAGAAGCAGTCGATGGAGTTTCTCCGCGACAATGCCCAGTTCCGGATGCGGACCAACACCTTCAGCTCGGTCTTCCGGGTGCGCCACGGGCTGGCCTACGCGGTAAACAAGTACTTCCACGACCGGGGATACTACTACCTGCATACACCCATTATCACCGGCAACGACGCTGAGGGTGCCGGGGAGATGTTCCGCGTATCCACCCTCGATCCACTGAACCCACCCAAAACCGAGGATGGACAGATCGACTATCGTCAGGACTTCTTCGGCAAGGCCACTAACCTTACCGTCAGTGGTCAGCTGCAGGCCGAGATCGGTGCCCTGGCCCTGGGAAAGGTGTACACCTTCGGCCCCACCTTCCGCGCCGAGAACAGCAACACCAGCCGCCACCTCGCGGAATTCTGGATGATCGAGCCCGAGATCGCTTTCGCTGACCTGGAAAACGACATGGAACTGGCGGAGGACTTCGTCAAGTACCTCATCAACTACTGCCTGGAGCACTACGCCGGCGACCTGGAATACCTCGACGCCCGCATCCAAGAAGCGGAGAAAAACATGAAGGCCACCGACCGCCGTCCCATGGGCCTGATCGATACTTTGAAGTTTGTGGTCGAAAACGACTTTGCCCGCGTCACCTACACCGAAGCCCTCGACATCCTGATGCGCTCCAAAGCGTATAAAAAAGGCAAGTTTGAGTTCCCCCTGGCTTGGGGTACCGACCTACAAGCCGAGCACGAACGATACCTGGTGGAAAAGCACTTCCAGCGGCCCGTCATCGTGCGGGATTACCCGAAGGACATCAAGGCATTCTACATGCGGCAGAACGACGACGGCCAAACGGTTGCCGCCATGGACGTTCTTTTCCCCTATATCGGCGAGGTGATCGGCGGAAGCCAGCGGGAAGAGCGGGAAGACAAGCTCCGCCAACGCATGAATGAAATGGGCGTCCACGCCGACGAGCTCGACTGGTACCTCCAGCTCCGCACCTTCGGCGGTTGCCCCCACGCCGGCTTCGGATTGGGCTTCGAACGCATCGTCCAGTTCATCACCGGAATGGGCAATATCCGCGACGTAATTCCTTTCCCGCGGGCCCCGCGCCTGGCACAGTTTTGAATTATTGAATTATTGAATGGCTGAATTAGTGAATATGTGCCGAGAACTGGCCCTGGGAGCAAATTCACCAATTCACTAATTCAAACATTCACTAATTCAGGCATTCACCAATAGACCCCTTATGATACGTATCGGTACCCGCGGCTCCCGCCTGGCCCTTTGGCAGGCCCACTTCGTCCAGGCAGAACTGCGCAAGCACGGATTGGATAGCGAACTGGAAGTCATCAAGACCCAGGGTGATCGGGTTCAGCACCTCGGCTTCGATAAGCTGGAGGGCAAGGGCTTCTTCACCAAAGAGATTGAAGACGCGCTGCTGGCCGGTCAGATCGACTGCGCCGTCCACAGCCTGAAGGACCTGCCGACCAACCAGCCCGACGGATTGGTGCTCGCCGCCCTCAGTTACCGGGCTTCGGTGGAGGACGTGGTGCTGATCCACCGCGACCGGGTAGTGAAGGGACAACCATTCTGGCTCGGCGACGGCGCCACCATTGGTACCAGCAGCAACCGCCGCAAGGCGATCCTAAAAGACTTGCACCCGGGCTTGCAGCCGGTCGACATCCGCGGCAACGTGCCCACCCGCATGAAGAAAGCCCTGACCGGCGAGCTCGACGCCGTGGTCCTGGCCGCCGCTGGCCTCGAACGGCTGGAACTGGACCTGAGCGATTTGGAAGTTATCCGGCCCTCCCCCCGCGAATTCGTCCCCGCCCCAGGGCAGGGCGTGATGGCTGTGCAGACCCGTGAGGAGGATATCGACATGCGCAAAAAGCTGTCGCTACTCCACCACCCCGTAGTGGGAGAATGCACCAACGTGGAGCGCACCGTGCTCAACCTGATGCAGGGAGGATGCTCCATGCCCCTGGGCGTGTACTGCGAAAAGGATCAGATGGGGAATTTTCACGTTTGGGCGGCTTACGCACCGGGTGCTGGGGCACACTTGCGGAGGGTGCAACTCAGTCAGTCGACCCGCGCCGGGCTACCCGAGGCGGTGGTCGAGCAACTGCTCAGCGCGCCGACAACGATCTGACGGTAGCCTCCTCGAGCCGGCGCTGCCGTCCGCTGCCCAGGGGTACCACCACGCCCGCCCCCGCGCCGGTCTGAGGCGATACGACCGGTCCGATCTGCAGGCTGAGGTCGTCACTGATGTCAAAATCCTGCAAGTGGGCGTCGGTAAATGCCTCCACCGCCTGCAGCACGTAGCCGGCAATGACAAAGATGTAGGCCGTCTGCCGGTTGCGGTTTACCCCGTTGCGGGCCTGCACCAACGCTGCGGTACCCACTCCGGCCAAAGAAGGCTCATTTTCCGTGGGGATGCATTCGGCGTTCGGGATCACGATCACCTTCCCGTCGCCCAGGCAGCGCTGTTCCAGGGCCGTCACGTAGCGCGTGTAGAGCGTTTGGTTGTAGTCGGCCACTGCCACGATACCGAGCAGTCCACCGTACACCAGCGGCACCTTCCACCAGGCGTTGTTGAATACCTGTCCGCCCCCCGGGATGATCGCCCATAACAAGGCCTGCTTGGGCTGGCGGTTGATCTGTTTGAGCGTCAGCACCGGCGCGGGCTCCGGCACGGTATCGCGTATGAGGTCATATTGCGCGGACGCGGGTGCCAGGCCCGCCAACAGAAGCAGGGCAATGAGGTAAGCACGACGCAGCAATGGGTACGGCATAGGTACTAAGGAGGCCCGGGAGCGGGGGCGGGTTGCCACCGGCGGGTGAATACTCACTCTACGGCTTTGTAGAACTGGTCGAGTTGTTCCTTGCTTTCGAAGCGGAGCACAATACTGCCGGAGCGTCCCTCGCGATTGTCGACCTTGACCTTGACCTTTTTGGTGCCGAAGAATTCGGCGAAGGCCTGCTCCACGCGCTGGGCGTCGTCGTTGGAGGGCGGGGCGCCTTTGGCTACTTTGTTCTTGTGCTTGTATACGCGGCTTTCGCGCTCGATATCGCGAACCGACCAGTTGGGGTGGGAGAGGATGTCGTCGAGGAAGGTCTCCTGCTGGCCGATGTCCTTGATGCCCGAAAACGTCTTGGCGGCGCCGATGCTGATCTTGCGGTCCTTGATCGCCTGGCGCACCCGGTTGGAAGTACTCAGGATGGTCAGGTAATTCGTGATGGTCGAGCGTTTCTTGCCTACGCGGCGGGCCAGTTGTTCCTGCGTGAGGTCGAACTCCTCCTGCAGCCGCAGGTAAGAGTAGGCCACCTCCATGGGGTTAAGGTCCTCGCGTTGAATGTTCTCGATGAGGGCCATCTCCAGCAGCGTCTGGTCGTTGGCCGTGCGGATAAAGGCGGGAACTTCACGCAGTCCGGCCAATTGGCTGGCGCGGTAGCGGCGCTCACCGCTGATGATCTGGTAGGTGCCGTCGCCCATGTGACGCACCGTCATCGGCTGGATGATGCCATGGACGCGGATGCTGTCGGCCAGTTCCTTCAGGGCTTCCTTTTCGAACTCCTGCCGGGGCTGGTCGGGGTTGGCGGCGATCTTATCGATCGGGAGCATGGCGAAGTTGCGGCTGAGGGTCTTGATGGTTTCCTCTTCGCTGGCCTTGTCGAGCCGTTGGCCGGGAAACAGCGCGCTCAGTCCGTTTTTCAGGTCGCTGCTGCTGGGTTTGCCCCGCTTTAATTTCTTGGCCATAGGGTAGGGAGAAGGTTTGGGGCACAAAGATAGCAAAAACCACTGCCCCCCGCCCGCCCGCCCCCGCCATGCACCCGCGCGCGGCGCCCCCTGCTTACGAAGAAAAAATGGTAAGCTGAGAAAAAAATTCAACCCGATTCTGACAAATGAGAAGCTAATAAACATCAGGCTTTACGCCTACTTTGACCGAACAGGCGGGGTGAGCCCTTGTCGCGACTCGAACTTGAGGTGCAAAATTTCAGTTAAATTCAAGGGAGTATTCTCCTACAACCCTAACACTTTGAACAACTGATGAAGATTGCATTCCTGGGTAACTACCCACCTAAAGCCTGTGGCATCGGCACCTTCACCAACAGTCTGGCCCGCGCGGTTCTCAGCAACCTCCGGGCGACTGAGATTCAGGAGTATGCCGAAGTCATTGCGATGGAGGAGCCCCAGGATGATCACGCTTACCCGGAGGAAGTGAAGCGCAAGATCCGCCCGCAGGTCGTCCAGGACTACCGCGATACGGCCGCCTACCTGAACCGGGAACGCTTCGATTTGCTGGTACTGCAACACGAGTACGGCATCTTCGGCGGCGACGATGGAGCCTACGTGCTACACCTCCTGGACGACCTGCGCATCCCGCTGATCGTCACTTTTCACACCGTTCTGCGGGAACCCAGCTTCGGGCAACGCAATGTGCTCAGCCGCATTGCTGAACGCGCGCAGGAGGTCGTCGTAATGACGCAAATGGCACGAAACCTGTTGCGGGACGTCTTTACGGTGGACGAGGAAAAGATAAACGTGATCGAGCACGGCGTACCCGTCATTGAGTCCGAAGACCGCATAACGCTACGCGAGCGCCTGGGCTGGGAAGATCACCGCGTCCTGTTCACGTTCGGTCTGCTGGGCCGGGGAAAGGGGATCGAGACCTCCATTCGGGCTCTTCCCGCAATTGTGAAGGAATTTCCCAATACCCTTTATGTGGTGTTGGGCAAAACCCATCCCCACGTGGTGCGCGACAACGGCGAGGAATACCGGGAATACCTGCTCGATCTGGCAAATGAACTGGGCGTCGGCGACAATGTCCGGATGATCAGCAAATTTGCTTCCGAGCAGGAATTGTTTGACTGCCTGCGCGCGGCAGACATCTATGTCGTACCCTATCCCAATGAGGCGCAGATCACGAGCGGTACCCTGGCCTACGCGGTAGGAGCTGGGGCGGCGATCGTAAGTACGCCCTTCTGGCACGCACAGGAATTGCTGCAGGAGGGTAGGGGGCGGCTCTTTCCGTTTCACGACCACCAGGCACTCGGCAAGGTGATCCTGGAACTGTTCCGCGACAATGAAGCCCTGGAGGACTTACGTCAGCGGGCGGCCGCCTACGGGCATTCGCTGCTCTGGCCCCGGATTGGGCGACAGTACCTCCGCGTCTTTGGAAAGGCAAAGGTGGCGTACAAAACCTATGGCCGGCGGTTGGCCGCCGAGGCGGAACTTCCCGCTCTGAATCTGGACCACCTGCTGCGACTTACCGACGATTGCGGCATTCTGCAGCACGCCAAATATGCTACGCCCAACCGGGCGGAGGGCTATTGCCTTGACGATAACGGCCGGGCCTTGCTCCTGACCGGCATGCTGCTGCAGCGCGGTCTTGGCAACCGCAAACAATTGCAGCGGCTCTCCGATACCTATCTGAGTTATATCTACCACGCCCAGGCTCCGGACGGAACCTTCCGAAACTTCATGGGTTACGACCGCCGCTGGCTGGAAGACCGGGGATCCGAAGACAGCTACGGCCGGGCCCTCTGGGGCGTCGGCTACTGTCTGGCACATCCACCGCGCTCCGACCAGCGCCTGCTTCTGGAAGAGATCTTCGTGCGGGGGATCAACCACCTCGACAGAGTGAAAAGTCCGCGCACCCTGGCCTATGGCATCCTTGCGCTGACCTACTTCCTCGACTACAAGCCGACGGATGAGGCAATGCTGAACCTGTTGGACCGCAGCTGCAATCGCCTGCTCGACCATTACCGCGACAGCCGCCGGGAAGGTTGGGAGTGGTTCGAGGGGTACCTGACCTATTGCAACGGAATCATCCCCCTGGCCCTCTTCCGGACCCTTCGGCACATCAGCAAGGAAGAGATCCTCACCGTTGCGAAGCGCACGACCCGCTTCCTGGCTGGGCAGACCGTTCTGAATGGAATGCTTTGCCCCGTAGGTTGCGACATGCCGTACGTTCACCAGCAGGAGCGGCCTCACTTCGACCAGCAACCCATTGACGTGATGTGCAAGGTGCTGTTATTCAGTGAAGCTTGCCGTCACGAAGGCTTGCAGCCTTATGGGGGGTACCTGAACCTGGCCTTCGGGTGGTTCACCGGACACAATGAGATGAAAGCCACGATGTACAACCCGGAAACGGGGGGCTGTTTCGACGGCCTGATGCAGCGCGGCGTCAACCACAACCAGGGCGCGGAAAGCCTGCTGGCCTACCTGATCAGCCGGGTGGAAATGGAGAACTTTTTCAGCGAGCGGTCGCTCTGGGCGCACCCAGGCGACCCGGAAGATCCCGAGCGTGCCTTGAAGGTATTACTGAACGGTTTTGCCATGCCGGAAATGGCGGGACGGGAAGTTCACCGCACTGACAAGTCCGCCGATACGTGAGGGTAGCGATGCTGGCTCCCATTGCCTGGGCCACCCCCCCGGCCGCTTACGGCCCCTGGGAACAGGTAACGAGCCACCTTACGGAAGGACTGGTTAAGCGCGGTATCGATGTTACCCTGTTTGCCACGGGAACGAGCCGCACCGCCGGAAAGCTGGTAGCCACGGTAGCTGCCGGTTACGCCGAACGAGGGGGGCAGGACCCAAAGGTGCTGGAGCATCTTCACATCGGGCAGGTGATGCGGGCGGCCCGGGATTTTGACATAGTACACAACCAATTTGATTTTATGCCACTCGGATACAGCCCCCTGATTTCTCCTCCCATGGTGACGACGGTCCACGGCTTCAGCAGTGAGCATATCGTACCCGTGTACCAGGAATACAATGATACGACCGACTACGTATCGATCAGTGATTCCAACCGCGACCGGCGGCTGGATTACATCGCTACCGTGTATAACGGCGTGGATACAACTCAATTCACCTTCCGCGATCAGCCGGGCCATTATCTGCTTTACTTCGGTCGAATTCACCCGGACAAGGGGGCTTCCGAAGCCATTGCCATCGCCCGCCGTGCCAAAATGCCCCTGTGGATTGCCGGATTGATCCAGGACCAGCGCTACTTTGAAGAGCGGGTGGCCCCCCACATCGACGACGAGCGGGTACGTTACCTGGGCAACGTCGGACCGGAGGACCGCGACCGGATTCTTGGTGGTGCCCATGCCTTACTGCACCCGATCTCCTTCGACGAACCTTTCGGACTCAGCGTGGCGGAGAGCATGATGACGGGTACGCCCGTAGTTGCTTTCAATCGGGGCGCAATGCCGGAATTAATCGATCAGGGTCGAACCGGTTACCTGACCGATTCAATTGAGGAAGCGGCCGACCTGGTGGGTTGCGTGACCGATCTTGACCGGTTTTTCGTAGCGGACACCGCCCGGGAGCGCTTCAGCGTAGAACGGATGGTAGATAACTACATCGATGTATACCAAACGATGCTGGCGCGCGCCTGATCAGTTGGTCAGGGTATCCAATAGTGCTTCCAGGTTGACGGTGGCGAAACGAGCGGCTTCGTCGCTGATGCCGTAGGGAATGAATACCTCACCGTTGTGAATGATGCTGCCGCAGCTATACACTACGTTCGGTACGTAGCCTTCGCGTTCATCGTCCATGGGACTGATCAGCGGCTCCTCCAGTTGTCCGATCACCTTCGTAGGATCGTCGAGGTCGAGTAGCATGGCGCCCAAACAGTAGCGCCGCATGGGTCCTACTCCGTGGGTGATGACCAGCCAACCTCTCTCGGTTTCCAGCGGAGCACCGCAGTTGCCTACCTGGTAAAGTTGCCAGGGAAATTTCGGCTCGGTCAGTTTGACAGCATCGTCCCATACTTGGAGTCGGTCGCTGGAGATGATGTAGTTGTTAATCCCGTCGATGCGGCAAAGAACATAGTATTTACCGTTGATCTTCCGGGGGAAGATGGCGTGGTTCTTGTTGACCGCGGCGTCGCCGTACACGGGGCGAATGATGAAGCTGTAGAAGTCTTCCGTCTCGATGATCATCGGGCGGATCTGCTTGCCGTTGTAGGCGGTATAGGTCCCGTAGTAGGTCTTGCGGCCGTCTTCGTGGACGAACTGCAGGAAGCGTGCGTCTTCCATGCCTTTCATCTCGAAATCGATCATGGGGTAAAGCACCCGCTCGCTGATGTCGGTATCCAGGCTGAAATGCAGTTCGTAGTACCGATCAGCAACGGTCATCAACTGGTTCAGGTGATCGCGCTGGGGACTGTCTTCCTCGAACTGCATCCACAGGCTCCAGTAGCGCTCGTAGAGTTCGCGGTGATTGAAGTTGTCGGGCAGGTCCCCTACCAGTTCGTTGTACAATTCCTCATCGATCTCCTCGCGGGAATGGCACCTTTTGTAGAAGGCTTCCTTGGTGTACTTGGAGTAGTAGATGCGTTCGGCCAGTCCGACGAACTGGTTGGTAGGCTCCGCCAGGGGGTTGTTCTCCGAATCCAGAATGATGTTGCGGAAAACAATACTGGAGGTGTGGCCTTCCCCGACGGCCCGCATGCTCATGACGATGCGCATTTGGCCCTGTTGCAGGCCGGTTTGGTCCAGCGCCGGGACAACCGAGGGGTTGAAGAAGGCGGCGGATTCGATACTGTATTCGTGGGTGAAGTAGGCGCCGATCAGGGTCTGCTTTTCCTCACTCAGGGCCAGGACCTTCTCCCGTTGTTCGGGAACCCGTTCGAGTGCGGCACTGAGGTGGCGGCGGTAGATGCCAATGGTGTTGCGGTGGCGCCGTGCGAAGTCGCGCAGGGTCCGCATCAGACTGTCGTGCGTTTCCTGGTCATCGAGGTCGATCACCCGGTCAATCAATTGGTAGGCGCGACTTTTACCGGCCCAAAAGAAGCGACCGATTACGCGACTCGAATCGCCATACATGCGCAGGGGCTTGCGCTCAACGGGTAATTGCATACTGGGGGGGTAGGTTGGGCGTGAAGCTACAGCGGAAAGATTACTCTCCGTAAAGGTTTCGTGGTTTGGCTTGATCATGAGTTCTGACACCGGGGTTAAACTGGGAAGGCGGAAGGGGTGGCCTTCTACGAGTGTATTAAAAACCACCTTATGGGCACTAACGCGGTTGAACCTCCATTAGTGTTGAGACAATGGGTGTTAGGGCGGTTTAATGCAATTTTATACGGTTTATTCTGTAATTACAATTTTTAATTCAGGATACGCACCAAAAAGCTTGTCGCCCGATGGAGGGGTTTCCATACCCTTTGCCGAATTTGCTTGCGGGGCAGATGAAAGGTTAAGCGTCGCCTACACCGCCGGGTTCGGAATAGCCCGCTGCACCGCTTCCAGCTCTTCCAGCACGGCATCCGAAAGCCGCAAGTCAACACTGTCGATATTTTCTTTCAGTTGTTCCAATGTGGTGGCCCCGATGATGGTACTCTGGGTAAAGGGACGGTCATTTACAAAGGCCAGGGCCATCTGGGTCATGTTCAGGCCGTGCGCTTCGGCAATGGCTGCGTAGGCCCGCGTCGCCTCCAGGCAGTTGTCGCTGTTGTAGCGGGTGTAGTGCGTAAACTGGTTCAGGCGGCTGGCGGGAGTATCCTTATTATACAGGTACTTTCCGCTGAGCCGGCCCATGGCGAGCGGGGAATAGTGGAAGCCGGCGATGTTCTCCCGCAGGCAAACTTCCGATAAACCGACCTCGAATCCCCGGGCCAGGAGGCTATAAGGATTCTGGATGCTCACGGGGCGGGGTAGCCCGTGCTTATCGGCCAGGTGCAGGGCGTGCATCAACCCCCAGGGGGTTTCGTTGCTCATACCCCATTCCCGGATCATGCCTTCCCGGCGAAGCTCGTCCAGGGCTTCCATCATTTCCTGAAAATTGTCTTGCCATCCGTCGAGCTCCTGCACCCCACGCTGACCAAAGAAGTTAGCCTCCCGTTCGGGCCAGTGGAGTTGGTAAAGGTCAACGTAATCGGTCTGCAGGCGCTCCAGGCTTTTATTGATGGCTTCCCGCAGTTGTGCGCGGCCGAAGCCCAGGTCGGGACGGATGTGCGCGGCCATATCGCGGGGCCCGGCGATCTTGGTGGCCAGGTAATAGCGGTCGCGGTGCTTGCGGGCCCGTATCCAGGTGCCGATGATGCGTTCGGTACTGCCCTGGGTCTCCGGGCGGGGGGGAACCGAATACATTTCCGCCGTGTCGATCATATTGATCCCGCGCTCCAGCGCATAGTCCAACTGCCGGTGGCCTTCCGCCTCGGTGTTCTGCTGACCGAAGGTCATGGTGCCGAGGGCGATCTTGGATACCTGCCAGTCAGTTGTACCGAACGGGCCGTAGCGCATTTCGGAATGGTGATTTTTTACGTCCATGGTCCTTTAACGCCTGACGACGGTAATGTTTCGGAGGCCCGGCCGGTCTTCCGCATGTGAACGGTCACGGATTAGCCTTAGAAAGGAAACGGTACTGGTAAGGAGCCTTATGGGCTTTGCCGGAAAGCCGTTTTTCCCGCCGCTCGAGCAGTCCCGACGCCAGCATTTTGCGCTGAAAACTGCTGCGGTGCAGTTTTTCTCCCAGGATGGCCTCGTATACCCGCTGCAACTCCTTCATGGTGAAGAGTGGGGGCAGAAGATTCATGCCCACGAGTTTTTTACCGAGATTTTCACGCAGGGTCACGAGTGCCCGCTGCACGATCTCTTCGTGATCGAAAAGCAAGGGGGGCAGTTCGTCGAGCGCATACCAATTGATGGAGTCGGAAAGGGCGTCGGGGCGGGGCACCACGGTGTTGTAGTCGATCAGCGCATAATAGGCAACGGTTACGAAGCGGTCAAGCAACCAATGGTCGGAGGCGACCGAGATGTCGTTGGCGGCGAGGATGCCCTCCATCACCCCCGGCCGGAACCGGGCCGTGTCGCCAAAGGTGTAAAACTGCTCCAGGTACACTTCGTCCAGTCCGGTACGCTCCCGCAAACCCCGCCGCGCCGCGTCGTTCAGGTTCTCATCACGCCGCACGAACCCGCCCGGCAGGGCGAACCAGTTGGTCTTGTGGTACTCCATAATGAGGATTTTCAGTTGGTCCCCCGAGAAACCGAATACCACGGAGTCGTAAGCCAGATGCGGGAGATAGGTTGCTGTGGTCGGTGCCTGCATGCCTTCAAGGTATCACATGCCGCATATTCCGGCGGACTATTGCTGCAGTGAAACAAAGATCGTATTATTGTCTCACCTTGCGACAATGGGGTAGCTCAATACGATACCACCTCACAGCAAGCACAAATTGCAAACACTCATGCCTTTCATATGCCCCGAATCCTACTCTTTCTGATGCTCTTCGTTTCTCCCTTTGTTCCTACCGCCGCCCAGGACAACGACGCGTTCGGGCACCAGGTTACCACCCGATCCGGGGTAGTAGAGGGCAGTTTTAACGTCCATGACGGCATCCAGACCTATTTCGGCGTCCCCTTCGCGCAGCCGCCGGTCGGCGACCTTCGGTGGAAGGCCCCGCAACCGGTCAATCCATGGGAGGGCGTCCGGATGGCCAAATCGTTCGGTCCCCGCGCCGTCCAGCCACCGGTTTTCGGTGATATGGATTTTCGCTCCGCCGGTATGAGCGAGGATTGCCTCTACCTTAATATATGGACGCCAGCGGATCGACACACCACCGGCCTCCCGGTCCTGGTCTATTTTTACGGTGGCGGCTTCGTAGCCGGCGACGGATCCGAGCCGCGGTACGATGGCCGCAGCATGGCCACCCAGGGAATGGTGGTGGTGACCGTCAATTACCGCCTCAACATCTTCGGTTTCTTCGCCCACCCGGAATTGAGTGCGGAAGCTCCCTACGGCGCCTCCGGCAATTACGGTCTGCTCGATCAGCAAGCCGCCCTGCAATGGGTGCACGACAACATCGCCGCCTTCGGCGGTGATCCCGGCCGGGTGACGATCGCGGGGGAGTCCGCCGGCTCCATTTCCGTGAGCGCTCAGATGGCCAGCCCCCTGTCTCGCGACCTGATCCACGGCGCAATCGGCGAAAGCGGCGCGGGCATCCATCCCACCCTCGCCCCAGTCCCACTGGCCGAGGCGGAAACCACTGGTAAGACCTTCGCCGAGCAGGCCGGCTATGGCAGCCTGGCGCAACTGCGGCAACTGAGCACCCGCGATCTCTACCAGGCCTACGTCGAGTCGCAACGCTTCGGCTTCCCGCTGGTGGTCGACGGCCATTTTCTGCCCGCCACCCTTCCCGAGATCTTTGCCGCGAAGGAGCAGGCCCAGGTGCCGCTGCTCGTAGGCTGGAACTCCGCCGAGATACCTGGAATGGCCCTCATGCAGGGGCAACCCTACGCGGCTGATAATTTTCGGCAGAAGGTCAAGGAAGCATTTCCCGATCTGGCCGATAAGGTGCTCGCCCTATATCCCCACGGTAGTGAAGCCGAAATCGAGCACTCGGCCACCGATCTGGCGTCCGACCGCTTCATCGTCTACAGCACCTGGAAATGGTTCGATCTGCACCGAAAAAACAGCGACCAATCCGTATACCGCTATCTGTTCAGTCACATCCGCCCGCAATTGCGCGACTCCGACAAAATGCCGGGCCTCGCGGGCGGTACGGTGGAACGGACCAACGATGCTCCGCCCCCGCCGCGCCCGATCGGCGCGCCCCACGCAAGCGAGATCGAATACTGCATGGGCAACCTGCACCTGGTCGACGATTACGCCTGGACGGAAGAAGACCACCGCGTCTCTAGGCAAATGCAGGCCTACTTCGCCAATTTTGTAAAGACCGGAAATCCCAACGGCAGTGAACTGGCCGATTGGCCCGCCGCTTCCGCTGACGATGAACAGCCGCCCATACTCGTCATCGACACCGACCCGGAAACCGTCAAAGCATCGAACGACGCCCGCTACCGACTGCTTGACACCTTTTACACTCCACGCTAATCGCCCTTTAGGCACAGTTTGCTAGATTATGCACCGAATCTTTCTTCCGCTTTTCCTGCTGATGTCACCTCTCGCTTTCGCCCAACTGGTTACCGGAATGGACGTAGCCGTCGCCGATACCGAATCGGGTCCCGTTCGTGGGTACATCTCCGATGGTATCTATACCTATAAGGGTATTCCTTATGCCCGGGCGGATCGCTTCGAATCCCCGCGCAAACCCGAGCCCTGGACCGAAGTCCGCAGTTCTATGTCGTGGGGTCCGGTAGCCCCCTTGCTAACGCCAACGACTGCGGTACCGGATGAGCTGGAATTCGTCTTCGACCACGATTGGGGGTATCCCAATGAGGATTGCCTGCGGCTTAACGTCTGGACCCCGGCGCTCGACGACGGGAAAAAGCGCCCCGTAATGTTCTGGATCCACGGTGGTGGATTCACGGCGGGCTCGAGTCAGGAACTGCCCTCGTACCACGGCGAGAACCTGGCCCGCAAGGGAGACGTAGTGGTGGTCTCCATCAATCACCGGCTGAATATTCTCGGCTTCCTGGATCTAAGCGCCTACGGCGAAAAGTACCGGAGCTCAGCCAACAACAGCATTGTCGATATGCGGGTGGCCCTGGAGTGGGTGCGCGACAACATCGAAAATTTCGGTGGCGACCCCAATAATGTCACGATTTTCGGACAGTCGGGTGGGGGAGCGAAGGTAAATACGCTCATGGCCATGCCCTCGGCCCGGGGCCTGTTCCACCGGGCCGTGAACCAAAGCGGTGCCTTCCGTTCGGGCATTTTGGAGCAGTCCACCACGCGGGCCATCGCCGAAGCGGTAGTTGAAGACCTTGGCCTTACACCGGCTACCATTGATGAGATCCAGCAGGTACCTTTTGATACCCTGGCCGCGGCCGGTCGTCGTGCCCTGGCGCTGGTGGAAGAACGAATGCGGGCGCAGGGCGCGCCTACCCATGCCTTCGGACTGAGCTGGGGACCGAGCGTGGACGGCAACGTACTGCCTTACCAGATGTATGCCCCCGAGGCCCTGGCGCTGTCGGAAAAGGTGCCCCTGCTGATCGGCACCGCAAAGAACGAGTTCATGCCGTCCATCCGGTCCGGACTCTCGAACGCCAGCCAACAGGAGATCGATACCTATCTAACCAATCAGTACGGCGAAAAAGCGGAAGCCTACCGGCAGGCAGTACGCGCAGCCTATCCCGAGGATAACCGCCCGACCGACCTGATTGACGTGGACATGACCTTCCGCCCCGGAGCGGTGCAACAGGCCAACCTCAAGTCGGCCCTGCCCGAAGCCGCACCGGTGTACATGTACCTGTTTACCTGGCAGTCGCCGGTGCTCGACGGCAAGTACAAAGCGCTGCACTGCATGGAGATACCTTTCGTATTCGACAACGTCGAGCGCTGCCGGCAAATGACCGGTGGAGGACCTGCAGCACAAGCGCTGGCCGACCGCGTGAGCAGCGCCTGGATCAATTTTGCCCGCACCGGTGACCCTAACACCGAAGACCTGCCGCGGTGGGAGCCCTACACAGAAGTCAACGGGGCCACCATGATGTTGAATACCGAGAGCCACCTGCGCTACCACCCCGACCGCGAATTGCTCGAGTTCGTAAATGCTTCCCGGTAAGCACAAGTCCAGGATTTCAGGCACATCCCTGCTACAGTCAACATCCCCGTTCATCCGATCGGGGATGTTTTCGTTTATGCTGAAGTGGGCGCGGTCGCAGGTGCCGTACCTGAGGGCAAGGCCAGTAGGGTGGTTCAGTCAGCCATTGGTGGCGTACCGGACCCTTTCACTGGAGGTACCTCCCAGCTTGCGGTAGTTTATCTCCTAAATAGCTTTCCATGTAGAATTCTGCATAGGGGCACAGCGAATTTTTCGCGTTACTTTACCTCCGGCTTAGGGGAGGAGGCTGCGATCCTGTAGGATTAACCACAAAAAGTGGCTATAAACTGGACTCAATCTAAATAAGACTTCCCTTTTGCTACAAGTTTGTTAAAGAATTGTCATCAAAGTATCTTTGCCCGACCAGCGGAGAGGGGCCTTACGGCTTCGCTCTGCAATCCCTTAAATGTCAAGCTCATAATGACATATTTTACCAAAACCTACCGGTACCTCCTGCTGATTTTCTGCCTCTTCCTGGGGGCGGGCAGCACCTTCGCGCAGCAGGAACAAGCCGATGACCTTACCGCTGAGTCAGTCGCAGAAGGCGATCCCGCCGCTACGGCGGCCGCGGATGCCACCCCAATTCCCGATGCGGCCACCGCCGCCGTTTCTCCCGGTGAAGGCGATGCCGACCTGGGGGCGGCGCTATGGAAGGCAAATATTTGTGGTTCCTGCCACGCGGCCAGCATGAAGGATAATATGACGGGTCCCGCGCTCGGCGGCGTCCAGGAACGCTGGGCCGGCGAGCCACGCGAGCACCTGTATGAGTGGATCCAGAATTCCCAGAAACTTATTGGGTCCGGTAAGAGTGCCCGTGCCATAGCCGTCTGGAACGAGTGGAAACCCACCGTGATGTCCAGCTACACCAACCTGAGCAACGACGACGTCGAGCACCTGCTCGCCTACATCAACGCCGTTTACACCGGCACCTACGGCCCTAAGGGAATTACCGTCGGGCCGGCCGTGGCTGAAAACCAGGAAAGCGCTGACAATACCTGGCTGTTCGTAATCCTCGGCGGTGCCCTGGTGCTGCTCTCGCTGATCCTGGCCCGGGTCACCAGTAACCTGCAGTATATGGTAGAGACGGCGGAAGGGACCACCCCCGGTACCCGCCGTACCCTGGCTCAGATCCTGACAAGCCGCGGAATGATCGCCTTCGTGATCTTCGTAGTAGTAGTACTCGGCGGATACACCACGGTGAACCATGCTATCGACCTGGGGCGGCAGCAGGACTACCAGCCCGAGCAGCCGATCAAGTTCAGCCACGAGGTTCACGCCGGCATCCACAAAATTGAGTGTCAGTACTGCCACGACGGCGCCCGCCGGTCCAAGCACTCGGTAATTCCGGCTGTGAATACCTGTATGAATTGCCACCGCGCCATTAACTACGGTAGCCAGTACGGTACCGCCGAGATCACCAAGATCTTCGCCGCCATCGGTTGGGACCCCACGGAAGGGGCCTACATCGAGAACTACGACCAGATGACCAATGAGCAGGCCGAAAAGATCTACAGCAAATGGATCGCCGACAAGTACATCAGCGAAGGCGGCGACATCGACGAGGTAGAAAATGTAGTCGAGGAGCAGTGGGAAGGCATTTACGCCGCCCTCACCAACGAGTACACCAGCGACGAGCGGGTACCCGGTCCCATTGAGTGGACGCGCATCCACAACCTGCCCGATCACGCCTACTTCAACCACGCACAGCACGTTACCGTCGGTAAACTGAAGTGCCAGAACTGCCACGGCCCCGTGGAGGAAATGGAAGTGGTGTACCAGTACAGCCCCCTGAGCATGGGCTGGTGTATCAACTGTCACCGCGAAACGCAGGTACAGTTTGAGGACAACGACTACTACAACTCCTACCAGCGCTACCACGAAGAGCTGAAGGAAGGAGCCCGGGACGGTGTCACCGTAGAAGACATCGGCGGACTGAACTGCCAGCGCTGCCACTACTAAAAAATCTTATCAATACCGCCTCGGCGGATTTCCGGTGTGCGGGAAGCCTCCCCACCCAAAGTATAGTTGAATGAAGAAGCAAGTCAACAACGTCTGGATAGGAACCGACCAGTTAGAAAACAGCCCGGCGTACCGGGCCGCTACCGACGGTGAAGTTGCCCAGCGGGATTTTGAGAATCCCCGTCTCGAAGCCACCCGCCGCGATTTTCTGAAGTACCTGGGTTTCGGCGTGACGGCCGCCACCATCGCCTCCTGTGACATCCCCGTCCGTAAGGCGATCCCCTACGTTTCCAAGCCGGATACCATCGTACCGGGCGTGGCGACCTACTTCGCCTCTACTTTCGTCCAGGGCGGAGACTATGTACCCGTGCTGGTCAAGACCCGTGAAGGACGCCCCATCAAGATCGAAGGCAACTCCATGAGCCCGATCACCGAAGGCGGTACCAGCGCCCGCGCCCAGGCCAGCGTGCTGAGCATGTACGACACCAGCCGCTTCGATGGCCCATTCCGGGTCCGGAACGGGCAGGTGCAGCGCGCCCGTAACTACGGCGACAACCCCGGTTGGGAAGTGTTCGACGCCGAGATCAGCGACCGCCTCAAGGAGGCTCGCCAGATCCGCATCCTCTCGCACACGCTGCTGAGCCCCTCTACCAAGGCGGCCATCCGCGACTTCAAGAACCGGATGCCCGGAAATACCGTCCTGGTGCAGTACGACCCGGTGTCGTCTTCGGCACTGCTCGATGCGCACCAGTCGGCCTTCGGCGTTCGCGCCATTCCGCACTACCGCTTCGACAACGCCAATGTAATTGTCGGCTTCAACTGCGATTTCCTCGGTACGTGGATCTCGCCCGTTGAGTACGCCCGGCAGTACGCCACGGGTCGCCGCACCGACAGTGGCCGCATGTCGCGCCACATTCAGGTGGAAAGCCACATGAGCCTGACCGGTTCCAACGCCGACAACCGCATCATGGTCAAGCCGAGCCAGCAGGGACAGGCCATTCTCGCCCTCTACAACGCCGTAGTCGGCGGTGGGGCGTCGGCCAATCTCGACGCGGCCACCACTGCCAAAATCGAAGCCGTTGCCCGTGAACTGAAGGGTGCCCGCGGTGCCGGACTCGTAGTCAGCGGCAGCAACAACCTGTACGAGCAGCAGCTTGTCCTGGCCATCAACCGTGCGCTGGGCAGCTACGGCAGCACCATAGAGACCAACCGCTGGAGCTACCAGCGCCAGGGAAGCGACCAGCATATGGCCCGCTTCGTTGAAGAACTGGAATCGGGTGGGGTAGACGCCCTCATCGTGCTCGACGGCGCCAACCCGGCCTACGATAACCCCTGGGCCGGCCGCATCAACGCCGTGCTGGAACGCAACGACCCGGATTACGAACCCACCCGCCTGGACGCCGACGAAATCGACGACCGCAGCGAGGAGGCCGATGCCAAGGCCGAGAACGATCCCGGCGTAGATTCCGACGTAATCGACGATCCCATCCGCGCCGGCTTCCGCCGTATCCTTACCATCAGCATGAGCGGTATCCCCACGGAGACCAGCCAGCTGTGCGAGTACATCACGCCGAACCACCACTACCTGGAAAGCTGGAGCGACGCCGAAGCCGTCCAGGGGGTATACTCCCTGATCCAGCCCGCCATCGTCCCGATCTTCGCCAGCGTCAACCGTTACGGTACGCGGCAGGAAGGTGAAAGTCTGCTGATCTGGGCCGGCGAAACCGAGCGCTACGACGCCACGGCCGAGCAACCATACATGCAGTACGTGATGAAGAACTGGGAGGAAACGGCCTTTGCCGCCCAGAACACCTTCACCTCTTTCCGTTCATTCTGGGACAGTGCCCTGCACGATGGCGTATTTAACGCCGCCGCTTCGGGAACGATCCAGGATTACGGACTGGGCTACGGAAGTCCCGCCCGGCCTTCCGCCACGACTACGGCACCCGCGACCGCGCCCGAAGAAGATGTAGCCGCAACGGCCATTCTGCCGCAGGCGGAGATTGTGGTCCTCGACGTGAATGACTTCGACGAATCCGATGCCGTACGCCGAATCTCGGCCGCCGTACAGGTAGAAAGCGAGATTACTTTCTACGAGACCATCAATATGGGCAACGGCGTGTACGCCACCAACCCCTGGCTGCAGGAATGTCCCGACCCCGTCACCCGTACGGTCTGGGGCAACTACCTGACCATCCCCGTGACCTGGACCGGTGGAAATTCCTACACGGCATACAAGGACCTAAACGGCGAGGAATACAAGGGTAAGGCCGACCTGGTAGAACTCAGCGTCCGCGAAACCCCCGAAACCGTGACCGTTGTGCGCCAGTTTGGGCAGATGCCCGGCACCTTCGGCCTGGCACTCGGCTACGGTCGTCGCCTCACGGGTGCTCCGGGTCGTGCACTCGGCCAATCGGTCGGCGTGAACGTCTACCCCTGGCTCACCGTCGACGCCGACGGCTACGTGCAGTACTACTCCACGGAAGCGACCATCTCCGGCCGCGTCGGGGTGGAAGACGAATTTGCCAGCGTGCAGTACCACCACACGATGGGACTCACCACCAGCAACGAAGAGGGCACCACCTACTACGACAAGCGCACGGGTGAAACCCAGAAGATCGCCGGAGAACTCACCGAGGAGCAGATGGAGCACCTCGAACCCTACAACGTCGACGAAGTCACCGTGATGGAGATCGGCGAGGGTATGCAGGGTGGCCTGACCGATCGCTCGATCATCTTCCAGGGTACCTTCGAAGGACTGCCCGAACTGCGGGAGCACATCGCCGAACGCCGCGCCGAAAGCCAGCACCTCAACGAACAGACCCTGTACCCCTACGAGGAGTACGTCAAGGACATCTACAGCCAGGGCCACTGGTGGGCCATGCACGTGGACCTGACCGCCTGTATCGGTTGTGCCGCCTGTGAGGTGGCCTGCGTGGCGGAAAACAACGTGCCGGTCGTGGGTAAGTACGAGGTCTCGCGCCACCACGAGATGAAATGGCTGCGGATCGACCGCTACTTCTACGGAGACGTTGAGAACCCCCGCGCTGTTTACCAGCCCATGATGTGCCAGCACTGCGACAACGCACCCTGCGAGAACGTCTGCCCGGTAAACGCCACGCAGCACAGCGATGAGGGTGCCAACCAGATGATCTACAACCGCTGTATCGGAACCCGCTACTGCGCCAACAACTGTCCGTACAAGGTGCGTCGTTTCAACTGGCTCGACTACACCACGGCCGACCTCTTCAGCAGCAACGAGCCGGAGATCGCCGACGAGGACCTGCCCTTCGGAGCCGACAACCTCACCCGGATGGTGCTTAACCCCGACGTTACCGTGCGCAGCCGCGGTGTCATCGAGAAGTGCAGTTTCTGCGCCCAGCGCCTGCAGTCGGGCAAGCTCACCGCGAAGATCGAAAAGCGCGCCCTGCGTGATTCCGACGTGCGGACGGCCTGCCAGACCGCCTGCCCGACCGGTGCGATCACCTTTGGCGACCGCAACAACAATCAGGGAGATGTACGGCGCAAGCTCGATAACCCCCTGAACTACCTCGCTCTGGAAGAGGTCAATACCCAATCTTCCGTATTCTACGCCGCCCGGGTACACAACCCGATCGACGCTTTGGAATCCTAGTCCAGTGCGCTAACCGTTGGCCATCCATCCCGGGTAAGGGGCGGGTTACCAGCAGATTACAATAACGAAACGAACCCGCAACAACAACTGAACCGATTTGCTTTAGACCGCCGGAGGGTGTACCCAGCTCTTCCACCGTACAATGTGAATCGAAAATCGTAAATCTCTATGAGTGGACATATAGCACCGGTACGTCAGCCGCTGGTTACGGGTCATAAGACCTATCACCAGATTACGGAGGACATCTGTCGGCCGACGGAAACGGCACCCTCCCTGTCGTGGGTCATCACCTTCATCATCTCGGTGATGTGCCTGGGGCTGTTCGCCTTCAGCGTTGCCTGGACCGTCTGGGTCGGCATCGGTTCCTGGAACCTCAACCGCACCATTAACTGGGGCTGGGACATCACCAACTTCGTCTGGTGGGTGGGTATCGGTCACGCCGGTACGCTCATCTCGGCGATCCTCTTGCTGTTCCGCCAGAAGTGGCGGACGGGGGTGAACCGGGCCGCGGAGGCCATGACAATCTTCGCCGTAATGTGTGCCGGTCAGTTTCCGCTCATCCACATGGGGCGCCTGTGGCTGGCCATCTTCATCTTCCCGTACCCCAATACGCGGGGCCCACTGTGGGTGAACTTCAACAGCCCGCTACTCTGGGACGTATTCGCCATTTCGACCTACTTCACCGTATCGCTGCTCTTCTGGTATGCCGGTCTGGTTCCCGACCTCGCTACCGTGCGCGACCGGGCGGTAGGACTCCGCAAGAAGATATACAGCATATTCAGTTTCGGCTGGAACGGATCGGCCAAGCACTGGCAGCGGTGGGAGAGTCTTTCGCTCATCCTCGCCGGACTGGCTACGCCGCTGGTACTTTCGGTACACACCATCGTATCCTTTGACTTCGCCACTTCGGTGATCCCGGGTTGGCACACCACGATCTTCCCGCCTTACTTCGTGGCGGGGGCCATCTTTTCCGGCTTCGCCATGGTACTCACGCTCATGCTGATCGCCCGCAAGGTGCTGCACCTGGAGGATTACATCACCATCGAGCACATCGAGTCGATGAACAAGGTGATCCTGCTCACCGGCTCCATCGTCGGGGTAGCCTACCTCACCGAGCTCTTCATCGCCTGGTACTCGGGCTACATCTACGAGCAGTTCGCGTTTTTGAACCGGGTGCTCGGGCCTTATTACTGGAGCTACATCGGTATGATGCTGTGTAACGTGGTTTCTCCCCAAATTTTCTGGAGCCGCCGCCTGCGTACGAGCCTGTTCTGGACCTTCTTCATGTCGATCTTCATCAACATCGGTATGTGGTTCGAGCGCTTCGTCATCATCGCCACCACACTGGCGCGCGATTACCTGCCCTCGAGCTGGAGCTACTACGTTCCTACCTGGGTTGAGATTTGCATCTTCATCGGTACGCTGGGCCTCTTCTTTACGCTGTTCCTCATCTTCACCCGCGTGGCACCCGTAGTGGCCATCGCCGAGATCAAGAGCATCCTGAAGACGGCCGGTGACCAGTACATTGGCCCCAATGCCCTTGCACATTCTCACGCCGGCACCTCGCCTGCCCACAGCGCCACCCAGCATGGTACGGTAGTACCACCGGAGGTAAACGACCTGTCGGCCCGGGGTACGGTAGACATCGACGGAGAAAACGACAAACCACTAGACTAAGCCGCTTAACGCGATCATATCATGGCAACAATCAGAATAGAACGAGACGGCGCGGACGCGGGTGCAGTGGAAAGCAACCGGGAATTCGTAGCCGCCGGGCAACGCAACATCCTTTTCGGGCTGTATGACGATGAAGTGAAACTGCTCGACGCGGTTAAGGCGGCGAATGCCGATCACTTGGACATCGACGACGTGTACACCCCGTTCCCCGTTCACGGACTGGATCCCCTTTTGGGCCTCGAGGAAAGCCGCCTCCACGTGGCGGGCTTCATCTTTGGAACCATCGGCTGTCTGTTCGGCTTCGGTTTCATGACCTGGGTCTTCACCCGCGACTGGCCCATTATTTTCGGCGGTAAGCCCTACTGGTCTGTACCGGCCTTCATCCCGATCACCTTCGAGCTGACGGTTCTTTTCTCGGCCGTCGGGATGGTAACGGTCTTTTACATCATAAACGGCCTGGGGCCGGGCGCCGAGCCCCGCCGCCTGCACGATCGCATAACCGACGACAAGTTCTGCATCGCCTTTGACGTCACCGAGCTGAGCGGTAAAGAAGTCGACCGCCTGCGTGATTACTTCGACCGCACCGGTGTGGAAACCGTGCACCAAAAAATGGTGGCGGCCTAACGGGCGCCTCCCTTCTAAACCCTTTCCGCATGAAACTGCACAATCTGATCACCGTACTCGTCCTGGCAGCATCTCTTGCCGCCTGTAGCGACGCGGAGGATGACTTCCCCGGAAGCGAGTACATGCCCGACATGGCTCACTCGGTGGCAATGGAAGCCAACACCTATAACTATTATTACTACAATACCTGGAATGACCGTTCCACGGTGAAGCTCGGTGAACTGGCCTACCCCAAGTATACGGTCGACGGAACGGTACCCCGCGGCTACGCCGGGCAGTACATCCCGGGTATGCGCCCGCCGAATAATATCGGCGACGCGGAGAGCATGCTCGGTGGTCTGATGCCTACTGACTCGCCGAACGCCATGTCTATCCCCACCAATGGCCACGTGCCCTACTACTACGACGATACACCGGAAGGTCGTGAAGCCGCCATCGCCGACAACATGACTAACCCTTTCCCTATCACGGAGACCGGACTCGTGCGCGGGGCCAACCTGTACAGCATCTTCTGTGGCATCTGCCACGGGGAAGCTGGCGATGGACTGGGCTACATCTACGATACCGACAAGAACCCCCAGGCAAAGTACCCGGCCGCCCCGGCCAGCTTCCTTCGCCCGGAATTCCTGGAAGCATCCAACGGTCGCTATTACCACGCAATCATGTACGGCTACAACGTGATGGGTGCTTACGCCGACAAGATGAACTACGAAGAGCGTTGGCAGGTGATTCACTACATCCGCTCTCTGCAGGCCAAGGAAACGGAAACGGAGTACAACGAGGAGTTCAACACCTTTAATCCTTCGGTAGCTACCCCGCTGGTAGACTTTGATCCGCTGGCCCAGCAGGTGCCCAACGTCCAGCAGGAGGACCCTGAACTGATGAGCGACGCCGCCCCCACCGGTGGTGCCACCCAACCGACCCTCCGCAAGAAATAACGACCCTTCATCTTTAGTGGCGGCCCGCCGCCACCAAATCGAATAACTCCCCATGGAGAACTTTGTATTCTCTTCCCGCGCAAAGACCACCAACCTGGCCCTCATGGGTGTCGGTCTGGTCTGTCTCATCATCAGTTACTTCGTTGACGGTGGAGAAGGTCACCACATGCGGTTCTGGACCAACTTCCTCCACAACTCCGTTTTCTTCCTGGGTATCGCCGCCCTGTCTGGCTTCGCGCTGGCCGCTTTTACGACCGCCTACGCCGGCTGGTTCGTACAGTTCAAGCGGGTGTGGGAAAGCTTTTCCACCTTCCTGCTGCCGGGCCTCTTTCTCATGGGGGTCATTATTGTAGGACTGTTCCTGCACAGCCATCACCTCTACCACTGGAACGACGAGGCGGCCGTGCTTGAGGATCCCATCCTTACGCACAAATCCTCCTTCCTGAACAAGTGGTGGTTCGCCTTCGGAACCATTGGATTCGTCGGCCTGTGGTATTTCCTGCTCGGCAAAATGCGTAACATCAGCCTGGCCGAGGACCGCGACGATGCGGACCAGGACTTCTCCTACTACCGCCGCTACAAGAAATACGCCGCCATCTTCCTGCCGATCTTTGGATTCACCAGCGCGGCAATGATCTGGCAGTGGGTAATGTCTATCGACAGCCATTGGTATTCCACCATGTTCGCCTGGTACGCCACGGCTTCGCTCTTCGTTGCGATGACGGCCCTGACCATCATGCTGCTCATTTACTTGAAGAGCCGCGGTTACTACACCCTGGTCAATGAGGAGCACTTCCACGACCTTGGCAAGTACCTGTTTGCGATCTCGATTTTCTGGACCTACCTGTGGTTCAGCCAGTTCATGCTCATTTGGTACGCCAACGTGGGAGAGGAGACTATCTACTTCCGGGAGCGGATGCAAAACTATCCGGTACTGTTCTGGTCGAACCTCGCCATCAATTTCGTGCTGCCCTTCTTCGTCCTGATGCGCAACGATACCAAGCGCAAGATGGGTACCCTGTTCTTCGCCTCGGCCTTCCTGTTCTTCGGCCACTGGCTGGACTACTTCAACATGATCAAGCCCGGTGCGCGGCTGACGCTCATCGAGATGGCCGCCCACGAAGAGCACGGTGGTGAGCATGGCGGGGAGGAGCACGGTGATACCGCTGTAATGGGTCACGATCAACACGCGGATGAGCACGATGGCGACGAAACCGCCGCTCTGGCCGAGGGCGAAGTGGTCAGCGAAGGCGACAATCTGGAAGAAGGACCGATCGTCGACGATGCCTACGCCAATGACAACGTTCACTTCGACGCATCCGCCCAGGATGAAGGTGTGCCGGTAGCCAACGAATTCCGTGGCGGACCGCCCCAGACCAGGGAGAACAGCCGCGAAGTGCTGGCAACCGCCACCGATCGCACGGACCCCGACGTCTTCGAGCCGAACCATTTCGTCCAGGAACAGTACGTCAGCGATAATGAATTGCTCGGGCACCTCGAGTCGGCCGGTGGCCACAGTGAAGCCCTGCATACCCTGGGATTCAAATCCGGGTATACCCTGCCAGGCCTTCTTGAGATCGGTACTTTCCTCGGCTTCCTTGGTGGTTTTCTCTTCTTCACCATGAGTAAACTGGCCGCCGTTCGCCTGGAGCCCAAGAATGATCCTTACCTGGAAGAGAGCATTCACCACCACACCTAGAATCCACTGTTTAGACTAAATCTAAAAAAAGTGTAAGGTGGTAACCAACTTAAGCACCACTCGTTAATTTTACAGCCGTCCCGACCAAAAGAAGTCAACGGCACGAAACGAAGCTAATCTACTGGTATGACTACGTTCATCATCTTTATTTGCATAGCGCTGTTGCTGCTGATCATCGTGCAGGTCGCGCGGGTGCGGGACCTGGCGAAGAAACTGCGCGGCAGCGAGGAAGTAGAGGCCAAGGCCACTAAATCCACGGGTTATGGCCTGCTGTTCTTCATGGTGGCCCTGCTCGTGATTACCACGGCTTCGGCATACTACTACAAGAATTACATCCTCGGCTTCGGTCCGCATGCATCCGCTTCGCTGCACGGCGAGGAGATCGACAGTATGATGAAGTGGACGCTGGGGGTTACTTACGTCACCTACATCCTCACGCACATCGCCCTGTTCTACTACGCCTATAAGTACCGCAGCCGCAAGGGGAGGAAGGCCCAGTACATGAGCCACAACAATACCGTGGAATTGGTGTGGACGGGTATTCCCGCCATCGTCATGACCTTTCTGGTAGTTGGTGGACTTGACGCGTGGAACGAGATCATGAGCGACGTGGGCGAAGATGATAACTACATGGAGATCCAGGCCAGCGGCCGGCAGTTTTACTGGCAAATGCGCTACCCCGGACCGGATGGTCTGCTCGGACGTACGGATTTCCGCCTCATTTCCGGCAACAACCCG
The DNA here is from genome assembly GCF_004803465.1 of Neolewinella litorea. Taxonomy (GTDB): domain Bacteria; phylum Bacteroidota; class Bacteroidia; order Chitinophagales; family Saprospiraceae; genus Neolewinella; species Neolewinella litorea. The sequence continues at coordinate 946,642 of NZ_SRSF01000001.1, read as the reverse complement.
CTAGGCCAAGATTGGACCGACCCCAAGAATCACGACGACATTCTGGTGAACGACGTTACCCTCCCGGTCGACCAGAAAGTCCGGGTAAGAATCACCGCAGTCGACGTACTACACGACTTCTACCTGCCCCAGTTCCGCGTCAAGATGGATGCAGTCCCCGGCCTGCCGACCTACTTCGTCTTCACCCCACGTACCACCACCAAAGAGTGGCGGAAGGGACTGTCTGAGTACGAAGAGTACCAGGGAATCGATCCGGAATCCGACAGCGGACAACAGCTTTGGGAAACCCGCAACTTCGAACTGGCCTGCGCCGAACTTTGTGGTATTGGCCACTGGTCTATGGCCCGTACGGTCACCATCCTGGAACAAGACGAGTTTGACACCTGGTACGCCGGTCAGACCCCGTACTACGAGGCTAACATCATGGGTACGGATGCCGACCCGCTGTTCATGGCCGACGTAAAGGAGCGCCGTAACGCCTTCAACGAAGCGATTGGTCAAGCCATCGCGACACCCGCTAACGACGACAACTTCATTTCGCTGGACCACGTAAACTTCGAGGACGGCACGGCCGATCTGACCGGTGATAGTGAGTATCAGTTGAACGACCTGATCGGCTACCTCGAAGACAATGACGGGGTAGGGGTTATGCTCATGGGCCATGCCGGTAATGGCGCGGAAGAAACCGAGAACGTATCGCTGAGCACCCAGCGCGCCGAGGCCATTCGCACTTACCTGATCGACGCCGGCATCGACGCGAACCGCCTGCGGTCACGCGGTTATGGTTCAACTCAATTGATGACGACATCCGGTGGAGAAGCCGCCGAGAGCCGCAACTCTCTAATCGAAATATACATTACTGAAGGTGGGGTTTCGGAGCCACAGGCACCTGATCTCTCTTCCAAGTAATCTCCTTTAAGAAATACCCTACAATCTGAATTCCATGGCTACAGCAGCAGCACCTACGATGGCCCCGCTGAAGCGCGAAGAAGCGCTGATCGAGGAATTTGGGTACGATGATCACTTCCACGAGCACCACCACGGTGACAAGTACCAGTCGAACTTCGTCTCCCACTATATTTTCAGTCAGGATCACAAGATGATTGCCAAGCAGTTCCTCATCACGGGGATGTTCTGGGCCATCATCGGAGCGGCCATGTCGCTGATCTTCCGCATGCAGCTCGGCTTTCCCGAAGAGAGCCTTGCCTGGCTCAAACCGGTGCTGGGCAAGTGGATCACGGTCAACAGTGAAGGTATCGGTACCCTGCAGCAGGACTTTTACTACGCGCTGGTTACCATGCACGGAACTATCCTGGTGTTCTTCGTGCTTACTGCCGGTCTCTCCGGGACATTCAGCAACCTGTTGATCCCCTTGATGATCGGCGCGCGCGACATGGCCTCGCCACTGCTCAACATGCTCAGCTACTGGTTCTTCTTTACTTCCGGTATGATCATGTTCGCCTCACTCTTCCTTTCCACCGGCCCCTTCGCCGGCGGCTGGGTGGCGTATCCGCCGCTTTCCGCGCTGCCACAGGCTATGGACGGTTCCGGCGCGGGTATGACACTTTGGACGATTTCACTGGTGTTGCTGGTCATCTCCCTGCTGCTGGGGGGTATCAACTACATCACCACGGTCCTCAACCTCCGCACTAAAGGCATGAGCATGTGGCGTCTGCCGCTGCCGATCTGGGCTTTCTTCGTGACGGCCATTCTAGGCCTGCTTTCCTTCCCGGTACTGACCTCGGCCTTTTTCTTGCTAATGCTTGACCGCGGTATCGGCACGAGCTTCTACCTGAGCGACATCTACATCGGCGGCGCGGCCCTCGACCACGTCGGCGGTAGCCCGATCCTTTACCAACACTTGTTCTGGTTCCTGGGACACCCCGAGGTGTACATCATCATCCTGCCCGCCTTCGGTATCGTGTCGGAGGTACTTTCGGTCAACGCCCGCAAGCCCATCTTCGGCTACCAGGCCATGGTGTTTTCCATTCTGGCGATTGCCTTCCTGGCTTTCATCGTCTGGGCCCACCACATGTTCATGTCTGGCATCAACCCCTTCATTGCCAACTTCTTCGTGATATTCACCCTGATCATTGCCGTACCCTCGGCGGTCAAGGTGTTCAACTGGATCGCCACCCTGTACGGTGGCAACATTCGCTTTAATCCGGCGAGCCTGTTTGCTATTGGGTTCGTTTCGATGTTCATCTCCGGTGGCCTGACCGGTATCTGGCTCGGTAACTCCGCGCTTGATATTCAGCTGCACGACACCTACTTCGTCGTGGCTCACTTCCACATCGTAATGGGGGTAGCTGCCTTCTTCGGCATGTTCGCCGGGATCTACCACTGGTTCCCGAAGATGTATGGCCGCTTCATGAACGATACCCTCGGCAAGGTTCACTTCTGGGGTACCACCATCGGTGCATACTGCGTATTCTGGCCGATGCACTATCTGGGTATGGCCGGTGTCCCGCGCCGCTACTACAGCTTCGACAGTTTCCAGACTTTTGGTCATTTCGACGGGATGAACAAGTTCATCACAATTGCCGCCCTGCTGACCTTCGGCTTTCAGCTGCTGTTCGTCATCAATTACTTCTACAGCATCTGGCGCGGTCGCAAAATGACCACCAAGAACCCCTACAATGCCAATACGCTGGAATGGACCACGCCCATCGAGGTAGGTCACGGCAACTGGCCCGGTAAACTGCCGACGGTTCAGCGCTGGGCCTACGACTACAGCAAAGACGGTATCGATAACATTTCCCAGGTCCAGCCCACGCTGGAGGGAGAGAGCGTCGAGCACTAACTCTTAATCTACCGGCACCCCTTGACGGGAGTGTCCTGGCGACCCGTAGTCCGTAGGCCAGTCGCCGCGGCTACGGGTCGTTTTTTACCTCGCATGAAAGCATCAACCACAAGTCGGACGTACACTTTGGAATTTGCCCGCAAAGTCAGTGATCTGGCGGCCCTGGTGAAGTTCCGGTTGTCGGCCACTGTCGTATTGTCGTCTGTTTTGGCTTACCTGGTGGCCCTGGAGGCCGGTGGCGTGAGTTGGTGGGCCGTTGGCGTCCTGACCGCAGGTGGTTTCCTGACCACGGCCGCCGCCAACATTCTCAACGAGATACTGGAGAAGGATTATGACCGGCAAATGGAACGCACCCGCCGCCGCCCCCTGGCAGAAGGTCGCATGTCAAGCAGCGAAGCCCTGCTGATGGCCGGCTTTGCCAGCCTTGGGGGCATATCCTTTCTCGCGCTGTTCAATCCATGGACTGCCATCCTCGGAATGATCTCTTTGATGAGCTACGCCTTCGTCTATACGCCGCTCAAGCGGGTAGGGCCCGTAGCCGTAGTGGTGGGTGCTGTACCGGGGGCACTGCCGGCCCTGATCGGTTGTGCCGCCGCGGAAGGGGCCATCACGGGATTGGGTGTTACCCTCTTCACGATTCAGTTCTTCTGGCAGTTGCCGCACTTTTACGCCATCGGATTTTTGGGCAGCGCAGACTACCGCAAGGCAGGCTTCCGCCTCGTGCCGGAGATCGACGGCAAGGTTGACGTCCGTACGCTCGGTCGAGATGCCATCATCGCTACATTGGTGCTCATTCCGCTGAGCCTGCTTCCGTACGCACTTGGCGTTACCTCCGCGTGGGCAACCGTTCTGGTTGCCTTGCTGGGCGTGGTTTTTTTCTATTATGCCCTGAATTTCTATCGTCGTCCCGAGCGGTCGACGGCACTGCGAATGATGTTTTTCTCCTTTGCCTACCTGCCGCTCGTGTTTACGGTCTACTGGGCCGGTAAACTATATGTATCATGAGTGCAATTGAATCAACTTTGAACCACCGCATCGACACTCCGTCTCGTCGCAGCAAACTTCACCCGCTGAAGTTTGCCCTTTACGTGGGATTGGGTAGTCTGGTGATGATGTTTATCGCGCTGACCAGCGCCTATATCGTGCGCCGGGCATCCAGCAACTGGCTGGAATTTTCGATCCCGACCATTTTCTACGTGAACACTTTGGTCATCGTCGTCAGTAGCCTAACTTTGCACGCCGCGTACCGGGCCTTCAAACGGGAGGCAACACGGGCGTACCAGGTGTTGATGTCGGTGACCTTCCTCCTTGGTCTTGCCTTCCTCGTTCTCCAGTACATGGGGTGGGAGGAGTTGGCGGCCCAGGGCGTTCCCCTGAAGATTAACCCCGCCGGTGATTTCGTCTACGCCATCAGTTGGTTGCACGCCCTCCACGTGGTGGGCGGCGTGGCCGTCCTGCTGGTGTCGGTTGTTTTCGCCTACGCCATCAAGTTGCGGAAAACCCCGGCCCGTCAGCTGCGGCTGGAGTTGACCATGATCTACTGGCACTTCGTGGACGTACTTTGGATTTACCTCATTCTGTTCCTGAGCCTGCAGCGCTAGTCTTACTATAATATATTATCAACGAAACCGATATGACCGAAGAAAGAGATACGGATATCATCATCGCGGAAGACCACAAACCGGAGCTGGCCAACGACTGGTCAGGTGGTGATCGCAAGCCATTCCGTACTTCGTACGGCAAGTTGATGATGTGGTACTTCCTGCTTTCGGATGCCTTCACTTTTGCGGGCTTCCTGATCTCCTACGGCGCCCTGCGTTTCAGCAGCCCGAGTTGGCCGGTACCCGATAAGGTTTTTGCTACCGCACCCTTCGGTATCCATCACCTTTTTCCGAACGATGAGGCACCGCTGATCTTCGTTACCTTCATGTCGTTCCTGCTGATTATTAGTTCGGGTACGATGGTACGGGCGGTGCAGGAAGGCGCGCGTGAGAACAAGCGCGGCGTAGTGTTCTGGATGCTCCTTACCGTACTCGGCGGCGCGGGCTTCCTCGGATGTCAGGCCTGGGAATGGACGAACCTGATCACCAAGGAAAACATGACCGTTACGACCAACCCCTTCGGGACCTACGTCGACAACGGCTACTACCTCGACCCGGAAACCGGTGAGATAACCGACGAAGAGGTCGTTGAGGGTGAAACCTACCTGCTGCACGTTGCCGGACAATCACACGGTGAAGAAGCCGCGGCCGGCAACCACGATGGCGAGGCCGGGGATCACTTCGAGTACAGCACAATTCCGGGCGACTACCCCGGCTACGTTGTTGACGGTGCCCGGCCCGACGGTACCGGTGACCCCACCGCCAAGCCCTTCATCCATCGCAAGTACGTGGTGGTCGATGAGGAAACGAACGAGCAGATCCTCAAGATCCAAGAGTTCGGCCCGACGGCTTTTGGAGCCCTCTTCTTCGGCATCACCGGATTTCACGGTTTCCACGTGGCTACCGGAGTTATCTTCCTCCTGATCATCCTGATCAATGCAGCCAGCGGTGTATACGTAGCCCGCATGAACGGTTACGAGATGGTAGAGAAGATCGGATTGTACTGGCACTTCGTGGACCTGGTTTGGGTATTCGTATTCCTGGTATTCTACCTCCTCTAAACCCGCACAACCCCACTGAAACTTTTACCGGCGCACCTTGCCGGTTGTAACGATACCTCTATCATATTATGGCACAACATCTCAGTTACGAAGAGTCGGTTCGCGGCGTTTGGAAAGGCCTTGGCCTCCTGGCCGCCGTCACCGTCGCCGAAGTCATTCTCTCCCTCCTGAAGGCCGCCGAGTTCGCCGAGTCCATCCGTCCCCTCATTTACGTGGCCTCGCTCCTCATCATTGCCCTGTCGGTCTACAAGGCTTACTTCATCATCTACGAGTTCATGCACATGGGCTACGAGGTGAAAGGACTGGCCATGACCGTATTGCTGCCGACCATGCTTCTCTTGTGGGCGTTGATCGCCTTCTTTAACGAAGGGGACGCATGGCGCAAGAGTCGCGAGAAAGTCCTGTACAAAGACCAGCTTGTCCTACCCAACAGTACGGAAGCCGGCCTGTCAGACGACGAGGTAACCCTTCCGGAATAGACCGCGGATGCAACCCGGTAATAGGTGAAGAAGGTTTGGGTGCCCGGTGTGCCCAAACCTTCCTCGCTTTGGTGAGCTCGCGTTGCCAATTTCACCGGCACCTGCGCGCCGCCGCCCCCTTCAAAGTTTCGTCATAAAGGCAGGTCCGCGCATCCCTTCCGTGCCCGTCCTGTTATCCCATGTAAACCGATTCAGCCGATGGCCGATGCCAAAAAATTTCTGAACACGGGGGTGTTACTCCTGCTGCTGGTGGGCTTTCCGCTGGTATCGTTCATCTACCTGCGGGGCGGATCGAAGTACCGGAAGGAGGCCATTGAAACTCAGGAGGATTTTGGCAAAATGCCCAATCTCTACGACCTGGAGCCCGTCCGCGGGTCGCTGCCTCCCGAACTGAAGGGCGCCATGACGGTGGTCGGCTGGCTTGACCCGACCAAGGAGGACGGCACGCGGCTGTACGGACAAATGCTAGACAGTCTCTTCCAGCAGTTTCGCGACAGCCCCAACCTTTACTTTACGACCATCATGCTCGCCGAGGATCCGGAAGCCGCCGCCGACGAATTTGCCACCCGATACAATCTGCCGGAAGATCCCATGCTGAGTTTCCTGCGCGCCGATGAGCGTTCGTTCGCCACGACCGGTGAAGCCTTCCAGCTGCCCCTCGGGGAATACGACTCGCCCGGCATTCAGCCGGTAGTGGCGCTGGTCGACAGTTCCTTGACAATCGTCAAGCATTACGACCTGGCGCGTCGCGACGAAACCGTTGGACTCGTCCAGTTGATATCCCTTATCATTCCCCTCCCCGAAAAGAAAGAAATCATCCTTGACCGTGGAAAAGAACTTTGATATGAATGCGCCGCGCCACCCCGAGCTCACCACCTTCCCCGAAAAGGAAAGGCTGCTCAAGATCTCGACCTACGTTTTCAGCGCCGTAGTACTGATCCTGGTTTTTGTAATGCGCGAAGTCACGCTTCCCATCGACTGGGACGTTCGTTTCCTGCCGGCCGTCAATGCCACGTTGAACGGCCTTACGGCCCTGGCCCTGGTGTTTTCACTTTACTACGTGAAGCGGGGGCAGTTTGTCCACCACCGCAATGCCAATGCAGTCGCGCTCGGACTCTCCGTGCTGTTCCTGCTTTGTTACGTGGCCTATCACTTCACCACCCCGGAGGTGATCTTCGGCGATGCGGATGGTAACGGGGTGTTGTCCGATGCTGAGCGCCTCGCCGTCAGCGATACCCGGCCGTGGTACCTCGTCATCCTCATTAGCCACATCACCCTGGCCGGCATCCTTTTGCCCTTTATTTTGTTAACTACGGTAAGGGCCATCACCGGCCAATGGACGCTCCACCGCAGGATGGCCCGCTACGTCTGGCCCTTGTGGTTCTATGTGGCCATCACGGGTCCGGTCGTCTACCTGATGCTTCGTTCCTACTATCCGTAACCATCTGTCATGAAAAAGCTGCTGCCCCTCTGCCTCGTATTTGTCCTGCTGCTCATCGGCGGTGACCTGCTGGCCCAGTGCCCCATGTGTCGGGCCACGGCGGAAAGTAATCTCGCCAACGGTGGAACGGAAGGGCAGGGCCTCAACCAGGGCATTCTCTACCTCCTCGGTATGCCCTATGTCCTGGTGGGCACCATCGCCTTTATCTGGTGGCGGAATCGGAAGCGGGAGCAGGAAATTGTCTAGTGACCAATAGCTGTTCGGCCGTACTTCTGGGCAAGGTCAGTTCCCTCCCCCGGTAGGCAACGTGCAGACTGCCGTCGTACTCTTCCCGGCCCTCCACCTTGATAACGGCATCCAGCCGCAGTCCCTTTTCGTTCAGGTAGTTGAGGAATTCCGGCGAGGAGTTTTCCAGCCCCATTAGGATTACCACGTCGCCCGCCCGGCAGCCGCTGAGGCGCATGCCTACCTTGGCTGACATATTACCATTGCGATCGGGAATGGGTGAGCCGTGCGGATCAAAATCCGGCGACCCCAGCAGTTGGTCCATCCGCTCGAAGAGTGCCGGACTGTCGATGTGCTCGATTTGCTCCGCGATCGGGTGCACCTCTTCCCATCCGAACCCCATCTTCTGTACCAGAAACATTTCGGTCAGGCGATGCTTGCGCACGATCAGAGCCGCTTGCTTTTTCCCGGCGGGCGTTAATCGCAGTGGGCGGTACCGCTCGTACTCCAGCAGCCCGCGCTCGTGCAACCGCTTGATCATGCTGTTGGCAGAAGGTTTACTTACCCCCAATTCGGCGCTTAGGTCACTGATGGTCACGGTGTCCCGCTCCCGGCTGAGCGACAACAGCGCTTTCAGATAATTTTCGACGGTTGGAGAAGCCATTCCCGAAAGTAAAAAGAAATGCTTGCAAACAAAGTTAGATAGTACTAACTTTACAGTTTAATAAAGCTAATTATGATGTTCCACTATTCTTTATTGCGGCGGTGCGCGGGTTCCGTATTTTCTCGTGTAGCGGGCCTTGGGGGTTTGCTGTTCCTGAGCCTGGGACTGCTGGGGCAGGGGGCGGAACTCTCGGGGATCGTTATCGGTGTGGACGGCAGTCCGCTCGAGGGGGTTTCGGTGAGGTTGGCTGATTCTGACCGGGGGACGTGGACGGAGGCCGATGGATCGTTCCGCTTCACGGGCCTTTCCGGAGGGGAGCTTTCGCTGCGGTTTTCCCGGATTGGCTACCATCCGCTCGACCAGTCTTTTTCGGTAGCAGCATCGAACCCGACCGTTACCATCGTCCTGGAACCCCGCGATGCCTTCCTGGATGAAGTGGTAGTCAGCGGAACGCTCAAGGAGGTGAGCCGAAGCAGCAGCCCAGTGCCCATTGAGGTATACACGGCGCGTTATTTTGCCGCCAACCCGGCCCCTAATTTCTTTGAATCCCTGCAACAGGTTAACGGGGTACGTCCGCAACTCAACTGCAACGTCTGCAACACCGGCGACATCCACATCAACGGACTGGAGGGACCGTACACCATGGTACTGCTCGATGGCATGCCGATCGTGAGTGGGCTGTCTACGGTCTACGGACTGACCGGCATTCCCCAGGGGCTGATCGAGCGTATGGAGGTGGTGAAGGGACCCGCCTCCACGCTGTACGGTTCCGAAGCGGTGGGCGGGCTCATTAACATCATCACCCGGGATCCCGGCAGCGGGCCGGAACTGGTGGCCGATGCGATGGTCACTAGTTGGGGGGAAACCAATCTGGATCTGGGGCTGAACCGCAGGGTAGGGCGGGGGAGCCGGACCCTGCTCGGGTTGAACTACTTCCGGTATGCCGACCCCCGCGACAACAACGGGGACAACTTTACCGACGTCACCCTGCAGGATCGGATCTCGGTGTTCAACAAATGGAGTTTCGACCGCGTTGAAGACCGGGTCTTCACCCTGGCGGCGCGCTACCTCTATGAAGACCGGTGGGGCGGAGAGCTCGAGTACGGTCCAGCCTACCGGGGCGGCAACGAAGTTTACGGTGAAAGCATCTACACCAATCGCTGGGAAAGCATCGGCAACTACCAACTGCCGGTGGCCGGCGAAGCTTTTTTCCAATTCAGCCTGAATGGCCATTACCACGATTCCGCTTACGGCAATACGGTTTACCTGGGCAAGCAGTACATCGGTTTCGGACAATTCACCTACCGGCCGGTGATCGACGGAAACCACGACCTGCTCTTCGGTACCGCCTACCGGTATACCTGGTACGACGACAACACCACCGCCACCGGCGCGGAAACGGGCAACGCTCCGGCCATCACCTCCCTGCCGGGTGCGTTTGTGCAAGACGAAATTCACCTTAATCGCAGAAATACCCTGCTGCTTGGTCTGCGCTTCGACCACAACAATCGACACGGAGCCATATTCACGCCCCGCCTCAACTACAAGTGGAACGATGATGACCAGTCTAACGTCATAAGGGTAAGCATCGGCAACGGTTACCGGGTGGCGAATGTCTTTACGGAGGACCACGCGGCCCTGACCGGGGCACGCGAGGTGATCTTCGCCGAGGAACTGCGTCCCGAGACCTCCTGGAACGCCAACCTGAATTACGTACGCAGGATTTATGATTGGTCGTGGGGAATCGTCGGCTTCGACGGCAGCTTGTGGTACACCCGATTCGGGAACCGCATTCTGCCCGACTACGAAAGCAATCCCAACCAAATTATTTATGCCAACCTCGACGGCCATGCCGTCTCGCGCGGCGGAAGTCTGAACGTAGACGTCAACCTCACCACCGGAATGCTGGCCAATCTCGGCGTAACCATCCAGGAAGTATACGTCAACGAAGGTGGGGAGCGCCAAAGACAGTTGCTGACCGAGGGAGCTTCCGCCGTCTGGAAGATCACGCAGCCGCTGTCCCGCGGCTGGACGGTGGACTACACCGGCAACCTTTACGGGCCGATGCGGCTTCCGCTACTCGGAGAACTGGACAACCGACCTGCTACCTCCCCCTGGTTCAGTCTGCAGAATCTGCAGGTGACGAAGAAATGGGGCGAATCGGTCGAAGTTTACGGGGGTGTAAAGAACCTCTTGAACTACACGCCCCCGGGCAACAGCATTGCCCGCCCATTCGATCCGTTTGATCGGGACGTCACCTTTAATTCCGATGGGGAAGTCATCGCCACTCCCGGCAATCCGCACGCGCTGACGTTCGACCCTACCTACGTTTTTGCACCCAACCAGGGCATTCGGCTTTTTGCGGGCGTTCGCTACGGGCTCGAATAGCGGGGGCGTACCTTTGGCGGGTAAACACCCGCATTATGTCAGCCATCAATATCCTGGAAAAATTCTCCCGATTTACCGACCAGTGGTCGCCCAAGGTCATTGCAGAACTGAACGGGCAGGCCGTGAAGCTGGCCAAGGTGCAGGGTGAGTTCGTCTGGCACGATCACGCGCAGGAGGACGAGCTTTTTTACGTCCTGCGCGGCACGCTGATCCTGGCCTTCGAGGATCGCGAGGACGTGCAGCTGGCACCTGGAGAACTGTACGTTGTGCCACGCGGAGTACGTCACTGTCCGCGCACCCTCAACGAAGAGGAGGTTTGGCTGATGTTACTGGAACCCATCAGCACGAAGCACACCGGCGATGTGGATGACGTGCGTACGGTTAACTCCTACGACCGGCTGTAGACCGGGTCTGTAGTACTTTTGTCGCATGACCACAGAACGCAATCCCTGGCGGCACAAGTCTACCGCGATCCGCTACGAAAATCCCTGGATCCGGGTTGAGCACCACGAAGTTGTCAACCCCGCCGGCAAGGACGGTATCTACGGACTCGTGCGGTACAAAAATCACGCTATTGGCATTGTTCCCATTGACGACGAGGGCTTTACCTACCTAGTGGGGCAGTATCGGTACGCGCTTGACGAATACAGTTGGGAAATTCCGGAGGGGGGCTGCCCGGTGGGTACCGGCACCCTGGAAACGGCCCAGCGGGAATTGCGTGAGGAAACCGGGCTGGTAGCCGACTCATGGGAAAAGCTTATGGAATTTCACCTGAGCAATTCGGTGAGTGACGAATGGGGCGTAGCCTACGTAGCCAGGAATCTGCGGCAAGAGAGCGCCGAACCGGAGGATACCGAGGAACTGCGGCTGCGCCGCCTGCCGCTGCGCGAAGCCATCGACATGACGCTGGACGGCAGAATCACGGACGCGTTAAGCATTCTGGCTCTGCAAAGGGTGGCATTGTTGGGAATTGGTTAGGCAAGCGGGGCGACGAAAGAAAATTTCAAAACAAAATGCGTTTAGCTTAGGGGGTAAGGGCCCTTCCCGGTGTCTTGTAGGCAGACGGACGAAGACAAAAGTCGGCGGGCGTCGCGAACGACCAAATGGTCTTCGTCCTAACCACAAAGCTAAATCATGGATTCTGTCAATAAAATTACTCTTTTGGAGCAGTTCGACCTTTTCGACGGCTTGAGCACCGACGAGAAGAAGCGGCTCAGCGAAACCATGGAGTATAAAAAGAAACCCCGCTACTCGGTCATCTACCAGCCGGGTGAACCCAGCGAGCACATTTTTCTGCTCGCCAAAGGCCCGATCAAGATCAGCACCCACAGCAACGAGGGTAAGGAAGTGATCAAGCAACTCATTCACCCCGAAGCCGTATTCGGTGAGCTCTCGCTGGTCGGTGAGACCACGCGCTCGGAAACGGCCCAGTCGCTGAAGGAGGAAGTGCACTACTACACGATCCGTGTAGCTGACTTCCAACGCATCGTCTTCGGAAACCCCACCCTCAGCCGCCGCATCCTCAATCTTTTCGGTAAGCGGATGATGGCCGCCGAGCACAAGCTGGAAGACCTCATCTTCAAGGATGCACGCAGCCGAATCGTCGGCTTCCTGCACCAGGTGGTCAGCGAACGCGGGCGCCGCGTCGGCTACGAGATGTTGCTCAAGCACAGCCTGACCCACCAGGACATCGCCAACATCACCTGCACCAGCCGCCAAACGGTTACCCTAGTGCTCAACGAACTGCGTAAGGAGAACCTGATTTATTTCAACCGCGGCCGCATTCTGGTCCGCGATATGGATGAACTCCTGGCCAGCGCCGCCTAGGGCTTTGCCCCGGGGAAACTTACATTGTGGTCCCAAAAATTTGACTCCCGACCGGCGGCAACGCGGGCCGGGAGTTTTCCGTTTTACTTCCATGCGCATACCTCTCCTACTCGTTGTTTCCCTTGTGCTCAGCGCCTGCTATACGTTTCGCGGCATTACCATCCCCGAGGGGGTGGAGCGGGCCTACGTTCCCGTATACCTGAACAATGCCCTAAGTGCCCCGCCAACCCTGGCCCTGGATCTGACGGAGTCGCTACGCGACAAGGTGCGCGACGAGGCCCGACTGGTCGTGACTGAGGAAGACCCCGACATAGAGATACGCGGTACGCTGGTTGACTTTCGCGTAACGGCCGAAGGGGCCAGCGCGGGGAATGAAACCGCGGCCTTCTCCAAACTCAACCGCCTGACCGTGGTGGTGGCCATTGAATACACCAACCTTAAGGACCCGGACGCGGAGAATTGGAAGAGCAACTTCACCGAATACTTTCCCTTTCCGGGCAGCCAGACGCTGGCCAGTATTCAGGACGAGGCCCTGGCGGAGATTTTTGAGAACCTCAACGAGAAGATATTTAACCGCGCCTTTGCCGACGAGTGGTAGTGCGTCAGCACTCAGGCCGGGCCACCGAAACGTGAACCGCCAGGCCACCCTCCGCTGTCTCCTTGTACTTACTGTGCATGTGCTGAGCGGTTTCCCACATCGTAGCCACCACGGCGTCGAAGTCGACGACAGCATTGCTGGCATTGCCGGCCAGGGCCAGGTTAGAGGCCGTTATAGCCTTCATGGCTCCCATGGCATTGCGTTCGATGCAGGGCACCTGCACCAGCCCCCCAATGGGGTCGCAGGTAAGTCCGAGATGGTGCTCCATGGCGATCTCGGCTGCCTGCAGGACCTGCTTGGTGCTTCCACCGAGGACTTCTGTCAATCCGGCCGCGGCCATGGCGGAACTCACGCCGACCTCCGCCTGACAGCCCCCTACGGCGGCACTGATGGTGGCACCCTGCTTGAAGAGGGCACCGATCTGTCCGCTGCTCAGGAAAAAGCGCATAAGGTCGTCCTCCCCGAAGTTTCCGAACAGGTAATGGTAGAGCAATACGGCCGGAATCACCCCCGCCGCTCCGTTGGTGGGGGAGGTCACCACGCGGCCCAGGGCCGCGTTCTCCTCGTTCACGGCCAGGGCAAAGCAGCTGATCCATTGGTTGATCGTGGAGAAGTCGCGCGCGGTGCGGCGGATGGCTTCCAGCCAGCTTTTCCGGTCGGGGTAAGTCTTCCCGCCCAGTAGTTTGCGATTCAGACCCGCGGCACGTCGCTGTACGTACAGTCCGCCGGGCAATACCCCTTCCGTGTGACAACCCCGGTAAACACAGTTGAGCATCACCTGAAAGAGATTCTCGATGCGCCGGTGAATCTCCTCGCTGGAGTACAGGCAACGCTCGTTCTCATAAAGCAGCCGGGTAATGGTCTTTCCGGAAGAGGCGGACAGAGCAATCATCTTCTTGCCGGAGGAGACGTCATGTACGAACTTGTGGTTTTGATCCAGGTTAACGGTCTCTCCCTCCCGCTCGATGAATCCGCCACCCAGGGAAAAATATGTTTCACGCCGCAGTTCGCCATCGTCGGTCAAAGCAGTGAATATGAGGGTATTCGGGTGTCCCGGATGCGTAGTAGGTTGAAAGACGATGTCGTTCGCGAAGGAGAAGGGTACCGGTGCGCCGTTGATTAGGATCGAACCCGTGGCCTTCACCCGGTCCACCAACTCGGGGATCTCCTGGGTGGGAATGGTCACCGGATCGTAACCCTGGAGGCCCAGTAGTACCGCAATATCGGTTCCGTGGCCGACCCCGGTCTTGGCGAGGGAACCAAACAATTGCACCCCGATGCTTTGCACCCGCGCCCCCGCCAACCCCCCGGCAAAATGCTGTCCGGCCCGCCAGGGCCCAAGCGTGTGGGAGGAGGACGGTCCAACGCCGATCTTGTAGATGTCGAATACGCTCAGGCGTGACATAGCATAAATTTTGGTCGTCGGGAGCCGAAACAGTTGCCCTGACAACTACTACAAAGATAGTCGACCGGCGGTTGCCCAGCCAGCAAGGATCGAGCGGATTGCCTCAGTCGCGCCAAACAAAGGGGAAGAGCACAATGCCCACCGCCAGGGCGATGAGATCGACGGCCACCGTGAGGTAAATCGGCTGCCAGATGTCGTTCGTACCGGCGTCGATGGCGTAGAGTCCCGCGTCAAGCAGGAGTTTAAGCAGGGGAATGACCAGGGGAAAGGACAGGATGGCCATGAGCGTGCCACTGCCCCCCGCGCGGGCCGTGATGGCGGAAACGAAGGTCAGAATGGCCGAGAGCCCGATGCCTCCGAAAAAGACCGCCAGCAGCAGGGGTAGGGGGTTCGTGATCACGGCCAGGGGAGCGAAGAGCGACAGTAGCCCAAAGGTGAGGCCACCGATCAGCCAGATGATAATGGCGTTGAACACCAGCTTGCTGAAGAGCAGGGCCAGGGGGTCGGCAATCGTGTAGTAATAGAAATGTCGCCGCCCGCCCTCCCGCAGGAAACTGCGCCCCGCGGCCACCGTGGCGCCGAAGAAGAGAATGATCCAGTACAGGGCGTTAAAGACCGGCCCCTCAAGGGCACCGCCCACCGCGAGGTAAGCGATGACCACCGTAGTGATGACGTACAGGAAAATACTTCCCAGTGCGTACTTGTCGCGCCACTCAAGACGCAACTCCCAGCGCAGGAGTTTATAAATTTGCCGGACCGTAGACATATGGCGGGCAAAGATACGTCCGCTCCGACGCTATAATAATTGCCTGGCGTTGCGGTTAATACTTAGGCTTACTGAAACCGATCCGAATGACCTTGCTGTATCGAATAGTGTTGTTGGCCCTACTGCTTGGCAGCGCGGGGTTGCAGGCCGAACAGCTCGCCGTGGAAGCCCGTAGGGGCGACGGAATATACTCCCTGCTGCGTAGATACGACCTGGTTGCCTACGGCTGTAATATAGATGAGTTCAAACGACTGAACCGACTGACTAACAGCAGTAAATTGCTAGTCGGTTACCGTTATGAATTGCCGATTGAAGTGTTCCGCTACGACGGGACCAGTATCCGCAGTACCACGGGCAACGATGACTGGGACCGCGCCGTGGCGATCAAGGAGTACAACGAATCCCTTCTCGCATCGGGCCTGCGCGAGAGCGATTACCGGCAGGATATGCTGCTGTACGTCCCCTACCACATCGATCACTGCTCGGGCAATTTCAGCCAGGTGAAACGCGAACCAGACATCGTCAACCTGGGGGAGAATGCCGGGAGTGAAGAGGAACTTGACCGCCTCAAGGACCGCGCCGCCGACCGCCAACCCATTGCCGTGCCGGACCAGGTGACCCTGGCCGGTCCCCGCACTTTCAAGATCTTCGGTGAGCGCTACGCCCAGGTGCCCCTGATCGACCGCGAACTGGCCGGACGCATTTTTTACATCGTGGCCGGTCACGGCGGCCCCGACCCCGGTGCGGTAGGCAGGCGGGGCAACCACCTGCTGGCCGAGGACGAGTACGCCTACGACGTAGCCCTCCGGCTGTGTCGCAACATCCTCGAACACGGCGGTACCCCCTACATGATTATCCGTGACGAGAACGACGGCATCCGCGACGAGGAATACCTCACACCCGACAGCGACGAGACCGTTTGGGGCGGCGCCTCCCTGCCCCGCAATCAGAAATCCAGACTGTTTCAGCGTTCAGATATCATCAATGCCCTGTACGAAGAGAACCTGGCCAAGGGGATCATTGACCAGACCATGATCGCCATCCACATCGACAGCCGGCACCGGGGACAGCGCATCGACGTGTTCCTCTACTATCCCGAAGGAGACCTGCGCGGCGCCCACCGTGCCGAGCAAATTCAGCGCACCTTCAGCGCCAAATACGACCAGTACCGGCCGGGCCGCGGTTATGAAGGGTCGGTCAGTGAGCGCGACCTGCACATGCTGCGGGAAACCAAACCCAGCGGGGTATACATCGAACTGGCCAATATTGCCAATCCAAGCGACCAGCAGCGCATCATCGAACCCCGCAACCGGCAATTGCTGGCCGATTGGCTGCTACTTGGGCTTATCGACTAAAATAGCTTTGCGGGCGTAATGCTACCGTCCGTGATCCACCACGTCCAGCACCGAACGGAAGGACACGAAGTTGCCCTTGAAGCGGCGGTCGTGCATCTGCTGGTGATCGAAGGCAAATTTCTCCTGGTAGATGTTGAAGGCCGGTCGTGAACTTACGGTGAACTGCAGCGCATAGGTTGGGCCGTCGGATTCGTCCACGCCCAGCAGGCGGCTGAACTTGAAATCGTCAAACACGCCACTTTCCATCACGTGGGGGATATACGACTGCCGCATCCACTCCACCCATTCGTCGTGGATGCCGTGTTCGATTTTGTTCGTGATGTTGTACAGTAGCATGGCGATGGGGTAACGTTAGTCTTCGCGGATGATCTTGGCACCCAGGGCCCGCAGTCGGGTATCGATGTCCTGGTACCCGCGGTCGATCTGGTAGATGTTGTCGATGCGACTCGTGCCTTCCGCCGAGAGGGCCGCAATCAAGAGGCTGACGCCGGCTCGAATATCCGGGCTCGTCATGCGGATACCGCGCAGGGGGTTCCGGCGGTCCATGCCGATCACCGTCGCACGGTGCGGATCGCAGAGAATGATCTGCGCGCCCATATCAATAAGCTTGTCGACGAAGAACAGCCGGCTCTCGAACATCTTTTGGTGAAAGAGTACCGATCCGCGGGCCTGAATCGCCGTCACCAGGGCAATACTCATCAGGTCCGGGGTAAATCCGGGCCATGGAGCATCGTAAATGGTCAGGATGCCGCCGTCGAGGAAGTTCTGTACCTCGTAGTGTTCCTGCGGGGGGATGTGGATGTCGTCGCCGAGGTACTCCATCTGGATGCCCAGCCGCTCGAAGGTGCGGGGGATGATTCCAAGTTTGTCCAGGCGCACGTCCTTGATGGTGATGTCGCTTTGGGTGATAGCGGCCAATCCGATGAAACTGCCGACCTCGATCATATCGGGCAGCATCCGGTGGGTACAGCCCCCCAGCCGACTTACTCCCTGTACCTTCAGCAAGTTGGAGCCGATGCCTTCGATCTTGGCGCCCATCGAGGTGAGCATGTGGGAGAGTTGCTGCAGGTAGGGCTCGCAGGCGGCGTTGTAGATCGTCGTTTCCCCATCGGCCAGCACGGCGGCCATTAGCACATTGGCGGTACCGGTCACGCTGATCTCGTCCATATGGATGAAGGTGCCCTTCAGTCCGTCCGTCCGGAAGGCGTAAATGTTCCTCTCCTCGTCGTACTCAAAGTCCGCCCCCAGGGCCTGCAGTCCCAACAGGTGGGTATCCAGTCTACGGCGGCCGATCTTGTCCCCGCCGGGTTTCGGCAGGCTGGCTTGGCCGTAGCGGTTGAGCAGGGGAGCGATGAGCATTACCGACCCCCGGATGCGCTGGGCGTCGCGTACGTAGGATTCGCTCAGGACGTAATCCAGGTTGATATTTTTGGCCGTGATGGTCACGGTTTGTCGGTCGTGCCGTTCCACGTCGGCGCCGAGCCCGGCGATCAGGTCGAGCAGTTTGTTGACGTCCTCGATGTCGGGCAGGTTTTCCACCCGCACGGCTTCTTCCGTCAGCAGGGTCGCGCTCAAGATCTGCAGGGCCTCGTTTTTGGCGCCCTGGGGTATGATTTCTCCGGAGAGCCGGTGGCCGCCCTCCACGATAAATGTTCCGTTCGTATTCATTGGCGGCAAGGTAAGGAAGGTTGCAGTAGTTGTCGGACTTGGCCAGCGCGTTTTGCGGCTGGCGGCCGGTGAGCAGTATCGGTTGCGGGCAATACCGTGCTGGGCGGCGGTGCGCAGGTGCCG
Organism: Neolewinella litorea; assembly: GCF_004803465.1. GTDB lineage: Bacteria > Bacteroidota > Bacteroidia > Chitinophagales > Saprospiraceae > Neolewinella > Neolewinella litorea. The sequence continues at coordinate 928,238 of NZ_SRSF01000001.1, read as the reverse complement.
CATACTTCTATACCGCAAAGGGCGGTGGTTATTTACCTTTGGTCCATGACGTTTCTCCCCCGACCAAACTTTCCTATGCACGCGACCCGTGGCCTGCTCGTTTCCTGTACCCTGGTCCTGACGCTTTTGTACGGTTGTGCCGACCAGACTACCACGGCGGAAAACGAGGGGTCTGCCATACTAATGGTGTATAACGCCGACATCTGGGCCGGGCAGGGACTGGATCGCGCTACGGCCCTGTTGGTCGGTACCGACGGCACCATCATCGACATCGGGTCCGATACGTCGGCGTGGAGCGAACGGGTGGGCCCATCAACGCGCCGACTCGACGCCGGAGGGAACTTCCTCATGCCCGGATTTATCGAGGGGCATGCCCACTTTAGCGGACTGGGCAGCAGTCTGCGCAACCTGAATTTCCTCCGCTCCCGCAGCTGGGATGAGATCCTGGCCATGGTGGAGGAGCGTGCCCGCGAAACGCCGGAAGGCGTCTGGGTAACGGGACGCGGGTGGCACCAGGAAAAGTGGGACAAGCCACACGATCACAGCATTGGCGGTTATCCCATTCACGACGAGCTCAGCCGGCTCACGCCCGACCACCCGGTGGTGCTGCGCCACGCCAGCGGCCACGCCCTCTTCGCTAATGACAAGGCCATGGAGCTCGCAGGGGTGAGCCGGGAAACGCCCGATCCCCGCGGCGGTCGCATCCTGCGTGACGAAGTCGGTGACCCCACCGGTGTATTCGAAGAACGCGCTATGGACCTGATCACCGACGCCTACCAGAATTACGTCCAAACTATGACACCTACCGAGCGCAAGGACGAATGGTTGGCCGGCATCCGTGCCGCACAGGATGAGGTGCTCAGCAACGGAATCACTTCCTTCCAGGACGCCGGCAGCACTTTTCGCGAGGTGGACTGGTACAAGGAACTCGATGCCGCTGACAGCCTGCGCCTCAGCCTGTGGGTGATGCTCCGGCACGATTACGACGAGATGGCCGGAAACATGGCAGGACTGCCGCACTACGGAGACCGCTTCGAGTGCTCCGCCATCAAGAGTGAACTCGACGGGGCCCTGGGAAGCTACGGTGCCTGGCTACTGGAACCGTACTTCGATAACCCCGGCTTCACCGGTCAAAACACCACCGAGGTAGCCACCGTAGACAGTATTGCCCAGCTGGCCGTGGCCAATAATATGCAACTCTGCGTGCACGCCATCGGCGACCGGGCCAATCGTGAAACCCTGGACCTGATGGCCAAATACGTTGGCGACGCGCAAGACAAGCGCTGGAGGATCGAGCACGCCCAGCACCTTCACCCCGACGACATTCCCCGTTTCGCGGAACTCGGCGTCATCGCTTCCATGCAAGGGATCCACTGCACCTCCGACGCGCTGTTCGCCGAAACCCGGTTGGGTACCGAACGCGCGCGTTCCGGAGCCTATCCGTGGCGCAGTCTGCTCGACGCCGGCGCCGTGGTCACCAACGGGACCGACGCCCCGGTGGAGGACGTCGATCCTATCGAGTCGTTCTACGCCACCGTTACCCGCAAACGCGCCGACGGAAAAGCCACCTTCTTCCCCGAGCAGTCCATGACCCGTGAGGAGGCACTACACAGCTACACCGCCGCACCGGCTTACGCTGCCTTCCAGGAAGACGAGCGCGGAACGCTCGTGCCGGGTCTGCAGGCCGATTTCGTGTTGCTGTCGAATAACCTCCTGGATTGCGACGAAGACCGGATCCTGGCCACCGAAGTCCTGGCCACGTACGTCGCCGGTGAACCGGCCTTTACCCAACAGTAAGGTTCTTGGTCGACCGCCGAAATTGGCCCTTGGTTCGTCGTTATTTTATCCGCTATTGGTCGTCACGGCGAAAACTATCGTAAGGCCGCAAGGTAATTTTGGGGCATGAAAAGTAGCATCTTTCTCCCCCTCCTGTTGGCCTTGTGCTTTCCCTTGAATGGCCTGTATGGCCAGCAGCATTTAACCCCTGACCAACGTATTTACGGCCTGGTTCAGTTCTGGACGGAAGTCAAATACAACTTCGCTTATTTCGACCACGTACCGGAGCTCGATTGGGACCACAAATTGCAGGAATACCTGCCCCGTGTACGCGCCGAGCAGTCTGATGCCGACTACTACCGCCTGCTGGAACGGCTCTGCGCCGAATTGCGCGACGGACACACCAACATCTACCCGCCCGCTTACGTAACCGAGCAGCGTGGTACGACACCGGTGCAGCTGAAGTACATTGAGGACCAGTTCGTAGTCGTCAACCTGGACAACCGGTACCGGGAGGTATTACCCCTGGGCAGTATCATCACCGGCGTGAACGGACAGCGCGTCACCGATTACGTGGCCGCTCGGATTTACCCTTACATTTCCGCCAGCGGCGACCACGTTCGCGGACTGATCGCTTCCTATTTGTTGCTGGGTGGTCCCGTGGATGAAGCCGTCGAGGTCGCTTATCTGTCTCCGGAAGGAGGAACTGGCCAGGCGACCCTCCACCGGCAACCGCAGCAGGCACCGGTAAGCTGGGTGCGGGACATGCCTCAACTCCGCCCAGCTTCCTTTCGCATGCTCGATGCGACCACCGGCTACCTGGCGCTGAATACCTTCATGCTGGATGAGGTTGTCGACAGTTTTGACCTGTACCGCCCCCTACTGGAAAAGTGCCAATCGCTGGTCATCGACCTGCGGGAAAACGGCGGCGGCAACTCCACCACGGGCTACGCGATCCTGGAACACTTTACCCGCAAGCCCCTGCTTACGTCCAAGTGGCGCACCCGCGAGCACCGTGCGGCCTACAAAGCCTGGGGTTACTGGCCCGCGCACGCCGATCCGCGGCCTACGGATGAAGGAGCTCAGGAGGTAATCCGTTACTACGAGGGAAACCAGTGGTTCGAATCTCCTCCGGATACTATTTACCCCGCCGAAGTGGTGTTTGACCTGCCGGTCATAGTGTTGGTAAGCCACCAAACCGGCTCGGCCGCGGAGGACTTCCTGGTGGCGGCCGATGCGCTTCCGCAGTTCACCTTTGTAGGGGAGCCCAGCTTTGGTAGTACGGGGCAGCCGCTGTTCGTCGATCTGCCGGGCGGCGGCCAGGCTCGCATCTGTACCAAGCGCGATACCTACCCCGACGGTCGTGAGTTCGTCGGCCCGGGGGTTCAGGTTGATGTAGCCGTGGCCCCCACCGTGGCCGACTACCTGGCCGGGAAGGATGTCGTTCTGGAAAGGGCCTTAACGCTTGTTAGGACCAGTCGCTAAGCCTCATCGGCCAGGATAGCCGTGGCGTAGTTGTCCCAGCTCATCTCGCGGGTAGTTTCTTTGATGTTCTCCCGCGGGATGGGCTGCTCGATCATCCGCTCGAGTTGGCGGGCCATGTCCGCGATGTTGTCCGGCTCGGCCAGGTAGCCGTTGTATCCGTCCCGGATCGTTTCCGGGAAGTGACCCACGCGGGTGGCCACGGCGGGTAGCTGGAAGTTGTAACTGATACTTTCTACGCCCGACGGGGTAGCGTAACTATAGAACAGTACTACCGCATCGCTGGCCTGAAAGTATTTGTGCACCTCCTCGTTGGCCACGAATTCGTTCTTCACCAACACCTTTTCCTGCAGCTGCAATTCTTCGATGAGTTCGAGCGGGCGGTAGTCGCGTTCGTCGTCGGCTTTCTTGAGGAACAGCTTCTTGGCCATGCCGAAAGTGGCGTTCTTCAGTTTGGTGCTGAGCTTATCGGTCTGGAGCGTATCCCAGAAAGATTCGCCGCAGATGATCAGGCTCACGTCGTCCCGCCGGCGGGCCAGCTCAGCGAAGGCACGAATCACGTTGTGTAAGCCCTTGTACTTCCGGATGAAGCCGAAGAACAGAAACACGTGCTCCCGCAAGCCATGCTGCTGCCGGAAGGCCCGGGCGTCGAAATCAGCGCGCGGGGCAAAGAGGTCATAGATCGGGTGGTAGAGCTTGATTACCGGAGTGGTTCCCGGCACCCGCGTCCGCGCCCCGCTCTCGGTTACCTCAAGTTGGCGGGTAGGCAGCAGTTCGCGCAGCTCATCTACCGTTTTGTAGGCGTGGGCAATGAAGGTATTGGCCGGTGAAATTCCGTAGCGGGTAAAGCGCCGGTCGAGCTTGCTGTTTTCCTTCTGGATCACGAAGTGGAGGTCGAAGATCACCTCGATCTCGCGGTGCTGCCGCAGTTTCCGTGCAATGAAACCCATCGGCAGTCCCTGGATGGCGATGGCCCACTGGAAGATCACCTTGTCGGGCTGCAGGTCACGGATCTTGCGGTAAGTCTCCAGCCAACTCAGAGGGTTATTGTAATTGGTCAGGTAATGCACCTTCACGTCGGTGCCTTCCAACAGGTCTACCTTGCTGGTCTTATCCACGAACTCGCGGGGAATGATCGCGGGGTACTGCTGCGTCCAGCTGACGATGTGTACCTCGCAGTCGCCCCGGCGGTCGAGGGCCTTGGCCAAAGACGTGTTGTAATTGGAGATGCCGCCTTTGAATTTGGGGCCGGGACCGAAGCAGATTATTTTCAATTTTTCAAGGGGTAAAGGGGTCAAGGAGTCAATTCCGATCATGTGTCCCTCGCTTTGCTCGGGGGTTTTGAGTCATAGGGTTGTCTGGTCGTCAAGAATGCAATTTCCCCTCGCGTCTCTCAGGGTATAGGATTTAAAGTTTCTTTTTTCGGTAGGAGCTTCTGGCTTTGCTCATGATTTTGCTGATCTCACGCCATTCCCGTCCGAGCGGAATTAGTGCATCTTTGTTAACCCCAAGGTTAGATTCGTAGAGGATTTCCAACCAGAATACGGTTTCATCGGCTTCCTCGACCACGATTGACATTTTAGCGAAGAATTCCCGGCCGGATCTGGCCAAACAGGCCGCCCGGTAGTTTGCCGCGGTCGAGGTAGCGGAGCGGATGAGTTGCCGGCTTACTTCCCGCATAGCAATCGACGGGCGGTCCGTTTCAAGAAAGTTGATGATCGCGACCGCCGCAGCTTTGGTACGCCCTCTCAGGGTATGGATGAAATTGATTCGTTCGGTGGAATTACCGCCATAAGGGCTATCCGAATCTTGTAATACAAAGGATTCCTCCGGTTCCGGCAGGTAATTATCGCCCAGGTCCATATGACAAGAATTTCAAGCAGTCGCCAAAGGTAAGCGGCAGGGACGATACGCCTGGTTCGCGTCCATACTGGCACAGCCAGTAAGCCAGCAAATTGCACCTATCAAAAGACGTCAAATCAATTAATACTGAAGACGACCGCGGGCTAATACCCCAGCAAAGCGAGGGCAAGTGGTAGCCATTGACCCATTGACCCCTTAACACAGTAACTCCTTACCCCTTCTGCGCCTCCAAAACCCGCCGCATCCCCTCCCGTACCGAGATTTTGGCCCTCCAGCCCATGGCGTGAACGTGGTCCATATTGGAGTAGCGGCTGAAGACGCCTACCGGTTTGTCGAGCAGTTGCTTGATTTCGGGCTGATACCCTTCAATGTCGCACATCGTGTGGATGATGTCGATGAAGGACAGCAGTTCGCCGCGGCCGATGTTGATGGCCGATCCGTCGGTGACCCGGTCCATGGCGAAGAAGATGCAGTCGAGCACGTCGTCGATGTGGACAAAGTCGCGGCCCTGCCGGCCCGTTCCCCACACTTCCACCGGATCCTCGCGGCGCGCGATGCGGGCGGCAATGGCCGGAATGGGGTAGGACAGGTCCTGGTCTTCCCCGTAGCCCGAGAAGGGACGGATACAGGTAACCTTGAGGTTGTAATGCTCGGCGGCCGTCTTGGCCAGAAATTCACCCGTGAGTTTGGACCAGCCGTAGGTCATGTCCGGCTCCCCCATTTTCTTGAAATTAATGTCCGACTCCGCCAGGGCGATGGCGTCGCCTTCGGTCTGTAAGTCGATGGGGTAGGCTGCGGAACTGGAGGGGTACAGCGTCCTGTCCGGGCGGTGACGGGTGACCCAGTAGAAGAATTCCGCGTCAATACTGAGGTCCAGGGCCACCTTCATGGGGTCGCCTTCGATGGTGGATCGCCCGCCGACGATGGCGGCGAAATGGAACACGTCGCTGAATCGCCTGAAGTCGGAAGCGTAGTGGTCGCGGATATAGTCCTCATCGTCAATGATGTCCCGCAAAAACTTTCGAAAATCCTGCTTCAGGAACAGCAGCCGCTCGTCGGAGCCGAAAATTTCCAGTTCTCCTTCCTGACGGACGCGCTCGACGTCGAGCCACGTGCTCGGGTGGGTACCCACGCTCAGGTTGTCGACGAAGATAATTTTGTCGGTGGTCGTCCGGTATAACCGCTTGACCATATTGCGGCCAACAAAGCCGCAACCGCCAGAAACGAGGTGAAAATTCAAAGCGGTAGCAATTTAAGGGTGAGGGTAGTGTAGGGCGTTCCCAGAAACATACCGTCGCCGGACGCAGCGGGTATTGCCGCGATCCGGCGACGGAAGAACTACAGGTTAAAGGAGATGCCCTGGGCCAGCGGCAATTCGGTGGAGTAGTTGATGGTGTTCGTCTGCCGGCGCATGTACACTTTCCAGGCATCGGAGCCCGATTCGCGCCCGCCGCCGGTTTCTTTTTCACCGCCGAATGCCCCTCCGATCTCGGCTCCGCTGGTGCCGATGTTGACGTTGGCGATGCCGCAGTCGCTGCCGGTAGGACTGAGGAAGCGTTCGCTTTCGCGCAGGTTGGTGGTCATGATGGCCGAGGAAAGTCCCTGCGGCACACTATTCTGGATCTCGATGGCCTCATCGAGGTCGCGGTACTTCATCAGGTAAAGAATCGGTGCGAAGGTTTCCTGCTGCGCCATCTCGCTGTCGGGCTCTACCTCCGCGATGCAGGGTTTGACGTAGCAGTTCGAACCCAGGCCGTCGATGCGGCCACCCTCGACCACCATCTTGCCGCCTTCGTTCTTGATACCCTCGATGGCCTGGAGGTAGGTTTCAACGGATTGCTCGTCGATGAGCGGGCCGACGTGGTTCTTTTCATCCAGGGGGTCGCCGATCTTCAGTTGTCCGTAGGCTTTCGCCAGTTTGTCGCGTACCTCTTCATAGCGGCTCTCGTGAATGATCAGGCGGCGGGTGCTGGTACAGCGCTGGCCGCAGGTACCCACGGCGCCGAACAGGGCACCGGTGAGCACGAGATCCATGTCCGCGGATGGGGTGATGATGATGGCGTTGTTGCCACCCAGTTCAAGCAACGATTTACCCAGGCGCGCGGCTACGGTCTGCGCCACGGCCTTACCCATGCGGGTAGATCCGGTAGCGGAGATCAGGGGGATCCGCTTGTCCTGCGTCATGAGTTCACCGATGGTATAGTCGCCGTTGACCAGGTTGGAGATTCCCTCCGGTAGGTCGTTGTCGGCGGCTACCTTGGCCCAGATATTCTGGCAGGCAACGCCACACAGGGGAGCCTTTTCACTTGGTTTCCAGACGACCACGTCACCACACACTAGGGCGATCATGGCATTCCAGCTCCACACGGCCACGGGGAAGTTGAACGCGGAGATCACCCCGACGATGCCCAGGGGGTGGTACTGCTCATACATCCGGTGCAGGGGCCGCTCGGAATGCATGGTCAGGCCGTGCAGCTGACGGCTAAGCCCGACCGCAAAGTCGCAGATGTCGATCATCTCCTGAACTTCGCCCCAGCCTTCCTGCAGGCTTTTTCCCATTTCGTAGCTGACGAGTCGGCCGAGGGCGTCCTTGTGTTCGCGCAGGGCCTCACCATACTGCCGTACGATCTCACCGCGCCGCGGGGCGGGCACGGTACGCCAGTGCCGAAAGGCCTCCGTTGCCTGGTTAATCACCGCCTCGTATTGCTCGGGCGTCGTAATGCTGACCCGTCCGATCTGGGCTCCATCTACTGGCGAATGGCTGCTGATGTGGGCCTCGGTGTTGTGGTGGCCTTGCCGGCCGGTGCTGGTTCCGTCGTTGTCGGCTTCAAGGCCGAGTTCCTGGATAAAATCTGTATTCATGATCGCTTATGGTTAGGGCCAGCAAAGGTAGTAAGGCTGGACGGGAGTATCTGGGAATAGCCACCTTAGATCGCCCGGTGGCAGGGGGCGGGGCAACTTAGTCGAACAGCTGGCGGGTGAAAAGGGAACAAGTAAAATGCCGGTCTCACACTTTTTTTCCCCGGTTGCTTTTCAAAGCGACAAGGGCACCTTACATTTGCGTCGCTTTAGCAATGACGGCTATCGAACCTGATAAGGGAGAAGGGCCGTCAGCACAATACCCGGAGACGTGGGTGAGTGGCTGAAACCACCGGTTTGCTAAATCGACGTACCCTAACAGGGTACCGCGGGTTCGAATCCCGCCGTCTCCGCCACGGGGCATAGCGCAGTCCGGTTAGCGTGCCTGCTTTGGGAGCAGGAGGCCCCAGGTTCGAATCCTGGTGCCCCGACTGGGAAACAACAAGGGCCCATCGCCGAACGGCGGTGGGCCCTTCGTGCGTCAGCGCGGTAGCAGTGGAGACTGAGCCGATCGGCTGTAACGGCCGTCCGTGGCGGTAAGCAATACCCGATACTGAAGGTGGTTGGGCGGCATGGCAAGTTTCAGTACGGGGCCTTCCTCCTTAAGCATCTTCAGCGCAATGGGATTCTGGAAGGTATCCAGTTTCACCAGGCTCCATTCAAAAGTATATTTCTCGAGGGCCAGGCTGTCGGCCGGTACCCAGCCCTTCTCGTCAAGCACCATGGCGCGGTAGTGGTAGATGCCACCCACATAGGGCTGCAGCGCGGGGGGAAGGACGGCGATTTCGGGAATTTCTACGTCCTGGGCTTTATCGTCGTTCCAGTAATTCGCCACCGCCGTAAAGGTGGGGGTACGCCGGGCCCGGAAATCCAGCAGTCCGTCAAAGGTCAGTTTGGTGCGGCGCCACTCGTTCTGCCAGTTGTTGATCACCGTGTATTGGGACTCCTCGCTCTTCCTCAAATTGCGGAGCGGTTCGATCCCGATATCGCTGACTACCAGCCGACCTTTGTATTGCTCCGTAAGATGCCTTACCCGTTCCAGGGAAGTCAGACTGCCCACGATCAGGCCTACCGCGTCGGCGGGCCCCTTGAGCAGGTGGAAGTCTTCAATCACTCGCTCAACGCCGGGCGCGGCGAGTACGGAGATCATCACCGGATGCCGATCGTCCAGTTTCTTGATGTCCTGGATAAGGCCGCCCAACCAATTCAGGTAAGCGATGCGCTGGGCGTGGAGGTTCGGCTGTAGGTGGAGGTCAGCAAGGCGGGCCAGCAGGTCGTTGCCGAAACTGTAGTGCAGCAGGGTGCCACGGTCGCGGTTGTTGGCCACCTTCTCTAGTATTTGCTCCCGAAGCTCGGCCAACTCGAGCGTGTCGGACACGAAATCGTGGGTTTCCGGGATCCAGAAATTCATTATAACGTCCAGTCCGTATTCCTGCGAAATAGTAAAAAGGTTGTGGGCGTAGATTCCCGGATTGGTGATCCGGATGGTGTTGATGCCTGCTTCGCGCATCAGACTGAAATCGTGTTCCAGATTGGCGCGGGAAGGAACGTACTGGTGCGTACTCCAGCCTTCGCCTTTCTTGTACCCCACGGCCCGCACCGGTCGGTCGGGCAGGGCAAGGTAGGTGGAGGCGGCAGGTGGGGCCCAGCATTCAGCCTCCCGGATGGACACGAAGTTCGCGGCTGTTTCGGGGTTGAAGAGCAAGGCCGGATCGGCGGTCCAATCCAGTACATCGCCCGGATAGTCCGCGCCCTGGGGAATGTTCCTGTCAAAGGCGCTGTTGAAGGCGACAATGGCCCTGATTTCGGGGTGATCTTCCAGAATGCTTCGCCGCGCCGCTACCAGCCAGTCCCGCTTTTCGGCGGGCGTCCCAAGCGTACCGAACTCCGCCAGGATAACATCTTCCCCGGGCAGATCCTCCATCGCCGCAGCGAAGGGAGCATAGAGGTCGGTGAAGGAGTTTGACTGCGGACCGCCCTCCAGAGGGCCATAGTTCAGGTTTGTCAGTCCCACGAAATCCACGTAGGCCTCTCCGGGATAGTACTCCTGCATAGCCTTGGGCTTCCAGGGGTTCCAGACCCAGCGGACGTTCTTGGCGCCCGCTTGCTGGAACAGGTTATGAACGTGTCGCCAGGCAGCCACGAAGTCTTCCGGTTGGTTATTGCCGCGGGGCGACCAGGGGTAGTCGGGATTGTCAAACTCATGGGCGAAGCGCAGGTAGACCGGCTTCTCCAGCCTGGCTACCCGCCCCGCAAAAGCGTTGATGTAATCGTCGAATCGTCCGTTGGCAATGTAGGAGAGGGCTTGCTCTTCCCGGGCAAGAGCTGCCATGCTGTCGCTACCGGGAAAGTGGCTGACCCAGGGTTCCCAGGTGATCAGGGGGGTGGAGCCCCGTTCAACAATATCCTGCAGGTGTTGCATTTCCGCCTCCGGATCTGCACTGCCACTCCAGGGGATGTAGCTGGAAATGATGTCGGTATGCGTCAGTAAGCGGTCTTCCAGTTCCGTCACCCGCTCGAGGGAGGTTAATCCCGTAGGTCCCGCCGGATAAAAGATACCCAGGAGCGGAGTAGTGGAAAGCTCAACGGTGGTGGGAACGGACTCAATCATAGCAAATCCCTGTCGGTCGTATATAGACATCAGGGTCAGGGCGGAAACCAGTACCCCGACCAGCAGCAGGGGAGCGAGTTTTCGCACGGTAAGGGTCATGGTATCCAGCGCCCAGAGCAGCTGGCGTTTGGCGTGCCGACCAAGGGTGCGCGCCGGGGCCGGCAACCGCTCCCTCAGATTCCCGGTCTCGTTAGTGACGGCAAAGGCAAGATAAACGCTGAAGAACATGAAAGCGGCGTTCAGCAGCGCAAATCCGGCCATGATGATGGAGAAAGGCGTAAAGTCCCGCGGTAAGCCATACGCGATCGCGCCAAGCGAAAGTACGCCGATGGCCAGGTTCGGCAGCAACAGCGAGAAATGGGTTACGTCCTCTCCTTCTTTGGGGGTGGGCAAGTAGGGTACCTTCTTATCAAAGATTGTATACACGAACCCGAGGGTGAAGATCCACCAGGTGATGATCTCCAGGATTCCCCCGACGATATGGAACCCGCGTTCATCGTCCGAAATCAACCACTTCTGGATGTAGAAACGCAGAATGAAGGAGGTGAAAAGCACGGGGCCGATGATGATCAGGAAGTAGACAAAGTTGCCCGTCCACGGAGCCTCGGAAAGCACCAGTGATAAAATAGGAATGAAGAAACCGATGAGGTAAATCACCCCGGCCAGGTAGTGCACCGGCAACAGCGCGTAGTGGAGTCGTTGCCTCCACGTCAATTTGGAGAAGATGCGGGGGTAGACCTTGACGAACAGGTCGAAGGTGCCCCTGGACCACTTCAGCTGTTGCTTGAAGTAGGCAGTAATGGTAGCGGGTACGAGCCCCTTGGCCAGGATGCGGGGCACGTATACCGACTTCCAGCCCTCCCGGTACAGGAGCATAGCGGTGTGCATATCTTCCGCCAGGCCCGGTGCGTGGCCACCGATGCTGTCGAGGGCCTTGCGGCGGAAGGTACAGTTGGCACCGATGGCATTGACCGTCCCGTAGGCATTCATGGTCATCATCATCGGCCCGTAGAAGTGGAAGGTCTGCTGGGCCGAACCCTTGGCTACTACGGTGTCAAACTTATTGTAGTAGGCCTGTACCGTTTGTACGAAGCCGATGGACTCATCCTGAAAGTGGGGTACGATGTGATCGAGGAAATCCGGTTGCGGGACGTGATCGGGATCCAGCACCAGACAAATCTCCCCCGTAGCCTGCCGCAGCGCGTTGTTGATGTTGCCGGCTTTGGCGTCTACGCGGACGGTGCGGGTCACGTGCACGATGCCCATCTCGGCGCACAGTTCCTTAAGGTAAGGATCATTGGCCTCGTCGCACAGGTAAGTGGTGTGCGGGTACGTGATGTTCTGTATCGCCGTCAGGGTATTGACGATCATGTCGTACGGTTCCCCTGGGAAGTAGGTGGTGAGGATATCCACCGTGAAATGCCGTTTCAGTTCTGGCGTCTCCGGAACCGTAATGGAGGCGTAGTAATACCACAGGGTAAGGTCGCGGATCAATCCGTAGGCAAGTACAATACAAAGCAGGGTAAACAGCAGCGGGTGGCCGAAATACTGGGGCTGAAAGAAGAAGTAGCTAAAATTGAGAATGCACAACAATCCCGTGACGATCAGCAACCGTATGATGATCTGTTCGCCTTCGGTAGGGTTCCGGACTACGGGGTCATTTAGCATGTGCAGGGGAAAGTACGTAAAAGGGAATGTTGGCCGTAGCAAAGTATCCGGCAGTGTCCATCACCTGGTATAAGATGCGGTAAGGACCGGGAGCGAGCGGAGCCTGGAAAGTTGCCTCTGTTAAGCTAGTCGATTTAAATAGGCCGGGCAAGGCCTCCGGGCCGGCGCCTACCTCTCCGCGCCCCAGCCAGTCTTCGGCCCGGATTTCCCATCTCACCGTGAGGTTGCCAACCGGTTCAGTAAGGTAGCGCACGGTCGCCGTCGCCTCCGCGCCGGGGGTGAGGAAGATGTTGTCCCGGGCACCCATTTCATTCAGCAACAGGTATTCTACGCGCGGACCGGGAAACGGTAACTGACGCCCTTGCCATATGTTGCCCAGCGCAAAGGCCATCTCGCTCACGGCACCCTCCGGGCTCAGCAGACTGAACCAGGTGGGGGTGCGCTCGTACTTCTGGCCCCAGTAAAACACAAGATCGCCCAGCATACGGTCCGACTCGGGATCGGCCAAATCACGCCGGTAGCGTTCCGCCAGATGAGTGGCTTTGGTAGGACTGGGAGATTCAATGGGGGCTCCCCACAGGGTATTTTCAGCTTCCCACGGACCGTTGAAGCTCCATTCCGAGATCAGGTACGGTCCACGCCAGATTGGGGTGAGGTACTTTTTCAGTTGGTCGAAATTCGACAGGTTGCCGAAAATGTTCAGCGACAGAAAATCCACGTCGGGGCCCGTCAGGCTTATTTTCAATTTGAGCAGCTGATGGGGGATGACCCCGGTACTGATGGGGTGGTTGGGATCGTGTTCGCGTACGGCCCGCGCCAGGGCATTGTAGCGCTTCATGTAGGCGCGGTCGTATCCCTCGGTGAAGACCTCATTGCCCAGCATCCAGAACAGTAGGGCGGGATGGTCCCGGAACCGATCCACCACCGCAAGTACGGAATCCGTAAGTCCCGGCTGGGAAAGTCCGACATAATCCTCCCCCCGGTAATATGCGGGCAGGGGAATATCCGCCACGACTGCCAGTCCCAATGTTTCGGCCTGCTCGAGGGTCGCTTCCAGTTTGGCGGGGTCGTATACCCTTACGGTATTCCCCCCCAGTTCTTTTAGTAAAGGCAAGTGATTGGCACCGGCTCCCCCCTTCACTACGAAGGGTTGTCCGTTTCGCACCAGGTGGTAGCCCGTAGAATCGGCGTAATCTACATGGACGGTTCCGGTAGAACGCTCCGCAGTTGGTGTACAGGAGGAATGGATAAATAGCAGCAGCAAGCAACTGGCTGCGGATAGAAGTGGGTACAGTGGACCCATAGCATTGGTGGGTGTTACTAGCGGTTGTGAGCCGGGTACAGCGTCAGTGGTGTTCTAAAATAACGTTAACAAAGCATCGAGCAGGTATTGAGTTGTATAATTGATTGCCCCGGGTGAGTATAGTTACTACCAACCGCCGGATTTTTGGTCTTTATTTTACACGGAATCGGGTGAATTGCCGAAATATCATTGAGGCTACGCATCAGGCGGCGCTCAATCGGAGTCGCAAGGTGCGGCTAGTTCGTCAGCCGTGCAAATGATCGGGGACGGAACCGGCTACCGTATCTGCATTTTATCCTCCCGCAACACCCGGTCCAGAAAGTCCACCAGGCGCTCGGCCTGCGCGCGGGTGAAGCACAGGGGGGGCTTGATCTTGATGACGTTTTCGTGCGGACCGTCGGTACTCATCAGGAAACCCAGTTCACGCATTCGGTTCTTCAGGTAGGATGCGGGCGCGGTCGCGGGTGCAAGGTCTTTCCCCGTGAGTTCAAAGCCGAGGAAGAGTCCGGCACCGCGTACTTCAGCAATCAGTGGATAGTTGGCGCGCAACTGATTGAGCAGTCCGGTCAGGTACCCGCCGACTTCAGCGGCCCGTTGTTTTAGTCCTTCTTCCCGTAGCGTGGTCAGCACCGCCAGTCCGGCGGCGCAGCTGACCGGATTGCCACCGAAGGTGTTGAAGTACTCCATGCCGTTGGCGAAAGCCTCCGCCACTCGGGTTGTACAGACAACGGCCGCCAAAGGGTGCCCGTTTCCGAAGGGTTTTCCGATGGTGACGATGTCGGGTACCACGCCCTGCAGTTCGAAGGCCCACCAGTGGCTGCCTACGCGACCCAGGCCCGTTTGCACCTCATCGGCGATAGTGATGCCGCCGTGCGCTCGGACCCGTTTGAATACGGAATCGAGGTAGCCCGGGGGCAGCATCAACTGGCCCCCGCAACTCAGAATGGACTCGGCAATGAAGGTGCGGGGAGCGTCGTCATTCGTATCCCAATCGGGCTGCAGGTGGCGGCGTCGGAGCTGGTCGGGCAGGGGCAGGAGTACGGTTTCCGCGGGCCGGCCGGCGCCGCCCCGGCGACCGAATTTGTAGCTGCTGACGTCGATCGTACGGGTGGTGTTGCCGTGGTACCCCATTTCCATGGCCAGTACCCTGCGGGTGCCGGTTACCGCTTCGGCCATGCGCAGGGCCAGTTCGTTGGCCTCGCTGCCGGAGTTGACGAAATGTACCACGCTCAGTTCGTCGGGCAGCAGGTTGGTAAGTTCATCCGCCAATTCCAGAATGGTGGGGTGGAGGTAGCGGCTGTTGGTGTTGAGGACGGCGGCCTGGCGCTGAATCGCCTCTACTACGCGGGGGTGCTCGTGCCCGACGTGCGCCACGTTGTTGACCGTATCGAGGAACCGCCGTCCCCGGTCATCGTACAGGTAGCTGCCCGAACCACGGAGCACGGTCAGCGGGCGGTGGTAAGATACACTCAGGCTGTACCCCAGCTTGTGGTCTCGCTGTTGGCGCATTTCCTCCGTCGGCGGCAGAGAAGGGCTCTCCGCAGGCACGGGCTGCGGGATAAGGATCCGCGGATCAGGGCAAATGCCGAGCCAGATGTCGCGCTCCTCAGGGTAGGCGACGCCCGGGAATTCAGCGCCGCGGTCCAGCAAGTCGAGCATCAACTGGAAATGCAGGTGGGGCGGCCAACCGCCGTTCTCATCGGAACCACCCAACCGGGCGATAGCCTGACCGCGCTGCACCTGCGTCCCCGCCGGAAAATGGGCTATGGAGGCCGGAGAGAGATGCCCGAAAAGGGAATGAAAGGTAAGTCCGGGAATGGGTTCGTGGCTCAGAATAAGGGTGCCGCCGTAGCCGCCCGGGGTGGGGTCGATACCGCAGTGCCGGACCGTGCCGTCGATGGGAGCGAAGACCGTCCCGCCGGAATCGCGCGCCCAGAAGTCCAGGCCGAGGTGTACGCTCCGCCAGCGAGGACCACTGTTTCCCTCCCCGGCGAAGGCATCGGTGGTGTAGACGGGCCTGACCTCCCCGTACCCGCCTACTCCGATGTCGGCGTCCAGGTCCTCCAGCACCCGGCGCATGTGCTTGACGAAGGCCGGCAACTGCTCGAAATTGCGATTGAGACCGAGCTGCCGACTGCCCACACCGAGGTCAATCGGAACAAGACGTCCTTCTAGGGCCATCACCGGCGCAGGAGCGGCCGTGGCGGCCCAGTCCAGGAATGTGCGGAGCCGGGGGTGGGCCGATCGGTCGGTGGCGACCCGGAAGGTGGCCAGGGCAAGCACCGGATGCACTTCGCGTAAGCGACGCAGCAACGCCCAGGCGGGAGCTTCGGAGATGGACAGGTAGGCGTTGTCGGGCTTGAGCCGACGGTTTTCCGCGGCCGCGGTAACGGTGAGCAACAACCGGCCGCAGATCAGGGGGAATAGGGCGGCTAGCTCTTCATCGGTAACCGGAAAGACGGAGTAGAAACCCTCGACCACATCGCGCATGGCCCCGAGCGGATCGGGTTCCGACATTCCGGCGTAGGCGCAGGCTACTGCCAGTTCGCTGATGGTCGCGGTGTACACCGTGTCGCCGAAATCGATCACCCCGCAGATGGCCTCCCCCGTTTGATCCACCAGCAGGTTGTGCTCGTGGGCATCGTTGTAGCAGACGCTCCGCCGCAATCTGTCAAAGTCACAACCGTCCACCAAGTCGAAAAAGTAGTTGGCAAGTGCGACTTCTTCCCCCGTCAGCAGCGGGACCAAGCGGCGGGCGCCGGACGCCGCGGCGGGATCCCACTTGTAAACACGGTGCGCGGCCGGCAGATCGAGATCTTGCAGGGCGTGGGCCAGATGGCCGCAGGTAGCCCCCCAATTCCGGCGCAGGGCTGCTGTACGGGGCGTCACATTGTCGAGGGGGCGTCCCGGTACCCAGCTATGCAGGCGCACGCTCCCGTGGCCGGCAGCCTGATCGGGGTCGAGAGAAGCCACAATGCGGGGGGTGGCGAAGGGCAGCTCGCGGTTTGCAAGGAAGCGCAGGATGGGGGCCTGATCGAAACTCTCGGGGGCGCTGATCTTGAGCAGGTACTCCGCTCCGTTCGGGAGGGAAAGGTGAAAATTCTGGTCCACCTCACCGGGCAGGGGGGTGACGGATAAGGCCTCATCTCCGGCATCTTCCCCCACCGGGTAGGGTAATCCGATGGAATCAAATAAGCGCGGCAGGAGGTCGGTGGCGATCATGGCGGCTAAGCTACGCGGGGTAGCGGTTTTCGCAAATCCCGGGCGCGAAAGTATGCACATACTGCTTCGACAAAGTCCGAAGCCCCGCTTAGTCCCTCACTTTTTTACCATTCGTAACACAGGTATTACCGTTCAGCACATATGGTGGCTCAACGTTGCGGAGAGGGTAGAGGAGCCCCTACATTTGGCTCAAGCTAAAGAATTAGAGATTCCGATTTGACACAGAGAGAGGCACTATGACAACACCAGTTTAGGCGAATTAAGCATATAGCTACTTGGAGACACTTTGTACATCAATTCATGACTCAGTCGCCACGGTTTTTTGGCAAAATGAGTTCGTCACCCGATTTCGTCACTCGAAATCGGGTGACTTTTTTTGGCAAAATTGATGGACTATAAAACAGATCAAAGCAGCATGTTCACGGCGGAAGGATAATATTTTTGCCAATAAATGCGCTTTTTTACTACTTTTAACAGGATGTTACCGCTTTTGTAGGCCGTGATTCCTTTATCTATCCCAAACGTATAGTGCCCTACGGTAAGACTTTACTATTCTGCTTCTGGCTGCTTGCCCTTCCGTTGGCGAGCCAGTCGGATGATGGAGTACCCGAGGGGGGGACGCCGCGCATGTACCAGCAGTACGACCGGGCCGAGAACCTAATCATGGCTTCCCTCAACGACAGCGCAGCGGTCATCCTGTCCAGTATGCGCAATTGTCTGGACGAGCGCGACAAACTGCTGACCCCCTTTGGATTGCACGTACGTCTGAAGCTGGCCTACGCCCTGGAGCGCAACCAGTATTTTACCGAGGCCGTGGCCGAGTTGCTGGGCGTGATGGACGATAGCCGGTTGGTGGGGTTGCCGCGCCTGGAAGCGGAAGCGAATTTGGCTATGGCCCTGATTCACGAGCAGCAGTCGCACCCCGAGAAATGTGAGGAGTACCTGCTGCGGGCCGAGCGGATCGTGCGTGAGAATCGGCTCCGGGAGGTCATGCCCTACCTCTATATCCGCCTGGCCTCCTACCACCGCTTGTTCCGCAACCTAGATACCGCCGAGCGGTACGGTCGACTGGCCCTGAACCACGCGCTGGACAAGGGGCAAATGGACCACGAAGCCACAGCCCACTTGTTGCTCAGTCTGATTTACCGGGCTACCGACCATGTGGCCAGCGAATACCACCTTCGGCAAAGTGCCCGGCTCTACCGGAAGCTGCACAGCGAGATCAACCACATGATCGTCATGCTGAACCTCAGCAACTTGCAACTCGAAAAGCAGAACCACGAGCAGGCGCTCGTAAGCAACGACTCCGCCTGGTACTATAGTCGGATCGCCGAGGAGCGGGGAAGTCATACCGATGATTATAGAAGCCTGATGCTTGCCCAACGAAGCCATATTTTTCGCGCGGCCGGACAATTGGATTCCGCGCTTTACTACCTCGACAAAAGCCGGGCCGAGGAATTGGACCGGGTGGAACAGGTGAGCGCAGAGCGCGTAGCGGAGGTGGAGGCCCGCTACAACAATGCCAAGAAGGAACAGCAGATCCAACAACAGGCCCAGCAACTGGCCTTCAAAAAGAAACGGGAGCAATGGCTCATGTGGTTGGTGCTGCTGGCCGTGGTCAGCCTGGGCGTGGTCGCCATCAACTACATTCGCCTGCGGCGGGCCAACGCCGCCCTGGCCCGCCAAAGTCGCATCATTCACGCCCAGAACGATGAACTGGCGGGGGCCCTGCGCGAGCAACAGTTATTGCGCGGGGAAATCCACCACCGCGTGAAGAATAACCTTCAGATCATCATCGGATTGCTCGACCTCCAGATCGAGGAAGTGGATGACCCGGCAGTGCGGAGCAGCCTGGAATCTATGGGGGGGCGTGTCTACAGTATGGCCGCCATCCATGAGATCCTGTACCGGGAAGGGCGGGTGGAGACGATCAACTTCCGGCGCTACGTAGAGAAAATCTGCGAGCACACCCGCACCATTACCAGCATAGAATCGCCCTGCCGCTTTTACCTAGACATCCCGGATTGGGAGTACAACCTGGATACCGCCATTCCACTGGGTACCATCTTGAATGAACTGCTGACCAACAGCTTTAAATACGGGACCAACTCGGGCACAGACCTGGAAATCAGCATCAAACTGGACCGCGAGGGCGAGGATTACCGGTTGGAATATCGCGACAATGGCCCGGGATATCCGGTGGGCACCCTGGTCGAACGGGACGGAGGTCTGGGCACCTACCTGGTTAATGGAATGGCCCGTCAGCTGCGCGGCAGCGTGAAAACCTTCAACCGGGAGGGTGCCTGCACCGTCGTGGTTTTCAGCGGCAAGAATGCCCCGTCGACCGGCCGCGAAAATTTCCGACTCACACCTAATTCTGCTAACGTGGAGCCTGTATTGGCCAATACCTGATTTTATATTTTCCGTCTGCTTTTGCTTTTCGGCACCGACTTGATCCCATGACAACAACCCCCCACCAACGCTACAAAATCCTCATCCTGGAGGATGAGGTGATCATTGCCGATACCATTGCGCGACACCTGGTCCGGAACGGTCACGAAGTGGTGGGTACCGCTATTTCCTTTGATGATGCCGTCGAGCTCTACCACGATACCCAGCCCGACCTGGCCCTGTTGGATATTCGGGTAGACGGTGAGAAAAGCGGCGTGGATTTTGCTCATTTCCTGCGGGGGCAGAGCCACCCGATCCCCTTTATCTTCCTTACCTCCCAGACGGATGCCGGCCATATCGCCCAGGTGCGCGAGACTTTCCCTATGGGGTACCTGAGCAAGCCCATCCAGGCCGGCAGCCTGCTCGCTACCATCGAAGTGGCCATGCACAACCACCGTGCCGGGTCCGAGAAGCCGGCCGGAACCGTAGTCCTGCGCGACGGACGGCAGACCTACCGCATCTCCGTTGAAACCATCACCTACCTGCAGGCCAGCCACGTATACGTAAAGATCAATCAGGTCGGACAGGCCCCGCTCATGCTGCGCACTACACTTAGCGACCTGATCGATGAGCTCGGCGAAGACCAGTTCATCCAGACGCACCGGAGCTACGCGGTGAATCTGGCCCACGTCACCCGCTTCGATAAGGAAAACATCTACGTCGGCGACACGGCCCTTCCGGTCAGTCGCAGCCGACGCGGTCAGGTGCTGGCCCGCCTTTAAGATCGTAAACAATGGCCGCCGCTGCCGCGTAAGCAAGGGTACCCCATTTTGACCCATGTTGCGTTCTTATCTGCTTGCCGGCCTGTTCTTTCCACTTTTCCTTTCCGCTCAGCCGGAAGTGCTCCGCGTCGGCGTTGCGGACGCCCCGCCGTACTGCATCGACGATGGGGAGGGCAATTGGTACGGCATGGCGGTGCAGCTCTGGCAGCTGGTCGCCGAGAGGGAGCAATTGAGGTATGAAGTGGTTGACTTTTCGCATCCGGACAGTCTGCTGCCCCACCTTACCGCCGGGGACCTCGACGTAGTGCTTTTCTCCACCCTCGATCCCGGGGCGGAGCGCCGGGTAGATTTTCTGCAGGCTTATCACCACAGCAGTCTGGGCGTGGCGCTTCCGAAAACAAATGGTCTGTGGACCACCCTGCGCGGACTTTTCACCCTACAGTTCCTGTACATTGTGGTGGGACTTTCCGTCCTGTTGCTAATTGTCGGCGTCGTCGTCTACTTGTTGGAGCGTAACCGCAACGACGATCAGTTCGGCGGGGAAAGGTCAACCTGGCAGGGCATCGGGTCGGGCTTTTGGTGGGCGGGGGTTACGATGACCACCATCGGCTACGGAGACAAGGCACCCCGCAGCCTGGCTGGCCGGGCTGTAGCCATGCTGTGGATGCTGGTGGCCCTGGCCGTTACTTCCAGCCTTACCGCCGCCATCATTGCCGCGACCCAGGCAACCCAACCCCTCAAATTCCCGGAAGGACTTCGCTCCCGGGCCGTTGGGGTAGTGGATGAATCGCCCGCCGAAAACTACCTGGCTTCCGAAGGGCTGGATTTTCAGGTTTTCGATTCGCCGCGCGCCGGACTGGAAGCCATGCAGGAGAAGCAACTCGATGCTTTCGTATCCGACGTTACCACGCTACGTTACGTCATCGACGAGTACGACGGAATTTCCGCCGCCATTGAAGCGACCGACGCCGAGCCTGAAGCGTATGCCTTCGCTGTGCGCCAGGGTAGTCCGCTGCGGGAACCCCTCGACGAAGCCGTTATCCAGATCACCCTCACCAAATTGTGGCGAGAAATAAAAAACACCTATGATGCCACACGCAAAGTCCCCCGATCGGCCCCCCGCCGCCGGTAATTTCGCTCGTTACCCACCCACTACCGACCGGTCACTCAGGGTGATGAGCGCCGCTGACGAACTGCTGCTGGAGTGGGGTGCGCAGCAGCTTACGGCGGAAGATCAACCCCTGGTGATCCACGACCGCTTTGGAGCGGTGACCCTGAGCCTGCCGGGCCACCCCGTTTTCCTGTCTTCCTTCCACAGTCAGGAGGAGGCACTGCGGCGGAATGCCAGTAGTGCGATGCCACGGCTTGCGACGGTTTTCGACCACTCAGTTGACGTGCGTCACGCGGTAATGCGGGTACCAAAGTCGCTGGAACTTTGGGAGGTATATTTGGCTACTCTGGCGCATGCGGCGGCGCCGGATCTACAGGTAGCGGCGGGTTTCATGACCAAATACTTTACCCCCCGCCTGCTGGAGGTAGCTGGAAAGTACGCAGGAACGGTGCGACAATCCCGGGCACGCAAAAAGGCGCGCTTGCTGATGTTGAGTGATTTCATTGTACCGGATGGGTCAGTGCGGCCGCCTTCCGCGCGGGTACCGTGCAAGTCACTCGGCTACGCCAGCCGGGTTTACCGGCAATACTATGGGGTGTTCAGCGGAGACCACATCGACTACGCCACGCAATTTCTGCTGGAACAGTGGGAAGCGTTGGCCCTGCCGGCGCAGTGGAGCCCGGCTAGGGTGCTGGACATAGGTTGTGGCAACGGCATCATTGGCGGAGAGTTGTTGGTGCGGTACGCCGGGGCAGACCTTACCGCCACGGACGATGCACTGTTGGCCGTAGAGAGTGCCCGACTGAATCTACCCACGGACCGGGCCACGGTGCTGTACGACCATTCACTTGTCGATATTCCCTCTTCTTCCCATGACCTGGTGGTGACCAACCCTCCTTTTCATTTCGGCCACGAAAACAACATAGAGGTAAGCCTCGAGCTGTTTCGCCAGGCCCACCGCATACTGAGTCCCGGCGGGTACCTGGTAGTGGTAGCCAATCGGCACCTGAACTACGGCAGCCACCTGGTCAAATGGTTCGCAGAAGTAGGGGAGCCAGCAGTCAACGACAAGTACGTGGTCTACCGCTGCCGGCACTAGCCGAAGGATTTATAATCAATAAGGTAAGAGCGGTTGGCCCCGAAGTTGGGTATCCGGCCACGGGATATCTGACGACGCCATCTCCTGAGCGTGCCGAAGCTGAGTCTCCACAGTTTCCGACAATCCCGCAGGTATTCTTCTACCGCGTTAGTTTGCCCGGCGGCCAGCAAACTTTCCGCCAGCAACATGCTGGGGCCGAGTGATTTTAGCTGCGGAGAGCCCGGCGTGCGGGCCGATTCAAGAAGGTACTCAGTGGCACGGTCGATGCGGCCGTGGCGCAGTTCCATTAGACCCAGCAGGGTATTGGCCTGGTGGATTGCGTTTCCGTAGTTGGGGCTTTCCCGGAAGTTTTCCGCAGCGGCCAGATAGTTCTTTGCCAGCCGGTCGACGGCGTGGTAATCACGCCGGGCGTAGGCGTGTAGCAGAACCCGCCCGAGTTGAACGAATTCAGTTTCCATATGGGGGGTATTTAGGTGAACTGGCACCTTGATAACACCCCGGAATATGGCCAGGTTATGAAATTTCAAATAATTTGTCGGCGAAACAATAGCTTGGCCAACAAAATTGCGGCTAGGGCACGAATTAGCCGGTTAACCGAACGATTTGTAATCGAGGAGATGCGACAGGTTGGCACCGAAATCGGGCGTCCGGCCGCGCCGGATGTTCAACTTCCACATCCAGATCCTTCCGAAGCTCAGTTTCCAGATCTTGCCGCAGTGCGTCAGGTATTCCAGGACGGTCTGCGTACGACCGGCTTCCAGCAATTTCTTGGCGAGCAGCATATTCGGACCCATACCCGACAACTGCGGGGATCCCGGTGTGCAGGCCGCCCGGACGAGGTATTGCTCCGCTACTTCGATGCGGCCACGCTCGAGTTCAAGCAATCCGAGGACCGTATTGGCCTGGTGGATGGCATTACCGTAATGGCGACTGTCGGCGTAGCGTTCCGCGATCCGCAGGTAATCCTCCGCCAAGCGGCGAACGATATGCCGCTCACAGGAAGCATAGGCTTTGAGTAGAGAAACCCCGTAGTGAACGAAGCGGTTCCCGGTTGCGGGAACGGGTGGCAGGGTAGTTGCCACAAGTGTAGGTGTATTCATGAGAGAAACGCTAAAAATCAAATGCGCCTTAAAGATAGAAGAACTTCTCTAATATATCCCATAAATTTTCAGTCGGCGGTTCCAACCGCTTTCACCGTGATTTAGGGGGTGATTGGTCCTTGTAATGGTTCTGCATACCATCACACCTACCCACAACGACGCCACAGATGTACCGGGAGGATTTTTAACATAAGTGGGGGAGGGTGTTGCTTTGAATTGCGGTCCGGAGTGCTCATTTGGCGGGGTCCGCTTCTCCCGGTAACTCCGTGCTTCAAGAAATAAGGACCTAATTCTGGTATCCGCCGTACTATTGTTATAGGGACTGTATAAATCTATAAACCTGACCCCATTCGGCATTATTACCGGAGCGCCGTACCGCCCCCGCTACCATTAACTACCCTCCAAATGAACGCAACCGATAAACTGTTTCAGCACATTCGCGCCGGTGAGGCCGCCGCGGTCAGGGAAATGCTGCAGGTTGATCCGGGATTGGTCGAAGCCCGGGATGCCCGGGGATCGACGCCGCTGTTGTTGGCAACCTACCTGGAGCAGTTGGAAGTGGCCCGCGTGCTGATGGAGGCGGGGGCCGATC
Organism: Neolewinella litorea; assembly: GCF_004803465.1. Classification (GTDB taxonomy): domain Bacteria; phylum Bacteroidota; class Bacteroidia; order Chitinophagales; family Saprospiraceae; genus Neolewinella; species Neolewinella litorea. Next base: position 904,379 of record NZ_SRSF01000001.1, on the reverse strand, counting down.
CCAACGGTCGCGACGGAGCGGGCAATACGCCGCTGATGGGGGTTTGCTTCAAGGGCAACGCCAAGATTGCCCGATACCTGATCGAGCAAGGGGCCGATCCCTCGGCTACCAATCCCAGCGGCGGCACCGCGCTCATCTTTGCCGCTACTTTCAACCGACCGGAAATGGTGGACCTGCTCCTGGAGTCGGGTGCCGACCCTGCCACGAAAGACGGTAATGGCCTGACCGCGGCCGATCACGCCCGAAACCAGGGCCTCACCCAACTGGCCGATCGCCTGCGCCGACCCGCGTAGGGTAGGGGCGCTTTCGCTGACACAATTGGAGGGGAATACCGAAAGGATCGCGCAGCATGACCAAATGCGTGCCTGGCTCGGGGCTGATTTCCTCGACCACCTTCCCACCGGCCAGCGTCAGGGTATCGCGTAGGGCGGCAGCATCGGAGGTCTGCAGGGCGAAGTGAAAGGTGAGAGGTGGCGTTCCGCGAAGTCGTCGACGGCACCCAGAGGATTGTGGTACAACTCAAGATACCCGGCCTGTAACATACGCCAGAAAAGTGGTGAAGACCGGCCCCTCCCCCCGGTAATGCACGCCGGCGTGTAAGTGCGTTACCTACCAGTCGCCCACCGCGACCGGGTAGTGTGCGTTGAGTTCGAGGTGTTCAAAAAGCATAGGGGGCGCGTTGGGGTATCCAAGATCGGCCTTGCACCGGTTGTCGGTAGGCGCCCTCCCGGCGGTACATTTCCTGGCAGTCGACGTATACCGTAGAAGGTGGGGTAGTGGGGAAACTTGTGACCTTTATTTTGCTTGCCGTGTTAATTGGTCAAATTCCCGCTGCATGCCCTTCCTCGCCATACCCCAAATTCTTGGTGGTTATACCCCGATCGCCTGGGTGGTCTTCGCCGCCATCGTTCTGGTGGTGCTGCTGATCATCCGGTATTTTTACACCCTGTTGCGGGAGGAATAACCACCGCAGCACGGCATTCTGCCACCTGACCCGGCACCCGCGCGCCGCCGCCCCGACGGATGGTGCACTGCAGCCAACTTCTCGTTTCCGCTAGCCAACGAATCTGGGCCCTTACCGTTATTGATGCCATGACGACGGAAGATTTCAAACGTATTTCCGACACCGTGCCCCGGCAGCCCGGCGTATACCGTTTCATCGGACCAGACGAAACCATTTTGTACGTGGGCAAAGCCAAGATGCTGCGCAATCGCGTCGCCAGCTACTTCGGGGACCGCAAGGACCGGCTGAACCGCACCCGGGTGATGGTGAAGAACGCCGCCCGCCTGGAATTTACGATCGTGGAAACGGAGGCCGACGCCCTGTTGCTCGAGAATGCCCTCATCAAGACTCACCAGCCCCGTTACAACGTCAACCTCAAGGATGACAAGAATTACAGCTACATCTGCATCAAGAATGAGCGTTTTCCGCGGGTATTCATCACGCGGCAGGTGTGGCGTGACGGCAGCTATTACTTCGGGCCTTACACCAGCAAGGGGCGGCTGAAGATCATCCTGGATTTGGTGAAGACGCTCTTCCCCCTGCGCACCTGCAACCTGAACCTTAGCCCCGAAAATATTGCCGCCGGCAAGTTCAAGGTTTGCCTGGAATACCACATCAAGAACTGCGAAGGCCCCTGCGTGGGTGAGGAATCGGAGGAGTCCTACAACGAGAAAATAGAACAGGTCAAGAATATCCTGAAAGGAAATTTCACCGAAGTCAAGCGGCACTTCCAGGCCGAAATGGAGGAACTGGCGGAGAACCTGGAATTCGAGCGGGCCCAGCAGATCGCCGACAAGCTGAAGGCCTTTGAAAAGTACCAGAGCAAGTCGACCATCGTGAGCACAAGCCTGCGCGACATCGACGTCTTCGGACTCGCCACCGACGAAAAGGAGGCCTACCTGAACTACATCAAGATCGTCAACGGCGCCGTGATCCACACCCACACGCAAGAGATCGAGATGAACCTGGACGACGACCGCGAAAGCTTACTCAGCTACGCGATCCCCGAACTGCGCGAGCGCTTCAACAGTATCGCGCCCGAGATCATTCTGGCCGAAGAGCTGGAACTGGCGGGAGTGGAGGCCACCGTGACGGTGCCCAAGATCGGCGATAAGAAAAAGCTGCTGGAGCTGAGCGAGAAGAATGCCAAATACATGCTGCTGCAGCGCAAGAAACAGCGCATCAGCCACGCCAACCGGCAGACGCCCGCCGAGCGCATCCTTCGACAACTGCAGGCCGACCTCCAAATGGACGAACTGCCGATGCACCTGGAATGCTTCGACAACTCCAACATCCAGGGCAGCAATCCCGCCAGCGCCTGCGTGGTTTTCAAAAACGCCAAACCCAGCAAGAAGGACTACCGCCACTACAACATCAAGACGGTGACGGGGCCGGACGACTTCGCCAGCATGCAGGAAGTAGTACACCGCCGCTATCGCCGGCTGATGGACGAGGGGGAGCCGCTGCCGCAACTGGTCATTATCGACGGCGGCAAGGGGCAGCTAAGTCACGCCATGGAGAGCATCGACCTGCTCGGCCTGCGCGGCAAGATGACGGTAGTAGGCATCGCCAAACGATTGGAGGAAATCTACTTTCCGGACGACCCCGTACCGCTGCACATCAACAAGAAATCAGAGTCCCTGCGCCTGATCCAGCAGGCCCGCGACGAAGCCCATCGCTTCTCCCTGCGCCACCACCGCAACAAGCGCAGCAAGGGCATGATCCAGACCGAACTGCTGAACATTCCGGGGGTGGGGGAGAAGACCGTCCAGAAACTGATCTCCCACTTCGGCAGCACCAAAAAGGTCAAGAACGCGCTGGCCAGCGAAATTGCCGAGGTCACCAACCTGAGCACGGCCAAGAAAGTACTCGATTACTTCCGCCGCCAGGAAGTGGCGGCCGGCGAAGTGCCCCGCGACCGCGGCTGATCGTACCTTTGGATATGCCCTGGATACTGTCACTTTTGCCCTTGCTGTTCCTGCTCTCCTGTCGCGACGACTTCAATTTGCAGGGCGAATTCAGGGATATCCCCGTCATATACGGTTATCTAGACGCGGCGGAGCCGGTACACTACCTGCGGGTGGAAAGGGCCATCGCTGGCCAGCAGGACACTGGGGCGCAGCCCGGTGACCCTGAGCAGCTCTACTACGGTGCCGGCGAAGCCACGGTATTGCTTACCAACCTCAACAGCCAGGTGACCGTAGAGCTGGAACGTATTGACGGTGCCACAATCGGTATCCTGCGGGAGGAGGGACCATTTGCCGCCTTGCCCAATATCCTGTACCGGGTAGACGATGCGGCGGTGCGACTGCGGCCCGGGGACGAGGTGGAAGTACGGGTGCAGAGGGCGGAGGCCACCGATGCGGTTGCCTCCACGCGGATGCTGGAGCCGGTAGAAATACTACGCCCATCCACTATGGCCCGCATCGACGATTACCGTCGTCCCTTGCTCGTGACGTGGAATGCCCCGGCCGGAGCGGCCGTGTATGCGGTGCAGCTAATATTTGACGTGCAGGAGATTTACTCCGCCGACCCGGCCCGGGACCGTACCGTGAGCCTGACGTATACCGCTAATGCGGCGTACCGTCCGGACGGAGCAGAGCGCAATGGCGACCAGGTTTCCTTCGCCGTCGATAACGAGGCGATCTTCCGCTTCCTGGGACAGTCGCTGGCACCCGCCGAAAGCGTTACGCGCCGGTTGACGGAGTTTGCCGTCCGGGTGGCCGCCGCGGGACCGGAGGTGGGCACGCTGCTCAAACTGGCCGACGCTAATACCGGGCTTACCGGTGCCCAGCCCCGACCGCGGTACTCCAACGTAAGCGGGGGAGAAGGGCTGGTGACCAGCCGGAGTACCGACCGTCGCACGGGGATCCGGCTTGATGAGGGTAGCCTCGACAGCCTACGGGACGGAAGGTACACGGGTCAGTTAGGGTTTCGGTAGCAATGGTGGTGGGCAGTCCCACGGCCTAAAAAGAGGTGGCGGGTATAAGGCGCTGCGGGTGTGGATCTTAGGAACAATTATTCTCCTCCGCCGTTTGGCGCTCGGGCGTTAACTTTAAAGACGCAACACAACCCACACAACACACGCCATGAGAACACTTTTACCCTACTTCCTCTCCCTACTTCTATCCTTTCTCTTCGCGACAGTCCTGCCGGCGCAGGATATCCTCACCGCTACCGCTCGCCTGAGCGGGCAGCAGGAGGTATTGCCGGTCGCCACCGCAGCCAGTGGTACAGCCACCCTGACCTTCGAAGAAATGGACAACGAGGATTTGCGCGTAACCGTCAGCGGCTCGTTCGAAAACCTCAGTTCGCCCGTGGCCACCGAAATCGGCGGCGGGGCGCACATTCACCTGGCCTACCCCGGCCGGAACGGCGGTGTATTGCAGCCCCTGGCCATTTCCCTTTCGGCTGATTCCCTCTCGGGTACCTTTAAAGCGGAAGCCAACACCTTCGTTTTTTCCGTTGAGGACATAGAAGATGTCGACTTTGGCGGGGCGTACATCAACATTCATACGCGCAATTACCCAGCTGGAGAGCTAAGGGGCATCGTGATACAAGATGGAGTGGAGGCGTACTACGCCAATCTGCTGGGAAGCAATGAAGTACCCTCCGTGATATCCACGGCGCACGGCGCAGTCTTGCTGCTCTATGATGCTTCCGAGAATAGCCTTACGGTAACGGGTTCTTACGACGGACTCATGGATACCCTGGCCACGGCCATCGCGGGCGGTGCCCACCTTCACCTGGGGCTGCCGGGTGCCAATGGCCCGGTCAATATCCCACTAACGGCCACCGAGGATGAAAACCGCCGCGGCGGCATTTTCGCCAGTGAAGACAATACCTTCACCCTCACGACCGAGCAACTGGTCGCACTGCGGGAAGGCCGGTTTTACGCCAACATCCACAGTGGCGCATTCCGCTCCGGAGAGATCCGCGGCCAGGTGCTCCCCCAGGCCGACGTGCTGCTGCGCGCTCACCTGGCGGGCGCCAACGAATGGCCGGTCGTCACGAGCGACGGGTCCGGACAAGTGTTGGGTCACCTGAGCGGTAACACGTTGAGGGTCGTTGGTTCCTTTAAGGATCTTGAATCCCCGGTTGCGACTGACATTGCCGGGGGCGCGCACCTGCATACCGGGTGGGCCGGGGAAAACGGTTCGGTCATCATTCCGCTTGGTTTATCCCTGACGGCCGATTCACTCGGCGGCAGTTTTCCACTCAGTTCCAACGTGTATACCCTCACCGATGAGCAACGGACCCAGCTGATCGATCGGGGAATCTACCTCAACATCCACAGCGCGGACCACCGTTCCGGAGAGATTCGTGGACAGATGCTGCCCGAGAGTCAGGCTGTTTTCACCGCTTTCCTCAACGGGAACCAGCAGATCCCTGCGATACTTTCCCCGGGTCGCGGGATGGTCAAGGTAGAAATGAACGGTAGCCGCCTGATCGCCACCGGTAGCTTCCGCGATCTGGAGAGCGACCTCAATACCGCCATCGCCGGCGGTTCGCACCTGCACGCCGGCTACCCCGGTCAGAGCGGACCGGTAGTCTATTCCCTCACCGCCACCCAGGACGATGGCAATACCAGTGGTCGCTACCTGCCGAACGACAACCGTTTCCAGTTGACGGGTGGGCGCACCGATACCCTCATCGATCGCTTCTTCTACGTCAACGTCCACACCCTCGACCATCCGGGCGGAGAGATTCGGGGCAGTGTATTGGCGGAAGCCGAATCCTACTTCCTGGCTCCGCTTTCCGGGGCCAGTGAGCCGCAGGGCGTCCCGACCGATGCCACGGGAATGGTAGTAGCCGAAGTGCGCGACAGCTCGCTGGTACTCATCGGGTCGTTCGAGGGGCTGGACAGCGATTTTGCCTCTTCGATAGCGGGCGGAATGCACCTGCACCGCGCCATCGCGGGTAGCAACGGCGGCATCGTCACGCCCGTTAACACGGAGATTGACGACGACAACCGCGGAGGAGAAATTGTGGCCGACAGCAACCGCGTGCAGCTTTCCGCCGAACAGTACGGGGCCTTGCGCGACCGCGAACTCTACGCCAACGTACACAGCACCGATTACCCCAGCGGGGCCATCCGCGGCCAACTCCTGCCCCTGGCGCTGAACTACTTTCACACCACTTTCTCCGGGGTCAACGAGCCCGGTTACGTCGCCACTACGGCACAGGGCGGCCTGAAACTCGAATTGATCGATTCTACCCTGATGGTGTCCGGTAGCGTGACCATGCTGGACGGCGACTTTGATGCTTCCGTCGCCGGAGGGGCCCACCTGCACGTTGGGCCGGCCGGACAGAATGGCGGCATAGCCATCCCCCTCAACGCCGATCCCGCAGACGATCTCAAGAGTGCTACCTTCTCGGTGAGCGACAACACTTTCCGGCTGACCGAAACCCAGCTCAACGACCTGCGCCGCGGATGGCTCTACGCCAATATCCACACCACGGAAGTGGCCAGCGGTGAGGCCCGCGGACAAATCCTGGCCGAACTGAACCGCCCGCCCCTCGCCTCGGAAATTCTTCAACCCGCCGACAGCGCCAGTCTGGAACTTTCCGGACCGGCCAATCAGGAATTCCGGGTCACCTACGCCTCGACCACCGACCCCGATGCCGACACCGTAATCTACGTCTGGCAACTGGCCACCGACGCCGAGTTCACCGACGTTATTTTCGGAGCCAATACCGGTCGCGATACCTTTTTCGTAACCGACTTTGGAACAGTAGACGTGTTGCTGGACAGCAGCAGCGTAGCCGTCGGAGATTCCGTAACCCTGTTTCACCGGGTACTGGCCAGCGACGGCAGCAACTACCGGCCCAGTGCCGGGACTGTGGTAACGTTGACGCGGGGTGATCTCGTGGGCACGCGCCTCTACGTTCCCGATGGCTTTGCCGCCCGTACCTTCCCCAATCCGGTCCGGATCGGACAGCAGTTGTACTACGAGCTCGCTACCCGTGAGGCTTTCTCCGGCCGGCTTTTCATCTACTCGCAGCTCGGTCAGTTGCAAGCGGAGCGCAACATCCGCGTTGCTCAGGGCCAGGAGCGCTTTTTACTCGAGACTTCCACGCTTGCCCCGGGGCAGTATTTCCTCACCCTGCGGCACGCCAATGGCAGTCTGATCCACACCGCTCGGTTCATCGCACAGTAGCCCATGGCAGGGTACCCGCGTCGCGCGCTGACGGCATTTTCTCGGGCGCAGACGCGGGTGCCGGCCCTTGCGGCAAAAGCCGGGTAAGCAGGCTGGCTTGCCGACGATACATATAGTTTTCCGATCCGGAACACCTGGTTTTCGGGGAGGGTTATTGTACGCATGATAAGTACCATCAAGGCGCCGCTCGGTGCCACCCTAACCGACGGTGCCGTACACTTTAGTGTCTGGGCACCAAATGCAAAATCCGTCGCCGTCACCGGTGATTTTAACAAATGGAAAGAAGATGGGATCGCCCTCGCTCCGGCCGAGGACGGTTCCGGAGAATGGTCCGGCACGATCAAGAAGGCCAAAGACGGTATGGAATATCAGTTCGTGATTGAAGGCGCCGACGGCGAACGCCGGCAGCGTATCGATCCCCGCGCCCGGCGCGTAACCAACTCAGTAGGCAATGGCGTACTCTACGCCGACGATTTTGACTGGGAGGATGACGACTTCACGATGCCCGCCTGGAACGAGCTGGTCATCTACGAACTGCACGTGGGCACCTTTAACGTCAAGAAGAAGGGTCAGCCCGGCACCTTCGACTCGGTGATCGAGCGGCTCGACTACCTGGTGGATCTCGGCATCAACTGCCTGCACGTTATGCCGGTGTGTGAATTTGCCGGTGATTTCAGCTGGGGATATAATCCGGCCCACCCCTTCGCAGTGGAAGAAGCCTACGGTGGCCCCGACGGCCTGAAGCGACTGGTACGCGCCGCCCACCGTGAAGGCATTGCCGTGGTGCTGGACGTGGTCTACAACCACTTCGGTCCGAGCGACCTATCGCTCTGGCAATTTGACGGATGGAGCGAAAACGACAAGGGCGGTATCTATTTCTACAACGACTGGCGCAGCAGCACGCCCTGGGGTGATACCCGGCCGGACTACGGGCGCAGTGAGGTCAGGACCTACATCCACGACAACGCCATGATGTGGCTCGACGAGTTCCGCTGCGACGGGTTGCGCATGGACATGATCCCCTACATGCGCCACGTAAGCGGTGGAGAGGGCGACGACGACCGGCTGGAAGAAGGCTACAGCCTCCTGCGCTGGATCAACTCCTCGATCGCCGAGCGCTACCCCCACAAGATTACCATCGCCGAAGACCTGCACGGCAATGCCTTCGTCACCGATTCACCGGAAGATGGCGGGTGCGGTTTCAGTACCCAGTGGGACGGTGATTTTGTGCACCCCGTACGTGAGGCCATCATTACACCGGAGGACCGCGACCGCAGCATCCCCTCGCTTACCACGGCGCTGCTGCGTCGTTATTCCCACGACGCCTTCAACCGCACTGTTTACACGGAAAGCCACGACGAGGTATCAAACGGGCGCGCCCGGGTAGTGGAGGAGATCGCCGCCGAATCGGGAAAGGTAGACAACTACTATTCCTTCAAACGGGCCGCCCTCGGGGCCGCCATGACGCTGACCGCTCCCGGCATTCCCATGTTGTTCCAGGGGCAGGCCCTGCTGGAGGACAAGTGGTTCAGCGACCAGGACCCCCTGGACTGGAAACGCCTCAAAAAATTCAGCGGAGTGCGGAACCTGTACCGTGACCTTATCCACAAGCGCCGGAACCTGGAAGGCAACACCCGTGGCTTGCAGGGGCAGCACACCCACGTGCTGGCCGCGGACGACAACGACAAAATACTGGCCTACTTGCGTTGGTACGATAACCCCACGGAGGACGGTGTCCTGGTGGTCCTGAACTTCAGTAACGACACCTTCGACGGCTACGCCATCGGCGTGGACTTTCCTTCGCGGTGGAAGCTGGTCTTTAACAGCGACTGGAAAGGATACAGCAACCATAACGTTGACGTGCCTACCTATCCTTTACTGGAGTCGGAAGCCGTGGAGCAAGACGGCCGACCGCACCGGGTGCTGGTTTCCACCGCACCGTACGGGGTGCACATCTTCGCGCTCGAACTGTAAGCAGGCGGGGCCCCGGGAAAATTCCGGGGCCCCGCTTCCTTTTTAGACCGAGGGAACTGTGATTCCATAGCCAACCGCCAAATCCAGTATCCGGGCTGACAAAATGGCAACCACCCGACACGGCGGTGTGCCAAAACGTGTTGCACCGGCGCCCGCGCCCGAAAAAGCGGCAGAAAATGGCGGTAGTGAGCCCTGGCACGGTGGTTGCATAGTTAGGGTCGACAGTTTTGTCGACGGAAAATTTACAAAAGCAATCGTATGAGCAAGATTATTGGAATTGACTTAGGTACGACCAACTCATGCGTGGCAGTAATGGAGGGCAACGAGCCCACCGTGATCTACAACGACGAGGGACGCAATACCACCCCCTCGATCGTGGCGTTCCTGGATGCCGGAGAGCGTAAGATCGGTGAGCCGGCCAAGCGCCAGGCCATTACGAACCCCACGCGGACGGTCGCATCCATCAAGCGGTACATGGGCCAGCGCTTCGACGAAGTGAAAAACGAAGTAGACCGCAGTGCCTACAAGGTAGTGAAGGGCGACAACGGCCTGGCCCAGGTAGAGATCGACGGACGTAAGTATACGCCCCAGGAGATCAGCGCCATGGTCCTTCAAAAAATGAAAAAGATCGCTGAGGATTTCCTCGGACAGGAAGTGACCGAAGCCGTTGTGACGGTGCCGGCCTACTTCAACGATTCCCAGCGGCAGGCCACCAAGGAGGCCGGTGAGATTGCCGGTCTGAACGTGCGCCGGATCATCAACGAGCCTACTGCGGCTGCCTTGGCTTACGGCCTGGACAAGCGGAGCAAGGATATGACCATCGCCGTCTATGACCTCGGTGGCGGTACTTTCGACATCTCCATCCTGGACCTGGGTGAAGGCGTATTTGAAGTAAAATCCACGAACGGCGACACCCACCTGGGTGGTGACGACTTCGACCGCGTACTGATCGACTTCCTGGCCGATGAGTTCAAGAAGCAGGAGAACATGGACCTGAAGAAGGACCCCATGGCCCTGCAGCGCCTGAAGGAAGCCGCCGAGAAGGCCAAGATTGAGCTTTCGAGCTCCATGGAGACGGAAGTCAACCTGCCCTACATCACCGCCGTGGACGGCGTGCCCAAGCACCTGGTGGTGAAAATCAGCCGCGCCAAGTTCGAGCAACTGGCCGACGAGCTGGTGCAGCGCACCCTGAAGCCCTGTGAGAAGGCCATGAATGACGCCGGCATCAGCAAGAGCGAGATCGACGAGGTCATTCTGGTCGGTGGTTCCACCCGGATCCCCGCCATCCAGGAAGCCGTGGAGAAGTTCTTCGGCAAGAAGGCCAACAAGAGCGTGAACCCCGACGAAGTGGTAGCCATCGGTGCCGCCATCCAGGGTGGTGTACTGAGCGGCGACGTTCAGGACGTACTCCTGCTCGACGTTACGCCGCTGAGCCTTGGTATCGAGACCATGGGCGGTGTATTCGACACCGTGATCGAATCCAACAGCACGATCCCCGTCAAGAAGTCCAAGGTATACTCCACCGCCAGCGACAACCAGCCTTCGGTAGAGATTCACGTACTGCAGGGTGCCCGCCAGATGGCCAAGGACAACCGCCCCATCGGCCGGTTCGTACTCGGCGATATTCCCCCCGCCCCCCGCGGCGTTCCCCAGATCGAAGTGACCTTCGACATGGACGCCAACGGTATCCTGAGCGTAACGGCCAAGGACAAGGGCACCGGGAAAGAGCAGTCGATCAAGATCGAAGCCGGTACCGGACTCAACAAGGAAGATATCGAGCGTATGAAGGCCGAAGCCGCCGCCAACGAGGAAGCCGACATGGCCGCTCGTGAGCGCGTGGAGAAGCTGAACGGCGCCGACCAACTCGTCTTCCAGACCGAAAAGCAGCTCAAGGAATTCGGAGAAAAGATTCCCGCAGAAAAGAAGACGGCCATCGAAAAAAGCCTGAACGACCTGCGCGAGGCCCACAAGGCTGAGGACATCGCCAAGATCGACTCCGCCACCGAAGCACTCACCGCCGCGTGGAACGCCGCCAGCCAGGATATGTACCAGGCCCAACAGGGAGCCGGCGCTACCGCCGACACCGGAAACGGTACCGCGGACGGTACCGCAGGAGGTGCCGGCAATGCCGGGAAAGGAGGTGCCGACGACGTCCAAGACGTAGAATTCGAAGAAGTGGAAGGCAAGTAACCCTGCTTCTCAATCCGAAACCAAGCCCGCCGGTCAACTGACCGGCGGGCTTTTTTTTGGCCCATTCGGTTGTGCTCTGACCTATTGGGGCAAAATAAATGAAGGCTATACCATCTATAAGCCGACCATTTGCCCGGTGTCCGTTACATTAGCCCTACAACTCAATCGATTGCATGGATATTGACCACGACCTGAGCCTGGAAGGAATGGGTGAGCGGATGGAAAACTTCTGGGACCATTCGGGCCAAAAGATTCTCGCCATCAAGGAAAACTACGACGAGCGGCAGGGCACGCCGGTCTTCACCGCGGCCGGCAAATACACCACCCGGGGCTGGACCGAGTGGACGCAGGGCTTCCAGTACGGTTCGGCCATTCTGCAGTTTGACGCGACGGGCGATGAGCAGTTTTTGGATTACGGTCGCAGGGGCACCGTAGAACGCATGGCCAGCCACGTTAGCCACTTCGGCGTGCACGACCATGGGTTCAATAACGTGAGTACGTACGGTAACCTCCTCCGGCTGATGCGGCAGGGAATACTGCCGGCCGGCGATTGGGAAAAACACTTTTATGAAATGGCCCTCAAACTGAGCGGGGCCGTGCAAGCGCGGAGGTGGACACCCATTCAGGAGGGTGGGGGTTTCCTCTATTCCTTTAATGGCCCGCACTCCCTGTTCGTCGATACTATACGCACGGTGCGCGCGCTTGTGGTGGGTCACGAACTGGGGCACTCCCTGCTAGGTGATAACGACGTGGAGGTCAGCCTGCTCGACCGGGCCGTCCATCACGGTCTGGCTACGGCCCAATACGCCGTCTACTACGGTGAGGGACGCGACAGCTATGACGTATGGGGCAGAACCGCCCACGAAAGCATCTTCAATACGAACGACGGCCGCTACCGCTGTCCGAACGCCCAGCAGGGCTTTTCCGGTTTTACGACCTGGACGCGCGGTCTGGCGTGGGCCATGCTTGGGTTCTCCGAGGAACTGGAGTACCTGGCGAGCGTGGATGATAATAGGCTGGAAGCCTTTGGCGGATTCGCGGAAGTTGAGGCGATCTACCTGCAAGCCGCCCGAGCTACCTGCGACTTCTACATCCAACATACGGCACAGGACGGAATCCCTTACTGGGACACTGGTGCGCCGGAACTCCACCGCCTCGGCGATTATACCCAGCGGCGGGCAGATCCCTATAACGCCTACGAGCCGGTGGACAGTTCCGCGGCGGCCATAGGCTGTCAGGGGCTCCTCCGGTTGGGTCGCTATCTCCGGGAGCGCGACCCGGCCGCCGGGGAGCGGTATTTCCAGGCAGGACTTACAGTGCTCAATACCTTGCTGGATGAGCCCTACCTGAGCACCGATCCTAACCATCAGGGCTTACTGCTCCATTCCATTTATCACCGTCCTAACGGCTGGGACTACGTGCCGCAGGGCGCGAGCATCCCCTACGGAGAATCAAGCATGTGGGGAGACTATCACCTGCGCGAAGCCGTGCTCTACGCCGGAAAATTACGCGCCGGAGAAGACTACCATTTTTACGATTGTGTAAGCTAAGCCGACCCGATGCCCGAAGACCTGTCCCGACTCTGTATCCACACCATCACGACCAAGCCGTGGCCGCTGGAGGTCGCCGTAGACAAGTACGCAGCCGCGGGGGTGGGAGGGATTAGCATTTGGGACGACGCCGCCACGGACATCGGCATCCCGCGGACCCGGCAAATCCTCGATGGCTCGCCGTTGCAGGTGGTGAGCTACGTACGCGGGGGGTTCTTCCCCAACCACAACCGCGAAGCCCGACAACACTCCCTGGACAACAACCGCCGCCTCATCGACGACGCCGCCGAAATTGGTGCGCCCCTGCTCGTGCTCGTCTGTGGTGCCGAGCCCCGACAATCGCTGGAAGAAAGCCGCCGGCAGATCCAGGCGGGCATCGAGGCGCTGATCGACCACTCGGCGGGCTGCGGCGTAAAACTCGCCATTGAACCCCTCCACCCCATGTACGCCGACACCCGATCGGCGATCAATACCCTCGGGCAGGCGAACCAGATGGCCGAAGCCATCGATCACGTGCAGGTAGGTATTGCCGTAGATGTCTATCACTTGTGGTGGGACGACCGACTGGAACACGAGATCCAGCGCTGCGGCGCCAACGATAACCTTTACGCCTTTCACATCTGCGATTGGAAGGTCCCCACGCAGGACATGCTCCTCGACCGCGGTCTCATGGGCGAGGGATGCATTGACGTTCCCCTGATCCGGTCGTGGGTAGAGGCGGGCGGTTTCCGCGGGTTCCATGAGGTGGAAATCTTTTCCAATACTTACTGGTCCATGGACCAGGATGAATTCCTGAAACGGATCATCACTGCCTACCGCAATTTCAGCTGAACGTAACAACCTTTTAAAACGAGCAACCGTGAATCAATCCTCACCCGTTCTTCCCAAAAGTCCCGTCGACAGTAACCGACGCACCATCGGCATCATTATGAACGGCGTCACCGGACGGATGGGCACTAACCAGCACCTGCTACGGTCCATCGTCGCGATCCGGGAACAGGGGGGCGTGCCACTCGCCGAGGGGGGCGTAATTTTTCCCGAACCCGTGCTGGTCGGCCGCAATGCCGAGAAACTGCGTGCACTCTGCGCACGCACCGGGATCGAGCGGATGTCGACCGATCTTGACGAAGTCTTGCAGGACGACTTCTACGAGATCTACTTCGATGCGCAGATCACGGGCCGGCGGCACGCGGCGGTGAAAAAGGCCATTGCCGCCGGCAAACACGTTTACTGCGAAAAACCCACCGGCACTACCACCGAGGAAGCCTTGGACCTGTACCGGCTGGCCCGTGCCGCGGGTGTAAAGCACGGCGTGGTACAGGACAAACTCTGGCTTCCGGGACTGCTGAAACTGAAGCGCCTGATGGAGGCCGACTTCTTTGGGGAAATCCTCAGCGTACGGGGTGATTTCGGGTACTGGGTTTTCGAGGGCACCTCCATCCCCGCCCAACGGCCCAGCTGGAACTACCGCAAGGAAGACGACGGTGGGATAATGGTCGATATGCTGTGTCACTGGCGATACGTGCTGGACAATCTCTTCGGCAAAGTGCAAAGCGTCTTCTGCCTCGGTGCTACCCACATCGGTGAGCGAGTAGACGAAAAGGGAAAACCCTACCGCGCCACCGCCGATGATGCCGCCTACGCCATCTTTGAACTGGAGGGTGGGGTAGTGGCCCAGTTCAATTCCAGCTGGGTGACGCGCGTACGCCGCGATGACCTGCTGACCATCCAGGTTGACGGATCGCGCGGTTCGGCCGTGGCCGGCCTCCGTGAATGTCACGTACAGCACTACGGTAACACGCCCAAGCCGGTGTGGAATCCGGACGTTCCCCAGCCAATAGATTTCTACGCGGATTGGTCGCGAGTACCGGAACAGGAAACCTACCAAAACGCATTCAAGGTGCAGTGGGAACTTTTCCTGCGCCACGTGGTCGAAGACCTTCCATTCCCCAATGACCTGCTCGAAGGCGCCAAGGGCGTTCAGCTCGCCGAACTGGGACTGAAAAGCTGGGAAGAACGCTGCATGCTGAAAGTAGAACCACTCAAGGCATGACGGGCGGGGAAAGTAAACGCACCGCATTCGTGACCGGGGGCAGCCGCGGTATCGGACTCGGCATCGCGCGGGAATTGGTGAAGCTGGGCTACGCCGTGGCCATCAACGGGGTGCGGCCCGCCGCGGACGTAATTGACGTCCTCGCCGGTCTCCGCGAACACTCAACCGCCGATGTCCACTACGTGCAGGGCAATATCGGTGCCGTCGGCGATCGGGAAAGAATCGTGGAGGAGGTGTACGGTCACTTCGGTGCCCTGGATGTCCTGGTAAACAACGCCGGCGTAGCCCCGCGCGAGCGCAGTGATTTGCTGGAAATGAGCGAAGAAAGTTACGACCGGGTGCTCGACATCAACTTGAAAGGCCCATTTTTTCTCACTCAGGCTATCGCCCGGCGGATGGTCGAACGGCAAGGTACCGAATCAACCGCCGAACCGTGCATCATCAACGTCGGCTCCGTGTCGGCGACGGTGGCAAGTGAGAACCGGGGGCAGTATTGCATTTCGAAGGCGGGAATAGGGATGATGACACAGTTGTTTGCCACGCGATTGGGCCGGGAGGGTATCCCGGTTTACGAACTGCGACCGGGCATCATCCGGACGGACATGACGCAAGGGGTGACCGAGAAGTACGACAAGATGATCGCGGAGGGCCTGACCGTCCAGCCGCGCTGGGGCAGCCCGGAAGACGTCGGGCGTGCCGTAGGTGCCCTGGTACGTGGCGATTTTCCGTATTCAACCGGACAGGTGATCATGATCGACGGCGGTCTCACGGTATCCAGACTATGAACGAAAACGAAGCAAACCACCCCCTGAGCCCCCGAAAACGCACGCTGTATTGGCGTCTCTGCTGCGGCCTGGCCACGCTGCTCATGGTACTGTCGTTCACCCCGGTATTCCTACCGCCCCGCACCATCGATCCTACTTTATTCGGAATGCCCTACACCCTTTGGGCCGGAATTCTGCTCTGTGTCGTTATGGTGGGCTTGACCTACGTGGCTACGCTGGTGCATCCCGGCCGCGACGAAGATCTCATCGACCGACAGTCTCAACAGCGGTAGTCATGCTCCAGGCCCTCCTCATCGTCGGAACGGTATACGTGGTGTTGCTCATCGGCGTGTCCCTGTGGCAGCGGCGGGGCCCGGTCGACAGTAAGGGCTACCTTTTGGCGGGCGGTAGTCTGGGCAGCATCCTGGGGCTCTTCACCTTTGCCGCCACCCTCTTCAGCACCTTTACTTTGCTGGGGATGCCCGACTTTTTCCGGATCCACGGGGTAGGGGCCTGGACCTTTCTGGCTGTAAGCGACATGGCGCTGATCTTCGGAGTGATCTGGATCGGCTACTACTTTCGCCGGGTGGCCTTGCGGGAAGGCTACTGGGGAATGGCGGGTTTTCTCAACCGCCGCTACGGCAACCGCTTGGCCGGGGGCGTGGCTTTTTTTGGCGTATTCGTTTTTCTCATTCCCTACGTGGCCATCCAGATCAAGGGGGTATCCGACTTTGTGGCGCAGGCCTTTCCCGATCTGATGCCCATTTGGGGGTGGTCCGTGATCCTGGTAGCAGTAATGGTGCTGTACAGTGAATTGGGTGGCCTGAAAGCAATTGTATACAACGATGCCATTCAGGGACTGGTACTGCTGGTGGTGATCTGGATCGTAGGACTCAGTTGTCTGCAGGAGGTCGGTGGTCTGGAAGCCGGCTACGCCGAACTGCGCGCAAGCCAACCGGAACTGCTCACCGTTCCGGGACCCCGGGGCCTGTTCACTCCGCAATTCCTGATTGGATCCGCCGTGGCCATCCTGATGATCCCCTTTACCCAGCCGCAGGTGAGTATTCGCCTGGCGATCATGAAAGACGACCGGTCGATGTATCGCATGGCGGTAGGCGTCGGCACCTTTGCGATCCTCGTCATTTTACCGACGGTCTTTATCGGACTCTACGGGGCGCTGCGCTATCCCGATCTCAGTGCCTTTGAATTCCTGGGGCAAGCGCTGATCCGTGATCAACCGGCCACCCTGGCGGCTTTCGTGCTGATTGGATTGCTGGCGGCGGCCATTTCAACGGCCGACTCGCAAATTTTCGCCCTGGGTACCGAGCTGCGGTCCATCCTGACCATCGACGACGACGCGCGCCTGCTGCGCATCACGAAGATTGGCATCGGTGTTTTCGCCCTCCTGGCCCTGGCCTTCAGTATCGTGAGCAGCGACCAGCTTGCTTTGCTGGCGCGGACCAGCTTTGCCGGCACCTCCCTGCTCGCGCCGCTCATTTTTACTGCCATTTTCACCCGTCGGGGCACCGGCGGGCGGTTCCTGCCGCTGATCACCCTGGTCGCCATCCTGCTGTTCGTGGGTTCCCTGCTGGGATTGGTTCCGGAAAATATAGGACCGCTGCGCCTGGATCTGCTGCTGCTCATCGCGCTGGCGCTCTGTGCCCTACTGTTGGCCCTGGTGGCACCTGGGAACCTGAAGGAGTAAACCGCGTCAGGTAAAACGACGAATGCTCACTTCCGCCGGCAGCTCCTCCCCGTTTTCCAGGTGGCCGAGAAGCCATTTGCTCATGAGGGGGGCCAGCGACGCACCCTTGGTTCCCAATCCGTTGAAAATAATGAGGGCAGGTTGATCGGGGTGGGCGCCCAGCATCGGGCGGCGATCCCGCACGGTGGGGCGCACCGCGGCCTGGTGGTCGACCACCGCAAAGGGCACGGTCAGTACTTCGCGCAAGCGCTCCTCCAGGTAGCTGCGGTTGGCTGCCGTAGGGCGATCGTCCGGGAAGCGGTTGCTGCTGGTGGCACCTACCCAGTAGGTTCCGTCTGGCTGGGGTACCAGAAACACACGGTGCTTGAACAGCCGATCGAGTGGGGGCTCCTCAGTCCGGACGATCAGGACTTCCCCTTTGGTGCCGCCGTGGGGCAGGTCGCCGAACCAGGGGTTGTAGCGGGCCCGCCAGCCTTCGCAGAAAATTACCTGATCGTAACTCCTGCCGCCCCATTCGGGCCGGCTTCGCCCATCAAACAGGAGTTCATCGTAATCGAAAGCCGCATCGAAGTAAGCCCCTTCTGATCGCTTCCGCGACCGAAAAGCTTCCACCAGGGTACAGATGTCTACGCGGGCGCTGTGACCCACTCCGCCATAGGCGTGCGCCGGGCGCGTCAGTTGGGGAATCCGGCCCAATTGGGGACGGTCGATGAGGTAACCGGCATAGGCGGGGTCCCCACCCCGGGCAAGCCAGTCGTTTTCGTCGCCGCGGTTGAAGAGCGTACGCACTAGGGGCAGATCGTACCAGAGGGGCCGGTCGAGGTACGATTCCAGTTCGCGGTAGAATTGGCGCGCTTCCGGCAGCAGGTCATCGATCCGCCAGCTCTTTACGAATCTTCGGCCCGTAATGGGATTCACGATGCCGGCCGCCACCGCGCTGGCGGCCGTCTGTTCCGGCGCATCCACGTAGGTGACGGCGTGCCCGGCGCGTTCCAGGCGATAACCGATGAGGGTGCCGGCCAGTCCCTGACCGACGATGAGGTAGTCGATGGCAATGCGTTTGGGTAAACGAAGAACCCCCCGCCGGCAAAGCCGGCGGGGGGTTCTGGTAAAGGTATCCCAGGGCAGGGATATTAGAAGCCCAACTTGATGGTAAAGTCGGCCGTGGTAGTGCTGTTGCCGTTCACGGAAATACCCGTCAGGTCGAGGTTGGTGAGGGTGGAAAGTTCAAAGGTGCCTTTCATCTCGACTTCACCGTCGTTGTCGGTGTCCTCGTAGGAAGCGGCGACCAGCTCGTACTGTCCTTCGTTCAGGAAGGCCAGGGTGTACTCCATGTTGCTGTTGACGCTGGTGCTGCTGACGGCGTTCAGGAAGAGCTCGTCGTCGTTGTCGCCCTGGGCCTCGCTGCTGGAGTAGCTGCCCTTGGTGTAGGCGTAGACGATGATCTCACCTTCCTGGTTGCTTTCGTCCTTAACGGTACCGGTGATGGTGCCGCTGCGGTCCTTGGTTACGAAACGCAGGGAATTTTCCAGCCGGTTTTCGGCGGCGAAGCGGTAGGGCTTGGATTCGTCGTCGGTGCGAACGAGGGCCTTGCGCAGGTCAAAGTCGACCACGGCGGCAACCGAACCGCTCTCGGTCAGGGTGAAGTCGGAGTTCTGCACCGTGAGTACGCCGTCGTTGGCGACTTCCAGGGCGATCTTCTCGTTGTTCTGGTTCAGGACGTAGCAGCCGGGACCACCGTTGACGGCATTGGCACCGTCTTCCAGTACGATCTCGAGTTTGGAGTAGGAATCGGCGGCCAGTTGACCGTCGTACAGGGTTTCCGTATTGCCGTTGGTAAGGGCAGAGATCTCAACTGTGGTAGTGTTGAAGCCTTCCACCGACTGTCCGTCGACGCGCACGTCGGAGACCGTCACGAATACGGCCTTTACTTCGGCGTCATCGATGGGCGCGTCGGTCATTTCCACGGAGAAATCACCGTTGCCACTACCGGACATGGCAGGGGTCTCATCTTCGGTACAACTGAAGGCAAAAAAGAAAACGGTAAGGGCCACCAGCAAGCGGGTGGAAATAAGAGAGAATTTCATAAGGTAATGTTTTAGTCAACCGCACCGGCCAGAGAGGCCACGGGCGGTGAAATGAAACGGGGTAATGGGTTAGGTCAATCTGCTATATAAAATAGAAGTTGGCGGTAGATATACGTTTTGGCTCCGCGGGGCGGATTCATCTACGGTTGTGCCGGGCCCACGAGTCGTGCAAAATCGGGGAGCGGCGGGTTGGTTTGTCCCCCTACTAACGGACCGGTCCGTCCCGTAGTATATCGGCCCGAACTTTGTAAATCGCGTTTGGGCCGCCGACTGTGCCCTACCTTCGCCGGCCTAAATACAGCCACCATGCATACCATAACCCTTCAGAAAGGTCGCGAAGGCGCCCTGCACCGTTACAGCCCCTGGGTGTTTTCCGGTGCCATTGCCCGGCAGGACGAAGGGTTAGCGGAGGGCGACCTGGTCGTCGTAAGGGATGCCGCGGAAAATCCATTGGGCGTGGGCCATTACCAGGCCGGCAGTATCCGGGTTCGTATGCTGCACTTTGGAGCCACCGAATACCCTGAAGACCTTATCGACCGCAAATTGGCCTCCGCCGTGACCCTCCGCACCCGCCTGGGCCTGGCCGCCGATCCGCTCACGAATGCTTATCGCCTGATCCACGCGGCCGGCGACGGGCTTCCCGGACTGGTCGTGGATCGATACGGCTCGGTGGCGGTGGTGCAGTGCCACAGCATCGGCATGCACCGGCAGCGCGATCGGATTGCCGCCGCACTGCTGGCTACCGAAGGCATCACTTCCGTATACGACAAGAGCGCCGCGGTACTGCCCGAGCGATACGGCCGTGAGGTAAAGGACGGCACCCTGGCCGGCGAAGCCGTCGAACGCCTGGTAGTGGTTGAAAACGGCCGCCGCTTCGTGGTCGACATTGCCGAAGGTCAGAAAACGGGTTTCTTCCTCGACCAACGCGACAACCGCTGGCTGCTCGGAAGCTACGCCCAGGACCAGCGGGTGCTCAATACTTTCTGCTACACGGGGGGCTTCTCCGTCTATGCCCTCTTGGGCGGCGCCGCGCGGGTGGAAAGCGTGGACCTGAGTGCCAAAGCCACTGGTTTGACCACCGAAAACGTGGTCCAGAACGGCGACTTTACCGACCGACACGCCGTGCATACGGCCGATGTACTCGATTTCCTGAAGGACGTGGAGCCCGGATCTTTCGACATCGTGGTGGTGGACCCACCGGCTTACGCCAAGAACAAGCACCGCCGCCACAAGGCCGTCCAGGCCTACAAGCGGCTCAACGCCAAAGCCATGAACGCCCTCCGCCCCGGCGGTCTGCTCTTCACCTTCAGCTGCAGCCGGGTGGTGGACCGCCAGCTCTTCCAGGACACCATCGTGGCCGCCGGCCTGGAGACCGGTCGGGGTGCCCGCGTGCTGCACCGCTTGGCTCAGGGCGCCGACCACCCGGTCAGCCTGTATCATCCCGAGGGCGAGTACCTTAAGGGATTGGTGGTGCAGGTGGATTAAGCGGCTTAATCCCGAGGTCATTGGGGGTCGGTGGTGGAGCATCGCCGCGAGTTGTGTCGCGCCATCGGCAAGCTGTGTTTGGAAGTGAGCCTAAAGCGAACACCAATTTTGCCCAGCCGTTACGCTAATCTATACGACTGGATTAATACTACCCCAATTGGCTGCAAGCATCGGTAAACAACTAGGACGTTTCATTTTCTGGCTGGTAGTTTCGATCCTCGGACTCCTGGTACTCATTTTTCTCCTGATCCAGCTCCCTTTCGTCCAGAGCCGCATCACCCAGGAGGTAGAAAAAATAGCCCGATCCACCCTCGGCTCCGACGTGGGTATCGGCGACCTCTCCCTGCAGTTTCCCAATCGCCTCGAGGTGGAAGACGTCTACGTCAATAACCCGGACGGTGATACCATTGCCCGCCTCGGCTACCTGGGAGTCGGGATGGATATGTGGGGGCTTATCCGGTCCACCGTCGACATCAACGAAATCACCATCAACGATGTGTACGCCAACGTCGTGACCACGGACTCAACCAGCAACATTCAGTTCCTGCTCGATGCCTTTCTGCCCCAGGTGGATACCCTGGCGATGGAGAACAGTCCGCAAGCCGATTCAGTAGCCAATACTTCCGGCGGCTGGCTGATCGACCTCGATGGGGCCAGTCTGCTGCTCACCAACGCAGACATTTACTACCAAGATGACCCGATGGGAATCCGGGCCGACGTCACCGCCCGCCGCCTGGCCGGGGAGATCGACGCGGCGGATTTGAATACGATGGATTTTGGTCTGGATTACCTGGAACTGGAGGGTGCCGATGCCGCCGTGGCTATCGGAGAAAGCAGCGTGCCGGTAGATACTACCGCCACCGAGACGGCGCCGTTCGGCTTACGGGCCGGCCGCGTCACCCTATCTGAGAGCAACTTCGACCTGTCTATGGACAGTCTCGAGATCACCACCGCGCTGCCGTACGTCAACCTTGAAGGAGCCGACATGACCGTAGGCGACTCCATTGCCTTTCAGGGGGAATTATTTCAGGTCCGGAATTTCGGATTTACCATGGACACGCCGCTTCCGGCCCTGGAGGGCCCGGGCCTGGACTACAACCATTTGGCCCTTACGGACGTCGAGGCCGAAGCCACCGATATCAGCTATTTGGTGGATTCCCTGCACCTGCGTCTGCGCCAACTGCAAGCCAAGGAAAGGAGCGGACTGGAGGTACAACGCACCGAGGGAACGATCGAATACTCGCCGACCTACCTCGGCCTAACGGACTTCCTGCTGCGGACCAACCACAGTGAATTACGCAGCGGGAATACCGCTATCAATTACGACTTCGCCGCCGCGAACCTCGAGGAACTGGTGGCACGCGCCCGGCTGGAAGGCTACCTGGGCATGCGCGACATTGCGCTGCTGGTACCGGAACTAGCCAACGAGCGGGTAATCGCCGGCAATATGGCGCAAAACATCACCTTTAGCGTCCAGGCTACGGGCACCGCCGCAAATATGGAAATCGGGCGCATTGAACTCGACGGACCCGGCGTGAAAGTGCGCGCCAGCGGACGGGCCACTAATATCCTCGACCCTCAACAAGCTGGTGGCACGCTCGTACTCCGGGAATTCAGTCTCGTGCCGGGGCCCCTGCTGCCCTTGTTGCCCCGCGGCACCCTGCCCCCCGATATCGACTGGCCCCAACGGATCGTCGCCGAAGGTCGGGCCAGCTACGCTAACGAACGCCTTGAGCTGGACCTTTACGCCCTGGAGAATCGGGTATTCGGCAATGGACTGAACAGCCGCGTTCGGACCAGCGGTGTGATCAACGGCGTGACGACCTATCCCCGCACCCGCCTCGATGTGCGACTCGACACCCTGCTGGCGACCCGTGCTACCATCCTGGCCTACGTTCCTCCGGGAACCCTTCCCGAAGATTACACGCTGCCCAACTACGTGCGGGGGAGCGGGTCGGTACGCGGACCGATCGAAAACCTGGACGTCAACCTCCGGCTCAACCTGCCGGGCGACAGTACCTACGCCCGCATCAACGGAAACATCCGCAACGCCACCGACCCCGACAACCTTTCGCTTGATCTGGAAGTAAGTGATTTGGGCATCAACATCGCCGATATACGCTCCATCCTGCCCGACAGTATGATACCGGCTAACCTGAATCTGCCGAGTCTGCGGGTTCAGAACGCCCGCATATCCGGTTCACTTACCGATCTGACCTTCAACGTGCCGCTGCAGACCTCCAACGGCAACTGGAACCTGGAGGGGCGCTACAGTCCGGAGGACCTCAACGTCAGGGCCGATTTGACCAACGTGAGCGTACCCGATCTATTTACGGGGCCCCTACGCGATACACTGCTCAACCTTGGCCTGGGCCCCCTCGACATCCGGGCGGAAGTGACCGGACAGCTGGAACCGGCCATGGACCTGGCCATCGACGCATTCGTGGCGGAAACGGATGGCGACAGCCTGCTCGACCTTACCGCGCTGGTGACCGATAATCGGTATTCGGCGGAATTTGACCTTATGCACCCCGACTTTAAGGCAGATGGAAGCGCACGTTACATTATCAATGCCGATAGCACGGTGTTTGCCGAAGCCCTGGTTAGCGTAGACCGAATCGAATTGCAGCAGTGGCAACTGACCCAGGTTCCGCTGGCGGTCTCCGGAAACATCGTGGCCCGTACCGAGGGCATCGACCCCTACGACCTGGATGCCATCGTCCGCCTGGACGATGTCGTCCTGCGCGGAGAAGACGGTAGCAGCTACGTGGACAGTCTGCTGCTCACCGCCGCGATGCACGACTGGGACAACCAGATCTATATCCGTTCCGACGTGATGGACGGAGAAGTGCTCGGCTACTTCGACCCGCTCAAGACCCCCCAGGAAATGGTGCAGTTTATCGTGGCCTACTGGGATGAAAGTCTGCGCCAACCAAACCCGGTGGAGCACGGTAACCGGGTAGACGTGGCCTTCAATCTCAAACGGCCCCAGGTACTCACCAGTGGTCTGGTACCGGGCCTAACCCAGCTTTCACCGCTCAACTTTTCGCTCCTGTACCGCGACGCGGCCCCGGAGTTGCTCATCAACCTGGACGTGCCCGAGATCGTATACGCCGGACTCGAAGCCCGCAGCCTGACCTTCAAGACGGTGGGGGATACCGCCGCCCTGAATTTCAACGCCGACTGGGAAGACATCAACGTGAACGGTAATCTGGAGCTGGGGCGGACCGTGATCAGCGGGGAAACGGTGGACAACCGCCTGCTGGTCGAGCTCAAGCTTTACACCGAGGAGGACAGCCTGCGGCATTACCTGGGCACCTACATCGACCAGGCCGGGGATACGCTGATGGTGAGTCTAGAAGAGGAACAGATCCTGAACTTCGATACATGGACGGTCCCGGCGGATAATCAGATTCTGCTGTACGACACGAGTCTGATAGTCCGGGACGTCGCCCTGCGTCGCGGGAACCAGTCGATGCGGGCCGAAACCGTAGAGCCGAACGACGTGGTGATCACCTTTAACGACTTCAACCTGCGCACGCCCAGCCGGTTGATCTTTTCCGAAGAAGAGACGGCCGCCGGTACCCTGAATGGAACCGTGGGGCTGGACAATGCCCTCACCAACCTGGGCATCCGTACCGACCTGACGATCGACAGCCTGGCCTGGAGCGGAACCCTGCTTGGCGACGTAACGGCCCAGGTGACCACTGACAACGAACAGGTGTACTCGATGGATATCGGACTGACCGACGCGGGCAACGACGTAGAGGTGACGGGAACGTACGCGCTCAATGGACCCATGGACCTGATGGTGGACGTGAACGCCCTCCAACTCAAGAGTGCCGAGCCATTCAGCCTGGGCTACCTGCAGGACACGGAGGGTTTTCTGGAAGGGCAAATTGCCCTTGCCGGTACCATCCTGGATCCCCGCATGGACGGCCGGCTGTCGTTCAACGAGGCCAGCCTCATCATCAGCTTGCTGGGCGAACGCTTTCGCCTGGGCGAGAACCCCATTGTCTTCGAGGATCAGCGCATCACTTTCTCCAATGGTCTGAGCATCTACGATACCCAGGGCAACGAGGCGGAGTTGAGCGGGAACATTACGATTAACGCCCTTGACGACATCCGGCTTAATATGCTGGTTACGGCCGAGGATTTCACGGCCATCAACTCCACCGAGGACGATAACCCCGACTACTACGGATTCATGTCGGTCGACGCGCGGGTGGACATCAGCGGTACGGCCACGCTGCCGGTCATTGAGGTAGACGCCACCACGAACGAGGGATCGGACATCACCTACATCTACACCGTTGCCAGTCAGGGACTGGTAGACGTGGAAGGCATCGTTGAATTCGAGGAAGAATACCAGTGGGCGGATATCCTGCGGCGCGATACGATGATTCAGTCCGACAGCCTGACCAGTTCCCGCACCGGACTGGATCTAACGCTGAACCTGGAGGTGCAACCCAATCTTCGCGTGACGGTAGTAGTCGACCCGGTAACCGGGCAAACGTTCACCGGTCGGGCCGAGGGCAACCTCACCCTCAAAATCAATCCCGACGGCAGCCAAGAGGCGACCGGCCGGGTGGAACTGGTGCAGGGCACCTACGACTTCGTGTACCAAGTCATCAATAAGGAATTTACCATCGTACCGGGCAGTAACGTCGTATTCAACGGGGAAATCGAAAACCCGATACTGGACCTCACGATCCGCCACCAGGTCTCGACATCACCGCTACCGCTGGTGGAGGCAATGAGCGGGTCAACCGGCGATGCGGCCAGCCTGCGCCGTAAGCAGACCTTTTACGTAATCATCGGCCTGAACGGCGACCTGCAGTCCAGCAACCTGACCACCAACGTCGTATACCCCGAAGACGCCTACGGCAACCTCGGTTTGAGCTCCGTGAACGACGCCCTGTCGACGCTGCGGCAGGACGATAGTCGGTTGACCACTACGGCATTCCAACTGCTGGCATTCGGCGGGTTTAACATTCCGTTGATCGACCAGGGTGGGGGAGACGGCACCAGTCTGGCCAACACTACCCTGAATAGTGCCCTGGGTGGCTACCTCAATAACCTGGCCGACCAGTACGTCGGATTTGTTGACCTCGATTTCGGGCTGGACAGCTACCAGGATACGGACGGTACCACCAATACCAACCTGCGGGTGAGTCTGCGCAAGACGCTCTTCGACGATCGCGTGGTCATCAGCGTGGACGGCGTGGCGGGCAACGATTCCGACGAGCTCGCCGGTACTTCCCAGACCTACCTCGACAATATCACCGCGGAATACCTCATCGATGCCGATGGTACCTTCCGACTCAAGTTTTTCAACGACCGCGACCGCGACGTGCTCATCGGGGGCAACGTGTTGCGCTACGGAGGCCGGCTGACCTTCAGCAAGGAATTTGACCGGCTGTTCTGGAGCCCGAAAAAAACGAATCCATAATGGGGCGACTACTACTGATTCTGACCGCCATCACTACCATGGGGTGTAATGTCACCCGCTTCCTGCCGCCCGGTGAATACCTGTACCGCGGAGCTTCGGTCTCCGTCGAGGCCCCCGACAGCGTGGACGTGGCCCAACTTGAAACCGAACTGACGGCCGTACTCGACCAGAATACCAACCAGAAGATACCCCTGATCGGCTACCGCAACATCTGGCGCTACTACAAATTCGAGGAGAAGAAAGCGAAGAAGCCGGAGAAGTATGCCGACGACCCCGACGAAACGAAAGGGGAAGAACCCATTTTTTTCCGGGAGACGGTGGCGGAAGGCTTGACCAACCTGCTGGAAAACCGAGCGGCCAACAACGGCTACTTTGAGCACGAGGCGAGCTACACGGTCGACACCAGTGAGCAGGACCGGGAAGTAAGCGTGGACTACACCATCACGGTCAACAGCCCCTATTCTCTCGACACCGTGCGGCACTTCTGGAGCGATTCCAGCGTGGCGCGCATCCTGGACAGCGTGCAGCAGGAAAGCCTGCTTTCCCCCGGCGACCAATACGATCTTGACGCTATTAAGGCGGAGCGGCAAAGGTGGCAGCAGATTCTCAAGCAGCAGGGCTACTTCTACGCCAATGCCAACGATTTTCTGTTTCTGGCGGATACCGTGCAGGGCGACCGGGAGGTAAAGATGCTGGCCAAAATAAAGACGGATGTACCCGTCGAACACCTCAAACCTCAGCGGATAGTGGATATTCACGTCTACCCCAACGTGAACGTGACCGATACCCTCAGCCGGGCCGCCATGCCAGTTTACGAAGTAGGAGGCCTGACCATCCACTGCGCCGAATGTCCCCTGCGCCCGAAGATCCTGGACGAGGGCTTCGCGGTGGAAAGCGGACTGCTCTATGACCCCGACCGGCACCGGAAAACGCTGCGGAGACTGGCCAGCTACAACACCTTTCGCTACATCAGCCTCGACTACGAGGAAGTGCCCGGATCCGATTCCACGCTAGTCCTGAACGCTTACATGGAGCCCTTGCCTCGCCGCCGCATCGAAGGGGAAGTGGGCCTGACCTATAACAGTGCCCGTTACGTCGGCCCCAACGTTCGCCTTGCCTATACGAACCGCAACCTCCTGCGGGGCGCGGAGCTCTTCAAGCTGGAAGGGGACTTCAGCTACGTAGTATTCCTCGGTAATACCGAAGACATCCGCGTGCCCCGTTCGGGTATCTACGGTCTTACGGCCACCCTGAACGTGCCGCGGCTCTGGTTGCCGAAACGGCGCAAGATCATTCCCCGTGTCCTGACTAGCGGGACCGTCATCTCATTGGGGGCCAAGATGGAGCGGCTGCAGCTCACCCTGGCCAAGTTCTCGCAGGAAATCGCGGACCTCAACCTGGATGATCTCGAGCAAATCGTGGAGGGTGACCCCAGCGCCTCGGAAACGGTGAGTCTGCTGCAGATCAAAGCTCAATATGGCTATACCTGGCAGCGCAGGATCAAAAAGACCCACGCTTTCAACCCCCTCAGCGTCCGCCTGCAGGACCCCGTTGTCAGCAACGAAGGGGTGCTGCGCCTGGCCAATAACCTGGGGCTTAACGACGCCTCCAATAGTGCTACGGCCGCCAGCCGGTTTGACCGGATGATCGTTTACTCCCCGAACTACACGCTCACCTACGATACCCGACTGGACGGGGAAGACCGGCACAACTTCTTCTGGCGGCAGTACCTCTCGATGAACCTCAACAATATCTTTCCCCTCGGCGAGGACCTGATGCGCAGTGAACGTATTCAAAGCCTTTACCCTCAGCTGGAAAGCGATCTTCGGTATTACCACAACCTCAACCGCAACTCCACGCTGGCGATGCGGCTGCACGGAGGCGTCGCTTATCCCATCTCCGATCGGGCCATCGTCCCTTACTTCGATCTGTACACCATTGGCGGACCGAACAGCTTGCGGGGATTTGCGCCGCGGCAGCTCGGACCGGGTCGAACCGCCCCGAAAAACAACAACCTGCTCACCCTGGGCGGTTACGGAAACCTGTTGCTGGAGACAAGCGTGGAATTCCGACAAAAGGTTACCCCCCTCATCGAACTGGCCGCCTTCGTTGACGCGGGCAATATTTGGACCTACAAGACGGAAGCCGAGCCCTTGGATACGGATTTCCGCCGGGAAGCATTCCTCAACGAACTGGCCATGAACTACGGTATCGGTTTCCGCTTCGACCTCACGTTTTTAATCTTCCGCCTGGATCTGGCCAAACCGTTCCAGATCCCATATGAGGAAACGGTCGCTAATTTTCAGATTCCCCAGGAGTTCGTAGGCGATCCGGTGGACCGGAGTCTGCGCCTGGTGGTGGCCTTTGGATATCCATTCTGATTTCCCTGGCGACAACAGATAAGTTCGCGATGGACTATATAGTAAAATAACCATCGCCTAACAAGACTTACAACCGAACCATTGCTAGTCCCTTGTGCTATATTAGCAAACGAGGCACATGAGAGCATTAACCTATCACGGGCAGGGCGACGTCCGCGTCGATACCCACCCCGACCCCCGCATTGAGCAACCTACCGACGCGATCATTCGCGTAACCTCAACCGCCATTTGCGGATCCGACCTGCACCTTTACGACGGATTCATCGCCATGATGAAGGCCGGTGACATCATCGGCCACGAGCCCATGGGCATTGTCGAAGAGGTTGGTGCAGCGGTGAAAAACATCAAGAAAGGTGATCGGGTAGTCGTGTCGTTCACGATCTCCTGCGGCCACTGCTGGTTCTGCGAAAAGGAGCTCTATTCGATGTGCGACAATTCCAATCCGAAGCCCGAGAATGCTATCAAGGCCATGGGTCACTCCCCGGCCGGGGTCTATGGATATTCTCACCTACTGGGGGGCATACCCGGCGGGCAGGCCGAATACCTCCGCGTACCCTATGCCGACCTCGGAACGATCAAGATCGAAAGCGATCTGCCGGATGAAAAGGTGTTGTTTCTGTCGGACATCTTCCCCACGGGCTACATGGCCGCGGAGCACGCCCAGATCGACAAGGGTGATACCGTAGCCATCTGGGGCTGCGGTCCAGTAGGTCTGTTCACCATGAAAAGTGCCTGGATGATGGGTGCCGGCCGGGTGATCGCCATCGATCAGGTGCCGGAGCGACTGCAAATGGCCCGCGAACACTGCCAGGTAGAGACGATCGACTTCTCGGAAGTGGATGACGTGGTCGGACTTCTCAACGAAATGACGGGCGGCCGCGGCCCGGATCGTTGTATCGATGCCGTCGGTGCCGAATCCCACGCCTCGAATATGGTGAGTGCCGCCGCCGACAGCCTGAAGCAGACCGCCCATCTGCAATCGGATCGTCCTTACGTCCTGCAGCAAGCCATCATGGCCTGCCGCAAGGGGGGTACGCTGTCCATACCCGGCGTGTACGGATCAATGGCCACCATACCCATGGGACCGGCTATGAACAAGGGACTGACTTTCAAGATGGGGCAAACCCACGTACAGCGCTACATGCAACCTCTGCTCAACAAGATCCAGAAGGGGGAGATCGACCCCAGCTTCCTGATCACCCATACCGAGCCACTGGAGAACGCCCCGGCGATGTACCAGAAGTTCCGCGATAAGGAGGACGGATGCATCAAGGTGGTGCTGAAGCCCTGATCCGGAATTCCGCCGACTATTTGACGGTCAGGGTAGCCTCGGTCGAATTTCCATCCGCCTCGACCACCAGGGTGTATTTGCCGGGGCGCAGATAGAAGGTCCCGTTATCGGCGGCTTCCACGCGGGCCGGCTTCTCGTTGTCCTTTCGATCCTTGTTCAGCAGGGCTTCCAGATCCGCGGCCTTGTCGGCGTCAAAGCTGAGGTCATAAGGCACCGTGTTGAAGCCTTGCGTGAGCCGGATTGGCTTCCGCGTCAGTACCACGCCATCCTCGCTTTTGACGGTGAGCGTGGCACCCGCGTCCGCGCTCGGGCTGTAGACCTGAAGCGTCACCTCAGGCGTAGTATCGTCCGTAAACCAACTGGCTGAGCCGTAACGGGAAGAGTAGCGTTGGTCTTCCACCGCGGCAATGGAAAGTGCCGGAGTGGACTTTCCGGCCACCTGCTGCAGGAGCGAAACGTTACCCCGGTAAAGGCTGCGGCCGTGGGTGCCGACGATGAGGTCCTTCGCCTGCTCTTGCACTACCACATCGTGGACGGCGACGGCGGGCAGGTTGGGGGCGGCGGTAAAGGTGCGCCCGGTATCCAGGCTGACGTAGAGTCCGTGATCTGTTCCTACGTAAAGGAGTGCCGGATTGAGGGGGTCTTCCTTGATGACGTTCACCGGTTCGGCCGGCAGGTCGGTACCGATGCGTGTCCAGGTATCTCCGTAATCGGTGCTGCGGTAAACGTAGCTTTCGAAATTGTCGTCGCGGTACCCGTTGAGGCCCAGATACACCACTTTCTCGTCGGCGTGCGATGCATCGAGTCGCGCTACCCACAGGCTGTCGGCGAAGCCCTGCAGGGGTTGCCAGGTCTGGCCGCCGTCCATGCTGCGGTGAACCAGTCCGTCGTCGCTTCCGACGTAGAGCAGCCCAAAGCGCAGGGGTGACTCGTCGATGGTGGTCAGCGTTCCGAAGGCTACGTCACCGGCCCGGCCGCCGCGGGTCAGGTCGGGGCCAAGGGTCTGGAAGTTATCGCCCCGGTCGAAACTGCGGTGAAAGTGATTCGATCCCATATAAAAAATATCGGGCTGGTGAGGGCTGATCAGGATGGGCGTCTGCCAGTTCCACCGGAAGGGGCGCTGCCCGAGTTCGTGCTTCGGCGTGATGAAGGTGCGGGTGCCTTCCTTGGGATTGATGCGGTAGTAATTACCAAACTGGAAGCCTACGTAAGCGGTCTCATTGTCCCGCGGATCGACCTCGACCTGCATTCCGTCGCCGCCGAAGAGGGCTTCGTAGGGGTATTTGCCGTCCTGTTGCCAGTCGGTGCTCGCCTCGTAGTCATGCGGTCCCCGCCACGTGCCGTTGTCCTGCAATCCACCATACACGCGGTAGCCGTCGGGGTGGTTGTCGACCGCCACGGCGTAATACTGCCCTACGGGCGGTACGTTGGCCTTGAACCAGCTCTTGCCCCCGTTGTAGCTGATATTCACTCCGCCGTCGTTGCCATTGATGAGGTGATTGGGCTGCGCCGGATTGATCCACATGAAGTGGTGGTCGGCGTGGACGTTGTCGCCGTTGGCTCCCGCCCAGGTTTTACCGCCGTCGGTCGATTTGATGATCGGGACCCCCATAGCGTAAATGGTTTGCGGATCCTCGGGATGGACGGCCAGTGCGCCGAAGTAGTATCCGTAGCTGTAGTAGACGTCATCGAGGTAATCCTCGTGCGTCCGCTCCCACTTCTTGCCGTCGTTGGTGGTGTGGTAGAGCTCAAATCCCTTCACGGGGGTGTCGAAGAGGGTGCTGTTGGCATCCTCAAGGTACTGCACGAGCTGCAGCGGCGACAGGTCGCCCTTCTCCACCCGTTCGCGTACGGTCTTGGCGTCGAGATCGCGCGGGAAGCCGTTGGAGCGCAGGAAGTCCTCAAGCAGGTAGGTTTCCAGGCGCAGCAAATCCTCCCGGGGCATGTTGCGCAGTTGATTTTTGGTCAGTTCGGTAGAGTCGGGTGCCTCCGCCTCGCGCAGGAAGTAGTTGTCGAGACTTGCATAGAGGTGGCGGCGCCCCCGGGAATCGTAGCTCACGGCGAGCCCGATCCGCCCCACGCCCTGACCGGTAGGGAATCCCTGTCCTTCGCGGGTGATCAACGACCAGGTTTTACCGGCGTCCGGACTGGCGTAAATTCCGGATCCCGGCCCGCTTTCCGTAAAGTCCCAGGCCTTACGTTCGCGTTGCCAGGCTGCCGCAAAGAGTTGGTTGGGCTTTCGTGGGTCGCGTACCAGGTCTACTACGCCGGTGGAATCGTTGATAAAGAGGGTCTTCTGCCAGGATTTTCCGCCGTCGGTGGTGAGGTAGACCCCCCGCTCCGGGTTGGGACCGTACAGGTGGCCCAGTGCCGCTACCCACAGGCGATTCTGGTTCGACTGGTCGACGATCACGCGGCCGATGTGGTGGCTTTCGTCGAGGCCGAGATGCGACCAGCTTTTGCCCTTGTCGGTGGACCGGTACACGCCATTGCCTGCGTAGGAACTGCGGCTGCTGTTCACCTCTCCGGTACCGATGTAGATGGTGCCGCTGGGCCAGTGTACGTCAATATCGCCGATGGTCATGACAGCCTCCTGCTGGAAGAGGGGAGAGAAGGTACTACCGTTGTCGGTCGTTTCCCATAGGCCTCCACTGGCGTAGGCTACGTAGAAGTGGGTGGGGTCGGCGGGGTCCACCGCCACGTCCGTAACCCGGCCGCTCATGATGGAGGGTCCGATGTTGGTAAAGGGCAGGCCGGTCAGCGGGGAACCTTCTTGCAGGGACAGGCGGCGTTCGTAGCCAGCCAAACGGTCAGCGGCTGATGTCGGCTGTTGGGCGCGGACGCAGGTGCCGTATAGCAGGAAGAGGGAGCAAAGAAAAAGGAGACGGGGCATCGGGGCGATTTTAGGAATCCCCCAAGGTAAGTGCCAGTGATGCATCGGTCAAAAAAGCGGAACGGTACTGACGGTCAAAAACTGCGGTGGAAGAACTTCCTGCGTGATATTCAATGCTTACAGTGCCTCTCTCAAAAGGAATGTGGAAGTCCTTAATATTCCATGCGCGGTGCAACCCGACCGTTCCGCTTGTTTTCTTGGATGGCGGGGTGGGGCGATCGTTGACTTGTCCCCTACTCAGTAGTATAAGCCTGTGGGAACACTATAATGTTCATTTAATGGGGGTTAAAACGAAAAAAGTGGCTACCATCGCAAGATGGTAGCCACTCCCTATACCTGTTGGTTAGGCTCGGATGGTTACTGACGCGGGGTCAGTACTCCGTCGATCACGTGGATGACGCCGTTGCTGGCCTCAATATCCGTGTCGGTGATGGTGGCGAACTCGCCGTTGCCGTCGGTCAGGACGACTTTACCATCTTTCAGGGAAGCAATCAGGCTTCCTCCACCCATGGTCTGGATGCGGAAGTACCCTTTGGACTTCTCGATGGCTTTCATCAGGTCGGCGGCGGTCACCTTCGACGCTAGCACGTGGTAGGTCAGTACCTGTTGCAGGTTCTGCTGGTTGGCAGGTTGCATAAGGTTGGAGGTGATGCTATCGGGCACGGCACTAAAGGCGTCGTTGGTGGGGGCAAAAACGGTAAACTCACCGTTGCTGCTCAGGATGTCCACCAGTTCGGCGGATTTCAGGGCGCTCACCAGGGTGCTGAAGTTGCTGTTGTTCTTGGCAACGTCGACGATGGTGGAGTTAGGATTGCTGGCAGTGTTGGCCATATTGCGGTTACTGGCGGTGGTGGTGCCACTGTTGTAATCCTGCGTACGGTCCTCCTGCATGCCGGCGGCCATTTCCTTTTTGGTGGCCTTCATGTCTTCCTTCATCTCTTTCATGTCGGCAGACATCTCGTCCTTCTTGGCGTGCATTTCCTCTTTCATCTCGCCCATTTCAGCGGCCATTTCGTCCTTCTTGGCGGTCATATCCTCCTTCATGTCGTTCATGTCGGAGCGCATGGCTTCCTGTTCGTCGCGGACCATTCCCATGGCGCCGTTTCCGACGAGGGCCATTACGTCAACGTTAGAGGGTACGAGCACACGGTCGATGAGGTGGACTACACCGTTAGAAGCCATAATATCGGCCTGCTGAACGGTGGCCATGTTACCCATGGCATCTTCGATCATCACATTGCCATCCTCACTGCGGACAGTGAAGTCGCCGTTCATGGTGGTGGCGGAAAGACCGGTGTCACCGGCTTCTTCGATTCCGGCTACGATATCAGTCGAAGCAAGTTGGGTGCTGGCTACGTGGTACTTAAGGATATTGACCAGAGCCTCTTTGTTCTCGGGTTTAAGCAGGGCATCGAGAACACCGGCGGGGAGTTGCTCAAATGCAGCGTTAGTAGGGGCAAAGACCGTAAGGGTTCCTTCGGCGCCCAGCGCTTCGGCGAGGCCGGCGGCTTGAACAGCGGCTACCAGGGTACTCAGATCTTGGGTTTCAACAGCGAGCTCTACGATGGTCTTGTCAGACATTTCGGTAGACTCGGTCATGTCGGACTCGTCGGACATGGTCTGCGCGCTTACGCTACCTGGCGTAAAGGCCAGCAGCAATAAAAGCGCCAGAAGGCTTGAAAATAATGATTTCATCTTGAAGGTTTTTCGTAAATAAATAAAGGAGTGCTGGGGTAAAGCACTGTGTTGGTTGCTAATAGAACGTGTGCACAAAGGGGTTGTTCGGGAAAAGGCACCAAGGGGGGCGGTGGTGTCATATCCGCCGTGGTGCACATATCGCAGGGCAAGACGTATCTATGCCAAACGACACAACCAGAATTCGCCATGCTCAATAACCTGAATCCCACCACCACCCTCAGTTGGAAGGAACTGGAGATGCACGCCCACGAAATGCAGCAGCGCCATATGAAGGACCTCTTCGCGCAGGACCCGGACCGGTTCGACCGGTTCAGCCAGCAACTCGAGGACATCCTGGTGGACTACTCCAAGAACATCATCACGCAGGAAACCATGGACCTGCTGCTGCGCCTGGCGGAGGAATGCGGTGTCAAGGAAGCCACCGAGAAGATGTTCAACGGTGAGGTGATCAACGGAACGGAAGGTCGGGCCGTACTGCACGTGGCCCTGCGTAACCGCGGAAACCAACCCATCCTGGTCGACGGTGAGGACGTAATGCCCGAGGTAAACGAGGTCCTGGACCGCATGCGGGCCTTCACCCGCCGGATACATTCGGGGGAGCACACCGGTTACAGCGGTAAGCCCCTCACGAAGGTGGTAAATATCGGCATCGGTGGTTCCGACCTCGGTCCCGTTATGGTCACCGAAGCCCTTAAGCCTTACTGGATTGAGGGACGGGAGGTATACTTCGTGTCCAACATCGACGGCACCCACCTGAGCGAAGTCTTGAAAAAAGTCGATCCGGAAACAACGCTGTTCCTGGTGGCTTCCAAAACCTTCACCACGCAGGAAACCATGACCAACGCCCGCAGCGCACGCGACTGGTTCCTCGAGCAGGGCGGAAGCAGCGAAGAGGTGGCCAAGCACTTCGTGGCCTTGAGTACCAATGCCGGGGGCGTGAAGGAATTCGGCATCGACGAAGCCAACATGTTTGGCTTTTGGGACTGGGTGGGCGGCCGCTACAGTTTGTCGAGCAGCATCGGCCTTAGCATAGCCCTGACGGTAGGTTTCGACCGCTTCGCCGAACTGCTGGACGGACTGCACGCCATGGACGAGCACTTTCGCCATGCCCCCCTGGCCGACAACCTGCCCGCCAAGCTGGCCCTGATCGGAATCTGGTACACCAACTTCTGGGATGCGGAGACCGAGGCTATCTTGCCCTACGACCAGTACATGCACCGGTTCCCGGCCTATTTCCAGCAGGGCAACATGGAAAGCAACGGAAAGAGCGTCGATCGCGACGGCAATCCGATTGAGGATTACAACACCGGTCCCATCATCTGGGGCGAACCGGGCACCAACGGGCAGCACGCCTTTTACCAACTCATCCACCAGGGTACACGGCTCATTCCCTGCGATTTCATTGCACCCGCGGTCTCGCAAAACCCTTTGGGCGATCACCATGCGATCCTGCTGAGCAACTTCTTCGCCCAGACCGAAGCCCTGATGAACGGCAAAACTGCCGCAGAAGGAGAGGCTGAGCTGCGTGCGGATGGCAAATCGGATGAGGATATCACGCGCCTGGTACCTTTCAAGGTATTCGACGGCAACCAGCCCACGAACAGCATTCTGGTGCGGCAGATAAGCCCCTATACCCTGGGGCAGCTCATCGCACTCTACGAACACAAGATATTCGTGCAGGGCATCATCTGGAATATTTACAGCTTCGATCAGTGGGGCGTGGAACTGGGCAAGCAGCTCGCGAAGGCCATCTTGTCGGAACTCAAGGGCGACGGACCCGTGAGCACGCACGACAGCTCAACGAACGGACTCATCAACGCCTACAAGGGCTGGCGGTAATTTGAAAATTGCCGCTATTTAGTTCAGGATAGCGGTGCGCTTATCCCCGGCGCACCGCTACTTTTGCGGCTCCATAGGCGGGTGCACGTCGGAAACACGGCAGCACCGGACCTGACAACGTATTGCTACATGAAGGATCGCAGCCTCGCGGGTACCCTCCTGTTTCTTTTTTTCGAGCTTTCGGTGATCATCGGCGGGATATACCTCATCCAGTTCGACGAGCGGCTGCGGTGGCTGGAAGGGCGCCCAGAGTTCTGGCGGATCCTGCTGTATTTCCTCATGACCGTGGCGGTGCTCAACGTGATCACCCGCTTCATCAAGTGGCTCTACCAGCAACAGAATTACGCCAAGCGCCGGGGTGCCAAAAACTTCATTTACGGCGTCGAAAACATCCGTAAGCTCCTTATCGGTGGGGTAGTCATCTTCACCATCTTCAGTCTGATCGGGATCGATTTCAGGACGTTGTTTACCTCCCTGAGCATTGTGGCGGCGGCGATCGCGATCGTGAGCAAGGATTTCGTGAACGACCTGATCGTGGGCATTTACTACAGCTTTACCGATGTGTTTGAAGTGGGCGACTACGTGCGCTTCTATACCTACCGGGGGCGGGTGGCGGACATCGGGCTCTTGAAGGTGAAGTTGCTCAACGACAACGACGACGTAGTGATCCTGCCTAACGGCAAGGTGTACTCTAACGAAATCATCAACTACACCCGCCGCGACGTACGGCTGCTCAGTATCGACTTTGAAATGGACATCCGGGCTATCCATAATGTGGATACGCTGGAAAAGGAACTCACCGAGAGTATCGCCGAATACGCTGAAGTGATCGAAGAAGATTCCTACCTGCTCAAGATCGTCGAGGTGAAAAAGGATTTCATGGAACTCAAGTTTCAGTTCCGCCTCAAAAGTCTCGACCGGGCCCGCCAGCGCGACATCAAGCGGCGCGTGGTGCGCCAGGTTTTCAGCTACGTCAGCTCGCATAAGCCTAAATAGCTCTGCTCCGCGGTAGTGTTTTGCACCTGGGTAATCACTGTGGTCAGTTACCTAGGCATTTCCATCGGTTACGGTAACTTACCGTTACGTAACTGAACGATTACTATGCGCCTACTACTCCTGCTTTTTTGTTTTGGTCTGTCTACCCTGAGCCTGCAGGCGGAGGATGGCTACCGATTGTGGCTTCGCTACGATCCGATCCAGAATACTGCCCTCGGCAGCGCCTACCGCGCCCAATTAGGGCAACTATCCATCGGCCCCGACGTGGATACCACCCAGGCCACGCTGGCCGCTTCTTTATTGGAGTTACGCAATGGATTGCGCGGACTGCTCGGGGTAGAGCTTACTCCCGCCCGAATTAGCGTTGGTACGTCTGGCGCTGCCGGTGGACTCAGATGGAAAAGGGTAGGGGAGGATGAGGTAGCGCGGGAGGGTTATCGTCTGCGCCAACGGGACGGCCAACTGGAACTGGCAGCATCCAGCAATGTTGGATTTCTGTACGGGACGTTTCACCTGCTACGTCTGCTACAAACGGAAGCGGACCTAAAGGGCCTGGATCTATTGGAAACGCCCGCCAAGGAACTCCGCATCCTGAACCACTGGGATAATCTGGACGGTACCGTGGAGCGCGGCTACGCGGGCTTCTCCATTTTCAACTGGCACACGCTACCCGACGTCCTTGACCCCCGGTACACCGATTATGCCCGGGCGTGCGCCTCAGTGGGTATCAACGGCAGCGTAGTGACCAACGTCAACGCCAATTCGCTCATCTTCCGCGAAGATTACCTGGAAAAGGCCGCCGCCCTGGCGGACGTTTTCCGGCCCTACGGTGTCAGACTCTACCTCACGGCGCGCTTCAGTGCCCCCGTCGAACTGGGTGGATTGGAGACCGCCGATCCACTGGACCCTGCGGTGATTGCCTGGTGGGCGGAGAAGACGCGAGAAATCTATGAGCATATTCCCGATTTTGGCGGATTCGTCGTGAAGGCCAACAGTGAAGGACAGCCCGGCCCCCGGGAATACGGCCGCAGCCACGCCGAGGGGGCCAATGTCCTCGCCGACGCCCTGGCCCCCTACGGCGGGATCGTCATGTGGCGCGCCTTCGTCTACAACAGCGATCCCGAAGCCGACCGCGCCGCCCAGGCCTACGAGGAATTCGTACCCCTGGATGGCAAATTTCGGGACAACGTGATGGTGCAGGTCAAAAACGGACCCATCGACTTTCAGCCACGTGAACCCTTTAGCCCCCTGTTCGGCGCCACTCCGGAAACACCCCTGCTGCTCGAACTCCAGATCACGAAAGAATACCTGGGACAAGGCACCCACCTGGTCGGCCTGGCGCCCCTCTTCTCCGAAGTGCTGCAGGCGGATACCCGGCAAAACGGTCCCGGAACCACCGTGGCTTCCACCGTGTCGGGGCTTGCCGGCGTGAGCAACGTCGGTACCGCGCGCAACTGGACCGGCCACCCCTTCGGCCAGGCCGACTGGTACGCTTTCGGACGGCTGGCCTGGGACCCCGCCCTTGGCCCGGAGCGCATCTACGACGAATGGGCCGCCATGACCTACCGACCAGAGAGCAAGGTGCGCAGTACGATCACTGAGATGCTCATTACCTCCCGGGAGATCTGCGTCAATTACATGACGCCGCTCGGTTTGCACCACCTCATGGCCACCGGTCACCATTACGGCCCCGGACCCTGGGTGTCTGACCTTTCCCGCCCGGAATGGAACCCTGCGTATTATCACCGGGCGGACAGCGCCGGGATCGGGTTTGACCGAACCGTCACCGGTAGCAACGCCGTGGCCCAGTACGCCCCGGAGGTGCGGGCCAAATTCGCCGACCCCGAGACCTGCCCGCCGGAATATCTCCTGTGGTTCCATCACCTGCCCTGGGACTTCCAGATGGATAATGGCAACACCCTCTGGGAAGAACTCTGCTACCGGTACCAGGCCGGAGTGGACGGCACGGAATGGCTGGCCATCAAATGGGCTGCGCTTGAAGGGGAAATCGATCCGGAGCGGCACGCTGAGGTCAGCCAGTATCTCACCATCCAGCAACGGGAAGCCGAATGGTGGAAAAATGCCTGTCTGGCCTACTTTCAGACGTTCGCACAGCGGCCTTTTCCGGATGGGGTGACACCCCCGCCACACGATGTGGACCATTACCGGTCGCTGGATTATCCCTACGCGCCTGGCATCCGTCCGCAGTGGTAGGCCAGTCCGATCCGGTATCCTAAATCTTGCGCCGCTTCACCATACCGCCGTGCACGTCGTTGATGCTGTTCATGGTAATGAAAGCGTGCTCGTCAATGCCGCGCACCACCTTGAGCAGGCGGTAAATTTCAAGCCGGGTCACCACCACGTACAGAATCTGCCGGTCCGGGGCATCGTCGGGTAGCCCGAAACCACCCTGGCCACGCAACTGCGTCACCCCGCAACCGACCTGGCTGATCAATGCCGTCCGGATTTCGTCGTTGAGGGGGCTGATGATGAAAATGCCCGTGTATTCCTCTACCCCGTCAATGATGAAGTCCAGCGCCTTCGAAGCCACGAAGTAGGTAAGCACACTGTACAATGCCTGTTCGACCGATAACAGCATGGCAGCGGTGAGGAAGATGATAACGTTGATGAGAATGACCCAGTCGCTCACCTTGGCCCCGATCCGACGGCTAAGGTAAATGGCCAGTACCTCCGTGCCGTCCAATACACTGCCGCCGCGCATCGACAGGCCGATCCCGGTTCCAAGAAAAAAGCCACCAAAGACCGATACCAGCAAGGTGTCGTTGGTCAATTGGGGAAAGTGTACGAAGTAGACCACAAGCGCCAGCAGGAAGATCGCCATGGCGGTCTTGATGGCAAACTTGCGGCCGATGACCTGTCCGGCCAAATACAAAAAGGGCAGGTTGATCACGATCAGCAGCAAGGCCAGCGGCAGGCCGGTCACCTGAGACACCAGCAAACAAATGCCCGTCACCCCGCCGTCGATAAACTGATTGGGCAACAGAAAACCCTCCAGACCGAAGGCGGCCAGGAAAACGCCCAGGACGATGAGGGAAATATCGACGATGCGAAGCCGGGCAAGAAGGGTCATAGGCGGTAGGGGCTGAAAAACAAAGATCCGCACGATAGTACTATCATTGCCTGGGATTGCGGTAACTTTAAAGTAAAGCTATGATTCGATACGCGCTGCCGGTCATCTTTCTGCTAGGGTGTTCGGACTCCCCGCCGACTACCCCTGAGACCCGTCCGGTCGAAAACCCTAATGCCGGCAATACCGCGATATATGACGTCGATGCCGATGACCCATACGAAATCGCCGACAGCAGCTTCCTCGACCTGAGTCCGGGAATGGCCCTGCCCCAGACCGAATCGCTGCGGGAGGCCGGGGTCCTTACGGTGGGCGACCAAACCTTCGACCGGTATTTTCTTACCGGCCGCCGGCAGGATACGCTGGCCTACCTGCTAGTCGACCGCGGTGACCGCTTCATTTCCGCCATCCACATCACTTCGTCCGACGTGGTCACCCGCGATGGCCTGCGCGTCGGTAATACCTATGGCGAACTCGTGGAGCGCCTGGGTAAATTGCCAGCCCCGAGCACCGTGGCCGGCCGGCCCGTGATCAAGGGACCGGATTGGCTCAGCTACCAGCTGGGTGCCTACGCGCCGTCCGCCTCCGGTGCGGGGGTTCCCGCCGAAACGCCGATTGAGGAGATCATCCTAATCCGCCAGTGATATGAAAGCCGCCGTGGTCATTCTGGCGGCGGGGCAGTCCCGTCGAATGGGGCGCCCCAAGCAACTGCTTCCCTGGGGCGATACCACCTTGCTGGGACACGCCATACGGCAGGCACGCGCTTGTCCGAATACAGATACCTACGTAGTAGTAGGTGCCGAAAAAACGCAAATAGTACAGCAACTCAAAGAATTGGACGTCAGCTGGATAGATAATCCCCTTTACACCGAGGGTTTGGGCTCCAGTATTCGTGCGGCGGCCGTCTGTCTCACCGACCGCACCGACCAGATCTACACCCATCTGCTCATTATGCTGGCCGACCAGCCGGCGGTTGATACGAACTACTTACAGGAGTTGCTGGAGCACGCGGCACGGACCGGGGAGATTGTCGCCACGGACTACGGTCAACGCGCCGGCGTGCCGGCCGTCTTTCCCTCCTCTCATTTTGCCACCCTGCGCCACTTGGGCGGGGACGCGGGTGCCGGGCAACTCCTCAACGCCATGGACGTTGGTATTCAGCGGCTGACACCGGCGTTCACCGTGTTCGACATCGATACAATGGAAGACTACCACCGCCATGAAGGAGATTCGTAACATCATTGCCCTCTACGACGACCTTACCGCGGCGGGTACCCCAAGTGCCCTGGCTACGGTGGTGAGTGTTGAGGGTTCCTCCTACCGGCGGATCGGGGCCCGCCTTTTGGTCGGAGCCGATGGCCGCTACACCGGTGGCATCAGCGGTGGTTGCCTGGAGGGCGACGCCTTGCGCCGCGCCCAGCGGGCCATCCACCAGGCCCGCCCTTCGAAGCGGGTATACGATACACTGGATGGGGAGGATAGGGAAATTGGCATCGGACTGGGCTGCAACGGACGCATTGACGTACTGTTCGTCCCCCTCGACGTCGAAGACCCGAGCAACCAGATCGAAGTACTCCGCGCCCGTACCGGCATCCGCGAACCGAAGGTATTGGTGCAGACCGTCAGCGCGCCCCCCGGGGAAACCCTGGACGGTCGTCTGCGTGAAGTGCCGGATGACACCGTTGCCCTGCCGGGGGGGCGAAGCGTAATCCGCGAGGAAACCGACGCCGAGGGCCGCCGGTGGCAGCGTTTGTACGAGCGCCTGCACCCGGAACTGCATCTGATCGTGGTGGGCGACAATTACGATATTCTTCCGCTCGTCACCACGGCCCGCCACCTTGGCTGGCGTAGCAGCGTGATCGGCACGCGCCGCAAGTTTACCGCAGAACTGGCCGCCGTGGCCGATGCCCTTTGCGATTACGGGCAGGCGGGCGACCTGCCGGTCGACGACTACACCGCGGTAGCGTGCATGTCGCACGATTATGTCCGCGACCAGGAGATGCTGCAGGTATTTCTGCCCAAATCACCCCGCTACCTGGGATTGCTGGGGCCGCGGAAGCGTACCGTGAAAATGGATGCGGAACTGCGGGAAGCCACCGGCCTGGACCTGATGGGGTACGGTCGACTCTTTTCTCCTATCGGTCTGGACATCGGAGCGGAAACGCCGGAAGAAATTTCCGTAGCCGTGGTGGCCGAGATTATTCGCGTGTTCCGGGAAAGGCCGGGTACCTCGCTGAAGCACAAGCCCGGCACCATCCACGCCCGCTATTGATTGCTATTGCTACTCTTCGAGTTCCATCTGTTCAGCTACCAGGGTCCGCTTGATCAGGTGGTAGGTTTCTTCCTGGCTGCGAATCGAGAGGTCGCTGCCGCCGCGGTAGTAGGTATTGCCCTGCTGATCGCTGAGCAGCCGCGCCTTTACGTTGTCGGCCAGCTGAATGTCCAGTATCTCCAGAATCTTGTCTTTCAGTTCCTCATCGTAGATAGGGAAGGTGGTCTCCACCCGGTGGCTCAGGTTACGCGTCATGAAGTCGGCCGATGAGAGGTACACCAGTTCCTCCCCCGCATGGTGGAAGTGGAAAATCCGGGCGTGTTCCAGGTAGCGATCGACGATGCTGATGCCGTGAATATTCTCGCTGTAGCCCTTCCGCCCCGGTACCAGGCAGCAGATGCCCCGCACGATGAGGTTAATCATGACGCCCGCCTGGCTTGCGCGGTAGAGCAGGTCGATCATGGCCTTGTCCTGCAAGCTGTTCATCTTCAGGGTCATGGCCGCCGACCGACCGGCCTGGGCCTCAGCGATTTCAAATTCTATCAGGTTCTCCAGGGCGCTGCGCAGGTTGAACTGACCGACAAGTAGGTGCTGGAACGGTTGCTCCGGAATCATCACGTTTTCCAGAAAGCTGAAGATCCTGGATACCTCGCTGGTGATTCTTTCGTCGGCCGTGAACAGTCCGAAATCGCTGTAAACCTTGGCGGTATCTTCGTGGAAGTTGCCGGTGGACAAGTAATTGTATATCCGCTCTTTACCGTTCTCGACCCGGCGGACCAGTGCAAGCTTGGAATGGACTTTAACGCCGGGAAAACTGTAGTGCACGTGCACCCCGGCCTGCTCCAGTTTTTCGCCCCACCGCAAGTTAGCCTCCTCGTCGAAACGGGCCTTCACCTCGATGAATACGCTTACCTGCTTGCCCAGCGTAACGGCCCGCATGAGGGCCTGCATGATCCGCGACTTGCGGGCCACGCGGTACTGGACGATCTTGATGTGACTCACGGCCGGATCCTCGGCCGCGCGTTCGAAGAAGCGCACCACCGACTCGTAGCTGTGGTAGGGGTAATGCAGCAGGTGATCCGCCTCCTGCACCGAAGCCCAGAAGTTTTCGGATTCTTCCAGGGCGGGGTAGGGCAGCGGCGGCTGCGGCGGGTAGAGCAACTTCGTCATCCCGAAATTCGGGAAGCTGAAGAAGTCAAAGTTGTTGTGGTAGCGCCCCTCGGCGAGGATGTCGTAGCGGTCCAGCTCGAAGGTGTCCTCCAGATAGGTGCGCAGTTGGGTGGGCATCGTGCGGTCGTAGACGAAGCGGCTGGCCGGTCCGACATGCCGGCGGTTCAGGCTGGTCTTGATCTTGGCCAGCAGGTCACCCGTAAATTCGTCATCGATATAAAGCTCGGCGTCGCGCGTCAGTTTGATGCTGAAGGTGTCGTCGATATCGTAACCCGGGAACATCCAGGAAACAGAGTGCCGCACGATGTCGTCGAGCATAATCAGGTTATGTTCCCCGTCGGTGCTCGGTAACTCGATGAAGCGCGGCAGGTGGTCGCTGGGAATCTTCACGATGGCGTAGGCCGTTTTTCCCTTTCCCTTCTCCTTCATCAATATGGAGAGGTACAACTGCGCGTTGTTCAGGAACGGACGTACCATGTCCTTGATCAGCAGTACGGGCTGCACGTAGGGAAGCATGTACTCCTTGAAGTAGTTCTGTACGAACTCCTGGTCTTCCTCCGTCATGTCCAGG
This sequence comes from Neolewinella litorea, assembly GCF_004803465.1. Taxonomy (GTDB): domain Bacteria; phylum Bacteroidota; class Bacteroidia; order Chitinophagales; family Saprospiraceae; genus Neolewinella; species Neolewinella litorea. The sequence continues at coordinate 859,756 of NZ_SRSF01000001.1, read as the reverse complement.
CGGCGCTTCAGGTGGATGCCGTGCTTGGCCAGTTGCGGGATGATCTTCTTCTCGAAAATGCGGCTGAACTCTTCCTGCTGGCGGTTGACGATGCGCTGGATGGTGCGGACGGTCTGCTTCGGGCTGATATCGAGCTCGCGCTTCGTTTTCTTGTTCACGCGCAGGAGGTTGCGGTGGTTGGCCATCCGTACCCGGAAGAATTCGTCCAGGTTCGAACTGTAGATGGCCAGGAACTTCAGCCGTTCGAAAAGGGGCAGGCTCTCGTCCTTGGCCTCCTGCAACACCCGGTGGTTGAAGGAGAGCCAACTGATGTCGCGGGGGATGGCCGGGTAATCGTTTTTCATGGATAAATCGGAAAAGGGCTAAAAAAGGCTCATCTGCTCCGGGCCACGGTGGGGTTGGGGGCCGCGGGTCTCGGCAAAGTCAAGTTCGGCAAGGTGAGCGGCCAACCAGGCGGCGGCATCGGGGGCCAGCACATTGTCGGGTTCGTGGGGAAAGATAAACGTTTCCGGCAGATTCCACTCCCGCAGCTTCCGCGCCCAGGCCGCCAGCCGGGTGAAATCACTCTCGATCAGTCCGTTGCCCACGAAGCGGATCATGGTGCGCGGAGCGGTCACGTAGCCGTGCAGCACATCGCGTCGGCCGGCTACGTCGGTGATTACCGCCGCGGTACCGTGCCGTGCCAGGGTATCCATCAAGGCCTCGGTGGCGAAGGGGTCGCTGAACCAGCTTTCATGGCGGGCTTCCACGGCGAGAGGCAGCACCCGCGGCCACCGCCCCAGGAAAGCATCCAGCACGGGCAGGCGGTCCGCCCCGAAATAAGGTGGCAACTGAATGAAGGCACAGCCCATTTTCTCCCGGAGCCCGTCGAGGGCAGCGACGAACTTTTGCAGTCCGCCGTCGCCCGCTCCCAGGTTGCGGGAATGGCTGATAAATTGCGGCACCTTGGGGCAGAAGCGAAAGTCAGCGGGCACCTGTGCGTACCATTTCTCCACCATTTCCGGCGTGGGGATGCGGTAGTGCGTGGTGTTGAGTTCGATGGTATTGAATTGAGCGCCGTAGTGGTCCAGATAATCTGACGTGCGGGCACCGTCGGGGTACCACTTGCCCACCCATTCCTTCATACTCCACCCGGTGGCGCCGATGTAAATGCGTGGGCGCCCTTCCCCCACGCCCAGTTCGTAGCGGTCGAGACGCGCACGGTTGGCCAGTGGCTCCACCGGAAGTTGGTATTCGATGGCGGAGGGGTCGGTTACTTTTCCAAATTTCATATTCGCCGAAACGCGTTTATTAATGATGGGTAATATCCAATAATCGACAAGGGATTATGGTTTACCTAATACGTGCTATTGCATTTCACCCCGGATGGTGCTTTTTGGTATCCATCTGCATATCCCGTTACATGTTACTTCGCCTGCTGGGGTTATTACCCGCTCTGCTTTTTTCCACCTTATTACTGGCCCAGGAATATGGGGACGTTAAATTCGGCAAAATTACCGCGGAGGACCTGGCGGCCATGCCCCCGGGAAAGGACTCCGCCGCCGCGGCTTACATCCTGTACGACCGGCTCGACCTGAAGTTCGATTACCTGCGCGACAAGGGACCCACTACGATCGAGGAATTTCACACCCGGGTAAAACTGATCACGCCCGCCGCGTTCGACCGCGCTAACGTTTCCCTGCGCTACAACCGTGATGTTGAAGCCATCTCGGGCCTGAAGGCGGTCATCCACCTGCCCGACGGGGAACGCATCAAGTTGTCGGGCAAGGACTTCATCCGCGAGCGCGACGGCGACTACAATACCCTCAAGTTTACCTTTCCGCAGGTGACACCCGGGGCAGTCATCGAATACACCTACACGCAGCGCTCGGAGAATATTCTCATTCCCACCCGCTTCGCCTTTCAGCGCGACGTGCCCGTGCGCTGGTCCGAGTATACCGCTTTCGTCCCCGAATACTACAAGTACGTAAGTCTCGGAATCTCCGGAAACTACGTCGTCAATGACGTCAAGACCACCCGCAAACCCTGGGGACCGGTATTCCGCAAGGTGCCTACCGCCCACGAGCGTGTGGCGCACCAGGACATCCGCTGGGCCATGCAGGATGTACCGGCTTTCGAGTACCAGCCCTATACGAACAATGCTACCGACTATCTGCCCCGCGTACGGCTGCAACTGCAGTCGGTCAACTACCCCGGTGAAATCGCGCAACCGGTCTTCAGCAACTGGAAAGAGACGGTCGAGAACCTCACCGATCACCGCAATTTTGGCCGCGCCTATTTGAACCGGTCCAACTACAAACAGGTCTGGGAAGCGGCTGAGCCGGCCATCTCCGCAGCCGAAGGGGTTCAGGCGCGCATTGATGCCGCCTACCGCTACGTCTGTGGGAACCTCCGCTGGAACGGATCCACCAGTATTTTCGGGACCGACAGCCCAAACCAGGTACTGGAAAAAGGGGAGGGCAACAGCGCCGACCTTAATCTCGCCCTGTTGGCCCTGCTGCACGAAGCCGGTATCCCGGCTTACCCCCTGCTCGTCTCCCTGCGGGACCAGGGCTCGCCCGTGGAAATTTATCCCATACTGACGCAGTTCGATCACCTGCTCGTGTACACGGAAGTGGAGGGGCAACCGTACCTGCTGGACGCCAACAACGCGGGTCGCCCCCCCGGCCTGCCCCGCGAAAAGGCCCTCAACCACCGGGGCTGGGTAGCCGATCCGGCTCACCCACGATGGGTGGACGTGTTTGTGCCCCAGGCCAAACAGATCGTGATGGCACACATTGGTCTTGACGAAGCCGGTGCGTCCCAAATCAAGATAGAGAGCAAATTGAACAGCTACTATGCCCTGCGGGGCCGGCAGGAACTGTCGCGTATGGATTCACCCCTCGACGGACCGCTGGTGCGGGAGATCGTCGCCGGCTTCCCGGAAACGCAAGTTCGGTCGCACGAGGTAACCCACGGGGTTGACGACCCCTCCGGTGCCCTGGGCATCACCGCCGAACTGGACGTACCGGCCGGTATGGTGGCGGATGATTACCTCTATTTGCAGCCGGTGGTCATTCCACTGCTCGACGACGAACTTGATGATGTGGAACAGCGGCTCTATCCGATTGATTTTCCCTATCCCTGGCAGGTCAATTACATCGCCAACATCAAGGTGCCAGAGGGGTATGCCGTTGAAGAACTGCCGGCGTCCGTGCGCCTGCGCAGTGCAGATGGGGGCATGGCGGCTTTTTATTCCGCTTCGGACGACGCCAACGGCACGATCTCGATTGTATTTCGGGTAAACCTGGACCAAACGGTGTACCCCGCCGATGCCTATCCCATGCTGCGGGATATGTACCGCCGGATCATCGAATTGCAGGAGGCCACAATTGTATTTCGTCGCGCCAAATAATTAACGATTGTACTCCCCACTGGGGAATATTTTCGACCTTCCGGAGCGTTCCGCACACCACTCACCCCTATATGATCCGAGACTTTTGCACGCTGGTTTTTTGTCTGATGACAATCCAGGTCGCTGCTCAATCCACCCCCGAAGTATCCTTCGGACGGGTGACCGACGAAGAGCGTGCGCTAATGGAGGTGCCCGGTGACCCCACGGCCGATGCATATGTGCTTTACGACCGCCTGAGTCTGGATTTCGAATACAGTGATTCGGACGGGCCGTCGCTCACCGAGCGCCACCACCGCCGCGTGAAACTGCTCAAACCGTCCTCCTTCGACCGGGCCAATATCACGCTGACCTTCAACCGGGAATACGCCGAGATCAGTGAAGTGGAAGCCTTCATTCACCTCCCCGGCGGCGGTTCCCTTCCGGTACCGGCCGCACAGATATACCGCGAGAAACTTGAAGGCACCCGCGAAGCGTTCAAGTTCACCTTCCCCCAGGTAAGCGAAGGCGCGATCGTGGAATACCGGTACCTGGAAAGGCGGAAGAATATCCTCATACCCTCATCGTACACTTTTCAGGAGGATATACCGGTACGTTGGGCCCAGTACGACGCAATGATTCCGCCTTATTACCGCTACGTTTCGCTCACCGCGCCGCGTCTTGACGTTAACGAGGTCAAGCTGACGCCCCGCGCCTGGGGTCCCCGCTTCAATACCGGAGCCTACAATGGCGGTCAGCAAAAGATCGAGCATTCGGACATCCTCTGGGCGATGCGCGACCTGCCCGCTTTCCGCAATCAACCCTACAGCAACAACGCCGGCGATTACCTGCCCAGCGTCCGCCTGCAGTTGCAGGCCGTGCAGTACCCCGGCAGTCCGGAGCGGTCCATTTTCAGCAACTGGAAGGAGACGGTCAAGGAACTTCAGGACCGGCAGGATTTCGGGCGGTACTACCGCAACAAGATCAACTACAATGCTTTGTGGAAAGCCGCCGAGCCCCTGATCGCACAGCAGGCCTCCGAGGGCGAAAAGATAGAGGCGGCCTACGCCTTCATCAACCGCAACATCAGCTGGAACGGCAATTACGACATGCTGGCTTCCAAGACTCCCGACCAGGTCTTTCAGTCGAAAAGCGGCAATTCCGCCGATCTGAATATTGCTCTGTTGAGCCTGCTCAACGAGGCCGGGGTGGAGGCCCACCCCCTGTTGGTATCCCTGCGCAACACCGGCGCCCCCATCGAGCAGTACCCGCTGCTTCATCAGTTCAACCACCTCATGGTTTACACCGAGGCGGACGGGAAGCCCTTGCTTCTGGATACGGGATCGGCCGACCGCCCGGCCGGTCTGCCCCGCGAGCGCGCGCTCAACCACCGGGGCTGGGTAGCCGACAAGAGCGACCCGCGCTGGATCTCGCTGGACGTACCCTCGTCGCGCCAGGTTATGATGCTCGACGTGGACGTTGCGGAGTCCGGGGAGGCCGAGGTAGTCGTCAAGTCGCGGATGCTGGACTACTTCGCCTTTGATGGCCGTACTGCCCTTAACCAGCGGAAAAGCGACGCCGAGGCCCCGATGGTACCCGCCATATTGCAGGTAATGCCCGAGGCACGCGTCACCTCCTTCTCCGCCGAGGAACCGGACGACGCACCCCGCAACCAGTTCACCTACGAACTGCGCCTTACGGCCCCCGTGGCGCAGGCGGTCGACGACCACCTTTATATTCAGCCCATCCTGCTGCCACTGGTAGACGGTGAATTGGCCGACGTGGACACGCGCAGCTTTCCTATCGATTTCCCCTACCCGTGGCAGCAGCGCTACGTGGCCAACCTGCGGCTACCGGCGGGCTACGCCCTTGAAGAGGCCCCCGCTCCCGTGCGCCTGCGCGCCGCCGACGGAAGTATGACCGCTACCTATCAGGTACAGGAGGTTTCGCCCGGCCACGTTTCGGTCGTCTACACCGTCATCCTGGATCGCACGCTATACGCCGCCGATGAATATCCGGCCCTGCGGGAAATGTTCCGCCGCATTACGGAACTGCAGACCTCACCCCTTATCTTCAAGAAACAACTATGATTCGTCCCTGCTTGCTTTTCTTATTCATCTGGGCGGGGGCGCAGGTGCAAGGCCAGTCCGAAGCGCTGGGCGTTTTGGCACTACCCGATAGTCTGCGGCAAAACGCCAACTCCGTAGTGATGGCTCACGACCTGGAGTACCGGGTAACCTCGCTGCGTTCGGCTACCATTCTCGAGCGGTGGGTCGTTACGCTCCTGAACAGTCGGCACGATCGCGAGGATCTGATCATCGCCGCCTACGATGGAGAATCGAAGATCAATACATTCGAGGTAGCGGCCACCGATCTGTTCGGCCGGGAATTCTTCCGCGCCAAGAAGGGAAACATCCAGGACGAACGGGTCACCTCCGAGGTATCCTTCCTTGAAGATCGCTGGGTACGGTACACCAAAGTGCCCTGTACCGCATACCCCTGCACGATCGCGGTGGAAATCGAGCGAAAGCTTACCGACTTCGCGGCCATGGCCTTTCCCCACTGGAGTCCTGTACAGCGCGATCAATCCTTGGTGAAGTCGACCTTCACCGCTTACGTGCCGAATGAGATAGACCTGCTTTACGCTTCCTCTCTCGTGGCCGACCCGCAGGTGTCCGTGGAGGGTAAGGACCGGATTTACCGCTGGACCCTTGAGAATATCCCCGCCCAACCGAGCGAACCACTAGCGCCGGTGGCAACGGAAACGCTGCCTTACGTACGGGTGGCCCTGGGCGACTTCCAGATTGAAAACTACCGCGGCAGTTTCAGCGACTGGAGCCGGTTTGGAAGCTTCATCGGGAGCATCATGACCGGCCGGGACCAGTTGCCCGATCAACTTGCCGCGGAGGTACACGCCGTGGTGGAGGGCGCCGCTACCGACCGCGAGCGGGTAGACCGCCTGTACCGCTTCATGCAGACCCGCTGCCGCTACGTAAGCGTCCAGCTGGGCATCGGAGGCTGGCAACCCTTCAGCGCCACCTACGTCGATGAGAATCGCTACGGCGATTGCAAGGCGTTGAGCAACTACATGGGGGCCATGCTGAAGGAGGTGGGTATCGCATCCTATCCCGTACTCATCAACAGCTCCGATGTGCCGTACTATGCCATTCGGGAGGATTTTGCGACTTCGGCCTTCAACCATATGGTGCTGTACGTGCCGTCCGAAGAGATGTATCTGGAATGTACCAGCAAGCACGCCCCCACGGGCTACCTCGGGGAATCCACCCTGGACCGAGGCGTATTGTGGATTACCCCGGAGGGCGGGCGACTGGCGCGTACGCCTTCGCTCGTGCCGTCGGAACACGGTCACTTACGGTCGGTTACCCAAACGCTGGATGGCGACAATGCGGTGGAATTTGAACTCAGTGCCACCTACTTCGGTGGTGCGCAGGAGCTGTTTAGGGAGCTGGCGGCCTACTTCGGAAGCACGCAGGACCGCCTGGACTGGCTACACCGGAACAATTTTCTGCCCGACGTTTCCGGTAGTGCCTTTACATACACCGTTGCCGAGGACGCGCCAGAAGTTACACTGGCCTATAACACCACATTGAACAGCCGGGTACGCAAAATGGGCAGTCGTCGCTTTTTTGCGCTGAACCCTCACCCCTATACCAACATTCCCGATCCCCAGGAAGAGCGGCGCTTACCGGTAGATTACCGTACAACCCGATTCCTGGTTGATACTGTACGGGTGCACTACGACGAAAGCCTCGAGATTGAGTCCGGGCTTCTGAGCGAAGCCCTGGTATACGAGCACGCGGTGGGTGAATACCGCGCCGAGATGCGCGCTACGGATGAGGGCCTGCTGTGGATCCGGACGCTCTTACTGCGCCCGGCCTTGGTGCCGGCAGAGGAATTCCCTGAATTCCGGCAGTTTTTTGTCGACGTCGCCAAGGCTGAATCCATACAACTGGTCTTCCGCGAGCGTCGAACGAAATAAATAGAAGAAGCGCGAAGAAACAAATCTAAAAGAACGGTAAGGGGGAAATAACTCGTGCATGTAGGCAGTTTATCCGGCGGCAATATTGCCGTCCGGGGTTAACCATTTGGTATGGTTTAACCCTCAGCCTATGCCTTGCTATGTCCCAACAACTACCCTTTGTCTTTCTGTTCGTATTGTTTTCCACCACGCTGGCGGCCCAGCAACCCCGCAGCGTCGGGCACGGTCCATCACCGACAGACCCGAGACCCACCTTTGAGCTGCTGCTGCCGCCTTCCGTCCCCCTGGTGGCGAGCCCTGATGCCGCCGTGACCGAGAAATACCCCCTGGAACCATTTTATCAGCGGGAGACGGTAAACCTGGTACCGACCGGCACAGAAGATCAATCGGCATTCCACGCCGTGCGCGAACTGTTCGAAGACCTCTCCACGCTGCTGGAAGAACACGCCATTTTCATTCGGTCGATCTGAGTGGAATGGAAAATTTTGTCTCCTGTGAAGGCTGGGGGAGGAGTAGTCTGATTCCTCGGTAAATACAGAGCAACCTCAACCCACGCAGTGAGTGTGCCTCCTGCTTGAGGACTCATACGGCTATGTGTGCCATCCCGATTTTTTGAAAGCTTTTCACCGTGGCCCGTATCCAGCCCTTTACAGCTTTCAACCAGGCGGGGGAGCAAAGCAAGCCCGCGCGATAGGTACATCCAAAGATCTGCTAGACCAATTACCATGCAGCGCATGGGACGCATGCATGGGATAATCTTTGCACACCAAACCACCATCGACAAAACAAAACAGGTGTACCGGCACTGCCGGTACACCTGTTTGCGTGGTGGTCCTTTGCGGGTCTAGTACCGGTAGTGGTCGGGCTTGAAGGGACCGTTCTGGTCTACGCCGATGTACTTGGCCTGGGCTTCGCTGAGGTCTTCCAGTTCCACGCCGATCTTTTCAAGGTGCAGGCGGGCTACCTGCTCGTCAAGGTGCTTGGGCAGCATGTAAACCTTGTTCTCGTAGCTGTCGCGGTTGTTCCATAGTTCCATTTGAGCCAGCACCTGGTTGGTAAAGCTGTTGGACATTACGAAACTCGGGTGGCCCGTGCCGCAACCCAGGTTCACCAGGCGACCTTCCGCCAGGATGATGACGTCGTTGCCTTCGATGTTGTAGAGGTCGACCTGCGCTTTGATGTTATCCTTGGTGTGGCCGTAGTTCTTGTTGAGCCACGCCATGTCGATCTCGTTATCGAAGTGGCCGATGTTGCAGACGATGGTCTTGTCCTTCATCGCGCGGAAGTGCTGCTCGGTGAGGATATTGAAGTTGCCCGTGGCGGTGACGATGATGTCGGCACGGGGAACAGCGTTCTCCATGCGCTTCACTTCAAAGCCGTCCATGGCGGCCTGCAGGGCGCAGATGGGATCGATTTCGGTGACGATGACCCGGCAACCGGCTCCGCGGAGGCTAGCGGCGGTACCCTTGCCCACGTCGCCGTAGCCGGCTACCACGGCCACTTTGCCGGCCATCATGACGTCGGTGGCGCGGCGGATGGCGTCGACGGCCGATTCCTTGCAACCGTACTTGTTGTCGAACTTCGATTTGGTTACCGAGTCATTCACGTTGATGGCGGGCATTACGAGGGTGCCGTTCTTCATACGCTCGTACAGGCGGTGGACGCCGGTGGTGGTCTCCTCAGAAAGGCCGCGGATACCGTCGACGAGCTCGGGGTGATCGTCGAAGACCATATTGGTGAGGTCACCGCCGTCGTCGAGGATCATGTTGAGGGGCTGTCCGTCGGGGAAGGCATACAGCGTCTGCTCGATGGCCCAGTCAAATTCCTCCTGCGTCATTCCTTTCCAGGCGTAGACGGGTACTCCAGCGGCGGCGATGGCGGCCGCGGCGTGATCTTGGGTGGAGAAGATGTTGCAGCTTGACCAAGTCACTTCGGCACCGAGTTCGACCAGTGTCTCGATCAGCACTGCGGTCTGGATGGTCATGTGCAGGCAGCCGGCGATGCGGGCGCCCTTAAGGGGTTTGCTTTGGCCGTACTGCTCGCGCAGGGCGATCAGGCCGGGCATTTCGGCTTCGGCGAGGCGGATCTCCTTGCGGCCCCAATCGGCCAGGTTGATGTCTTTTACTTTATAATTCGGGCGGGTGTCCGTGGCGGGCATAAGTTTCGATTTTAGCGCGCAAAGGTAGGGTTTTTTGGTGAGTTAGACGTCGGACGTGGCAGTGCTGACAATTTTGCAGACGTCGGACGTGGCAGGCTCAGGGATTCTCAAATTTTTGAATATTTCATTCCGTAAAGCAAAATGAGACGCCGGGCTCTAAGTATATCCTAGGATTTCTGGGAATGACATTATGACAGACGTCCGACGTCTGCCAGCCTGGCAGGACTGACACGTCGGATGTCTGACACCAAATCCACAATCCCAAATCCCCCCTCAAATCTCCTCATTACCTTTACCGGCGATGACTCTCCAACACTTCCGCATATTCCTGTTCTGTGCCGTTATCTTGGCGGTACTGTTCCCCGCCGCCCCCGCCGGCACCTATCCCATTGACGGCTACGAAAAGACCGGCATCGAACGGCTGGTCCGTCTGGCGCGTATGGACAGCGCGGCCATCGTCCGCGCCTTGCCCTACGGCGCCCGCCACAGTCTCGAATACGTTCGGCTGAACCTCATGGAAGACCCCCTCGACAGCCTCCCGGCCGTTGACCCGGCGCTGCAGCAGGAGATCGGCAAGATCTTCCCCAACATGCACCCCTCTTACTCGGTAGCCGTGTTCGATATGACCCCCGGCCGCCCGCACCGCTACGCCGAGCGCAACCCCACCGCCGGCTACCAACCCGGTAGTGTAGGCAAACTCGCCGTGGCCACCGCCTTTTTCTGCGAACTGCAGAATATGTACCCCGACAGCATCCACAAACGCTGGGACCTGATGCGCCGCAAGGTGGTTAAGGCCGGCCCCTTCGGCGTGTACGACCACCACACCATCCCCATCTACGATCCGGAAACCGAGCGCTACTCCCGGAAGCGGGTCGACCCCTCCGACGAGTTCAACCTCTACCAATGGGTCGATCATATGCTCTCGGTCAGCAACAACGGCGCCGCCAGCATCGTGTGGCGCGAAGCCCTCCTGATGCGCGTATTCGGCGAGCGGTACCCCGACCTTACCTACGAGGAGATGATGGACTACTTCAAAACCACGGATCGCACCACGCTGCGCGACCTGGGTGAGGACGTCGTGAACGGTCCGCTCCGCGATATGGGCATTGACGGCGACGCCTGGCGGCTGGGAACGATGTTCACCCGCGGGGCCAGCGGCATCGTTCCTCCAAAGGGGGGAAGCATCGGCACGGTCCGCGGACTAATGAAGTGGCTTACCGCCCTCGAATCGGGCAGGGTAGTGGACGCCCCCTCCAGCCTCGAACTGAAGCGCCTGATGTACATGACCGACCGCCGCATCCGCTACGCCCACGCACCCGCCCTCGATTCTGCCGGCGTCTACTTCAAATCAGGATCCCTGTACGGCTGCCGGCCCGGCACCAGCTGCGCCAAGTACAAGGGCAACCGCATGAACTACATGAACTCCGTAGCCATCGTCGAGCAACCCGACGGCACCCGCTACCTGGTAGCCCTCATGTCCAACGTGCTGGGCCGCAACTCCGCCTACGACCACCAGGTGCTGGCTACCCGCATCGACAAGGTGATCCGCCGCACCCAAACACCCGACCCCAGCGAAAACATCGGCACGGGAGAGGATGCTGCCGAGAGTGGCAATGATTGAACCGACTCAATGTACTATTGAGTACATACAAGTTAAAAATGGCGGCCTTGCTCGCTACGCTCTCACTCTGGAAAAGTGCCCGGTTGGTAATACCAATCAAAGAGAATAGAGCCCCAGATAAGCGAAGCGAACAAAGCGGTCAAAGAGGCGATCTGAGTAGGGCCATCAAGCAACCGTTGCAAGCAAAGCTGCCAGACCAGCAAAGCCAGCAAAACCGTCAGATGAACGTAGTGAGCTAAGCCGCCAGCCGTGCAAAGCAAGCAGACCCGTCAGTCGAACGTAGTGAGCAAAGCCGTCAGACGAGCAAAGCGAACAGAGCTGTAAGACGGACGTAGCGAGCAGAGTCGCCAGACGAGCTAAGCGAGCAGAGCCGTAGGACGAGCTAAGCGAGCAGAGCCGCTAGACGAACGGAGTGAGCAGAGCCGCAAATTGTAAATGGTACTTTACCCCTTGTAAATTATAGAATCCCTACTGAGGCACAGCAGGCCGCACCTCCACCTTACTCGGCAGCGTCCGGGCGGGCATCTTCAGGAGGTCGATTACCAGCTGCCCAAGATCCTCGATCTGGATTTTCCAGGCGTCGCTCTCATCCGGCTCGTTGCCGTTGAAGTGCGTGGCTACCGAACCGGGCATGATGGTCGATACCTTCACCTCTTGTTTGCGCACGTCTAGCATTACGGCCTGCGTAAAGCCCACCACGCCGAATTTACTGGCGTTATACGCCGAGCCGCTGGCAAAGAAATTGGTGCCGGCCAGACTGGCTATGGTAAACAGGTAGCCCTTCGACTTGATGAGTTCGTCGATGCTGGCCTTCACGGTCAGGAAGGTGCCGGTGAGGTTGATATCGATCGTCTCGTTCCACTGCTCCTCCGTCAGTTCCTGTACCGGGGCGAAGTGCCCCACGCCGGCGTTGGCAACCACGATGTCCAGTCCGCCAAAGGTGTCGCGGGCCAGGGCTACGGCTTTCTGCTGGCTTTTCAGGCTACGTACGTCGGCTTCCGTACCCACGCAGCGGCCGGGATGGCCCAGGGCATTAAGGCGATCCGCGGCCTCGGTGGCGGCGTCCTGACTGCGGCTGGTAATGACGACATTGACACCATTTTCCATCAGTTTTTCGGCAATTCCGTAGCCGATTCCTTTACTGCCGCCGGTGACGTAGGCGGTCTTTTGCTTGAGATCTTTCATGCTGTTTGCAACGCAATCCTCCTTTAAAGGTTGGGGCCTGAACCAGGGTGCGGCGTAGGGTGTCTGTAAGTCTGATGGAGAAGTTGACCATTGGCATCACGCTTTCGGGCGGCGGCGCGCGGGGTGCCGCACACATCGGGGCGCTACGCGCGCTTACCGAAGCCGGTATCGAACCCGAAAAGGTCGTAGGCGTGAGCGCCGGTGCCTTGGTCGGGGCGCTCTACGCCGCGGGGGTGAGTCCGGACGACATGATGACCTTCGCCCTGGAGTCCTCCATCTTTCGCTTCTACAAGTTGGGTATGCCCCTTACCGGACTGACCAGCAGCGTCTACTTGCAGGAGCGCCTGGCCACGGTGATTCCCGACAATAGCTTCGAACAGCTGCAGCGACACTTCTACGTGGGCGTTACCAACCTGAACACCGGCCAGCTCGAATGCCACGACAGCGGTCCGCTGCACGAGCTAGTGGCGGCCAGTTGCGGTATTCCTTTCCTGTTTCGGCCGGTGGTCATCGACGGAGCGCAATACGTCGACGGGGGGGTGATCGAGAATATGCCCGTCAAACCACTGCTCAATCAGACCGACTTCATCATCGGCAGCAACCTGATGCCCTACGAAAGCCTCAAACCCGCCGACGTGAAAACCGTCATCGGGATCGTCTGGCGGTGCTTCGATCTGTCGATCATGGCCAACACCCTGCCCTCCGCCGAACTGTGCGACGTGGTACTGGAACCGAGCAACCTTAACGATTATCATATCTTCAACCTGAACCGCCTGACGGACTTGCACGACGTGGGGTACGAGCACACCCGCAAACGCCTGCCCTATATTTTGCGTTTGCTGGAAAGTAAGCGCGAGCTGCTCGAAATTTTATGATCTCACTCCTTTTCTTTGCTTTCCTTAGGCCCTACACAAAGCGGTCACCATGCTGAGCATCGTCAATACGCTGTTCAAAACCTATTTGGGTAGGTACCGCCGCGAGTTGCAGGCCCACTACGAACGCCCGCTTGAATTACAGGAGGAGGTACTTCGGCAGATTCTGCGCACCAACCGGTATACGGCCTTCGGCCAAGAGCACGACTTCGAACGCCTGATTACCGAACCCGAGCGATTCGCCACCACGGTTCCGGTAAGAAATTACGAGCAACATCGCCCCTATATCGATCGCATTCTGGCGGGAGAGGAGCGGGTGCTCACCCACGATCCGCCAGCCTGGATCGCCACTACCAGCGGTACTACCGGGGCGGTCAAGTTCCTGCCCATTCCCCAATCGGCCGTAGGGGCCATCCACCTCAAGGGCAGTTGGCTCAGCCTCGCGGCCCTGTACGAGAAGAATGAGGAACTGGAAGTCTTCAGCCACAAAAATTTGCTCATCGGGGGCGCGTACCAGGGTATCCATGAAGCTTCCGGACTACCCAAGGCCGACATCAGCGCCGCCATTATCCTGAGCATTCCGCGCATCATGCGCCCGCTTTACATCCCCGATGTACAGCTGGCTACTGCCCCGAACTACGAAGAGAAAATCGAGAAGATCGCCCATCAGGTTGCCTTCGAACCCGGCATCACGATTCTCGGCGGCGTACCCACCTGGAACCTGCCCCTCTACCGGCGCATTCTTGAAATCCACGGTGGAGACACCATGCTCGACGTCTGGCCGGATGCGGCCGTCTTCAAGCACGGGGGAGTCAATTTCGCCCCCTACCGCGCCCAGTTCGAGCGACTGTTCCCCAAGCCGGGCTTCATTTTTCAGGAGATCTATAATGCGACCGAAGGCTTCTTTGCCGTACAGGACCGCGATGACCTCCGGACCATGCTCCTGCTTCTGACTACCGGAATCTATTACGAATTCATCCCCTGGGACGACTATCAGCAGGGAAGTCAAGAGGCGGTTTCCCTGCAAGGGGTACGGGTGGATGAGATCTACGTCATGCTGATTACGACCGCCGCCGGGCTGTACCGGTATCCGATGGGCGACCTTATCCGGTTTACGGAAGTTGATCCCTACCGATTGGTCATCGTCGGTCGCACCCAGGAGTTCATCAACGCTTTTGGGGAGGACCTGCTGCGGTCAGAAGCGGAGGGTGCCCTGCTGGAAGCTTGTACCTCGACCGGGGCCTCGGTGCGGGAGTTTACGGTAGCGCCGCAGTACATCGAGGTGGACCGCAAGGGCCGCCACCACTGGTTGATCGAATTCGAGCGGGAACCCTCGGACCTCGAGCGTTTCAACCGGGCCCTCGACGAGGCGCTGCAGCGGCACAATGGCAATTACCGCACCAAACGCAGCAACGATTTCGCGATCAACCGACACGCCCTCACCGTCCTGCCCGACGGATTTTTTCGGCAGTGGCTGGCGGATCGCGGTAAACTGGGTGGGCAACACAAGGTGCCACGGCTGGTGAACCACCGGGGTGTAGTGGAGGACATACTTTCGCGCTTGCCGGCGCAGGAATAGGCACCTACCGGCCCAGAAAAGTCCACACCGCGCGCAAGGCCTGAGCAAGGCGGTTGGATCCACGAATGGAAATGGCCCCGGGGAGGTATTTTTCGTAGATGGCATAAATGGCCCGGCGGTCGGATGGGTCGGGATGTTCCCGCAGGGGGTCAGGGATCCAGGTCAAATCGGGGTGACACAGCAATACAAGGTCGTAAGGGCGCTCATGGAAAGCCCGCATCACACCAGGGGCACATTCGCCGTATTTGACTTCCGACCACACCCGGATCACTTCCGGACCAGTATCGCAAACGATAAAGGACGCTTCCGTGCGCATGGCTTCGTCCTCGGCCTGTCGTTGGCGGGTCCAGATCAATGGCAGGTCGGCCATGGAGTAGGGCCGGTCCAGGGCGTGGAGGTAGGCCCGGGCCTGTTCGGCTATAAAGATGCCGTCGAGCGCCCAGGCCAACTGTCGGGATAGGGTAGACTTCCCCGAGCTCTCGGGGCCGGTAACCAGAATCTTCAATTACCGCTCCAGCTTGATCCGGTCGCGTTTCTTCTGGGCCTTGAGTTTTTCGCTCTGCTCCTTCATCTCTTCACCCATTTGCTGGCTGGCTACAAAGCTGGCGGTCATGTTGGCCAGCATGTCGGAACCCGCCGTGGGGGCGTTGGGCAGCATGATGAGGTTGGAATTCACGTTTTCGCCCATGCTCTGCAGGGTGTCATAGTGCTGGGTGACCACGATGAGGGCGGATGCTTCCTGGCTGTTGATGCCCACGCTGTTGAGGATGTCGACCGACTCCTCAAGTCCCTTGGCGATCTCGCGACGCTGGTCGGCGATACCTTGTCCCTGTAAGCGCTTGCTTTCCGCTTCGGCGCGGGCTTTGGCAACAATCCGGATGCGGTCGGCCTCACCTTCGTATTCGGCGGCCAGCTTTTCGCGCTCAGCGGCGTTGATGCGGTTCATCGCCACTTTTACCGTGGCGTCGGGGTCAATATCGGTGACCAGGGCCTTGACAATGTTGTAGCCGTAGCTGGTCATGGCCTCCTGCAGTTCCGTCTTGATGGCGTTGGCGATATCATCCTTGCGTTCGAAGACGTCGTCAAGTTTCATCTTGGGTACCTCGGCACGGACCACGTCGAAGATGTAGCTGTTGATCTGCTCGTAGGGGTTGTCGAGCTTGTAAAACGCATCGTAGACGCTTTCCGGGCCGACGGCGAACTGCACGCCGACCTTCAATTTGACGAAAACGTTGTCCTTCGTCTTGGTTTCGACGTTGACGTCGAGCTGTTGCACCTTAAGGCTCACCTTGCCGGCGACACGGTCAATAAAGGGGGCCTTGAAATGGAAGCCCGGTCCGCGAATGGATTGAAAACGGCCCAGGCGCTCCAGGATGGCGGCGCTTTGCTGGCGGACGGTGAAGAAGCTTCCGGTAATTACCAACAGGGCAAATACCAGGATTACTATAAATGCGATTGACATGATCAGGGATTTATGGTAAGATAACGTTATTGACGATAAGCAGTTGCGGAAGGGACGGACGTTGGGCGCGCCTCACGGCCCATTGGTCGAAATCAGGGCGGCCCGGTGGCGTAGCCCGGGCGCCGATCCCTATTCTACCCTGCCAAACCGACTGGCGCGGCCCCTGGCCGCTTCTCCTTGCCCGGCACCCGCGCTCCGCCGCAAAAGGGTATACGCACCGAACGGGTCGTGGCAGGTAAGCCCGGTGAGCAGGGGCAATACCGGATAAAATCGCTATCTTCGCCGGACAAGCGCGCTCACGGGAGCCGCAAGATCCTGGTAATGCCTTAAGTGGCACTACCGGGTTTTCTTTTACTACGCTAAAGTTTACGCACGATATGTACGAACTGAACGATACCTATAAAGCCCACCTAGACGCGATCGCCGACGCGATCCAGGAAAGTCCCACCCTGGCCCAATACCTGGAAGAGGAAGAGGACGAATACTACGAAGCCCTGAAAGCTGAATTCGAGCCTCAGATCGAGGCCGCACACGAGCAGATCAACCACTATTCGCCATTCGAGATCGAAAGCTTTGAGCGGTACCTCTTGGACGACCGCTTTGAAGGACTGTTCCTGCCCCGGGTACTCGGGTACAGCGTACTGCGCCCCCAGATCAACGAGCACTACCACTATACGCGGCAGAACGACCACTTCGGGGAAGTGCTGACCTACATTGCCGGGAACATGAACTTCGACCAGCTGCGCAGCCGGATCGGCCAGGCCGTACAGGTAGGATTCGCCCTGAGCAGCGACATCTACGTAACGGGTCTGGTAGATGGCATCCCCACCAAGCGGGTACGTCAGTTCCTGCTCCAGCAGAAGTCCGACGACGCCCGCACGGCCGCCGGTCGCAAGCAGATCTACGACCGCTACAAGCGGCAGTTCATGAGCCGCAATTACCAGTACGCGCCCTTCCCCCTGGAGGCTGCCGAACTGATCTCGCACACCGATCACATGGTGGACTTCCTCCTGTACCGGGTATCCAACGCCGAACTGAACAACGACGCCCTGCCGGCACCCCTCTACCAGTTTGCCACCAACTCCGACTTCGCCGGCCGTAAGGAACTCATCGAACCGATTATCATCTATGGTGCCTTCCTGACCCCTGAAGGGGAAACGCGGGACGACATTGTCGCCGTCCTGAACCGGGAACGTAAAGAGAATCCCGAACGCGTAGAAGCACAGGTGATGAGCTTCCTGCTCCGCCTCAAGAACGACCCTAAAGTAACCTTCGGTCCCGACCAGGAACTGGCCCTGGGTCAGATTGTCGACCGCAGCATCGAGGATGACCTGACTGCCTACTTCAACCTTACCGACCGCCTCCACAACGAAGGCTTCACCGAGCCCGACGTACAGGAAGCCATTCAGGCAGAAGTGCTGAAGCACGAGGGTCTGAGCGACTTCAACGAAAACGTGCGCAAGAGTGTACTGGTGTACTTCGACCGCCTGGCCGCCAGCCTCGGTACCGACGATTACAATGAGTGGTTCAGCGTCACCGGCAAGCAGTTCCCGGTCTACATGAAAATCTTCGCCAACGAGCAGTTCAACCAGGAACTGCGCCGCCTGGCTATCCGCTACACCAAGCGTTTGATCAAGGTACACACCAACAAGCGCGGCAAGGATTACCGGGACATCAAGAAGACGACCGTATCTACGTGGACGGACTACAACTTCATGACCGACAAACAGCTCAAGGAATTCTTCAAGACACCACGGAAGCGGAAGAAGACGGAGTCTTAGTCAGCGCGATATCCAGGACGTTGGTGAACGTCTTGGCGAAGTGGGCCGTCAGTCCCTCCTTCAAATAGTCATCGAGATCCTCATAATCCTGGCGGTTTTCCTCCGGGAAGATGAGGGTGTCGATGCCTACCCGGCGGGCCCCGATGGTCTTTTCCTTCACCCCTCCGATCGGGAGTACCCGCCCGGTGAGGGTGAGTTCCCCCGTCATTGCCAGGCTGTCGCGCGGCGGCTGCCCGGTGGCGAGGGTATAGAGGGCCAGGGCCATGGTAATTCCCGCGCTGGGGCCATCCTTCGGCGTGGCACCCGCCGGCACGTGCAGGTGTACCTGGTGCTTATCGTAATAGTGGTTGTCCTGACTGGTCAGTAGGGCCTTCACGTAGCTCAGGGCGATCTGGGCACTCTCCTTCATCACGTCCCCCAGTTGTCCGGTAAGTCGGAAGCCGGAAGATTCGGCTGGGATGCCCTGCGCCTCGATATAAAGGGTTGCGCCCCCGAGGGCGGTGTAGGCAAGTCCAAGCACGACGCCCGGGATCGGGGCGTCGTACAACTTTTCGGTCGTGAAACGGGGCCGGCCGAGCATTTCCTTGACGGCCTCCTCGGTAACTTCGAAACTGTGCTGCTCGGTTTCCGCCTGTTTCAGGACCAGCTTGCGAATGATCTTGCGGATTTGCTTTTCGAGGTTGCGCACCCCGGCTTCCCTGGCGTAGCGGTCGACCAGGAAGTCCAGAGCTTCGTCGGTGAAGGTGACCTCGTCGGTGGCGAAGCCGTGTTCCTTAAGTTGCCGGGGGATGAGGTACTGCTGGGCGATCTTGACCTTCTCATTTTTGATGTAACCGCTGAGTCGTATAACTTCCATGCGGTCTAGAAGGGGTCCGGGGATGGTGTCCAGCTGGTTGGCCGTGGTCAGGAAAAGGACGTTGGACAGGTCGAAAGGAACATCCAGGTAGTGGTCCATGAACGTTTCGTTCTGTTCAGGGTCCAGCACTTCCAGCAGGGCGGAAGCCGGATCGCCGTGGCCGCTACCCAGTTTGTCGATCTCGTCGATGAGGATCA
The DNA here is from genome assembly GCF_004803465.1 of Neolewinella litorea. Taxonomy (GTDB): domain Bacteria; phylum Bacteroidota; class Bacteroidia; order Chitinophagales; family Saprospiraceae; genus Neolewinella; species Neolewinella litorea. The sequence goes on along the minus strand of NZ_SRSF01000001.1, from coordinate 840,675 downwards.
CGGGATTGCTGCTTTTGGCCCGATTGATGGCCTGAATGAGCCTGCCGGGCATGGCACCGATGTAAGTGCGGCGGTGCCCCTTGATCTCGGCCTCGTCGCGCATGCCGCCCACGCTGAAGCGGTAAAACTCCCGACCCAGGGCACGGGCAATGCTCTGGCCGATGCTGGTTTTGCCGACGCCCGGGGGGCCGACGAGGCAGATGATGCTACCGGCCACGGAACTGCGCTTGATGATGGTAGCCAAAAACTCCAGAATGTTGTCCTTGACGTCCTCCAGTCCGTAGTGGTCGGCGTCAAGAATGCGTCGGGCTTCGGCGATGTCGTTGGTATCCGGACTGAAGACTCCCCATGGCAGTCCGGCCAGGGTTTCCAGGTAAGTACGGGTGACGTTGAATTCCGGGCTCTGGGTATTAAGGGATCGAAGCTTACTCATCTCCCGGTCGAAGACTTCCCGCACCGCCTCGGGCATTTCTTTGCCTTCCAGCATTGCCAGAATACGTTCGGTGATGCTTTCTCCTTCGTCCTGTTCCTCGCCCAGTTCACGGCGGATAGCCGAGAGTTGCTCGCGCAGGAAGTACTCCTTTTGCTTGGCGTTGACCCCCTCTTCGATCTGCTGGTTGATGCGCGACTGGATCCTGGCAACCTGCAGCTCATCCTTGATGATGTTCAGCAGCAGCTTGGCGCGGTCGACGATGTTCCAGGTTTCCAGCAGTTCCTGCAGTTTGTCCCGCTCCGAACTTACGAGGTTGGAAATCACGTCGATGGTCTGTCCGGGCTTGTCGTAGTTCAGCTGCGTGACCACCATATTGACCTGTTCCTGGAATAGGGGGTTGAGGGCCAGCAGGCTTTTGATGTCGGAACTGATGGCCAGCATGTAGGCTTTCAGTTCGGGATCCGGCTTAACCACGGGCTGGTTGTCGTATTCCACCCGCCACCGCAGGCTTGGCTCGGTCTGTACTACCCGCTGCCGGCGAAACCGCTTGATGGTGCGGCCGAGGACCTGGATGCCGTTCGGCCCCATCGGCATCGCCTTGATGATCTGGTAGACCGTGCCTACTTCGTAGTATTCCGACTCCCGGTAGTCGTCGTCGTTGGTTTCCTTCTCAAGTACCGCGCCGATGTAGCCATCGTGCTGATCAATGGCGATCTTGATCGCGGTCATTTTGTCCTGGCCGCTGAAGGTCATGGGCAGGGCGGTGCCGGGGAAAATGGGGCGCTGGGACAGGGGTAAAATGGTCAGTAGCTGGGGCAGGGACGGATCAACAAGCTGCATGGCTCCGTCGTGCATCATTCCGTTAATATCGTTCTGTTGGGTTTCGTCTTGCAAGGGCTGCGGCTTTGGCTTTCGCTACAATACTGACGACCGTCCGTTTTTGTTCAACGGTGGAATTACCTTACACGCTATGCAAAAAACGATTGTTATAACGGGTGCCGCGGGGGGATTCGGAAGGGCCTGCGCACGGCGTTTTGCCTCCGCCGGCTATTTCCTCGGGCTGTTCGATCTGGACGAGCCAGGACTGCAGGAAATGCGGGATCAATACGGGGCCGAGCACTGCTTCGTGCGCCGGCTGGACGTCACCGACCCGGAGGATTGCCGGGACGCCATGGCGGCCTTCGGGGAGCGGACCGGCGGACGGCTGGACGTGTTGCTCAACAACGCCGGCATCATCAGCGTAGGCAGTTTTGACACGCTGCCGCTTGCGGCCGAGCACCGGGTCATCGACGTGAACGTAAAAGGGGTGATGAACATGGCATACTACGGCTACCCCTTGCTTAAGGCCACGCCGGGTGCACGGTTAATTAATCTGGGCAGCGCTTCCGCCCTGCACGGGAATCCGGAGCTCGTCGCCTACAGCCTCAGCAAGCGGGCGGTGAACAGTTTCACGGAAAGTCTGGACATCGCCTGGGAGAGGGACGACATCCGGGTATGCGACATTAACCCCATGTACGCACGTACCCCCCTCATCACCGAGAACCGCCACCTACTTCGCAAACTACCGGAAAGCGGGATCCGCCTGACGGCCGAGGACATCGCAGAGGCGGTATTCGGCAGTTTGTCCTCCAGCAAGGTGCACCACTACGTTGGGGCGGACACCAAGGTCTTCTCGGTGGCTGGTCGGTTTCTTCCTTTCGGTTTGCGGCGGTTTTTGCTGAAAAAGGTGATCGGCTATTAGTGATCCTCGGCCGCCCGGTGCAATTTCTTGAAGGCTTTGCCGAGGTGACTCACCAGGTCTTCGGCCAACAGGCTTTCCTGTTCCAGGTCGCGGGCCGCCAGGTCTCCGGCGAGTCCGTGCAGATAAACGCCCAACCGAGCCGCGTTCGCCGGAGCGTAACCCTGGGCCAGTAAGCCGGTAAGGATACCCGTGAGCGCGTCGCCGGTTCCGCCGGTGCCCATTCCGGGGTTGCCGGTGGTATTAAAATACTGGCGCCCGTCCGGGGTGGCAATGGAGGTGTAGCCCGTCTTCAGAATCACCACGCAGTTCAGTTCCCGTGCTTTGTTGCGCTGTAGCTCCCAACGAGCGAAGTCGTTTTCGGTAGCCCCGAACAACCGTTCAAATTCCTTGGGGTGGGGGGTGAGGAGGCTCCCGGCCGGTAGGTCTCCGAGCCGTTCCGGCGACTGGGCCAGCATATTCAGGGCATCGGCGTCGATAACCATGGGCCGGGAGAAATTGTCCAGCAGCTCAAAGAAGGCGTTTTGGGTAGCGGATCGGGTGCCTAGGCCCGGACCGACCCCGATGGTCTTATAAGCCCCCGGATCACCTACTGCAGTGATGATGTAGCGGTGCTCGTCGACGCTGCACATGGCTTCCGGCAGACTGATCTGGAGGATCTCGTATCCCACGCGGGGAATGTGCACGGTCACGAGTCCGGCACCGGCGCGAAGTACGGCACGCGCGCTAATCACGGCAGCACCCATTTTGCCGAAGCCGCCGGCCACCAAGAGGGCGTGCCCGAATGTTCCCTTATGATCGTTGGCGTGTCGCTTTTTAAGCAACTGTGCCACCGGGCCAGTCGTGAGCATCCGGGGCGTAGATTCGTCAACTTCTTCGAGTTGCAAGGGGTCGGCCAGCCTGAAGGAAACCAGATCCCAGTCACCCAGAAAAGTAGTGCTGGCCGGGGAGAACAGGGCAAGTTTTGGATACCCCAGGCTCAGGGTGGTATGCGCCTGCACCACCGCCCCGTCGGAGGGTTCATCCGTGCGCAGCCCGCTGGGCAGATCAACCGCTACCCGGACAACGGGCTGTTCATTCAGGTGCTCGATGAGGGTGGCCCAGTATCCTTCAATCGGCCGGCTGAGACCCGTGCCGAAAAGGGCGTCGATGACAATACTGCGCTTACGGAAGGAGGGTAGGGGGTCATTCTCCCGCAGGGTGCGGATGTGGACGCCTACGTCCTTGGCGCGCTTGCGGTTGATTTGGTTGTCGGGCGACGCGGGTGCAATATCAGCCACGATGACGCTGATCGTGTAGGCTTCGAAACGCAACAGCCGAGCTATGGCCAGGCCGTCTCCACCATTATTCCCTGGGCCACACAGCACCACGATTTCTCGGCTCTTGTCGGGGTACCGCTCAACGAAGTGCGTAGCCCAGGCGGTGGCGGCACGCTCCATGAGTTCCAAGCTGCTGATACCGTCCCGTTGCAGGGTGGCCTGATCGAGCGCCCGGTGCTGCTGTGCCGTAAGGATGAGCATGGTGGTGATTGGCTATTCTATTTCCAATTCGTCGTCCTTGCGATCGAACTTCAACACCCGCTTACGGCTCTTGAAGGGGACGTAGCGGTAAGGACGCTCCTGGAAATCGGAGAGCAGGGTATCCGCCGCGAGACTTGCCCGGTTAAGGCGCTGGTAGATTTCGTCGTCGGTGAGCAATTTACCGAGGGTACCCTCACCGTTCTGAACTTCCTGCATGACGGCGGTCACGCCGCCCAGGGCGCGGTCGGCTTCGTCGAGTGTACCGCGCAGCCGAACTATGCTGGCGTTCACTTCCTCCACGGTCTGCTGCAGCTCGAGGTTGCTCAGGTTACTGGTTAGGGTGTCCGCGTTATCAATGATGCTACTGATACTTTCTTCCTTATCACTGAGGGCACCGGTAAGACTTTCGAGGTTGCGGAAGGTAGAATTGATCTGCCGCGAGTTGGCGTTCATAATCGCCTGCAACTGGGCGGTGGTGGCCTTAAGGTTTTCCATGGTGACGGCCAGGTCACGGGAAGAGCGGGCGATCGGATTGTTGCTTTCTTCGCTGAATAGCGTCCACTGCAGACTGTCCACCGCTTCGGTGACCTGATCCTTGATGGCCGACGCGGGATCTCCGTCCGGATCGGTGCCCAAAAAAGAAGCAAGGATCCCCTTGGATGATCCAGTCAGGAAGGAGCCGCTCTCGGCGCAGTCTCCGTCACCAAAGCAGGGCCGTTCGTATTGCAGTTCAACGGCCTTTTCGCCCAGGAGGCTAACGGTAGTAATGTACGCGCGGGTACCTTCGGGAATGTTGACGTTCTTGCGGACCTCCAGGGTTACTACGACGAGCTTTTTCTGCTGGTCAAGTTGAATGGCCTTTACCGAACCCACCGATACGCCGCTGATCTGAACGGGAGTGCCTACCGTGAGGCCGGCGACGTCTTTATATTCTACGTAATAGGTCTGGGACGAAGTGAAGAGATTGCTCCCCTGAATAAATTTGAAACCCCAAAAGGCAAGTAGAATAGCCACTACGGCCAGGATTCCAATCTTTACTTCGTAACGCATAGGGAGGGGTCATAATGGGGGGCACATAACATGCCCTGGATGAAACACGGGACTGTAACACAACGGCCGCAAGTTAGGTTTGCCCGGCGGCCGCGGGGCAGATCATTCCTCGATCTCGTATTCCTTTATTTTACGGTACAGCGTCCGTTCGCTGATGCCCAGTTCATTGGAGGCCTCCTTGCGGCGGCCGTTGTGCTTTTTGAGGGCCTTGCTGATGAGCTCACGCTCGGCATTGGCCAGGCTGAGGTCTTCCTCCACGATCTCACTGCGGTCGTAGGCCCGCTGCAGGCCAGTATCCACGATAATGGGGTCTTCCGTGTTCGATCGGAATTCCTCCATTTCCACACCGGCCCGGCGGTCGATCTCATCGGCGGCATCGGGATAGGCACCGGGCAACTGGAGCGACCGAATCTTGCCCATATCGGGTACCCGCAGGTCATTGTTGCGGATCAGTTCGAAGATGAGACCCTTAAGGTCGTTGAGATCCGACTTCATGTCGAATAGTACTTTATATAGGATCTCCCGTTCCTGCATCCCGTCACTCGAGGCGTTCGCGGTTACTGCCGGCAGGTTGCGTTCGCGCAGTTTCGGCATCATGGAGAGGAGGTCGACGGCGGTGAGGTCGCGCTTCTCGGCCAGAATGCTGAGTTGCTCGGCCACGTTTTTCAGTTCGCGGATGTTACCCGGCCAGCGGTAATTCTCCAGCAGCCACCGGGCCTCATCGTCGATCTGTACGGGGTCGAAGCCCTGCCGCTCGGCGAAGTTGTTGGCGAAATAGCGAAAGAGCAGGTAAATGTCCTCCGGCCGCTCACGTAAACTAGGCAACTCAATATTGACGGTAGCCAGGCGGTAGTATAGGTCCTCCCGAAACTTTCCACTCTTGATGCGGTCCGTCAGCTTGCGGTTGGTGGCCGCCACGATCCTGACATCCGTACGCTGCACCGTGCTGGAACCCACGCGAATGAATTCCCCACTTTCCAGTACTCGCAGCAGATAGGTCTGGGTGTCAAGCGGCATCTCCCCGATCTCATCCAGAAAGATGGTTCCCCCGTCGTAGGTCTCGAAGTAGCCCTTGCGATCGCCGGTTGCGTTGGTGAAGGCTCCCTTGACGTGACCGAACAGTTCACTGTTGATAGTGCCCTCCGGAATTGCGCCGCAGTTGATGGCGATGAATTTCTCGTGCTTGCGCGGACTATTGTCATGAATGATCCGGCTGAAAACTTCTTTGCCGACGCCGGACTCGCCGGTGATGAGGATCGACAGTTCCGTAGGCGCGACCCGTACTGCGGTGTGCAGGGCATTTTCCAGGACGGGGGAGCGACCGACGATGCCGTAGCGGCGCTTGATACTCGTGTAGTTAGACATTTGATGAACTCTGGCTGCTTTCGCGCTGGTGCTTACTGGCGTGGGTTAATCAGATTCGCTTGTCCTCAAAGGACCCTCTGCCTTACCGGAATGCGGTGACAGTTGTTTGCTGGGTGCCCAGGAGAGTGGCACTGGTTGCGTCGTGAATGGTAACGTGAACGTAATCGCCGGGTGCGGACCCATCAAGTTTCGGGAAGATGACCATCTTGTTCTGGCTGTTCCTGCCTTTCCAATCCTGATCCGACCGCTTGCTGGCCCCTTCGATCAGTACGCGGTATGTTTTCCCGATGTCCTGCCGGTTAAGGGCGTCACTCAGCGCGGTTTGGCGATCGATGATTTCTTGCAGGCGGCGCTTCTTTACCTCCAGAGGCACGTCATCATTCAGCTTGCGGGCCGCTGGTGTACCAGGGCGCTCGGAGTAGTAGAACATGTACGACATGCTGTAGCGGGCGTAATCAATCATGCTCAGTGTGTCCTGGTGCTCTTCCTCGGTTTCCGTACAAAATCCGGTGATGATGTCGGAACTGATGGCGCAGTCCGGCATGACGTCATAGATGCGGTCGATCTTGGCCTTGTACCACTCCCGGTCGTAGGTACGGTTCATCAGGTCCAGTATGCGACTGTTGCCCGACTGGACCGGCAGGTGGATGTACTTACAGATGTTATCGTGGTCCCGCATGGTGTAAAGTACTTCGTCGGTGATGTCCTTTGGGTGACTGGTACTGAAGCGAATACGCAGGTCGGTATCAACCTGTGCGGTAAGCTTGAGGAGGCCGGCAAAATTGACCGTCTCCTGGGTTTCCGGATTGGTCCATTTGTAGCTGTCAACATTCTGGCCGAGCAGGGTGACCTCCCGGAAGCCCCGATTAAACAGGTCGGTAGCTTCCGCAACTATGCTGAAGGCATTCCGACTGCGTTCCCGGCCCCGGGTGTAGGGCACCACGCAGAAGGAACACATATTGTCGCAGCCCCGCATAATAGAGATGAAGGCTGTGACCCCGTTGCTCTGCAGGCGCAGGGGATTGATGTCGGCGTAGGTTTCCTCGCGGCTCAGGAACACGTTCACCCCTTTTTCACCTTCCTCCGCGCCGGCCACCAGACCGGGCAGGTCGCGGTAGGCATCTGGTCCGACCACCAGGTCAACAAGCTTCTCTTCTTCGAGGAATTTAGCTTTCAGACGCTCGGCCATGCAGCCCAGTACACCCACCATCGTGCCGGGGCGCTTACGCTTTACCTTGTCAAACACGCGTAGGCGTTTGCGCACCGTGTCCTCGGCTTTTTCCCGGATGGAGCAGGTATTGATCAGGATCAGGTCGGCCGCCTCGACGTTGCGCGTCGGGCCGTAGCCCGCTTCTCCGAGGATGCTGGCTACGATCTCCGAATCGCTGAAGTTCATCTGACAACCGTAGCTCTCGATGTAGAACCGTTTGGCGACCGCGGGATCCTCTAGCACAACCTCACCGTACACCTGGCCCTGGGCCGTTTCGTCGACGGTCTTGTCGGGCTTTAGTTCGTTGATGGTCGGATTGTCGTTGTACATCTGATGCCGCTTTAGCGCGCAAAGGTAGTATTTTTAGCTGACAGATTGTCAGTATTCAGGACTATAACTGTGGGGTAAAAGACCCTGCGCCATCCCGCTGACGCCCGCCCGGCAACAATGGTCGGGTCCAACCGTTTTCGAGCAAAGCCTACCTGCGATGTACCGTATTCTGTTGATTGCTTTCGTTCTCCTTCTGGCCGGCGGCTGCACCTACACCGCGAAGATCACCGACGGGACCACGGCGGTGGAACGGAAGCAGTACGACGTAGCCGTGCCCATGCTGGAAAGGGAATTCAAGCGGGCCAAGAGCCGTGGCGAGCAAGGCAGAATCGCGATGAACCTGGCCATCAGTTACCGGGAAACTGGACGGGACGCGCAAGCCGTGGAATGGTTCCAGATGGCGTACGACAATGGCGTCGGGCCGGATGCGCTGCGGGAGAAAGCTTCCGCGCTCAAGCGGCTGGAAAGGTATGAGGAGGCCATTCAGACCTATACCGACCTGGGATTTGAGATCGGTTCCCGTTACGAATTTCGGAAGGACATCGCCGGCGCCGAACTCGCCATGCGGCTCAAGGCGGAACGGGAAGCGCAAGAGGTGCCGGAATACGAGGTAAGCCCCGTTGCATTCAATAGTCCCGGCGCGGATTACGCAGCCGTATCCCTCGACGATGGGTTGGTGTTCACCAGCGACCGCAGTGCCGCCACCGGCGACGATACCTACAAATGGACGGGCCGTAGTTTCAGCGATCTGTTTGCCGCTCCGGATCCCACATCCTCGGCTGTGACCCCCTTCAATCCTTCCGTCAATACCGAATTTAACGAGGGAACCCCGTCGTTCAGCCCCGACGGCAACACCATGTACTTTACCCGTTGCAGTCCGCCGGCCAAGCGGAGCGACGCCTATTGCGGCATCTACCGGAGTGAGCGGGTGGGCGGCGGCTGGAGTTCCGCGGAGAAACTACCCTTCGTAACCCCCGATGCCAATTACATGCACCCGGCAGTTACGGCCGATGGCAACCGGCTGATCTTCTCCGCCAATCTGAACGAAGGGTGGGGGGGCTACGACCTCTATGCCGTAGACCGGCTCCCCGACGGCAAATGGGGCACGCCGGATCTAATGAGCCGCGCCATTAATACCGATGGCAACGAGCAGTTTCCTACTCTCGACGGCGATACCCTGTACTTTTCCAGCGATGGGCTGGAGGGCCTCGGCGGACTGGATATTTTCCGCACCTGGCCCCTGGAAGACGGTCGCTACAACGCCCCCCGAAACCTCAAGATGCCCATCAATAGTGGTGCCGACGACTTTGCCTACACCATTGTCGAACGAAACGGTACCGGTATTGGATCCACCACCACCGGCTACTTCAGCAGTTCCCGGCCGGGGGGCGCAGGCAGCGACGACATCTACGCCTATACCAAGACCGTACTTCCGCCGCCACCGCCCAGTCCCGATCCCGTGGTCTTCCGCAACGTCCTGGACGTAACGGTGGTAGAAAAAATTTTCGAGGAGCCCGGCAATCCCCGTAGCCGGGTACTGGGCCTCCGGCCGGTACCGAACGCCACGGTCATAGCCAGTATCGGCGACCAGAGCCGCACCGTTACCACCAATGAGGAAGGGCAACTCAGCCTTGTCCTCGTTGACAATCAGGAGTATCAGTTTCGTGCCGAACGCCCCGACTACCTTTCCGACGAAGGCCGATTCAGCAGCCGCAATCTGCCCCGGGATCCCGAAGCACCCGAGCAGCGTTACGAACTGGAATTGGAGATCGAGAAGATCTTCCGCAACCAGGAGATCGTCCTGGAGAATATCTACTACGACTTCGACGAAAGCTTCATCCGCCAGGACGCCCAGCCCACCCTTAATGAGCTATCGCAAGTCCTCACCCGCAATCCCGACATCCGCATCGAATTGGGCAGCCACACCGATTGCCGCGGTCGCGATGCCTACAACGAAACCCTGAGCCAGGCCCGCGCCCAAGCCGCCGTAGACTACCTCATCAGCAAAGGCATCAGCGCCGACCGCCTAGCCGCCCGCGGCTACGGGGAAAGTCAACCCATCGCCGAGTGCATCTGCGAACGCTGTACCGAAGACCAGCACCAGCTTAACCGGCGTACTACTTTTCGGATTTTGGAGTAGGGGGTCAGGGGGTCAGGGGGTCAGGGGGTCAAGGGGGCCCATGTATAATCCTGAGACTTTTGGGCATCCACGTAGTAAAGGGGGGCGGACCTAAATCATAATTGAATACTGGGGGCGTTGGCTGAACTCGGCGCTATGCGTGAAGTCAGGTGAGCTTATGTGCAAGACCTTCACGTGTGACCAAATCGTGAGCCAGGGAGTAATCACTCAAGGCAGGAGCCACGAGGTGTTTTGAACCCCGCAAGCTCCATTACGCCATTCATTACGTTCCTTATTACCACCCACGCAACCTGCCCTAGATAAACACAGAAAAGCAGGGAGCATTGACCCATTGACCCATTGACCCATTGACCCATTGACCCATTGAAATTAGCGAATACAAAAGAGCAGGACAGATTGAATCCTTAGCCCCTTAGCCCCTTATTTAGGCAGCCGCACAGCCTTGATCATGTACCCTTCGGAGCTTTCGTAGTCGTAAAGTTCGATCTGGGTTTGCTCGATGAGGATGTTGACCAGGGAGTAGGTAGTGCCGATGGCGTAACCTTTGTTGGCGAGGTACTGGGTGACGAACCACTTCAGCCCTACGTAGGTGGTGAAGTTCAGGTGGAGGGCTTCGTGCAGTTCTTCCAGTATCTCCTCGGCGGTGATAACCCGGTAGCCCGGAGGCGCGGTATCGCGGTAGGTGTTGGTCTTGTGTTCCAGCTTGATCTTACCGATGATCTTCGGGCCGGTGAGTTTTACGCGGTGGTCGCCTCTTTCCTGGACGTGTTCGGCGTGACTGGCCAACTGGGCCGCGGCCGACTCTTCGGGCGAGGCGTGGGAGGTACGGTTGGTAATTTCCTGCGCCTGCTGAACGGCGGCTTCGGCTTCTTCCTGTTCTTCGCGCACCACTTCGGCGGCGGCCTGGTGGATGGCCTGTTTCTCCTTGAGGGAGAGGACGATCTCGTCAATGTGGTTTTCGGCCTCCTTGATGATGGAAGTCAATTCAGCCGATAGTTCGATACCCTTGCGCAACTCGCTGTGGAAGAAGGTTGCCTGGTGGGCCACCTTGTTCCGGATCTTGGACATTTCCTTCCACAAGCGTTCGAAATTCTTGTCGCGGAAGAAGGTCTTGAAGTACTTGGTGTAGTTGCCTTCCAGGTTGCTTTTGAGGTCCTGCAGCTCTTCCAGGGTTTCGATGCTGGTGAGCTTTTCCAGCACTTTCTCCGGTTCGTTAAAGCCGGTCGACTGCTTATAGATCAGCAGTCCCAGGTCGTCGAAGTCGGCAAACTCGATGTCGCTATTGATGAAGTAGCTGAACTGGTTCGACCGGTTGCGCTGCCGCGCCTTGACCTTCTCGATCATTTTCGGAGTAGCCGTCACTTCCCACCAGGACATCCCCACGCGCTGGAAGAAGAATTTGATCAGGTAGCGCCGCAGCAGGTTCTCTACGGCATTGATCTTGGGATAGAGCTGGTTGGCGATTTCGCTGCTGATGTCGTCCTGCAGCACGCGCAGGTGGGCGAACCGCAATTTCTCGCTCAGGTGGCGCAGCAGGCGCTGGCGGAAGGGCTCCAAGGGTTCAAACATGGGGCTCTCCACGCGCAGGACGAAGGCTGCTTCAACCAGATCAGTGAGGATTTTGCTCGTGTCAACATTGATAACGGTAACGGTTAGTCCACTTTCCCCCTTGATATAGTCATTGCCGTTCTTGTCTTTCGTGATGATGGGGGAACGCCCATTCCACACGTCATTACTGTAGCTGATGGCGTGAATAAAGCCGCGCTGATCGCTGATGTCGTCGGGGTCGATGCACAGTAGCTCGAAGATGAAGTTGGAGGGCATATCATAGATAATTGACTAGTAGTTGATAAATATTGGATTCTCGGAAATATAGCCATTTCGCCCCGGAGGGCGACAACAGTGGCTGTCGTACTTTTGCCGCCCCTCATTAATGAACCGTTAAAGCCCGGAGTAACCAACCGCGGATGCGGTACGGGCATCGTTGCCCTGGCAGCCTACTTGACCAGCTTGACCCACCCCCCCTTGCACCTGCGCACCGGCGCCCTGATCTTCGGACTTCTCCTGCTCTCTTCTTGGGCGGGCGCGCAGGTAGACAGTTCTGCCATCGATGCCGGGTTCGTCGGTTCCACCGCCCAATACCGGATCAGTGAGGACAGCCTGGACGCACCCGTGGACTACAGCAGCCGCGACAGCATGGAAGTCGATCTGGAGAATCAGCAGATCCACCTCTACGGGGAAGCACAGGTGAAGTACCAGCAAATTAACCTGCGGGCCGACCACATCGTACTCGATTACGGTACCAATCTAGTGGTCGCCGAGCCATGGCCGGATAGTTCTGGAACGTTAAGAGGTGATCCACAGTTCAGCGATGGAGGTCAGGAGTTTAGCGCCAAGAGTATAAAGTACAACTTCAAGAGCCGGAAGGGCATTGTCACGGAAACCGTAACCACGCAGGATGACGTTTTCGTGCGGGGTGGCAAGTCGCAGTTCGTGAGCGGGGCCGTCCAGACCAACGACAGTACCCGCTCCGACGTGATCTACACCGAGGGGGCCATCTTCACCAGTTGCTCGCTGGACCATCCCCACTTCGGGGTCCGCACCTCCAAGGCCAAGGTGGTGCCGCACAAACTGGCGATCATCGGTCCGTCCAATCTGGAAATCATGGGTGTGCCTACCCCCTTCTGGTTGCCGTTCGGGTTCTTTCCCCTGAAGAGCGGGCGGAGCACCGGCCTGTTGTTTCCCAGCGACTACCAGTACAGCCAGCAGTGGGGATTCGGTTTTCAAGGTATTGGCTGGTTCTTCCCCATCGGGGAGCACGTCAACTTGCAGGCTACGGCTGATATCTACCTCAACGGCACCTTCACCCTCAACACGGCCACTAGCTACCGGCGGCGCTACAAGTACTCGGGTAACTTCGACTTTAGTTACCGGCACCTGCGGCAGGAGGACCGTGAGCTGCAGCAGTTTGTCGAGCGCGGCATCAGCCTGGGCTGGCGGCACCGGCAGGACCAGCGGGCGCACCCCACCTTCAATTTCGGCGGCTCGATCAACTTCCAGACCAACCTCGCCGACCAGCGATTCTTGAACAGTTACGAGGCGGTGAGCACGAACGTGATCCGGTCGTCGATGAACATCACCAAGACCTTCCCCGCACTAAAGTCGACCCTCACGGCCGGCCTGAACCACAGCCAGAACAACCAGACGCGAGAGATCTCGGTCAGCTTTCCCGATGCCCGCTTCCAGACCCAGACGATCTACCCCCTGCGCAACCTGCCGGGCAACCTGAACGCCTGGTACAAGAAACTGAGCTTCCGGTACAACAGTCAGCTCAAAACGGAATTCACCGGCACGGATACGACTTTTTTCACGCAGCAGACTTTTGACGAGGCGCGCTACGGCTTCCAGCACAGCGTGAACACCGCCCTGAGCCTCAACGTGCTGAAGTATTTTAACGTGAGCCCCAACGCCAGCTACGCCGAGGTGTACTACGGAAAAACCCTGGAGTATTTTCTGGATCCGTCCACGATCGAGACCGAGGAGGTGATTGACGAGGAAGGCAACGTGCGCATTGATACGACCTCCTTTGCCACCATCGCGAGTCGATTGAATCCGGGGCTGGCCAGTTACCGCACCTTCAATACGGGCGTGAGCGTGAGCACCCAGCTATTCGGAACCGTACAACTGCGGGGTAGGGGCCTGTTCGGGTTGAAAGGGTTAAGGCACGTGATGAAACCCACAGTGTCCATTTCCTACAGCCCGGATTATTCTAATGCACGGGACTACATCAGTGGACTGCCGTACTTCATTCAGGAAAATATAATCGACCCGGCCCGGGGTAATCCCAACCGTTTCGTTACCCCCTTTGCCGGTCAAATCTTTTCCGCGCCAAGTATGTCGGACTTGAGTTTCCGTGCCAACTACAGCATTTCCAACCTCTTCGAGGCGAAGGTGTACAGTCGGAAGGACAGCACCGACAACATCATCAAGCTTTTCCAGAACATCGGCGTGAACGGCAGCTACGACCTGGGTGCCGACAGCCTGCAGTGGAGCACCATCAACATTGGAGGAAGTACCCGTCTGTTCAAAGGCCTCACCCAGGTGAACCTGCGCGCAACCCTTGATCCTTACCTGACCGTTTTCGATCCCGAATCGGAGACCATTGAGCGCATCAACCGCACTACGCTCAGCGACCGGGGCGTGCCCTTTCAACTGAACCGCTTTAACGGCACCGTTTCCACCAACGTTACGGTAGCGAAGATCCGGCAGTTGTTTCAGGGGGAAGAAGAAGAGTACGTGACGGATATCGCCGAAGAGCGCCGCCAGCGGCGGGAGGAAGAGAACACCCTGTTCGAGGAGACGGACATTTTGAGCCTCTTCGAAAAATTCAGTATCCGGCACACCCTAAATTATAGCCTGGACCGGGAGGTTTCCGACGTGGTTGGCGCCCGCGATACCCTCCGCTTCAACACGACGGCGAACAGCCTGGAACTGCGGGGCGCGCTGCAGTTAACCGAGAACTGGAGCGTAAACGTCGGCCAGATCGGTTATGACTTTACCAGCAAGCGCATTACCTATCCATACCTGAGTTTTGCGCGCGACCTGCACTGCTGGGAGATGCGCTTCAGTTGGGCACCGCAGCGCAATACTTACCAGTTCAGTATCGCTGTCAAGCCCGGTACCTTTGACTTCCTGGAAGTACCCATCAATCAGAACCGATACGATGGCCAACGACTGTTCGGGAATTAAAAAACCCGTTTCGCCACGGGGGCGAAACGGGTTGCGTCAATTGTTACTCAGCGAGGCTGGTACTACATTTTGTTCCGGGAGGGACGGGTAGCGTAGAAATCGCTGGTGTAGAAATCGTCGTCGAGCCGATCGGCATTACGGTAATCATCGGATGCGTACCGGTCGCGCTTGTAGCTGTTGCCGTAATCGTGGAATCCGGCCAGGTAATCGTTGGTGTCGATCTCGTAGCCCGTGGTGTATCCGCGATCCCGGTGGGAACGGGGATAATCTACCAAGTGGTCGTAGCCGAGGCCCGAAACCACAACACTGTTGGTCGACTTGTCGATGTGTACCAGCCCTACGGGAATGAGGGCGTGGCGGTCTTCGTCGTCATACAGTCCGCGTTCGTGGCGATCGATAATGTCGTCGTCAATTTCGACTTCGATGTACCGAACCAACTTGGCGTCCATGTCGGCCAGCAGGCCTTCTACCTCACCTATGGTTTCTCCGGAGGTCAACTTGACGGTATAGCCCCTGGGGTCAATATCGTCGTGGTGGACCTTGTACCCGGAAATGTCGTCAAGAAACTTGAGGCGACTATTGGTGGTGCGGACGTTGTCGTCGTTTCGGGTGTTTGGATCGTTTACTATGGTACTCATGGTTTTACTTTTTATGGTTGAAAAAAATACAGGAATGGAATTGCTGAATCAGCTCATCCGTTCCAGAACCATGCGGGCCTGTCCGAGGAAGGTACGAACGTCCTCTTTCTGATTGAGGGTCAGTGTTTCCGGGGAAATGGCCTGGGCTTCCTGGCGCAGTTTACTCAGGTCGTCAGCACTCTGGCTGTTGTAGGCTTTGGTGTCGATGTCTTCGAGCATTTCCGTGATCAACATGGCGGCCATCTTGATCTTATCGGCGTGGTCGCCGGCCAGTGGGTCCTTCATGATGTCATCGGAAAGGCGCTTTACCCGATCAGCCTTTTCGCGGGCGGATACGTCGGTCAATAAGCCTTTATTCTCAGCAATGGCTACGGTGGCCTGGGCCAGTTCGGTAAGGGCTTGATGGCTGAATTCGTGGTCCAGCCCCATTTCGCCCTCCATATCGGCGGTAGTGCTCATGTAGGCACTTACTGCGCTGGTGTAATCAGCGCCGGTCTCGTACTCCTTGTAATTGTTATTCTCGTCGATGCCGGTGGCTACGCCTGCGACGTTATCGTCGTCTTCCAGCACTTCTTCGGTGTAGGTTTCGTCCGACTCTTCAAAAGCTTCGGCGATTCCCCAGACGGCGAGTCCAAGGATCAGTAATCCGATGATCCACGGCCATATTGAGGTGCCGCCATTCGGTTTTTCTTCTATTCTAATCTGTGTCATGATAAATGTGTTTTGGGTGATAAAATAGGCTGCTTACTCCTCTATTATGTGGAGTAAGCGGCCTTTGTTGGGTGAGAAGGAGGGTTTAGTTTACCGCTTGGCGGTTTCGTGCTTGCGGTTTTTCTCGCCGTTCTTGACGATGTCCACCTCGGTCTCCCGTGCCGTCTCCCGGACCTTCTCGGTACGGGTATCCACATTTTTGCCGACTTTGATCTCCTCCACTACGCGTGCTTTTTTCTGCACGACCGCTTCTTCGGAGGTTTCTTTTACGGTGATGTTCTGGTCCTTGAATTCGGCACCAGTGGCGGGCCGATCCACCTTGTTGCGTTCAATATAGGCCTCTTCGGTGCGCAGGCGGAGGGTTTCCTCAACCGGGCGCTCTACGATGTGGCTGCGTACCGAAATGCTTCCGGTATTTACGTCCCTCTTGCCAATGGCTACGTCCTCTTTAAGCACTTCGATGGTGCCTTCCTTGTCTACGTTGCCGTAGCGTTGGTTAAGGGACTTGCGGTTTTCATCGGCGTTAAAGCTGTTGTTGTTGTACTTGTTGTACCGATCATCAAGATCGATGGCACCGTACTGGTCCAAAATGGCGGCCGCCCGTTTGGCTTTTTCCATATTGGCGGTGTGTACGGTGACTACCGTACCCCGGCTGGCTACTTCACGCGCCGCATCTTTACGATGGTAGTTGCGGTTGTCGTCCTTGTGATCGCCGAAAAGACGGTCAAAGAATCCTTCCACTTTATGCGAGTCGCGCTTGTAGTTGTCTCCTACGGTACCGTGCTCGCCGTACTTGCTGACGTCAACGGCATCGCCGCTGAATCCGGCATCGGCCAGTGCTTTCTTGGCACTGCGGGCCTGGGTCATGGTATCGAATATTCCTATTACTGTTTGATTATTGTGGTTGTCCATAATTTATGATATTGGTTTGGTTAGAAAATATATAGGTTCCGGGTCCTGATACTAGGTATCGGAGCCGCGCTCTTCATGAGCGATGTTTACTTGTTCTGATCGCAGCGAAACGGAAGTGGTGCGTTCGGTGACGCGCTGCTCTTTGGTGAGGTGTATTTCCTCTACAAGCACCAGGCGCTTGGTGACTACCTCTTCTTCCCGTACTACAGGAATGACAATCCTGTCGCCTTCATACCTCACCTCGGGAATGCTGTCGATCACCCGATTGACGGTGTGGCGCCGTTCACGGTAAGAGGTGTCGATGGTAGTAAGTGGCACATCAACGGTTTCCGTGCGTACCCGCTTTTCCACCTTTACTTCACCGGTGACTGTGGGTTGACTAGTGAAAACCAGTTGTTCCTTGACTACCGGAATAATGGCTTCGTCCGCAGGTACTTCGCGGTTAATCACCTCATTTCTATTCCGTTGTTTGTCGTCTGCCATCATTTATACATGTGCAAAAGGGGGGTATTTGTTCTGAAATGTTGGATTTTTTCCCATTTACCACCCAATAAGACATAAAAAACCCCCGATCAGCTTGCTGATCGGGGGTCTGATGGTATTGCAGCCGGCAATCCGGAACTGCTTACTTGAAGATGTAGCGGACGCCCAGCTGCATGGTCCAGCGGCTGCTGCGGAGGCCGGAGTCGTCGAGGTTATCGGCGAAGATCTCGTCGGGCTGGACGCCGTTGAGGATCTCGCGGTTGACGGTGTAGGTAGGTACTCCTTCGTCGGAGATGTCGTCGAGGTTAACCAGCGAGTAGGTACCAAAGCCCAGGCTGTTGAGCTGACCCCACTCCTTATTCAGGAGGTTGTTGAGGTTGAAGACGTCAAGCGAGAACTGCAGGGTATTGCGGTGGCCCTTGCCGGTTTCGATGTAGAAGTCTTGCAGGAAGCGGGCATCAAAAATCGTCTTGAAAGGCGACCAGTTGCTGTTGCGCTCGGCAAACTGTCCGCGGTTCTCGCTCAGGTAGGGGTCGGATTCGATGAAGGCATCGAGGGCGGCGTATTGGGCGGCGGGGGAGTTGCCGTTGCGGTCTTCCACGAGGTTGATCTCGCTGGCGTCGGCGGGAATGTAGGCCACTTCGTTGAAGTCGAAACCGAAGTCGTTCACGAAATCACGGTTGGAGGATCCTACCACGTAGGTGTAGGCACCCCGAACGTCGCCGTTCATGAATACCGAGAAGGTCTGCTTGGTGTTTTCGGTTCCTTCGAAGCTGTAGGTAGCCGAACCGAAGAGGCGGTGGCCGGCGGCGAAGGCGGAGCGCTGTACGGGGCCTTCGTTGTTACGTCCTTCCGGGTTGTAGTAGCTCCGCCACTGCGAAGAGTTCTGGCTGGAGGTACCGTCGAAAAGCGTGTAGCTGTCGCCGTAGGAGTAGCCCAGGGTACCCACGAAGCCGTTCAGGAAGGGCTTCTGCAGTACGGCGCTGAAGTTCCAGCTATATCCCTTGTCGGTGTTGGTGCCGAGGTAGATGCCGGTGTAGGTGCGGTCCAGGGCGCTGGAGCTGGTGTAGTATACCCGGTTGTCGGGCGAACCGGTCAGGCGGGCAATGTTGGCCGGATTGAGGTTCAGGCTCTGGTAGCGGACGTAGTTGTTGAACTTGGTGTACAGACCCTCCACCGTCAGGATGAAGTTGTGGGGGAGTTTGTAGTCGACGGCCAGGTTCACCTTGGTGGTCTGGGGCAGCTTGAAGTTCTCGGCAAAAAGGTCGATCTGGCCGGAGGGGTCGGGGTTCGACAGGTTGATGTCGCCCGGAGGCTGGCTGTTAACGTCGGGGTTGAACGTCACTTCGTTGCGGAGGCGTACGCCGCCGACGTTGAAGCCGTAGTTGTTGTAGGCACCGCCGGGCCACACGAGGGGAACGCGGCTGGTGAAGATGCCGATACCGCCTCGCAGTTGAAGCGTCTTGTTACCGAGCACGTCGTAGTTGAAGCCGATACGCGGGCTGAACAGAATGCTCGACTTAATGAACTGTCCGGTGCGTGCACCTTCCAGGTCGTAGCCGGCACCTTCGAGCAGGGGGATGGTCTCTTCGTTGAACTGGCGGTTCTCCGGAACGTCGTTGGGCCATACGGGGACGTCTACCCGCAGACCACCCGTGAGGCGAAGCTGCTCGTTGACCTGAAACTCATCCTGTACGTAAAATCCGATCAGCGTTTGCTTGATGGTTGCAATGGCGGCGCTTTCGTCGCCGGTCACGTTGTCAACCTGGCTGTAGCTGCGATCAAACTGGCTGGCGGGGGCGCCGGCGAGAAACTGCTGCACGCCGGTCAGGGAATCGTTGTCGAAGTACTGGTAAGAACCGAAGTTCTCCCGGATGAAGAGGTTACCGGCCTTGAAGTATTCCAGGTTGGCACCAACCAGGATGTTGTGGCGACCGGCGTAGATGCTGTAGTCGTTCTTGATGGTAAAGATGTCCTGGTTGAGCAGGTTGGCCGTTGAGAAGCGCTCGGCACCCAGCTCAATGCGACCGTTGTCACCGTCCTGCAGGCGCAGGGTGGGGAAGTCGGGACCCAGCGGGTCGCGGTCGTCGCGTACGGTGGTGTAACCGATGGTCAGGTTGTTGGCGGAGTTGCTGAACAAGCTGTTCAGTTCCACGGCCGAGCTGTTGGTCTTGGAAAGGAAGAACTCCGAGCCGTTGATGAAGTTGATGCTCCGGCTGCCAGAGTTGCGGGCTTCCAGGTTTTCGGCGAACACGTAGGAGTGACGGACGGACAATTTGTGTACGTCGCTGATGTTGAAGTCGAGCTTGCCGAGCAGCTTGTCGCTGTTCAGGTAGGCGGTGTTATCATCGTAGCTGCCGGGGTCGTAGCCGTAAGTGTTCTGGATAAAGCTGGAGAGGTCCTCAATGTCGCTGGCGCTGCTCCGGCCCTGGTAGTTGGCGATGGAGAAGGGCTGGGGCGTTTCGTCGCGCTGCAGTTCGGCGTTGACGAAGAAGAATACCTTGTCTTTCACGATGGGTCCACCGAGGCGGGCACCGTAGGTCTTGGCCGAAAACTCGGCGATGGGGTCAAATTCGAACCCTTCCTCATTGGTGAAGCCGGCGTCGCGGGTAAGTCCATCATTACGGAAGAAGTAGTAGGCCGAGCCCTCGAGGTTGTTGGTTCCCGACCGGGTAACGGCACTGATGGAGCCACCGGCGAAGCCACTCTGGCGGACGTCGAAGGGGGCAACCGCTACGGTGAACTGCTCGACGGCGTCAATGGAGATCGGCGACACGCCGGTCTGACCGCCGTTGGTGCCCGATCCGGAAAGACCGAAAGCGTCGTTGTTGACGGCACCGTCGATGTAGATGCTGTTGAAGCGGTTGTTCTGGCCGGCGATCTGAATGGCGAAACCGTCACCTTCTTCGATCTTCGCGAGCGGGTTAAGGCGCGCGTAGTCGGCGATGTTACGGTTAACGGTCGGAAGGGCGTCGATCTGTTCTTCGCTGATGGTAGTCTCCTGACCGGTACGGTTTCCGTCGAATACGTCGGAACGGCTGGATACTACGGTTACTTCACCAAGATTGACGCTGCCCGCTCCGAGTTCAACACTGAACTGGAAGGCCTGACCCAGCTGGAGGAAAACCTGATCCTGCACCACGGGGTCGTAGCCGATGTAGGTAGCGGAGATGGTGTAGGGACCACCGACGCGCAGACCGGGGAGGCGGAAGAAACCTTTCTCGTCGGTAACGTTGCCGTAGGTCGTACCCGAAGGGGTGTGAAGGGCCTGAACGGTGGCACCAATGAGCGGTTCGCCCGTGCCGGCGTCCGTCAACTGGCCGTAAATCGAAGAAGTGGTCACCCCCTGGGCGGCCGCGCTAAACGATAGCAGCGTCACCGTGAGTAAGGTGAATAATGCGGTAAAAAACCTCATGCTAAGAAAGATTTGGTTGATTAGGTTCCGGCCTGTACCGGCGTAATTTGCCGCAAAGGTCTAATCCTTTTGCGACGTTCACGTTAACCTAATGTTAACCTTTCTTACTTTCCTCAAAAGAGGAGGTGGCAAAACTACTTATCCTGCCGGGCAAACACCTTGCGCAACAGGTCAGTATTGCGTAGCGCGGGGTTCTGTCGCAATTCCGTTTCCTTCACTTCGATCAGACCAAACATTCCTGCCAGTGCGCGCTGAGTGACGTACAGGTCCAGTTCAGGCTCGGTTTTTTTGACGAAGGGGATCTGGTTGTAGGCCGTGACCACCTTCGTCCAGATCTCGTTAGCGTTGACTTCATCCAGGGCCGTGCGGATCACGGGACGGAATTCGCCGGTCAGCGCACCGGAAGTGTTCGATTCCAAATAGCGGGTAGCCGCATCGTTGTCTCCTAGCAGCAGATTCATGGCATCCTTGAACGAAAGCCCCTTGATCGCTCCGACGAAGATCGGGGTGGCCTGTTTTGCGGCCAATTCCGCGGCGCGGTTGATGCGTAGGGTAAGGTCCTGTTCAACATTGCCAAAACCCGGGAGTGCGCTCACCTTGCTTACGATGGCTTGTGCTTCTTCGGGGAGGAGGATTTTATAGGGACTCTCGAAATATCCGTTCTCGGCCGACAGGTAGGTGACGGCCTGCCCTACGCCCTGGTCCAGCGCCTGCTTAAGCGCGGAGCCCACCTCCTCGTCGCTGAGGGGGGCACCTCCACTGAGCACGCCTTGCGCCCGGTCGGCCAGTTTGCCCAGTTTGCCGATCTGAGCGGTGGCGGGAGCCGTAAAGAAACACACGGATAGCAAGAGAAGTAGGACGCGAAACATAGCAGGGAATTTAACGTAGAACGCCTCAGGCGGCCCAACGGATTGCCAGGGGTACGTTAAGGTCGTCTTACTAAACCGGAGGTCGGTTCCACTCCGGTTGGCTCACAGGTCCTCACGTGTCACGCCTTCGAGCTCAAGCACCAGATCCGCTCCGTATAGTCCTGCCGGAGTCTGGTAGCCAACTTTCAGTTCACCGTCCAACACCTTATTGACAATCAGCAGCGCACTGTGGGCCGTGAGCGTATAGCCCTCGGGCGTCCGCAGGCGGGCGGCAACGGTTTTGCCGCCAACGTTCTTTACCTCACCGTATATATAGGACTCGGCCGCCGCCCGCTGGGCATCATCCGGGCCCACCGGCTTTGCCTCTACTTTCTTGCGCAGGAAGTTTTTTACGAATCGTAGGCGCAGTACGGGACCAAGCCAGTTGCTGCGCCGCATGGCTTTGATATGCGCCGGCGGCAGTGCGAAGAAGGTCTTGATATTCGGGATGCCGGTGGTAAAGTAAGCCGTGAAAACATCCCCCCACGGGATGGTGACGGCCTGCAGGGGCACTTCAGGCGTAAAGGGGAAACTCCGTATTTCGTGAGCTGCCGGTACGGACTTCAGCTCGCCGTGCTCCCGGATGGTTCCGCCCAGGCCAAGACCACCTATCATGGTCTTTGCCGTGCCGTGGCTGAGCATGCCGCCTTTCCAGGCGAAGGCCAGCACCAACTCGGTCGCTTCCGGCATCTTTCCCTTGAGATAGGCTGCCAGGCAGTCGGTAGGTACTACGTCAAAGCCCACCCCCGACATCAGCATTACCCCGGCCCGCGCGGCTTCGGCCCCCCGTTGCGCCGCCAACGCGAATACGGGGATCTCACCGGTTATGTCCAGGTAGTGCGTACCGGTTTTAATACAGGCTTCCATCATGGGGCGGGCCGTCTCGGAAAAGGGGCCGGCGGCGTGAAGTACCACGGCGGCGTGATCCAACAAGTCGTGCAGCCCGGTACGGTCGGCCAGTTCGACCGCCCGGTAGGGGTAACCGAATTCATCCGACATGGCTTTCAGTTTGCCCGCATCCCGGCCGCTCAGCATCGGGCGCAGTCCATATTCCGCTGCCATTCGCGTGATCAATCGACCGGTATAGCCGTATGCGCCGTATAGAATGAAGTCGGTCATGGGTCTGCAATTTGCTAAGGTAACTGCCGCGGTAACGGGGTGTTTACCCGGCCCGGCGATCCTTACAATGTAAGCTATACGTGAGATTCATCGCTCTCCGGGTCCCACGCTGCCGGAGGTGCAGAGCCGCAAAATGAAGAGTGGTCCTTTTTGTGCGCCTGGATTACCAGAAAAACTATTTACCTTAGCGCCATGCAAAACAATACCCGTAATTGGTGGTGGCTCTCCTGTACTCTTCCCTGAGCACGCGGTAGCCCTTTGCAAAAATCTACAGGCCCGTCGGATGCTCCGGCGGGCCTTTGTTTTTTGGTTCCTCGGAGGCCGACCTAAACGTTAAACGCTTTGACCACATCCACTACGGCGCAACCCACGACCCGACTGAAGGTGCTGACGCGGCGCCTTACCGCCGATCAGCTCACGCCAGTGTCCGTTTACCTGGCGGTCCGCGACCGCTTCACCGATCCGGTCTTGCTGGAGTCGAACGAAACGCGGAACAACGAGCACTACTTCAGTATCCTCGGCCTGGAAACCCTGGCCGCCTACCGGGTGGATCAGGGCGTGATCCGCAGGGGCAGGGTAGGGGAGGCACCTACTGAAGTGCCGTGTAACGACAGCCAAACCGTAAGCGAAGATCTCCACTCCTTTCTCGGCTCCTTCGCCATCGATTATGGCGATACCACGCCGCTCATCCGCCAATTCAACGGATTGATTGGCCACACCAACTTCGAGGGGGTAGCCTACTTTGATACGCTTTCCTTCCACAATCCCCAGCACCTGCGCGCGCCCGCCCTGCGGTATCACCTGTACCGTTTTCTACTCGTGTTCCACCACTACCGCGATGAGTTGTTGCTGCTGGAAAATCTGCCGGAAGGAGAAGAAAGCCGACTGGATGAAGTGGAGCGGGCCATCCGTTCGGGGGGAACGGTGCATCCGTTTCAGACCTCGGGTGAGGAAAGTAGCAACCTTACGGACGACGAGTTTCGGGAGCTGGTAGCCAAGGGTAAGCATCACTGCCGTATCGGCGACGTTTTTCAGATCGTGCTTAGCCGGCAGTTTCAGCAGGGCTTCCAGGGCGATGAATTTCAGGTATACCGCGCCCTGCGCAGCATTAATCCATCGCCTTACCTGTTCTACTTCGATTACGGAGACTACCGCATTATGGGTTCGAGCCCGGAAAGTCAGATGGTCATCCGCGACGGCGTGGCCCGCCTTAACCCAATTGCCGGCACCTACAAGCGGACGGGCGATTCCGAGCGCGACCGTGAGGCTACCGAACGCCTGCTGGCCGATCCGAAAGAAAATGCGGAACACGTGATGCTGGTGGACCTGGCCCGCAACGATCTGAGCCGCCACACGCGCGACGTGACGGTACGCAGCCTGCGGCAGGTGCACTACTACAGCCACGTCATCCACCTGGTGAGCACCGTGGATGGTAGACTGGAACGGGACGACGTGGCCGTGCGGGTCTTCGGCGATACCTTCCCGGCCGGCACGCTGAGCGGTGCACCAAAGTACCGCGCGATTGAGTTGATCGACCGCTACGAAAACCGGCAGCGGGGATTTTACGGCGGGGCCATCGGCTTCATCGACTTCGACGGCGGCATGAACCAGGCCATCCTCATCCGCTCCTTTTTCAGTCAGGACAACACGCTCTACTACCAGGCCGGTGCCGGAGTAGTAGCCGCAAGCGACGAGGAAAGTGAAACGCAGGAAGTCTATAACAAGCTCGGCGCCCTCACCAAAGCCCTGACGAAGGCCGAAACCCTGCCCGCCAGTTTCTAGTTACCCCCGGCGGTCCGACGCCAAAAACCAGGATCATGAAAGTGCTCATTCTAGACAACTACGACTCCTTCACCT
Organism: Neolewinella litorea; assembly: GCF_004803465.1. Lineage (GTDB taxonomy): Bacteria > Bacteroidota > Bacteroidia > Chitinophagales > Saprospiraceae > Neolewinella > Neolewinella litorea. The sequence continues at coordinate 816,097 of NZ_SRSF01000001.1, read as the reverse complement.
ACAACCTCGTACACTACATCGAGGATGAGCTGGACCATTCCGTGGATGTGTTTCGCAACGACCAGGTCTCCCTGGATGACGTGGCTAATTACGACCTGGTGGTGCTGAGTCCGGGACCGGGTCTGCCCGCCGACGCCGGCATCATGCCCGACCTGATCCGGCGGTACGCGGGGGAGAAAGTCATCTTTGGCGTCTGCCTGGGCCACCAGGCCATCGGTGAGGCATTCGGTGCCTCGCTGCACAACCTCGCCGAAGTACACCACGGTGTGGAAACCGATATGCAGCGCACGCTGCCAGAAGGCGACGTTCTTTTCCAAGACGTACCCCCACGCTTCCGGGCCGGCCGGTACCACAGCTGGGTCATCGACCCCCAGACCCTGCCCCCGGAACTGGAAGTGACCGCCACCGACGACGCCGGCGGTATCATGGCCATGCGCCACCGGGAACATCCCATCTTCGGCGTTCAATTCCACCCCGAGAGCATTATGACCGAACACGGACGACTGATGATCAAGAATTTACTGAACTTCGTACACAGCCGCCTGGTCGCGGACCCCCAAGCCCCTTAACTGATCCGCTGACCACCCCGTCAGCAAATGGATTCATGGTCCGACATTTTACCCTAGGACTGACCCCCTTTACCCCTTAGCCCTTATTAATATGATACATACTCAAATAGACGAGCGAGGTTACTACGGCCGCTTCGGAGGTGCCTACATCCCGGAGATGTTGCAGGCGAATGTGGAAGAGCTGCGGGTGAATTACCTGCAAATGCTCCAGGATCCCGCCTTCAAGCAGGAGTTCGACCTGTTGCTCAAGGACTACGTGGGTCGTCCCAGTCCGCTCTACTACGCTGACCGGCTGAGCAAGCACTACGGGGCGCGCATCTACCTAAAGCGCGAGGACCTCAATCACACCGGTGCCCACAAGATCAATAACACCATCGGGCAGATCCTCCTGGCTGAGCGGCTTGGGAAAAAGCGAATCATCGCCGAAACCGGAGCGGGGCAGCACGGCGTGGCTACGGCTACGGTTTGCGCGCTCAAAGGCCTGAAGTGCATCGTATACATGGGCGAGGTCGACATCGAGCGCCAGGCCCCGAACGTGGCGCGCATGCGAATGCTGGGTGCCGAAGTGCGCCCGGCCCGTAGCGGTTCACGGACCCTCAAGGATGCCACCAACGAGGCCATCCGCGACTGGATCAACAACCCGGAGGATACCCACTACATCATCGGGTCGGTCGTGGGTCCCCATCCGTACCCCGACATGGTGGCCCGCTTCCAGTCGGTCATTTCCGAGGAAACCAAATGGCAGCTCCAGGAAAAGCTGGGCCGCGACTATCCCGACGCGATCGTGGCCTGCGTGGGCGGCGGCAGCAACGCCGCGGGCGCTTACTACCACTATCTCAACGACGAGCGCGTACGCCTGATCGCCGTCGAGGCCGCCGGACTGGGCGTCAACAGCGGGGAGAGCGCGGCGACCAGTCAGCTGGGCACCGAAGGCATCATCCACGGCAGCCGTACCCTGCTCATGCAGACCGAGGACGGACAGATCGTGGAACCGTACAGCATTTCCGCCGGACTCGACTACCCGGGCATTGGCCCACTGCACGCCTTCCTCATTGACGGCAAGCGCGCCGAGGCCATCAGCGTGACCGACGACGAAGCCCTCGCCGCCTCACTCTTCGTGGCCCGGCAGGAAGGCATCATCCCAGCCCTGGAAACCGCCCACGCCTTCGCTGCCCTGGACCAGATGGAATACGGTCCGGAAGATGTAATCGTCATTTGTCTCAGCGGCCGTGGCGACAAGGACCTCGCCGCATTCTCCGCTTATCTCGAATCCGAACCGCTAGCATGAACCGACTCAGCCGACTCTTTTCCGAAAAGTCCCGCGACATCCTCAACGTCTACTTCACGGCCGGCTATCCGGCCCTGGACAGCACGGTGCCGGTCATTCGCCATCTCGCCGCGGCGGGCGCTGACCTGATTGAGGTAGGAATGCCCTATTCGGACCCGATGGCCGACGGGGAGACCATCCAACAGAGCAGTATGACCGCCCTGCAGAACGGCATGACCCTGAAAGTACTGTTCGAGCAACTGAGCGAGGCTCGCCGCCACACCGATATCCCCCTGGTGCTGATGGGCTATTATAACCAGGTGATGCAGTACGGACCGGAGCGCTTCGTGCAAGCGGCAGCCGCCGCCGGGGTGGACGGGCTCATATTACCCGACCTGCCCGCCTACGAGTTTCAGCGCGATTTTCGCGCGCTGGCCGAGGCGGCCGACCTGCAGGTCAGCTTCCTGATCACGCCACAGACCCCCGACGAGCGCATCCGGGAAATCGCGGCCAGTAGTAGCGGTTTCCTGTACATCGTAAGCAGCAGCAGTATCACCGGGGGCAGCTCCGAGATCACGGACCGCCAGCGGGCGTATTTCGACCGCATTGCAGCGCTGGATCTGCCGAACCCCAAATTGATCGGATTCGGCATCAGCGACGCCGCCACTTTTCGCACCGCCTGCGAGTACTTCAGTGGGGCCATCATCGGCAGTGCGTTCATCCGTGCGCTGAAAGACCAGGAAGACCGGGTAGGGGAGGCCACCGAGGATTTCGTGAAAAGCATTTTACAGCCCAGTTATTCCTGACCTATTACACCCAATTTATGCCGGCCAAGCCGCTCCTGATCGTCGTCGGAGGCCCTACCGCTTCGGGCAAGACCCACATGGGTATTGAACTGGCGCGGCACTACGGCACTGAGGTCCTGAGCGCGGACAGTCGGCAGTTTTACCGCGAGATGCGCATTGGCAATGCCCGACCTACTTCGGAGGAACTGGAAGCCGTGCCCCACCACTTCATTGCCGACCGGTCGCTGCGCCGGCCGCTCACCGCGGGTACATATGCAGAAGAGGCCCTGGTACTGTTAAAAGCGTTGTTTCAGACCCACCACGTAGCGGTGGTGGTTGGCGGCAGCGGGCTGTATATCCGGTCGCTGTGCCGGGGATTGGACGAATTCCCCGAAGTCACCGAGGGCGCCGCAGCGCGGGTGCAGGGGTTGTCCGAGGAGCAAGGACTGGTGGGTCTGCAGGAAGAACTACTCCGCCTGGACCCAGACTATTACCGTACCGTCGACCTGCAAAACGGCCGTCGTCTGGAGCGCGCGCTGCGGGTGTGCTATGCATCCGGGCGGGCTTATTCGAGTTTTCTGGGCAGGGCTGCTCCGCGGCCGTTTGACTGCGTGTACCTGCAACCTGCCGTAGAGCGTCCGGTACTTTATTCCCGGATCGACAGCCGGGTAGACCGTATGCTGAAAGAGGGGCTGGAGGCGGAGGTGCGCAGCCTGGAAGCCTTTCGTCACCTGCCCGTTTTGCAGACCGTGGGCTACCAGGAATGGTGGCCTTACTTCGACGGGGAGTATTCGAAGGCGCGCGCCATTGAATTGATCAAGCGAAACAGCCGGCGCTACGCGAAGCGGCAGACCACCTGGTTCCGGGAATATACCCCCGTGGCCAATGTACAGGCGGCGATAAGGCTGGTTGACGAGGTGGTCGGGGGGGTTGACGGGCCCAGGTCAGGACGCGGGACCTAATATTTAGACGGTGGGGGTAACGAAAAAAGCCGCTTCCGACATTCGTCGGAAGCGGCTTCGGTTTTTTTACTGGCCTGAATGTTAGTCGCGGCTGTAAATGGATTGGCCGTTGGCCATCATGTCCGCAATCTCGCTGCGGTCGGAGATGTAGCGGTAGCGGCTATTGGTGATTCCTGCGGGGCGGTCGCCTACGATGTAGTAGCGCACGTCCATATCCGGGGCGTTAACAACAACCTGGTCGGAGACGCGCATCATTTGTCCATCGTTAAGCTTTTGGCCGTCCTTGTCGAGGCGTGCGAGGACGATCATCCGGTTGCCGGTGGTATAGATTTCTTCGATCTCGAGACTGGCTTCCTGGTCTACGTCGGCTTCGACCATAAAGGTGGTTTCCTCAGCGTCGCCGTATTCGTCGGGCCATTCCACGTCAAGGACGGGTACTTCAACGGGCTCCTCGACCATCTCTACGGTCACGTTGGGGACTTCGACCATCCGGGTGGTGGTATTGACTTCCACGTCTACCCAATCGACGTCGTAGGCGGGGGCTTGTCCGGGCTCGGTATCGACGTCAACGTCTACTTCGGGCAGCTCGCCCTCCTGGGTTTGGTCTACGTCGCAACTGCTGAGCGCAAAGGTGAAAAAGAGAAGGAAAGGTAAAAATCGAATGCTCATATTCTTTGGTGGTTTAAGTACGTAATTGCTGGTATAAATAGCTGGTTCCATTATTTAACAGGGTGTTGGCGGGGTGATGTTCGATGGCGGGCAAGGCAATGCCCTGGTATGAGGAGGAATTGAAGGGCGCTCTTCTTACGGTTAAGTTCCATTCTACGGAACCACGGCGTATGGCTTTTATTCACTTTTCACTGCACCTGCGGCCGCGCCCCCGGTTATGCCAGTATCCGTTTGGGAGCACTAGGGGGTGCCTGCCTCACTTACTATCAAGGTATGCCGCGGTGGCGACTCAGCTCCGTCTTTAAAGGCCCCGCAAAGTTTGAACCGACAAGCCGAAAGAACAGTCTAACTGACATAAAGCCGGTAACCTGCGGGCGGCCATTCTGTAAAGCCTTAATTTATACCACTATGCTCCGACTGTTGCTCTTTCTCTTCGCCGGATTACCCCTTACTCTACTTTACGGACAGGGCATGGTGGTGCTTGAACCGCTAAAGGACCGATTCAACCAGCCAACGGATATCGTCAGCGACGGGGTGCACGACAGTCTGCTGTACGTAGTGGAAAAGGGCGGGCTCATCAATCGTTACGACCTGGTGGAAGAGGCCGTGGGGGTCGTGCTGGACCTCACCGACCGCGTGGATACGCGCAGCGAAGGCGGCGCCCTGGGTATGGCCTTTCACCCCGATTATCCGGACAGCAACTACGTCTATGTGAACTACACCGTGCCGGGAGATGAGGAAGATGTGGAAATGGTAACGCACGTCAGTCGGTTCACCCTCGACAATACCGGCCTCTTCGATGACCTCAGCGAGCGCATACTGCTTACCATCGACCAGCCGGCCGTGAACCACAATGCAGGTGACCTTGCTTTTGGGCCCGACGGCTACCTCTACGTGCCCACCGGTGACGGCGGCGCGGCGGGCGACCGGTTCAGAAACGGTCAAAACCCCGAAAGTTTGCTCGGCAAGATGCTGCGCATCGACGTGGACGGCACGTCCGATGGCAAGAACTATTTGATTCCGGCGGACAATCCGTTTGTGGGAGCAGCCGATACCCTGGATGAGATATGGGCGCTGGGTTTGCGCAATCCGTGGCGTATCTCCTTTGACCGCGAGACGGGGGATCTTTGGATCGCGGATGTCGGTCAGGGAGCGCGCGAAGAAGTAAACATGGTGCCCGCGGGCCACCCCGGCGGTCTGAATTTCGGGTGGAATTGCCGGGAAGGGCTGATTCCATTCGCGGGCGCCGAGGACCGCTGCGCGGAGAGCGCGCTGCCGTTTACCGATCCGCTCTTTGATTATCCCCATGAAGGCAACAACGGCATCGACGGTCGCTCAATTACCGGTGGCTTCGTGTACCGGGGGCCTGATGGGGGCCTCAAGGGCCTGTACGTCTTCGGCGATTTCGTGTTGCAGCGGCTCTTCGTCTTCGATCCCGTAAGGGAGACTGAACTGCAAGTCGTGTACACCGACCTGCCGGCCACAAATATCTCCACCTTCGGAGAGGGAAGCGACGGATCGCTTTACCTGGCGGACTTTGATGGAACACTGTACGAGGTGACTTCCGACTCCGGAACGGCGGTGCGTGGCGGACCCGAGGCTGCCGAGATGGTGACCATTTACCCTAATCCCGCCCGGGAGCGGGTGACCGTGGAGTTCCCGCACGCCGTACTTGGCACGGTAATAATCCGGCTGGTCAACGGGAGCGGGCAAACCATCAGGAAGTGGTCGGAGCAGCGGGTTTCGGGCGGTAGGCTGGAGTTAGGGGTCAAGGATTTGCCGGCCGGAACGTACCTGCTCACCGCCGAAACGGAGCAGCGCCGATACCGCAGCCGGTTGGTATTGCATTAATTTGCCTTACCATTGCACCTGCGGACGCGCCTCACGTTAGCGTCAGAAAATCCAACAAATGTCTAAAGTTCTCATCATTGGCGCGGGCGGAGTCGGCCGCGTAGTGGCCTACAAGTGCGCCGAATACCCCGAAGTGTTCACCGAATTCATGATCGCCAGCCGCACCAGGCGCAAGTGCGACGAGATTGCCGCCGACATAAAGGCGGACCTTGGGTACGACAAAATTACCACCGCGGCCATCGACGCCGAAGACGTACCCGCGCTGACGCAGCTCATCAAGGATTACAATCCCTTCATGGTGATCCACGTGGCGCTGCCCTACCAGGACCTGACGATCATGGACGCCTGTCTGGCCGCCGGGGTGCATTATCTCGATACCGCCAATTACGAGCCGAAGGAGGAAGCCAAATTCGAGTACAGCCACCAGTGGGCCTACCACGACAAGTTCAAGGCTGCCGGGCTGATGGCCGTGCTGGGGTGCGGCTTCGACCCGGGCGTGACCAGCATTTTCACCGCGCGGGCGGCGTCGCACATTTTCGACGAGATCCATTACCTCGACATCGTTGACGCCAACGCCGGGGATCACGGCAAAGCCTTCGCCACCAACTTCAACCCGGAAATCAACATTCGCGAGATCACTCAGCCGGGCAAATATTACGAGAATGGCGAGTGGGTGGAAATTCCGCCCTTCAGCATCCGCAAGGACCTCAACTACCCGGACATCGGTCCGAAACCCAGCTACGTCCTCTACCACGAGGAACTGGAAAGTCTAGTAAAACACTTCCCGACCCTCAAGCGCGCGCGCTTCTGGATGACATTCGGCGAGGAATACCTGACCCACCTGCGCGTGATTCAGAACATCGGCATGGCGAGCATCGAGCCCGTGGTGCACCAGGGCGTGGAGATCGTCCCGCTGGAGTTCCTAAAGACGGTGCTTCCCGATCCGGGCGGCCTGGGCGAGGGGTACAGCGGACAGACGAGCATCGGATGCCGGATTCGGGGCCTGAAGAACGGCAAGGAAGAGACCTATTACATCTGGAACAACTGCAGCCACGAACGGGCGTACCGGGAAACGCGGGCGCAGGGCGTGAGCTACACCACCGGCGTACCGGCCATGACCGGCGCCATGATGCTGATCCAGGGCAAGTGGGAGGGTGCCGGCGTGTATAACGTCGAGCAATTCAATCCCGACCCCTTCCTCGACGTATTGGGAAAGCACGGCCTGGAGTGGCACGAGGAGATCGGCGCCGACCTGGAACTGTAGGCCGGGGGAGGGGGTGCCGGCCGGGGTCGCGTACCCGGGTCAGCGCCCCATAATCCCCTATGCCAAAAAACCGAAGCAGCGCCTAGTATAATACCACGGGTTGTGTTACCTTTGCGGCTCATTTGAGGGACAGTTAAACCCCCCAACGTATGACGTCCATTGCACGCCCGTTATTTTTCTGCCTTTTCAGCCTCGCATTCACCCTCGTTTCGGCCCAGGCGGTAAATGATCACGGGACTGCCGGCGACCATGGCACGGCGGGCGACGAAACGGACGTCCACCAGAGCTGCGACGCTCACGGTGATGACTACGATCCCGCCGGCGTGATCCTGCACCACATTGCCGACGCCAATGAATTCCATGTCGTAGGTGACCTTACCATTCCACTGCCGGTTTTCCTGTATGCTCCGGGTGAGGGACTGACCACCGGGCTCAGCAGCATGTTCCACCACGGTGAAACGGCCGTCGACGGCTACGTGATGAACCACGGCCGGATCAATCGCCTGTCCGGCGCCCCCGCCGAACTCATGGAAGGTGAGCACGCGGTGGAGTGTATCGCCCACACCACTGAAATGGTGGATGGCAAGACGCGCGACATCTACGCCGCCCGCATCAACGGCGAGTCATACCTGCTCGACGCCCCCAGCGTGGGCGACGGCGGACTTCTGGGTGGCGGCATTACCAGCTTCTACGACTTCAGCATCACCAAGAACGTCTTTACGATGTTGCTGGCGGCGCTGTTGCTGATTCTGCTCTGGTCGGCCGTGGCCCGGGGATACAAGAAGAACGAAGGAAAGGCGCCCACCGGCATCCAGAGCCTGATGGAACCCTTCTTTGTCTTTCTGCGCGATGAAATTTCGATTCCCATGATCGGCGAGAAGCATTACGAGCGCTTCCAGCCCTTCATCATGACGATCTTTTTCTTCGTTCTGTTCTGCAACCTGCTGGGCCTCATTCCGATTTTCCCCGGCAGCTCCAACGTAACCGGCAACATCGCGGTGACCATGGCCCTGGCCGTCATCTCGGCCATAGTGGCCTACATCCACGGCAACCGCCACTACTGGGAGCACACCCTGTGGATGCCCGGCGTACCGGCCGCCATCAAGATATTCATCCTGACGCCCGTTGAGATCCTCGGATTGGTCATCAAGCCATTCTCGCTCATGGTGCGTTTGTTCGCCAACATTACGGCGGGCCACATCATTATCCTGAGTCTCATCAGCCTCATCTTCATCTTCGGCAACAACGGTGAAAATGTGATTGGCGCGGGCGCGGGTGCCGTAGTCGGGGCTGCCTTCACCCTTTTCATGAACTGCATTGAACTGCTGGTTGCCTTTGTGCAGGCCTTCATTTTTGCGATCCTGTCGGCCAGCTACATCGGTGCGGCCGTAGAAGATGCCCACCACCACGACGAGGCAGGTCACCACGGAGAAGAGAAAATCGCGGAAGGCGGTGTAATGGGTGGCGCGGTCACCGGCATGCACACCCCGGCGAACTAACAGATAATCAAGAATTTTATTTACCCATTTAAATTATTCAACATGGGAGCTCTTGGAGCAGGTATCGCCGCCCTCGGCGCTGGACTCGGAATCGGACTCATCGGCAGCAAGTCGACCGAAAGCATCGCCCGCCAGCCCGAAGCCGCCGCGGATATCCGTAGTGCCATGATCCTTACCGCCGCCTTCGTAGAAGGTGCCGCGCTGTTCGCGATCATCGTAGGTCTTTTGGACAAGCTGCTCTAGCAGCGGCGCCGTCCAGGCCACACCACAAGCCGGCAGCGAACTGCGCTTGGCAGCGCTGCCGGCTTACTTTACCTTCGACTGTCGAGTTGTAAAACAACCTATATATAATGACTACGCTCTTCCTTGCTGATTTCAGTGTCATTAAACCCGACTTCGGTCTGATTTTCTGGACCGTCATCATCTTCCTCGTTCTCTACGCTATTCTGGGCAAGCTGGCCTGGAAACCCATCCAGCGTGCCCTGCGCCGTCGTGACGACGAGATTCAGACCAGCATTGACGAGGCCAAGCGTGCCCGTGCGGAAATGCAGGCCCAGGCCGACGAGAACCAGCGTTTGCTGATCGAAGCCCGCGAAGAGCGCACCCGTATCATCACCGAGGCCGAGCGCCAAAGCAAGGAGATGATTGCCGCCGCCAAGAACGAAGCCCGCGAAGCGGCCCAGAAAGTGGCCAGCGACGCCCGCCGCGACATCGACAACATGCGCAAAGCCGCCATGGTCGACCTGAAGAAAGAGGTAGGGTCCATGGCCATCGAGATCGCCGAAAAGATCCTGCAGAAGGACCTGAAAAGCGACGCCAACCAGGAAGCTTTCGTTCGGGAGCTGGTACGCGACCTAAACTAAGCCCCCATGACCAATTCCAGAGTAGCCGCCCGCTACGCCCAGTCCCTCATCGAACTCGCCCAGGAACGCAACCAACTGGAAGTGATCAAGGCCGACGTGGACACCCTGCTGGCAATGGGCCGCAACCGCGATTTCGCGCTGCTGCTGAGCAGCCCGGTCGTTCCGCCCAGCAAGAAGCAGGCCGTGCTTACGCAATTGCTGGAAAAAGCCAAAGCGGACAAGCTTACCCGACTGTACGTGAAGTTGCTGATCGACAAGGGTCGTGAGGTCGACATGCTGGGTATTCTTAAGGAATTTAATGAGCAGTACAAGCGGCTCAAGAATATCTCCACGGTCCAACTGACCAGTGCCGCCCCCCTGACCGCCGCTACGCTGGAGGCCATCAAGCAGCAACTGATCTCCAGTGGCATGACCGAGGACCGTATCGAACTGCACACCAAGATCGATCCGGACCTGATCGGGGGCATCATCCTGGAATTCGACGGCAAAGTGTACGACGCCAGTGTTGCCCACAAGCTGAAGAATATGAAGGATGAACTCCGCAAACCCAATCTTTACCAAACCCAACTGGCCAGTTAGCGGCACGCCGCCGGCACCCCATATAGTCGGCCCGCATAGCAGGGCCTAAATCAATTATCAAGAATAAACAACCATGGCTGACGTAAAACCTGACGAAATCTCCGCAATCCTCAAGCAGCAGCTTTCCGGATTCGATACGGCTACCGAACTCGAGGAGTACGGCACCGTACTGCAGGTCGGCGACGGTATCGCCCGCGTGTACGGACTTAACAATGCCCAGGCCGGAGAACTCGTAACCTTTGAAACGGGTACGGAGGCAATCGTCCTGAACCTGGAAGAAGATAACGTCGGTGTAGTACTGATGGGGAGCGCCGCCGGCATCCACGAGGGAAGCCGCGTTTCGCGTACCGGACGTATCGCCTCCATCAACGTAGGTGAAGGTATGGTCGGCCGCGTGGTAAACTCGCTCGGTCAGCCCATCGACGGCAAAGGTGACATTACCGGCACCACCTACAATATGCCGCTGGAGCGTAAGGCCCCCGGGGTAATCTACCGCCAGCCGGTAAACGAGCCGCTGCAGACCGGTGTAAAGGCCATCGACGCCATGATCCCCATCGGTCGTGGACAGCGGGAACTCATTATCGGTGACCGCCAGACCGGAAAGTCGGCCATCGCCATCGATACCATCCTCAACCAGCGTGAGTTCTACGAACGCGGCGAACCCGTCTACTGCATCTACGTAGCCTGTGGCCAGAAGGCCTCGACGGTAGCGCAGGTGGCCAAGACCTTGGAGGATAACGGTGCCATGGATTACTCCATCATCGTTGCCGCTTCCGCTTCCGAGCCGGCCCCGCTTCAGTTTTACGCACCCTTCGCCGGTGCGGCCATCGGGGAGTACTTCCGCGATACGGGCCGTCCCGCCCTAATCATCTACGACGACCTCTCCAAGCAGGCCGTAGCCTACCGTGAGGTGTCGCTGCTGCTGCGCCGCCCCCCGGGACGTGAGGCTTACCCCGGTGACGTTTTCTACCTGCACAGCCGTCTTCTCGAGCGTGCCGCCAAGGTTATCAACGACGACGCACTGGCACAGAATATGAACGACCTGCCCACCAGCCTCAGCGAGGCCGGTATCGTAAAGGGTGGTGGTTCACTTACCGCCCTGCCCATCATCGAGACGCAGGCCGGTGACGTTTCTGCCTACATTCCTACCAACGTAATTTCGATCACCGACGGACAGATCTTCCTGGAGTCCAGTCTCTTCAACAACGGTATTCGCCCGGCCATCAACGTCGGAGTTTCGGTATCGCGGGTAGGCGGCTCGGCGCAGATCAAACCCATGAAGAAGGTATCCGGTACGTTGAAGCTTGACCAGGCTTCCTACCGCGAGCTGGAAGCATTTGCCAAGTTCGGCTCTGACCTCGACGCTTCTACCATGAGCATCCTGGACAAGGGTCAGCGGAACGTGGAGATCCTCAAGCAGCCCCAGTACAGTCCCGTACCGGTCGAGCAGCAGGTGGCCATCATCTACCTGGGTACCAAGAACCTAATGCGCGACGTACCCGTCATCCGTGTCAAGGAGTTTGAGAAGCTTTTCCTGGGCGAACTCGGTCGCAAGTACCCCGAGGTACTGCAGAACTTCCGCGACCGGAAATACCAGGACGAGGACCTGCAGAAGCTCGAAACCCTGTCGAAGGAACTTACTCCCCAGTTCAAAAAGTAAGTTGCGCCCCGCGGGGTGGCCTGTTCAGCAGGCCTCCCCGCGGCCCCAACCCCCAACCCCGCAATAATACCCCATGGCAAACCTCAAGGAAGTACGCGAACGGATCCGCTCGGTCAAGAACACCCAGCAGATCACCAGCGCCATGAAGATGGTATCCGCCGCCAAGTTGCGACGTGCACAGCAGGCCATCACCGAACTGCGGCCCTACGCCGACAAGCTCGATGAAATGCTGCGCAACATCCTCACCAACCTGGAAGGGGACGCCGATACCACCTTCAACAAGGTACGACCCGTTGTAGGCGCCGCCGTGGTGGTGGTCACTTCGAATCGAGGACTCGCCGGGGCCTTCAACACCAACGTGATCAAGGCCGCAGAAGCCAGTATCCGGGAAATGGGACCCCTCTCCGGCCCCCTCGACATCATCTGCATCGGTCGCAAAGGCGCGGAATATTTTCGCAAGCACTACGGCAAGCGGGAGAACGTCAAGGTTGTTACCGATTTCCAGAAGTTGTTCGACGACCTGAGCTTTGACAACACCCGTGAGGTGCCCGAACTGCTGATGGACCGTTTCCGGGTAGGACGCTACGACAAGGTGTACATCGCCTACGCCCGCTTCAAGAACGCCGCCGTACAGTTTGCCACCAGTGAGCAGTTTTTGCCCGTGGAGGACGTAACCACCAACCAGCAAGGCACCACGAAGCCCGAGTCCCGGTATCGCGCGGATTACATCTTCGAGCCGGACAAGGAAGAGCTGCTGCACTACCTGGTGCCGAGCATTCTCGAAACCAAGTTTCAAGCCGCTCTGCTGGATACCCACGCTTCCGAGCACGGTGCCCGTATGACAGCCATGGACAAGGCTACGGAGAACGCACAAGAACTGCTGCGCGAGCTCAAGATCAGCTACAATAAGGCCCGTCAGGAAGCCATCACCAACGAAATCCTCGAGATCGTTGGCGGAGCTGCTGCCCTCGAAGCAAGCTAGGAGGGCTCGCTTTTGACTACTACCGCGATTCAGATCAAATACCGTCGCTGTCGCCTCCGGGTGGCAGCGACGGTTGTGTTTAGGGCAGCTGCTCGATCTCCTCGTTGGAAGCCGGGGCGACACTGGATGCAGCGGCCGAATGCTGAGCACGCAACGATCTCCAGCGGGGTTTCCGGAAGTACCGCCAACTCAGGCCAAACATGAGTACCCAGTAGACGATCTCCGTGCTCCAGGCCGCCGTAAGGTTTCCCCATCCGCTCCTGACCACCGCGAAGACGAGCAACATATACACTCCGGCGCAAAAGGTCTGGTAGATGAGCGCTTTCTTCGTTTGTCCGGCACCGATAAGCCCGTTGAAGAAAATGCTGCCAAAGCTGAAGGTGGTCAGGATGCCGAGCAGTACCCAAAATATCGGATAGGCCGCCTCGATCAAATAGGCCCGCTCATCACCTAAAATGGGGTATAAGACCTCTCGGGGGAACAAGATGATGGGCAGGCCCATAACCAGGGAAACCCCTAGGCAGAGGTAAGCCGTCTTCCACAACACCACCTTGACGTTGTACCGCTCGCCACGACCGATGAAGTAGCTGACCAAAGTATTCACACCCGTACAGAATCCCCAGGCGGGGATGCTAAGGATCAGGTAGGCAATGCGTACGATATTGGTTACGGCCAGGTCGCGCTCCCCAAAGTTTTCTACGATGCCGAAAAAGAAGAAAGCGCTACCAAGTCCTACGATCGACATGGCTACGATCGGGACGGACAAACCGACAATTTCGCGAATCAGTCGTTTGTCCCAGCGGGGCAGCTTGCCCGCAAGGTACTGGCGGTTCTTGCGGTCGAAGAACATGTAAATCAGGAAGACCACCAATGCTACGAATTCCGCGATGGTACTGGCCAGCCCCGCGCCGGCTATGCCCATTTCCGGAAAGCCGTACATCCCGAAGATGAGGGCGCGGTCCAGAAAGATATTCGTCACCGCAAGGATTACCGTGTCGACTACGATAAATACCGGTCGCGCAATGCCCGTATACAGCGCGATGCAGGCAACGCCCAGGTAGCTGGCGAAAACGCCCCATTTGCGGGTTTCCAGGTACTCAAGTGACTTATAGAATATCACGTCTGAGTCCACCAAAAGGGCAAACAACCAATACGCGCCGTAGGTCATGAACAGAAACACTACGAAAGACAGGACCAACTCAAAATAAACGGTACTAAAGAAGGCCCGACCCACGGCGCGGGAATCGTCGCGGCCCGTGTAGTGGGCAATCAGGATCTGACCGCCCCTGCTGAATCCGAATCCGATGGCGGCCACGATGATATAGAAGGCCGCGACGAAGCCAATAGCGGCAAAATCTTCTTCGCTCCGGTAATACAGGAATATGGAGTCGGTCATGGCCACCACGTTCTGGGCCGCGCTTCCGATGATGATCGGAAGACTAATATTCCAGATGCTCCGGTATGAGGTACTCAGTTTCAAGGGTGCCAAATCTACGACACTATCCGAGTACTATTTGCCGTCCGGTCCGATTTCAAAGGGCGTTACGGGGAGTCCCTGCCGAGAGAAGAGATTGGCGTCGTCCGGATTGTTGAACCAGGCGTACCGGACCCGGCGGATTGGCCTCCCGCCCGGGTTGAGAATGATTAAGGTATTCGATTCTGCATCGAGGGTGCTTACCGCCCAATGCCATGCGCCGGCGTCGTCCTCCACCGTCAGCGATCCAACCAGGGGATAGCGCTGGGCCGGGGTTTGCCGTAGCGTTAGACCCTCGCCGACTTCGGAAAAATGCACCACGGAATACCGGTCGAAGACTTCAAGCATGGTGGCAATCGGGCTGCGGGCCTGCACGTCATGTCCGTAGATGTCTTTGCGGGCGTGCAGCGAGAGGCGTCGCCCCACTTCCCACTTGTTCAAGGGGTGGATGTCATCGGCATCTCCGATATCGGTGATAACTGCCTGCCCGGTACGCGGTAGGTCGAGTGCACGGCTTTGCTGTTCCCGTATGACTGCCCATCCCGGCTCGTCGGGTTGTTGTGGAGGTGCCTGGTAGTCGGCCAGCTGGACCCAGTAGAATGGCAGGGTGTCGGATTGGAGCTGTCGGCGCCATGAACTTACCAGCGCCCGCAGTTGGTGTGCATACCGCGGGGCATCATCCGCGCCGGCGTTGGATTCCCCCTGGTACCAAAGCACAGCCGATACTGGCAGATTTTGGAGGGGGGCAATCATGGCATTATAAAGCAGGGTAGGGGTGTGGTTGGCACGGGCGTCCGCCATTTTGAGGACACCAATCCGGTAGTGGTAGTCCCCATGCAGGGGGATTTTGTCACTGCTTTCCGTTTCCAGATATAGCGCTTCCGCGGGATCGGCGAACCCACCGTTGCCGCCCGTGTCTGACACCCGGATTGCTAGCGAATTACGGCCCGCCCGCAGGGTGGTGGCGGGTACGGAGTAATGCCGCGGTTGGGCGTAGGCATTGGGGGTGGTCCCGATGACTTCTCCGTTGATGTACGTCAGGTCCCCATCGTCGATGGCACCGAGGTGGAGTGTGGCCTCCCCGCTCGCCTGCTCGGCGGTAAGGGAAAAGGTTTTTCGGAAGTAGAACACCCCGTCTACGTCAGGATAGCCCTGGGACTCCCAGTGCGCGGGAAGGCTCATGGTACCCCAATCGGACAAATCCGTATCGTCGGCCAGGAAGCCTTCTTCCCGGCCACGGTCTTCCGTGGGGGGAGGGTCCGTACTACCGAAGGTGTTGCGGTAGGTTTGCAAAGTGGTTAAGGCGGCGGCTTCCAGCCGGGCCCTTTGACCGGAAGCTGCGTTCCGGTCGTTTAGAGTAAGGGCAGCATCCGGGAGCCACGCTTCGATACGGCTACCACCCCAGGAAGAGTGCAGCAGCCCGATTGGCACCCGCACGCCAGATTCACGTAAATAATGGGCAAAGTAGGCTCCGACACCGCTGAAGTCAGCCATCTCCTCGGGGGTGCCGGGTACCCATTTTTCGTCCAGTGCGAGGGTCTCGGCCGGACTATCGCTGCTTGATTTTGCCACCAGGATCTGCCGGATCAGCGGATCGGCGATGGTGCGGGCGCGGGCGCTGTCGGGATCCGACTGTGCTAGTCGCCATTCCATATTCGACTGACCGGACAGCAGATATACATCTCCGAAGTAGATGTCTCGCAAAGCAATGGTGCTTGAGCCATCGGAAACGGTAAGGGTGTGGGGGCCGCCGGCGGGCGTGGGCGGCAGGGTGATGCTCCATTTCCCGTTGCGATCGGTACGAACCGTAAAGGATTGGTCATCCAGGCTCAGGGTCACTTTCCGATTGGGGCTATTCTCGCCCCAAACCGGATGCGGAACATTACGCTGTAGCACCGCGTGGTCGGTGAAGACCGCGAAAAACGAAAGGTCCTGGGCCACGAGTACGGAACCAATAAGAAATGGAAGGAGAGACAGGAGCAGGCGCACGACTGAACGGATTGGTGGTCGTGGAAGATCGTGTTTATTCGCGATTCCAGATTTCCCAGGCGGCTTCAGCCTGCGCGTACAGCATTCCCAGGCCATTCGAGGCACCCGCGCCCGCGCCCCGGGCACGCTTCATAAAGGAGGTTTCGGAGGGGTTATACACCAGGTCGTAGCAAAAATGCGCTGGTGAGAGGTGCTGATAGGGGATATTCGGGGAGGCGTCCGTATTAGGGTGCATGCCCAGAGGGGTAGTATTTACTATCAGCCGATGATCTTTAATCGTCTGTTTATCCAGGTGGTCGTAGGAATATCCCTCCGGAGAGGGAGTACGACTGACCATCTTAGGCTTTACGCCCATCCCCACTAATGCTTCCCAAACGGCGCGGGCCGCCCCGCCGGTCCCGAGTATGAGGGCCGATTCGCCACGCAGGTTGGTGAATCGTTGTTGAGCGGCCAACTGGCGGATCAAGTCCTGGCTAAACCCCTGGTAGTCGGTGTTGAATCCACTGGTTCTGCCTCCCTTGACCAGAATAGTATTTACGGCCCCTATCCTCTTGGCGACCGGGTCTACCTCGTCCAGTAGAGAAAGTATCGCCTGTTTGTGGGGGATGGTAACGTTGACGCCGCGGAGGTCAGGATACTCATTCAGAATTTTCCGAAATTGGTCAGCGGACCGGTACTCGAAGTTCAGGTAGCGATGGGTGTGGTCGATTCCGAGATCTACGAACTTGGCCGTGAAGTATCCGCGACTGAAAGAATGAGACAGGGGGAACCCCAGGAGTCCGAAAGTGGGCATAGGCTAGGTTTTGTCCGGAGATGGGGTGTTGCCCAACTCGGTTTCGGCCTGCTTGTTGGTGGCAAAGGCTTCAAGCACAAATACGATGGCCAGTCCCGCGGCCATGGAAAGTACCACCGCCAGGACGTAGGGTTCGCCGCCCAGGTACTGCGCAGGCATTACCCGGGCTTCCAGAACGGGTACGATCTCTCCGCTGCTGTCGATGCGGGTGGTGAGGGCATTGCGCCAGGGCCAGAGTTGGTTGAGAGAACCTAGCATGAAGCCCGTGAGCAGGGCAAAGGTGCGGTCCGGGTAAGTTTTAAAGGTCCAGGTGAGTACCCTGGCGAAGGCGGCCAGTCCGACGATGCAGCCCGCCGCGAAACACGCAACAATCAAAAGGGATCCATCTTCCCCGCTGGCCAGACCACGCACTGCACCAAACACGACCGTATACATTCCCAGGAGCACCAGGATAAAACTGCCGGAAACGCCCGGCAGAATCAGGGCGGAGATGGCCACCACTCCGGAAAAGAAAACGAGCAGGGGAGAGGTGCTTCCGGCGAGCGGATTGATCGTGGTCAGGAAGTACGCAAAGACGGCCCCGACGATCAGGAGGGTGACCGCAGATTTGCCCCAGTGACGGATTTGCCGAGCTACGTAAATGGCCGAACTGACAATAAGGCCGAAGAAGAAGGCCCAGACGACGGGAGGATAGTTCTCGAGCAGCCACGTGATCGCCACCACAGCAAAACCGAGACCGACGACCATGCCCAACCCGAGTTGAAGCAAGAAAGCGCCGTCGGCGACGTGCCAGGCGGGTCGGAAGCCTTCGCGTCGGAAGGTGCCGGCTACGCGGGTGCCGAGAATGGCCCCGATGGCTTCCAACAGCCGCTCGTAAATGCCCGTGATGAAGGCGATCGTACCGCCGCTGACGCCGGGGATGGCTTCGGCAATGCCCATGGCCATCCCTTTGAGAATCAAGGAAATATTCATTTATTCGGCAAATTTTACGCTTTCGTACATCGCTTCCACCTCCGGCAGGGTGAAGACGCCGTCGAAGGAGTTTTGAAAAACGAATTCCCGGTCGCCGCGGTAGATGATGTAGCGGAAACCGTAGGCGCTGGTGGTGTCGATCTTATTTTCAAAAATGAAGCCCTGGGGTTCCTCCCGCACGATCTGTTCGAAGTAGCGGTTGTCGCGTACGTACTCCAGTTCTTCGGCCTTGAGGCGGGCCATATCGTTGGTGGTAGCGTCACTGGCCAAAACCTGTACGGCGTAACGGTCGGCCGGACTGTTGATTGTCACGTCGTCCATCACGCCGGAGAGATTGGAGACCACCACCTTGGCACTGTCGGGTGCCTGGATGACGACTGGAATGTTGTACTGGGTGAGGTCGAGATCCCGGTAGCCGGCCCGGCCGTCGGATTCGCAGCCCACAAGGAGAAGGGCAAGAAAAAGTACGGAAAAAAGCAATCGCATAGTCATCATTTAGGGCGCAAAGATACCCCGGCCCCCGGGGATGCGGCAGCGTCATCAGAAGGTTGCGTCCGACCGGCCCGGCAAATTTTTTACATTTGTGGCCGGCCCCCAAACATATCCCGGCGGTGGGCGACGTTAAGCAAGCGCTAAAGCAACCCGAATGTTTCTGAACCTCTTTCATTTACTCCTGCAAGCGCAGGGTGACCTCAACCTTGATACACCGGAACCCGTCGTGGAAAGCGAAAGCTTGCTGGACGTACTCCTGCAGTCCGGCATCCTCACCATGATTATTGTTGGCATCCTGTTGCTGCTGTTCATCATCGGGTTGTACATTTTTTCCGAGCGGTACATCACCATCAAGGCCGCCGGTGCGGACGACGAGGGGTTCATGGAGCGGATCCGGCGGGAAATCTCGACCGGAAACATGGCCAACGCCCGGGCCTTGTGTACGACCACCGATAGCCCGGTAGCCCGAATGGTTGACAAGGGGCTGCAACGTATTGGACGGCCTCTGCGGGACATCGACGCCGCGGTCGAGAATGTTGGCAACCTGGAGGTCTTCCGCCTTGAGAAAGGACTCAGTACCCTGGCCAGCATTGCCGGTGCCGCCCCCATGATCGGATTCTTCGGCACCGTTACGGGCATGATCAATGCATTCTACGAAATGTCCAACGCCCAGAACATCACTCCCGACGTACTGGCCGGCGGCATCTATTCCGCCCTGCTGACTACGGCAGCCGGGCTCTTCATTGGCATCCTGGCCTTCGTAGGCTATAACCTACTGGTGGCGCAGGTCGAGCGGGTCGTTTACAAGATGGAACGGTCAACTACCGAGTTTATGGACCTGCTCCAGGAGCCTGGATAACAGATCTTCCCTTTCACGGTAGTATCATTCGCAAGCAACATGGGTCTAAAACGATCAAATCGGGCGAACGCCCAATTCAATATGTCCTCTCTGACGGACATTATCTTCCTGTTGCTGATCTTCTTTATGCTTACGTCCAACTTCGTGCAGATCCGCCCCTTCGATCTTCCGGAGTCGGACAGTCAGACCGTGGCCCCCACGAATATCGTGGTCGAACTGGAAAAGGGTGGGGTAGTCCGCGTCAATAATCTTGAGGTACGGGGTGCAGCGGTTGCGCAGGCCCTCAACGACGCCCTGGACCAGGCCGACAATCAGGAGGATGCTACTGTGACGATTGTGGCTGAGACTGGGGTACCGTTCAACCGAATTACGCCCATCATGAACCTGGCCGCTCAGCATCGAGCCCGCGCCATCATCGCGACCCAACCCCGTCGGGGTTAAACACCTAAAGCCATGGCCCTCAAGAAGCGATCTAAAGTCAGTGCGGAATTCAATATGTCGTCCCTAACGGACATCATTTTCCTGCTCCTGATCTTTTTCATGTTGACCTCCACGGTGGTGGCCCCCAACGCCCTCAATCTCAAACTGCCGGGCCGATCAGATACGCCCGCCAGTCCTTCCACGGACCGTCTGGATGAGGTGCGCATCGACGATGCCGGTGCGCTTTACTTCAACGATCGCCGGATTAGCGCCGAGGAGCTGGAACTGCAATTGCAGCCCAGTGCCGGAAGAGGTTACAGCATGCTAATCTCACCAGACAAGGAAGCGCCGGTAGAGGGAGTGGTCACCGTTATGGACCTAGCCATGCGGTTCGACATCAACGGGGTTCTCGCCGCGGAAGAGTGAGGCAACCTTTATTCGCTTGCGAAGGGTGATTGAGCCGGGGACACAGGGACCGTATTCGCTGTTTCCCCACCATGGGCCGGTCAGTACGAGTTCACCATCGCGATAATCCGCCCTCAGGTCGTACTCCTTCAGGCACCAGGCCACCGTCAGTCCGGCCTTATTATTCCGAAGAATTTCCAATTCCGAGATGCGCCAGCTCCCGTCCGGGGTTTGAAAGCCGCTCACTTTCATTTCTGCCTGTAGTTCTCCCAGACGGACGTAGGCGGTGCCCTTCACGCTGAGGCCGATCTGTTCCAGGTTCATATACAGTTCGAACTGTTCGGCAAATCCGCCCTCATTCTGAAGAAGCAATCCGGTCCAGCTACCCGATATATCCGACCTCCACTGGCCGAAGGCCAATATGGGTAGCAGCAGAAGCGTGAGGGTGAATAAGCGTTTCATAGGGCAAAGAAAGGGGGTGTGGGGAAAAGATTGGTCGGGGGTAGCCACGTTTTTCGGCCAAGCGGTATCAAGTGAGTGATTACCGCGTTGATTTAGAGCGAATGTTAGGGCGCCCGGAGACAATAGTCTTGCGGGCGTCACCTTTCGCAGAAGCAGAAGAGCCAGTCGGGAAAGTCCCGACTGGCTCTTCTGCGTAATTAAGCTTAGGAAAAATTAGTTTCCTTCAGGCACTTCGACACCCTCCGGAGCGGGGTCTTCCTGTGCATCGGGTACGCCGGTGAGGAACTCTACACGACGGTTGACGCGGCTACGATCCAGGGGAACGATGGCTTCATCTTCACCACGGTACTGCAGGATCAGGCGATCGCGAGCGATGCTGAAGTTGTCTACCAGGTGATTGATCACGTTAAGGGCGCGGCGGTAGGAAAGTTTCTGGTTGTATTCCATGTCACCGGTGCGGTCGGTGTATCCGCGGACGATCAGACGCATTCCGGGGTTGGCATCCAATACACGGGCGATGCTGGCCAGCATACCGTAATCCTCGTACTGGATATTCGAACCATTGAGCGGGAAGTACAGCATCGGCAGGTAGATGGCACCGCCGGGGGTGTTGATGCGGGTAATGTCTTTCTGATCCCTTTCCGACATAGCCGTGCTGAGGCTGTTGTCGATCATGGTCTGTACCTCATCCTCACTAAGTGGGGCGTCGATGCGCTCTACGACGACACCGTCGGCGTCGACTACCTCACCAACGCGGGGGGGGAAGAAGGGCTCCTTGTCGCGGAAATCGGGCACGCCGTCAGAGTCGCTGTCAAGGGTACGACCGCGGCTGTCTACGGTGGCGCCGGCGGGCGTGTTGGGCTCCTGGTCTACGGCGTCGGCGATACCGTCGTTGTCGGTATCGGTAGTAACCTCATCCACGCGACGGTTCAGGGTGGCGATGTCTTCCTTCACGGGGGTGAAGGCGTTGGTCCAGTAGCGGGGTTCGGTGTGAGTATTGGGGTTGCCGATGTTGAAGTTCAGCGCAATCCCAGCAACGTGCTGAACGTCGCGGAAGTCGCCGTCATCGTAACCGTCTACCAGGTCGGCACGGTTGCCGAAAGGCACGTATACTTGGTATTCGGCGCCGATATTAAACCGCTCGTTGATGCGGAAGTTAATGCCGGTACCGAAGGCAGCGTGGGTGCGGAAAGACTGGTCGATCTCACCGTTGCGGCCTTCTTCGAAGGGAGAACCATTGGGGTTGCTTGCGCATCCGTTACCACGAACATTGCCGTTGCACTGAAACTCGGTGGCGTAGAAGTTACCGCCGGCACCCGCCATCATGAACAGGTTCATGTTGCGGATGTCGCCCTTGAAGGTGAAGTTGTTGAGCGTGACTACCCCGTATCCCGTGCCGCTGAGCCAATTGGTTTCGAAGCGCCGGTTGTTGGAGTTGTCACCAGTCTCGTCGTCACCCTTACTCACGGCGAATACACCATCGACTCGTAGGGAGAAGAGGTGATCCAGCGATTTACGCAGGTGTATACCACCACCGAAGCCCCCCTTGGAGGTAACGTCGCCGGATAGCCATGAATAGTAGGGCGAGATGCCGATTTCCAGCATGGAAGGCTGGTCTCGCTTGTTCAGGGCGCCTTCTTCGGCCATGCCGACCGCCATGGTGGAATCCGGGCTGGTGGTTGTAGGTAAAGGGGTGCCTTGAGCGGAAAGCGCTCCACAAATGCAGAGCAACAGGCCGGTCAGAGAAGTCTTAATTAATTTCATAGAGGTGGATCTAGCAAGGTTTGGTGAATAGGGGTTTCTTTCACAATCCTGTGTATATCGGTCAAAGGTAGTAGTTGTTCGTAAAAGCGCACGCTTTCTTTACCTTCGCGGCACCGCAAATATGTACAAACACTGGCTACTTCCCCCCCGACAATTACCCTCCGGGTTCTCCGCGCACGCTATAGGCACTCGGCTAATGGCCTCTCCCGATGCCACCCCCCGGGTAGCACTATTGGGATGGGACGCGGCGACCGCCGATGCGGTGCGCGAACATTTGTACCCGCTGGCCTGGGACTTTGACGGTCTCACGCTGTCCGACCTGGGGAATTTCCGAAAACAGACCGTCAACTTCGCGGTTCCGCTGCTGAAGGAACTGCACGGTGCCGGTATTCTGCCGGTTCTGGTGGGGCGGCATCCCACGCTCCTCACGGCGCAATATCTCGCGTTCGGAGAGCTGAACCGGCAGGTAGGGATTTGCGTAGCCGACAGCGACATGCATCTGTCGGATTCACCGGGCACCTCTACTGAATCGGCGGGCAACCTTGATGCTGCGATTTACCGTGACCGTTCTCCGGTATACCACCTGGCGCATCTGGGGTCCCAGCGTCAGTTGGTAGGCCCTCGTCTGGATGCTCTGTTCCTGCGCCGTCACTTCGAGAGGTACACCCTGGGTCAGAGCCGCGGCAAGCTCAGCGACCTGGAGCCTACCATCCGCGACGCCGACGTATTCGCATTTGATCTGGCAGCTCTTGCGGCCGGGGAAGCCCCGGCGAGGCGCGGCTTTCATCCGTCGGGGTTTTCGGTGCAAGAGGCCGGGCAGCTCGCATTTTATGCGGGCAGTAGCGACCGCCTCTCCTCCTTCGGGCTGTACGGTTATGAGCCGGGTAATTGCTCGCACCACGAACAGAAAGTCACCCAGGCGGCCCAGGCACAGCTGATCTGGTATTTCCTCTATGGGGTCAGTCAGCGAAAGGGGGACTTCCCGGTCACGACGGCGGGCCTGCACGAATACGTGGTTGACAGCAAAGTTACCGACCGGTTGACCTTCTGGCGGTCGGACCGCAGCAACCGATGGTGGGTACAGGTACCGGTTCCCGACGAAGAAGGAGAAGAACGTAACCGACTGGTATCCTGCAGTTACGAAGATTATCTGCAAATAAGTCAGGAAGGCAAACTGCCAGACCGTCTTAGAATCGCCTTTTCCCGGTACTGAGTGTTAAGGTATTGACAGTGTAAAGTAGATAGTGTATCTTCGTAGATAACAAGGTTAAGGTTTGACACAGGTTTGCCCCCATTGGGCCTGGATAATGAAAAACTAGGTTGGCTGATTTTGCTCCGTTTTTTTACGGCGCTGATCTACTTCATTCAAACACGTTGCCAGTTGTTGCACCGACTGGCTTAGGTGTGTCCCCTGGTGTCAGATTTTGACGGATGATTTCGTCTACTCAAGAACACTGATGGCACACATACTAAAATTTATAATAGTAGCTCTACCGCTTTTCTTTGGATTTTCCTCCGCTTTCGCGCAGTCGCTTTGTGGAGAGCAGGATCCGTTCTGGCTACCCCCTTCCAGGACCTTCTGCGTGGATTCTAACGGTATTGCTACCGTTTCATTTAAATTGCTAAACCTGGGCGCTCCCGGCAACTATACGGTGAGCTTTCCCGACGGCGCCACGGCGGACTATAAAGGTATTGCGGATACGGTGACTGTAATTCACGAACTTGAATTCTTGTGCAGCAATCCTCCCGGATCCCCGTCACTACCCAACGCCGAATCTCCTTTCTACGCCTATCAGGGTGAACTTTCAATTGTGCGCACGGATTGCGTTGACAGCCAGGGAGATGCCCAACGTGGAAGTTATGATTTTAACATCATTCCCAATCCTTTGGAAAGGATTGAAACCAGTCAGTTGACCTGTCTGGAAGCCCCCTACCTCCTTGATCTGGATGTGTTGCTCTGCCAGGACGACCTGGTTGATACTTACCAATGGTACCTGGACGGTTCCCCTATAACGAACTCGAATGCTGCCGAAGTGAAGTCACTGCTCATCACCAAGGCTGGAAAACACAAGATCCGCGTTGAGGCTACCACCGCCAAAGATGGATGCGGTCCATTCTTTCTGGAGAAGGAGATCGAGGTAACCGAAGGTCCCGTGCTGGACGTGGAATTTCAGGTTGATTCGGCAGCTTTGTGCTCGCCGGTAGTTACCATCGCTACCATTACCACCGCTGCCCACGTTTCCTCCTTCAAATGGACGTCGGACTCCCCCGATGTTACCTTTTCCGACCCCAAGGCAGCCACTCCGCTCATTACCGTAGACAATCGCCAGGGGGGCACCCGCGTAATTACGCTTACCGCTAACAGTGACGCCTGCGGTACCGTACAGGAATCCTTCACCCTGACCACCTACAACGACCAGGAGTTCAATGTTATAGGTTCACCATCAACCTGTGTTAGTGAGACGTTCGAGGTTTGTGATTTTATCTCGGAACCCCTCACGGTGGAAACCATAACCTGGTCCGATACAGACGAAACAACAATTTTCAAAAACGGTAACCGCAGTTGCCCAGTGGTAAACTTTGCCACTGCCGGGGTACACACGCTACGTGCGGAGGGAACCGACGTATGCGGACAACCTTTTGCTTATTCCATGACCGTTCGGGTTCGCGACAATTTACCCTTGTCGATCCAGTTCAATGAACTGGACACCATCTGCGATCAGGAACCACCCCTTGATTTATCGGATTACATAAAGCCCTTCCGCAATGTGGCCGCAATATCTGGACCCGGGGTGGTTGGAAAGCGCTTCGATCCATCCGGGCTCTACGGGAAGGTCAATCTATCCGTCACCGACAGCTGCGGAGCACTTTATCCGGTACCTGTCTTCGTACTGCGTGAAGGAGGTTTTACAGGAATTAATCCCGTCCTGTGTCTCGGTGAGACCCTAGATTTGACTACCCTTCAGCCAGGAACGTATACCGGGGAAGGCGTCACCGATAATGTGTTCAACTCCGATGAACTGGAAGCCGGATCATACCAGATCAGTTTCGTGAGCGACGCGTACTGCGGAGGGGCGGGGTCCTTCAACCTCACCTTGCAGAATCCTCCACATGCCGACTTTTCCATTGCAACACCGAGTTGTGTAGGCGGGGAAGCCGGTACGATCTTTCGGGCGGGACAGCCCATTCAGGTCGTCAACCTGTCCACGTCGCAAGTGCTATGCTATACCGTGGAAGAAACCGGGCAGCGGCAGTGTGACACCAATGCGGCAGACTTCACCATCTCATCACCGGGAACTTATACCATCCAGCAGGTTGTAGGCTCGCGGGGCACCGATTGTACCGATACCCTGCGCCGGCAGATTGAAGTAAGGAGTGCCTTTAACCCCAATTTCAGTTACGAGATCCTGGAAGACGGCTGCGACTCCGTTTCGATTACGCTCTCTTCGGGTGGGCTGCCGGAGGCGGTAGTGCCTGGCTGGACCTTATCCACCGGAAAGGTGCTGAAAGCTAAATCCCATACCATTCGTGTGGCTAGGCCGAGAAATGAACAGTGGATGACGGTAGCGGTCACGGCTTCCAACGGATGCTTTAAGTACCAGGACACCTTCAACCTAGAAGTGCCCCGCCGCTTCCAGGTCGGGTTCGGAATCCTGAATGACAACCGGACCGTCTGTTCCGGAGATACCGTCCTGCTGAAGAACAATTCATTCAATGCCGAGCGGCTTACGGTAACTTATCCAGACGGTAAAACTTCGACCACCCTGCCGGGGCACCTGATTCTCTCCAATCCCGGCGATAAAATCATGGCGTATCCAATAACCATGACCGGAATGAATTCTTCCTGTGGGGTCGAGACGGCTACCGATACAGTGTTCGTGCTGCCTACCACCACCCGCGCCGGATTTAACCTTGTCTATGCAGACAACTGCGCCGTAAGAGAAGTGTCTTTGGTCAACCTCTCTACCAGTGGCAGCCGCGGGCGCGTGTTCTGGGGCGATGGTTCCACTCCCCAGTGGACCGTCGCCGGAGATACACTCCGGCATCGGTACAATGTCAATCGTGATACCACCTTTACAATTTCCCTGGAAGCCACGCTGTGCGGCACCCATACTTATCAAACAGACTTCCGGGTCCGGGCAGCCCCCAATGCCACCTTCACCGTGCAGACGCCACAATCGTCCTGCGTGGGCGATTCCTTGGTGTTCGTCCCGAATATCGCCGGGGGAGCGGAAGGCTTCGATTGGGATTTTGGCGACGGCAACTTTAGTCAGCACCACCGGCCTACCCATGTTTACGACCGCCCGGGTCAATATCCGGTAATTCTGGAAGTCACCACTACCTCAGGTTGTGTCACCTCCGATACGGTGATGGTAACGGTGGATACGTATAATGGTAAGAATCTGAGCGCCGCCATCCCGGAGGAAACCTGTGTTGGGGGAGATTTTACGGTTGATGTAGGCTCACCCGGTACGGGGCTTAGTTATTCCTACGGAGCCGGCACCCAAACCGCCGGGGCAATGTCCAGGCCCTTTCAAACGGTAGGTGTACACCCCTTCACCCTTACCGCGACCGACGCGCAGGGTTGCCAGATCGACACTACGGTACTGGTAACGGTACACCCCAAGTTATCAGTAAAGATTGAGCCCGACCGTCGGGATACCACGCTCGATCTAGGAAATAGTCTGGACCTCACCTTCAGCGTGTCGCCCCAGCGCTCGTTGGACAGCATATCTTGGTTCGGGGAAGGTATTGATGACCCCCTGAATAAAAAGGTGCTGGCCATGCCAACCACCGATAACCTGTACCGTCTGCAGGTGATGGACGAATTTGGCTGCCGGGCCGCCGATTCACTCATGGTGCGGATCCGTACCGATTATCGTGATCGCATCTATACCCCCAATGTGTTTACCCCAAATGGAGATGGCTACAATGAATCGTTTGCCCTCTTCATCAAACCGAATACGGTACGCGCTATCGAGTCGCTGAAGGTTATCTCCCGGTGGGGGACGGTTGTCTACGAGTGCAGCAACTGCGGCACCGATGACCTCGCGCACGGCTGGGACGGTAACATCGGAGGCAATCCAGCCAAAACCGGCGTATACATCTGGGCGGCGAAGGTGGAGTTCGTGGACGGAACGGAGGAGACCTTTACCGGTGACGTGACCCTGCTCCGCTGAGCGAAATCAACCTGCGGGTAAGGGCACCCGTGATGATTCATTTTTTTGGCGGAAGGGGAAAACTTTTCCCACGAACTACAATATATCCGGCTCCGACACCGATATGTCTGTAAGGCAGCCGGTCCTGGCTGTTGTGTTGCTCTTTTTACCCTTCGGGGTTTGATTTGGATTTTTTTACTTCCTGGTCAATTACTAGCCAGCGTCTCTCTCAAAAGAAAATTACATAGTCGGGCAAACGTATTTCGCCTGATTTCGTGACTGCTACCGTTGTCGGTGGCTGGCACTTATGTCGTACACTTTTAGTAGGGCCATGGCAGCATTGACTATAATCCTAGTCTTGCATGTCGAATTTTACAAAGCTTGTTCTCCTAATTACCCTAAACGCATTTTCGATCGGCCTTTTGGCCCAAACGAGCTGCGGCCAGGAAGAACCCTTCCTCCTTCCACCTACCAGCACCTTCTGTGCCGATAGCGTGGGTATGGTCACCGTAAATTTTAAAATTTACAACAACGGCGACCCCGGTACCTACCGCGTCAAATTCCCCGACGGCAGCGATACCCTATACACCGGCGTGGTAAACACCGTCGACGTTTCCAAGCGCTTTCTCTTCGACTGCGGCGCGCCTCCCGGCAAGCCCACTCCGCCGAGTGACGGCGCGCTGTACTTCGAGTACGCCGGCGCGCTTACCGTTGTACGCGAAGATTGCGTCGATGAGCGGGGAGACAACCAGAAGGGTACCTACGATTTCCGTGTCGTACCCAACCCCATCGTCAACATCAAGCACAGCAACCTCAAATGTATCGAGGAGCCCTTCAAGGTGAACTTCGAGGGAAAAATGTGCAGCGACAAACTGGTGGAATCCTACCAGTGGTACATCGACGGCGAGTTGATCGAGGGGGCAACCCAAAAGAAATTCAGCGGCTACGAGTTTGGTGAGCCCGGTACCTACGTCGTAAAATTGGAGGTTACGCCCTACAAAGGGTGCGATAAGTACTATTACGAAAAGACGATCGTCATTCAGCCGATGCCCCAGGTGGAGCTCTCCTATATGGTAGACACCACCCAGCTTTGTAACGAAACCATCCAGGTTTTCCCGAACAGTACCTATAAGTACGCCACCTCCTTCAAGTGGTCTTCCGATTCCGAAGACGTCTCCTTCTCGGATCCGAGCGCGCCAAACCCCGTCATCACCATCCAGAACAACCAGGCGGGCACCAAGACGATCACCGTTCTTGCCTCCAACCAAAACTGCTCCGCCAAACCGCAGACGATCGAGATCACCACTTCCCGCGGACAGCGCATCGCTGTACTGGAAGAAATAATCACCTGTACCGGATACGTACTGGACTTGTGTTCCTACCTGGAGTTCACGCCTACCCCCGACAATATCCGGTGGTCGGCCAACGTGCCCAACGTAAGCTTCAGCGATTCCACGGCCCTTTGCCCCCTGGTGACCTTCCAGGACGTAGGTGAAGTGGTCCTTACCGCCTCCGGCACCGATGCATGTGGTGAATCTTTCGCCATCCCGGTCGACGTCCGCGTCCGCGACGGAGCCCGCCTCGAGATCGATATATCGAGCATCGATACCCTATGTACCACCGAGGCACCCATCGCCTTGCTCGATTACATCCAACCTTCCTTCAAGGTCAGCCGAATCACCGGACCGGGCGTAGTTGACAATATCTTCGACCCTTCCGTGGTAGAAGGTAAAACCGAAGTTACCGTGGTCGACAGTTGCGGTGCGGTTTACCCACTCGAATTCCTCGTCATCCCCCAGGAGAAGTACAGCGGCATCCAGCCCGAGGTATGTGTGGGAGGAACCGTGGACCTGGCCGCCCTGCAAGCGGGTAATTACAGCGGTACCGGGGTCACCAACAACGTCTTCGAATCCGCCGGACTGGCCATTGGTACCTATGAGATCACCTACACCAGCCTCAGTTACTGCGGTGGGGAAGATACGCTTTACATCAAGGTCCAGGAATATCCTACGGCCGCTTTTGAAATCGTTACCGACAGCTGCGGGGGCGGGGCCGCAGGTGCCATGTATGCAGGCCTGGAGTCGATCCTGATCGAGAACCGTTCTTCGGCTCAGACGCGCAGTTTCACGGTGCTCGAAACCGGGCAAACCGCCCAGAATCGTGAAAAAGCCAAGTTTACTTTCCTGGAACCGGGTGTGTACACCATCGAACAGGTGGTTGCATTCCCGGGTGGTGTGTGTACGGATACGATAACCCGCTCCATCGAAGTCCTCTTCCCTCCTACGGTCAACTTCTCCTACGTAATGGACAGTACCGTGTGTGATTCCCTCACCATTGACTTTTCCGCTGGCAATCAACCCCCGGGCGTTTCCTACCGCTGGGCGTTCAGCAGCACCGACCGCAGCGAAGAGGCCGCACCGCGGGTCCACCTGCTTCGGCCACTCGCACCGGAAGTACTAGGAGTAGACGTCAGCGTTATGAACAGCTGTTACACTACCGCCGATACCTTCGGTGTGGTCCTGCCACTACGTTTTCGGGTGTCCTTCGACGTCCTCAACGATAACAATACCGTTTGCTCGGACGATACGATCTTCCTGGCCAATACATCCGTCAATGCGGATAACTTCCGGGTATCTTACCCTGATGGACGCCAGGCTACTTTCCTGCCTTCCGAACTGGTGCTACGCAATGAAGAAAAGAAAGTCCTGAAGTACCCCATCACCCTACAAGGCTCGAACATCAGCTGTCCGGATGAGGAGGTGACCGATACCATCTACGTACTCCCCATTACTACCGATGCTGCTTTCAGCCTCGACTACGACAACATCTGCTCCTCCACGGAGGTAACCCTGACAAATGCCTCCACCCCGGGTGCCCTTACTTTCGTTCACTGGGGCGATAATTCTTCCCCCCAACTGATTGACGAACTGGAGTCTATCACGCACACCTACCGGGTTAAAGAGGATACCGAATACCAAATCAGCCTTTCGGCCCAGCTCTGTGGCATCGATACGTTCCGCAACGAGATCACGGTCCGGCCTTCCCCGGATCCATCCTTCGAAATCACCGCGGTTGATGCCAATTGCGAGGGTAAGGATATGGTCTTCTCTTCCACCGCGGAAACCGCACCGTTTGGACTGAACTGGGACTTCGGCGACGGACAGAACTCTCAGGAGAGAAACCCGGTCTATGCTTACGAACAAGCCGGTACCTATACGGTATACGCCGAAGCCGTTAGCGAAAATGGCTGCACGGCGGTCGACAGCTTCGATCTTTCCATCGGCACGTACGATGGGGCACCGATGTCTTTCAGCCTGCCTTCCACGACCTGTATGGATTCCCCCTTCGAACTGGAATTGAGTGCGCCGCTCACCGGATGGACAATTGACTACGGAAACGGAATGATTGCAGAGACCCCCATTGAGCGTCCTTACTTTGACGAGGGGACTTACGTGATGAAACTTACGGCTACCTCAGCCAACGGCTGTCAGATCGACAGCACCACCACCGTGAAGGTATTTCCCTCCTTCGATGCTACGATCCGCACGGCCAACCGCGACACCCTGGTAGAACTGGGCGACGAACTGGATCTACGTGTGCAGGTCTATCCCCCCCGGAATATCACTAAGGTGCAGTGGTATGGCGACAGCATCCAGAATGCTTCCTCACCCTATACTACGGCCCTGCCACTGGATGATGGATTCTATACTATCAACCTAACGGATGAGCACGGTTGCACGGCCAGCGATTCATTGCGTGTGAGCGTGCGCAAGAACTACGAGGACCGCATCTACGCCCCGAATGCCTTCAGCCCCAACGGTGATGGGTACAATGAAACCTTCGGCCTCGAAGTAAAGAGCAATACCGTCCGCTCCATCCGCGCGCTGCGCGTGATGTCACGCTACGGAGCGCTTGTATATGAATGTACGGACTGCAACACCGGGACCGTGGGTACCGGTTGGGACGGAACATTGGGCGGCAAGCCCCTACAGAGCAGCGTCTATCTCTGGGCAGCGGAAGTCGAATTTGTCGACGGAAGCAGTCAGATTTTTACTGGCGATATAGCGCTATTGCGCTAGATCCAGGGCCACAGAGTAGGTCTATCCCTGTTGAAAGGCTCGTCGGTTGGTTCCGGCGGGCCTTTATTTTATTTCACCCACCGTTGACCAGTATATCTCAGCATCCGAGATGCAGGACCATTCCACGGTCTCACCCGCCGGAATGAATATGGTACGGTGCTCCTCGTTCAGACGGTACTGTCCCGATTCCAAGATCCCAGATAGCAACAACAGAATTCCTGGTGCTTTCCTGGCGTCCACGGTGATCGGATATCCTGTCGGCACCTTGGCCACCGAAAGGGAAAAATCCGGAGCCGGGGTAGGGTACTCCCGCCATGGGTTGTCAGCGGGTACCGGCAGGAGGAGCTCCGGATCGACAGACTCGAAAGTGGTATGCCGCAGCAGTTCTTCCACGTCGATGTGCTTGGGGGTCAGCCCGCCGCGCAAGACGTTATCGCTGTTGGCCATTAATTCAATACAGCAGCCTTCGAGGTAAGCGTGGGGGATACCCGCCGCCTGAAAAATACCCTGGCCCGGCGTCAGTTTAACGAGATTGAACCAGAAGATGGAGAACATGCCGCGGTCGTGGTGACCATCTTGGGTATACTGTTCGACAGCACGCTTAGCCCAGAAGCGGGGTTGGTCGCGGTCGTACGTACCGTCGCTTACCTCCTCAACCAAAGGGGACAGCAGGGCGTCGATCTCATTTTGATCGGCCGCCATCACGCGCTCATAGAGTCCGTCGATTCCTCGTTTATCAAGAGTAGGCCGTAGTGTTTGCCAGCCCGGAACATCGGCCAGTGTGGTGCGGATGGCTTCCAGTGGGCGGAAGCCGTGAAGCAGGTAAAAATCGGTAAGGGCCACACCTAGTTCGGGCTTATGGTTGTCGTCGCGGTAATTTCGGTCGGGTGCGTCGCGCGCGGGACCGTCCCTTTCCTCGGCCGCAAACCCTTTTTCCGCGGCAGCTTTTGTGGGGTGGACCTGTATGGATAACATTTCCCGAACGTCGAGAATCTTGAACAGAAAGGGTAGTCGACTGTCGAACCGTCCGGCTACCGCCGCACCCAGCATGGCACGCGGATTGGCCGCGATCAGATCGGCCAGGGTGCGATCGTCGTCCCGCAAATTCCCGGGTCCTTTTTCGTGGGCACCCATCCAGAGCTCTGCCCATGGTTCATGTTGCGGGTTTTCACGTTGCAGGAGGCGGGGCAGGTATTCGTAGCCTCCCCAGGCATAATGCTGAATGATTCCGTCGAAGGGATAGAGTTGAGACACGGTTTGATATATTTTGACGCAATGATACTTCCTTTGCAACGAGCCGGCGGGCTCTGATTCGGTCAGCGGCCTGCTTTTGCGTACTCCCGCCGGTAGATGAGTGTGGTACAAGCCGCCACCACCGTGCCGAGTTTCGAGCCGGCGGAAGGGTCAGCTGACTGCGCGTAGGGCGCATACTGTATTAGGTCAAAATACCTACCTTGCGCCACTTTCCGTAAAACCGCAGTACATGCCCTATCTATTTACTTCCGAGTCCGTATCCGAAGGCCATCCCGACAAGGTTGCCGATCAGATCAGCGACAACCTCGTAGACCACTTTCTCGCCTTCGACCCCAACTCAAAAGTGGCCTGTGAAACCTTGGTGACCACCGGCCAGGTGGTACTCGCCGGTGAAGTAAAATCCGATACCTACCTCGACGTTCAGACCCTGGCGCGCGACGTGATCCGCAAAATCGGGTACACGAAGTCGGAATATATGTTTGAAGCCCACAGCTGCGGGGTGTTGAGTGCCATCCACGAGCAGTCGCCCGACATCAACCAGGGCGTTGAACGGCAGTCCGCCGAAGAGCAGGGCGCCGGAGACCAAGGAATGATGTTCGGCTACGCCACCAACGAAACGGAAAATTACATGCCATTGGCCCTCGACCTGAGCCACCGGATCCTGAAGGAACTGGCCGCCGTGCGCCGGGCGGGAGAAAGAATGACTTACCTGCGTCCGGATGCGAAGTCGCAGGTCACTATCGAATACGACGACAATCACCGTCCGGTGCGCATCGATTCGATTGTGGTATCCACGCAACATGATGACTTCGGAGACGACGAGATGATGCTGGCCACCATCCGGCAGGACGTTATTGATTATATCATCCCGGCCGTACGGGAGCAGGTGAAGCCCGAATTACAGGGACTCTTTACCGATACCATTACCTATCACGTCAACCCCACCGGCAAATTCGTGATCGGCGGCCCTCACGGTGATACCGGCCTCACCGGCCGCAAGATCATCGTCGATACCTACGGCGGCAAGGGTGCCCACGGCGGTGGTGCCTTCAGCGGAAAGGATCCCAGCAAGGTAGACCGCTCCGCAGCCTACGCGACCCGCCACATCGCCAAAAACCTGGTAGCGGCAGGCGTAGCCGACGAAATTCTGGTCCAGGTGAGTTACGCTATCGGGGTGGCCAAACCGACCAACATCTACGTCAACACCAATGGTAGCGCCAAGGTGGATATGACCGATTCGGAAATTGCCCAGCAGGTAAGTTCCTTGTTTGATATGCGTCCTTACGCCATTGAACAGCGTCTGAAACTGCGCAATCCGATCTACCTCGATACGGCCGCTTACGGTCACATGGGTCGCCAGAGTGAAGTCAAGGAGATCACCTTCCGCAACGGGTCGGGTGAGAGCAAAACCCTCACGGTGGAAACCTTCACCTGGGAAAAACTCGATTACGTCGACCGCGTCAAGTCCGCTTTCGGCCTGTCGTAAGCTATTCGGGGCTCTGCCGCTTTTTGAGGGCAGCGGCCACGAACGATACGAACAGGGGGTGCGGACGCTCCACGGTACTCTTTAACTCCGGGTGGTACTGTACACCGACGAAGTAGGGATGGTCAGCGATCTCGATCACCTCTACCAGTTGGGTCTTCGGGTTAACGCCCGCGATCGTCAGGCCGGCGTCGGTGAGCTGCTGCAAGTACTTATTGTTGAACTCGTAACGGTGCCGGTGGCGCTCGCTGATTTCAGTGGTGCCGTAGGCGCGGGCCGCTAGCGACCCCTCCTTCAGCCGGCAATCGTAGGCACCGAGGCGCATGGTTCCTCCTTTGGTGGAGATGTCCTTTTGATCCTCCATGATGTCGATGACGGGTGAATCGGACAACTCGTCAACTTCCGAGCTCCCCGCTCCGGCGATCCCGGCCACGTTGCGGCTGAATTCCACAACGGCGCATTGCATCCCCAGGCAAATGCCGAAGAAGGGAATGCCGTTCTCACGTACATACCGCACGGCCTCGATCTTGCCTTCGATACCGCGCTCACCGAATCCGGGAGCGACCAGGATTCCGTCAAAGCGTTCCAGGAAACTTCCCACGTCCCGCGATTCCCCTTCCAACTGTTCGGAATGGATCGGCACAACCTTCACCCGGCACTCGTTCATGGCTCCGGCGTGGATGAAGGCCTCATAGATGGACTTGTAGGCGTCCTGTAATTCGTTGTATTTACCCACCAGACCGATGGTCACTTCGTGGGTGCTGTTCTTCAGTTTGCCGAGAAAGTCTTTCCAGCGAGTCAGGTCCGGTGCCCTACGGTCGGGCAGCCGCAGCTTGCTTACGACCGTCGCGTCCAGACCCTCCTTGAGCATGTGGAGGGGTACGTCGTAGATGGTGGAGGCGTCGAGGGCTTCGACGATACAGCTCTTTTCCACGTTGCAGAACAGGGCCAGTTTGCGGCGGATGGAGTCGTCGATCTCGTGCTCGGTACGGACCACCAGGATATCGGGTTGGATACCTGTCTGCAGCAACTCCTTGACACTGTGCTGGGTCGGCTTGGTTTTGAGTTCCTTGGCGGCGGCGAGGTAAGGGATGAGGGTCAGGTGAACGGTGATGCAATTGTCCACGCCCAGTTCCCAGCGTAACTGCCGGAGGCTTTCCAAATAGGGTAGGCTTTCGATGTCGCCGACGGTGCCGCCAAGTTCGGTGATTACGATGTCGTATTCACCCGTATTGCCGAGGAGCTGGATACGCCGCTTGATCTCATCCGTGACGTGGGGAATGACCTGCACCGTCTTGCCGAGGTAATCGCCACGCCGCTCCTTCTCGATCACGCTTTGGTAGATCCGTCCGGTGGTCACGTTGTTGGCCTGGCTGGTCGGGGTGTTAAGAAATCGCTCGTAATGACCCAGGTCGAGGTCCGTTTCAGCCCCGTCGTCGGTCACGTAGCACTCACCGTGCTCGTAGGGATTGAGGGTGCCGGGGTCGACATTTAGGTAGGGGTCGAACTTCTGGATGGTGACCGAGAGCCCGCGCGCCTGTAGGAGCTTGGCCAGCGAAGCGGCAATGATGCCTTTACCGAGGGACGAAGTCACCCCGCCCGTAACAAAAATATACTTGGTCATATTCTGCGATTACGGGACACAAAGGTACACAACGGGGGGCAACCAGGGTGGCCCGTGAATTAATTCTGAATAAGTCGGGGGTAAGGCCAACAATCAATGTTAACTGTGTGTAAATTAATGGTTAACTTTAGCTGGACAAACCACCACCCCCGTGCAAGCACGCCCTTTCATCACCTCCTGCTTTACCTGCCTACTGGCGGTAGTGGGTTTGCTGTGGGCTATGTCCTTGACCGGGCAACGCAGCGTTAACCTTTTGGGCGGGGTGGGGGAGCGATCGGTCAACGCAGCGACGAATCCCCGCGCCACCGCGGCCAGCGAGGCGTTTATCCTGGATCGGAATCTTATTTTTTTCGAAGCCTCCGTAAACGGCACGCCGGGAAGTTTTATCCTGGATACCGGTGTCCCCAGTCTTGTAGTCAACAACCGGGGGGAAGGTGACAGCGACAGTCGCTTCACCGGATTCGGCTCTGGTGGACAGGTCTCGCTGTCGGATCACCGGGTGGACCACTTTGAAATGCTCGACCGCTCGGTCGACAACTACTGGGCTATCGGCCTGGACCTGCGCGACATGGAAGCCCGGACCGGCAAGCGCATCGATGGATTCGTGGGTTACGACCTGCTGAATGACGGAGAACTGCGCATCGATTACGACCGTCAGACCTTCCAGTTGCTGGCCTCCGAGCGGCGCCCCAAGCATATGGGTAAATCGCCCCATACCGAACTGCGGTTTGCCCTGGTGGACCACCTGCCCATAGTGGAGTTAAAAATTGACGGTAAGCGCTACCGCTTCGCCATCGATACCGGGGCGGGGCTGAACCTGCTCGCCGAATGGGCGGCAGAAAAGTTGCCGGCGGAACGGGCCGGTAGTTCGGTTAACGTACAGGGATTAGATGGCCGAGAGGTGGATTGTCCTGCCCTCAGCATCACCCTGCCGGAATATTTCCCGGGTGACGAGCCGCTGCAATTGGTCACTACCGACCTTACTCACCTGCAGGAGCCGGGTGCCCCGCCACTGGCCGGGATCCTGGGCTCTTCCTTCCTTAGTCGCTACACCGTGGGTATTGATTACCGTCGGCGGAAGATCTACCTCTGGTAATACCACCTTGCCCGGTGCCGGGTCATTCGCAACATTGTGGTTCCCGCACGCGCTAGCCCCGGCGATTGCCCAACATGGCACCCGCGCACCCGCCCAATACACTACCTTTGCGCCCTCACTAAGTATTAGCCCCGATGAAATTTGATGTACAGGCCATTGACCGCAAGTGGCAGAAGTACTGGCAGGAGCAAAAGACCTACCGGACGAGCAACGATACGGACCGCCCGAAGTACTACGTACTGGACATGTTTCCCTACCCCTCGGGGTCCGGCCTGCACGTAGGTCACCCCCTTGGCTACATCGGATCGGACATCGTGGCCAGGCACAAGCGGCAGGCGGGGTACAATGTACTCCACCCCATGGGTTTTGACGCTTTTGGACTGCCCGCCGAGCAATACGCGATCGATACGGGGGTCCATCCTTCCGAATCCACAGCCCTGAACACCGCGCGCTACCGGGAACAGATGGAGCGGCTGGGCCTCAGTTTCGACTGGGACCGCAGCGTAAACACATCGGACCCTGACTATTTTAAATGGACGCAGTGGATCATCGGGCGGGTATTCGAGCATTGGTACGACTGTAAGGAAGACCGCGCACGGCCAATCCAGGAGTTGATCGACCATCTGGCGGCTCACGGAACCGAAGGACTGGAAGCGGCCGAAACCGAAGCCCTGGAGCTGACGGCCGATGCATTCAATGCCTTGAGCGACAAGGAGCGCAGCGACCTGTTGATGAACTACCGACTGGCTTTCCGCAGCGTGAGCTACGTAAACTGGTGCGAGGCACTGGGCACGGTACTGGCGAACGACGAGGTGAAGGACGGACGGAGCGAACGGGGCAACCACCCCGTCGAGCAGCGCCCGATGCTGCAGTGGAGCCTGCGGATCACCGCCTACGCCGAGCGCCTGCTTGCCGGACTCGAGGAGGTCGACTACAGCGAGGGACTGAAAGCCCAGCAGGTGAACTGGATCGGTAAATCCACCGGCGCGCTGGTGCATTTCGACATTGAGGGCCACGACGAAAAACTGAACATCTTTACTACCCGTCCGGATACCATCTACGGCACCACCTTTATGGTGATCGCTCCCGAACACGAACTTGTGGACCGCCTGACCACGGCCGAACAGCGCACCGAGATAGATGAATACCTCGACTACGTAGGCCGCCGCAGTGAACTGGACCGGGTAAGTGAAAACCGGGTGACCGGTGCCTTCACCGGTGCCTACGCCATTCACCCGCTGAACGGGGAGCGGGTGCCGATCTACATCGCGGAATACGTACTGC
This sequence comes from Neolewinella litorea, assembly GCF_004803465.1. Lineage (GTDB taxonomy): Bacteria > Bacteroidota > Bacteroidia > Chitinophagales > Saprospiraceae > Neolewinella > Neolewinella litorea. The sequence continues at coordinate 777,538 of NZ_SRSF01000001.1, read as the reverse complement.
GGGATTACGGTACGGGCGCAATCATGGCGGTGCCCAGCGACGATGATCGCGACAAGCGGTTTGCCGAAAAATTCGGGATCAAGATCATTGACGTGGTCGATAAGTCCGACTACCCGGGAGCAACCCTGAAAGATAAAGTCGGGCGCATCATCAATTCCGATTTCATGAACGGGATGGAAGTGCCGGAAGCCATAGAGGCTGCCACCGAGCGCATTGAATCCCTGGGCCGGGGCAAGCGGCAGGTCAATTACCGCATCCGCGACCTCGTCTTTAGTCGCCAACGCTACTGGGGAGAACCCTGGCCCATCATCTACGACGAAAACGACGTACCCCACCTGGTGCCGCTGGACGAACTGCCGGTGACCCTGCCGGAGATGGAAGACTTCCGCGCCGTGAGCGGTGCCTCGCCGCTGGAGCGGGCCAAAGAATGGGTAGCCACCCCGAAGGGGCGTCGGGAAACCGACACCATGCCCGCCACCGCCGGCTCGAACTGGTACTACCTGCGGTACATGGATCCGCGTAACGAAGAAGCGTTCGTGGGCCAGGAAGCGGTCAATTACTGGCGCGACGTCGACCTGTACGTGGGCGGAGCGGAGCATGCGGTGAGCCATATCCTCTACAGCCGCCTCATCCATAAGTTTTTGTTCGACATCGGCCAGGTGCCAACCAGGGAGCCGTACAAGAAACTGCTCAACCAGGGCATGATCGGCGGTCCCATCAGCTACATCCACCTGGGCATATTGCTGACGGACGACGGACAGCGCCACCCCGTGTGGGTAAGCAGCGACGTTGCCGAAGGAACTCCCCTGACCGTGGAAGGCGTGGGCAGTGGATATCTCGTGCTCGATGAAAGTACGGGTACGCGACTGACCCCCCTGCGCTTCGTGACGGAAACCTCCGTCAACAACGAGAGCAGTTACCGACTGTATCGGTCTTCGGTGGACGAAGCCCAGCGGCTGGAGCACCAGGATGCTTCCTATTTCCGGACGATACTTCAGCAGGCTTCGGCTTTTGCCTGGGTCACCGACCGCGAAGGACGTCAGTACCTGGAACTCAGCGTGGAGCAGGGCAAGATGTCGAAGCGTAAATACAATGCCGTGAACCCGGATGACATCTGTGAGCGGTACGGCGCGGACTGCTTCCGGATGTACGAGATGTTTCTCGGTCCAATCGATCAGGCCAAGCCCTGGAGCGTGTCCGGCATCGACGGGGTATACCGTTTCCTGCGTCGGTTCTGGAACCTGTTCGTGGGTGAGGGCGACCGGCTCAACGTAAGCGACGAAAGTGGCACGAAGGATGAGATGAAGGTATTGCATACCCTGATCCGGAAAGTCACGGAGGACATTGACAAGTTGAGTTTCAATACCTGCGTCAGTGCCTTCATGGTAGCGACCAACGAACTGACCAAATCGGGATGCCGCAAGCGGGAAGTCCTGGAGCCTATGGTACGCCTAATTGCCCCCTTCGCCCCGCACCTTTCCGAAGAACTCTTCGCGGCCCTGGGCGGAAGCGGTAGTGTACACCATGCCGTCTGGCCGGATTGGGAAGAACGCTACCTCGTGGAGGAGAGCATCACTTACCCCATCGCCTTTAACGGCAAAACCCGTTTGACGCTTGAGCTACCCGCCGCGGCGAGCCGGCAGGAGATCGAACAGGCGGTGCGTGCCGACGAACAAGTACAGGGCCACCTGTCGGGCAAATCGGTGCGTAAGGTGATCGTAGTGCCGAAACGGATGGTCAATTTCGTTGTCGGCTAGCCATAACCGGCGATGTACTATTTTCGCTTTAGTGAATACCTTTGAAGAAAGCGACTTACAAATCACCTTCCCGGAATCGTGGTTGGTCCGCAAGTACGATGAAACCACCGCTTACCACAGCGTCAGCGGCCACGGGCTGAAAGGCGTGGACTTTCTTTGCCTGGCGCCGGACGGCCGGCTCTGGTTGGTGGAGGTAAAGAATTATCGCCGGCGGGAGGAGCGCCACAAAACGCACCGCAGAAATCCCGAGGCCCTCGCCGAACACGTAGGACGCAAGTTCGTAGATACCAAACGACTTATCCGGGTCGTCAACAGGGCCATGCGCCGCAACTGGTGGATCGGCCTTCAGCTGCTCTGGTACGACCTCCGAAAGATCGACCGCCCGCGCTCGCACTATTGGTTCTGGGCGGAAGCCGAACGGCGGCTGGCCAATCCGCGCAAACTCGTATGTCTGCTGTGGTTGGAAACCCCCGAATTGAATCCGGACTACGAAGCGGCGACCGCCGAGGCGCTGGAAGAATGGTTGGAGCCGGGCAATGAACTTAAACTCGCCGAAACCCAGCGACCCGCGGGCGTTCCGGTTACGGTAATCCGCAAGCAAAACTGACTATGGCTGCAGCCTACGAACTGGACGATCTGGACCGGAAGATTCTGGCCCTCCTGATGGAAAATGCCAAACGGCCCTACACGGAACTGGGGGCCAAACTATTCGTTTCCGGCGGCACCATTCACGTACGGATGAACAAGCTCATCGCCGCCGGCGTGGTGAAGGGCCAGACTCTGGTGGTCGATCACACCAAGCTGGGCTACGACGTATCCGCCTTTTTAGGTATATACCTGAAAGGCAGTGGATTGTACAACCAGGCCGCCGAATACCTCAAGGGTATCCAGGAGATCGTTTCCGCCCACTACACTACGGGAGTGTACAGCATTTTCGCCCGCGTGGTGTGCCGGGATACGGACCATTTGCGTGACGTCCTGCAGCGGATCCAGGCCTTCGAGGGCATCCAGCGTACGGAAACCTTCATCTCCCTGGAGGAGACGATCGACCGGCCGATTCAGGTGGCCAGTCCCGAAGAACTGGCGGACCTTCGGTCTACAGACGATCCAGCAAAATCTGCCCGGCCAGGAAAGTGATGGCCTGTCCGGTTAGGCGCACTTTTTTGCCCCGCAACTCGCAGGTCATGCTTCCGCCCCGGGTGGAGAGTTGTCGGGCGGTAAGCTTCTTTTTATTCAATCGCTTGGCCCAAAGCGGCGTAAGGAGGGTGTGTGCCGATCCGGTGACCGGATCTTCGTTAATGCCGTAGGCGGGATAGAAACACCGACTGACGAAGTCCACTTTTTTTCCGGGGGCGGTGACGATCAATCCCCGCCGCTTCAGTCGGGCGATGACGTGGTAATTGGGGTCCAGACTTTCCAGTTGATCCTGATTTTTCAGCACGGCGACCAGATCGTCCTGCCCCTCGTATACTTCCACGGGCTTGAGACCGGCTAGTGCCCCGCGCAGCTTTTTCGAAGACCGGGTTTTTTTGGGTTTGTCTACCGGGAAGTCAAGTTGGTACGTACCGTCTTCATCCGTGGGGGATACGGTGATGTTGCCGGCTTCCCGCGTTTTGAACCTGAGTTTTTGCAGGTCGTTGCCCCCGGAGCGGTAGAGCACGTGCGCGGCCGCCAGGGTAGCGTGACCGCACAGCCGCACTTCGGTAGTGGGGGTGAACCAGCGGATGTCAAATTTACCCTTGCCACGGATCACCACGAAGGCGGTTTCGGACAGGTTGTTCTCCGTCGCAATCTGCTGCATAAGCTTGTCGGAAGGAAATTCCGGGACCGGCACCACGGCGGCGGGGTTGCCGCCGAAGAGGCGATTGGTAAAGGCGTCTACTTGGTAAAGGGGGAGATTATGCATGTAATAACGTTTATTGCGACTGATAAATGTGATGAAGTAAAAAACCGAGGGTTCAGGTGACTTCGTAAAGAATTGTGTGGTTTGCGCATATTTGCCATATGACCGCATCCGCGAAAATCCGGTTAACCCTACCCCTAACCAAATCTCAATCCAACTTCCACGTATGAATTCTTACAACCGCCCGAAACTGGACCACCTCTTCCTGCGCGACGGCACCGATTACCTCAAAATCCCTCTCAGCGACATCCAGTACATCGAGGCAGACGGAAACTACGCCCACATCCAGACCACCGACAAGCGTTTTGCCATCAAGCGGAGCCTGGCGGCGATCGCCGAAGAGCTGGACGGAGGCGACTTCGTCCGGGTAAGCCGGGGCCTGCTGGTGAATTTCACGCAGGTGAGCCGGATCAGTTTTGCCGAAGGTGTTCTCGAATTGAACAATCACCAACTGAAGCTGGGCAAGGCGTACCATTCCGACATCAAGGCCCGAATGCCCAGGCTATAGGAGCGGCTCCGGGCGTTCGGTCAATGAACGTAGTGGCGGCACGAGGGTTCTCTCTCCGTGCGATTCATCATCTACGACATTGAGGCTACCTGCTGGGAAGGCCGTCCCCCCGGAATGGTCCAGGAAACGATTGAAATCGGAGCCTTCGAGGTCAATGCTTACGGCGAGGTCGGTGCGGCTTTCAGCCGCCTGATCAAGCCCATCCTGCACCCTCAGCTCAGTCATTTCTGCCGGCAACTGACCAATATCGACCAATCCGACATCAACCGTTCCCGTGACTTTTCACGGGTGATTCAGGCTTTCCAGGACTGGATCGACGTCGATGGTGAGCCCTACGCCCTGGCGGCCTGGGGCAGTTTTGACGAACGACAGCTGCGCCAAGATTGTGACCTGCACCGCATGGACGATTACTGGCTTGATCCCCACATCAATCTCAAGGCACAGTACCGGGACATCCGCAGCCTGCCCAAAAAGCGTGGATTAGCCTCGGCCATACGCCACGAGGGGTTTGAGTGGACGGGCGAGCAGCATCGCGCCCTGGACGACGCGGAGAACACCGTCAAGATATTCTGCAAGCTGCTCGATATGTGGCGGTACTAAGACATACCCCCGCCCGCACGCTACGACGGCCCCCGACGGCACGCTATCTTCGCAGCCCGTGCGTACGCTAACCTTTATACTTTGTTGTTGTGGACTGGTGCTCGGCTGCTCGTCCGAGCGAACGGACGCCCTCGACGTGCCTGCGGACAAACTGTTTTCCTGGATGACCGCGCCGGGTGCCGCGACAACCGGAGTAGAATTCAGCAACGACCTGGACTATACTGACCAACTCAACCCCTATACCTACCGCAACTTCTACAACGGAGGCGGGGTGGGCATTGGCGACTTTAACAACGACGGGCTGGCGGATCTGTACTTCACCGGAAACCTGGTACAAAACCGCCTGTACCTCAACCGCGGCGACTGGCAGTTCGAGGACGTCACCGCCGCAGCCGGCGTAGGTGCGCCCGACAGCTGGAGCACCGGGGTGGCCGTAGCGGACATCAACGCCGACGGCTGGCAGGATATCTACGTCTGCAAGGCCGGCCCGCCCGCCGGGGAAGCAATTCCTGGCATGACGGGAGTACGCCACAACGAGCTATTCATCAATAACGGCGACGGAACCTTCACCGAATCCGCGACCGCCTACGGACTAGACGTCGTGGGCCTTTCGGTACACTCCGCCTTCTTCGACTACGACGGAGACGGTGATCTCGACTGCTACCTCCTCAATAACTCCACCCGAGCGACCACCGGTTATGACCTGAAGGAGGGGCTGCGCGACATCCCGGATCAGGAGGGCGGCAATCGACTGTACCGCAACCAACTGGTTGAAAGCGGAGAAAACCGTTTTACGGACGTCACGCAGGAGGCGGGCATCTACTCATCCAACATCGGCTTCGGTCTTGGCGTCACGGTGGGCGATATCAACCTTGACGGCTTTTCCGATCTCTTCATCAGCAACGATTACTTCGAGCGCGACTACCTCTACGTCAACCAGGGCAACGGCACATTTGTGGAAACCCTCCCCGGCCACCTGGCGGAGATCAGTAAGGGCAGCATGGGCGCCGATCTGGCCGATATCAACAACGACGGCCTGCCTGACCTTTTCGTAACCGAGATGCTGCCGGCCGACGACCGGCGATACAAGACCAAGGCCGCCTTCGACGGTTGGAACCGCTACCAGCTGTACCGGGATAAAGGCTACCACCAGCAGTTCAGTCGTAACGTACTGCAACTCAATCGCGGAAACGGATACTTTTCGGAAGTCGGTCGTCTTTCGGGGGTCGAGGCCACCGATTGGAGCTGGGGAGCGCTGTTGGCCGATTTTGACAACGACGGATGGCGCGACATATTCGTGGCGAACGGCACCGGCAAGGACCTGCTTGACCAGGATTACATCAACTTCAACGGCAACCCCGCCGCCGTGCGCCGGATGATCCACGAAGAAGGTAAAGGGATGACCGATCTGATCGACCTGATTCCTTCGGAACCGCTACCGAATGCCATCTTCCGTAACCGGGGCGACCTGACCTTTGAAGAAACCGCGCAAGCCTGGGGGCTCGATCAGCCCGGCTTCAGCAACGGATCCGCCTATGCGGACCTGGACAACGACGGCGACCTCGACCTCGTGATCAACAACGTCGATGCCGTAGCCGGCCTCTACCGCAACAACAGTAAGCGGGCCGGCAAGATGCTCCATCTTCGTTCCTCGATACCGGGTAATCCGGATGGCATCGGTGCCCGCCTGATATTACACCGCAGCGACAGCCTGGCCGGTTACGCTGAACTGCACCCCATGCGCGGATTTCAGAGTACGGTGGACAAACGGATTCACGCCCCCGGCCCCCTTGATTCGGTCACGGTGTACTGGTCGGACGGCCAAGCGGAAAGTTTTTCGCGCTTCGATACCGGATCGGTCGCGGCAGTCGTGCAGGGGGAGGGCAGGACGATTTCTGACCAGGCGCAGATCGCCCGCCCGGTAAAAACGGAAGCCCCCATGGTTCCCCAATGGCAACTCACGGACGCGACGGCTGGCGGGGCGGCTATCGTACACCGCGAAGACCCTGCCGTGGATTTCGACCGCGATCCCCTGCTGTTTATCGGCCTTAACAACGAAGGTCCGGCCCTGGCGGTAAGTGATTTGGAATCAGACGGTCGCCGGTATGTGTACCTCGGAGGAGCGGCCGGTGAAGCTGGCCGGCTTCTGCGAGGCCTTGCAGACGGAACCTTCGAAGCGGTAGCGCCGGAGATATTTGCTGAACGGTCCGCCGCGGAGAACGTGGCTGCTGCCTTCTTCGACGCGGACGGTGACGGTGATCAGGACCTCTACGTTGCCAACGGGAGTAATCAGTTCGGACCGGCCTCAGCCAATTTACTGGATGACTTGTACTTCAACCTCGGCGGCGGTCGGTGGCGCCGCAACGAACAGCTGCTGCCGCTGGGCTCACAGTTTGTGGCGAGCGGATGCGTAGCCGCGCACGATGTGGATGGCGACGGAGATACGGACCTGTTTGTAGGCGGCCGCCTGCGCCCCGGCACCTATGGCGTCCCCGCCACCAGCTACCTCTTGCTTAACGAAGGCGACGGCCAGTTCCGCCCTGCCGATCTCTCGGCGCTCGACCACCTGGGCATGATCACGGATGCCGTATGGGCCAATGTCGACGACGACCCGGAACTGGAGCTGGTGGTGGTCGGCGAATGGAGCCCCATCCGTTACCTGCACTTTTCACCAGACGGTGAATACCGCGAACTGCAGGTCGTAGCGGGAACGTCCGGATTGTGGCACGCCGTAGTGGCTACTGACCTAGACGGCGACGGGCGCGAGGACGTAGTGGCGGGTAACCACGGCCTGAACTCCCGGCTGACCGCCACCGCGGAACGGCCCCTGGAACTTTACGTGAACGATTTCGACGGCAACGGAAAGCCGGAACAGATTCTGACCCACTACGGCCCGGAGGGAATACCATTGCCGCTCGTATTGCGCGACGACCTGGTCAAGCAACTCCCCGGCCTACGCAAACAACTGCAACGCTACGCTGACTACCCCGGCAAGACGTTGCATGATCTGTTCGGGGCGAGCCTGCTGGAAAGATCCATCATCAACCGAGCCGAGGAACTGCGCTCAGTAGTTGTGCTGAATAGGGGTTCGGCGCCGGACGTTCACCCCCTGCCCACCGAGGTCCAGTTCGCACCCGTATACGCCATTGCTGCCGCCGATATCAACGGTGATGACGTACCCGACCTGCTACTGGCCGGCAACCAGTCGGTCGGACGACCGGAAGTGGGAATTTACGCCGCCGGATTCGGTGCCATGCTGCTTGGCCGGGGGGATGGAACGTTCATAACCGTAGAGCCCCAAAGCGCAGCCCTGTACCTTGCGGGCGACGTGCGGGCGATCGCCGTACTACCCGGACGTGAGACTGCCCCGCCGGCCTTTCTGATCGCGCGTTCGAATGGCCCGCTATCGAAATTGCAAACCATCACCAAATGAAGCCAACCCTTTTTCTCTGCTGCCTCATGCTCCTCGGCTTTTGCTGGTCGTGCCAGCCCAAGGACGAAAGCCCCGTCGGTCGCTACCGGTCTGCCGTTACTGAGGGGCTGAACGCCGATCTGGAAGCCAGGGAAACGGTGCTCGGCCTTAACCTCGGAATCACCGACACGGCCTACTTCGACCGCTGCACCGAATTGAACCGTCAGCAATTGATCACCATGGGCCGCGGGGGCACCGAGGCGGATCACCTGATGGAAAACGACCTTGACCGCCCGGCGAAATTGTCGTTCCGCCCCATCTTCACCCAGCAGAACCCGCGCATCGTCCAGGCTATGCAGACGGAATTTATTTACCAGGACTGGTCGCCCTGGAACAAGGCCGCGTACGCCGAGAACCTGCTGCCGGACGTGGCCGATTACCTCAGCCGGACCCTGTCCACCGAATTCATTGAACTGGAGCATCCCCAGCACGGCCGCACCTTCGCATCCGTTGACGGCAGTCGCCTGGTGGCCCTCTGGAAAGTGGACGACACGAGTGTGACGGCCATGATCGTTGATTTGTCTTCCCTGAAACGCGACCCGCTCGGGTTGGTACAGTGATGCGTGTATTCCATTTCACGAAGGTTTTGGCGGGTGCGCTGGTGCTGTACCTGTGGGCAGGATGCCAGGCCGATCCGGTTATCGAAAACAATGCTCCGCCCTGGGATGGTCAGCGAAGGTTCGAGGCCCTGGCCCCGGAGGTTTCGGGGGTTCTCTTTGCCAATACCCTGGACTTCGACGAGGACTTCAACATATACACTTACCGTAATTTCTACAACGGGGGTGGGGTAGCCCTGGGCGACGTCAACAACGACGGACTTACGGACATCTACCTGAGCGGCAACCGGGTAGCCAATCGACTGTTCCTCAACCGGGGGGACATGCGTTTTGAAGACGTAACCGAAACCGCCGGGGTAGGGGGACGGGCTGCCTGGAGTACGGGCGTAACCATGGCGGACGTAAATGCCGACGGTTTTCTGGACCTGTACGTATGCAACTCCGGTGACATCGACGGCGACAACCGCCGCAACGAACTGTTTATCAACCAGCAGGACGGCACCTTCCGGGAAGCCGCCGCCGAATTCGGTCTGGACAACGAAGGCCTGAGTACCCACGGGGTTTTCTTCGATTACGACCAGGACGGTGACCTCGATTTTTACCTCCTCAACAACAGTTACCAGGCTATCGGATCCTTTAATCTGGAGCGCAACGTACGCCCTGTCCGGGACTCCATCGGGGGTGATCGTCTGTACCAGAACCGTGATGGCTTCTTCTACGACGTGAGTGAGGAAGCGGGTATCTACGGCTCCATCATCGGCTTCGGACTGGGGGTTACGGTGGGCGACGTCGACAAGGACGGCTGGCCGGACATCTTCGTGAGCAACGACTTCTTCGAGCGCGACTACCTGTATATGAACAACGGCGACGGAACCTTCCGGGAAACCCTCACTGAAGCCATGCAGTCGATCAGTGCCGCCAGCATGGGGGCCGATCTGGCGGATATCGACAACGATGGATACAGCGAGCTCTTCGTCACCGAAATGCTGCCGGCCTCCAATCAGCGGATGAAGGAGGCCACCACCTTCGAAAACTGGAACCGCTACCAGTACAACCTGAAGAACGACTACTTCCACCAGTTTACCCGCAATGTGCTGCAGCGCAACAACCGCGACGGAACGTTCACCGAAATCGGGCGGCTAAGCGGCGTGGAGGCTACCGATTGGAGCTGGGGCGCGCTGATTTTTGACATGGACAACGATGGCTACAAAGACCTGTTCGTAGCGAACGGGATCTACCAGGACCTGACCAACCGGGACTTCCTGGACTACATCGCCGACGATGAATTCAAGCGAAAGGTGACGGCCACCGGCAAGGTCGACTTCAGTGTGTTGGTCGATGCCATCCCGTCCAATCCCGTGCGCAACTTTGCCTTTCAGAACCTGGGACCTGCGGGAGACTACCGCTTCCGGAACATGGCGCAGGAATGGGGTCTTGACCTGAAAGGTTTTAGCAATGGCGCCGCCTACGGTGACCTGGACAACGACGGCGACCTGGATCTGGTGATCAACAATACCAACGCCGCCGCGCTAGTCTACCGCAACCACAGCTCCGGTAATCACTGGCTGCAACTTGAACTGCGGGGGAAGGGCAATAACCCCTTTGCCGTGGGGGCCAAGGCCACGGTCGTATCCGGCGATCGGGAATTTTACCTGGAGCACATGCCCATGCGCGGCTTTGAATCCAGCATGCAGTATCGGCTGCACTTTGGACTGGGGGACATCGATTACATCGACCGCGTAGATATCGTATGGCCTAACGGCAAACAGTCCTCCCTGCCGGGGCCGGCCGTAGATCAATTGCTCATCGTTTCGGAGGCACAGTCGGCTACCTCCCCCGCGGAAAGCCCCCCACCACCGCCCCCGGCCCTGCTGCGGGACGTGGCACCCGCCCTCCGCGGCATCGACTTCGTGCACCGGGAGAACCGCTACAGCGACTTTGACCGCGACCCACTTATCTACCACATGCTGAGCGCCGACGGACCCGCGCTCTGTGCCGGTGATTTCAACCGCGACGGTCGAGAGGATTTCTACCTTGGGGGTGCGCGAGACCAGAGTGGAGGACTTTACGTCTCCGCCGGGGAAGGGTACCGCAGCCGGGCCACGGCAATGCTGGAAGCAGATAAAGTGAGCGAGGATGTAGCCTGTGCCTGCTTTGATGCGGACGGCGACGGCGACGAGGACCTGTACGTCGTCAGCGGGAGCAGTGAATTCGGTAACGCCTCCACCGCGCTGTTTGACCGACTGTACCTCAACGGACCCGGGGGGTGGACGAAAAGCACGCAGCTGCTGCCCTCCGCCCGCCAGACCTCTGCCGGAGGGGCGGTGGCGCCGTATGACATCGACGGCGACGGCGACCTGGACCTGTTTGTCGGCAGCCGCCTGCGCTCCGGCGTATATGGGGTACCGGCCGACAGCTACCTTTTGCTGAACGACGGCGACGGCAAATTTGAGGAGCAAACGGTTGAGAACCTGGGAATGGTGACCGCCGCCGGTTGGGTGGACCTGACGGGTGATAGCCGCAAGGAATTGCTGGTGGTAGGAGAATTCATGGCCCCGACGGCCTTTGCCTATGCTGACGGACAGTTGTCGAAAATCGAACTACCCGAGGAGATAGCTGAACTAACCGGCTGGTACACCGCCCTGGAGATTGCCGACCTGGATGGGGACGGCCGCGAGGACGTCGTGCTGGGCAATCACGGGCTGAACAGCCGGTTCCGCGCCACGGCCGACCGCCCCGTGATGATGCACGTCAACGACTTCGACGGTAACGGGTCGGCCGAGCAGGTCGTCTCCATGTACGAAGGCGACCGGGCGTACCCCACGCCGCTGCTCCACGACCTCGTGAAGCAAATGCCGGGTCTGCGGAAACGGTACCTGAAATACACCGACTTCGGAGACGAAACCATGGAAGACATTTTTGGAGCCGAACTGCTGGGCAAGAGCGTTTACTACGCGGCCACGGAATTTCGCTCACTCGTGCTGATGAACCACGGGGAAGGGGAGCTGGCCGTGCGCTTCCTACCCCACGCCGCGCAGGAAACCCCCGTTTACGCCATTGCGGTGGATGACGTAGATGCGGATGGGGATCCTGACCTGATTCTCGGCGGCAACTTTTACTACGTCAAACCCGAAATGGGTCGCTACGACGCCGGCCGCGGACTGTTGCTGCGCAACGACGGGCAGGGCAACTTTACGGCCGTGGACGCCGCGGAGAGTGGCCTCAAGATCCCCGGCGAAATCCGCGGTATCGCCGTGCTTAGTGACGGCCGGTATGTATTTGCAAGAAATAACGCCGCCCCGGCACTACTGGAACGATGAGGTGGGGGAGCGGAACCATCGTTGCACTGTCCCTGATCTCGGTGCTTTGCACCTGCGACCGTGCAGCAGAAGAGGCCCCGGCTCCCCTGTTTAAAGTGCGCCAGGGCACCGGCGTGAACAACATCAACGAACTGCGTCCCACGGAATCGCTCAACATCGTGGAATACCTCTACTACTACAACGGGGGCGGGGTAGCCGCTACCGACATCAGCGGCGACGGGCTTCCGGATCTTTATTTTACCAATAATCAACGCCCCAACGCCTACTTTATCAACGAGGGGAACTGGCGCTTCCGCGATGCTACCGAAGAAGCCGGCGTCGCTGGTGCCGGGCAGTGGTCGACCGGCGTAAGCGTCACCGACGTCAATGCAGACGGCCTGCCCGATATCTACGTCTGCAACGTCGATGGCTACAAGGGCCTGAGCGGCAAGAACGAACTTTTCGTGCAGCAGTCCGACGGTACCTTCCAGGACCGGGCAGCGAATTATGGACTGGACTTCGGGGGTTTCAACACCCAGGCGTACTGGTTCGATTATGACCTGGATGGAGACGAGGACGTCTACCTGCTGCGGCATTCCGTGCACAACGACGCGACCTACCGCGATGCGGCGGAGCGCGAGGTGCCGGATTCTCTGGCTGGGGACCGTTTGCTGCGCAACGAGGGAGAGAGCTTTCGGGATGTGACCCGGCAAATGGGCCTCTACTCCTCCCGCATCGGTTACGGACTGAGTGCGGCGGTGGCGGATTTCGATGGCAATGGGTACCCGGATATCTACGTCTGCAACGATTTCTCCGAGAATGACTACTACTACCTTAACCGGGCGGGTGAGACCTTTGAAGAAGTGATTCGGGAGCGCACCGGTCACACCTCGAATTTCAGCATGGGAAGCGACGTGGGGGACCTGGACAACGACGGACGGCCCGACCTCGTGACGCTCGACATGCGCCCCGAAAATGAAGAAGTGCTAAAAGCTACGGTCAGCGCCGAGCCGTATAACCTTTACCGGCTGAAGCGGCGGGCGGGTTACCACGACCAGTTGCCGCGCAATAACGTGCAGTGGAACCGCGGGGGAGGGAATTTCTCTGAAATCGGCGAAATGTCCGGACTGGCCGCCACCGACTGGAGCTGGTCGGTGCTCATCGAGGATTTCGACCTTGACGGCACCGACGAAATATTCGTGGCCAACGGCATTGAGCGGCGTCCGAATGACCTGGATTACCTGAAATTTATCAGCAGCGCTGTGGCCCGCAAAAGCAGCAATTTGGCCGTAGCCGAGATGATGCCTTCGGGGCACGTCCCCAACGTGGTCTTCAAGCGCGATACTGCTCTGCGCTACCGACCGGTCGAGTGGGGGCTCAGCTTCCACGGCAGCACCACGGGGGCGGCCACGGCGGACTTTGACGGCGATGGTGATCCCGATCTGGTGATCAATAACGTCAACGCCCCGGCAATCCTGTACGAGAATACGGTGCGGGATGGCCACCGGAAGCAGCCCGACAGCGCGGCTTCAAACAATACTCAAGGGCTGAAAGGGGGCCTGCGGGCACCGGGTGCGCGGGATGCGGTCACTCGAGCCCCCTTTATGATGGCGCGGCAGCGCGGGTTCCTCTCCCAGTCGGATTATGCCGGGCCGGGCACCCGGGCCCGTGGCGTTCCAGCTACAACGGCAGACTCTACGGCCTACGCAATCGTGGAATACGGCAGTGACGCCCCGATATCAGTACCGGGCGCGGACAACACTTTCGACCGCGACCCGCTGCAACCCTTCCCTGGCGCCGTGCCTGATGGTAAACCGGAGTACACCCTGCAGGTGGAGACTGCGGACCTTCGGGTAGAGGCCGGCATGTGGCTACCGATTCGCATCGGCCGAAGGGTAGACGGACAGTGGGCGTACGAAGTAGTGGAGGGTACGCGCGGTTGGTGGCAGTCGCTGGCGATTGTCGGGGAAGCGGGCCGGGAAGAAATTCTGGCGGGAAATTGGGGGTGGAACAGTTCACTGGGGGAGCCAACCAGCGCGGAGCCCCTGCGTCTTTACCTCGTAGACGTGGATGGCAACGGGCGAAGGGATCCGTTGATCACCTACGTGCGGGGAGGGAAGGAATACACCCTGGCAGACAAGGACGAGCTGGCCGGTCAATTCCCCGCCTGGCGGCGCAATAACCTCAGTTACGCCGACTTCAGTCGCCGGGGCTTCCGCGAGAACTTCCCCAACCTGGAGGTGGAGCCGCTGCAGGCGGAAAACCTGGCTCACGTGCGGATCGTGCGGAATACGGAGGGCGAATGGGCAGCGCAATCCTTACCGGTAGCTACCCAGCTCACGCCAATTAATTCAATTTTGCCGACGCCCTCCGGTTACCTCCTGGCGGGCAACAAGCTCGACGTACTGCCGCGGGTAGGTCGGCAGGATGCGGCAGCCCTGCAGCTCCTGCGGCCGGACGGCAGGGTGGAGTTTATTGATCTTGGTCCCGGCTACAATCATCGCGAGGCCCGCCATATCCGGATCGCCGGCCGGGACCGGTACCGGATCGATTTCGCGGACGGCGCGTGGGTAGTGCTGCGGCTGCCGTAGTTTCGTGGCCTCCATACAATATGATCCAACGTTCGGCTTCCCTTCTCCGCACCCGTATCGGGGTTTCCCTGGCTTTCGCCATCAATGGGCTGGTGTACGCCAACTGGACGAGCCGGCTGCCGAGGCTGCAGGAATTGTACGGAATCGATAACGGGGAGACGGGTTTCGTCCTTACGTCCCTCGCCCTGGGAGCGCTCGTGGCGATGCCGCTGGCGGGTTTTCTGATCGTGCGTAGCGGCAGTCGTCGATTGGCCATCATTTCCACCCTTGTATTCGTGCTGAGCGTGCCCCTGATGGCGTACATGCCCAACTACTGGGCCTTATTGGCGGTAGTGCCCCTGATCGGGATTTCCACCGGCGTGATGGACGTCGCGGTGAACGCGCAATCGGTAGAGGTGGAGAAGCTGTGGGGTAAGCCCATCACTTCTTCCTTTCACGCGTGCTTTTCGGGGGGCATGTTCGTGGGGGCCGGATCCGCGGCCGGGTTTATATCGCTGGGTCTCGATCTGGGTCCTCATCTTTTGACGGTCAGCCTGATCAGTATGCTGGTGTCGGTATACGCCTTGCGCCATTTTCTGCAGGATCGCCCCGGTCCGGTGGCCGACGCAGGGGGCAATTCGGGTAGCAAGTTCACCTTCGCCATCGTGTTGCTCGGACTGGCCTCCCTTTGTACCATGGTGGGGGAGGGGGCCATGGCAGATTGGACGCCGCTCTACATGACCCGGGTAACGGGCAGTCCTGAGGTCCTCGCCCCGCTGGCGCAGGCTTCCTTCAGTGGTGCCATGTTCCTGGGCAGGGCCTTCGGGGATTTTGGCCGCAGCCGCCTGGGGTCGCGGACTATCGTGGTCAGCGGTGCGGCCCTGGCACTGATCGGGGTCAGCCTGGCCATCCTGATTCCGCTTCCGGGCGTGGCGATTGCCGGATTTGGACTGGTGGGCCTGGGCTTGTCAAATATTGTACCGGTGGTGTTCAGTCAGGCCAGCAAGGTTCCGGGGCTGCGACCCGGCGTGGGCATCAGTTCGGTCAGCACGATCGGATACGCAGCCTTTCTGTTCGGACCGCCCGTGATCGGCTTCGTCTCGGACTTCCAGAGCAGTCGGCTGCCGGAGGGCCTGCCGCTGCTTCCGGGAGTAGAAGGGTTACGGGTGGGCCTGGGCGTAGTAGCTCTGCTGATGTTGGTGCTGGTGGTCATTACTACTTTTTACCTGCGGGTGGAAGATTAAGCGCAAGCACCGACATTCCTTACCTTTTGGCTACATTTGCGCCGGATAACGTACAAAAATCAAAACCGATGAAATTCAGTATTGACAAGCAGGAACGCTACAGCGTCATCAAGCCCGAGGATGAAAATCTCAACTCCGCCGTTGCGCCGCAGCTCAAATCCGAATTCGTCATTCTCGCCAACGAAGGGATCACGAACCTTATCCTGGACTTGAGCCTCGTCAAGTACGTTGACTCCTCCGGCCTGAGTGCCATCCTTACGGCGCGTCGCCTGTGGAGCAACCTCGGCACCTTCGTGGTGACAGGTATAGAGCACGCCGCCGTCAAGCGGTTGGTCGAAATCAGCAAGGTCGACACCGTGCTGACCATTCTGCCGACAAAGAGCGAAGCAGTGGACTTCATTTTCATGGAGGAACTGCAGCGCGATATGCAGGCCGAACCCGGCGACGAATAGCCGGATTGCGCTTCGGACTTACTATCCTGGGCTCGAACGGAGCTGTACCAAGCGCGAGTCGTTATGCTTCAGGGCACCTCCTGCACAGTGAATCGACCGACGTACTGGTAGACTGCGGGGAGGGAACCCAACTCCGGCTACAGGCCGCGGGGGCGTCCGTGGGCCGCATCAGCCTTATCCTGATTTCGCATTTGCACGGCGACCACTACTTCGGGCTGCCGGGGCTACTGACCAGCCTGGCCCTCTCCGGGCGTACAGCACCATTGCGCATCCTGAGTCCACCCGGACTGCGTGACCGCCTTGCCCCGTTGCTGGAACTGGATCGCTACGGAATGCCTTTCCCGCTGGAATTTATCGAGCATGCGGCCGACGACATGACGCTCGTCGCGGAAGTAGGCGAACTCGAGGTCTACGCTTTCCCGCTACGCCACCGCATTGTGACCAACGGGTACCTTCTCCGGGAAAAGCCCCGCCCCGCCACAATTTTGAAGGACATGATCGAGGCTCACTCCATCCCCTATGCTGCAATTCCCACTATCAAGCAGGGGAGTGGCTATACCACCGCGGAAGGCCGGTTTATACCGCACGGAGAACTCACGGCACCCGCGCCCCCGCCCCGCAGCTACGCCTACTGTTCGGATACTCTATACTTTCCAGAGCTAAGCAATTACGTCCAAGGGGTTGACCTGCTGTACCACGAAGCAACCTTCTTGCACGACATGGCGGTTGAGGCGGCGGAAAAGGGGCACGCTACGGCCCATCAGGCGGCGCTCGTGGCCCGCAACGCCGACGTCGGACAGCTTATTCTGGGACACTTCAGCGCCCGGTACCGCAACGTGGATGAGCACGAGCGCGAGGCACGGGCGGTGTTCCCCGCATCCACCGCCGCCCGTGATCTGTACCGCTTCACGGTACCCTTCACCGAACGGAATAGTGAGTAGGGAACAAATTGATGGGTAGTTGCTACCTTGGCGAGAACTAGAACATCAATCATGCGCCATACCTTTTCTCTCCTGCTTTGCCTTGTGGCCGTATCGTGTTACGGGCAAATTACGGACCCCAAAGCCACGGAATATTACGAACCGGTACCGCCGAAGGTCAAGCCCGGCAATCAACTCGGTGACCCCCCCGCCGACGCGATCGTGCTGCTTGGCGAAGGAGCCGACGCCAGCGAATGGGTGAGCGCCAACGGCGGTGGCCCGGCCGAATGGACGAAAGAAGGTAACACCCTGGTGGTCAATCCCGGGTCCGGCGATATTGCTACCCGCCGCAAGTTCGGCGACATGCAACTTCACGTGGAATGGAAGTCGCCGGCCGAACCCGATAAGGAAGGACAGCAACGCGGCAATAGCGGTATCTTCCTACAGAACCGCTACGAAATCCAGGTGCTGGAAAGCGAAGGCAGCGATACTTACACCAACGGCCAGGCCGGATCGGTCTACAAGCAAACGCCACCGCTGGTGAATGCGCTGAAGCCGCAGGGCGAGTGGCAGAGCTACGACATCATCTACAATGCGCCCCACTTCAACGACGACGGCATGCTAATCCGGCCCGCCTACGTCACCCTGCTCATGAACGGCGTGGTGGTCCTGAACCACTTCGAGGTCAAAGGCCCCACCGAGTACATCGGTTTACCCCATTATGTGGCCCACGGCGACGACGTGATCAAGCTACAGGACCACAGCAACAAGGTCGCCTACCGCAACATCTGGGTGCGGGAGCTTTAGCCCGTCGCGCCGGTGAATATTCTGATCTGCCCCGATAAATTCAAGGGAAGCCTTACGGCCGAAGCTGCCGCCCGGGCAATGTCCCGGGGGGTGCGGCGTGCCTTGCCCCACGCAGACATAAACGTGCAGCCCCTTGCCGACGGGGGCGAAGGGAGTCTTGCCCTGCTGGCCCGGCGGCCGGGGATGAAGCGCCGTCGCCTGACGGTGGCCGGCCCCCTGCGCCGTCCGCTCGATGCCGAATACCTGCTCGGCAACGGGCGGGCCGTAATCGAATCAGCCACCGCCTGCGGGCTGCACCTGGTACCGGGGCCCCGCCGCGATCCGCGCAACACTACTACGGTGGGTGTTGGAACCTTGATTGACGACGCGCTGGCCCGTGGTGCCACGGATATTACCCTGCTGTTGGGTGGTAGCTCCACCAGCGACTGCGGGGCCGGAATGGCGGCTGCCCTGGGCTATCGATTCATCAGCAAGCAGGGCTACGATTTCGTACCCATGGCGGACAGTCTGAAATTCGTTGACCGGATCATTACCGAGGGTCGCCACCCCGGGCTCGCCAAAGCCACCATCACGGCCCTCTGCGACGTCGATAACCCACTATTGGGCCCCGAGGGCGCCACTTATACCTACGCCCGCCAGAAGGGCGCCACGGACGACGATCTGCCTACGCTGGAAAGCAACCAGGCGCATTTTGCCGATTGCATAGCAGACCAATTGAAGGTTGACGTTCGCCACCTCAAGGGTGCGGGTGCCGCCGGTGGCCTGGGGGCGGGAGCCGTGGCCTTTCTCGGCGCGCGACTGGAAAGCGGGGTAGACGGCCTGTTCGCAGCTGTAGGGTTCGAAAAGCTGGCCCGGCATGCCGACCTGATACTGACGGGGGAAGGAAAAATCGATAGCCAAACCTTACATGGTAAAGTAGTTGCTGGAGTCCTGCGTCATCACCGGCCAACCGTCGCGGTTTGCGGCACCTCGGAACTCTCCGCTTCCGAGCTTGGCGCGGAAGCCATCCTCGCCCTGGACCGAAAGGGCGTGAGCAAGGAGGAAAGTATGTTGCGCGCCGCGGAACTGCTCGAGGAAACGGTTTACGACTACCTGGCCAACCGCCACGGAAAGGTGGGCGGGGATGATACAACTCCCCGAACATGAATACCCGCACACTGGGCTTATTCCTCGGGCCGCTACTGTTTATCGCCTGCCAGTTGTTCCTGCGCCCCGAAGGTCTTCCCCCGGCGGGCACGGCCGTACTGGCCACTACGGTCTGGATGGCAGTCTGGTGGGTGACGGAGGCGGTGCCCATCGCGGTTACCGCCCTTCTGCCGATTGTGCTTTTTCCGCTGTCGGGAGCGGCCGACCTGGATGTTACCACGGCTGGTTACGGACACCGCTACGTGTTCCTTTTCCTGGGTGGCTTCCTCATTGCGATGGCCATCGAGAAGTGGAACCTGCACCGGCGTATCGCCCTGGGCGTCATTGCCCTGATCGGTTCCAACGTGCGCATGATCATCCTGGGGGCCATGGCGGCCACCGCCCTGCTTTCCATGTGGATCTCCAATACGGCCACTGCCGTCATGATGCTCCCCATCGCCACAGCCATCGCCGCCCACCTGGGCGACGACCCCTCCACGCAAGTGAACGAGAACCAGCAATTCGGCAAGGCCCTGATGCTGGCCGTGGCGTATAGCGCCTCCATCGGGGGCATGGCTACCCTTATCGGGACCCCGGTCAATCTGGTTTTCGCGGGCGTGGTCCGGGAAGCATTTGGCGTCGAGATCAGTTTCGCGCGCTGGTTCATGTTGGGCTTTCCCATTGCCGTGATACTGCTGCTGATGTGTTGGTGGTATCTAACACGGGTGGCTTTCCGCTTCGAGCAGCGGGCCTTTCGCGGCGGGCGGGAAGAGGTGCGCCGTCAGTTGGCCGCTTTGGGGCCTATGTCCGCCGAGGAAAAAAAGGTGCTGGCGGTTTTCAGCGTCACGGCCCTGGCCTGGATCTTTCGGACCAGCGTACTGGAACGGTTTCTGCCCGGCTTTGATGATCCGATCATCGCGATCATAGGGGGTATTGCCCTCTTTCTGGTGCCTGGCCCCGGGGGCGACGACCGGGCCCTGCTCGAATGGTCGGAGGCGGTGAAGTTGCCCTGGGGTATCATTTTGCTGCTGGGTAGCGGATTTGCCCTGGCGGCCGGTTTTGGCGTGAGTGGACTGGCGGAATACATCGGAGCATCCCTGCGAATACCGGAGGGCGTGGGATTGCTAGTGGTGGTCCTGGCGGTCACCGCGGCCGTTAACTTTATGACGGAGATTACGAGCAACGTGGCCACCACCTCGATGCTTATGCCGGTATTAGCGGCGGCCGCACTGCCCCTAGGCGTTCACCCCTTCACCCTGATGGTGCCGGCCTGCCTGGCCGGCACCTGTGCCTTCATGCTGCCGGTAGCCACGCCCCCCAACGCGGTGGTATTCGGGTCGGGGTACCTGACGATACCGGACATGGTGCGCGCCGGACTTTGGCTCAACCTGATTTCCATTCTGGTCATAGCGCTGGTGTGCTACTTCGCCCTGCCGTGGCTGTGGGAGTTTAATGCCACCAGTTTACCCACCTGGATCGGGGGGGCAGCCGAGTAATGGTAGCCGGGGTGGCGACAGTGGATAGAAACCCCTAAACCCTCCCGCCCCAATCGGACGTTATAGCAACAAATCTTCTACCATGCGTATCCTGCTTTCTCTGGCCCTGCTTTTCGTACTGGCCTGCAACTCCACTTCCCAGACCACCGCGTCGAGTTCCGACGTCGCGGCCGGGGTTACGCCGGATTTGCCCGAATACCGCTACGACCCCCCGGCGCAGCCTGGCGAGATAAACAGGATTGACACCACCACCAAATACTGGAAGAGCATCCTAACCGACCAGGAGTTTCACGTTCTGCGGGAAGACGGGACCGAGCCCAGCTTCAGCAGTCCACTTAATGACGTAAAGGAAGCCGGCGTATTCGCCTGCCGTGCTTGCGGACTGCCGCTGTTCAGCAGCAGTACAAAATTTGAGTCCGGCACAGGTTGGCCAAGTTTTTACGAGCCGATCAATTCACTCTATATCCAGCAGGATGTGGACCGCAAGTTTGGTATGGAGCGCGTAGAGGTAAGCTGCGCCCGCTGTGGGGGGCACCAGGGCCACGTCTTTCCCGACGGTCCGGAACCCACCGGTTTACGCTACTGCATCAATGGCGCGGCGCTCAATTTTGTGCCCGAAGCCGATCTGTAAAACGTATATTTGCCGCCCCGCCGCCGGGCGCCGGGAAGCAGCCCCATAGTTCAAGGGATAGAACGTTGGTTTCCTAAACCGAAAATGCAAGTTCGAGTCTTGCTGGGGCTACTCCGTTTGGCTGCCATCCGCCGAACATTTGGGTAGGAAAGGGTTTACATCAGATATTGTACCGACGAGAGGGTTTAACCTTTCGGCCACGGTTACGAGTCTATTCTTTGTCTCCTCTTTCGTCTAACTACCTAATAACATGAAACACCTTTACTTTCGTATCAGCCTCGCGCTGATGCTGCTCCCCCTTATCGGTGCGGCGCAGAACCCATGTCTGACCTCCCCCAGCAAGGCGCTGCAGTCCTATCTCAACAACTTCAAAACGACGGTCGAAGTCGGGGAAACCTACTCCGACTGCGTGAAGATTGCTGGAAATAATTCCGGTAGCCTCGGCATCCAGCAGGTGCAAGGTGAAGGTACGCTGGCTACCATTACGGTTTATCCTAGTATCGACGGTGCCCCCGTTGTTGTCCCTATTGAACAAGGAACTTTTATCCCGCCCATCCCGCTTCCCTCGGGCGATTTCGGCATAACCGTCGACCTGTTTGCCGTAGGAAGCGTACAGTTGATTTACTCGCGCCCGCAGGGCAACAGTGGTCAAATTAAGACCGATATCATCACCATTAACATCGTTGCCAGTTCGGCATTCCCGGTAACCTGGACAAAGGATCTTTCCTACCGGCCCGCGGGGGAAAATGTGGTGTTCGACTGGTCGGTCGCCGATGAGGTTGACGTACGCGGTTACCTGCTTGAAGCCGACCATGGCAATGGATTCGAATCGGTAGCGGAGATCGCTTTCCTGGACAATGGATTGCTGGAAAAAAATTACTCCGCTGTCCAGCCGTGGCCAAGTGAAGGGGCTTACTACCGCGTGAAACAAATGGACTACGCCGGTACCTTCAGCTTAAGCAACATGGTGTTCGTCCCCGGCCAGACCGGTGCGGAATCCTTAGCCCTGTTCCCCAATCCCGCCAATACGTCGGTACGCGTCGTTCTTCCCCAGCAAGCTTCGGCCGTAGCCCTTTATCAGGCAAGCGGACAGCGCGTGGGTGTGTATACGGCGGAGGAAGCCAGTCGGGGCATCGATGTCCAGATGCTGCCGGTCGGAATGTACCTGGTACGGCCCCTGGGGTCTGCGCCATCTGCATCGCAGCGGCTGCTCATTCAGCACTGAATGGTCCCCTTGGGGGTCAGTGGGAAGCCGTGAATTACTGCGGTGGTCGGTGGCCCCAGGTTTCGTAGATGGGGTCGCCCTTACTGCTGAGGCCCATGTGGTGCCACTCGTCATTGCGGATCTTGAAGTCGAAGCTGAGCTGGTCGCCGACCCGCTGCGGGTCGCGACTGAAAAATTCGATCCGTTCTATGTACTGGGGTTCGTCGGCCGAATAGGTTCCTCCGCCAGTGCCGAGCATTTCGCGCGTTTCGGTATTGTAGGCGATCCACTGAAAGCGGCTGCCGGACAAAATCTTCATCGTGCGCCGTGGACCGGTGGGTTCGCGGCGCCGCATTTCCCCATCCTGCTTGCGTCCGGTAATTTGCCAGGCACCGGCGAGTGGACCTGTTCCGTCGTCTACACGCTGCCAGACCTTGTCGTTGTTGAAGACCAACAGGCTTCCGTTCACCATGTACGGCATGGCGCGGGTGATCCCGACATTCTCGGGTACCGAGCTGTCCCATTCGTAAGTTACGTGGAGGGTATCACCGGCCACCTCATAGGACCCGCCCAGGGTAGCCAGAAAAGCTTTGTCTTCCTGGTTGTAGGCGGTCATGACGAAATAGCCGTCCTGGATGATCATGGATAGTTCGTTGGTTTTCCCTTCGGCTCCGGCGAAGGCCGACTGCCAGGCCCCTTCCAGGCCCCCGTCAGCGGACTGTCCAAAGGTCAACAGTGGATTTAGCAATAGTAGAAAAAGGAAATACTTCATTGCGGTAGTTTGTAGGCTCAGAACGGTACCGGGGTAGGCTTCGTTGTATCTTCGTTGCCAAACAATAATACGGCATACGTTATTTAGCTTGTACCGGCCGCGCGATCCCGCACACTCCGGTCATTCTTTACCTACCAAACCTATGGGACTACGTAAAAAAGCCCGCCTCATCATCTATCGTTTTCGTGAGCGGGGCCTGGAGGTCTTCCTTACCCAGCAATCCGAGCGCTGGGGGCTTCCCGGGGGCGATCTGAACATGGATAATCCCGACCTGATTGAGCTGGAACCCGCTGACGACCGCGAGGAAGCCGTTGCCGTGGAGGGCGACTGGCACGAGATCCCTAGCTTGAAGCAGATGCTTTACGAAGATGCCGGCGAGTTGAAAGACCGCCTGATGGAAATTGAATCCGGTACCTTTCTCACCGTCAAGGAAGCCCTGAAGAGCCATTTGAGTCCCGGCCAGGTACAGTTCTTGCGGGAGTTACTTGAGGTCGTTACGGATCGTAATTCCGTCAGGGACATCTGATAACCAGGATCCGGGCCCGGTACAGCGGTTCGGAATCTACCCGGCACCCGCGCTCCGCCGCCCCGATACTGTCGCGCCGAAGGTCCTGATTTGGTCGGGGTGCCGTCAATACATCATACAACCAATGTTCCTCTCCGGACCCGTAAACGCCATACGGTTTCCGTACCGACGCCTGACCCTTTTCGGACGTTACCGGATGGATGCGCAAGTAATAATCGACCACCGGTTCTGCGAGGGGGTGAACGCGGTACGCGCCCTCCTTTGCCGCCTCCGCCAGTTTCGCACCGTCGCTGAAAGTAATGGGCTGCCGGAAATACCGGAGGCTGTGGCTCCCATCCAATGCGATCAGCGTCAAAACCACCAGACCTGCCCGGGTGACGCGACTACTCTTTCGCCAAAGTCGTTGGGCTGCCAGTCCTGCGATAAGCCATAAACCCGGCAGAGCGAAGAGCATTAACCGGTCGATAAGGCTGTAATACCTTAAACCGGATACCACCAGCACAATGCCCAGCGGCAAAAGCAGCCAGGCGTGGCGCGGCCGCGGGAGCCATCCGACCACCAACAGCAAGGCTCCCCAGATTAGGGCCACCGCCGTTACCCCGAAAGTCAGCCGCATTAAACCCCACCCGATGCGGCCAAACTGCTCGAGGGCTGCCAGGGTGTCGGGCCACGGCAGGAAATAGTCCTGGTGGAAACTGTTGAGGTAGCCGCTGCCCACGGACGGCCGCAACACCGTGAAGTACAGCAAGCCGAAGGACAACAGCCAGGCGACGATCGGAAACACCCACCGGCGATCGTGGTAGAGTCCGCGCAGGCCGACCGCTGCCAGGACGAAAACGGCCGGCAACGACAGCCAGGGGGCAACCATGCCTGCTATTGTCCACATGATTAATTGCCTGCGGGAGGTTGCGATAGACGTGACGATGCCCAGGACCAGCAGTCCGGCACCAACGCCCAAATCCAGTCCGTACGGCTTGAGTTCGGTGACGTAGCGCAGGGCGGCGGGATTAACGAAGAGCAAGAGCAGGGGTACGGCCGTGAAGTAACCCAAACGGAGGTGGATTCCGGCCCGCCAAAGGGCGCAGACCGCCAGCAGTCCACCCGCAAAGGCTGGCAGGCGCAGCACCAGTTCGCGGTAACCGAAAAGCTCACCCAGAATTTTCGTCAGCACCAGATAGAGTGGGGGAGCGTACTGGGCGTGATCGAGTGGCTGGAACAGTTCGGCGTAGCTGCGGTCAAAGAGGTTGCGCGCCACGTTGGCCTCGTCGATGAACAGTGGGCGGTTGTACCCCAAATTGATCAGCCAGAGCATACCGCCCAGGGCGGTTACGGAAAGCAGAACAGCGCGTCGGCTGGGGTAGGGTGGGATGGCTCCGAGGATTGGGTGAGGACGCAATAAACGACAAAAGCCGCTTCTCCGGAGAGAAGCGGCTTTGTCTCGTTCGAGCGGATGACCAGGTTCGAACCGGCGACCTCAACCTTGGCAAGGTTGCGCTCTACCAACTGAGCTACATCCGCGTCTGCTGGCTGCTCAGCCATGCTTTATTTCTAAAGCGCTGCAAATATAGGCCGACCCGTGAAAGGTGTGCAAGCATTAGGCGGAAAACTTTGAAAAACTTGTCCGTCACGCGCTATAGCTGGTAGTGGAAGGTGGCCAGGAAATAGCGACCCAGCCCGTTGCTGATCGTCTCGGTGGTCACGAAGGCCTGGGCCTGGCGGTTGATCACGGTATTCTGGTTGAGGAGGTCTTCTCCGCCGAGCACGAAGTAGTGGCCAGCCTTCTTGAAGGGGCGCAATTCAACGCGCGCCCGGAGGTCGGGGATGTTGGTGGCACCGGCAAAGGATGCGGCTTCGAAGATCCGGTAGAGAAAACGCGTTTCCAACCGCCATTTTGGACTCACCTCCAGTTCGAACTGGGCCAGCAGATCGTGGGTCACCGTCACGATATCCACGCTTTCCTCGTCGTCGAAGCTGTTGACGTTCTGGGAGTAGGTGTACCCGGCCTTCAAAAAGGTCTTTTCGTTGAATTCGGTGGTCAGGTCACCGGAGGCGGAAAGATTTCGGGAGATGTTGGTGCGGGCCAACCCCTCCACAAAACCCTGTCCGCGGCTCCCGTTCGAGTTGGCGTTCAGCCGCAGTTCCCCGTTCATGAAGGCCATGCCGATGGTGGAGCCCACGTAGGCGTAGTTGTTCCAGGCGTGACTCACGTTAACCGTCTGGTAGATCTGCTGATTGGAGGTGAAGGTCAGGCTGTTGCCGAAGGCGTTATCGGTATAGCCACCCCCGAAGGAACCGTAGAAGTTCAGGGCCCGGAACTGGTCGTTAAACCAGAAATTGGCGCTCAGATTGTGGTTCACGGCGGGGTCCAGGTCGGGATTGCCCACCGTCACGCGGCCGGTAAGGCTGGGTCGGGCGATGGTTTGCAGCTGCTGTACTGAGGGCGTCTGTACGCGGCTGTTGTACCGGAAGCGGATGTTCGCCTTTCCGGCGTTGACGCGGTAGCCCAGGTTCGGCAGCAGGTAGGTGTAGTTTGAAAGCCGCGCGGTATCGCCCATGATCTGCAGGCTGTTTCTTTGGACGTCGAGTCCCGCCTGCAGGTTGTTGCGTTCGCCGTAGCGGTATATGAGTCCGGTACCGCCGCGCAGCGAAGTCCACCGGCGGGTGAGCAGATTAACGGTACTTTCCTCATCGAGCCGGAAGCGGTAATCACCCTCATCCTCGTCGAAGCCATAGCCCAGCTCGGTCTCGAGCCGAAGCTTCTCCGTAAGGGGTTCGGTATAGTTTACCTCCCCGTTCAAGTTCACTGAATTCGTGCGCCGGTTTTGCAACTGCAGGCCGTTCTGCAAACTGCCCGCGATGGCCAGGGAGCCCGATCCGTTTTCGTCCAGCCCCTCGGTAAGTACCTCCAGGTCAGTCTGGTTTTTGGCGTAAGAGCCCGAGGCATTGGCACCGAACGTGCGGCCCCGTTTGCCGCCAAGGCGGGTGTTGTAGCGCATGCCGACATTTCCCCCGGGCGACAGGCCGTCCGACAATTCCTCTACGGTGTACTCATCGCTGGGTACGTCATCGCTCGTCACCTCCGTTACGGCCAACCCCCGGTTCTCGTTGCCGGAAAAGTAGCCGGCTCCCTCCACGGTCAGACGGGAAATGGTATCCAACTCGTGCTCGTATTCGAAACTCACCCGGTGGGAATAGTTGGTCGAGGCGTCGCGTTGCGCGGAGCTGACCGTGCGGCGGTTGTTGGCGCGCGTAAAGGCCTGTCGTTCCACGACCAGCTGGGCCTGTTTCCGGTCGAAGAGGGTGTAGTCCATCGTCAGTTGCCCGTTCTCGCCCACCGTGCGCCCGAAGTTTACACCTGCCGCGATACTGCGGTTCTGGCCGGGCGTCTGTCCGCCGTCGTAGTAGGGTAGGGAGCCCTGCCCGCCCGTGGAATACCAGCTTCCCCGCCCGGAGCTGCGGTTGAAGTTCATGAGTTCATCCCCGGTGAAGCCCACGCGATTGACATTATTGATGGTGGCCAGTACGCCGATCTGGGTAGCGTCGCTGATGCGGAACAGCTTGCCCCCGGCATCGTACCGCTGGTCGTCGGTGCTGCCGGAAGTGCCCACGCCGCCGTACAGTTCACCGAATACCTTGGCTTTGAATTCCTCCTTCATTTCCAGGTTGACGGTGGTGTTTTCCTCTCCGTCGTCGATGCCGGTGATCTCCTCGTTGTCCGACTTCTGATCGAATACCTCGACGTTCTTCAGGGCTTTGGCGTCGAGATTTTGCGTCACCAGGGTAGAATTCCCGGCGAAGAAGGGCTTACCGTTGATCATCACCTCCTGCACCGGTTTGCCCCGCCAGGTCAGCTGGCCGTTGGCGTCGATGCTCATGCCGGGCAGCCGCCGCAACAGGTCCTCCACCTTGGCATTCTCACCTACCGCAAAGGCTTCGGCGTCGTAGAGCATGGTGTCCCCCTTCATCCGTATCGGGATCCGGTCGGCCGTCACCTCCACTCCGGTAAGTTGGAAGCCCGCCGGGTACATCCGCAGTTCGCCAAGTCCGAGGTACTGATCGGAAGCGGTAATCGTGAGGGGTTGATCCGGCCGCTCGAAGCCGAGAAAGGATACCCGCAGGATGTACTCCCCGGCCGGGACGTTCTGCATGATGAACACGCCCTTATTGTTGGTGGTACCGAAGGAAGTAAGCAGCGTGTCCGAAGTGCGCAGCAAAATGGCGTTGGCACCCGGCAGGGTGGTACCCGTAGTATCAACTACCGTTGCGCTGATCTCGGATTGGGCGTGCAAGCCGGCCGCCACGAAGCAGAGGCACAGGAGGGAAAGGATTTTCATAGTGGGGTGTTCTTGGGTAGTGTGATAGGGTTAATAGCGGCGTTCCCAGCCCCGCCGGCGGCGTTCCATCACCTCGCGGCGTTTTTCGGCTACCTCCTGGAACTTTTCTCGGGTGATGATGTCGCCGTCTTCGGGCTTTTTCAGTACCAGATCCGTAGGGTTGGGTTGCATGGTTTGCATGGTGTACTCGGTAAAGACGCCCTCGTTCTCCACCTTCAGGTATACGATCGCCCCGGGCAGGCCGCCGTATCCGCGCGGACCGATGCCCAGCGGAATGGATTCGGTGAAGTAGGCCGTCAGGGTATCTCCCTCGGGTGAGATGGCGTAGGCCACCTTGCTGGGTAGGGTATAGGCCATATTGGCGCGTTGGTTGGCCGGGATCTCCCACTCCGGTACCAACCAGCGGTCCTGCATGATGAAGGAGCGGTCCATGATCTGCCGCTTGTCGGTGACCGTGCTGTCGAGCAGACTGGTGTAGTATACGTCTGGGTTTTCGGTCCGTGAGCCCCACCACCCCCTGCGGCCTTCCGTCGGATTGTCTTTCTCGAGTTGCTGGTAGGAAAATGCATCCTGGTTGAAGGTCAGGCGCCCCGTCTGGTCAAAGGCACCCTCCGCTTTCATCTCCTCCATGCGTTTCTGTTGATCGATTGACATCCCGTCCCATACCGGAAATTCACGGTGCTCGCGGTAGTCGATCGTTCCGTGGGTGATCTGGGCGCGGGCGCGGGTGCCGTATACGGTGGCAAATGCAAAGAGGAGCAGGAGGAAACGAAGCATACGTAAAGTAGTGGTATCCCGTAAAATAGTTTGCAGGGCCAAATATCTCCGGCTGGGCGGACGTCATTTCTACCATTCTGCCCTGGGAGCGGATTACCGGGGTCTTTACATCTACGGTTCGCGCGTAGCGGATAAGCCTGCTTCCTATCGGTGCTGTCCACCAATACCTGAATCGGGTGGCGGGGGATCTTTCGGCTTTCACACGCCCAGGCCAGGGTGCCTGAACGACTTCTGCAGCGGGTAAGACCCGGAGAGACAACTAAAACCTAGCTTCGCATTGTTTACCTTCCGTGCCAAACCCCTACCCGATGACGCCTGAGGAAAGAAGTAGCCTGATCACGCGTGTGGATGCTGCCCTTAATGAGGTCCGCCCCCACCTGGCCATCGACGGCGGCAACATCGAAGTGGTGAACGTCAGCGACAGCCGAATCGTCGAGATCAAGTGGCTCGGTGCTTGCCACGGCTGCTCTATGACCGCCATGACCATGAAGGCAGGGGTCGAACAAGCCATTAAGAGTAAACTTCCCCAGATCAATGGGGTAGTGGCCGTTAATTAAAGCATCCCTTGCAGCTTTTTTACGATTCCGACCTTAGTGAAGGGGTGCATCACCTTGCCGAAGAAGAAGCCCGCCACGCCATTCGCGTGCTGCGCAAGCGGGTCGGCGACGAACTCGACCTGGTCGATGGTCGAGGCGGCTGGTACCGCGGCCGCGTACTGGAGATCAGCAAACGCGCATGTGTACTCGACGTCGTGCTGCTCCGCCGGGAACCCTACCGGACACCACATTCCCTGACGCTATTGGTCGCCCCGACGAAGAATATTGATCGCTTCGAGTGGGTCCTGGAAAAGGCTACGGAAATAGGCGTAGACCACATCCAGCCCATGATTACCGAACACTCCGAGCGCCAACGCCTGCGGGCCGACCGATTGGAGCGCGTCCTCCAATCCGCCATGAAGCAAAGTCTGCGAGCCTGGTTGCCCACGCTGGGAGATTTGGTCTCCTGGCAGGATGCCCTTGATGCTATTCCTGAAGGGGGAGACCGCTTCCTGGCCTACCTCGGGGAGGAGGAAGTCCCTTTGCTGTCCCACGCTCTGCGCCCCGGACGCGACACGGTCGTCGCGATCGGTCCCGAAGGGGGCTTCAGTCCGTCGGAAGCCGAAGCGGCACGCACCCGCGATTTTCGGTTCGTAAGTCTTGGGCCTCACCGGTTGCGTACCGAAACCGCGGCGCTTACTGCCGTACATACGATAGAATCCGCCAATTGGGGCATAATCCAGCCCCCCGGCTGATGCGTTACCCCTACATGCGAACCCTTGTCCTGCTGATTGCCCTGGCTTTTCTATCCTCTTCCGCTCCGGTCACCGAGAGCGGCGCCCGCCTGCAGTTGGCCCTGCTGAAGTACAATGGGGGCGGCGACTGGTACGCCAACCCAACCGCGCTGCCTAACCTGGCCGCGTTCTGCAACCGGGCGCTGGGGACCAATTTCGCGCTCGATTACGGTACGGTAGACGTAGGCAGTGCCGAGCTGTTTAACTATCCGTGGGTTCACATGACCGGTCACGGCAACGTGGTCTTTTCCTCCGCCGAGGCCGAAAACCTCCGGAACTACCTGATCGGCGGGGGCTTCCTGCACATCGACGATAATTACGGCATGGACCCCTACGTAAGGGTAGCTATGGAAAAGGTCTTTCCGGAACTCTCCTTCATCGAACTGCCGTTCGACCATCCCATATACCGTCAGACCTATACGTTTACGGGTGGCCTTCCCAAAATACACGAGCACGACGGGCAACCCGCGCAGGGCTTTGGCCTATTCTGGGAAGACCGGCTGGTGTGTTTTTACACCTTCAGTTCCGACCTGGGCGACGGTTGGGAGGACGAATCGGTCCACAACGACCCGCCCGAGGTACGGGCCGCCGCCCTGCAGATGGGGGCCAACGTAATTGAATTTGCTTTCAAGCAGTAGGACGATCCTCAGCGGGCATCCACCAGGTCGGTGAGGGCCTTTTCGTCGGAAAGCTCCTCGAGGAAATCATCCAGCCGCTCCAACATGAATTTCCGGCGACGGCGATCGAGTTCGGGGTAACTTTCAATCAGGCGCCGCATCTCCGCCTCCCGACTCAAAAACAATTTGGCGGCCGTAGTCAGTTCTGGGAGGGTTATGCCCCGACCCAGGAATTTGGGATGGTTCACGGAAAGGATCTCCATCGATTCGTGGGGCACCGCGTAGTGGGTGCCCACCAGGCCGCTGTAGTCAAAATCGTAGGGGATGGGTAGATAGGCCACTCCCTCGTCCGGGCGCAGGCATTCGACATTATGCCGGTTGTACACGCTCCAGTCCGTATTCAGAATCAGGTAATTGAACAGGCACATGCTGATGTATGTCTGCTTGTCAAGGGAACCTGTGCTCACGCGATCACTCTCTACGATACGTGCCTGGTACCGTTGCTCGAGTTGCTCCTCGCTTTCCACCAGAAAACCCTGTAGCGTATCGCCTTCGGAGTTGATAAGTCGAATGGGCACCGTACGGTGGTGAAAATCGCTGACCAGCGCGTACAGATCGTACATCAACTTCTCGCGCCGCAGGTAAGATTCACCCGTTGAGCTGTTGGTGCATTGCAACACCACTTTCAGATCATTGAGTGCGCTATAGCCAAGACCGGTCAGCATCTCCTTGTCAAGTTTGACCTTTAGAGAAGGCAAACGACAGACTTCCAGGCGCATATGGCCGCGGGTGCGTACCTCTCCCGGAAGGGTGTACCCGTTTACGGTGAGGGTCAGCGGTTGGTATTCTTTGTCCTTTTTCTTGCGGACGAGGGGCTTCCATTCGGTTGACAGGCTGATTACCGCCGTATCACCCTGGGTGTACAGGGCATCGAAGAGTGACGGTTGGGCCGTCAGCGCGGCCGAAAAGAGGAGTAGGAGAGTAGTGAGTCGCATGTCATTTAGTCGAACCCTTCAGTGGGATTCGCTTCCCACTGATGGTTCCCCTAAAATACGACCCATCTTCGATAATTAAAATCTCCCCGACACTGCCAAATTTGATGCTTGAGTCGACCGCGATCACCCGATTATCGAAGTAACTGCTCACGGCTGTGAAGCTGGTATGGCCGACCACGATACCTTTCGCATCGATCTTGCGCAGCACAAACTTCAGGTCCTGCTCCGAGAATCCTTCCCGGCTAAAGTAGCCCCGGTACCATAGGGGGCCCGTGCGGCCGTAAAGCAACTCAAGGCGGGCGCTCTTATCAGTTACGGAGGATAGGTCCTCGGCGTCAATGAGATAATCGCGGTAGAGCTGATTGATCTGGTCGATGCTGCGCACTTCCCGCACTACGCTTCGGCTCAGTCCACCGTGGATGAATACGATATCGTTAATTTCCACGGCCAAGGGCAGACTCCGCAGCCACCGCCCCAGGTAGGTGTTCGGTCCGTACAGGTCCTTGTAAAATTCCCCGATCAGTCCACTGGTGGTACGGTAGCGGGCATTAAGGTAGCGTTCGTCGCCCTCCAGGATCATTGTCTCATGGTTGCCCAGCAAGAAATGCACGCGGCCACCCGCCCGGTCGGCTTGCTGTTCGAGCTTGTAGACCAACCAAAGCAATTCGGTCACCTGGTCACCGCGGTCGAAAATGTCACCGACGATGACGAGGTGCCCGTCGCCGTACGCCCAGTTGGAGGCACTGTCGATGATGCCGTTGGCCCGCAGGAGTTCGCGACCGGTTTCAAATTGTCCGTGGATGTCGCTGATGGCCGCGACCTTGCTCACGCCGGAATAATGGGCGGTGGTTTCCGGAATAAAACTCCGGTCGGGGTCTACGTAACCCGGATCGAAGGAGGCAAACTCGGGAAGCGCCGCAAAATTATCGGGGCTAAAGACCACTTTCCCGGTCGTCCGCTCTTCGGTATCGGCCCAGTGGGCCACCAGAGAATCGCTCTCGTAAAAGAGGTAGGGTCCGTCGGGGGGGAGGGAATCCGCGGACACAGCCAGGAGGGATGAGAGGAGGAGCGGGAGCAAAAAGTTTAGTTGAGTTACATCAAAGTTAACCCCCCCACTTGACACTAGGTTGCCTGCCTTCTGTTAAGGGGCTACTAATCAGGCGCTGCCGCGGGTGCCGCACCCTGCCCCGGCCGCGGTGCAATTTTGGTGCGGCACCGGGCGTTCGCACACAATGACCAACGCTACTTTTCGCTTCCTCATCCTCTTGTTGCCGGCCGTCCTGCTTACCTCCTCACTGTCGGCTCAGGTAGGGTTGAGCGTCTTCCGCAACTTCAATCAGGCTACGCTTTCTTACGATAACGGACCTGCACTCGAGCATCCACTGGATTATGCAGATGGAACGGAAGTAGCCTTGAACTATTGGTTCAGGCTACCTAAGCAACGAATTGAATTTCTGCCAACTGTGTACTATGCCCTGAATGAAAGTACGCAGGATTGGAAAACTTACGGGTTTCAGTTCAAAACAAACATCTACGTCTTTGACCTGGCTACCGATTGCGACTGTCCGACCTTCGGCAAGCAAGGTCCGCAACTAGAGAAGGGATTTTTCCTGCAGGTAGCCCCCGGGATATCGCGCCACACGTTGGCCACCCTCGATGGCGCCTACTCTGGCAGTTCCACCACGGCGAGTCTGGCGGGCGGCATCGGTCTCGACTTCGGACTCAGCAATTTGCTGACCATTACGCCCCTTGCCGGCGTGCGATATCATTTTTCCGACTTCGACGGCGTCGATATCCCCGACGCGGAAGGGGGGGCGGCAACTTCCGAGAGCCGACTGCTGACCTACCAGCTGGGAATCCAGGCTACGTTTCGGTTGGACAAGCGTCGGTATTAGTCCTGGCCGGACGTCGTAATTCTCCAAAATAGCGATTTCAGATCGCGCAGTACCCTACGGTATCTTGTAGCGATATAGCCGCTCTCCATCAACGGAGGGCGGCTATTTACTATTCGCTATCTATGATCCGACCACTGAACCATTACAGCCGCAACGTTACCAACAACCCCGAACAGCCCGCCGCCCGGGCCATGCTCTACGGCATCGGTCTGACCGACGCAGACATGGACAAGGCACAGGTGGGTATCGTCAGCACGGGGTGGGAGGGCAATCCCTGCAACATGCACCTCAATGACCTGGCGCGGGAGGTCAAGTCCGGGGTCAACGCGGAGAATGATTTGCTGGGCCTGATTTACCATACGATCGGCGTCAGTGACGGAATGAGCATGGGTACCGACGGCATGCGCTATAGCCTGCCGAGCCGCGACGTGATCGCCGACAGTATTGAGACGGTGGCGGGCGCGCAGTGGTATGACGCCCTGGTAACCGTCGTAGGCTGCGACAAGAATATGCCCGGAGCCATGATAGCGCTTTGCCGGCTTAATCGGCCCGCCATTCTGGTGTACGGTGGCACCATCAGCCCCGGCTGCTATAAGGAGGAAAAGCTGGACGTCGTTTCCGCCTTCGAGGTGCTGGGCAAGTACCGCACCGGAGAAGTCAACCAAACCCAGTACGAAGGCGTGATCCGGCACGCCTGCCCCGGCTCCGGGGCCTGCGGGGGTATGTACACCGCAAACACCATGGCGACCGCTATCGAGGCTATGGGTATGGCCTTGCCCTACAACAGCAGTATCCCGGCAAATCACCCCGATAAACGGGCCGACACCGCCAGGGTGGGCGGCCATATGCTTGAACTGCTGCAGCGGGATATCAAGCCCTTGGACATCCTGACGCGCGAGTCTTTCGAGAATGCCATCGTCACGCTGACCGTACTTGGCGGCAGCACGAACGCCGTACTGCACCTGCTGGCCATTGCCCGCAGTGCCGGTATCAACATCACCATCGACGACTTCCAGCGTATCAGCGACCGCACGCCTTTCCTGGCTGACCTGAAGCCGAGCGGCAAGTACGTCATGGAGGATCTCTACTACGTCGGCGGCGTGCCAGCCGTGATGAAGGAACTGCTGAAACAAGGTATGCTGCACGGCGATTGCCTCACCGTGACCGGTAAAACGCTGGCCGAGAACCTCATCGAGGTGGAAAGCCTGCGCGAAGGCCAGCACATCATTCACCCTCTTGATCGTCCGGTCAAGGCCACCGGCCACCTCCAGATACTGTACGGCAATCTTGCCACGGAGGGCAGTGTGGCCAAGATCACCGGTAAGGAAGGAACGCATTTCATGGGTCCGGCCCGCGTCTTTGATTCCGAAGCCGCCGCCAATACCGCCATCCGTCAACGGCAGATCAAGGCGGGTGACGTGGTGGTGATCCGGTACTGTGGACCCAAGGGCGGGCCCGGAATGCCGGAAATGCTCAAACCCACCAGTGAAATCATGGGGCAGGGCCTGGGCAAACAGGTTGCCCTCATTACCGACGGCCGTTTCAGCGGAGGTACCCACGGCTTCGTGGTGGGTCACATCAGCCCCGAAGCCCAGGTCGGCGGCCCACTGGCATTGGTGGAGGAGGGAGACATCATCAACATTGACGCCGACACTAACGTCCTCAATGTGGAGGTAGACGAAGAAACCCTGCGGCGGCGCCGCGCCGCCTGGCGAGCCCCGGCGGAGAAAGCCACCTTCGGCGTGCTCCGCAAGTACGCCCGTTCCGTAAGTAGTGCATCAGAAGGCTGCGTAACCGATCGCTAGCCGAGTAAATTATTTTTCCATGGCCCAATTGTCCAAAACCCTGTCACCCACCCGGCAAAACGGGACCCCCCGTACCCAGCGCATTAGTGGGGCCCACGCACTGCTGCAGTGCCTCGTCAATGAGGGTGTAGACACCATCTTCGGGTACCCCGGCGGGGCCATTATGCCCGTTTACGACGCGCTGATCGATTTCGAAGACCAGATCACCCATATCCTGCCCCGCCACGAGCAGGGCGCCATCCACGCCGCTGAGGGCTACGCCCGTATCAAGCGCAGCACCGGCGTTTGCATGGCCACCTCCGGACCGGGGGCTACCAACCTGATTACCGGACTCTGCGATGCCCAACTCGATAGTCTTCCCATTGTCGCCATTACGGGTCAGGTACCAAGCTTTTTGCTGGGCAGCGACGCCTTTCAGGAAGTGGACGTGGTCAACAGCACCATTCCGGTCACCAAATGGAACTACCAGATCACCAAACCGGAAGAGATTGGTTGGGTATTCAAGAAAGCTTTTTTTATCGCCAACAGTGGTCGGCCCGGGCCGGTGGTGGTCGACATCACCAAGGACGCCCAGCTGGCCATGGTTGATTTCGCCTATCCGGAGGAACTGTCTATCCGCAGCTACGTACCGCACAACAAGCCCAAGGGACGTGAACTGAGGGCTGCCGCTGAGTTGATCAACGGTGCTTCGCGGCCCATGATCCTCGCCGGCCACGGTATACACATCGCCCACGCCCAGGAAATATTTCGCCAGTTCGTAGACCACACGGGCATCCCCGTAGGAGTAACCTGCCACGGTTTGTCGACGCTGCCGAATGATCATCCGCTCTTCACCGGGATGCTGGGCATGCACGGCAATTACGGCCCCAACTTTCTCCAGAACGAGGCCGATGTAGTCATCGCCATCGGGATGCGGTTTGACGATCGGGTAACGGGCCGGCTGGATCAATACCTTCCCGACGCCAAGGTGGTCCACATCGAAGTAGACCCCGCCGAACTTAACAAGAACGTCCGGGCCGTAGCCCCCGTCCTGGGCGACGCCCGCGAAGTGCTCGAACAGTTGCTCCCGCTGCTCGACGAAAAGACCTATCCCGATTGGGTGGCGCGTTTTCGCCAATGCGCGGAAATTGAACAGCAACGCGTCATCAGCGAAGCAATTAAGCCAACTACCGATGGCCAGATTCGTATGGGTCAGGTGATCCGCGAAGTCAGCCGGCAAACCGACGGTCGGGCCATTGTGGCCACCGACGTCGGCCAGCACCAGATGATGGCCGCCCGCTACTACGAATACAAGGGGCACGACCAGTGGGTCAGCTCCGGAGGCGCGGGTACCATGGGCTATGGTTTGCCAGCCGCGTTCGGAGCCAAATACGCCGACCCCTCCCGGGAAGTCGTGGCCTTCATCGGAGACGGTGGGTTCCAGATGACCCTGCAAGAGCTCGGTCTCTGCGCCCAGTGGAACGTCGGGGTAAAGATTGTCCTGCTTGACAACAATTACCTGGGCATGGTCCGCCAGTGGCAGGAATTGTTTCACAAGCGACGCTACAGCTCCGTGGAATTGCAGAATCCTGATTTCGTGACCATAGCCCGCGGCTTTGGCGTAGCGGGCCGTTCCGTAAAGGATCCGGCGGAGGTAAACGACGCGATCCGGGAAATGCTGGCCCACACCGGCCCGTACCTGCTACACCTCCATACGGTGAAGGAAGACAACGTTTTCCCGATGGTACCGAGCGGAAAATCCATCAGTGAGGTCATCCTCGGTCCTGAAGACCTGAATCCACAACGCTAATGTCCCTTCTCCTCAATCCCCGCCGCATGAAGCGTTCCTTCACCATCACGGTATTCACTGAAGATCAGACCGGCTTGCTGTCCCGCGTAGTCGGCATCTTTAACCGCCGCAACCTGAATATCAGCAGCCTGACCACCAGCGCGAGCAGCGACGAGTCCATCCACCGCTTCACCATCGTAGTCGAAGTCACGGAGGAGATGGTCATTAAATTGGTAGCCCAATTGGACAAGCAGGTCGACGTCCTCAAAGCCTTTTACTACGAGGACAAGGACATCGTCTACCAGGAAATAGCCCTCTACAAGGTCCCGATCGAGGTATTCAACAACGGCAACGAGGTGGAGATGCTCATACGGCGCCACAACGCCCGGGTCCTCCTTATCGAACCGGAATACGTCGTCATAGAAAAGACCGGCCACGAATACGAAACCGAGGCCCTGCTGACGGAACTTCGGCAGGTAGGCCTCTATGAATTCGTTCGCTCTGGCCGCGTGGCTATCGTAAAGCCCATGGAGCGACTGAACAGTTACCTGCAGGAAATCGAGGCCGGCGTAGGAAACTGAAAAGGAGGGTATATTAACCCCCATGACCTACGAAAACCTTCTGGTGGAAGTGAAAGATCGCATAATCTTCCTCACCATCAACCGACCCAAGGCGCTAAACGCCCTCAACGTACAGACCCTCACTGAGATCCGCCATTTCTTTTCCGCGGGCTACCAGGATCACGATGATTTCCACGGCGTCATTCTGACCGGGGCCGGAGATCGCGCTTTCGTGGCCGGTGCAGACATCAAGGAATTTCTGGCGGTAGCCGAAGACGGCAACGGCGAAACCATGGCGCAACGGGGCCACGAAATATTCTTTCTCATTGAGCGGTTCCACCGCCCGGTGATCGCCCTGGTGAACGGGTTTGCCCTCGGTGGCGGCTGCGAATTGGCAATGGCCTGCCACCTGCGCGTGGCGACAGAAAATGCCAGTTTCGGGCAACCCGAAGTCAACCTGGGAATCATCCCCGGTTACGGAGGGACGCAGCGCCTGAATCAATACATCGGTAAGGGCAAAGCGACCGAACTGATCCTGACCGGAGACCGTATCGACGCGCAGGAAGCTCACCGTCTCGGACTGGTTAATTACGTGCTGCCCCAGGAGGAAGCGCGGGAAAAGGCCGTAGAGCTGCTGCGCGTGATCGGCAGCAAGGGGCCCATTGCGATACAGCAGAGTATCCGCGCGATCAATGCCTACTACGACGGCAAGGAGGGCTACGCGGCCGAAGCGGCGGCCTTCGGGGCGGTGACGAAAACCGAGGATTTTCGCGAGGGCGCCTCGGCGTTCGTAGAAAAGCGCATCGCCAACTTCCGCGGAAAATAAAACGACAGCGGCCCCTTCCGGGAAGGAAGGGGCCGCTGTACTTAAGATCAGTTTCCGGCAGGCTATTGTACCTGTTCCAATTCGACGTAGAACATCAGTTCGCTGTTCGGCGGAATGCTGCCGTCAGGGGTGCCCTGGGCACCGTAACCCATTTCGGCGGGGATGATCAGGGTAGCGCGGTCGCCTTCCTGCAGGAGGTCGATGCCTTCGTCCCAACCGGGAATCACCCGTCCGGTTCCGAGGGGGAAGGGGATGCCCTGTCCGCGCTCGAAGCTCTGGTCGAATACCTCACCGTTTGAGGTCAGACGTCCTATGTACTGCACCACTACGCCGCGTCCGGCTTCGGCTTCCTTGCCGCTTCCTTCTTCGTGGATGATGTACTTCACTCCGCTTGGCGTAGTCTGCAGCTCGCTCTCCAGCGTGCCCGACTTGTAGTCCTGGTACACCTGATCGGTGAACTCCATCACCTGGGGTTCCCGGGCGCGAATCTCTTCGGCCTTGGCCATGGCTTCGGCGCGAAGTGCTTCCTGGCGGGTGTTAAATTCTTCCTGGTTCACCACTTCGGTTACCTCGATGTCGTACAGCAGGATGCTATCGTTTTCCATGCCCTGGGGCTTGGCCTGGGGCGGGTACTCGCTGATGTTGGTGCGGATGATGGCGCGTTCTCCGACGCGCAGTTTGCGGACGATGTCCTCTACGGGGCCGGTGTTTTCGTTGACGATGCTGTCCGAAAGCGCCTGGATCACTGGTTGGTCGCCGCCGCCCTCGCGGGTATCGATCACTACGCTGTCGCCCTCCGTCTTAAGCTGGGCGTGGAAGTAGATATAGTCGCCGGCGTTCGCCAGTTGGCCGTCGTCGTTGGTGGTGACGTAGCTGTAGCGGTTGCCCAGGTCGGTGGTGATCATGCCTTCCTTGCCCGAGTCTCCACAGGCAGCAAAAAGCGATAATCCTGCGAAGAGGAGGAAAATTCTGGTTTGCATAAAATTATTGATTGTTGAATTCCAAATAAGCGGCCTCAATTTCCGCCGCGTATTTGGGCAGTTGGCGTTTGAAGCGATTGATTGTGGCGCCAAGGGGGGCAAAGCTAGCACCCCCTGCGGCATTGCGGTGCCCGCCCCCTCTGAAGTGGGCTTTGGCGATTTGTTGCACGTCCATGGTGCCCTTGGACCGCAGGCTGAGCTTGACGATTGTCGGTTGCTCGTGAATGAAGGCGGCGATCATAATTTGTGGCATCCTGAGCACGTAATTGACGATCCCTTCGGTATCGCCACGCTGGATGTCAAAATCCTCGTAGTCCTTCTTGTTCAGGTATATAAGTCCGGTACGGTATTCGGGAATGAGTTCCATCCGGTTGGCCAGACAATGGCCAAGGAGGCGAAGTTGTTTTTCAGACTGGTTGTTCCAGACGTGATCGGCGATCTTGTAGGCGTCGGTACCGGCCTCCAGCAGTTCGGCAGCCGTACGGAGCAGGGCAGGGGAGGTACTGTATTTAAAGCCTCCGGTATCGGTCAGGATTCCGGTATACAGGCTGTCGGATATCTCCTTGCCGACGTGGCAACGGTGTCCGAGGTCGTCGATGAAGCGGTAGATCAGCTCACAGGTAGAGCTGGCCGTTGGGTCGCTGAAGATCGGATCGGCGATTTCGTCCGGGTATAGGTGGTGATCGATCATGATCCGCGGCCGGGGATCGTCCGCCAGACCGTCCGCCATGCGGTCGATGCGGTCGAAGGCGTTGAAATCCAGGATGAAGAACAGGGTGGCATTCTTGATGATGTCCTGCGCCAGCTCCGGATCGTTATCGTAGATGACGATAGACTGGATACCGGGCAGAAAGGTCAGGAACTCCGGATAGTCCGAGGGCAGCAGAATCTGGCAGCTATGCCCCTGGCTTTCGAGGTAGTGCTGTAGGCCCAGGCTGGAACCCACGGCGTCACCGTCCGGGTTGCGGTGGCTGAAGATAACGATCTCCTGGCGTTGGGCCAGCAGCCGTCTGGCTTTTTCTATTCGATCGTCCATAAGGTGCAAAAAGACGCGCAAAGTTCCGAAAAAATGCTGGGGTGGCCAAAACTTCCTACTTTTGCCCGCTCAAACAATAACATACCCACCCATGGCTACCAACCGCACCTTTACCATGATCAAGCCCGATGCCGTCAAAAACGGTCACATCGGTGCCATTCTCGCTCAGATTAACGAGGCCGGCTTCCGCATCGTCGCCATGAAGTACACCTGGCTCAGCGCGGAAAAGGCCGGTGAGTTCTACGCCGTCCACAAGGGACGCCCCTTCTACGACGAGCTGGTCACCTTCATGAGCAGCGGCCCCATTGTTGCCGCTATCCTGGAAAAGGAGAACGCCGTAGCCGATTTCCGCACCCTTATTGGTGCCACCAATCCCGACGAGGCCGCCGAAGGCACCATCCGTGCCAAGTACGCCACCAGCATCGGTGAAAATGCCGTACACGGCAGCGACAGCGACGAGAACGCGGCCATAGAGGGCAGCTTCCACTTCGCCGGAACGGAGATCTTCTCCTAGTTCCACCACGGATAATGTTCCCCGATTTTTCACACCTCCGCGTACTGGTAGTGGGCGACCTGATGGTCGACCGCTACCTGTACGGGTCGGTTACCCGCATCAGTCCCGAAGCACCGGTTCCCGTCGTGCGCTACCTGAAGCAGGAAGACCGCCCCGGTGGTGCCGCCAACGTAGCCCTGAATTTGGCTGCCTTGGGCGTCCGGGCGGGGGTCGCCGGTGCCGTGGGGGAGGACGAAGGCGCCGGCGTACTCGGTTGCCTCTTGCGTGAACGGTCGGTAGATACCTCTCTTCTGCAGCGCGACGCAGACCGGGTCACTACCCTGAAAACCCGCGTCATTTCCCAGAGCCAGCAACTGCTGCGCGTGGACCGGGAAACCACTGAAGATCTGCGGCAGGATACGGCCGACCGCCTGCTGGAATGCATTGGGGCGCACCTGACGGACAACCCCTGCGATTTGATCATACTCCAGGACTACAATAAGGGCGTCCTGACGGCCGAGGTGATTCGCCGCGTACTGGAAATGGCGGCCAACCATGACATTCTAACGGCCGTCGATCCCAAGGAGCGGCATTTCTGGTCCTATCGGGGTGTCGGGCTCTTCAAGCCCAATCTGCGGGAGATCCAGCAGCAGTGCGACTTTGCCGTACGACCGGTATTAGAGGATCTGGACCGCGCCGCAGCGCAGCTTTTCCAGCGGCTGGAATGCAGATCGGTCATGATCACCCTCTCGGAACACGGCATCTATGCCCACGACGGCACGCGATCCGCGATCCACCCCACGCACGCCCGTCGGATTGCGGACGTGAGCGGTGCCGGTGACACTGTAATTAGCGTGGCGGCCTGCGGTCTGGCTGCCGGTATGTCCTTGAGTGATTCAGCCCGGCTGGCCAATCTGGCCGGAGCCCAGGTAATCGCGCTGCCGGGAGTTGTGTCGGTCGACTTGCCGGCCTTGCGGGCGGCCTGGGAATCCCACACTTGAACACGATTCTCCATTCAGAGTTATACCGGGGTCTAACTCAACGTATACCCCTACACGCATGCTGTTATTTGAACTTTTCGGACTGGAACTTGACTTCCAGCCGCTATTTGATGAACTCCAGCGTTGGTGGGCAAGCCTGTTGCGGCACCTGCCAAACATCTTGCTGGCCATCATCGTGGTCGTCATCGGGGCCATAGTTACTCGCTTTACCAAAAAGTATTTTAACCGGCTGAGCTACCGGCTGGTCTCCGACTCCACGGTGGCGAGCTTGATCAGTTCCTTCCTGACCGTATTGCTGGTTCTGGCCTTTTTGTTTCTCACTCTATCGGTACTCGACCTCACTGGGGTGGTGAAAAGCGTACTCGCCGGTGCCGGCGTTGTCGGTCTGGCCATCGGCCTCGCCTTTCAGGATCCCATCCTCAACCTTTTCAGCGGCATTATGCTATCGGTGCGCAATATCTTCCGCGAAGGTGACCTCATCGAGGTTGCCGGTTACTTCGGAAAGGTGCATGAGGTGACCCTGCGCCATACCACCCTGGTCACGCTGCAAGGTCAGGACGTAATGATCCCGAACAAGACTGTGGTCCAGGAACCCATCAAAAATTACTCCAAACTGCGGATGCGGCGCGTCGACCTGTCATGTGGCGTGAGTTACGGGGACGATCTGGAAAAGGTGCGCGACCTGACCATCCGCGCGATAAAGGAAAAGGTGCCCCACGACGACACCAAAGACGTGCAACTTTTCTTCAACGAGTTTGGCGACAGCTCCATCAACTACACCCTGAGGTTCTGGCTGGATATGGGGAAAAGCGGACAGGCCGACTACCTCCATGCTCAAAGTGAGGCAATTATGGCCATCAAGCGCGTCTACGACGACAACGATATCATGATTCCATTCCCCATTCGTACCCTCGACTTCGGAATCAAGGGAGGCGAGAAACTGTCGGAGAATATGGCCGCTTTTAACAAAAATGGAGCGGACCGTAGGGAACACCCCAGCGAACATGGCCAGTAGATACCTGTTTTAAAGGAGAAGAGTGCAAACCAACACTATTGATACAGCCGGTGCACTCCCGGTAACCTGAACAAAAAATCATAACTATGAAAATTCGCATTTTATCCCTCGCCCTGCTTCTCACCTTCAGTGGCCTGTTCTATAGCTGCGCTGAAAACAGTCCCGCTGACAACGCCGCAGATGAGATCGAGTACGAGACCGAAAACGCCCTGTCTAACGTAGGTGCTGAAGTCCGCGCCCAAAGCGACGAACTCGAGCGTGAGTTCCAGGACGCCCGCACCAATATCGATGCCCGTATGACGGAACTCGAGCGCGACATGGAAGGTGCTTCTGAAGAAGCCCGCATGGAAATGGAAGAAGAGTACAACCAACTCGAAGCTTACCGCAATGACATCGACATGCGTATGGAACGTGTAGGTGCCAACTGGGAAGCCGGCTGGAACGACTTCGAAGGTGACATCAACCAAGGCTGGAACGACTTCCGTCGTGAGTCTGATGAGCTGCTCACCAACATCGAGCGCACCTTTGATCCCGAAGGCGACCTTGAGTAAGTCTTTCGAGACCTGCATCTGAACAACCCAAGCCCGGTGGAGTAAGGTAATAACCCACTCCATCGGGCTTTTTTATTATTACCAATCCAGCAACAATGATCCGAGAAGGCAGCAAAGTCAAGTGGAAGTGGGGCAACGGCACCGCTACCGGAACCGTAGAGGAAACCTTTACCAAGGAGGTAACTCGCACCCTTAAAGGAAGCGAGGTCACCCGTAAGGGAGAATCCGGGAATAAAGCCCTTCTGATTAAACAGGACAACGGAGATCGGGTACTTAAACTGGAATCCGAAGTTGAAAAAGCCTAAGCGACATGGACAACGAATCTGATATGAAAACACCCT
The DNA here is from genome assembly GCF_004803465.1 of Neolewinella litorea. GTDB lineage: Bacteria > Bacteroidota > Bacteroidia > Chitinophagales > Saprospiraceae > Neolewinella > Neolewinella litorea. The sequence continues at coordinate 733,371 of NZ_SRSF01000001.1, read as the reverse complement.
ACGAGGTTAGACCGGAAGGCACCGATGCCACCCTGAACGAGATTGCTATCCTCCACCGGCAGTCCGCGGGATACTACCGGGGGATGGCTTCGGGTATCGAGTCTTCGGACGAAACGGCCGCCGGTTACTTCCGCGCGCTGGCCGACTACCATAAAGAGATGATGGAAGAGGTAAACCGCATTCTTGCCGACATGGCCGGAGGCGTACACACGCCTTCGCGGACGGGTGAAACCGTGCTGAAAAAGCGGGAGCAGGCCCTCAATCGGGCAGTGCAAAGCAAGAACACGGTCGAGCTGAGTGAACTGGCCCACGAAAATGAAAAGGGAGTAAGCGACGCTTACCAACACGCTCTCGGCAACCCCAATCTGATCGATTTTGCCCGCGAACTGCTGCAGAAGCAGCACGAAAAAGTCCTGATCTGGGTCAACCGCGCTGACCGGTACAAGACCGTACCCCAGGACTTCAACGAGCATTACGACCCGGAAACGCGTTAACAATACGGAACCCGACCGTCGCGTCGGCACTTTTAAAGTGGTAGTTTCATACCTTTGCGCTTCACAAATTCACCAGTATCAATGGCTCAGACCAGCCCAGCAACCCGAGAAAATCCCCCGCACCTAGATACCCCCGCCGCCAATTTCAACGTCGATAAGGAAGGGCGGAAATACGGACTGATTCTGGGTGCCGCGGTGAGCATATACCTGCTGATCGTCAACCAGCTCTTTGTCGACCTGCCCATGAGTGTGCGGTTCGCCAAGCACTTGCTCATTATCCCCATCGCCTGGTATGCTACCAAGCAGTATGCGGAGGCGATCTACAGTGGGAACGACGTTTTTAAAGCGGAGATCGGACTGATGTTCCGCATTGGCGTATGGGCCACCGGCCTCATTGCCACCTTGAACATCATGCTTTCCGCTATCAGTCCTGAACTCGGTTTCGAGCAGTTCCTCAACGACAACAACACCTTCGGTGATGCCATGATGAACAGCTTCTTCGTCGCCATGGAAACCCTTGTGTTTGTGGTGATTATTGGCTTCGTCTTCATGCAATACTACAAGCGAGGCGGTTCTCCCGAAGATTAATGGCCAAAAGCACCAAAAAAATTCGCCCGCCGTCCTCGTCCGGCTCCGTAAGCTTCGAACGGCTGGCCCATTTCATGATCTGTCTGTCTATAGTGCTCTTCGCGCTGTACGCAGGCAGTTCTTTTTTTATCCCTATTGCATTCGGACTCTTTTTCTCCCTGATGCTCAAGCCCGTGTGCCACCAGTTCGAGTGCAACCTTTCCAGCAGGATTATTTCCGTGGTGCTCACGCTGATCACGGCGGGCATGGTTGTATTTGGCGTCCTGGTATTTTTTATCAACCAGATTCGGGAGATCCTTACGGAAGCCGATGACATCTTTGCCGGTCTGCAGGAAACCGTTTACGAGTGGGCCGAATATGGAGGTCATCGCTTCGGCCTGTCCGGCAGGGACGTAGAGCAATACATCGATGAGGCAATAACCAGCGTTAGCGATCGGCCACTCGGCATCCTGTCGACCGGACTGTCCACGAGCGGCGTACTCCTGGCCAATTTCTCACTGGTGATGATCTACACCTTTTTCTTCCTGCTGTACCGCACGCCGATCAAGAATTTTCTGCTAGGTCAACTGCAACGGGAGAACCAGGAAGAGGGCCTGCAAACGCTTACGGAAGTCCAGCAGGTAGCCAAAAATTACTTGGGTGGTATGGGTCTGGTGATGCTTATTCTCGGCACTTTAAATAGCATCGGGCTCTTCGCCATCGGCATCGATTACTACCTGATCTGGGGCTTCCTTGCCGCCATACTGGGCGTCATTCCTTACATCGGAACAGCGATAGGGGGACTGCTGCCGTTCATTTTCGCCATCGCCACCACGGAAACCATCTGGCAACCCCTGGCCGTGATCGTGCTCTACATCACGGTGCAGTTCATCGAAGGCAATTTCATAACGCCGAAGGTGCTGGGCAACAGTGTGAAGATCAACGCATTGGCGGCTATTATCTCGGTATTGATCGGCAGTATATTTTGGGGTATCGCTGGCGTAATTCTGGCCATACCCCTGCTCGCTATGGTCCGGATCATCCTCACCCACATCGAGCCGCTGCGGCCGGTTGCCCTGTTGTTGAGCGATGACTTGTACAAGGAGTCGGGCAAGTTCCTGAAGGAGTTCAATGAACCCCGTTACCGCCTATCCAATATCTTCTCTGGCCGGAGCAGCCTGAGTCTGTTACCCCGCCGCCGCACCACTACCAAGCCACCGAAGCGCGTAGGCCACGCCGATCCCCAGGTAGTTGCCGATCCCGAATCCGATTAGACTAACGGCTATCCCCGCCGCCAGCAGTTGCCGGTTGCGGATCGCGGCCGCCACCTGAACCACAAAGACCGGTCCATAGAATGCGGCCACGGAACTCAAGATGACCGTATCCCGGTCGAGCCGGAAAAGACGTGCCAGCACCAGGTGCAGCAGGGTAGTGGCGGCCAACGCCACGGCCGAGAAGTAGAGCAGTTCCAGCCCGTGATCAGCCAGATCACGGAAGTCGGCCAGTAGACCCAGCGCCACACAGAAAATGAGGACGAAATATTCGCCCAGAGGATAGGTGTTACCCAGCGACTCCACTCCCGAGTGCAGGGTCAGCGCCAGACTGAGGGTGGTGATTAAGAGAATCAGTACCGTGGGATCAAACCAGATCCCGGTCAACACCCGACACAGCAAGGCACTCGCCACCAGCACCGTAGCCGCCGCACTTAGTTGCAGGCCGCCAAGCCAGAGTCCGCCGCTATCGTCTGAGGATATAGCACCCGCGTCCGCGCCCCCTTGCAAGGGCGTTGGCGGGAAGATGCGCGCGTACAGGGCCGGCAGGAAGGTAACCAGTCCCAGCAGATAGGCTCCACCCAGAAGCACGTCAGCTGCCTGGATGAGCACGAGATATTCCGGGGGTGCCGACAGGGCTACCCCGATGGCCTGAACGTTGGGGGTGCCGCCCGTGTACAGTCCGGTAAGCATAGCCGCCACCTGCCAACTGTTCTCGAACTGATCGGCGAAGTACAGGGCGGTTCCGCAGGTGCAAAGGATGCCGGTCAGACAGCAAAGGGCGAAGGAGAAGAGCATCTTGCCGGCGTGCCGGTAGCTGTCGCGCAGGCGAACGGCAAAAAGCAGAAGGGGGAGGCCCAGGAGCATACTTCCCCCCGCCAGGCTTTCCATGAGCACGGAGTTGACCGGCCAAAGGCGAAGGTTGCTGACCACGATTCCTATACCGTAGCAAAGGATGATGCTGCTGCTCCAGTCGGGCAGCCATTTTCGCCTTCCCGCCAGAATGGCCAGCACTGGAAAAAAGACCGCGAGGGCTAGGCTGAGCAGGTCGGGTACGGCCAAGGTCAATAGCGCAATTTAAGGATGCGGGCCTTGCCGATGGGGGGCAGGGAAACGATCAGGAGGTTGCCGTAATCCAGTTCGCTAAAGCGCGGTATACTGTCGGTGCCTGCGAGGAGGTTGGCCAGTTCCGGGGTGGTATTGCTGTGGCCGACCACGAGTACGGTTTCGCCCGGGTGCCGGTTCCGGAGCTGGCGAGCAAAGTAGTTCAGGGCGTTCGGATCGTAGAGTCGGGCCTTGAGCTGCGCCTGCTGCGCCGCGGGGGCGGCGGTGAGGCGTGTACGTTTGGTGTCGCTGCTGTACACCGCGTCCAGTTCAACGGTCCGCAACATGTCCGCCAGGCGCTGGGCGCGGAGTGTACCTTCTTCGGTCAGCTCCGGATCGTGGCCGAACTGCTTTTCCGCGTGGCGGACCAGGATGAGGGTGCTGACGGCCTGGTCGCCGTATTCGGCCTTGGCCTGTTGGCGAGCTGGGTTGCAGGCCGATAGGAATATGAGCAGCAGGCAGGAAAGGAGCAAAGATTTTCTGGTATTCATCAGATGCCCTCTTTCATTTTTGCGGCGTTTTCCGCTACCTGCAGGCCTTCGATCACCGGCTCAAGGTTGCCGCCCATAACCTTGTCGAGGCTGTGCAGGGTAAGGTTGATGCGGTGGTCGGTCACCCGGTTTTGCGGGTAGTTGTAGGTCCGGATCTTTTCGCTGCGGTCTCCGCTGCCGACGAGCGACTTGCGGGCACTGGCCAGTTCGTTTGCCGCGGCCGTATCCTGTGCGTCCTTGATCCGGCGATAGAGCTGGGCCATGGCAATTTCCTTGTTCTTGTGCTGGCTGCGCCCATCCTGGCTTTCGCTCACGATGCCCGTAGGCAGGTGGGTGATGCGGATGGCCGACTCCGTCTTGTTGACGTGCTGTCCGCCGGCCCCGGAAGCCCGGAAGGTGTCGATCTTTAGGTCGGCCTTGTTGATGTTGATGTCCGCCTCTTCCACCTTGGCCAGGACGGCAACCGTGGCGGCAGAGGTATGCACCCGGCCCTGGCTTTCGGTCTTGGGGACGCGCTGCACCCGGTGTACGCCGGATTCAAACTTCAGGCTGCTGTACACGTCGTCGCCGTGGACCTCGAAAACCACCTTGGAGTAGCCGCCGGCGGTACCTTCGTTCTCGTCGATGACCTCGATCTTCCAGCCCATGGATTCCACGTAGCGCTTGTACATATCGAAGAGGTCGCCGGCAAAGAGGGCGGCTTCGTCGCCTCCCGTGCCGCTGCGGATTTCCATGATGATGTCGCGCTCATCTTCCGGATCCTTGGGTATGAGCATGACCTTGACCTTCTCGTCGAGGGTCTCCTTCTGTTGCCGGAGTTCCTCGTATTCCAATTGAGCCATTTCGCGCATCTCCGGGTCGGGATCGCGCCGCATGGTTTCGGTACTTTTCAGGTTGTCGGTCAGGTCCTTGTAGACCAGGTAGGTATCGGCAATGGGCTTGAGCTTACCGTATTCCTTGTTGACGCGGGTAAAGCGATCCTGGTCGGTGATAATTTCAGGGTCGGAAAGCTGGACCTCAAGGTCTTTGAACCGGTGATAAATTGCTTCAAGCTGGTCGATCATAGCACGCGCCGTTAACTGGGGCGGGCCAAGATACGGCGGGAGGCTAGAGAAACTGTAATTCCTCCCCGTCCATTCGGACGTGTACCGCCGGTCGGCTGCCCAGGGTTTCCTTTTGCCGGCGCGTCACCGTGTAGTCGACCCGGTAAAGCACATCCGAGTTGATTTGTCCGAATCGGGTAGGCAGCAGCGTTTGCCCGTGGCCCATGGCGAAAGCGGCCGCAAGCGGTCCTTCGAGGTCTTCACACAGGCGGTAGCAGAAGCTGTCCATGGCTAGGCGGATGTTAACCTCATCGCGGTGGTCGACCATGGCCATCGGTACCTTCTGACTGGCGGGAAGACTTACCGTCAGGGCCCGACCGTGGTAGATGAGCAGGGTATCGATCTTGGGGTGCAGGTTGGGAAACCAATCCAGCAGGGCTTCGCGGTCGGCGAAAATTAGTTCCGGATGATTGCGCCGGGTCATGGGGCAGGTTTCCAGCAGGGAAGAAACGGCTGTCCGGCGGGAGGCATCGGCCACTACCTGCCAGAGATTGGCCGTGGGCAACAGCACCAGGCCGCCCGCGCTCAGGGTAGTTAGGGCTTCGGTGCCGCGGACCGGATGTTGATGTTGAACACTGGGGGTATAGTTAGTCCGTAAATTCATTAATTAACTGTGATACTTTCACTTCAATAGAAGTTGAAAGCGTGGATTAGGGATTCGAAAGGCCAGACTATATAGCCTGCGCGGCCTCATGTAAGTTGGAAAAGAGTACAATGAAGGCTCGGGACGGCTATCCGACAACTGCCGCTGCATTTGCGGATAATCGTTCCGCTAAGGAAACTGTATTTTGTCCCTAAGATTGTACGTAAGCCAAGATAAACCTCCCCGCTTTGGACGCCATCCATCGAATGTTTTGCCTGTTGCTGCTTCTGGTCGGCTTGCTGCCTGCCGGCTTACGGGCCGACCATATCGTAGGTGGAGAATTCCAATACGAGTGCCTGGGCTTCCTCAACGATGATCCCTCGACCGGTATCATGCGGTACCGGATCACCATAAATATGTACCGCGACTGTATCGGCGAAGGGGCGCTCTTCGACGGCAACGACCCCCGACAAACGCCGACCGAACCGAGTGCAGAGGCCAACATTAGCATCTACGAGGGTGACCGCTACTACAACCCGACCCGGGTGATCACCCTGTCCCGTTTCGATCCGGTTTCGATCAACCTTGGCAACCCCTGTCTGGTGATAAACGAACCGATCTGTCAAGAGATCGGCGTCTATACCTTTATTGAGGAGTTGCCGGTATCGGACCAGACCTACACCTTCGTCTATCAGCGCTGCTGCCGCAACGAATCCATTCGCAACCTGATCAACCCCCGCCAAATCGGCGCCACCTACTTCATCCAACTCACCCCGGAGGCCCAGCAGCGATGCAACACCAGCCCTGACTTCAACATTGACCCGCCCATCGCCATTTGCATTAACGAGGTATTCCGCATTGACCTGGGAGCCACGGATGCCGATGGCGACAGCCTTTCCTACAAGTTCTGCGATCCCAAACTTGGAGGCGGAACGGACCCCGGAGAGGGAGAGCGGCAGCAAACCGCTACCTACTTCGACGATATCGTACCCAAGGAGGAAAGCCCCTATCCGTACACCTCCGTTCCCTGGGTGGCCCCCACTTATTCGGTGGACAACCAGTTGGGCGTAGGCAGTACCCTCGAGATCGATGCCGACACCGGGGAACTGTCGGGCGTTCCCATCTACCCGGGAACGCACGTACTGGGCATCTGCGTCGAGGAGTGGACGCGCGGACCCAACCCCGTGCTCCTCAGCGAAACAAAGCGTGAATTTCAGCTTAGCGTCAGCCGTTGCGGCAATACCGTAACCGCCGATTTGTTGGAAACCGAGATGGACGAGCAGGGTCGCTTCTTTATCCGGCAATGCGGACCCGGGCCCAATGTCATCCTGAACGAAAGCACGCGCATTACCTCCATTACCAGCTACGACTGGGAACTGATCGGACCGGGAGGGGAACTCCTCACTGGCCGCGACCGGGATTTCTTTACCGACATCAAGGAGGTGGGCATCTACGAAGGCGTCATGCTCCTGAACCGGGAGTCGTTTGCGGACAATTGCAAGGACACCGCCAAGTTCCTGCTCGGTGTCTATCCCGACCTGACCGCGGAATTTACCAGCACCGAGGTACTGTGCGAACCCGAACCCATCGTCTTTACTAACCTGTCGACCACGGCGGGTGGACAGGCCATTACCGACTACGCCTGGGAATTTGGTGACCAGACCACCGTCAACCCCCAACGCAGTCCCATACATCAGTACATGGTGCCGGGGGACTTTCCAGCCCAATTGACCATAACCGACGAGAACGGTTGCGAGGATCTGGCCGTGCGTAACGTTGCTTACTTCCCGGCACCCCGGACCATTATATTGGAGCCGCAGGACGCCTTTGGCTGTGCCCCCTTCACCAACGGATTCCTCAATCGCTCCAATCCGATCGACGATACCTACCTCTTCGAATGGCGCTTTGGCGACGGCAACACTTCAGGGGATCGCGATCCCGTACATACCTATGAGAATACGGGCATCTACGACGTATACCTCAGCATTACCTCACCGCTGGGGTGCTTCGTGGATACCACCTTCCGACAACTGGTGGACGTCCGGGAAGCTCCCGTTGCCAATTTTGAATTTTCTCCCGAGCAACCCTCCAACATCTTCCCCGACGTCAATATCCTCGACCGCAGCATCGGCGCGAACAGCCAACGTTACGTCATTTCCGATCCCACGGGGGAGGCAATATTCAGCATACCCGGTCCTGATTTTACCTACCGACTGCGGGACACCTCCACGCTGTCCGTCACGCAGTACGTTAGCCACCCGAGTGGCTGCCTGGATACCATTACCAAGGACATCCGGATGTACCTCAAGAATACATTTCACGCGCCGAATGCCTTCACTCCCAACGGCGATGGACTCAATGACGACTGGCGCCCGAAGGGGATCTGGGAAGGGGCCACCGGCTACCGCTTGCGGATCTGGAACCGGTGGGGGGAAAAGATTTTCGAGACCGATAATTTCGAGGCCGGCTGGGACGGTACCTACCAGGGCAGCAACAGTCCGGCCGGGGGATATCTATGGGACGTCACCTTCACCAACGCCGAAGGCGACCCCGAGGCGCTCAAGGGTGGGGTGGTCTTAATCCGGTGACCAGCTCCACCGTTCCAACAGCAAGCTGTCCGGCAGTTCAACCAGGGCTTCACGGGTAAATCCATTGCGCCGCAGCACGGCACGGCTGGCTTCGTTGTCTGTTTCCAGGTGGGCCAGGAGGGATATCCGATCTTGTCTGGCCAGGTGCTGTACCGCCGCAATGGCCGCCGTCATGTATCCCCGCCCCCGAAACGCGGCAGCCATGTGGTACCCAAGTTCGACTTCCTCCTCCTCCGGCAACCAACCCTTGCCACCAATGTTCCCTACGATGGTGTTGCGGTCGGTGCACAGGATCAGAAATGGGATGCTGTAGCGATAGCTCAGGGGGTGGTCGGTTACCCCGCGCAAACCCTGGTCGACAATTACCCATTCGGGAAGTGCGTCGGGTATAACCCTGCAACCATCCAGGGATCGGGTGCGCAGCAAATGCCTGTATTCATTCGGCGCGGGTTGGAGGAGACGAATCATGATCTAGCGGACGGGGTCAATCTTAGTGGCCAACATCACCCAATCCCCCTCTTCCCGGCTCCAGCGGTTGGTGAATCGCTCCCGGTAGGTGCCCGGTTCGCCGTTGGCCCGCCAATTAAATGTCCGGATGCCCTGCACAATGTACAGATCCTGGTAGGGGATCACCTTACTGCTGTCGACGATGATCCGCAGTTCCGGAAACACCAGGCGCAGCTGCCCTAATTCATCCACGAACTGTGCTTTCGTTTTGCCCGCCGCCTGCCCGGTGTAGGTGATTACATAGGAGTCGGACAACAGTCGCTGCATCACGGCGGCATCGAGGTTCTGGTATGCTCCATTATAGATCGCTTCCCGACGGGCGACCTGGTCTGCGCCATCCTTACCCGTGGTTGTATCTTGGGCGGGCCCGCAGGAGCAAGCCAATATGATCCCCACCAGCAAACAGCAAACCGATTTCATGACTACCCTAACGCCACGACCGGCAAAAAGTGAGCGAAGCGACCGCCCGGCTAATCTTGCCAACCTGCTCGCATGGCTCCTGTTGCTGATTTTTTGCACCTGCGACCGCGCCCCGGGTTCTAAGGAATATGCACCTGCCGACGCGAAGGATGTACTGGAGCGCGCCGTTGAAGCCCACGGAATGTCGGGTTTTGATTCTACCCAGATCAGTTTTACGTTCCGGGAGCGGAAATACGGTATTCAGACCGATCGCGGGCGCTTTACCTATACACGTAGTTTTACCGATAGCCTGGGTAACGCCGTGCGCGACGTGCTGACCAACGAGGGATTGGAACGGTTCCGCAACGACAGTTTACTACAGTTGACGGCCAAGGACAGTACCGCATACGCGGCCTCGGTGAATTCCGTGCGCTACTTTTTCATGTTGCCGTATGGTTTGTACGATCCGGCCGTGAATATTGAATTGCTGGAAACGGTCACGCTCGAAGGCAAGCTCTACGACCGGGTGCGCGTAACCTTTGACGCGGAGGGTGGCGGTACCGACCACGACGACGTCTACCATTACTTTTTTAACCGGGATACCGGGGAACTGGACTATCTGGCGTACACCTTCGAAGCGGACGACGGGGGTATCCGGTTTCGCAAGGCCATCAACAAAAGAAAGGTAGGGGGCGTACTGGTGCAGGACTACATCAATTACGGCCTGGACGGTGATGATCGGGACATTGACGCGATTGGTGCCCGCTTTGCGGCTGGCGAACTGCCGGAGTTATCCGTCATTGAAAATACCGCGGTGCGTATTGATGGTCGTCCGGCAGCAGGTCGGTGACAAAGCTTCGCTGCTTCCACCAGGGGTGGGGGAGGCTGATGCGCTCGTCTTCGTACAGGAGATCGTCCACGAAAATCAGATCGATATCGATCGTGCGCGGCCCCCAGTGGAGGTCGCGTTGCCGGCCCAGTTTGTTTTCAATTTCCTGTGTGCTGGACAGCAAGCGGTGAAGCTCATCGCGTATGCCCTTTCCCGATAGGTTCGCTGCGGTTTCGACGACGAGAAGTTGATTGAGGAAAGAAGGTTGGTCCTCCTTGCCCCAGGGTGGGGTTTCGAGTACGGGGCTGGCGTAGCGGATCGGTCCGAGGACGGCGGTTAGCGCCTTGCGGGCGCGCGCGAGGATTTCCTCCCGGTTGCCGAGGTTGGATCCGATGGATAGGGTTAGTTTTGCCACCCCTAAATGTAGTTATGACTTTACATCCGTTCGTGATCGTGGAAGGTAATATCGGTGCCGGCAAAACCACCCTGGCGCGCCGCCTGGCCGAGCAGTTCAACCACCGGCTTATTCTCGAAGAATTCAGCGACAATCCTTTTCTCCCCCTTTTCTACCGGGAGCCCGACCGCTATGCCTTTCCCGTGGAACTGTTTTTTATGGCGGAGCGACACAAGCAATTGCACGGGGAGTTGTCGCGCAATGAGCTCTTTACCGGCGGTACTGTTGCCGATTACCTGTTCATCAAGACCCTGCTTTTCGCCCGCAACAGCCTGAGCGAGCAGGAATTTCGCCTCTTCAACCGCATCTACCGGGTCATGGATTCCGGATTTCCCAAGCCGGACCTTATTGTATATCTCCACCGCCCCGTCAGTGCGCTGCAAGCCAACATACGCAAGCGGGGACGCGACTTCGAGACCCAAATTCAGGACGACTATCTGCAGTCGGTTCAATCAACCTACCTCGATTATTTCCGAACCCTGCAGGATACCCCGGTGCTCATCCTGGATTTGGACGACCAGGATTTCACGGAAGATGCGTCGCTGTACGATCGAATGGTGGAAGCCATCATCCAGACTTACGAGCCGGGTATCCACCGGGTCGATCTTCATTCCTTGCGTTCGTCGCCCATCATTTCCTGAGGCCACCGACGGACCTTAGTCTTCAGCCGGTAGGTGGAAAGGCGGTTGTGGTAATAGTAGAGCATGGAGAAATTGTCACTGACGATACGGCCCGCACTGTCGTAGCGGAGGGGCTTGTCGATGTGATAATTGCCGATGCTGTCTATACCGTGGCGAATGATGTCGCGGCCCGTGCCGCGCAATTCCTGGCTGAGTTTGGCCCGGTCTTCCCGCTCCATGGCCAGTAGCTGGTCACGCAGTTGTTCGACTACCGTGGCCACCGCCGTTTCGTGGAAGTAGAAATCTTCCGCGGGCAATCGCAGGAGGGCGTACAGATCGTCTTTTGGGAAACTGCGCTCGAGCATGGCAAAAGCAGCGTAGCTCACGAGGTGACTGGGTAATACGATCCCGTCGACGTGGTACCGGTCCACAATTTTGTTGGCCAGTAAGCGCGTATACTCGCTTTCGCGTTGGAGATCCTGGTTGATGCGACCGTGCTGGTCGCGAAAATATTCCCGCGTAGATACGTGACGGCCGCTCATAGCATAGCTCCTTCCGCTGGCTTCCACGCGGTTGCCGAGCACGTCGAGGGGCTGGCCGAGGCTAATCGTAATTTCATTTCCCTTGCTGAAGACGCCCCAAACGAACTTAAGGATGCTGCGCAGGGAGTGAAAGCTGTCCTTGGCCTTGATGTAGCGGTCCTGCCCCTCCCGCCGCAGGTGTTGCTCGATGAGGAACTGGGCCTCGAGCACGAAGGGGTAGCTGAGAATTACGGGTACGATGTACACCTTGTCGTCCCGCCCTTCCTGGTAACGGGCGCGCTGGGCCTCAACGGCGGTGCCCAGCAAACCAAGCTTCAGTTTGGTCTCCAGGGAGCCCGACCGTGATCGCGTGCCGCCAGGGAAGAATAACGAAGGGACGCCCCGCTGAATGAGCAGTTTGCTCATCATCTTCAGAGTCGTCATGTACACCGGGTTTTGCTTCCGCCGGTCGACGCGGTAGGCGCCGAGGCGGTTCATAAAGTAGGCCGTATATCCGGTATTGTAGAGGTTCAGCCCCGCACCGAAAGACATGGCCTCAAGTCCCGCAACCTGATCCAGTGCGTAACCAATCAGGATACTGTCGAGATTGCTGAAGTGGGTAGGTACCATCACCACGGTTCCCTTCTGACTGAGCTCGCGAACCTGGTCGACGTAGCCGCGCACTTGAAGTTTCTGTTCCAGCAGAATCTTCTTGGAGAAGAGGCTGGTGAACGTCCGGCCGGTGGCGGCATTCAGCAGGCGTCCGAAGAAAAACGTGAGAAACCGGCGGGCAAACCGGAAGGTGGGAATCTTGAAGGTGCCCACGATCTCCTCGGCGTAGCGGTGCACGATACGGCGCAGGATGGATTGCGCGGCCTCTTCGGCGGTGGCGGGTTCGTCTTCGTCGAGGCTGTGGGTCGCCAGGAGTTTGGCTTGCCGTTTCCAATAGCTGCGTTCCTGGGGCGGGTCTACTTTCCACGGTTCATTGCGGGTGCGTTCCTGCTCACTGAAAATCGTTTTGCTCAGCAAGTCCGTCAGCGAATCGCCGTGTTCCTGCATGATGCGGTTGACACTCGACGACTCCAGTTGCTTTACGAAGGCTTCGCGGTCTTCGCTCAGCTTGTAAATCTCCCAGTCGTGCACATCGGGAACCGTATGGGTGTACCGCTGTCCTTCCCACTCGAAGTGGGCAGGAATGGGTCGGGGGGTTTCCGGTGTAGCACTCATTTAGTCGGTGTTTACCACCCCGGATCAGGAGGTGGCGGTATCAGCGTAGAAGGCCCAATTTACCGTATTTAGGGCGGTTTCCATATACTCCAGGATCTCCTCCCGTCCGATCTCCTTGTTGGCACTGGTGAGGAAGACGGGCGGAAGCTCTTCCCAGTACTCCGCCAGACGCTCCTGAAAGGCGGTCACGTGTTCTCCGTCGCGGGCCTTGCGTCGATCCGTTTTGGTGAAGGCCAGCACGAAGGGAATTCCGTGCTCACCCAACCAATTGACAAACTCCAGGTCGATATCCTGTGGGGGAACGTTGCTGTCGATGAGTACGAATGCGCTGACCAGGGACTGTCTTTTCAGGAAGTAGTTTTCCATCCGGGTTTCCCACTTGGACCGCGTCTTCTTGCTCTGTTTGGCGTAGCCGTAGCCGGGCAGGTCGGTGAGGTACCAGCTGTCGTTGATCAGGTAATAGTTAAGGAGTTGGGTCTTACCCGGTTTGCCGCTGGTGTGGGCCAGTTCCTTGCGCTGGGTGAGCATATTGATGAGGCTGCTTTTGCCTACGTTGCTCCGGCCGATAAAGGCAAATTCCGGTCGCCCGTCCTTCGGGGCCTGGTCGACCCGGGCGTGGGAGGATTGAAAACGGGAGGTCTTGATCTGGGCCACGGGGTGCTGGTTTGGGAGGCGGTAAAATAAAGGGCGTCCGCCTACTAGAGTAAGCGGACGCCCCGATGGTAAGTTGACGGTGATTAGTCGTTGGAGTCGTCATCGGAGTCCGATTTGGACTTGGAGGACTTTTTGGAACTCTTCTTCGGACTGATGATGACGTTCATGCGTCGGCCTTCCATTTTCGGCATGGCTTCGGCGGCACCCAGGTCTTCCAGCTCCTTCATGAAGCGGAGCAGCAGTAGTTCGCCACGGTCCTTGAAGACGATCGAGCGCCCGCGGAAATGAACGTAGGCCTTAACCTTGGCCCCATCCTCGAGGAAGCCCCGGGCGTGGCGGGTTTTGAACTCAAAGTCGTGATCGTCGGTATTGGGGCCGAAGCGCACTTCCTTGATGACCGTCTTGACGGCCTTGTTGCGTATTTCTTTTTCTTTCCGCTTTTTCTCGTAGAGGAACTTCTTGTAGTCGGTCAGCCGTACAACCGGGGGGGAGGCATTCGGACTGATCTCCACCAGGTCGAGACCGAGGTCGCGACCCCATCCTTTTACCTGGCGGGTATCGAAAACGGTTCCGCTTTCGAGTTTGGTGCCGATTTCGCCGGAGATCTCTTCCAGGTTATCGCCGACCAGACGCACCTCAGGTACGCGGATCATATCATTGATCCGAAATTGGGGAGTAGTTTCTTCTCTACGTGTATAACGGTTACGGCCGCCGCCTCTTCTCTTAGCCAATAGATGTTGGGTTATGTTATAAAATGTAAAAGTACGCAGGATAGTAAAGTTCATCCTACTGCCCTCGCATCCCCCAGTTCAGTAAATTATTTGCCTTATTCGGCAAGGGTCCGGGGTAGAGGATAAAAGTAAGCCGGCCGGTCACTCCATTGAGTACCGGCCGGCGTTAAATCAAATTTATTCCTCGGAAGTAACCGCCTCCTGCTGGGCAATGACCAGACCGTCGCCGCTTTCGTTAAGCTTGGCGACCAGGGAGGTACCACTTTCGGGATTGTTATTCAGTATGTACTCGGCCAGCGGATCCTCGATGTACTTCTGGATTGCCCGGTGGAGCGGACGCGCGCCAAACTGTGGATCGAAGCCTTTCTCGGCCACGAACTTCTTGGCATCCTCGGCGAGTTCAAGTTTGAATTCCATACCACTGAGTCGCTTGTACAGGTCGGATAGGGCGATGTCGATGATGCGGAAGATCTCCTCCTGACCGAGGCTGTTGAAGATCACCACGTCGTCGATCCGGTTCAGGAATTCGGGCGAGAAGGTGCGCTTCAGGGCATTGTTGATGACCGATTTGCTGTTAGACTCGGCGTTTTCCGTGCGGGCCTTCGTAGCGAAACCTACCCCCTGGCCAAAGTCTTTCAACTGGCGTACACCAATGTTGGAGGTCATGATGATCATGGTGTTCTTGAAGTCCACCTTGCGTCCCATACCGTCGGTAAGCTGTCCGTCGTCCAGCACCTGCAGCAGGATGTTGTAAACGTCGGGATGAGCCTTTTCGATCTCATCGAGGAGGATCACGCTGTAAGGCTTGCGCCGCACCTTCTCAGTGAGCTGACCACCCTCTTCGTAACCGACGTAGCCGGGAGGCGCACCGATCAAACGGCTTACGCTGAATTTCTCCATGTATTCCGACATGTCGATGCGGATCAGGCTTTCTTCGCTGTCGAAGATGTACTTGGCCAAGGCCTTGGCCAACTCCGTCTTACCAACCCCGGTGGGGCCGAGGAAGATGAAGGTACCAATGGGCTTGCTGGGATCCTTGAGTCCTACGCGGTTGCGCTGAATGGCCTTGGTCACTTTTGTAATGGCGTCGTCCTGCCCGATGATCACCGATTGCAGGTCACCTTCCATGCCGACGAGCTTCTTGCTCTCGTTCTGGGCGACGCGACGTACGGGGATGCCGGTCATCATGCTCACTACTTCGGCGATGTCTTCCTCGTTGACGGGGTAGCGCTTCGTTTTGGATTCCTCCTCCCACTGCTTTTTGGCGTCCTCGAGGTTGCGCTGCAGTTTACTTTCCTGGTCGCGCAGGTCGGCGGCCCGTTCGTACTGCTGGTTCTTGACCGCGGAGTTCTTTTGCTCCTTGACCTCCTCAATCTTCTTCTCGACCTCCTCGATGTGCTTGGGAACGGTGATGTTCTTGAGGTGGGTGCGGGCACCTACTTCATCGAGCACGTCGATGGCCTTGTCCGGCAGGAAGCGGTCCGTGATGTACCGGTCGCTGAGCTTTACACAGGCTTCGATGGCGTCGTCGGAGTAGTTGACGTTGTGGAAGTCTTCGTATTTCGGCTTGATGTTGTTGAGGATGTGCACGGCTTCCTCGGCACTGGGCGGGTTGACGAGCACTTTCTGGAAACGGCGGTCCAAGGCACCGTCCTTTTCGATGTGCTGGCGGTATTCGTCCAGGGTGGAGGCACCGATGCACTGCAGTTCGCCTCGGGCGAGAGCAGGCTTGAAGATGTTGCTGGCGTCCAGCGATCCGGTGGCACCGCCGGCACCGACGATGGTGTGGATCTCGTCGATGAACAGGATCACGTCGCGGCTCTTCTCAAGCTCGGTCATGATCGCCTTCATGCGTTCCTCGAACTGACCGCGGTATTTGGTACCCGCTACCAGGGCAGCCAGGTCCAGCATGACGATACGCTTATCAAACAGCGTGCGGCTGACCTTCCGGTCACGAATCCGCAGGGCGAGACCTTCTACGATGGCCGTCTTACCCACGCCGGGTTCACCGATCAGGATCGGGTTGTTCTTCTTGCGTCGGCTCAGAATTTGAGAGACGCGCTCTATTTCCGTTTCGCGACCAATGATCGGGTCCAGGCGATCTTCGTCTGCCAGGGCGGTGATATCCCGGCCGAAGTTGTCCAAAACAGGGGTACGCGATTTGGTGCTGCCTTGACCGCGACCACCTCGACCCTGACCACCACGGCCGGCGTCGTCGTCCTCGAAGCTTTCGTCGCCGCTTCCGGGAGCCTGGTTCAGGGGTAAGGAAATGTCTTCGGTAAAGTCTTTTTCGTCTTTCACGTAGTCAAGTTCAGCTTTATAGATTTCGTATTCCACTTCGAACTGCCGCAGGATCTTGGTAGCGGGCAGTTCCTTGTTGCGCAGAATCGACAGGATCAGGTGTTCGGGACTAACCTGCGAAGTCTTGAGGGCCTTGGCTTCCAGAAAAGTAACCTTCAGGACGCGGTCGGCCTTGTCGTTCAGGGGGAGCTTGGATAGGGTGTGGCTGCTCGACTGGCCGCCGTTGCGCTGAATGTTTTCGCGCAGCGTATCGGTCAGGGCATTGATGTCCACGGCCAGGTTGCGCAGCACCCGGGTGGCCAGTGTGTTGCCCATGCTCAGGACGCCGAGCAACAGGTGTTCTGGGCCTACATAGGTGTGGCCCATCTTCTCGGCCTCCTGTTTGCCACGGGCCATCGCCTGTTTAATTTCGGGGTTAAATTCCCGCTGTGGAGGATTCATTCAATAAACTTTGGAGGGGTAATAAATAAGCTGGCGGGGACGCAGGTGCAATGAACACTACAACAAAGCAGGCCCTGCCTTAAAGGTAAGGGCTAATTGAAAGAACTGTGCCACCTCGTATGGACTGACAAAATATCCTGACAACTCGCCCGAGCGTGCCAACATAATTCGGCATGCTTCTTTGGTTTCAGTATACAAACAAAGCTAGTTCTCAATAGTTGGTTTATTTTGCTCGCCGCCGCCGTGCCGCGGCTCAAATAATTGGTGAACGACTTAAGAAATTCCTAAGAAAAGGGCGTCCGCACCGACCTCCGATCACTTCTGCGTACCTTTACGAAGGCCTCCAGGGGGCGGCTCTCCCGGGTCCTTGTGCATTACTGCTACCATACATGTTTTTCCCACCAAAGTTCCTCCTTAGCTTAGTCGTAAGTGTCGCTTGCCTGCTGCCTTCCCTGGGAGCAACGGGTGACAGCCTTTACTTCCTCCTCCCCTCCGATACGGTGGTCGTCCAGGCCGATCCGGTGTCCGGGCATCTCCTCTTCAACCATTACCTGGCCCCCAAGCAGACGCTCTACGGTGCCGCGCGCTTTTACGGCTTCAGTCTGGACGAACTCTACCGACTGAACCCCGCGTTAAGGAAAGGTTATACTCCCGGCACCAAGGTGACCGTGGCCATCCCACGTTCCGTCATCCGGCCGTCCTTTTCCCGCGACAGCGTAGCCTGGTTCGTGCCGATCCGGTACCGTATGGCACCCGGGGAAACCCTTTACGGCCTTACGCGGCGTACCCTGGGATTGCCGAACGACAGTTTGCTCCGGGCCCTCAATCCGGGCCTATCCGCCGACAAACTGACCCCGGGCCAGGTGATCAAGATCGGCTACCTGCGAATCGACGGCATCCGGCCCGAATCACAGGTAAAGGTGGAAGATCCCTACCTGCTGCGCAACCGCCCGCTCCACGTCCAGTGGGATACGGTTATGGCGGACAAGAGGCTCCGGCTCACGAACGGCAAGGCGGCCTGGACCAACAGCGGCGACCGGTCCAAATGGATGGTGCTCCACCGCACTGCCCCGATAGGCAGCCTCGTCGAGATCGAGGAACCCCGCAGCCGCAAGACAATCTACGCCCAGGTGGTTGGCCGCATCCCCGAACAGGTGTACGACAGCCGCGTCATCCTCGTAGTCAGTCCGCTACTCGTAAAGGCCTTTGGCGTCCGGGACAAGGAATTTTACGTCCGTACCCGGCACCTTTAGAATACTCCGGCGGATGACGTAAACCGACCGCTACTTACTACCTTCGCGGGCCGAATGCGACTGAAGCAACTGGAGATAAAGGGATTCAAGAGTTTCGCCAGCCAGACGGTGGTGAACTTCGACGCCGACGTGATCGGAATCGTGGGCCCGAACGGCTCCGGCAAGAGTAATATCGTAGATGCCATCCGGTGGGTGCTGGGCGAGCAGAAAGGTTCGGAATTGCGCCTCGACAAAATGGCCTCGGTCATCTTCAACGGCACCCGTAAGAAGAAGCCCGGCAACCTGGCCTCGGTGAGCCTCACCTTCGAGAACGACAAGGCACTGCTGGCCACCGATTACTCCACCGTGACGGTGACTCGCATGCTCTACCGCAGCGGAGATTCGGAATACCGCCTGAATGGCGTGCAGTGCCGCCTGAAGGATATCCGCAACCTCTTCCTCGACACCGGCATCGGCTCCAACTCCTACGCCATCATTGCCCTGGGCATGGTGGATGATATCCTGGCCGACAAGGACAACAGCCGTCGGCGCATGTTCGAACAGGCCGCGGGGATCAGCAAGTACAAGAACCGCAAAAAGGAGTCGCTGCGCAAGCTGAAGAGTACAGAGGAGGACCTTGACCGGATCGAGGACGTACTACACGAGATCACCAACAACCTGACCAGCCTCGAAAAGCAGGCCAAGCGTGCGCGCAAGTACCGCGACCTGAAGGGACAGTACCGCGACCTCAGCCTGCTGCTCACCGGAATCCGCGTGGAAAAGCTGCGGCTTGATCATGCTCGCCTGAAGGAGGAGACCGACCAGGCCGAAAACGCCTACCGGCAAACCGAGGCCCGGATCACTGAGCTGGAAACGCAGGTGGACCGGGAGCGACAGCAGCACGAGGACAAGGAGCGACTGGTGGGTGAGCGACAGCGGAAGCTCAATGCACTCGTCGGGGAACTCCGGGGGCTGGAAAATGAACAGCGCCTGCTCCAACAGCGCAAAACCTTCATCGAACAGCAGACGCGGAAATTGGCCGCGGATATAGATTCCGCGAGTGGCCAGTTAGAGGAATTCTCTACCCAAATCGCCCAGATGTCCGACCAGCTCGGTACGGAACGGGAAAAACTTTCGGTAAGCCAAACGTCTCGGAGTGAAGCCGAGCAAGCCCTCAAACGGGTCCGCGAAGGGCACGCCGGGCTAAAGTCGCAGCTCGATACGGGACTGCGTGAGCAACAGCAGGAGGAACGCAAGGTATTCGAGTTCGAAAAGCGGCGCGCCATCAACGCCAATCAGATCGACAACTTCCGCTTCCAGGTTGACCGTAACCTGGAGGAAATGGAGTCCCGTACCGGTGAACGCGCTACGCTGGAAACGGAAATCGAACAGCTGAGTCAGGAGGAAAAAAAGGTCTCCGCAGACCTGGCTGAGCTGGAGGACCGCGAGGCCAAACGGCAGACGGCCATCGAGCACGCGGTAGCGGAATCGGAGCGCATTCAGGCCGAACTGGGGCGCATCAACCGGGGGCTCGACGCCCGGCGCAACGAATTCAAGCTGACCAAAAGCATGATCGACAGCCTGGAGGGATTCCCGGAATCGATCCGCTATCTGAGTAAGAACAAGAGCTGGACGGCTGACCCCCAACTGCTTTCCGATTTGCTGCTGGTGGAACCTGAGTACCGGGCCGCGATCGAAAATTTCCTGGAGCCCTACCTGAATCATTACGTCGTGCAATCGGCCGAAGAGGCCCGCGACGCCATCCGCCTGCTTGCCGACAAGCAGAAGGGCAAGGCCCATTTCTTCGTGCTGGAAGCCATCTCCGAAGCGTCGGCAGCGCCGGCCGTGGCTCCCGACGGAACCCGCCCGGCCCGGGAAGTGGTCACGGTCGATGAACCCTACCGGAAATTAACCGACCGGCTGCTCCGGGAAGTGTACGTGACCGCGGAAGACCAGCTGCCCCCCGCGCCGGATGAGGGCATAACGGTACTTTCCCGCGGCGGACAATTCATTCGTCGCTCGTTTTCCATTACGGGGGGATCCGTTGGGCTTTTCGAGGGCAAAAAAATCGGCCGGAAGAAGAACCTGGAGCTGTTGGAAAAGGAAATTCGGACGGCCGAAAGCCGGTCCGCTGGCCTGAGTGCCGAGCTTGAAGCGCACCGGTCTGCCCTAACCGAACTGCGCGGGCGGCGCCTTGACCGGCAGATCAACGAGAAGCAGCGTGACCTAAACAAACTGCAACAGCGGGCGGCTGGTCTGCAGGCCCGGGCCGAAGGATTCCAATCTTATTTCCGCGACACCCAATCGAAGAATACCCAACTTCAGGCCGAAGCGGAGAAACTGGTACAGGTGAACCGGGAGATCGACCAGGAACTGATCGAGTTGCGCGCCCGTATCGATCGGCTGCGGGACAATGTAGCCGGTACCGATGAAGACTACCGCCGCCTCAGCGAAGAATTGTCCGCCGCCAGTGCCGCGTACAACCAGGAAAACATCCTCTTTATCCAACAGCAGAACCGGGTGGAAAGCCTGGAACGGGAACTCAATTTCCGCAATCACCGTCGGCAGGAATTGCAACGTCAGGAAATCAACAACCGGGAACAACTGAAGTCACTGACCCGTGAGGGTGAGCAGATCGCACAGCAGGAGGGCACGCTCGACCGCAACATCGTGCAGATGCGGCAGGAAAAGGAAGCGTACCAGGCCACGCTCGGAACGGCGGAAAAGGCATACTACGAGGCGCGCTCACTCATTTCAGCCCGGGAGGATGAATTGCGGAAGGAGAACCGGCTACGGCAGGACGCCCAAGTGCGCGTCAATCAACTGCGGGAGAAATTCACCGACGTACGCTTCAAGCTGAACGGAGTAGAGGAGCGGCTCAAAATCGAATTCGACCTGGATCTCGAACAGCTCGCCGCCGTAGAGGTGGATGAATGGACGGGCACGGTGACGGAACTGGAAATGCGGGTTGAGCGGCTCCGCAGCCGGATCGGCAACTACGGGGAGATCAACCCGATGGCGGTAGAGGCATACGACGAAATGAAGGAGCGTCACGAAACCATCACCGGGCAACGCGATGACATTATCGCGGCCAAGAGCACGCTGCTGAAAACCATCAAGGAGATCGAGAACACCGCCACCGTACAGTTTCTGGATGCCTTCGAGCGCGTAAGGGTCTACTTCATCGATGTGTTCCGGAGCCTCTTTACCGAGGACGACAATTGCGACCTCATTCTGTTAGATCCCGAGGATCCCCTGGAGTCGGCCATCGAGATCGTGGCCAAACCCAAGGGCAAGCGACCGCAGACGATCAGCCAGCTCTCCGGTGGGGAAAAGACCCTCACCGCCACCGCCCTGTTGTTCGCGTTATACCTGCTGAAACCCGCCCCTTTCTGCATCTTCGACGAGGTGGACGCTCCACTGGACGATGCCAACATTGCGAAATTCAACCGCATTGTGAAGAAATTCAGCCGCGACAGCCAGTTCATCATCGTCACCCACAACAAACTTACGATGGAGGCCGTCGACTCAATTTACGGGGTTTATACCACCGAGCAGGGGGGCTCCGGCGTAGTTCCGGTCCAATTCACGGATCTGGAGGGTAGCACGGCATTTTCGGCACGCTAGCAGACGGCATTACCCGACAATGTTGGCCACGTTAAAGCCGAGCAGGATCAGTACGCCCGCGAAGGCCAAAATGGTGGGTAGGGGATACCGCCCCACGGAAAGGGGAACCCGAAAGGGGGGATCCTGCTCGTCGGCATGCAACCGCCGGTAGTTCAGCAGGGCGGCGTTTACGGCGAGAAAAACCAGCATAATAAAGATGTTGCTGATGCTGGCCACCACCTTCAGATTGCCGATGAGCCCAAACCCAAGCGCCAGCAGGGTGATCAGCAAGGTAGCCAATAGGGGTGTGCCGGTGGATTCGTTGACCTGGGTAAGTCGCTGGAGCCAGGGCATTCCCCCGTCGCGGGCCACGTCGTACAGCAACCGGCTGGTTCCGAGGATATTGGAAAGGATGGTCTTACTGGTCGCGAACAATGCCACTACCACGATTGCCGTTGCCCACCCGGCACCCGCGCTCCGCCGCAAAACGGCGGCCAGGGGGCCAGATTCACGTGCCAGGTCGTCGGGCGGAATTACGGATACGGCGCTTACCGCGATCAACAGGTAAATCAGTAGCACGACCACCCCGGAGATCAGAATGCCCCGCGGCATGGTCTTGCGCGGATCGCGGGTTTCCTCGGCCATCTTTACCAGGTCTTCGTAGCCAATAAAACTGAAGAAAATGAGTGCACCTCCTGATGCGATACCGGTCCAGCCCACGCCCTCAGAACTGAGTAGCGGCACGGAGCCCCACTCGGGGACGGCAAAGAAAACCACGGCAGCCAGTCCGGCCAGGGTAACGACCGTTGCCAGGGTATTGAACCAGCTGGCCTGCTGCACGCCTACGGCATTGATGAGGCCCATGAGGATAATGACGCCCGCGGTGGTCACCCACAGCGGTACTTCGAGCAAGCGACCGAGGTACTGACCGAAACTGATGGCGATGGCCGCCGCGGCCACCACACCCGTAAAGAGCATCATGATGCTGAACCACAGGGCCGTGGTGCGACCGAAGCCCTGTTTAACATACTCAAAGCTGCCGCCGGCGTCGGGAAATCGGCTCACGAACTCGGCGTAGGTGGTGGCCGTGAGCAAGGCTACTACGGCCGCAACGAGAAAACTGGCCCAGAGCAAATGGCCGCTGATGCCGGCCGCTTCGCCTACGATGGCGTATATCCCGGCACCGACAATGCCGCCAATGCCAAACATTAAAATATCGAGCAATCCAAGGTTACGTTTCAACTGTGGGTCGGCCAAACTGATCGTATGGGTTTGGAGGGTGAGTAATAAGTTTAGGGGCGAAAAGGGTAGGGCGGGAACGGTCTTACCGCTCGGCGGATTTCGCCAGACGCTCCTGCAGGCTCCGTCGTAAACCGGCGGTTTCGCCCAGGTATTTTTCTACGAAAGGCAGGAAGGCGGCGATCTGTTCGAGGCGGTCGGAATCGATGGCCGCGACCACCTGCCGGTGCAGGAACGATCGGGTAAGATGGCGGAGCGGTTCGGTATCACCGATGCGACGCAGGGCGGTGAGTACCACGAAGCGGTAACGGTTACCGATGGCGATTTCCAGCACGGCCTGTAGCATAGCGGCAGGGTCGGCGAGCGGTACGTTACGCTGACCCAGCACGTTCAGTACTTCTACGTAGACCTTATCGTACCGGGAGGCCAGTAATTGTCGAAGGCGGGACTCAAGCGGCCCCGGTAAGGGGTCGGATAGCTCATGTTCCGACAGGACTACCTTAAGTTGCAACAGGGCATTCCGCTGCAGGCGGGGCTCGGGCCGTTCCAGGTATTCTGTCACTACCGCTATTGCCGCCGCCAGTGAGGTCCGACGCACGAGTTCTCTCCAGCCTGGCTCCAGCTGCTGCGGCCAGTTTACGGGCGGCACCTCGGTGAAGGCGGGTGCGTCCACCTTGCGGTTCATCGCCGCCAGGTCCACTGTAAAGGGAGGGACGTTAAGCGTGTTAATTGCCCGCAGCAGTCGGTCCAACACCGGGTAATGGTTTTCCGCGTCGAACTTCTCCCTTATGGTTCCGGCTACTGACGCATCGGGCATTGATAGACTGCGCATGGCCTGGACGATCAATTCCACCTGATCGGGATGCCGGTCCAGCAGCTCTGTGAGGTGATCACGAAGTCCGAAGCCGGGAAAACGGCTCAGCAAACGCAGGTACTCCTCCAAATCATCCTCGGCAAATTTGCCCGCATCATACACGGCTCTGAGGCGCTGCAGGGTTTCCCGACTGGTGTAGGACGCCAGACTCTGCAAAATTTCCGGAGTGTACGGGTGCCGCCCTTCCGATTCCAGGCAACGCAGCAGAATTTCTCTGGCTTTCGGGGTGCCGAGCGCCCTCAGTACGCCATAGACCAGGCGGGAGGTTTTTTCCGAGGCTACCGGGAGCAGGGTTTGCAGGTAATCCAGCAGCCGGTCGTCGGTATGTTCCAGATGTGCGATTGCCTCACTGTCAGCCAACCGTTTCAGCGCGTCGTTGACTTCGTCCTCGCCGAAAGCATAAATTCCCATGCCCCCGGTGCGGGTGGGCCGAGAACCGTCCTTTCCCATTTGGAGAATCGACTCACGATACGCAGCGACCACCGCACCGAAGGGCGGGGGAGCATCCTTTAGCAAGATGGCCGCCCGGATGCGATGGGGAAGGGTAGGGGCCAGCGCTCCCAGATAGGTGTGTACAGCCTCCCAATTGCTGCCGTAGGTAAGTTTGAGTACACTTTCCGGGAGGGCGGCGAAGGGCAGAGCTGCTACCTCCACTTTGCCACTGGTGGCGAAAGAAAGCCCGTAGGTAGCCGGACCGTAGCGGGTGGGAATCGTCCAACGGTAATCAACAGAAGCCATAGACTAGGATAAACGCACCAATGCCCTAACGGATTTCCACCACCTGGTCCGGCCGAAAGGGTGGCTGGGGGGGGAGCCGCTTGTCCTCGCTGCGGCCGAGGATGGCGAAAATAAGGGGGAGGCGGTAGGGCTTCTCCGGGTAAGCCGTCATGCCGTCGGTAATCACCAGAACGGAATCGGGCTGGGGTTGGAGGTCCAAGGCTGCGCTCAGGCCCGCCCGCATATCGGTACCGCCGCCGCCAGGAAGGTGGCTGACCTGGAAGGCCTCTCGCTCCGACACGATGCGTACTGGCTCGTGGGCGCGCAGGTCGCAGGGAATGATGGTCACCGGCGCTTCCAGTTGCCGAATGATGGCGGCCACCTCGGCTAACGCACGCTGTAAGTCAGCGCCTTTCATGGAGGCCGAGGTGTCGACCACGATTGCTACGCTGGCGGTACGCGCGCCGGAAAGACTGGGTGGAAGCACGGGGTGGTAGACGGACTGCCGTCGATTGGGTCGCCCAAAGGCGTAATCCGTTCGCATGCCGCGGCCACGTTGGAGGGCAATGCTCAATCGGTGCCCCAGGCGTTGCTGCCAGTTGACGCCGCTGCGGAGCACGTCGGCGGCCCACTCCCGCCAGCTTACCGGCACTGTCTGGTCCGCGGCTTCGCGCGTCAGGCGGGCCACTTCGCGGCGCAAAATTTCCTCGTCCAGCGGGGTCATTCGCTGATGGTCTCCGTCCTCCCACGGGCGGGCCTGCCCGTGTACTCCGCTGCCCTCGTCGGGAATATCAGGCGGGGGGGCGGCCTCTTCCGTGAGTCGCCGGTAGTAGGTTTCTGCCAATTCTCCCTCCGGCCACCCTAGAGCACGCGCGTGGTGACCGGGATAGGCCTTCGGCATACGGAGGCCCTTCCATTCGGAATCGTTGATCTCCAGATCACAGGCTACGTTCCAGCGACGACTGGCCGCCTGGCCCCTTACCCCAGTGGCCTCCGCCCGCTCACCGTGCTGTCGCAGTCGGTGACTGATCTCGTGCACCCAAAGGAACGCCAGCTCACTCAGGGCATGGGAACGATCAGGGTCGCTGTACAGCTTGTTCACGACGTCTGGGTTCCAGTACACGTTGTAGTGCCGGTCTACGGCGGCAACGCGCACGGCCTCAGACAGTACGATGCGGCACCGGAAAAGTGCCGGAGCGAACCAGGGCAGGTGCTCGGCGGCGTAGGCCCGGGCGAAACGGATCCGCTCGGCCGTTTGCTGCCGGTCACCCGAGGACATTTACGAATTCGTTGAAGGCCTCATCGCTGAAAACCGTACCGATGAGTTCCATCACCTCCTGAAGCTCCGGGTCGTTGGTACCACCGGCGGTGAGGTGGGCCAACCATCCCGCGCGTGCCAGTTCCTTGAGGTGGACGAAGATTACGTCGCGTCGACTATCGTCGAAGACCGCCTGCGCCAATTCCAGGTACCGGCGGGATTGACCGAGTAGTTCGTCGGACTCCAATTCAGGCAACAATAGTGCGTTCATTCCGTAAAAAAGTACGAACAGCTCGGCGTCGTCCAGTTCGCTGACCGTGATGGAAGCCTCGCCGTGCAGCACTTTACGCGGATCGGGCAGTCGCAGTTTACTCAGGTGTTCTACGAGCTGCAGGGCGGTGGCTTCTCCCAGACAACCGGCGACCAGATTGAGCACTACCGTTTGACCATAACCATCGCGATCGTCGAGTCGGTAACCCAGGAGTTCGCACGAGCACAGAAGTGCGGCGGCGAAGTCCCAACTGCGCGGGCTAGCGAATCCGAAGGGGTTGTCTTCCGGATTGCCGTGGAGGGCGTCGGGCCGCAGCTGCAGGAAGCCGCCGATGCGAATTTTCCACTCGGGGAGCAATCGACGGTGCCGGGCAGCGTCGATGTGCGGCAACTGTCCACGGTCCCAACCGTGAGTCAACGAGCGGACGTAAAGCGATTGGGGTATGTCCCACTGCAGGTGCACGAAGCGGTTACGCAGGGGCGGGGAGAGCTCCCAGCCGCCTACCATGAGGTCTGGAGGGTTAGCGGCCGCCACGATACGTACGCCCGGGGGGAGGGGGGTGAAGCCCACCTTGCGCTCAAAAACCACCCGCAACAGGGCCGCCTGGACAGACGGCGGAGCCGTGCTCAGTTCGTCGAGGAACAGAATGCCGGCGGGGCTGGAACGGAAGTCCTCGACCCATTCCGGCGTGGCATACTTTACCCGGCCGTTCTCCAGAAAGGGAAGTCCACTGAAGTCGGTGGGGTCGTGAATGGAAGCGATCAGGGTCGTGACCCGGAGGTCGGGCGTGGCAAGTCCTTCGATAAAACTCGACTTTCCCACCCCGGGACGGCCCCACAACAACACCGGAATGCCGATCTCGCCCTGCGGGGAGGGGGTGGCCAGGGCCACCAGCAGGGCGGCGGCACCATCGGGGAGCTGGGTGTCGGAGGAGTTGACCATATGTTTAGTACACTTGCCTTGGTGGTGGGTAAAGGGCCGGGGGGAAACGTTTGTTTGGGCCCGGAAAGTTTTTATGGCCCTTGCTGACGAAGTGAAAAGAAATGTCTTAACTTTGGCTTACAAAGTGCTTTATGGCCCTTCACGTTTCTACGCCTATTTCTGATCTGCGCCATATCCGGCAGTTGATGGAGCGGTCCCGTTACTTCATCGGCCTGAGCGGCCTGTCCGGGGTAGGGGCGGGCTGCTGCGCGCTCGTTGGTGTAGCGCTGGTGGCGGCCTACCGGGTGGTGGCGGGCCATCCTCCGCTTTACCTTGCAGCTGCCGAATCGGGAGCCGGACTACACCCCTGGGGCGTGGAGCCCCTGCCATTCCTGTTAGCCGTAGCGGCGATGGTGGTGGCCGCTGCGGTAAGCACGGCAGTCTACTTTACCCACCGGCGGGTAGCGCGATTGGGCTATACGATCGCCGATCGAAGAACCTATAAACTACTGCTCAACCTGGCAGTACCCCTGGCGGCAGGGGGTGCCTTCTGTTTGGGCCTAATCTACCACGGCGAGGCGGAACTGGTTGCTCCGGCTACCCTGGTGTTCTATGGACTTGCGCTGCTGAACGGCAGCAACTTCACTACGGAGGACCTCCGGGTGTTGGCGTACCTGGAGATCGGTATCGGCCTGCTGGCGCTTGCATTTCCGGCGTACGGTCTGTACTGCTGGGCCCTGGGTTTCGGGCTGCTGCACATTGCTTACGGCTACTGGCTGTACCTCAAATACGATGCCCATGAATAAGGTCGAAGCGGTCAAATCAACGGTAGCGGGCCTCAGCAAGCTGTACAATCACCGAACCCGTCTCGGACTGATGGGTATCCTGTTGGTCAACGACTGGGTCGATTTTGTCACCCTGCGCAATGCCCTGAAACTAAGTGACGGCAGCCTGGCCGGGCACATAAAGGCATTGCACAAGGCCGGGCAGATCGAGACGGAGAAGCGCTTCGTAGACGATAAGCCCCGCACCAGCTACCGCGCTACACCGGCCGGCCGGGAGGCGTTCGAGCGGCACCTGGAAGAATTGGAGGAGTTTTTGAAAATAATGGAGAACTAGTTCCGTGGGGCTGCGGCTCTGAAAGTTGTTTGGACTCCGTAACCGTTGGACGCTGGGGGACCGTCCAACCGCTTACCCGTTGGACGCTGGGGGGACCGTCCAACCGCTTACCCGTTGGACGCTGGGGGGACCGTCCAACCGCTTACCCGTTGGACGCTGGGGGACCGTCCAACCGCTTACCCGTTGGACGCTAGGGGGACCGTCCAACCGCTTACCCGTAGACGCTAGGGGGACCGTCCAACCGCTTACCCGTTAGACGCTAGGGGGACCGTCCAACCGCTTACCCGTAGGACGCTGGGGTACCGTCCAACCGCTTACCCGTTGGACGCTGGGGGTACCGTCCAACCGCTTACCTCTCGTTCCGCTGAAGATGTTGACGACACGCGCGGGTGCCAGTGCCACCATACCTGCCGGGGTGGTGGTTGGGAGCTCGATACCATCGTGGCGCATAGGTCCCACTTTATTCCGTGGCACGGGCGAGCACTTCCCGAACCGGCGTCCACTTAAAGTCGGGGTAACGATGGTTGTCGAGTGGAGACAGCTTGCCCCGCCCGCTCATCATATTGCGCATGTACTGCATGCCCTGCCAGGCGGGGTAGGTATCGTCCCTGCCGGGGACGAACAGACGGGTGACGCCGATGAGGGTAGTCAGTACACCAATCCCTCCGATCCGCAGCGGACGGTATTTTCCACCGCGGGCCGCTTCGGCCGCCCTGGCCAGGCCGTGGGCGTCGAGCACGTCGCCAGCGATGCGAAGGTACCGCGGAGTGTCGGCGTCCATCGCGGCCAGGGCGGTGTAGCGCGCCGTATCGTCCATTGTAGTGAAGTCCATTTGCTGGTGGTCGTCGCCATAGTAGAGCACCCGGTGAATGCGGTCGACGATGAAAGGGGCCTGCCCGTTGAGCAGGTCGGCGAACATCCCGTTCAGGATGGAGGTCACGGCGAGCGGTGACTGCTCCAGGCGCTCCTGAAAGGTCTTGCGAAAATCCAGGTTACGGTTGGTGCCGCGCGGCAATTGCGTAAAGTCCAGGGCGAAGTCGGAAGGGATGAAGCGGGGTGCGCCAGCTGCCTCCGCCGCTTCCAGCAAGCGTGTTTGTACCCCCACGATTACGTCCTCCAGTCCCGACAGGGCAGATAGTACGCAGGTTGCACCCCGGCAGGCATCGGTCAACTCGACCACGTCGTCAAAATTGGTCACCCGGATCTCGGCACCCTGGTCGCGCAAGGGCCGCGTTTTGGATCGGGGAGTGCTCTGTCGCACGAGGGCCCGGAGGCGTCCACCGCGATTCATAATTTCGCGGGCGATACGGGCGCCCAGGTCGCCAGATGCGCCGGCCACGACGATCAGGGGCGGTGAATCGGTCATGGAATGATTTTTACAAATAACCCGGCCCGGGGGAACTACGTTCGGGTCGAGCCAGGGCAGAAATTCACCTGGGAACCCGGTCCTTTCCCAACAAATCTGTTACCATTGCGTGAAAATGGCCGCCCCGGTCAGCACATTGCGGCCCGCGAACGTTGCGTGAGGGTCGTACCTACCCCGTTAACCCCAAATAAACCAGATGTCAACCCCCGCGCTTCGCTTTTACCTCTTGCTCTGCACCTGCGTTCCCGCCCTCCTGTTAGCCCAGCCCGACCGCTGGCAGCAACGTGCGGCCTACGATATGGACATTGAAATGGACGCCGACGCCAACCAGTACACCGGTACCCAGGTGCTGAAGTACTACAACCAGTCGCCGGATACCCTGACCAAGGTCTTTTACCACCTGTACTTCAACGCCTTCCAGCCGGGTAGTCAAATGGACCTGCGCAACCTGAACCTGCCGGACGCCGACGAACGGGTGGCCGACCGCATCAGTAATTTGCAGCCCGATGAGATCGGTTACATCAAGGTGAACAGCCTGGAACGCGAGGGCGGCAGCCTTTCTTACGAAACCGTGGGGACCATCCTGGAAGTGACCCTGGACGAACCCATCCTGCCCGGCGACAGCACCACCTTCACCATGGAGTGGGACGCCCAGGTACCCCTGCAGATCCGCCGCAGCGGGCGTGATAACGCCGAGGGCATCCGGTTCAGCATGGCCCAGTGGTACCCTAAGCTGGCCGAGTACGACTATCAGGGATGGCACGCTAACCCTTATATCGGTCGCGAATTCTACGGGGTGTGGGGTGACTTCGACGTCACGATCAATATCGACGAGGACTACGTGGTGGCCGCGACCGGCTACCTCCAGGGAACGCCCGCCCCGACCGGCAACGGCAAGGTGAGTTACCACTTCGTCGCGCCCAACGTGCACGACTTTGTTTGGGCGGCAGACCCCGACTATACCCATACGGATCTGAAGCGCGATGATGGTACCACCCTGAACTTCTACTACCAGCCCGGGGAGGCCACCACCGACAACTGGGAAGCACTGCCCAAGATCATGGACGAGGCATTCAACTACATCAACGCGCATTACGGACCCTACCCCTACGAGCAGTACAGCTTCATCCAGGGCGGCGACGGCGGCATGGAATACCCCATGGCTACCCTGATCACAGGGGAGCGCACCATGAGCAGTCTGGTGGGCGTAAGCGTACACGAACTCATGCACACCTGGTACCAGATGCTGATGGGCACCAACGAAGCCCTATATGCGTGGATGGACGAAGGCTTCACCAGCTGGGCCTCCAATGAAGTGATGAACCACCTGCGGACGAAAGGCCTAATTGCCGGTGAGGCCACCGACAACCCCCACGAACGCACCTACGCCAGCCTGCGCGGGTTCCGGCAGTCGGGACTGCAGGAACCCCTCACCGTCCACTCCGATCACTTCGCGACCAACTCCGCCTACAGCGTAGCCAGCTACGTGAACGGAGCGGTGTTCCTGGAGCAACTGCGCTACATCGTAGGGGAGGAAGCTTTTAACTGTACCCTCAAGCGGTACTACCACGATTGGCGGTTCAAGCACCCGAACGACAACGATTTCATCCGGGTGGCCGAGAAGTGCTCTGGCCTGGAGCTCGACTGGTACCGGGAATACTGGGTCAACGGTACCGACTACCCCGACTACGCGGTGACCGACGTCGAGGACCTGGACGGTACCGGAAAGACCCGCGTCGACCTGCAGCGCGTGGGACGTATGCCCATGCCCCTGGAACTGACCGTAACCCTGAAGGACGGCAGTGAGAAGTACTACTACATCGCACCCGAAATACTGCGCGGCGAGAAGCCCCAGCCAGAGTACGCCGCCGATTGGACGGTGCTGCCCGACTGGGGGTGGACCAATCCCGCCTACAGCCTGGAGCTGGATTTTGACAAGCAATTGATCCAGAAAGTGGAACTCAACGCCCGGCACCGGATGTTTGAGGACGATCTGGACAACAACGTCTGGGAATAAACCGGGACTGCGGGAAGGGCCAGGGTGTCCTTCCCGCATTACTTTCGGGAAGAAATTTGCCGGCCAGGCCACGAAAGACCGGGGTGGCGGTATCCCCTGAGCAGAGAATGCCCCACCCAGCCCTATTCACATGAAGTTACTCGTCTTAACCAAGAAGTTTCCGTATCCGCTGAAGGACGGCGAGAGCCTGGCCATTCACGGTCTGACGAAGAGCCTCAGCGAGCTGGGGTGCGAAGTGAGCCTGCTGGCCATGAATACGACCAAGCATTTCTTCGCCGGCGCTGCCCTGCCGGCCGAAATGGGTCACTACCGCGAGGTGCGCACGGTGGCCGTCGACAATCAGATCAGTCCCATCGATGCCTTCTCCAATCTGGTACGGGGCACTTCCTATCACATCAGCCGGTTCCACCAGGCTAGTTACCACGAAGCACTGGAGCGCTGGCTGCGCGAGGAGCGCTTCGACATCGTGCAACTCGAAACCCTCTACCTGGCCCCCTACATCCGCACCATACGGTTAAATTCGGACGCCCAGGTGGTAATGCGTTCCCACAACGTGGAACACGAGATCTGGGAGCGTTGCTGCCAGAATATTTCCTTCGCGCCCAAGCGTTGGTACCTGCGTCACATAACCCGCCAACTGCGGGAGTACGAACAAAGCCAGCTCAACCAGTACGACCTGCTGCTTCCGATCACGCAGCGCGACAAGAAGAACTTCGAGCGGCTCGGCAGTCGCGGGCGCACCTACGTGCTGCCGATTGGACTGGAAACCCTCTGCGGACCTCCGCGCTACGACAGTTTCTCCGAGCCGCCCCACCTGCACTTCATCGGCTCACTGGATTGGCTGCCCAATCTGGAAGGCTTGCAATGGTTCCTCAACAACGTGTGGCCCCTCATCCACCGGCGCTGCCCGGAGGTGAAGTTCCACATTGCCGGCCGGAACATGCCGCACAGCATTCAGCAGCTGGAAATGACGAACGTCGTGATCCATGGCGAGGTCGAAAGCAGTTGCGCCTTCGTAGCGTCCCACAGCATCAGCATTGTCCCCCTGTTGAGCGGCGGCGGCATGCGGGCCAAGATCCTGGAGGCCATGTCGTTGGGCCGGGTGGTGGTCACCACTACCGTCGGATTGGAAGGCATCAAGGCGCGTAACCGTCGCGACCTCTTCATTGCCGATACGCCCGAGCAGTTTGCCGAGGTGATCGAGGAATGCTGCCGCAGGGGCCGCAAGTTGGAAGCCATCGGACGCAACGCCCACGCCGCTTTCAACCGACACTACGACCGCCGCGTACTGGCCCGGGAGCTCATGGAGACCTACCACGAGATCCTGGAATCCGCCGTCGTGGCCCCCTGACTCCCCCGGTGAGCGCAAGAGCCTAAATTGATATATTGCGGCACACACTACGTGATCATGCCGAAATATATTCTCGCCCTCGACCAGGGCACCACCTCTTCGCGGGCCATCCTTTTCAGCCACGAAGGCACCATCGTGGCTACCGCCCAGAAGGAATTCACTCAATATTACCCCCAGCCCGCCTGGGTAGAGCACGACGCCGACGAAATCTGGACCGCCCAGGTTACCGTGGTCCGGGAACTGCTCGACCGCACGGGGGTGCCGGCCAGCGACCTGGCCGCTATCGGCATTACCAACCAACGGGAAACCACCCTCATTTGGGACCGCACCATCGGCAGACCGATCCACAACGCCATCGTGTGGCAGGACCGCCGGACGGCCGGGCTGTGCGACCAGCTCAAGGACCAGGGACTGGAGGACCACGTTCGGTCCACCACCGGTCTGGTCATCGACGCCTACTTCAGCGGTACGAAGATCAAGTGGTTACTGGACAACGTGCCCGGTGCCCGGCAGAAAGCCGAAGCCGGCCAACTCTGCTTCGGCACTATGGACAGTTGGCTGGTGTACCAGCTGACCGGGGGAAAGGTGCACGTTACGGACGTCACCAATGCCGGCCGGACCATGCTGTTCGATATTCGGAAGCGGGACTGGGACGAGAAATTGCTTGAGGTACTCGAGGTGCCCCGCTCCCTGCTTCCCGAGGTGAAATCCAGCAGTGAAGTCTACGGACACACCGAACTCTTCGGCGCCGCGGTACCCATCGCCGGAATGGCCGGCGACCAGCACGCGGCCCTGTTCGGACAGGCCTGCTTCGAGCCCGGGCAGGCGAAGAATACCTACGGTACGGGTTGCTTCATGCTGCTGAACACCGGCTCCGAAGCCGTCCCAAGCAAGCACGGCCTGTTGACCACCATCGCCTGGGAGATCGACGGCCACACGGAGTACGCCCTTGAGGGCAGCGTATTTATCGCCGGTGCCGCTATTCAATGGTTACGCGACGGTCTGAAACTGATCGACGAGGCGCCCGACAGCGAATACTACGCCAACAAGGTGAAGGATACGGATGGCGTATACGTGGTGCCGGCCTTTGCCGGTCTGGGTGCGCCGTATTGGGACATGTACGCACGCGGGGCCATCTTCGGGCTGACGCGCGGCACCTCCAAGGCGCACATCGTACGTGCCACCCTGCAGAGCCTGGCGTACCAGGTAAAGGACGTGCTGGAAGCCATGCAAAAGGACGCCGGAATGCCGCTATCAACCCTGCGGGTAGACGGGGGAGCAAGCGCCAACAATTTCCTGATGCAATTTCAGGCCGATATCCTGGGGGCTGCGGTCGAGCGACCCAAGATCGTGGAAACGACGGCGCTGGGAGCGGCTATGCTGGCCGGCCTGGCCGTGGGTTTCTGGAAGCGGGAAGACCTCGCCGCCACCTGGCAACTCGATGCGGCCTTTGAGCCGAAGATGGAGTCGGATGACCGCGATCGCCGCTACGCCGGTTGGCAGAAGGCGATCAAGCGTACCATGGCCTGGGAAGACCACTGATCGGCGTCAGGCCGGGTCACCAATAGCATCCAGGAGGTCGTCCAGTTGCCACGCATCCTCGATCCGGTAGGGGCCGACCGCCGTGCGCCGCAGGGCCACCAGGTGGCCACCACTATCTACGGCTTGCCCCAAATCATAGGCCAGGGACCGAATGTAGGTGCCTTTGCCGCAGGTGACGGTAAAGTCTACCGTTTCGCCGGTGAAATTGTGCAGATCGAAGCGGTCCACGCGTACCGCCCGCGGCTGTACGGTCACTTTCTCGCCGCGCCGGGCCCGTTTATACAGGGGTTGCCCATCCACCTTGATCGCCGAGTAGACCGGCGGCAGTTGCTCAATCGGACCGATAAATTGGGCGGCGGCGCGCTGGAGCAGGGGCAGGTCAAGATGCCCGGTAGGGTAGGTTTCGTCGATCTCGGTTTCCGCGTCGTACGAGGGCGTGGTGGCGCCGAGTCGGATGGTGCCCGTGTATTCCTTGTCCATGCCTTCGAGTTCCTGCAGCCGCTTGGTCCACTTACCCACGCAAAGGCTGAGCAGTCCGGTAGCCATGGGGTCGAGGGTGCCGGCGTGACCCACTTTGAATTTCTTCACGCCTAGGCGCTTGCGGATCTTCCACCGTAGCTTGTTGACTACGTCAAAACTGGTCCAGCCTTCCGGTTTATCAATCAGGAAAAGGGCACCCTCCGCAAACGAAAACGGGGGAGTGGTGGCGGCGGGTAACATAGCGGTGGTTTAGGCGATAAACTTGATGAGCAGTACGACCAGCGCCACGGTGAAACAGTAGTAGGCGAAGTACTTGAGCTTGGCCCGCTTGACCAGTTTGATCATCCACACGCAGGCAAGAATCCCGGTGAAAAAGGCGGCCAGAAAGCCGGCGACGAGCTCGGGTGTGGAGGTAGTAGCGGTGAACTCCCCGTCGATCAGGTCCTTGGCCATTTTACCTAGTATGAGGGGGACGACCATAAGGAAAGAAAACCTTGCTGATTTCTCGCGGTCGATGCCCAGCAGCACGCTGGTGGAAATCGTGGCCCCAGACCGGCTGATGCCAGGCAGGATGGCTACCGCCTGCGACAGGCCGATGAGAATGGCGTCGCGCCACCCCACGGCCTTGTCGGTACGCTGCGCCCGGTCGGCCAGAAACAGCAGGAGTCCGGTCACGACCAGCATGAGCGCGACCAGCACGATCTGTCGGTCGAAGAGGGTAGTAAGCAGGTCGTCGTAGAGTATTCCCACGATAGCCGCGGGAACCATACTTACGATGATGAGGGCGGCGAATTTCGTACCGCCGTTCCATTCAAAGCGGAAGAGGTCGGTTAGGATTTCTCCGATGTCCTTGCGGAACACTACGACGGTCGCCAGGGCCGTGGCGGCGTGGAGGGTTACCGTCATGAGCATGCTCTCGGCGGCCAGGCTGGTGTCGCCGAACATCCACTTCGTAAGTTCGAGATGGCCGCTGCTGCTGACGGGCAAAAATTCAGTGAGCCCCTGGACGATACCCAGGACGATGGCGCGGAACAATTCTAGCACTTGCTATTTTTTGAAGATCGCGTACGTCACTACCCCAAGTCCGGAGAGGATGATGATGGGCGCCAGGGTGATTTTGCGCCAGCTGTAAATGACGCTTTCGTCGAAGACATTGGGATCATCGCCCCGGCCGCCAGTCATGAGCAGGAAGCCCACTACGATCAGGAGAAAGCCTCCGCCAAGCCAGAGGTAGGTGTCCTTCCCAAACACCAGCGGCTGTTGATCGGTACGCGCCGCACTGCGGGGTACGGCACTGGTTTTTGGTTTGGCCACTACCCGAACGGATTCGGCCTCCGGCTCTGGGGTGCCGGTCGGACGGCTTTTCTGCTTCTTCCGTTTACTCATGGTCTGCTCATTCGTTAGGCACCGCGAAGGTAATGGAATTCGTGGGCTACTAGGTCCCGTAAGGCCGGGCAATGTACTTTAGCAGCGCCCGTGTTCCTTCTTGCGACACGACAATATTCCCGCCACCACACAGTAATCTATATGATGCGCCACCTCCCTCTGCTCTTTCTGCTACTCCTTTGCACCAGCGTACGCGCCCAAATGTCCGACGCGAAACCGCGCGGCGACGACTACGGAAGCGGTCCGTTTGAGCAGCTGATCATCCGGGGGGCGATCCTGATCAACGGTAACCTGGCCCCGCCCACCGGCCCGGTTGATATCGTGGTCGAAGGCAACCGGATCGTTTCGGTGCAGACCGTCGGTTTCCCCGGCGTACCTATTGATTCCGCGGGCCGGCCCCCGCTCCGGCCGGGCGGACGGGAAATCGACGCCTCGGGTATGTATGTGTTGCCGGGGTTCGTAGACATGCACGGCCACACCGGCGGCAACGCCCAGGGTACGACGCCCGACTACGTATATAAACTGTGGCTGGGCCACGGCATCACCACCGTACGCGAACCGGGCAGCTTCAACGGTCTGGAATGGACGCTGGACCACCGCCGCCGCTCGGCTACCAACGAAATCGCCGCTCCCCGCATCCTGGCCTACACCGGATTCGGAATGGGCCGTAAGGAACCGTTCACTACCGCAGAGGAGGTACGGCTTTGGGTGCGCGCGAATCAGGAAAAGGGTAGCGATGGCATCAAATTCTTTGGAGCCCGCCCCGACCTGATGCAGGCGGCCCTGGAGGAGAACAAGAAATTGGGCCTGCGCAGCGCCATGCACCACGCGCAGATGGATGTAGGTCGCTGGAACGTGCTGCATTCCGCCCGGGCCGGCCTGACGACGATGGAACACTGGTACGGCTTACCCGAAGCTCTTTTCGAGGACCGCCGGGTACAGGATTACCCGGTTGACTACAACTACCAGAACGAGGAGCACCGCTTCGGGGAGGCCGGAAACCTCTGGCAACAGGCCGCCGCCCCCTACAGCGAGCACTGGAACGCGGTGATGAACGAACTGCTGGAACTGGACTTCACCCTGAATCCGACCTTTAACATCTACGACGCGAACCGCGACGTAATGCGGGCCCGCAACGCCGACTGGCACGCGGAATACACCCTGCCGAGCCTGATGAAATTCTACGCCCCCAGCCGCGTGAGCCACGGCAGCTACTGGCACCACTGGGGAACGGAGCAGGAGGTAAACTGGAAGGAGAACTACCGGCTGTGGATGACCTTTGTCAACGAGTACAAGAACCGGGGCGGCCGGGTCACGGCCGGCTCCGACTCAGGATACATTTATCAATTGTATGGCTTCGGCTACATCCGCGAACTGGAACTGCTGCGCGAGGCCGGATTCCACCCTCTGGAGGTGGTGCAAGCCGCTACCCTGAACGGAGCAGAAGCGCTCGGCATGGAAGACCGGATCGGCACCGTGGAGGCGGGCAAACTGGCCGACCTGGTCATCGTGGGGGATAACCCACTGGCCGACCTGAAGGTCCTGTACGGCACCGGTACCACCCGTCTCACGGAGGACAATGAGGTAACCACCACCGAAGGGATCCGGTACACGATCAAGGACGGCATCGTATATGATGCCGTCAAACTCCGCGAGGCGGTCAAGGCCATGGTCCGGGAAGCCAAGGCCGAATAGCTGGACCGCTACTTGGCGGTAAGGGTGGCCTCGATGTCGGCCTCGACCTCCTGGAGGTGATACTTGACGATACCCTCGCGGTAACGGGAGGCAGCGCTACGGGCCAGGCGGGCAATAGCTGACAGTTCGGCCCGGGCCAGCGCCCCAATGTCGGTCGCGTCTTCCGCATCCTCGTTAAGCAATTCCGTCAATCGCTCGACGTGGGCCCGCTGCAGGTTGCGACGGAAGCCGTCGATGGACCTGCCTTCCATTGCGTCG
This sequence comes from Neolewinella litorea, assembly GCF_004803465.1. Classification (GTDB taxonomy): domain Bacteria; phylum Bacteroidota; class Bacteroidia; order Chitinophagales; family Saprospiraceae; genus Neolewinella; species Neolewinella litorea. The sequence continues at coordinate 695,154 of NZ_SRSF01000001.1, read as the reverse complement.
GCCCACAGACCACGGCGCAGTTGCTCCAGCATCTCGGGGGCAGTGTAGGCCGCCGATCCGTTGAGGGCCTGGTTTTCGACCATGCGGAGCAGGCGGTCCGCGTCCAAAAGGTTGTTGAGCTGGCGGGACTGCAGGCGGCGCATGCGTTGCACGATGCCGGAAGGTCCGATATTGGCCACGATGCGTTCGGGCATCAGCCATTCCAGCGTAGAAAATACCTCTTCGTTGAGGAAGTCTACGGCTTCCGCTTGCTCCTTTTCGGAGAGGTGAGAGTAAACATTGCCTTCTTCATCCGTAGTCTTGAGCTGCTCGTACACGCCACCGATGTTAGCCGTAACGTGCGCGGCGTAGCGCGACCACACGCTCAGGAGTTCTCCGTAGAGCTCTTCCAGGTCCGCGTAGTCCTCACCGTCGCGGGTGGTCCAGTCGGCCAGGTTGGCGGCCACGATCCGTAGGTTCTTCATTCCGTAACGGCTGGCTTTAACGGGATCGTCGCCCACCGCTTCGGTTTGGGCGCTGGGGTCGGAGGAACTGTAACCACCGAAGAGGTATACCGGGTCGCCCTGTTTTTCCGCGATCCAGGCGTTGAGACTGTCCTTCTCTGCCGCCGCGCTCCGGGCCTCGGGCAGGTAGCGGTAGCCCCAGTTAATGGCGTATATGTCGTACGGGCCGAGCATCCTTACCCACCGGACGCCATCGTCACCGGGTTGGGCAACGTAATTATAGCGGGTATAGTCCATGATCGTCGACGCAAGTCCCCAGGTGTTAGTGAAGGTGGCGGACCGCAGGCTGTCGGTCGGGTAGGCGTAGCTCGCCTTCATATTGTGGGGAAGGCCGAGGGCGTGCCCTACTTCGTGGCTGATGACGCGGCGCATCATTTCGCCGATCTCGGCATCGGGGGTATCCAGGGTCCGGGCCGAGGGGTTGGCGGCACCGGTTTCCAGCATGTACCGGTTTCGGTAACTGCGCAGGTGATTGTGGTACCAGATGATGTCGCTTTCGATGATCTGCCCTGACCGGGGGTCGACGACACTCGGGCCGATGGCGTTGCGGGTGGTGGAGGCTACGTAGCGGACCACCGAGTAGCGGGCATCCTCCGGACTCCAGTCGGGATCTTCGGCCCGGGAGGGGGCGTCGCGGGCCACGATGGCGTTCTTGAAGCCCGCGGCTTCGAAGGCTTCCTGCCAATCCTCGATACCTTGCCGGAAGAAGGTCCGGAATTTCTCAGGAGTAGCGGGGTCGAGGTAGTATACGATCGGTTCTTCGGGTTCCACCAATTCGCCGCGCGCGTAGGCCTCGGGATCCTTGGGCACCAGTTTCCAGCGTTTGATATAGCGTTTTTCGTCGGCCTTCAGGGCCTCCGAGCCGTAGTCCACCTGGCGCACCGTGAACCAGCCCACGCGCTCATCGTAGAGGCGCGGCTGCATGGGCTGCTCCGGCAGCAGGTACATCGACTGGCTGAGTTGCATACTGATCGTGCCGGTACGGGCATTCGAGGGCGGATCGTTGGCCGCGTAGGTCATGTCGTGCCGCACCTCGACGTTTTCCGGATAACTGGCCATGCGGCTGATGAAACTGCGATCCTTGTCCAGACTGCGGACCTCGTATTCCTTGCGCAGCCGCTTACTCAGGCCGGAGATGGCCTGCACGTCGCTGACGAACAACTCCTTCACCGGAATGACGGCGGCGGTGGAATCGGGGTTAAAAGTGGCGATCTTGAAGGCCATGACCACTGGCGCATAGTTGTTATCCTGCACCGACATATTGATGGGCAACGAGGTATCAGCCACGCTGCTGTACGAGACGGAGGTGAGATGTACAGCGTCGCCCACGCGGTTCCAGCGGACGAGCTGCTCGTTGGTTTTGGACCCGGCGTTAAGGTAGCCGCCGCCCAGTTCGGCGGGGATTTTGGCAATGCGGGTAACCAGCAAAAGGTCGCGGTTCAGCAAACTGAAGGGTATCTCGAAGTAGTACTCTTCACCAACGTGGTGTACGGTAAAGAGCCCCTCATCCGTTTCGGCCTCCGGCGTGATTACCTCCCCGTAGGCTTTGAACTTGGGCTTCTTCTCGATTTTGGCCGTGGCATCCGGTGCTTGTGTTTGCACGGATGGGATGTCGGGTTCCGTCTGGACGGTTTCCCGGGGGGTGAAACAGGCAGTCAGGCCCAGAAAGAGCAGCAGCGAGAGGTATCGCATGGTCAGTTTTTAATCTTCGTAATCGAATTCTTTGGTAAGGTTGCCCACGGAAACCCGAAAGGTGCCCGCCTCGGTCACGGCCCGCTGGTCACGGCCAATGAAGGCCAGGTCTTGCGGCGTCAGGATAAAGGTGATGTCGCGGTACTCGCCGGGCTCCAGGTGTAGTTTGGTGAAGCGCCGCAGACGGCGCACGCTGGGCGTAACGCTGGCTACAAGGTCCGATGTGAAAAGCAGCACTGCGTGCTTACCTGCCTGGTCGCCTTCGTTGGTGACCCGCAGACTCACTTCCAGGCTATCGCCGGGGTTCATGACGCGGCTGCTCAGCGACAGTTCACTGTATTTGAAATCGGTGTAGCTCAGTCCGGCACCAAACTCGAACAGGGGATTGAAGCTGCCGTTACGCGCTTCGGTAGCCTTGTGATCGTAGGTTTCCAACGCATTGGGATGGCGAGGGTAGGTGAGGGGGAGCCTGCCGCTGGGATTGACCCGGCCCGATAGAATGGCCGCCAGGGCATCCCCGCCGCGGGGGCCGGGGTAGGGAGCAAAGAGTACCGCGCGGGAACGGTTGGCCATGGACGACATCAGGCGGGGCCGGCCGGCGGCCATGATGAGTACGATGGGCTTGCCCGTTGCGTGTAATTCGTTAAACAACCGGCGCTGCGCTTCGGGCAGGATAAGGCTGTTGATGTTGCCCGGATCCTCCGTATAGGACAATTCGCCCAGACATACCACTAGAATGTCGGCCTCAACGGCGGCGGTTACGGCCGCCTCCACGTTCTTGAGGGTATCGAAACTGGCCCCTTCCACGTACGTCAGCCGATCGGGGAATTCCTTTTCCAGCGCTTCGCGAATGGTGTTGTACTCCTGCAAATATTCATCGGCCTTGTCGCCCTGCCAGCTGTAGGTCCAACCCCCGTTCAGGCTACGCATGTTATCGGCCGTGGGTCCTACCAACAGGACGCGTTGATCGGCACCGATGGGAAGCGGTAACCCGTCGTTCTTCAGCAGGACAATGGCTTCCTCCGCCGACTGCAGGGCCTTGCGGGCAAACCGCTCACTGCCAAAATCCGGAAACTCGGCCGGGTCCCACAGGTGCTTCTCGTACAACCCGAGGGCCACCTTCACCGCCAGGATACGGGCGACCGATGTGTCGATGCGGCTCTCAGTGAGCGCTCCCTCCTGCACCAGTTCGACTACCACCTCGGGGAATTCGGTAGTCACGGCCGTCATGCTCATATCCATACCGGCGTCAATGGCCATTTTCACGGCCTCCTTCAGGTTGCGGGCCACCTGGTGCCGCTCGTAGAGGTAGCGTACGTCCTGCCAGTCTGATACCAGCAGTCCTTCGAAGCCCATTTCCCCCCGCAGCACGTCCGTGAGCAATTCCTTGCTGGTGTGTACCGGGATGCCGTTGATTTCTCCGGAATTGATCATAACGGTGAGCGCGCCGGAGTCGATCGCGGCCTGAAACTGCGGCAGGTAGTATTCGCGCAGTTGTCGTTCGGGTAGGTAGGAGGGCGTGCGGTCGCGGCCGGTGCGGGGTGAGCCGTAACCAGTGAAGTGCTTCAGGCACGCCACCACGCTGGTTTTATCGCTCACGTCGTCACCCTGGTACCCCTGCACCATGGCCAGTCCGAATTTCTGATTCACGTACGGGTCTTCCCCGAAGCTTTCCCAGTTACGGGGCCAGGCGGGGTGGCGACCTACGTCCATCGCCGGACTGAAGTTCCAGGGAATGCTGGCGGCCTTCATTTCGTAAGCGGTGATACGGGCCAGTTCACGGGCCAGCTCCGTATTGAAGGAGGCCGCTACCCCGAGGGGCTGGGCAAAAAGCGTAGAACCCCGTACGTAGTTGACACCGTGGACGGCGTCCTGCCCGTAAAGGATAGGGATACCGGTGGTCTCCATGGCTTTGGCCTGCAGTCGGCCGATGTAGTCGTGGTATTCTTCCACGGTTGGGATGGAGCGGCTGGGCACGTTCAGGACGGAACCGATCTCCAGTTCACCAATAATCCGATTCACCCGTTCCTCGCTCATTACCGGAGGTACGGTCAGTACGTAGGTTGGTCCTTCAAAGACCAGGTCGACGGCCACCTGGGTCATCTGGCCCGCTTTCTGGCGCAGCGTCAGGCGTTGCAATTCAGACCGGACAAAGGCGTTCTCGTCTTCCGTGAGAAAGGAAAAGGCAGGTTGGGCGCGTACGCAGGTGCAAGCGATTAGTACAAGGAGCAGGGTCAACTGGTTACGCATAGCGGGAAAATGGTTCGGCGCTAAGCTAAGCATTCAACACTAATGATCACCTTTACCTCCTCCGAGGCGATCGGCAATACCGCGGTCGTTGGAGAGGCGCGGCACCTTGTTTTGACCGCCAAGTTTGCCCGATTCCTTCATGTACCGGCGGAATGCTCCGGGCGGTAGGGAAGTCAGCACCAGGGGGCGCAGGACCTTGCCTTCAATCAGATCACGGTAGTATACGTTCTGTTCAACCATGGCCCGATCGAGTTCCTCGGCGAAGCGGGCGGCGTCTTCCGGCGGGCGGCCGAACTCAACCAGCCATTCGTGATAGGGTAGGCCCGAAGGGGGCGACACCTGGGGGGCAACGGTGAATTCGGTAACCTCCACGCGGTGGCGCGCGGCCACTTCCCGGAGTGCTGCTTCTACCTCCTTGCCGATCACGTGTTCGCCGAAGGCAGAGATGTAATGCTTGGTGCGCCCGGTCACGCGGATTCGATGGGGCGTAAGGCTGACGAACTCAACGGTATCGCCGATGTCGTAGGCCCACAGTCCGGCCGTCGACGAAAGAACCAGGGCGTAGTTGACTCCAAGCTCAACTTCTCCCAGCGACAACCGCCGGGGAGCGTCCGAACCCATTTCTTCGGTGGGCACAAATTCGAAAAAGATGCCGCTGTTGGTGTTCAGCAGCAGGCCCGGCTCGGTCTGGCTATCCTGGAAAGCGATAAATCCTTCACTGGCGGGGTAGGTTTCGACGCTGGGGATACGGGCACCCACGAGGCGCTCCAGGCTTTCCCGGTAGGGCTCGAAGTTGACCCCACCGTAGACAAACATCTCCAGGTTTGGAAACAATTCCTTGACCGTCGATTTTCCGCTGCGAGCCAGTAGTCGCTCATAATACATCTGCACCCAGGGGGGGATTCCACTGATCAGGCGCATGTCGGCTGCTATGGTCTCATCAACTATTGCCTCGAGCTTGGTCTCCCAATCCTCGATGCAGTTGGTTGCGTAGCTGGGCAACTGGTTAGTGCGCAGCCAGGCCGGTACCTCGTGGTTGACAATGCCGGAAAGGCGCCCGGTGGGGATACCGTTGGTGTCGTCCATTTCCGGACTTCCGCTGAGGAAGATCATTTTCCCGTCCAGCCAGCGGGCGTGACCGGTTTCGCCCACGTAGTTGAAGAGTGCGTTGCGGGCCGATCCAAAGTGGTTGGGCAGGCTGTCACGGGTCAGGGGGATGTATTTGACGCCGCTGGTCGTGCCGCTCGTCTTGGCCAGGTAGCGGGGGCGGCCGGGCCAGCTTACATCGCGGTCACCTGCCTTGATGCGGTCGGCGTAAGGCCGAAAGGCCTCGTAATCGCCGATGGGTACCCGTTCGGTAAAGTCTTGGTAATTCTGGATGGCCGCAAAATCGTGGTCCTGACCAAATCGGGTATCGCGGGCGGTACGGACGAGGTCCCGGCGGATCTCTTCCTGTAACGCTACGGCCATCCTGGCCCGGAATTTCAGGCGGCGACGGACGTAATAGGCGTAGGGACGGATCAGCTTGGACTTCATGGACCGGGAATCAGACGTTGGGGATTCGGATGGTGTACGTGCGGCCGTTGCGCACCGTAAGGCTGCCGGACACCAGCCAGGGATTATACAGTTTCAGCATCCGGTAGGTGGTTCCGTGGGCCCGGGCAAACTCACCAAGGTTGGATTGGGATTCGGTGACGGTGACCGTACGGTAGTTGTCGAGCACCGGATAACGAGCCGCTTCCGGCACGTGGTAGCCGAACTTCTCGGGGTACTCCATAATGTACTTGAGCGCAACGATGCGGAAAAGGTATTGCATCGTTTCGTTGTTGATGTCGAGATCGAAAACTTCCTCGGCACGTTGGCGGTCCATCCATTTTTTCAGGTTGGGTCCACCCATGTTGTATGCGGCGGCTACCTTGCTCCAGTCGCCGAACTGCCGGTAATAATCCTTCAGGTAGCTGGCGGCGGCCCGGGTAGCTTTTTCCAGGTGATACCGCTCGTCCACTTCCTCGTTTACCTCCAGGCCATAGGCCCGGGCCGTAGGGGCCATCATTTGCCACACGCCGCGGGCCCCCGCCGGACTCACTACCTCGTCGAGGGTGCTTTCGGCGGCGGCCAGGTACTTCAGGTCGTCCGGCACGCCTTCCTCGCGCAGGATTTTCTCCAGGGTAGGGAAATAGCGTCCCTGACGCTTGAGCAGTAGCAGTGTGTTGCGGTGGAAGTAGGCGTTGCGCATCAGTTCCAGATCGAGTCGCTCGCGCACGTCGAAATTGTCGAGGGGCAGTTCCTCTCCGGCGAAGGAAAATGGACCGCTCAGGTCCATGGGGCGCACTACCTGGGCCAGGTGGCCGGCTGGGATAGTGTCGTTCGTATCCTGCTCCCCTGTGGCCGGGTGCTGCCGGCCGTCCCCCGTGCTGAGCAGGATGAGCCATCCCAGCAGAAAAACCGCCCCAACTCCGATTCCACTGATCAATGCTTTCATAATTTGTTACTTTGTGGCCGGTAGGCACCGGTTCGCTCTTCGCCCAAAGGTATTAACGTGTCGGCTGCCGTACCTAAACCGCTTGCTCAATCAAATAATTTACCGTCTCCAACGGCGAATTATTTACCCCCAATTCCCCTCCCGATCTAATTCGGGGCCGCTAAATTCTTATGAATTAATGTCCGCCACGGCCGGTAAAGACAGACAAGACGTTCTGCTGGAGCTGCTGCGCAAGCGGGACGAGGCCGGCATGCGATACCTGTTTGAACACTACGGCGGGGCCTTGAACAACATTATCGGCCAGATCGTCACCGAACAGCGGATAGCCGAGGAAGTCCTGCAGGATGTACTCATGCGGATTTGGGACAATGTCGGTCAGTACGACCCGGCCAAGAGCAGGCTGTTCACCTGGATGGCCCGCATCGCGAGAAACGCCGCCATTGACCGCGTCCGATCCAAATCTTACCGCAAGGCTGGGAAAACCGATGAGCTTGATGTTGTCGTAATTAATCGCAGCAACAGCGAGACAATGTCCGTGGAGCACATTGGGCTGTCCAACCTGCTTACGCGGCTCGACGCCAACTACCGGTCGATCATCGACCTGCTCTACTTCAAGGATTACACTCAGGCGGAAGCTGCCGAGGAACTTGACCTGCCCCTGGGTACGGTGAAGACCCGCTCACGGCGTGCCCTGCAGAAACTGAGGGAAATCCTGAAAAGTGAACTGATAATCCTCTTTGTTTGCCTGTTTAATTTCATCACTTAACCTTCGCCATTCACCTCAGTGGACCTCACAGCATACATAAACTCCGGCGTTCTGGAACTCTACGTTCTCGATCGTCTTTCCCCCGACGAACGTCGGCGGGTGGAGGCGTATGCGGAGCAGTATCCGGAGGTCAGGGAGGAGATCGAGCAGATCGAGATCGGTCTGGAAGAATACGCGTTGCTGCAGGGGCAGGCCACGCCCCCGCCGCCGGAAGTACTTACCTCCGTGCTCAGCCGCATTCGCCCGACTACATCTAGCCCCGCTGCGCCGGCCACCTCCGAGGTTACATCCGGGGGCAGCGGGTGGGTGACCTGGCTGATGCTGGCTTTACTTGCCCTTACCCTGGCCGCCCTGGCCTATTTCTACCTGGAACACCGCGAACGTCAGGATGAACTGCAGGACGCCCGCGAGGAATTGTCCATTATGCAGGCCAGCTGCGCGCAAATCGCTAGCGAATATGAGGCGGATCGAGAGCAACTTGCGGTACTCACCGACGTAGATACCCGTGGCATCCTGCTGTCCGGTTCCGATAATGCCCCTGAGAGCCGCGCCCTCGTTTTTTATAATGAGACCGACGGTACCGTGCTCTTCTCCGCGGCTAACCTGCCCCCGCCGCCCGCCGGCAAACAATATCAACTCTGGGCCATCGATGCCCAGGGCCCGCAGGATCTCGGTGTGCTGGACCGTGACCTTTCACAGGAGGCCTTGCTTAACGTACCCTTCGTGCCAAACGCCGCGGCTTTTGCCATCACCCTGGAAGACGAGGGCGGCAAGCCGACCCCCGATCTGACACAACTTCAGGTGATCGGAGAGGTGGGCTCATAAAAAAACTGCCCCGAATAACCTAAAGGCTACCGGGACAGTCCACACACTATGAGAACACCCATTAAATCTTGCGGCGATGGCGGGCCGCTCCGCTCTTTGTATATATAGACAACCGAAGACACGCTAAGTATGTGCTTAGAAATGTCTGAAATGGTTAAAAAGTTCTTAAATGCCTTGTAAATCAATGTTTTAGCCGGGCAGCTTTGCCAGTTACTGACAAATGGCCGACTAATAATTTGCGTACCTTTACGGCATGATAACCGAGGAGAGCGTACGGGAAGTTATCGACACGGCGCGGGTAGAAGACGTCGTAGGTGACTTCGTTAATCTGCGCCGGCGTGGCAATAACTTCACCGGATTGTGCCCCTTCCACAACGAGAAAACCCCGTCCTTCAACGTCAACCCCGCCCGAAACATCTATAAGTGCTTCGGATGTGGGGTAGGGGGCGACCCCGTGAAGTTCCTGATGGAACTGGAGCAGCTCAGCTTTCCGGATGCCATCCGATGGATTGCACAAAAATACAACATAAAACTCGAGGAAACCGAAATCAGCGAGGAGGTAAGGGCGGAAATTCAGGAACGGGATAGCCTGATCATTGCCAATGACTTCGCACGGCAGTACTACGAAGACCAGCTCCACCAGACGGAGATCGGAAAAAGCGTAGGCTTGGGCTACTTCCGCAGCCGGGGTTTTCGCAAGGAAACACTGAAAACGTTCGGACTCGGGTATGCTCCTTCTTCGACCGATGGTCTGTACCAAGCTGCCCTGAAAGCGGGCTACAAGGAAGAGCAACTGGAAAAACTCGGCCTGATCCGCAACGGCCGCGACTTTTTTCGCGATCGGGTCATGTTCACCATCCACAACCTGGGGGGGAAGCCCATTGCCTTCGCCGGTCGGATCCTGCGAAAAGACGCCAAGGCCCCCAAGTACATCAACAGCCCGGAGACGGAGATATACCATAAATCGGACGTCCTCTACGGCATGTTTCAGGCCCGGCAGGCCATCCGTAAACTGGATAACGTATATCTGGTAGAAGGCTACACTGACGTTATCAGCCTGTACCAGTCGGGCATCCGCAACGTGGTGGCTACCTCCGGAACCAGCCTCACCCCTGGCCAGGCCAAACTCGTCAAGCGGTTCACCGAAAATGTCACCCTACTTTATGATGGTGACAAAGCCGGCGTGAAAGCCGCCTTACGCGGAGTAGACGTCCTGCTGGCCGCGGACCTGAACGTAAGAGTGGTCGTGCTCCCGGATGGGCAAGACCCCGACGGTTACATGCAGGAGGTTGGTACAACGGTATTCGAAAAATACCTGGAGGAGACGCGGCAGGATTTTCTCTTTTTCAAGGCCGATATTTTGCTTGAGGAAGCCGGGCAGGACGTGGCGGCCCGCAGCGCCGCCATACGCGATATCGGTTCGACCCTGGCATTGGTAAGCGACCCACTTAAGCGGGCGGGTTATTTGCAGCAGTTCAGCAGCAAACTCGGACTGGAAGAAGGACTACTCGTGCAACTGGTCAATAAGGCCATCGCCGATCGCCGCACGGAGGCGCGGAAAACGCGGGAACGGGACGACAGGCGTCGGGCCCGGGAACAACCCAGCGATCGATCCGCCCCCCGGCCCGACGCGGATGAGTGGGAGGGGATGGAGGAACCTGCCTGGCTTTCCGCCGTGGAAAACCCGGAGTTGCCCCCAGAAACCGGTATAGGTTTAGCGCCAACGCCTCCCCTCGACGTCGATCCGCAAACCATTGCAGTAGGGCACAGTTTCCAGGAAAAATATATCGTCCAGTTGCTGGTGCGGGACGGTCATAAATTGTACGACGAAGCCTCAGGTACCAGTGTTGCACAGTATTTGACGGCCAACGTGGCCGATGTCCTGGCGGATTTTGACGTTGAACGCTACCGCGACATTGTGCAGCAAGTCATGCAATACCTGCAATCCAATTCCACGCCGCCACCTTCCGACTGGTATACTCGGCACGCCGACGAATCCATCCGCAAACTCGCCGTGGAGGCCCTTACCACCCCTTACACCTACAGTCCGAACTGGAAAGAAAAGTATGGTCTGCGCCTAAGTCAGAAGATGCCCGAAGACAATCATCGCCTGGCCGCGGAAATTTTTCTGCGCATTTTCCGAATGGAAAAGATCGAGCGAAAGGGGCGGGAGAACTCGCGTCTCATCGCCCAATACGAGCAAGAAGGCAACTTTGAAAAGCTGCGCACCCATCTAAAAGTGCAAATGAAGCTCGACGAAATGCGTTTGGCTCTGGCAAAGGAGTTGGGTACCGTAGTTTTGAGCCGGTAAAACCTAACCCGCTACCGTGTGACGTCTCAAGCCCTCCAGGACCTTCCCGATCCGACCACCGTTCCGACCGCCGGCTTCTTGCCCCGGCTGGCCGCGGCTATTGTCGATTTTTTCGTGCTTTCTCCGTTGCTGTACGGCATCTACTATTTTATGGTAGAACGGCCGTTCCTGGCGGGTATAGTGATCATGTGGCTCCTTCAGTTCGTGTACAAGCCCCTGACCGAAGCCTACTTCGGAGCGACTGCCGGCAAGGCGCTAATGCGCCTGCGCGTGGTCAATCAGGGCACCAACCAAAACATGTCATTGAACCAGAGTCTGATCCGCTATCTCCCCTGGGCGGTTTCCGGATTCATTACCCTGTTCGTCTACATCCGGATATTTCAGTCGCCCGGATTTTCGGAAGTCAACGACGTTTGGGAGTACAGTGATTTCCTCAATAGCTTCCCCCTCACCGATAACTTTCTGGTGAGCCTGGGCAACAACTTCCCGACCTTCTCCGCGGTGTGGATGTTCATGGACCCGTGGAACCGGGCGCTGCATGACCGGTGGGCGCAGACCTTCGTAATTGTCGTAGTACCTCCCGTGGAGGAGTAAGTTTCTCCTGGTTAGTCGTGGTAGGAGGGAAAGTAATCGCGCTGCACGGAGTTGTAGCCGGCAAACACCCCCAGGCCACTTTCCACGTTGTTGAAATAAATGACGGGTTCATCGAGGCCCGTTCCGCCCAGGTCGTTGGGCAGCGCCAGGCTGCGCTGGTAGAAGTAGTATTCGGGACTCACCGTCCGCAGTTCGGCAACGATACGATCCAGGAGCTCATTCTCCGGATTCAGGCGGCTTTGAAGGTGGACCTCCAGGATGGATTCTGCTTGCTTGTCCTGTAAGAGTAAGCTCACCGTATTGCCTTCCATGGCTGCCTGGGTAGGCGTACTGACGGCTTTGGGTACGGGATCGAGTCGGAGGGTATCGCCGCGGGCGGTAATCTTGAAGGGAACCACGAGTTGACTGATCCGCAGATCGTAATAGTTGGTCTCGGTGGCAGGGTCAGCGTAGTCTATCTGCAAATAGTAGTCGTAAACGAACTCGCCCTCCTCCTCCATCACCGTCAGGTTCTTGACCGCGAGAGAGTTGATCGCCACCGGTTCCGGAATGGATGAAATGGCCGTAACCGGATCGTATCCGGGGGCTGAAACGTGAATGGTGTATTCGTGTCCTACCTCGGGCCTGAAATGTACGGTTCGGTACGAGCCACCGGCAGCGGTTTCGGTACCTGGATAGTAGGTAAGCACTTCGGCCAGTTTATTACCCTCGAAAAGGGATACTTGCGCATCCGATATTTCTTGGGCGGGGGCGTTTCCACGCGGGCGGGTGGCGCTGACGCGCAGGATCACTGGCTCAGCCGGGTAGAAGCTGGAGGAAAGGACAAGCTTGCTTTTGGGCACGTCGAACTCCAGGTCCACGGCTTCTTCACAAGCGACGAAGACAAAAAAGCTGAGAAACAGTACTCCGGACTGCCTGAGCAATGTGGTAAGGGGGACGTACCGCATGGTCAGTAAAAATAACCCTTTGTCAATCATTTGCCAAATTCTGGCCGAACGGGCTTGCCAATGGTAACCTGATAACTCAACGAAGGGAGTACTGGTGCGACAAAAATCTTGTAAAACTGTTCACGGCTCACCAAGCCTTCTTCACCCACCGAATACTCGGGCCGTATCTCGTAGTATACTGGGTTGTGCCGGTTGTAGACATTGTAAAGCCCCACGTCGATCGAGTGGGTAACGCGGCTGTCCGGCCCGCTCAGGGTGGTGTGCAGGTTGACGTCGAAGCGGTGATTGGGCGGCATCCGGAATCCGTTCCGCTCCAGCACGACGGGAATATTTTCGGGACCATCATCGGTAGGATTGGTACGGGTAGCGAGGCTAAGACTGTAGGCCAGACCCGTTTCGAATCGCCAGCTGCCGGTCAGCGTGGTGCGTTCCCCTAATTGATAAATTAACAGAAGATTAACCGCATGACGGCGATCGTAGCGGAAGGGAAAGGTCATTCCCTGGTTGATGCTACGGTCGAACGTGCGGTCGCTGCGCGCCAGCGTATAGCTCATCCAACCCCGAAAGCGGCCCCGGCTTCGCTGAGCGACCATCTCCCAACCGTATGCCTCGCCGGAACCCCGGCTCAGGTTCTCCATCCAGGTAAGAGATGACTGCCTACCCTCGGAGTAGGCAATGAGCCCGCGCATCCGCTTGTAGTAGAGTGAAGAGGTCAGGGTCCATTCGGACTTCGGCGACCAGACTAATTTACCACTGAATCGCGGCGAACTGGCTGGAGCGATCCCCGCCGCAGAGGGCACCCAGAGGTCGGAGGGAAGCCCAATAACGAAACTGTTGAGCAGGTGAACCGGTTGGACGGTGCGATCGTAGCTCAGTTGCCAATCCAGGGACTCACTAAGGGGGCCTGCCAAAAGGAGCCGGGGCGAAAGATTGACGTAATCCACACCGCCGTTGCGCCAGTAACTGCCGCGGAGCCCCAGCCGGTAGTAGAGTCGGCGCCATTTACTTTCGTAGGAGAGGTAATTGTTGAACTCAACCGGCCGGTGAATGTCCGCAGCGTCCAGGGTAGGGAAACTGGTCAGTCGGCTTTCCCCGGTCATGAGCTGGGGCAGAAAACGGTGTGCGTTGGCTTCCAGGCCGAACCGTAGGGTAGTAGCATGACCCATGCCGTGCTGCCCGTCAAAAGCAGCCCCGAGTTGCCGGATTTGGGAATAGTATCGCCCGCTGAAAAGTTGGCCTTCGAAGATGTGGTTGGTCACCTCCAGGATGCTGTCGTATCGTTCGAATGCAGATTGGGTCTGTAGATCGGAATACGAGAGCCGAAAATTGCCGAACGTCCGATCGCTGAACACGTGGTTGTACCGCAGGGCACCCACGGTGTTACCCCAGCGTACGCGCTCGGACCGGAACGTAGGGGTGTTGTAAACGAACACCGTGCCCGCATCACTGGGCGGTACCAGTGTACGGGATTGCCAGCTGTTGTTATGGTAGTCGTCTACCCCGGAATACAGGCTGAAGTAGATCCTGCCGCGGTCGCCCGCTTTCTGATTCAGCTTGAGGTTGACGTCGTATACGTCGTAGTCGGTTGACCCCTTGCGGCCCCGCTTTTCTTTATACACTTCGCTGTACTGCCGCAAAAGGCTGCTGGCCCAAAAGTACCGGCCGGTGAGCAGGAACGAGCTCTCTCCGGTCCGGATGGGCCCCTCCGCTGCCAATTGGGCGGACAGCAGACTGCTGCCCACCGTGAGCTCATTTTCGTATTGGTTCCCGTCGCGGGTGTGTACGTCAAGCACGCCCCCGATCCTGCCCCCGAAGCGGGCTGGCAACGCATCCTTGTATAAATCGATTCGCCGGATCGCCTGGTTACTGAAAATACTGAACAGGCCACCCGCGTGGCTCAGGCCGTAGACCGGTACCCCGTCGAGCAGGATGAGATTGTGCCCGGCTTCGCTGCCGCGGATGAGTATGCCCCCGATGCCGTCGGCACCGCTGGTAACCCCAGGCAGCAACCGCGCCAGTTGGAGGGGATCGTCCTCCCCTCCGGGACCACCCAGTTGATCCACCTCTGCCCGACCGATCCGGGTGCCGGTCTCGAAGTACCGTGCCTCACCCTCCCGCCCGTGGGTGGAGGTGACGATGACTTGCGGCAACTCCCGATTGGGTTGAAGATTAAGATTTAGCAGGCTGTCGGACCGCAGAATCAACTCGGTCTCCAATGGACGGTATCCTATATAGGTGACGCGCAGGCGCCGGCGTCCCCCGGGGGTGGCGATGGTATAGAAACCGTATTCGTTGGTGTAGGTACCCAGTTGTTCGTCCAGCAACTGCACCGTAGCGCCGATCAGGCGCTCGCCGGACTGCCCGTCGGAAACCATACCAAATAGAGTGAACCGCTGATCCGTCAACTCACGATCCAAAAGGATCAGGTAGCCGGCTGCTCCTCTGACGTACGTCAGTTCAGTATCCCGCAGGAGCAAATCCAGCCATCCTGCGACCGTATAGGAGTCGGCAGGTACCTGTACCACGATGTCGGGGAGTTGGTCTGGCCGGTAACTAAGTTCCGCGCCGGCCTCGGTAAGGGCGATCAGTGCATCTTCCAGCAATTTCTCGCCTGCGGCGAGGGTATATCGCTGGGACAGACTGTCGGTTTGGGCAAAAAGCAAGAAGGGCACGCAGACCGCAAGGAAGACAGCAAAGGAGCAGCGCGGCCACGTCATGGGTGGCCGGGTTTACTGGCTGCAGGAGCCTTCGAGCAGGAAGTGTTTGCCATCGGTACCGGTGGAACGGACCTTGACCCCACCTAGTTCTGCGATATCCATTAACACGGAACCCGCGTCCCCGCCCCGGTAACTGCCGCTGACGGTATAGGAACAGACCTTGCCGTCCTTCCACTCGCACTTAATACCCCAGTTGTCGGACAAGTACGAGAGGACCTCCTCAAGGGGGGTGTGGTTGAACTTCAGGACCCCGGTGCGCCAGGCGTGATGGTTCAGATTGGGGGCCGGCTGGTGGATCATGGGGGCACCCGGCTTGGCCATGGCACACTCCATGGCGGCTACGCTAAGTTTTTCAGTTCCTTTTTGAAGGATGACGGAGCCTTCGGAAACCTCAACTTCCATCTCTTCGTTGCGCGAGCGAAGGTTAAAGGCGGTCCCCGTAACGTGGAGGGCGGCCGTCCCATTGCTGACGATGAAGGGCCGACCCTGATCCGGAACAACTTCAAAGTAGGCTTGCCCATCCAGGCTGAGACGGCGGGCGTCAAGATTGTAAGTATTCGGGTCGTATCTCACCTGGCTGCCCCCCTGCAGGGTCAGGGACGTACCGTCGGGCAATTGGTACTCCGCAAGGGCGTCCGAATCGTTTATCAGGTAAGTTTGTTGGTCGCGGGTCAACAACACCACGGCGGCGGCAATGACCAGCAGTGCCACGGCGGCAACGGCCAGGAGGCGGCGGCGTGGAAGGCGGCGGATCCGGCCGGCGGAGGGCTTCAGGCGACCATGGAGCTGACGTAGACCGCGGTCGACATCGGGGGTAAAATCCTCCCGATACATGGTAACCAACTGGTCGATGTCATTTTGTTCTAAGCTCATTAGGACGTTGCGTGAGTGGTAGCTTCGTCGGGAAGACCCCAAAGGTAGGTTCCACCCCCTAAGCTGTCGTTCCCCTTTTGGTGGTTTTGGTCCGTTAGCTGACTGGGTGGGTCTAAATTAAGCATAGGCAGCAAAAGATAAAGGGCAATAACAGGGCCAGCCACTCCCGTAGAAATTTATAGGCGCGGGTCATCTGATTTTCCACCGTTTTGACGGAGATGTCCAGCCCCTCCGCGATCTCGCGGTTGCTCATATTCTCCACTTTACTCATAACGAAGACCAGTCGACACCGCTCCGGCAGCCGGTCGATGGCGCGCGTGATGCGCTGCTGGGTTTCCGCCCGTTCCATGCCCATTCCCGGTTCCTGGGCGGCATCGGCCGTGATATCCGGCATTTCTCCGTCGTCGACGGGAATCCGTTTGCGGTCCCGCAGGTAATTCAGGCTACGGTTGCGCACGGCGCGGCGCAGGTATGGGCCCACGGCCTGGGTGTCGGAAGGCAGCTTGGCGCGCTTCGTCCAGAGGCCGGTAAACACTTCCTGTACGATGTCTTCGGCCGTCGTTTCATCCATGACGAATCGGACGGCGGTGCGGCAGAGGTCGACGTAGTAGCGGCGGAACAACTCATCCAGGGCGGCCGACTTGCCACCCCGCAGGGCGTCAAAGAGTTCGGTATCGGTCGCAGGGGTTGTTGTGGCCATGTTCTGGAGGTAAGGTAGTATATGTACGGAAAAGCCCCCCCGATGGGTTGACTCCTTTCGGTGTCGGAAATAAGCTTTTAAAAAGTTCCTACCTTACGCCTTTACTAATTTACACTTACCCCAATGGCCAAACGCTTTTACTTTTTTCTATCTTCCCTTCTTTTGCCGGTGCTGGCATTCGCCCAGGACCCGCTCGTTGATGAGGGGCGGGAGACGACTGGACCCACCATCGACGAAAAAATTCAAGCTGTTTTCGAGCCCATTACCCGGGCGGTGGAATCCGTTGTCTTTTATCCCATCGCCATCGGTGGTTTTGAGATTCCCTTCGTTTTACCCTGGCTTATCGTAGGCGCTACGGTCTTTACGGTTTACATGGGCTTCATCAACATTACCGCCTTCAAACACGCGCTGGATGTCGTGCGCGGCAAGTTTGACGATCCCGACGATGAAGGCGAAGTTTCCCACTTTCAGGCCCTTACGGCCGCCCTTTCGGGCACGGTAGGCGTAGGCAACATCGCCGGTGTCGCCTTCGCGGTGGCCCTCGGTGGCCCCGGCGCTACTTTCTGGATGATCATTGCGGGCCTGTTAGGCATGACTTCGAAATTCGTTGAGTGTACCCTGGGCCTGATGTACCGCGACGTTCACGCCGACGGCTCGGTGTCCGGCGGTCCGATGTACTACCTGGACAAAGGCCTTAAGGAAAAGGGTCCGGGCTGGGGCGTGCTGGGCAAAGTGCTTGCGGTCATGTTCTCCATCGCCTGTATCGGCGGCAGCTTCGGCGGCGGCAATATGGTGCAGATCAACCAGGCTACCCAGCAGCTCACCGAAGTGACCGGCGGGGTAGACAGCTTCTTCTACGGCCGCGGCTGGATCTTCGGAGTGGCGATGTCGCTTACCGTCGGACTCATCATCATCGGGGGCATCAAGAGTATCGCCAAGGTTACCGATAAAGTAGTGCCCTTTATGGTGGGCATCTACGTGCTTGGCGCGCTGGTGGTACTAGGCTACCACATCGCGGACATCCCCGCCGCCTTCGCGACTATCTTCAACGGTGCCTTTAACGCCGACGCCCTCTATGGCGGAATCATAGGCGTCCTCATTCAGGGTTTCCGGCGTGCGGCCTTCAGTAACGAAGCCGGTGTAGGCTCCGCCTCCATCGCCCACTCCGCGGCCAAGACCGACGAACCCGTCAGCGAAGGCGTGGTGGCCCTGCTGGAACCCTTCATCGATACCGTGGTGATCTGTACGATGACCGCCCTGGTAATCATCATCACCAACTACGGCGGGTACGGTGCCGAAGCGGCATTCGCCAATAAGGTCGAGGGAACGGTCGGCGACATTACCCTGACTTCCGCGGCCTTCGAAACGGTCATCAGCTGGTTTCCGGTGGTCCTGTCCATCGCCGTTATCCTCTTCGCCTTGTCCACCATGATCAGCTGGTCGTACTATGGACTGAAGTCGTGGACCTACCTCTTCGGCGAATCTAAGACCAACGAAGCCATTTACAAGATCATCTTCTGCATCTTCGTGGTCATCGGATCGGCCATCTCGGCTTCCGCCGTATTCGATTTTGGAGACGCCATGATCTTCGCCATGGCCTTCCCCAACGTGTTGGGCCTGTACATCCTGATGCCCAACGTGAAGCGTGCCCTGCGCAGTTACCGCGACCGGGTGGCAAGCGGTGAGATCACCCGCTTCGAGTAGGTTGTTATCGACCATCTAGCAAGAGAAAGCCCCGATTGCCGTGCGCAACCGGGGCTTTCTCACTCCTGGGTATCCCGTTGGGGATTTGGTTAGCGGCTGGCTTCCTCGGCCGGGTTGGCCTCCAACGTAAAGGTTCTGCGCACGGGGTTCAGGGGAGCGTCGACGATGCTGTCGCCGCGCATCAGGGTAAGCGTCACGGTGTTTTCACCCATCGGCAGGTTATGCAGGTAGTAAGGTTTCCACTCGTCAATGGTGAATTCCTTGCCGTTGACATTCGCCATTACGGTGTATTCCCCACCGAGGGTAACGTTGACGGGGTAGAAATCGAGCATAACGTTTTCGGTTTCGGCGCGCCCGACGTAGGTGCCTTTGGGGCGACTGTAGAACAGCATCGGCTCGGTTACTTCCTGGGAACTGGTAAAGCTTCCGTCGGATACATTCGCCTTTACGACGCGGTGGGCGGCGGGCGTCTTGATCGACTCGTGGTAGCTGCGGCTCAGGAAGGTCAGGATGTAGTGTTCTCCGTCGGCAATCGGCTGGTCGAAGGTGGGTTCGTACTTGGCGATGTAGGGCTCGTTATCGATGATGAGGTGCACGTGCTGTCCCTGGTCGGAGTTGGCGCACATCAGTTGTTCCGCGTCGTCGGTGATCTTGCCGAAGGTGTAGCCACTGACCTGGTAGTTGAAGGTGCCCTT
Source organism: Neolewinella litorea (assembly GCF_004803465.1). Lineage (GTDB taxonomy): Bacteria > Bacteroidota > Bacteroidia > Chitinophagales > Saprospiraceae > Neolewinella > Neolewinella litorea. The sequence goes on along the minus strand of NZ_SRSF01000001.1, from coordinate 676,095 downwards.
CTCGTACTTCCAGTCGTCGATGCTGGCGTTCGGGAAGCCCTCCGTGGGGGGCATATCCGTCAATTGAATGTTTTCGTTGCCGGGGTTACCGTCGCCGATCATGTCGGAACCCTCCTCGGTCACTCCACCCTGGTCCATGTTGTCCTCCTGGGTGTCGCCACCGCAGGCGAAAATGCCGAGCAGACTGATGAGAAGGAAGGTATTTAAGATCTTCATATGCTATGGTTTGGTTAACTGTTTGGCCCATTCGGGCGTTAAACCTAGAAGTTTTATATCAACATTTAGTTCGTGACAAAACGGTCAGACATCATAGAATTACGGGTGGAAGGCATGGACTGCAACAACTGCGCCATGTCGATTAGCCGCTTCCTCGAGCGTAAGGGTCTCCAGGATGTGATGGTCAATTTCCAGACCCGAGAGGTCCGTTACCGCCGTGACGATGGGGCGCTGGACGCGGGTGCCGTAAAAGCTGGGATCGAGAAGCTGGGTTATACGGTTGTGGACGATAATGACGAAACGACTACCGGTCTTTCCTCGGGGTTGACGGCCCGCCAGCGGTTGGTGATTTGTGCGGCGCTCACCCTTCCCTTACTGCTGAATCACTTCCTGATGATGGCCGGGGTACACTCACCCCTGGATAATGGCTGGATCCAACTCGCGCTGACGGCTCCTGTATACTGGATTGGCGGACTTTACTTCGGGCGATCCGCGCTGTCCGGCCTGCGTGCCCGTATGCTCAACATGGACGTCCTGATCTTTCTGGGCGCCACCGCGGCTTTTATCTATAGTCTTATCGGCCTCTACTGGCAGAACCCCCAGTATTACTTTTTCGAGACGGCGGCTACGATCATTACCCTGGTATTGGTAGGCAACTGGCTGGAAGCCCGGGCCGTCGAAAAGACCACCACCGCCATTGGGGCACTGACTGCCCTCAAGGAAGACCGCGCCCAGGTTCTGATGCCCAGCGGTACGCTCGTAAGCCTGCCAGTTGATGAAGTCCAGCCGGGTGCGCAGGTGCGCGTGAATACCGGAGACCGCATCCCCCTCGATGGAATCGTACGCCAGGGTCAGCTAACGGTTAACGAAGCCATGTTGACGGGCGAAAGCCTGCCGGTGGAAAAGGCCGTCGGTGATCAAGTGCTGGGCGGTAGCGTGGTGGTTTCCGGTCAGACTACGGTGGAGGTCACGGAAACCTACCGGGACGGCACACTGGCCAGGATTATCGAGTTGGTAAAAACCGCCCAGAGCGATAAACCCCAACTTCAACGGCTGGCCGACCGCATCAGCGCGGTATTCGTGCCGGTGGTCATTGTAATCAGTATACTGACCTTCCTGATAGGTTGGGGGACCGGCTACGCCTCCGCCACGCAAGCTTTCATGAACGCCGTAGCGGTGTTACTTATATCCTGTCCGTGCGCCATGGGTTTGGCTACCCCTACGGCGGTGATGGTCGGTGTAGGCAGACTGGCGCGCACCGGACTGCTGATCCGCGGGGGGAGCACGGTGGAAACCTTCGCCGGCATCCGCCAGATGGTTTTCGACAAGACCGGAACGCTGACTACGGGTGAACTTGAGGTGGGTGATTTCCGCATCGCCCCAAACCAGAATCCTGCCTGGATTCACCGTTTGATTTACGACCTGGAAGGGTACAGCAGTCATCCCATCGCCGGCGCGGTGCGGGAGTACCTTGCCCGTCAGTCCATGGTCGAGGCGGATGATGTCGACTACCAAAATTGGAGGGGTGAATTTTCGGTAGCGGAAACGCCCGGCCTTGGGCTTTCCGCCGGGCCATTTTACCTGGGTGCCGCGAAGGATGAATCCCTCGACGCGGACGTGGTCCTGCGCAAGGACAACCAAGTGCTGGCTTCTCTGACCCTGATCGATACCGTTCGACCAGGTACCGCGGCGATGATTCGCCAGTTGCACGACCGCGGTGTCAAGACCGTACTGCTTACCGGAGATCGACCTTCGAAGGCAGAACGGGTAGCCGAACAGGTGGGAATAGATGAGGTGTTTGCCGGGCAACTTCCCGACCAGAAACTCGAACGGATCAGCCGCCTGAGCGGAGAGCAACCCACCGCCATGGTGGGGGACGGGATTAATGACGCCGCGGCGCTCAGTCGGGCGGACCTCGGCATCAGTCTGGGCGGCGCAAGTGCCGTGGCACTGGACGCCGCCCAGGTGGTCCTGATGCGCGATGACCTGTCTGTATTGATCGAGGGCAAACGCATTGCCGACCTCACCGTACGTACGATCAAGGAGAGTTTGTTCTGGGCGTTCAGCTACAACATTGTCGCGATCCCCCTGGCTGCCCTGGGCTATCTTAACCCCATGTGGGCGGCACTCTTCATGGCCTTCTCCGATGTGGTAGTCATCGGTAACGCCATACGACTTAAACGCCGGTAGCGGGGAGGAAGAGCAGAAGCGTCCCCCCCGCGCCGGTCGAGGTGCCCAGATCAACCCCGGCAATCCCTACCATCGGCTGCAGTACGATGAATTGCCCGATCCGGACGACGCGCTGCCCACCGAGTATATTCCCACCCACCCAAAGACCATCCTGAACAAGATAACGAGTCCCGACCTGGGGCAGGGATACGGACTTAACGCCTACCAGGGTTGCGAACACGGGTGCGTTTACTGCTTTGCCCGCACTACCCATACCTACTGGGGGTACAGCGCCGGCATGGACTTTGAAACCAAGGTCCTTTACAAAGCCGAGGCCCCGGCCCTGCTGCGCCAGGCCCTTTTGAAGCCTTCCTACCAGCCGATGCCGGTGATGATGTCCGGCAACACCGACAGCTACCAACCCGCCGAGCGGAAGTTCAGGCTAACGCGTCAGTGTCTGGAAGTACTGAATGAGCTCCGTCATCCGGTAGGACTGATCACCAAGAATAGCCTGATCGAGCGCGATCTGGACCTGCTCCGGGAGCTTGCCGCCGACGATCTGGTGCATGTGTGTTTCAGCATCACCACACTGGATGAGGATGTGCGGCGGGCGCTGGAGCCACGTACCGCCACCATCGCCCAGCGCTTTCGGGCCCTTTCGCAGCTGAGCGCGGCGGGGATACCGACCATGGTTAACATCGCTCCCGTCATTCCGGGACTTACGGACCACGAGTTGTTCGCCATTGCGCAGCGGGCCGCCGAATCCGGTGCCAGGAAAATCGGGTACAGCCTGGTGCGGCTGAACGACCAGGTAGCGGATATATTCACCAACTGGATACACCAAAGCTTTCCGGACCGCGCCGAGCGGGTATTGAACCGCATTCGCGACACGCACGACGGCACACTCGGGGAAAAACGCTTTGGACACCGGCACCGGGGCGAAGGCCACCTGGCCGATTTGGTGGAACAGCAATTTCGGCTTGCCAAGCGGAAGTACTTTGCGGACGCCCCGGCGGTACCGGCCTATAATTTTGCGCCTTTTGAATTGCGTCGCCGGCCGCCCCAGCTTAGCTTATGGTAAAGCTGGCGGACAATAAGCCGGCAGGATCAGCATTCTTATAACAGCCGAAATCTATCCCGCCCGCGCATGTACTTTCCCCGCTTCCCGCTGGCCTTCCTGGCCACGCTGATCTTGTTTTCCGGACCGGCCGATGCCCAGCGACGCCGCAATCAGGCGGTGGAACCCTGGCCGCCTGAGAAGGCCTACAGCCGACTCTTTCTGGGTGGGGCGCTGCAGGACGTTTTCGAACTCCACTACGACTTTTGCGGATTCACGCGTCAGGAAGGCCAACGCGACTATACGCCACCGACGCTAGAGCGGTTTCTAGGTAAGCGTTCCTTACGCACCCGGGTGGAGAAAGCCAACATCAACGGCGGCAACCTGCTCAGCTACGTCTTCACGGCCGCGGAGGTCGCTGCTCCGCTCGACCGTATCCATTACCGCCCGGAACGGCTCTTGTATAATCCGACGGACGGAATAGATCTCCTGCCGCTGCCGCGCGACGGCTTTGATTCATTCATCCTCACCGAAAATTGCGGTGGCTACCTGAAGGCTTCCCTCGACGCGGGCTGGAAACCACCCTACGCGGCTTTTGCAGCCGCCCTGGACACGGACGCGCGACGAAGCAGCAGTGTACTGGCCATGGCCGGTAGTTTTGAAAGCCCTTTGTCCGAGATTCTGGCCGCCAATGACCACCGCACTGCCGAGCTGATGTCCCAATTGTGGCAGTTCTACCAGGCGAACCCGCAATACGGGGGCGAAGCTTATTATCTCCGGCAATTCGACGGGATTGTTATCAAACACCTGGCCGACAGTAAAGAAGTGGTGGCCGCCGAGCAGTCGGTCGGACTGAACGTAGCCCTTCCCTTTTCCGCCAAGTTGAACGCTGAACTGATGCACGGCAGCAATCGCGAGAATACATTCAGCGGGAGTGACTGGGAGACTATCGTTTACACCGATTTTGATGGACCCTATTCCCGTGCCAGTCTGTACCAGGCCCTGCCGACGCCGTCAGAGGTTGCTGACTATTTTCACCGGCTCGTACCGATAACGGTAGCGCCGGCTGTCCTTCGCGAAGGGGCGGTGCACGAGATTTCCGTGTCGGTGGCCGGCCTTCCCGCTGAATTAGCTGGTGCCGGCTGGGGTGTGCGGTCGATCACGGAAGGGGTGTACGTTGGAAACCCGACGCTGGAAGTAGGCCCAACCAAGGAGGGGCTGTCCTTCACCCTGAGTGGCCGACCCGCAGACGCGGTCTTCCATACGCGGCAAGTGGAGCCGGTACCGGCCAGCTTTACATTGGTTCTGCCGGGGCGAAACGGGGTGCCCGATTTGTTGATCCCCGTCACTAAAACGATTGCCACTTCGGCGCACCCCCTGGTGGATCTCGCCAGTACCCGTTTCGAATTGCACCGTCGCAATTCCGGCCAGTACGCCTTCCAGTGGCATCTGACGGTAAATGTGGAAGACGGTGAGAATCCCCTGGCCTCCCGCGGGCAGTTCGAAACTACGAATCTGCTGGTTGGCGGAGCGGAAGACACCTTGCATGCACGCGTGGTAGCCACCACCTACGATGCGCGCAGAGCAGTGTTAAGCGTAACCCTGGAGAGCGACCGCAGTTGGCCGCTCAAGATGATCGACGATCGTACCATGCGGACCTTTCCCGTCCGAGCCGAGTTAAGCCTTCCCGTGGGGGATGGTTTCGGGGTGTGCCACCGGCCCCTGACGGCCAGCTTGGCCGTTCCACGGATTGTTGCACCGGCGACCGCGCCCCTGCCCGTTAGCCCTCCATTCCCGGGTCCCGGGCCAGGTTAAGGAACTCGTCGAGGTTGGGTGTGATCACGATTTCGGTGCGGCGGTTGCGCGCGCGGCCAGTGGCGGTGCTGTTATCGCCCCGGGGATCATTGTCTGCCCGCCCGGCGGCGGTAAGGCGGTAGGGGTCAACGCCGAAATCCTGTACCAATTCACGTACCACCGCCGCGGCGCGCATGGTGCTGAGTTCCCAGTTGTCCTTGATGGTGCTGCTACGAATGGGTACGTTGTCGGTATGGCCCTCCACGATGATGCTGAGGTCGTTGTGATCATTGAGTACCTGACTTACCTTGTCGAGGACCCGATCGGAGGCGGGATTGAGGCGGGCCGAACCACTCGCGAATAGCAGGTTGTCGCTGATGCTGACGTGCACCTTGCCGCCGCGCACTTCTACCTTGACGTCCTCGTCGTTGATGTTGCTCAGGCTGCGTTTCAGGTTCATGACCAGCGCCAGGTTAAGGCTATCCTTACGCTGAATGCTGCGGTTCAATTCATTTATGCGGGAGGTCTGACCGCTGATGGACTGCAGGCTTTCTCGGATACTGGTGGCCCCTTCTTTACTGATGACCGAGAGGTCTTCCATGCGATTGAGCAGGTCGCCGTTGGTGCGTTGGACGGTTTCCAGCTGACCCTTTAGCAGCTGGTTCTCGCTTTGGGCGCTGGCGAGTTTGGTTTCCAGTTCGGTGATCTTGCCTTTGTTACAACTGAAAAGCATCAAAAGCAGGAGGGCGGGGGCGAGGATTTTCATTCGGTATACGTTTTGGAGTTGCAATAACGGTAGTAATTCCGGTAGCGTCTGCGATTGCATCATGCTTCAAAGACTACTTCGGTGGCGCCGTAGCCATACTTGGGGTGGTAATCATTGGAAAACTTCTGCACGAAGGGTACGTGCTGCAGTTTGGTGTGGATCTCTGTTTTAAGGATGCCGTTGCCCAGGCCGTGGATAATGTAAACCCGCTCGATGTCGAGCCGCAGGGCCTGATCGATGAAGTGGTCGAAGTGTTCCATTTGGGTGGACAGCACCTTATCCTTCGGGACGGCGGCGGGGTCTTCGACGAGGGCTTCCAGGTGTAGATCTAGGACGGGGTTGAAGTCGGTGCGCGCCTGCAGCGAGGAGGTGGGCCGGGCCGCGGGGGCGGTTTTGTCGGGTTGCTTCTTCAGTTGTGCGCGGGTGAGCTCCCGAAGGCTTGGGCCGCTGCTTTCCCGATCGGCCACGGAGGTAGCTTCCAGCCGGGGAAAAACCGTGAAGAGGTGAGCACCCCTGCTGAGTTCGGGTACTTCCCGGAAACTGCCGAAAAATTGCTTGGGGCGGACTTTCACCTGGTGGTAATGACGGGGCCCAGTACCGGTTTCCACCTTGGCACGTACATCTAGATCGACGGTTAGCCGCTCGTTCAGCCATCCGTAGGGAATCACGTCCAGTCGCTTTTTACCGTAGGCTTCCAGCGGCCCAAATTTGGAGCTGCGTTGGTGGTCGGCGGTTTTGACCTTGATTTCGTAAAGGATCTGGCTCCCGGTACCATTTATGAGGTACAACTGATAACTTTCCGGCTCGCCCTCCCCCCCATAGATCGGGTCGAAGGCCAGCTGGATGCCAGTATCGTGACGGTCGCGTTGGGTTGGGGCTTCGCGTTCGCTCGGCGGGTTAGGCGCGGGTTGCGCGGACGAGCCGGCAGCCCCCAGCGGCGCGATGGCGTGACCCGGCGCCGGAAGGTGACCAAGGCCACCATCGAGTCGGACCTGGTACATGTCACCTTTAAGCAATGCGGATATGGTTCCGGTTTTTCCGGTGCGGAGCATGGTGACGCGGTCGCCTATCTTGAAAGTCATGACTATAAATTTGGGTTGCAGATAGAAAGGAATGCGGGCGTGCGAAGTTGTGCACCGCGAGGGTTTTAGGCTTGTCCGAAGTCGGGGAGGGTAGGTAAGGTCTGAAGTCCTGCCACCCGTGGTACCTTTCGGCGATGGCAGGAGCGAACTCTCTACGCTGGCGGGTGGCTCAGTATCTGGAACTGAGGTGGTGGCGGCGCTATCTCAGCAAGCAGTCGCCGCAAGACTACCTGAGTGCCAAGCGTACCTATTGGCAGCGCGTGCTCGACACCTTGGAATGGGAAGTAAAACCGAACGCCCGGGTGTTGGACGCCGGTTGCGGGCCGGCCGGGATCTTTACCCTTTTGCACGATCGCCAGCGCATCACGGCGGTCGATCCGCTCCTGCGAGAGTATGAGACCCTGCCCGTCTTCGCGCGGGTCCATTACCCCCAGGTCAGGTTCGTGCCCAAGCCCCTGGAATCCCTGGAAGGGCTGTATCCGTTCGACTGCATTTACTGCTTCAATGCAATCAATCACGTAGACGACTGGCACCGCAGCCTCGACCAGTTGACGGCTATGGCGCGGCCTGGTACGCGGATGATCCTGAGCAGCGACGTGCACCGTCACGTCTGGCTGTTGCCGCTCTTCCGGGCGTTGCCAGGAGATGCGCTCCACCCCCAGCAGCACGATGCTGCTGCGTACCGTGGGGCGTTATCTAAGCGGGGCTGGACAATCGAGCGGGAAGCGTGTCTGCGCCGGACGGCTATCTTTGATTACCGGGCCTGGGTTTGCGTTTTTGACTCCCTCGCATGCCGGGAGGAGTAGCGTTGAAAGCGCTCGGTAAACCGCGGACTTTCGGTGCCCATCCATTTGTCCCAAAAGGTGAAGTAGAGACCGAAATTGTAGCGGGCCTGCTTGTGATGTACGTCGTGGTGCGTGGCGCCGATCAGTCCGCGGAGCAGTGGAAGGTTGGCCCAGCGCGTCGGAAAAACTTCAATGCCGGCGTGGTTTATGGTTGCCGATAGGGTCATTACGGCGAGCAGGGTCAGGAATGCGAATGCGTGCATGGGGATAATCAGGACGCTGACCGGAAGAAAAGCCGCCTGCAATACGGCTTCCAGGGGGTGAAAGCTGAAGGCGGTCCAGGCCGTGGTCTCGATGCTTTCGTGGTGCCATTGATGTACCCGCTCATACACCCCGGGCCGGTGCATCCAGCGGTGGATCCAGTAATAGTATGTCTCCTGCGCCAGTAGAAAGAGGAGGGTCCCAGCGACCAGCCAGATCCAGTCGGATGCCGTGGCCAGTTTCGTATACAATCGCGTAGATCCGTTCTGCCAGAGGTAGAGTACCAGGATGCCAAAGACGGCGAAAATCAGGGATACTACCGCCGACCGGCGGATCTCACGTTGCACCTGCGCGCCTGCACCTACCTCGTAATGGAAAATACGGTGGCGCAGGCGGTCGCGCAGCCGCAGCCGCAGCATGTAGTGGTACAGCCCGCTGAATGCCAAATATCTGAGAAAGATGACCACGAACAGAGCCCCGATCCAGAATAACCAGTGGGTAAGCATAGCGGAAAGGTATGGCGACCGATGGTAGGTGAAAAGTAAGGGTGTAACACCAATCAATACAGCGATTGGATAAAGAGGTTGCGGGGAGTTAACCATATGCCGGTCAAAGTGGCCGGCGATCGGCAAGAAGCGTTTCAGGCAAATTGGTGGAGAAAGGGGCAGAGCCGCTCCCTGCACATTATCTTTCCTCTTCGGAGGACTTCATTCCGGCCCTTCAAACCTCAAACCCGCAGCGTGACCCGATTGCCCCGTTTGCTCATTATCTTCTTGCCGCTGCTGACGACCTGCGGAACTTCGCGTATGGTGAACAATAATCTTCCAACCTTTGACTGGCAGGGCCACCGCGGTGCCCGCGGCTTGCTGCCCGAGAATACTGTGCCGGCCTTTCTGCGGGCGCTGAGCTATCCTGAAGTCACGACCCTTGAACTTGACGTCGTTATTTCCGCCGACGACCGGGTGATTGTGAGTCACGACCCCTACATGGAGCCCGCGATCTGTCAGTTGCCTGGTGGTGGATCTATTACGGATACTGTAAGTCTACGCCAACTTACCGCCCGGGAAATCGAGAATTACGATTGTGGTCAACTGCCACACCCGCGCTTTCCAGAGCAGGCCCGCCGGCCGGTGCACAAGCCTACGCTCTCAGCAGTTTTCGCGGCGGTCGACCGGTTCTGCGTCCAGCAGGGGCGCCTCTCACCCCGCTACAATATTGAGTTGAAATATCAGCCGGAGTGGGAACCATATTTGGTGCCCGATCGGGAAACCTTCGTCCGCTTGGTGCTCGACGATGTCGCAGCCTGGGGAAAGCCCGAGTTGGTTACTCTGCAGTGTTTTGATCCCCCGACGCTGGCCGTAATTCACCGACAGAACCCACGGCTTACCCTGGCCTACCTGGACGAATCGCCCGGTGAAGTGCAGTCCAAAATGGTGGAGCTCGGTTTTCAGCCGGCCATTTACAGTCCCTGGGAGCGCAAATTGACCCCCGAAATCATCGAGGAAGCGCACGCCCTGGGAATGCGCGTGGTGCCCTGGACGGTAAATGAGGTGCCGCGGATGCGCGAATTAATGGCCCAGGGGGTCGACGGCATCATCACCGACTATCCCAACCGAATCGCCGAAGCCGAAGCCGACAAATGAAATTCATGCGCATCGTCTCTAGCCTTGTTGCCCTCTCGCTAATCGTGGGTTGTAATCGTAATCCGAATACCGATGCCGGTCATGCGGTGCGTCACCTCCCGGATGAATTTCTGCGCGGGATGACGTTCGCCCACGAAGGATACCGGGGCCATAATGGGTACGGAGGTACCACTACCGGACCTTCAATGGATAGTCTTGTAAGACTGAATGTCAACGCCGTAGCTATTGTGCCCTATACCTTTTCGCGAAACCCCCGGGAGATCACTGAATTACCCATTCCTGATCGTCCGGGATCGGAAACCGACCCTGCCGTGCGCACGTGTATCCGTGCCGCGCACGATCGTGGGCTGACGGTGCTCCTGAAACCGCAGATCTGGATCCGGGGGTCGTGGCCCGGCGAAATTGACTTCGCGGACGAAGCTGGATGGGAGCAATTCTTTTCCGCTTACGAGGACTGGATCCTTCACTACGGGAAAATGGCGCAGGCGGAAGATGTTGCCGCCCTCTGCATTGGTACCGAGTTGGTGCACACCACTCTCAAGCACCCCGATCGGTGGCGGAAGATCATCGCGGCCCTACGGGAGGTGTACGACGGCCAACTGACTTACGCTGCCAACTGGGGCGAAGAGTTCGAAAACCTTTCCTTTTGGGCAGACCTGGACGTGATGGGCCTGAATAGCTATTACCCCCTGTCCAGTGAAAAACAACCTACCGATGCTGAATTGCAGGCCGGAGCGCATCGGTGGATGCAGATGGCGGACAGTATAAGTGAGGCGCACGACCGACCGCTATGGCTCACGGAGGTCGGTTACCGCTCCGTAGCGGATGCCTGGCAAAATCCGCACGCCGAGGCGGGGGACCGGGAGGAAAGCCTTGAGGCTCAGGCACGCTGCTATACAGCACTGGCTGGGGCGGTGCGGGAATCCGCCCGACTGCAGGGGATGTTTGTCTGGAAATGGCCCTCCTATCTGGGGCATACCGAAGGACGTGGGAACACACGCAACACGGGATTCGTGCCCGGGGGCAAGCCGGCTGCTTCCGTACTTTCCGGCTTGTACGCATATCCTCCCCTGGCGCCCGACGTCACTCCACCGTAGTAACCACCAGATTGTCAATCAGCACGGCAGGTTGGTCGATGCCGCCGTTCCACACCATCACGCTGGCGGCATCGGCTCCACCTTCCGGGGCGCGGGCCTCTATATAAACCTGTCGGGTAAAGTCGTGATTCAGTACCCGCTGAAGCCGGATCACCCGCTCCTTGACGCGCTCACCGTCCCGGTAGAAACGCAGGACCAACTGGGTGTAGGAATGAACGTCGCCGCGGGTACGATCAATCTGGAAATCCGCAGAGGCCCGTAGCCAATGGCCTTCGGCGAAAGGCCCGTGAACCCAAATCTCCTCGGTATTCTGCTGTTGACCAATCAGACAGTAGGAACCTTGACCCGAAATTGGGGGGAGGTTGCAGGCCTTGGTAGACTGGTTCTCGAAGTCGTTCGTCAACAGCGTGTCCAGTTGCTTTGGGGTGCGGCGAAAGAATTCGGGGTTATCGAGCAATAGCTTGTCGTCCTCATTGACATCGAAGGTGAACAGGGTGCGCCAGTAGTAGGACCGGTTCATCCACTCTGCCACCAGCAGCCCGCCCCGGTGGGCCTGGTGGGTGAACCACAGGTTGTGGGCCACCAGTATCAGACATATCCCTCCGAACAGGTAGGTCAGCCATTTTCGTCGACCTCGGGCTACCCATTCCACCGTGGCGGCGAGCGGGAAGGCCAGTATGGGGTAGGCTTGAACCATGGTACGCTGACCCAGGCTTCCGCCGTACCACCATACACTCCAGGAAAAGGCCACGTAGATGAAAAGCAGGCTGTGGAGGAAAGTGGCCGCGAAGATCTTCGTGCGGCTGCGGTACAGCGGGATAAAACCAATCAAGGCAAACCACATTACCGGCGTGTACGTCAGCCAGCCCGCTTTGTAACTGAACAGACCATCGACAAGGTGAGGTTCCCACCAGTCAAATCCCTGGTCCTGGTAACTGTACTCAATCCAGTCGCCGGTTACGTACTTCCAATAGAACAGTTGCATCGATCCGATTAGCAAGCAGGTTGCCACGGCCAGCGCGATCTTTCCCGGTTGGTGCATAAGAAAGCTCCACCGGTTCTGCAGTCCCGCTCGGGTGGGGGGCATATTCCAGAGCAACGGGAGCAGGCAAGCGATGATCTCGGTTGGTCGGGTGAGTGCCATTAGCCCGATGAGCAAGCCGATGCCGGCGAACAACTGCCACGGGGCCGTTGCCGCGCTTCCCTCTCTTCCCGACTGATACAGCCGGGTGCAGGCCAAAATCAAAAGGGCATACAGGCTGAACTCATAATTATGCGTGAGGGCACCGTCGATGGCTGCATAATTGAAGTAGTTGGTGGCCAGCGTGATGAGGAGTAGGGTGAGGGCTACCGTGGATTCGGTAAAATACTTCAGCAAGACGCGCATCAGAACGAACAGTCCCAGAAAACTGATCAGCAGGCTCCATAGAGAAATTGCCAATTGGTAGGGCCGGGAGAATCCGTCGGCCGGGTATTCGTCGCTGGCGGAGGCATAGGCGTGGGCGAGCAGAAATGCCGGGGTATACAACACGGCTTGACCAAGGCTGTACTTCATTACCGCGTTGCCATTGGCGTGCGGATATGCCTGATAAGGGGTTGCGGTGGGCCGATATTGCTCGATGATCTGGGGCAGGAACTTAACTTCCCGGAGGTCATCGTAGATAAACACGGCGGGCAGGTAAAGGTAATAGCCGGATACATCGTAACTGAGGGTGGCCTCAGTACCCCCCTGTTGCCACTTGGGGTAGTACAGGTGCGCCACTACCAGCATCAGGTAGCAAACGAGGAGGGCAACCGTTGCGGAAAGCTTCACGCTAACGAAGGTAAGCAAGGCACCGGGGTATTACATTAGCCCAACCATCAACCATCGCCTTCTTATGCGCTACCTCTCATTGCTTCTTTTGCTCATTCTTTCGGCCACCGCGGTGGCCCAGTCCCGCATGCCCGTCATCCTTTCGCTGCGCCAGCAGGGTGAGTTGCAGGATCGCTGGCTGAAGGAGCGCTTTGAGACCGTGGTGCCGGCCATCATGCGGGAGGAGGGTATAGATATGTGGGTGATGATCACCCGGGAGTACAACGAGGATGCCGTGGTGAAAACGATGCTGCCCAGTACGTGGATGGGTGCCCGGCGCACCACCATGCTGGTTGCCTTCGACCCGGGGGATGGACAGCCTCTGGAAACGCTCGCCATTGCGCGGTATGACGTGGGCGACGTCTTCAAAGAAGCCTGGGATCCGGAACAGCAGCCCGACCAGTGGAAGCGGTTGGTAGAAATCATCCGTGGCCGGAACCCTGAGAAGATCGCCGTAAACCGCAGCGAAGAATTCGGATTGGCGGACGGAATCAGCAGCTTCCATTACGACCGCCTGATGGAGGAGTTGCCGGAAGACCTGGCCAAACGGGTAGTCAGCGGAGAACGCCTGGCGATCCGGTGGCTGGAAACCCGTACACCTTCGGAAATGATCGTCTATCGGCAGGTGATGCAGGTGGCCCACGAAATTATTCGCGAGGCCTTCAGTGAACAGGTCATTCAACCAGGGGTGACGACCACGGAGGACGTGGTGTGGTACCTGCGTGAGCGGGTGCGGGAACTTGGCCTGCAGACCTGGTTTCACCCTACCGTGGACGTGCAGCGGGCCGCGGATCAGCAACTGTACGGCTTTGGTGGCCGCCCTGACTCAGACGTAATCCTGCCCGGAGACCTGATCCACTGCGATTTCGGCATTACCTACTGCGGTCTGAATACCGATACACAGGAAAACGCCTACATCCTGAAGCCAGGAGAAACCGAGGCTCCCGCCTATTTGGTGCAAGCGCACCGCAAAGGGCTGAGACTGATGGATATCCTGACGGATGACTACGCCAACGGCAGGTCCGGCAACGAGTTGCTGCTCAATACGATCCGCACCGCGGAGAAGGAAGGATTACGACCCAGCATTTACAGCCACCCGATCGGCTACCACGGTCACGGGGCCGGACCGACCATTGGACTGTGGGACCAACAAGAAGGGGTACCCATCCGGGGGGATTATCCGGTTTTCCCCCATACGGCCTACAGCATTGAACTGAATAACCGCGTATTTCTGCCAGAATGGAACAAGGACGTACGCATCATGCTGGAAGAAGACGGATTCTGGGACGGAGAGGCGTTCCGGTACATCAACGGCCGACAAGAGGAACTTTATCTCGTACCTCGCCAAGCATCCGAATAGGGTAATAACTGCTTAGCAGAAGTGGTCAGCTAGGATCGGGTGGGTACGCTATTGGATAGCCTGTCCAGGCTGGCTTGGCGATCCGTTGCGAAACGAATAAGGGTGTGAGAGGTGGAATTTCCGGACAGGCGCTGTAGTAAATGGGCCGTCGTAAAACTCGGGGTGGTGCGCTGCATGGTAGTCTCGATTGTGAGGTAAAACTACAAACTGTTTTTGAAAATATAAACTAAAAACAAATAATTTTACAGATGCTTGGATGAATTCCTGTGTCGTGGGGTCATCCGTGCTTGCTACTTTTACCACAAATCATTAGACTATGAACCTGCGCTACCCGGCTCTTTTCTGGCTTTTACTTTGCACCTGCGCCTGGCGGCCCGTAATGGGTCAGACGGACGAGAGCGAGTGGACCATCGACGATGTCATTCATACTGCATCAATGTCGAACGTGGAGTTTTCGCCCGACGGCAAAATGGTCCTGTGGAGCAAAAGCCGGGCGGCCAAGGACAAAAAGAAGGACAAGTTCGTACGCGATCTTTACCTCACCCGCCTCAACGACCGCACCAAGGACGGATTCCGCACCGTTCGCCTGACCACGGGCGACGATAGCGACCACTCGGCCCTGTTCTCCCGCGACGGGGAGGAAATCTATTTCCTCAGCGGTCGCGACGGGGGAAAGAAACTCTGGAAAATGAGTGTCTACGGCGGTGAACCCCAGGAAGTAAAGGAATTCAAGAACGGGATCAGTAACCTGGAATGGCTGAACGACTCCACGCTGGTCTATCTGAGCAATGAGGGCAAAAGCCTGCAGGAGCAGGAGCTTGAGGAAATAAAGGACGACGTAGTAGTCGTGGAAGATACCAGCACCTGGAAGGCGGAACGCCTGTATACCTTCTCGCTGAAGGACAAGGAGTCGCGGCGCCTGACCGAGAACGACAAGCCCGTAGAGGGATATGCGGTAAGTTTTGACGGAAAATATCTGGCTTACGTCCTGGCCGGAAGTCCGCACCAGGGTGCGGATGCCCAACCGAAGAGCGCATACTACCTGATGGACGTTGCCGGCAAAACCCAACGACGCATTCTGGAAGGTTTGCAGACGCCACGGGAGCTGGCCTTCACGCGCGACGGCAATGGGCTCTACTTTACCGCCGAACTGAGCAGCGACCCGATCTGGAACGGTGCGGGTATCGGGGAATTGTACTACCTACCCATCGAAGGGAACTACCGGAAAGTGGAACTGGACTGGGAGAACGGCGTCGGCGGGATTCACGTAGTCGGCAACGACGTCGTGGCCGACCTTTCCAACCGCGCCACCATGCGCGAAGCCTTCTACCCGCGCGGCGGGAAGGGTCAGGAGATCAAGCTGGACAGCCTGAAAGATCACGTAAACTTCCTGGCCTTTTCCGAAGATGGTAAGCAGGTGGTGTTGGAACATTCCACGGCCAGCAAACTGCCGCGCTATTATGTGGCGGAGTTCGCGGGTACCAAAATCGCAAACGTGCGGGAAATCGTGGCGCTGAACGAGAAACTGCGCAAGAAAGACATCGCCCGCAGCGAAGTCATTGAGTGGAAAGGTTATCAGGGAGAGATGGTATCGGGGATCCTGTACTACCCGGAGGATTACCAGCCCGGTCGGCAGTACCCTCTGATGCTGAGCATTCATGGTGGTCCGTCAAGCATGGACCTGGACCGCTGGAGTGAGCGGTGGAGTACCTATCCACAGATCCTGAGCCAACGTGGGGCTTTCGTACTTAAACCGAACTACCATGGTTCGGCCAATCACGGGCTGGCCTACGTGGAGAGCATCAAGGAAAACTACTACGAGCCGGAGATGGAAGACATTACCGCCGGCATCGACAAGCTGATTGAAGAAGGCAAGGTACACCCCGACAGTATCGGCAGTATGGGTTGGAGCAATGGTGCCATCCTCACTACGATGCTGACCGTGCGATACCCCGAGCGATTCAAGGTGGCCTGTCCGGGTGCCGGTGACGTCAACTGGACAAGTGATTTCGGCACTTGCCAATTTGGGGTAAGCTTCGACCAGAGCTACTTCGGCGGCGCACCCTGGGACGATACGAACGGGAAGAACTACAATGAAGCCTACCTGATCAAATCTCCTCTGTTCGATATGGAAAAGGTGCGTACGCCCACCATCATTTTTCACGGCAGCGAAGACCGGGCCGTTCCCCGCGACCAGGGCTGGGAATACTACCGTGCCCTTCAGCAAATTGCCCAGGCACCGGTCCGCTTCCTGTGGTTCCCGGGCCAGCCGCACGGTCTGCAAAAAATCACCCACCAGAAGCGAAAGATGGAAGAGGAACTGGCCTGGATCGATACCTACCTCTTCGGCAAGGAACGGAAGGACAATCCGGCGCTGAAGGACGATAGCCCGCTGGCCCAGATGCTGACCAAGGATACGGTGGCCCGTCACGGCACGCTCTACGGCGTATTCACCGATGGGGTGCTGCTGCCGGAAATGGTTAGTTTGGGTGACGACACCATCTCCATTGCGCGGTTTGAACTCACCAACGCCCAGTACGCGGCCTTTCAGCCGGAGTTTGTCATTCCCGACGGGGCGGCAAACGATCCGGTAGTATTGAGTCGTGAGGACGCACAGAGTTATCTTCAGTGGTTGTCCGGAAAGCTGGGTGACCCTGCCCGCTTCCCGAGCCGGAAAGAAGCGAAGTCTCTACAGGAAAAGGCGCACGACAGCGGAGCCAAGGAGAACACCCTTAATTACTGGGCCGGCTATGACATCACCCGAGACGAGGTAGACGACCTGAGAAAGAAAGTGGACGAGCTTACCACCAGTCTGGTCAAACCGGTTGGGACCTTCGCACCGGTCAAGATCAGCGGTCGGATGATCTACGACATCGGCGGGAACCTGGCGGAGTACGCGGAAGATGGGCAGTATGGCTACAGTGCCTACGACTTCGTTGATCCGGCTTCGGAAGCGGCTCCGGAAAACGATAAGCACGTAGGGCTCCGAGTCGTCAGTGAGCCGGTAAAGTAGGAGGGCAGATTACCGCTTGATGGCCTTACCCACCTGCAGCAACCGGCCGCCGGAAGTGATGCGAACGAGGTACAGTCCCGGTGCCCAGCCTTCACCGAAGGTCAGGTTACCCCGCCGGCCGGTGATGCGTTGCTGAAACATCCGCTGCCCCGTGACGGAGAAGATCTCCACCTCCGCCGTAATGGCCGTTTCCAGGTCGTAAGCCAACTGGAAAACGTCTGAGGTAGGGTTGGGATACACTTCCACCCGCGTGACATTTTGGGGTAGGGAGGGGGTTGGGGAGAGCATCAGGGAATCCAGTACGCGGAAGTTGTCGAAAGCGGCTTCCACCAGATTATCACTGCTGTTCTCGTCCGCAGTGGTCACGATTAATTGCATCTCACCGGTAAAGGGTAGGAGTCCGTCCAGCAGGATAGTGTCGCGTTGCCATTCCGTTACTGCACCACGGTAGACGGCAAGCGTCAGCGTTGAATCACCGTTCGACAAGGCCACCGTCAGACTGTCGTTGGGTGGCAAGTTGCCGGATAGATTGCTAAACCAGTAGTCGTACGTCAGCATTACTCCACTGCCGTAGTCTGTAAGGTCGAAGAGCGGTGAACGGAGTTGCGTTTCACCACGGTCGACGTCGCGGGAGTTGGAGTTGCCACCGGCAGGATCGGTAAAGTATCCCTGGTCACCGAAGTCCCAGGGAGAATCCTCTCCGGGTTGCCCGGGGCCCTCAATATTATAAGTAGCGGTTGGTACTCCGCGCTCCCACTTGCCGCGGGTAGCATTGCCACTCACTGTCCAACCCAGATCCGTGACGAAGGAATCCTCGTACCCCCGATCCAAAAAGAAGGTGTCAAGTGCGGTCTGCATGGGGTGTACTTCTTCAAGAATCTCAAGTTGGTATCCCCAGGCCGTCGCTACCACGGTATAGTCGTAATCAAAAATTTCTGCAAAGCGGACCGCCCCCGCACTATCGGACAGCGCGGTATAGGTGCCATCCGGGTTCAGCAGATCTACCCGTACATCCACTACCGGTGCTCCGGTCTGACCGTCAGCCACAACGAAAGCGAATGCAGTGGTCTGCCGGTTGGTTAAGGTAAAGTCCTGCATCACTTCTTCTCCCCGCGTCAGCGTAACCGTAACCGTGTCCGGGTAAAAACCTTCCGCCGAAGCCACCACCTGATAGCTTCCTTCGCCGGCGATGCCCGTGGCGTAATTTCCGGTGGCATCGGTGTTGGTCAGATTGGCCTGCTCGGTTAGTATTTCCACCCGGGCCCCGTTCAGCGGTACATCTGCGTCGCCGTCGTTAACGGTGCCCCGCAGGCGCGCCGCCCTTACGTAGTTTACGTCCACCACGAACAGACCACTCTGCCGGTCGGAGACCAGGGTAAGACCACTCGGCAGGAAAGGGTAGGCTCCCCAGTCGCCGTTGAATCCTCCATCTGGACCGTCGTAGGTATCGTAATTCGCCACTTCGATCAGGTTGGTCGGGTCGCTGGCGTCCACTACCCGCAGTCCGTCGGTATAGTAGCTGATAGACAAATAGTCGTTGATGAAGTGCACGTTGTGCGGGATGGTCCGGGTGTTGAGACTGGTCAGTGGCCGGTACTCATCCAGTAATTCGATGTCGTTGTAATCGGTAAGGTCGAAGGCCGCCACGCTGGCGTTGGCCACCTCATCCGTGGTATAGACCACCGTTCCGTCCTGGTTGCTCCAGGCATTATGGGTAAAGCGGTAGGGTGTTTGCGTTGATCCCAGCTTGGTGATGTTGGCGAGGTCACTGATATTGTAGATGCCAAGTTCGCCTAGGTAGATTTCCGAAGCGTACATAATATCGTCCTGTACGTACACGTCGTGGGCGTACACGGGCGGCCCTTGCGCGATCAGCCGGGGTTCGGCTGGATTTTCTTTCAAGTCAAAAATCAATACCCCCCCGTCGTTGATGTTGCGGTCGCCGCCGGCAGTGAACAGCAGGCCGGAAAGGGTGTCAATGTAAAGGTTATGGGCGCGGGAGAAGGTGCCGGGGTAGCCGGGTACCTCATAAGTGTACGGTTGGTAACTTATCTTTTCTGGCAACTCACGCAAATCGATGACCGTCAGCCCGTACGAACCCTGATCGGCGGTTGCGTAGGCGAATCCGCGGTAAGACTTGATGTCCCGCCAGATGCTGGTCGGCTGGCTGGTCACGTCGATCACCACCGGGGCGTCCGGCTCGGCCAGGGAAATGACGGCGATACCCGTATCCAAACCCATCAGGGCGTACTCCGTGCCGTCGGGTGCTACGTATCCCCAGATGTCGTTGACGTTCACACCAAAATCCACGTTTGAGCGAAGGGTGGCGTTAAGCTGGGCGTCCAGGCTGGACAGACACGCCAGAAAGGAGAATAGGAGTAAAGTTAGTTTCATGGAGAGGGTGCTGTAGACGCTATAACCGCGCCCAAATAAGGTTTGGTATCGCCGCTCAGTCTGCCCGCCGATACACCACGGTTTCGGTGCTGATGCCCAGTAGCTGTAACTCCAGCAAATCGTCGGTCAGCCGCACGATGCCGTAGCAGTCGGTCTGGGCCGGTCCGCTGATGGTAAAGCAGGGTTCTCCGGTGGACGTGCCACCGCTACAGGCCGCAGGGCACTGGCCGTAGAAGGTCATATCTTCCTCTACTAGGAGCTTATCCTCGTAAAAGGTCTTGTAGTGGGTAGGTGTAAACTGCACGGTCTCCTGGTCATCGGCGGAGTTGACCCAGCGTCCCGTCAGCAGGCGTTGGGCGGCGAGCGCGGGTGCAGATTCAGTTGCCGAAGCGGTGCCCTTGGCACCGGCCGGGCTGGTGGCATCGGGCTCAATCACCATTCCGTAAGGCGTCGGTGCGGCGGCCTGGTCCGCGGACTGTGGCGGGCTGGGCTGGGTATCCCGCGCGACAGGGCTGGAATAGGTGGTATCCACGCCGGAGTTTTCCAGCGGCATATCGGCCGCACAGGCGGTCAGGAAAAGTCCGAGAAACAGGGCGGAAAAGATGCGCATGGGGGATACTTAGGTTTCGCTTTAACGCTGAGCGGCCGATTTTGGTGCGGCTCAGCCGGCTAAGATTCGGTCCACGCGCAGCACCTGTGGCAGGATAAGCGCCTTACCGTCATTTACGATGAGGTGATCGGCCGCTGCGCGCTTGCGCTCGTCTGACCACTGCCGGGCGGCCCGGGCCGCGAAAGCCTCGGCGGATATGCCGTCCCGGACCGTCACGCGGGCCAGTCGGGTGGGGTAGGGGCAGTCCACTACAATCATCGCGGCGTATTCCGCTGCGGCTCCGATTTCCAACAGGATGGCCGCTTCGTGCAGGGTATAGGGGCAGTCTTGGGCCAGGTGCCACTGCGCCGCATCCGCGGCCACCACGGGGTGTACCAGGGCGTTCAGTTCCGCGAGGGCGGCGGGGTCATTGAAGACGCGCTCGGCCAGGTAGGGCCGGTTGACGTTTCCCCCCGGATGGTAGCTTTCCGTACCAAATCGTGCGGCAACACTGGCCCGGAGGTCAGCGTGGCTCACCATCAGCTGTTTGGCGCGTTCGTCGGCGTAGTATACCGGTATCCCCAATCGCTCAAATTCTCGGCAAACGGTGGTCTTTCCCGCTCCGATGTTGCCAGTTATTCCTATCCGCTTGCCCATAGTGCAGGTTTGCGGCAAAGTACGCGATTAGAACGGACGGTCGACCGCTACCTTGTAGGTAGGGTCGTCCAGTACGTTAACTTCGATGATGGCCTCCGCTTTATTCAGCAGACGGCGGCAGTCGGGGCTCAGGTGTTTCAGGTGGACGGTCTTGCCCACCTTGTGGTACCGTTCGGTAAGTTTATTGAGGGCCTCAATGGCCGACATATCTACGATGCGGCTTTCCTCAAAATCAATGACGATCTCCTGCGGGTCCCCGAGCACGTCAAATTTTTCGCTGAATACAGCGACCGATCCGAAAAAGAGGGGGCCGTAAATTTCGTAATGCTTGACCCCGTTTTCGTCGATCCGCTTGCGCGCCCGGATTCGCTTGGCACTTTCCCAGGCAAATCGCAGCGCGGCGATGATGACGCCTACGATTACCGCCAGGGCGAGGTTGTGGAGGAAGATGGTCACCAGCGTAACCAGCACCATGACCAGCAGGTCCGACTTGGGCATTTTTCCGAAGGTGCGCAGACTGGCCCATTCGAAGGTGCCTACCGCTACCATGATCATCAGACCGGTCAGGGCCGCCATAGGCACGAGTTCGATCAGGCTGCTGCCAAACATGATGAAAATGAGCAGCATAACGGCCGCTACAATCCCCGAAAGGCGCGCCCGCGCCCCGGCGCTGATGTTGATCAGGCTCTGGCCGAGCATCGCACATCCGCCCATGCCCGAGAAAAAACCGGAAAGGATATTGGCCGCGCCTTGGGCTACGGCTTCCTTGTTGCCCCGACCCCGGGTCTCCGTGATCTCGTCGATGATGTTGAGGGTCAATAGACTTTCTATCAATCCCACACCGGCCACGATCAGTGCGTAGGGCGTGATGATTTGCAGCGTCTCAAACGAGATCGGCACTTGCGGCACGTGGAAAGGGGGGAATCCACCTGAGATGCTCGCCAGGTCACCCACCGTACGCGTATCGATGCCCAGGGCAGCCACGATACCGAAAACCGTCAGGATGGCCACTAGCGAAGCGGGTACCGTTTTGGTCAGCTTGGGTAGGCCCCAGATGATTAGCATGGTCAGCAGGACCAGGCCGCCGAACAGGTACAGGGGTGGCCCCGACAGCCACTCACCGGTGGCGCTGTTGCGGAACTGGTCGAGCTGCGACATGAAGATGATGATCGCCAGACCGTTGACAAAACCGAAGATGGCGGGGTGCGGCACCAGACGCATCAGTTTGCCTAACCGTAACACGCCGGCAGCAATCTGAAAAATGCCGGCCAGGACCACCGTGGCGAAAATGTACTCGATGCCGTGCGACTGCGCCAGCGAAACGATTACCACCGCCACGGCCCCAGTCGCCCCGCTGATCATTCCCGGGCGACCACCGAAAATGGCGGTTACGATACCCATTACGAAGGCGGCGTACAGACCCGTAAGCGGGGGCAGCCCAGCCAGGAAGGCAAAGGCTACCGCCTCCGGTACCAGGGCCAGGGCCACGGTCAGACCGGAAAGGATCTCGATCCGGTAATTCACCTTTTGGTTGAAATCAAAGAGATTGATATACTTTTCCATGTGTCTGGCAATGGCTTAACCCACGACCCCAGGTCGTGTAGTAGTGGAAATACGGTGTGCGATCGACGACCCCCCCGGAAATAAGCCGCAAAGGTACGCCAAATTCACCCGCCCCCGTATGTAGGATCATAGGAAGTCGTCCACCAGCTGTTCGTTCCACCCGTCACGTTGTTATCTTCGCGCCGCAAAAGCTTTCACCATGTCCGAATCCGGAAATATTACCATTACCGTCATCGACCGCCACGGCGAAGCACACGAACTGGAGGCGCCCACGGACATGAACATGAACGTAATGGAAGTCTGCAAAGCCTACGAACTACCCGTTAAGGGGACTTGCGGCGGCATGGCCCTGTGCAGTACCTGTCATTGCTACATTCTCTCCGATACCGATCTGCCCGAAATGAAGGACGACGAGGAGGATATGCTGGATCAGGCCTTCTTCGTGGAGGAAAATTCGCGGCTCGGATGCCAACTGCGCATCACCGACGAGATCAACGGGCTGCGCATCCAGTTGGCCCCGGAAACGGAGGAATAATTCAAAAACTTTGGCCGAACTTTTGGAATGTCAAAAGTGTATGTATATTTGCAGCCCGTTACGATGGTAACGTGGTAAAAATTAACATCGCGGGGTGGAGCAGTTGGTAGCTCGTCGGGCTCATAACCCGAAGGTCGCAAGTTCGAGTCTTGCCCCCGCTACAAGGTGAAAGCCGTTACAGACCTGGTCTGTGACGGCTTTTTTTATGTCCGGCTTGGTCGAAATCCCGATGGGTGCCCGACCCCGGTGGTGTTGCACAGTTTCAGGTGCCCCGGCAAATCCGGGACACCTCCACTGCTTAAGTTATTCACTAGCTACCGCCGCCTCCGCCCGATTTCTTTCGTTTGAAGGGGTTGAATTTCTCCAGTTCCTTTTTCACGTCTTCTACGGCATCGCGCCCAACGTTTGGCAGTTTCAAACTGTCCGCTGCCGTTCCCGCGGAATCCCGCTTGACCCCCAATGCGTCCTTTAAGCGGTTCGCCGCCTGTTCTTCGAGTTGGCGGGCCTGATTATTGGCCTGGGCGGCCAGGCTATCTCGGAAGGTATTCGCGCGGTTTTCGGCGATGCCACGCAGGGAGTCTGTACGGGAAGTCACCTCTTCCGTCAACCGATCGCGAACCGCATCAGTAACCGTTCCGGCCACTGAGGTGTTGCCGCCACTGCCGGATTTCCCGAGCAGGTCGACGCCCGCGCGGGGATCGGACATAGACCCCGTGAGCGTGATATTTAAATTTAATGTATCACCCGGCGTCAGGTTAAGGCCCAGCTTACCCGCCTGACCGGCGAGTTTGTCCAGGGCACCGAGGGCGGCACCGGCTACCAGATTGCCTTCGATCATGGCTCGGGGGACCGCAGCCCGGATGCGGTAGTCCATGTCGGTGTTCAAACCGTGGGTACCCCCCATAGTCATGGTTATCCCCGCCAGTTTAAAATCAAAAGGGTCTACCGTTACCGTACCATCGTTGACCGCGAAGGCCGCGATGATGTCGCGCAGCATCGCATTTCCCCGCAGCTCCTTCACGTTTAGTGCGCTGCCGATGACCTGCAGGGGCTTGAACGAGGCAATGCGGGCTTCGGCGGTGCGCAGCAGGCCCTTAGCGTCGATGCTGTTCAACTGGGGGAGCAGGTCAGGACCCAGACGTCCTTCCATGACCATCTCGGAACTGAAGTTGCCGGAGATGAATTTACCTACCGGCGCGAGAATAGAGAAGGTATTCAAGGCGCTGAAAGCCTGGCTGAAATCCAGGTTGTCCATATCGTAAGAGAACCGAAAGACCGGCTCGTCCCCCTCCGCGGTATCGTAGGCGCCATTGAAACCCATGGCCCCGCCGAGGAGATTCGCCCGTCCGTCCTGGAAGAGGATGGCTCCGTCGCGTACCACCAGCTGGCCGGCCACATTATTCATCGTGATGTCGGTGTACTGCACCCGGTCGGCCTGTACGTCCACCGCGAGATTGATATTACGCGGCACCGGAATCACCGCAGAAGACTCGGCAGCGGTGGCATTAGAAGGCGAAGAGGCGCTGGACGGGCTTTCCTCGGCCATGAAATCATTTACGTTAAAGAAGCCCGAACGGAGGTTCAACTGCCCGGTGAGAATGCCGTCGCCGAAGGTGTAGTCGAACAGGTTGCTAACCGTGCCCATTCCGGTAAAGCTGCTTTCGTCAAGGGTGGCGGCCGCCGAGTTGATGACCAGCCGGTTCGGTTTTACGTTGCCGACCACCCGTAAGCCGGTTGGGCGGTACTCTCCGTACGTGAGTTCCTCTACCTCCGCGTCAATGTCGAAATCGAAGCGGTCGAAAACCTCGGTATCCGCAGCCGCCTGCCCGGCGTTCAGTTCGGCCGGAGTAGATAGGGTAGTATCGGCCTCGGCCGGAGCCCACTCGTCCGCGTCAAAAAAGTTGGAACGCAGGGTAAGGGATCCGCGCATGGTTTGCTCGGGGCTGAAGTAGGCCAGGATGTTATCAATCCGGCCGGTGGCGGACAGGTCGCTGCGGCCAAGGTTGGCCGTAAATTGCTGCAGTTCTACGAATTGCGGACTGAAATCCGCCCGGGCCTGGGCGATCCGCACCGGCGGGGTGCCTTCCGCAGCGTAAACGAGATTGCTCACCAGCACGTTGCCGCTCAGATTGACGTCGGCGTAACGCCCCGCTTCCAAAGCACTTTGCCGTACGCCATCGGCGGTGATGTCGGCGACGATCCGTCCGGCAAGCTCACTTACGCCCTCCAGGGGGATGGCGGAGGCCCACTTGCCCAGATCAAGGGTGCCGTCCAGCCGGGCATCAACGGCGGGGTCTGAAAGTGGTGTAGCCAGGCGGAAACTGCCCCGAAAGGGATCGCCACCCAGCGTGAAATTGAAGCGCGGCAGGTTAACCACCAGCCGGTCGAGGTCGGATGCCGGGCTCTCCACGGATAGGGCAGCATCGATACCGGTGATGCCTACCGGGCGGCCCGGGTACTGTACGCTGCCGTCGTTCACCTCGCTATTGACTGTGAAGGCCGGGTAGGTTTCCGTTTCCCCGTTATAGATTCCGGAAACGGTGCCGTTCAGAGTAAAGGTACCGCCCGTCTGTACCCGTTCGAAACCCTCGGTGTACGCACTCGGAATGAGGCTCCACAGCTGCCGGAAATCATTAGCCGGGGCTTCGTACGCCAGATCAAATTGGATATCGTCGTTTTCTTCCAGGTCGATGCTTCCGTCAACGACCAGTGCCAGTTCGTTCAGGGTCACGTCGGCGTCCGTAAAGGTGTAGCGCAGTTCATCGGCGTTGACGTTGACGGTGCCCTCGGCCGTCATATTTACTTCGTCGAGGTAGGTGAGCCCCCCTTGTACCAATGTGAAGGCATCGGCCCGGGCGTTCGTGACCACGTCGAATACGGAGGCGGTGAAGTCACCCTGCCCCGTAGCGTCCAGCCCGGCCAGTTTTACGTAGGTCTCCGTGGTGCGGTCGTCGTAAATCAGTTTTCCACCGTTGATCTCGAAGTAGTCAAGGGTAATCTGGGCCGAATTTTCCTGGGAATCTGTTGAAACGTCCGATTCATCCGTCTCGGGAACAATTAGGTAATTGGCCAGCTCGGGACTCAGCACGAGGAGATTGACATCCGGGCGGTCCAGGACTACGGCATCGATATTATAATTACCATTGCCGGCCAGCACCGACCAGAAGCCCAGGTCAATGCGTGCCTGCTCGCCACGAATCAGGGGTAGCCCGGCGAAGGTGTCTATCCCGACTACGGAGTACCGGTCTACCGTTAGGGCGATGTCCGGAAAACTCCGCAAAAAACTTACCTCAGCATCCGCAAAATCCACTTCTGCCTCGAGTGATTCATTGAGGGCCGACTTGACGTTGGCTACGATCTTGTCCTTAAAAATAATGGGTGCCAGCAGGAGTGCACCGACCACGAGGACAAGAACAAGACTGAGACCGATAAGCAGGCGTTTGGCGAGTGTCATACAAGGCGAGTTTATACCAAAACGCCCCACGGCAATACGGGTTGGCGCGCTGTTGGCGTAATGCGTTACCTTACGGCACCTTTTTTGTTCAGAAAATACGCCATAACACCCATGACCGTTGCCGGCATTGACTACACCCTTATCGACACCCCCGAAGGCCTCGAGAATTTTTACCACCAGTGCGAAGGCATCCAATGGATGGGCTTTGACACCGAGTTTATCGGGGAAAAGCGTTACCAGACCCTTCTCTGTCTGATCCAGATCAGTACCCGCGACGGCTACTTTCTGCTGGATCCCATCACGGTGACCGACCTGACCCCCTTCCTGAAACTGCTCCAGGATCCGGACATCGTCAAGATCACCCACGCGGGCGACAACGACTACCGACTGCTGTACCGCGCCTACGGTATGATTCCCGCCAACGTCTTCGATACCCAGGTAGCCGCGGCCTTCTGTGGTCATCGCTACCCAACGAGCTTCGCCAAGCTGGTAGAGGCCGAGGTAGGCGAAAAGGTAGGAAAGGGCTACGCCGTCACCGACTGGTCCAAACGCCCGATGAGCGAAAAGCAAATCAAGTACGCCCTCACCGACGTACTCTACCTCCGCGAGTTGTACGATACCATCACGGGAAAACTGAAGGCCAACGGCCGCCTCGAGTGGGCATTGGAGGAATGCGCCCTCATGACCGAAGAGGACTACTACTACCGCGATCCCAACCACGAACTGCTCAACAGCAACATTGCCCGCTCAAGTCGCACCCAAGAACGCGTATTCCTGCTGCGCCTCTTCGAATGGCGGCGCGCCCAAGCGGAGAAGCGCAACTACAGCAAGGAGATGATCCTGTCGAGCAAGATCATCGGTCAGCTCGTCCGCGGTGTACGCGGCGGCAAGCAAAGCATGCAGGAGAACCGCCGGCTGCCGGGCAAAACGGTGAGCCGCTACGGCGACCTCTTCGTCGAGATGTACCAGGAGCCCCCCACTCCGGAAGAACTGAAGATCGTGAAGAGCATTCAGCGGTCCAGCCAGGACGATGAGGAGGACGATATGATCGTCGAACTGCTCTACCTGCTCATGAAGTACCGGGCCAATGAAGCCGACATCAGTCACGCCCTCGTCATGCCCCGCAACGCCATCCGACGTATGAAGCAGGATGAGACCGTCCGGAAATCCATCCTCGGATCCGGTTGGCGCCGCGAACTCCTCGGGGAAGACTTTGTAGAATGGCTCAAGAATTTCGACAACCTTCAACTGCGCATCGAGGGCGGCAAGATCAGCCTTACCCACTAGCGTTCCCGCTCCAGCCCCTCGTAAATTTCGAGCAGGCGCGGCTCCTCCCGCTCCCAGCACAACTCCTCCGCGGCCAGTTCACAGTTATGGCGCAAGCGATCATAAGCCGGTTTGTTATCCCGTAATCCCTGGATCACGGCGGCGAGCGCGGGTGCCGTAAGTTCCGGGAGCAGCGAGAAACAGTGGTATCGTTCCTGAAGGTTCCTGTACTCCGGAAAGTCCATTTGCACGCTGGGTAGCCCGGCCTGTACGTAGTCGAGAGACTTATTGGCCAGGCTGAAATAATAACTGGGGCTGGATGCCTCCAACAAATTGATGCCCAGCCAGGCATTGCGCGTGATCTCGGGTAATTCATGAGGTGGACGAAATCCCGCGAACCAGACCCGGTCCGCAACCCCTGTTCGCTGCGCCAATGCCTCGAGCGCTTGCCGCTCCGGCCCTGAACCCACGATCCAGAGTTTACAACCCGGAAGGTCGGAAAGGGCTGCCATGGCTACCTCCAAACCACGTCCGGGGTTCAACATCCCTTGATAAAGAATTACTCCTCCAGTATTTTCGTGTTTTGGGAATTCCACCCGGCTGGGCAGATTACGAACTACCGCGAATGGCATTCGGTATTCGACCTCCAGTTGCCGGGCCAGTTCAGGGCCTACGGTGTACCGGGCATCGGTGTGCGGAACCAAGGCCTTCCCGAGGCCCCGCCACAAGCCCCGCACCAGCGGACGCGCAAATACTTCCGGCGTTTCGCTGAACCACTCGTGGGCGTCGTAGACCAACTTGCCCCGCGCTCGGGTCAACCAGCTTCCGGCAGGTAAGGTATCCAGGTCCGCGGCGCAGATCACGTCAAACTCCCAACCGCGCAGTAGCCGCCAAAGGCGCAGGTTATACTCGGCGTAGAACCGCTTGCCGCGTAAATACCGGCATTTCAGGCGATGTTGGTGGTAGGGACGGTCGGGTAGGGCGGGACTATCGGGCAGCTCCCGGCCAACCAATGTGACGGAATGGCCCGCGCCCTGCAAACTGCCGCAGATGCGGTGCATGCGTTGGTCGTGCGACAGGTCGTTGGTGACGGTACAGATGATTCTCACGGCAGGCGTAGGGTATCGGCCTGCTTGATGAGCAGGCCCTCATTGACCAGATCCTGGAGGATAGCCGCCACTTCCGGTCCCGTCAGGGTGGGATAGGCCCGCAGCAACTCGGATACCGTCAGGGTGGAAGACCTGGTAAGCATTGCCCGGACTTCAGCGTAAACCTGCCGGCGATCCGGTAGAGGGACCTTGCGGCGGCGGCATACGTCGCACACGCCACACTCCGGTGCCTCTGACTCACCAAAATAGTGTAGCAATCGTTGCGAGCGGCACAGGTCGTCCGACTCACAGTAAGCAACCATCGTATCGATGCGGTTGCGGGCCCGCTCTTTCAGAAAATTGTACTGGCGTTCATCGATGCGAAGGTTGTCCGGATCGATCCGTTCTTCGACGAAGACCAGCTGCGGACCCGAGCGCTCCGGGATATAGTCTACCACGCCTTCCCCCTTCATTTTGAGCAGGATACGGTGCAGTTCTTCAAGGGTTACGTTCAGAAAATTGGCCAGTGACCCTTCGCGCAGTTGTACCGGATTGAGGAATGCACCCTGGCTGGTGCGTAGGATGGCCTTGACCAGCTTGTGGGTTTGGGGGTGCTTGATCTGGTAGTCGTACAGTCGCTCCTTGCTCACCATGAACTGGAGCTGGGCGGGTTGGTGGAGGTCGTCGGTGAGCAGGATGTAACCCGCCTGCTCTAGTGCCTTGATGCCGCTGTAGGCCTGACGGACATCAAACCCGAATCGTTGGGCAAAGCTGGCCAAATCAAATTGGTAAGCCTCACCCTGTCCGCCGCCCACCGCCAGCTGGAGGTAACTGCCCAGGGCCCGGTACATCCGCTTTATCTCAGGGATCGGCGGATAGCTCGCTTCCCAGTTCCGAATCAGGCGCTCCCCGTCGGATGAGTGATAAAGCATCACCCCGAAGGCTGGCTGACCGTCGCGCCCCCCGCGGCCGGCCTCCTGGAAGTAGGCTTCCGGGCTGTCGGGCGGACCGTAGTGAATGACCGTTCTGACGTCCGGCTTGTCGATCCCCATACCGAAGGCATTGGTGGCCACGATTACCCGCAGTTGGCCGTCGATCCACTGCTGCTGGCGCTGGTCCTTTTCTTCCGATTCCAGTCCGGCGTGGTAGGCTGCGGCCGGGATACCGCGGCGGCTCAGTTTATGGGCGATCTCCTTAGTGAGTCCTCGGCTCCGTACGTACACTATACTTGTGCCGGCCACGCCCCGCAACACCTCAACCAACTGTTGCTCCTTGCCGGGGGGGCGACGGACGACGTAGGCGAGATTCTCGCGAGCGAAACTTTGTTGGAAGACGTCGCTCTTTGGTCCGAATTCGAGTTTTTCCCGGATGTCGTCGACCACGGCGGGGGTCGCCGTAGCGGTCACGGCAATAAAGGGCACGTCCGGGTGCAGCTCCCGCAGTTCTGCGATGCGCAGGTAGGGTGGGCGAAAGTCATATCCCCACTGGCTGATACAGTGGGCCTCGTCCACGGCGACCAGGCCAACGGGCATGCGACGGATGCGTTCCCGGGCCAGGTCAGTAAGCAGGCGCTCCGGACTGAGGTAAAGGAATTTGGTGTTGCCGTACACCGCGTTGTCGAGGATACGGTCGATGTCGGAGTTCCGCATGCCGCTGTACACGGCGTCCGCGACAATGCCCCGGTCCCGGAGCTGCCGCACCTGGTCCTTCATCAGGGCAATGAGGGGGGAGACCACCAGCGTCACGCCCTCCAGTACCAGGCCCGGCACCTGAAAGCAGATACTCTTCCCGCCGCCGGTGGGTAGGAGTGCCAGGGTATCCTGACCTTTCAGTACGCTGTCGATGATTTCCGCCTGCAGGGGCCGGAAAGCGGGGTAACCCCAGTACCGTTTGAGAATTTCTTTGGGTGTGGACATCTTCGGTGGCAAACCCCACTGCGCGGACACCGGGGGTGGTAAAAATAGCAAATGCCGGGCCGGCGCGACATTTCCCTAACCGCTACCTTGGGCGCATGAAGAATTCGCTCCTGGTAATCCTTGCCGCCCTGATTTTCTCTTGCGGGCCCCGGTCGGCCCTCCCGATGGAGTCACCGGGTGAGCAAGTGACCGCAACTATGTACCTGACTACGGCCGATAGCACCCAACGGCTGGCGCGGCAGGAACTACCTGAATCAGCAGGCGATCCGATTGATTCCGTACTGATCACCATCAAACCCACCGAAAGGTACCAGACCATGCAAGGTTTCGGGTTTACGCTGACGGGGGGAAGCGCCGAGTTGATCCACGTACTGCCCGACGACCAGCGGGGTGATCTGCTGAACGAACTGTTCGGCCAAGAGGGCGAATCCATCGGAATCAGTTACCTGCGGCTGAGCCTCGGGGCTTCGGACCTTGACGCGGAAGTGTTTTCCTACAATGACCTTCCCGCGGGTCAGCAAGACCCCAAGCTGGAGCGGTTTTCTCTGGACCCCGATCGGGACCACCTAATCCCGGTTCTGAAGGAAATACTGGGGATCAACCCCGAAATCAAACTGATGGCCTCCCCCTGGTCGCCCCCCGTGTGGATGAAGGACAACGGGAGTTCGAAGGGGGGTAGTCTGCTCCCGGAATATTACCCGGTGTACGCGCAGTATTTCGTGCGGTACATCGAGGGTATGGCTGCCGAAGGCATTCCGATCGACGCCGTTACCGTCCAGAACGAACCCCTGCATCCCGGCAACAACCCGAGTTTGCTGATGCTGGCCGAAGACCAGGCCACCTTCGTGGGGGAACACCTTGGCCCGGCCTTCGCCGCGGCCGGTTTGGATACCCGCATTGTTGTTTACGACCACAATGCCGACCGCCCGGATTATCCGATAACCGTACTGAACGACGAGCGGGCCCGACCCTACGTGGACGGGGCAGCCTTCCACCTCTATGGGGGTGTGATCGAGGACATCGCGCAGGTTCACGACGCCTTTCCGGACAAGCACCTTTACTTCACCGAGCAGTGGATCGGCGCACCGGGTAACTTTGCCGAAGACCTGAAATGGCACGTCAGGGAACTAATCGTAAAGGCACCGCGGCACTGGAGTGAGACGGTCCTGGAGTGGAACCTGGCCGCCGACGAGAACCAGGACCCGCATACCGAAGGGGGCTGCACCCGTTGCCTGGGGGCGCTTACGATCGACGGCGACCGTATCCAGCGGAATACGGCCTATTATATCATCGCGCACGCCAGCCGGTTCGTACCGCCAGGATCGGTTAGGATCGGCTCCAACGTGCCGGCAGGATTGCCCAATGTGGCCTATGAGCGACCCGACGGGGCTGTAGTGGTCATCGTACTGAACGATACGGCCGCGGATCGCGATATGCACTTCCGGTTGGGAACCAGGACGCACGGAAGCCGCCTGCCGGCTGGGTCGGCGGCCACCGTGGTTTTGCCGGGCAATGCCGGTTAAGCCCGCGATTTAGTCACCACTCGGCACCCGCGCGCCGCCGCCCCTACCATTTTCGGCGCTCCAGGCTCAGGACGGTGAGGAGGATGAAAAATGCCGTAAGGCTGAGGAAATAAACAACGTCGCGACTGTCGATGAGCCCGCGACCCAGGCTGCGAAAGTGCTCCTGCATGCCCAGACTGGCGATGAAGACGTCGCCGTTACCGTAAAATATGGGCAGAGAAGCCAGGTAATCGAAGCCAAAATAGCACCAGAAAGTGATAGCCAGGGCCAGCAAAAAAGCGACGATCTGGTTGCGGGTAAGGGAGCTGGCGAGGAGTCCAATAGCCACGAAGGCCATACTCAGAAAGAGTAGTCCGAGATAGCTGCCCAGCGTTCCCCCGGCGTCGATGTTTCCAACGGGGGCCCCCAGCTGATAGATCGTGTAATAGTACAGGGCCGTCGGCAGCAGTGCGATCACTACCAGAGTGAGACAGGCGAGAAACTTGCCCATCACGATCTCGATGTCGCGCAGGGGACGGGTCACCAGCAGTTCAATGGCGCCGGTCTGCCGCTCCTCGGCGAAGGCCCGCATACAGACAGCCGGGATGAGGAAGAGGAGGATATTGGGCGCAAGAGTAAAGAAGGGCCCGAGTGTGGCGTAGCCGTAATTGAGCAAGCTCGTATCGGGGAAAACAAAAAGGAACAGCCCCATCACAATCAGAAACACGGCGATTACCACGTAGCCGATCAGGCTGGAAAAAAAGGCATTGATCTCCTTGCGGAAAATGGCGGTCATCTTATCGGTTGGCTTGGCGAGGGGGGAGTAACAACGGCCGTCGGTCATTGTAAATTTCCAGGGCGCGCAGCAACTTGGCGGTGGCGTCGGGCGATACCCGATCGAGGGCCCCCGCCAAGTCAGACTCGCCGACAACGAGGCGCGCCACGGTAGACTGGTCCAGGGCCTGGCGTTCCCCCGTGGTCATGTCGATGATACGCGTGACCGATTTCCGCTGGTCGCGCTCCACCCACGCCTCGCGGAAGGCCCTACCGGTAGCGGGGTTGTAGGCCTTCATCAAGCGACGCATCTGTACGGTGGTATCGTAGGTCATGGTACTGTACCGTCCCACTACCTGCAAGCCACTGAACTCATGAAACCCTCGCCGCGGGTCCGCCTGCACGAAAAAGTACAGTGTACCATCGAGGGCTACCGCGTAGGGGGTGTCGGTCCGGTCTCCGGATTTATACCCGAAGTCTTCGATTTGCAGGCGGTTGTCTTGTGCCAGCTGCACCATTTCCCCCCGAATATCGGACCAATCCACCTCCGGCCGGTTGGCCAGCAGGGCCGCGTGTGTGAGGTACACACCGTCGGTAAAGCGGTACGCGGCGTCGAGGGGCACCTGGGATTGGGCGACCAGGAAACAGGGAAACACAAGGAGTATCCATCTCATCACCGGGTAAAGGTAGTTTATCCGGCGGCGGTCAGCGCGCGGAAGACCTCCTCCACGCTGAGCGACTCCATGCTGAGACCGAGCAGGACCAGGTCGTTCGCCACCGCGAAACGAAAAACTTCGGCGCGGGGATCGGTACCGGGCTTTAGGAGCAGACGATACGTGTTCTTCGCTTTGCCGGAGGTGACTTTATCCACGCCGCTGATCCGCAGTAATTTATTGCTGTCTACTTCGCGATCGAATTGCACCAGCAGGGAGCTGCTGCCACTCAGTCTGCGCTGTAGGCGCTCGATGGGGTCGTCGGCCACCACTTTACCGCGGTCGATGATGATAACCCGGTCGCAGATCGCCTGGACTTCCTGCATGATATGGGTGCTGAAGATGACGGTCTTCTCCTTGCCAAGTTGCTGGATGAGGCTTCTAATCTCCGCCAGCTGGTTTGGGTCGAGGCCGCTGGTGGGTTCGTCCAGTATGAGTACCTCCGGGTCGTGCAACAAAGCCTGGGCAAGCCCAACGCGCTGCCGGTATCCCTTGGATAGCGCACCGATCGGCTTGTTGGCCTCCCGGCCCAGTCCGGTCAGATCGATGAGTTCCGCCATGCGCGTCCGCGGCTGCCGGATCCCGTGGGTCGAGGCCGCGAACTGCAGGTATTCGCGGACGTACATATCCGGATAGAGCGGATTGTGTTCGGGTAAGTATCCGACGAGCTTTCTGACCGCCAGACTATCCGTTTCCACGCTATGACCGCATACCTCTGCCGTCCCACTGCTCTGACTCAGATAGCAGGTGAGGATCTTCATGGTGGTTGTCTTACCCGCTCCGTTCGGACCCAGGAACCCCAGTACTTCGCCGCTGCGCGCCGTGAAGGAGATGTCGTCTACAGCACGTTGCTCCCCGTATAGCTTGGTTAGGTTGGTTACGGTTACTGACATGGTGGGGGTGGGTTATTGGGTCTTAGCGTTGTTGAGTCTTCGCGTCTCCTGCGTTGTTTTGCGTATTTGTGGAGGTTTGCAATTTGGTTGACCCCCTCATGACGGGTCGATGGTGGGCCCGCCCAAGAAATGCTTATACGTTGGCTAAGGAACAAGCGCATCACCAACGTCCAAAGCCGGTATTTCGGATGGGACAAATTACCGTCTTATCCTTGAATCTCCCCAGGCAGACCATTTACAACTGAAACAACGTAAAGAAATACCCTGTAAAACTAACAGGCGGTAATCCAGGGAACGGACCGTCTCAACAATCCAACAGCTAAAACCCAATGTGAAACAAAGCGTCCCCCTGACTTACGACCGCGGAATTTGTATGTCCGATAATGAAGCCCGAACGCGGGGAGAGGATACGTTTATTGGGGCGGATACCGTGCGGATCGTGGATGACGCCGATGGGTTCTCCCTTGCGGACGGGGTAGCCGCTTCGCTTACTCCACTGGAAAAGCCCGGCGCGACCGGCGCGGACCCAGCTGCTGGCAAAGAGTTCGACCGGCTCGCGCTCCGTCAGTCCGGTGGCGGGACGATTCAGCATGTCGCGGGCGTACAGGAGTCTTTTGATGCCGGAAATGCCTTCCTGAATGCTGGGGCCGTCGTAGCGAAGGTTTTCTCCGCCCTCGAAGGTCAATACGCTCAGGCCGAGTGATTTGAAGGCCGAACGCCGCAGCGATTTTGAGGGTGGCTTGGCGGATAGCATGACGGGTGGATTAAACTGCCGCGCCGCTTTGGACGCTTCCGGATCGTCGGGCGAATACCGGATCTGGGGGTAGTTGAACAGGCCGCGGCCTCCGGTATGGAAGTCGACGGCGAGGTCGCAGTGGGCCAACAGGTTCTTGCTCAGTCCGGCCGCAATCCGGCTCGCCAGTGACCCCGAACTGGTGCCCGGGAAACTGCGGTTGACGTCCTTGCCGTCCGGCACGTCCCGGCTGAAGTTGTTGAAACCATACACGTTCAGTAGGGGCACCACCACCACCGTGCCCGCAATCAGTTTTTCGAAGAGCTTGACCCGCAGGCTGCGCCGCAAGATCTCGACGCCGTTGATCTCGTCGCCGTGCACGCCGGCAAGGAACAGAATTGTTGGGCCAGGCCGGAAACTGCGGAATACATGGGCCCGTATCGAAACGGGGTTGCCGCTGGGCAACTGTCCCGCCACCAGTTCAACGGTACCGGATTGTCCGGGATAAAATTCACCGTTGGCCAGGGATAGGGGAGAAATACTGCTCATACTTTTTGTTCTGCATACCGGATTATCGCCCCGGCGATGTCCACTTCAGTGGCACCTTCGATGCCTTCCAGACCGGGACTAGCGTTTACCTCCATGACCAGCGGACCGCGGCTGCTGCGGATCAGATCCACGCCCGCAATCTCCACGCCGATCGTTCGCGCGGTACGTAGCACCAGGGCCTGGTCTTCCTCACTCAGGTCGATTCGTTCGGCGGTGGCGCCCCGGTGGATGTTTGCACGGAATTCACCGGGGGCGGCCCGGCGTTCCATGGCGGCGACGATCGTATCGCCCACCACGAAGGCGCGCTGGTCGGCACCCTTACTCTCGCGAATGTATTCCTGCAGCACTACCCGGTCCTGCAACTGTAAAAAACCTTCGACCAGACGGTCCAGCTGGTGCAGGTGGTGGGCCAGGGCGACGCCCACGCCGTGCGTGCTCTCCAGCAGTTTAACTACAATCGGGAAGGGGCCGAGCTTGGAAGCGATCCGCCGCGCTTCCCAGGTCGAGAAGCACAATACGGTACGCGGCACGTCAATGCCCGCCCCCACCAACTGCTGCAGGCAGCTCATCTTGTCGCGGGCCAGCAGCAGTCCGTCGGCCGAAAGCGTATGGGGCACCTTCAGCGCATCCAGTTGCCGGATGAGCGAGACGCCCCGGGCCGTGATGTTTGCGCCGATGCGCGGGATAGCCACCTCCGGCAGGCGAAGGGCACTTCCGTTGTGGAGGATGCTCGTCTTCTTGCCCGCCAGGTACGGACTGCACAGGGCATGGTCCACCACCTCCACGTCGTGGCCGCGCGCCTCGGCGGCTTCCACCAGGCGGCGGGTACTGTACAGGCTGGGGCCCCGGGAAAAAACGGTCATCCGCATCCGCCAAAGGTAAGATGCCTTTGATTCTTCCTATGAGGGCTTTGATCGGGTAGGACCGGGTTGCCATTCCCGTGGCCGTCGTTAGCTCATTCCCTGGGCGGCAAGCGCGGGTACCCTGTCTTCCCATACGGCTCCGACCGGTGGTTGTGGACTGCGCAGGCCGCTCCTCTCCACTTATAACGGTAATGCCTGACCGTCCCTTCTGATCCCCAACCCGTTTTCGAAATAAAATTCACTGGCAACAGTTGACCGGTCCGGAACCAGATAAGCCGGCAAAGGCTACTTACCTTGCACCCGCGCGCGCCGCCCCGCATCCAGGGTGAAGGGCGGCACCGGACGAAAGAACTGAGCATGCAGACCCTGACCGCGGAAACGTACTTTGCCGGTGAACCGGACCGTGTCCTGCTGGACGTGCGCAGTCCGGGAGAGTACGCCGAAGGACACGCACCCGGAGCGGTTTCCCTGCCGCTGTTCTCCGACGCCGAGCGGGCCGAGGTGGGCACCTTGTACAAACAGGAGAATCCGGATGCCGCCCTGCTGCGCGGACTGGAGATAGCCGGAGGCAAGATGCGTCAACTCGTCGAACGGGCCCGCGTCGCAGCGCCGGAGGGTAGGGTAGCGGTTCAGTGCTGGCGCGGCGGCCAAAGAAGCGCCAGCGTGGCCTGGCTGCTGGAACGCGCCGGAATGGATGTACGACAATTGGAAGGCGGCTACAAGGCTTACCGGGCCTACGTGCGCCGGTGGTTGGGGGAGGCCCACCACCCCCTGCGGGTACTGAGCGGTCCTACCGGATCCGGCAAGACCCACGTACTCCACGCCCTGGCCGCGGAAGGTGCCCGCATCGTTGATCTCGAAGGACTGGCCAACCACAAGGGGTCCTCCTTCGGAGCGTTGGGCGAGGCTGCTCAGCCGACCACCGAAGCCTTTGAGAATTTGTTGTTTGAAGCCTTGCGCGGTATCCCCGTCGGGGAAACGGTATGGGTGGAAGACGAAAGCCGTATGATCGGTACCGTGTGCCAGCCTGACGTTTTCTACGACCGACTGGTAAGTGCACCGGTGACCGAACTCGTCCAACCCGAAGAATGGCGCGTCAATAACCTCGTGCGGGACTACGCCGGCTATCCCCCCGACGCCCTGGCCGCGGCCTTTACGCGCCTGCGCAAAAAACTGGGTGGCCAACGCCTACAGGACGCTCTGGCGGCCCTGGAAGGTGGTGATTTTGAAACCGCCGCCCGTATCGCGCTGGTGTACTACGACAAGGCATACGCCCACTACGCCGCCCGCAAACCCGTGGGCAAGCATACGCGCATCACGCTTAGCGATCCCGATCCCCGCGCGACGGCCCGCCAAATTCTGTCCCACCAATGAAGCAACTCGTCCACCTTATTGATCGCGTGATAGCGGCCATCGGGCGGGCGGCGGGCCTGCTGAACCTCTTGCTGATCGTACTGGTGGTGGTCGATGTATTGCTGCGTTGGTTCTTCTCGCTCACCGCCGCCTGGGTTATTGAGCTGGAGTGGCACCTCTTTTCGTTGATTTTCCTGCTGGGCATCCCGTACGCCCTGCAGCAGGATCGCCACGTGCGGGTTGATCTGTTTTACGAGAACTTCCAGCCGGCGGACAAGCGCCTGGTCAATCTGATAGGGGGCATCCTTTTCCTGCTGCCGTGGGCGGTGGTGCTGTTGTACTTCAGTACGCTGTACGCCTATGAGTCGTGGGTGTCGAGCGAGGGCAGTCCTAATCCCAACGGCATCCCCTATTACTTTCCGATCAAGGCCGTAGTGCCGTTCGCGGCCGGCCTGCTCATCCTGCAGGGGATTGCCGAGTGTTACCGGGCGGCCACGGGTGCTCCACAAAGCGAGGAAGCATGAGTCTGGCCGTCCTCGCCCTCATCCTCTTCGTCAGCATTTTCCTGCTGGTGCTGTATGGCTACCCCGTGGCTTTCACCCTGGGAGGGCTCAGCCTGATCTATGCGCTCTGCTTCCTTGATTTTGCGGTATTGAGTCTTCTCCCTAATCGGATCATGGGAGTTATGGACAACTCCGTTTTGCTGGCCGTACCCCTATTTGTTTTCATGGGCATCATGCTGGAGAAAAGCGGTCTGGCCGAACGAATGCTCAACAGCATGGCGAGTCTTTTCGGACGGGTGCGCGGTGGAATGGCCGTCTCCGTCGTGATCGTGGGGGCCTTGCTGGCCGCATCGACGGGCATCGTGGGGGCCACCGTAATCACCATGGGTCTGATCAGCCTGCCGCCGATGTTGCGCAAGGGGTATCCGCCTACGGTGGCTACCGGTGTGATTGCGGCTTCGGGAACGCTGGGTCAAATCATTCCCCCTTCCGTTGTACTCGTGCTCCTGGGCAGCGTATTGCAGGTGAGTGTTGGCGGACTGTTTCGCGCCGCGCTGTATCCCAGTTTGCTGTTGGTTGCCGCTTACATCGTGTACATTTTAGGGTTGGGCGCACTGCGTCCGCGACTGTTCCCGGTAGCGGTAGAGGGGCCCGCGTGGGACCGGACCCTCCTGGTGAAGGTCCTTCAGAGCCTGTTCCTTCCACTTCTATTGATCGTGGCGGTGCTGGGGAGTATTTTGATCGGGCTGGCCAGTCCGACGGAAGCAGCGGGGGTCGGGGCCGCGGGTGCCGTGCTGCTCACCTGGACGCAGGGTCGACTGGATTGGGACGTAACGCGCACGGTGTGTCGCGATACTACCCACCTGACCAGTATGGTCTTCATGATTCTGCTTGGGGCGACCACCTTTTCGCTGGTGTTCCGGGAATTAGGGGGTGATCGCTTCCTGGTGCAGCTGATCGAGCGGAGCGACCTACCGGAGTATCAGTTTCTGGCACTGGTGATGGTGGTCGTTTTCGTGGCCGGATTCTTCATCGACTTTATTGAGATTGTGTTCATCATCGTGCCGGTGGTGACGCCGGTATTCGTGGCTTACGGTACCGATTTGATCTGGTTGGGGATTCTGCTGGGCATCAACCTGCAGACGAGCTTCCTCTCGCCGCCCTTCGGTTTTGCCCTCTTTTACCTCAAGGGTGTGGCCCCACCGGAGGTCACCACGGGACACCTGTACCGCGGAATCGTACCCTTCCTGATTATTCAGGTGATTCTGCTTACGGTGGTCGTCTTTTTCCCCGAATGGCTTGGGGTCCGGTAGTTCCCTACGTAATGGGTTCGATGGGGCTTTTCGGCAGGGCGAAGTCGACCTCAACGTCGTTGTCTTCCACGATCAGGCAAAGGAGTCCGGAAAGGGCAAAGGAAGCCGCGCCGATGAGCAGCGCATAAATGGCCACATTACCGAAGAACGTGCTCAGAATGAAACCCAGCAGGCCGGCGGCCACGATCTGTGGAATGACGATGAAGAAGTTGAACACCCCCATGTAGTAACCCATCTTATTAGCCGGCAGGATGCTGCTGATGATGGCGTAGGGCATCGATAAGATGCTGGCCCAGGCGATCCCGACCCCCACCATGGAGAGCAGCAGCATATTTGGATCCTGCATGAAGTACACACTGCCCAGTCCGAGCGCCCCGCAGAACAGGGCGAGCAGGTGGGTAAGCCGACGGTTGAGCATCCGGGCGATTACCGGCAGTATAAAAGCAGCCAGGGCCGCCACACCGTTGTAGATGGCGAAGCAGATGCCGACCCAGTCGGCACCTTCATTGTAGGCTTCGGAATTGGTGTCCGTGGTGCCGTAGATATGGCTGGTGACGGCGGAGGTCATGTAGATCCACATGGCAAACAGGGCGAACCACGAGAAGAACTGCACGGCCGAAAGCTGCACCATGGTCTTCGGCATGCGGAAAATACCGAGGAAGGATTCCTTGATGCCGTCGTAAATCCCTTTCGCGGCGTTTTCCCTCCGCAGTTCTTCCAGATCGTCCGGCGGGTATTCCTTGGTGTTGAAGACGGTCCACATTACCGCCGAGAAATAGGCGATACCGCCCAGGTAGAACGACCAGCGCACGGAGTCGGGAATGGCACCCTCGGGGGCGGTGTTGGTAAGTCCGAACCAGTTGGTAAATACGTAGGGCAGGGCGGAGGCGATGACCGCTCCGGTGCCGATGAAAAAGCTCTGCATGGCAAAGCCGCGGGTGCGTTGCTCGTTGGGCAGCATATCCCCCACAAAGGCACGGAAGGGTTCCATGCTGATATTGATCGACGCGTCCAGGACCCACAGCATCAGCACGGCCATCCAGAGGGCCGTGGAGTTGGGCATGAGGAACAGGGCCACGGTAGCCAGGATGGCGCCTACCGCGAAGAACGGGCGGCGGCGGCCCCAGCGTTCGCTCCAGGTGCGGTCGCTGTAATACCCGATGATGGGCTGCACCAGCAGTCCGGTGACCGGTGCGGCCAGCCACAGTATCGGTAGCTCATCCGGGGAGGCTCCCAGGGTTTCGAAGATGCGGCTGACGTTGGCGTTCTGAAGGGCGAAACCGAACTGGATCCCGAGGAATCCGAAGCTCATGTTCCAGATCTCCCAGAAGCTCAACCGGGGCTTGAAGGAGCTGATGGACAGGGTAGACATGATCGAGGGGTATGGAAGAGAATCAGGGGTAGGAGCGTTGCACCGACCCGCGTAAAAGATGCCAAGATACAGTTGGGGGTTCCACTATGCGGCAATTTTGGTCGGGCGGTTCCGTATTTTTGACACCGGCCCCGGCCGGCTGCCCTTATCTTCGCCTTCCCAAAAAACAGATTACCAGCATGGCTTCAACTACCGCTACCTCCCTGCTCTCCGACCGCGTACGCACCATGGAAGAATCCGCCACCCTGCGCATGGCCCAGCTGGGCCGCGAAGTGATGGCCCAGGGTCACGACGTCATCAGCCTGAGCCTCGGCGAACCGGATTTCGATACCCCGGACCACATCAAGGAAGCGGCCAAGCGCGCCCTCGACGAAGGGCAGACGAAGTACACCCCCGTACCCGGCACCGCCGAACTGCGCAAGGCCATCTCCGACAAGTTCAAGCGGGAAAACGGCCTCGCCTACTCACCCTCCCAGATCGTGGTGAGCACCGGTGCCAAGCAGAGCATCGCCAACGTATGCTTCGCGCTGCTCAACGAAGGGGATGAGGTAGTGATCCTGGCACCCTTCTGGGTGAGCTACTCGGCTATGGTAGAGGTAGCCGGCGGCAAGCCCGTGATCGTCGGTGCCGGCATCGACGACGATTATAAGGTCACTCCCGAAGCCATCGCCGCGGCCATCACTGACCGCACCAAGTTCATTCTCTTTTCCTCGCCCTGCAATCCCACAGGGTCGGTCTATACCTCCACCGAACTGGCCGCCATCAGCCGGATGCTGGCCGACTTCCCGAATGTATTCGTAGTGTCGGACGAAATCTACGAGCACATCAACTTCACCGGCGAGCACGCCAGTATCGGTACCTTTCCCGAGGTAAGCGACCGCACCATCACCGTGAACGGCTTCAGCAAGGGTTTTGCCATGACCGGCTGGCGCCTCGGCTACCTCGGAGCCCCCCAAGAGGTGGCGGATGCCTGTAACAAACTGCAGGGCCAGAGCACCAGCGGTGCCAACAGCATTGCCCAACACGCGGGTGCGCACGCGCTGAACAGCGACCTGGGTCCGACCATCGCCATGAAGGAGGCCTTTGCCCGCCGCCGCGAACTGATCATCGAAGGCCTCGAGAAGATCGAGGGAATGAAGGTGAACCGCCCCCAGGGCGCGTTCTACCTCTTCCCCGACGTGAGTGCATTCTTCGGTAAGTCCGATGGAGAAACCACTATCCGCGATGCCGATGACCTGGCCGAGTACCTGCTCGTCAAGGCCCACGTGGCCACCGTCACCGGCGGCGCCTTCGGCGCCCCCGACTGCCTGCGGATCAGCTACGCGGCCAGTGAGGAACAACTGCGGACGGCAGTCGACCGCATCGCCCAGGCGCTAGGTCAGCTGCGTTAGTAGCCGGCCACGTCGTCGTCCGGATTGCGGGGGTCGGCCGCGGCTTGCAGCCGACCGTCGTGCAGCACCCGGATGGCTTTGATGACAGCCATGCTGTTCACTTCCCGGAAGCGATAGCCGAGGGTCTTCAGACTGTCGAGCACGCCACCGCTCAGTGCGTCCGATTCATAGAGAATTTCGTCGGGCAGCCATTGGTGGTGAAACCGTGGTGCCGCTACGGCGGCGGGTAGGTCCATGCCATACTCGGTGACGTTAAGAAAGGTCTGCAATACCGCGGTGATGATGGTGGAACCACCGGGTGCGCCCAGAACAAGGAAAAGTTCTCCGTTCCGCTCGACGATAGTGGGCGTCATGCTCGACAGCATCCGTTTGCCGGGTTGAATGGCGTTGGCCTCCTTGCCGACCAGCCCGAACATGTTGGGGACGCCGGGCTTGGCGCTGAAATCGTCCATTTCGTTGTTGAGGAAGAAACCGCCGCCGTCGACCATCACCTTACTGCCGAAGTTGCCGTTGAGGGTAGTGGTGATGGATACCGCGTTGCCGAGGCTGTCCACGATGCTGATGTGGGTAGTCTCGAAGGTTTCCTTCATCGGCAGGTTCCCGGCGGCGATTGCGGCACTGGTCCCGGCGGTATCGAAGGAGAAATCGGCCATCCGGTTCAGCAGGTATTCATCCCGCAGCAGGGAATCCACCGGCACGGGGTAGAAGTCGGCATCCCCCAGATATTCGGCCCGGTCGGCGTACGCCCGGCGCATGGCCTCGGCAATCACCTGCACCGAGCGAACGCTCTGAAAACCGTACTCCGAAAGGGGGAATGGCTCAATCATTTCCGCCATCTGGCTCAGGGCCACCCCGCCGCTGCTGCTGGGAGGCATGGAGATCAAACGGAATTCCTTGTACTCCTTGGTGATCGGGGCCTTCCATTTCGGCGCGTACTGCCGCAGGTCTTCCCGGGTGATGAGTCCGCCGCCGGATTCCATCTCCGCCACGATCAGGTCGGCGGTGGCTCCCTCGTAAAAGCCGGCCGCACCCTCGTCGCGGATCCGGATCAGCGTGGCGGCCAGGTCCGGTTGTTGCACCAGCGTCCCCGCCACGCGGGAGCTGTCGTTGAAGGGTGTTTCTTCGTTCAGGGCGGCAAAATCATCGTGGTAGCGCTTCAGGCGCTCGATCTCCGCTTCGCTGAGGCGGTAGCCCCCGTCGGCCAGGTCGATCGCAGGCTGAACCAGTTCCGCCCACGGCAGGCTGCCGAAACGCTCGTGCATGGCCGCGATGCCGGCTACCGTCCCCGGTACGCCAACCGCCAGGTGGCCGAGCGTACTGAGCCCCTCGGTGACGTTACCGGCACTGTCGAGGTACATATCACGGTGGGCGGCTGCGGGAGCTACTTCGCGGTAGTCAAGGGCAATAGCGGGGCCATCCGCCGGGCGGTACACCAGGAAGCCGCCGCCGCCGATGTTGCCCGCGCGGGGGTAAACCACTGCCATGGCGAGTTGCATCGCAACCGCGGCGTCGATGGCGTTGCCGCCGCGCCGGAGTACCGCTTCCGCGGTTTGGGTAGCCAGGGGATGCGGACCGGCGATGGCGACGGTGGAATAGGTCGCTGATTTTTCGGCGGTGTAATCGACGCGGGGCGACTCCCGGCAACCAAGAATGAGTAAGGCGAGCAGGGGCAAATACTTCATGCAGGGCGTTTTAGCGCAATGTACATAATGCCCGCCCGGCCTATTTCCAGATTGACGGAATTCGTTGCACCTTCACGGGGCCCAACCAGTAAATCATGCAAACCACCAACCACCTGCTGCTCGTCCGCCCGGCCAATTTTGCCCGCGCCAGCGAAACGGTCGCCGACAACTCATTCCAACAGGTAGTCTCTAATGAAAGCTTTACGGCCATTGGCCGGCGGGCCGTGGAGGAGTTTGACCACTTTACCGACCTGCTGCGGCGCGCCGGGGTCACCGTCCACGTGATCGAGGATACCCCGGCCCCGGTCAAACCGGATGCCGTCTTCCCAAATAACTGGTTTTCTACCCACGAAGACGGGACACTGATTACCTATCCGACCTTCTGGCCGCAACGCCGGATGGAGCGACGCGACGATATTATTGACTACCTCAGCGACAATTTCGTGGTGGACCGGAAGCTGGACCTGTC
This sequence comes from Neolewinella litorea, assembly GCF_004803465.1. Classification (GTDB taxonomy): domain Bacteria; phylum Bacteroidota; class Bacteroidia; order Chitinophagales; family Saprospiraceae; genus Neolewinella; species Neolewinella litorea. The sequence goes on along the minus strand of NZ_SRSF01000001.1, from coordinate 631,428 downwards.
GGTTTGGGAAGACCAGGAACTCTACCTCGAAAGCACCGGCTGCCTCCTGCTCGACCGCAAGGCTCGTATTGCCTACGCCTGTCTTTCGCAGCGCTGCAGCCTGGAGGCCGTACACCAGTGGTGCGAATTGATGGATTATCAGCCGATCACCTTCCACGGATACGACCTGCGCGGGGAAGTGATCTACCACACCAATGTCATGATGGCGATTGGTACCTACGACGTACTGGTATGCCTCGACGCCGTTCGCGATCCGGCGGAAAAGTCGAAACTCACCGAAAGCATTGTGCTTTCCGGAAAGCGCATCGTCGGTCTTTCCCTCGAGCAAGTGGACCAGTTCGCCGGCAACGCCCTGGAGGCCCAGACACCGCAGGGGCCGGTCTGGATCATGTCCTCGGCCGCCTTCCATTCGCTGTCCGACGAACAGCGAGACGCCCTGCTGGAACCCACCGGAATGCGCATCGTCCACGCCGACCTCAGCACCATCGAGCACTACGGCGGCGGTAGCGCCCGCTGTATGCTGGCCGAAGTATTCCTTAACAAACCTTAAGCGAGTTTAACCGATCCATAGAAATATGGCAGGGGGCGCGGGACTAGTTTTGTCGTAAACGAAACGACATGAAACGCCCGCTTCCCCCTCTGATGCTACTGCTGCTGGGAATGCTTGTCCTGGCGGCTCCCTCGTGTACCTCCGTACAGTCGCTGGTCGAATCCGGTGATTACGAAGCCACGATCGAACTGGCCCAGCGACGACTTACGGGCAAGCAGAAAAAGAACCCCAAGCTGGTGGCCGCCCTGGAGACGGCTGTCAACCGCGCCAACGAAGAGGACGTGAACCGCGCCGCTTTCCTGCGCGAGGCCGCCGATCCGGATTGGGTCCGCATTCACGGCATCTACGATAACCTTAAGCGCCGGCAGGACGCCCTGCGACCCCTCCTGCCCCTTTTCGACAAGAATGGCCGAAAGGCCACTTTCCGGTTCGTTCACGTCGAAGACCTCGTGGTGGAAAGCCAACACCGCGCCGCGGCGCAGTTGTACGAACAGGCCCTCAGCGAGCTTTCGGCCGGCCGTCGGGGAGACAAAGCCGCGGCCCGGGAAGCTTACCATACTCTGGGCCGCATCGACCGCTACGCCCGCAACTACCGCGATACCGAACGACTCACACGGGAAGCCGAGGCGCTGGGCCGCGTCTACATCACCGTGGAGGTAGTAAATGAGAGCCACACCTTCCTTCCCGCCGGCTTTGAAGACGAATTGCTGCGGCTGCGGACGGCGGAAATGGACGACCGCTGGCGCATCTATGACTTGGGTTCCCGTCGCTCGCAGGAGGCCTACGATTACCGGGCAAGGATCGTCATTCGCGACATCCGTGTCAGTCCGGAGCGCATCAGCGAGCGCAGTTACCTCGACGAACGCAAGATCGTAGACGGACAGGAATACGTACTCGATGGCAACGGAAACGTGGCCAAGGATTCGCTGGGCAACGACATTACCCGCCCCCGCGAAGTCCTCGTACGGGCCGAAGTGCTTGAGGTACTGCAGCAAAAGTCGGCCCTGGTGACCGGGTCCGTGGAGCTGTACGATCTGCGGCAGAACCGTCTCGTGGACGCCGACGATCTGACGGCGGAAGCCGTTTTCGAGAACTACGCCAGCACCTACCGGGGCGATCCCCGGGCCCTTAGTCCGGATTCACGCCGTCGTATTGGAAACCAGCCCCAACGTTTTCCCACCGATGCCGACCTGATCCTTGATGCCGTGGCGGTCCTTAAACCTCAATTGCAGAACCGCCTTGCCGACAGTCACCGACTGATATAATCCCGAAAACTAATCTTTGTCGTTTCCCGTATTTAATGCCCCCGCACCGGAAAATTTCGTCCGGCTGCGGGGTTTTTTCGTCAGAGCAGTCCGGCCCGGTCCAGCACCCAGGCGTAGTCGCGCGCGACCTCCCGGATCTGCTCGAAGCGGCCGGAAGCGCCCCCGTGACCGGCCTCCATATTGATGTGGAAGAGGATGTCGTTATCGTCGGTCTTCAATTCCCGCAGTTTGGCGACCCACTTGGCCGGCTCCCAGTACTGGACCTGGGAATCGTGCAGACCCGTCGTGACCAGCATCGGCGGATAATCCCGGGCCGTGACCTGGTCCAGCGGACTGTAGCTCTTGATGTAGTGGTAGTATTCCGGGTCATTGGGGTTGCCCCACTCGTCGTACTCGCCGGTGGTCAGGGGAATGGAGTCGTCGAGCATAGTGGTCACCACATCCACGAAGGGTACCTGCGATACAAGACCGGCGAAAAGGTCCGGGCGCAGGTTCGCCACGGCACCCATGAGCAGGCCGCCCGCGCTGCCGCCCATGGCGTACAGGCGGTCGGTAGCGGTGTAGCGGTGCTTCACCAGCCACTCGGCGGCGTCGATAAAGTCGTGGAAGGTGTTTTTCTTCTTCAGCAACTTGCCGTCCTCGTACCAGTGCCGACCCATCTCTTCGCCGCCGCGGATGTGGGCGATCACGAAGATCATGCCGCGGTTAAGCAGGCTGAGGCGGGTGATGCTGAAGCTGGGATCAAGGCTGTGCCCGTAACTGCCGTAAGCGTAGAGCAGCAGCGGGGATGTACCGTCCTTCGGCGTACCCTTGCGGTACACAATACTGAGGGGTACCCGGGTACCGTCGCGAGACTCCGAAAACACCCGTTCGCTTTCGTAGTTGGCGGGGTCGAAATCTCCGAGGACGGGTTGCTGTTTGAGCAGCACTTGCTCCCGGGTACGCATATCGTAATCGTAGGTACTCGGCGGCGTCGTCATACTTTGGTAGCCGTAGCGGAGCACGTCGGTCTCGATTTCCGGGTTGGAGGTCGTGTAGGCCATGTAGGCCGCATCCTGGAAGTAGATGTAGTGTTCGGCTCCGTCGAAGGGGCGTACCCTGATCCGGGTAAGTCCATTCTGCCGCTCGCTCAGTACCAGGAAGTTGCGGAAGATATCCAGACCTTCCAGCAGGACGTCGTCGCGATTGGGGATGACCGTCTCCCAGTTTTCCTTTCCGGTACGGTCCTCCGGGGTGACCATCAGCTGGAAGTTGCGGGCGTGGTAGTTCGTCAGCACGTAAAAGCGGTCGTCTATGTGCTCGATGGCGTACTCCAGGTTCCTTTCGCGGGCCTGAAACAGTCGGGGCGTGCCCGTGGGGTCGTCGGCGGGCAGCAGGCGGTACTCCGTACTCACGGTCTGCGCCGACCCGATGACGATGTACTTGCGCGACTTGCTCCGGAAGACGTAGGCGCGGAAGGTTTCGTCCTTCTCCTCGAAAACCACCACGTCGTCCTGCGGGGCGGTGCCGATCTCATGGCGCATGATCTTGTATGGCCGCAGGGCTTCATCCTTGACCGAGTAGAATAGGTACTTTCCGTCTGCGCTCCAGACGCTTCCGCCGGTGGTGTTCGGGATTTGGTCGGGGAGGTTCTGACCGGTCAGCAGGTCCTTGATGTGAATGGTGTAGATGCGCCGACTGATGGTGTCCTCACCGTAGCTCACGTAGCGATTGTCGTCGCTCACCGCCATGCCGCCTACGTGGTAATAGTCGAAGGGGGTGGCCATCTCATTCACGTCAAACATCAGTTCCTCCTGCTCCGCATTCAGGGGGCGCCGGAAATAGCGCGGGTACTGGTCGCCGGTTTCGAAGCGCGTTTGGTAGACGTAGCCACGCAGGGCGTAGGGTACACTGCTGTCGTCTTCCTTGATCCGACTCTTGATCTCCTGGAAGAGCGCTTCCTGTGCCTCCTTCAGGTGGGCCGTGCGGGCCTCGAAGTAGGCGTTTTCTGCCTGCAGGTGGGCGATAACTTCCGGGTCTTCCCGCTGGTTCATCCAGTAGTAGTCGTCGCGGCGGGTGTCGCCGTGAAGGGTTAGTTCGTGGGGGACTTTCTTCGGTTTTGGAGGAAACATAGGGCTGAGTTATAAAGGTGGCACCGCGATCCGTAATCTACGGCGGCGGAGCGCGGGTGCAAGGTAATAGGGAAGGATCGCAAGGCGGGAATGGTTCAGGAACGGGGAGCGCACAAAATGCCTTACCCTCGCCCCCGATGGGTACCCATTTGCCCGGCGGAAGGGGTTTACACGGCACCCGCGGCCGCGCCCCGATTATGGTCTTACGCCGACGGATGTTCTCATTGAAACCTTACCCGAACAAGGCAAAGATGCCGTACTCCACGAAAAAAAGCACCCATACGCCCTGGTAGAAGCGGGCGATGGAGGACTGCTCCGTGAGGTCAAGCCGACGGCTTAGCCATTCGAAGCCGGCCAGTAGTAGGAGCTGTCCGATAAGGAGTCCGAAATTATCGATCCGGTAAGCAAAAAAGGCCACTCCCAGCAGGGTGAGCCGGAAGATCCAGGCCCCTACGCGGAAGACCCAGTCGCGGTTCTTGACCAGTGAAAGCGTCCGGATGCCGTGGGCCGCGTCGCCTTCGGTGTCCGGCAAATCCTTGAACCAGGCGATGACAATGCCGAAGGTGAAAACGGCCGCGGTGAGCAACCAGACGGTATCGGGGATGACCGGATTTTCGCCCAGCCACCAGCGGAAATGCAGGTAAAGCAGCAGATTAACGATGAGGCCGCGGACCACAATGATGCAAAAGGCGGCCCAGAAGTGAAAGCGTTTAAGGCGCACGGGCGGCACGCTGTAGGCCGTTCCGATAACTAAGCTGGCGATCACGGTGGCCGGCAGAAAGGGGGGGTAGATGAAGCAGGTCACCAACGACAGGATGCCGGCCAGGCCCACGATCAGGTATCCCGTGGTGAGCGAATACGCGCCGCTGGCCAAGGGCAAATAGGGTTTGTTGATCCGGTCGATCTCTACGTCGGTGAGCTGGTTGAGGCCGGTGATGTAAACGTTGGCGGCCAGACAACTCAGCAGGCTGATGGCGAACATGCCCCAGTCGGACGTGTGCAGGTGGCGGCTGGCCATCAGGTACAGCGCCAACAGCGAGGCGGTGGTACCGACGATGGTGTGCGCGCGGGCGAAGCGGAGAAAGGTGAGCATGGGCGGAGCCTTATTCGACCACCGCGATACAGCTGATCTCCACGTTGACGTATTTGGGCAGGTTGGCCACCTGCACCAGGGCGCGGGCGGGCGCGGTCTCCTCGTCGAAGTAGCGGGCGTAGACGGTGTTGATGCGGCCGAAGTTTTCCATATCACTGACAAAGACCTCACACTTGAGGATCTGGTCCATGCTGCTGCCGGCAGCTTCGACGATGGCCTTCAGGTTTTCCATTACCTGCCGGGTTTCGGTCTCGATGTCGGAAGTGATGAGCTCACCGGTAGCGGGGTCGAGGGCGATCTGGCCACTTACGAAAAGCGTTCCGTTGAACAGGGTGGCCTGGTTGTACGCACCAACCGGGGCGGGGGCGTTTCCGGTGGTGATGATCTGCTTGGGCATCTAATTGGTTTTGCCCGCAAGATAGCCGGACTTATTAAAACACGAGTAGCCCGCCGGCGGGGCCGGCGGGCTACTGAGGGAGCTGATTTGGCGAACGGTTCGCCTAGTTGTCTTCCTCGGTATCTTCGGTTGTGTCCTCTACGATCACTTCCGGCGCCTTCACGATCAGGTTGCCGTTGTAGTAGAGATTGCCCTCGCTGTCCTTGTAGGCACGGTGGGGCTGGTGCAGCTCGCCGGTGGTCTGGCAGGTGGTGAGGGTAGGAGCTGAAGCCTTATAGTGGGTCCGACGCTTGCGCTTGCGCTGCTTCGAAATCCGGGACTTGGGATGTGCCATGGCGTAAAACTGTTTTAAGCTTAATTTTTATTCAAGTCCTTGAGTACGTCCCAGGGACTGGACTTCTCACCTTCACCGCCGGCTGGGGGCGGGGCATCCGACGCGGTGTCGTAGGAGGCATCGATCCGTTCCAGCAGGTCTTCGTCGCAGGGGTAGGGGGGCTCTCCGGCTCGACAGTCGTAGGTACGAATCATCGGAACGGCCAGCACCACCATTTCGTAGACGAAGGGGGCCAGGTTAAAGTCGTTGGTGTCCGGGTGTAAGTAAACGATGTCGCCTTCGTCCTGCTGCTCGTCGGCCTCCTGAGAGAACTTGACGATCAGCTGCCGACGATCCTCGATCGGGAGATCGATATCTGCCAGGCAGCGGTCGCAGGCCGTGGCAATGGTGCCGGCGAAATTGAAGGCAATCACCAATTCCCGGCTTTGCTTGTCGACCATCAGCTGAAGGTCAACGTCCGCCCGCCGGATCGGAGATTCGGGGAAGGCAGCAAAGAAGGAATCGTCCACCTTAAGGTCGTACTCGTAAAACCCCTTCCCGAGCCCCTTGAGGGGTAAGACAAAAGCTGATGGAGTAGACATAAGGTAATCGTTTTGAACCGGATGGGTACCCATTGGTACCCTAGGGACGTTTCAAAGTGGGCGCAAAGGTAAGTAGTTGGGCCGGATAAAACAAAACGTTTGTCCCGTTAATAATGGTAAAAGGGTAGATACGCCGTTCGAGGTGCCCCGGTTTTCTCGTGCGGGTAAGCGGTAGTAACCTCCAGCAGGTTTTTGCCCGCCGCCAGGGGTGGATCTGGCAGAAAGGCCCGCATGCCGTACTGACTCCCTGCTGCGTTCTCTCGATACTGTCGTTCCAGCTTGAAATCGAGCTGCGGCCGGCCATTGAGGGCAATTTTGATGTATTCCTTGCCGCAATCCACAATCCGCTGCCACCTCAGCTGCTGGCGTTCCTCCCTGGGCAGCTCATCGTCGACCTCCGGAATTGAGCAATCGCCCAACAAGTAGGCCATCTCCCTTTCGGGTAGCGGAATCCACACCATCATTCCCGCTTCCGAAAGACCTTGCGTGTGGTCCAGCACTGGCCTGTAATAAATGCCTTCATAGGATTCGTCCGCTGAATAGCTCGTCGACAATAACAGGGAATCGGCACCATTGCGGTGGTACACCCGGTCGATGAACAGGCGGGTGTTATCGTTCAGGAGGACGCTGCTCAAGGCAATGACCATCAGGCCCACAAATCCAACCAGGTAGTACCAGGTAAACGTCTTTCGGTCGGCGTAGAACGAGGTGACCAGGTTCGTGGAGGTCACTATGAAGTGCCGGCCCAGCGGGTAGGTAGCTCGGGAAATGACTTTGGTTACTGGCCACTGAAAGCGGCGCACGATTGCGGTATCCCGGAAGCGTTCGGCATGACCGACCATGGAGATCAAGGAAAGTAACAGCAGCGGGGCAAGACAGAGACCGATGATCAGCAGTACCCGGTCAGCGGGTACTCCCTGGCCTACCAGCCAAGAATGCAGCACGATCAGGAGTAGCCCGATCAGACCGAAGTTGAGGAATACCCCCGAAACGGCGAAAGCCACCCCAAAGATGCCGCTGCCCAGTCGGTCCAGGCGTGCGATTAGTCCGTCCACGTCGCCGTACTCTTCCCGCATATTTTTCTGAAAATGCGCGCTGAAACGCTGGTTGGTCCGGAATCCTCCCGGAAATACCGAGTTCAGGCCGGCCAGGCCAATCCACAGCGCGCGCACGATAAAGTGGAAGATGAAGGTCACGATAAGACCGTTGGTCAGAATGCGCCAGTACATACTGGCGATGTAGCAGATAAAAAGAGTATCGCGATCGTAGTTGAGCAAAAAGTAATGCTCCATCTGGGTGATGAGATCGGGCAACTGCAGGCTGCCGAAAATGGCGGCACCGGATATAATCAGTTCCGGCTGCCAGCTTTCACGCTCCAGCTTGCGCAGCCACTTCGGCTTCCGGGTGACCGTGTTGTCGGTGACTTGTTGCTCCATCCCGCCTACCGTACCAGGCTTACCTGTCCTTCCTCCTGCAGCTCGACGCCGTCCTGCCGGAAGCGCGCGAGGTAGAGGTACACGTCCGCGGGCTGCGGCGTTCCGTTCTTGGTGCCGTCCCAACCCTCCAGGGGGTCATCGCTGGTGAACACCTTTTGGCCCCAACGATCGTAGACCAGCATCGTATAATCCGTAACGTTCCCGTTGAAGAACATTCGGAACCTGTCGTTGCGGCCGTCGGCGTTGGGACTGAAGAAGTCGGGAATTTCTACCCGCGACTGCTGTACTTCCAGGAAGATCGTGGCGTCAAAAGTGCACTGACCGTCTTCGCTGGTCACCGTAACCGTGTACACCAGGGGCTGCGGAGCATCGTCACTCCGGGGCACCCCGACGGTGATGGTCTGACCGGTAAGGGTGCCGGCGCTGTAACTACCCACCCAGGAGTAGGTGAATTGCTGACCGCCGGGCAGGTTCGTTACGGCCAGTTGAAGTTCGTTACCGGCGAAGAAGGAGTCTCCACTGCCAATGGTGGTTCCGTCAGGCAGGGTAGCGATGATGATTGGGTCTATATCTTCGCCAAGTACCTCGACGGTAGTCTGGCCGGTGGCCGAGGTGCAGCCCAGCTCATCGCGGAAGACCACCGTATAGGTACCCGTTACGGGATTGGTGACCGTGATCTCCTGACCGGTGCGGCTGATGCCGTTCGGCAGGGACCAGGTGAAGGTGCCGTTGATGCCGGAAAGCGATACATCGGCCCGCAGGGTGAGCGGTTCGCCCGCGCAGACGGTTGAGGCGCCACTCGCTGTAACGGTATAGTCATCCGCCAGCACAAGTTGGATCGTTTGGGTGGTGGTACCGCAGTCGCCCGTGGTCTCGATGGTATAGGTTGTGGTCTCGGTGGGCGTGACCTGTACCGACGGGTCGCTGGAATCGATCCCGCCGCCCGTGATGCGGTAGGTGTAGCTTGGCACCACGTTGTCCACGATCAGTTGCCGGGTATCGCCCGGACAAAGCAGGGTAGCGGTGGTAAGGGTAGGTTCCAGGTTTGGAACGACCTGTATGGTGTACGAAAGATCCGTGGTACAGTCGTTGCCATCCGTGACGAGCTCGACCGTGTAGGTAGTGGAGTTGCTCACCGTGGCCACGGGATCCAGACAGTCGGTGCAACTGAGTGTCCCCGTGGGATCGATCCATTTAAGGCTGCCCGCGCCAGTCTGGAAAGTGGCGGTGATCTGCAAGGGGTCGTCCGGACAAATGATCGGATTGGGCGGGTCGAAGGTTACGATGGGCGGCTCCACTACGTTGACCTGAATGCTGCTGGTGTCGGTGCAGGCGCCGTTGCGGGTCACCCGCTGCAGCAGGGCCGTGTCCTGCCCGACAAAGACGGCGTTGTACAGTTCCCGCGGACTCTGCAGTCCCGGCGAACTGATCCAGTTATGCTCGATGAGCGGGAAATCGCCCGCATCGTAAACCGGCGAGAGCACGTAAAAGGTATCCCCCTGACAGTACGGATCCTTCTCCGGTTCGAGGCGCAGGCTTAGGTCGGTGGGCAGGCTGTCGAGGCGCACGGCCACCGAATCGATGCGGCGGCATCCGTTGATGGTAGTTTCGGCGTAGTAGGTGATGTCCGCCACGGGGCGAACGGTGTAAGTGCGCCCCCGCGGTGGGCTCAGGTTGAAGCGGACGGGCGACCAGACGATCTCCCGGTTAGCGGCGAAGGGGGTGTCGATGGCGGTCAGGACGATGGAGTCAACCCCGAGACAAGCGAAGACCGTATCCTGGGGGATATCCAGGTAACCGTCGATCACGCGCACCCGCACGCGCTGTCGTTCTTCGCACGCTCCGTTCTCGGAACGCGCCACGATGGTGTAAGTGGTTTCTTTCTGTACCGTAACCGTGAAATCGTTTTCGGGTGAGGGCGTGGTCAGGGTAACGTTGCCGGCCAGTACGGTGTAGATCGTGTTGCCGGCGTCGTCCACCGGATTTTGGACGAGGGAAAGATCAGAACCCTGACAGACGGTGGTGTCGCGGATGATCTCCGGAACCACCAGTACGTCCACGTCGATGTAGATGCTGTCGCTCGAGGTACATCCGTCCGTCCCCGTAGCCGTCACCTTATAGTAGCCGCTGAACTGCGGGCGGATGCGGGGCGTCGGGTCGGTCGGCAGGTCGATCAGTCCATCGACGGGCGACCACCGGAAGATGGCCCCGGTGAGGGTGTTCGTCTGCCGCAGGGCAACCTCGTCACCCAGGCAGATGCTGAGCGAATCCGAGTTGGAGATTTTGACCGATCCACAGGGGTTGGTCTGGGCATTGACGGAACAGACCGTCAGGATGAAGGCCAGCAGGGTCGTCAGTAAACGTGGGATCATAGCGCGGCGGCAGGTGATAGAAGGGGTTGGCAAAGTACAAATTTTACCAACGTAGCCGGCGCTTCCGTCCGGTGCTTCGTCCGCCATGCGCTATTCCGCGGCCAGCCAGCCGCGGGCTTCTTCCACCGTGACGGTCCCGAAGTCATTGCCCCAGGCCTGGTTGATATAGTTCATGATGTTGACGATCTGGAATTCCGAGAGCTCAATGTTGCCGGGCATCGGCTGGTCGTAGGTGACTCCGTTGACCGTCATGGGGCCTTCCATACCGTAACGAATCCCGCGCACCGCCGCCGCTGGTTGGTCCCGCAGGTAATCCGATCCGGCCAACGGCGGGATGAGTCGCCGCAGCCCCTGCCCCTCGTCGAGGTGGCAGTTCGCGCAGTGTTCGAGGTAAAGATTGCGGCCCTGGAGGTGTTCGGTCTGGCCACAGGCGGTGGTCAGGCCGAGGGTAAGCACGAACAGGGTAAGCAAAGCCAGCAGGGGCCGTAGCATTCGATGTGTTTACCTTCTAACGGGCCCCTTACCACTTGGTTGAGGGGTGCTCTCCGTGGCCGGCCCGAATCTTGCGCTCGAGCTCTTCCAGGGCCTTCTTGATGTCGTCGTTGGTTTCCATCAGGTCGCGGACGGTGCGGATGGAATAGATCACGGTGGCGTGGTCGCGCCCGCCGAACATGCGCCCGATGGCCTTGAGGCTCTGGTCGGTAAACTGCTTAACCAAGAACATGCTGATCTGCCGGGCGAGCACGACGTGACGGCGGCGCGTGGAACTGGCGAGCTTTTCCACGTCCAGGTTGTAGTACTCGGCTACGGTACGCTGGATGACTTCCGGCGTTACTTCCCGGTTGATCTCCGTAACGAAGTTTTTCAGCACCTGACGGGCCAGTTCGAGGTCGATCTCCTTGCCCTGGTTCACGCCGCTGTGCAGCACCAGGTTGTTGAGTACGCCCTCCAGCTGGCGGATGTTATTCTGGATGTGGTAGCAGATGAATTCCATGACCTGCGGCGGGATGTTCACCTCGTTGGCGCTTGCCTTGGCCGCCAGGATCGCCATGCGCGTTTCCAGGGCTGGCGCGCTCAGGTCGGCGGTAAGTCCCCACTGGAAGCGACTGCGCAGTCGCTCCTCGATGTCGAGCTCGATGATGGGGCGGTCGCAGGTCATCACGATCGCCTTGTTGTTCTGCCGCAGTACGTTGAAGAGGTTAAAAAAGACGTCCTGGGTCTTCTTGCGGTTGATCAGCTGCTGAATGTCGTCCACCAGCAGGACGTCTACGTTCTGGTACCAGTTGACCAGGTCGTTCGTGGAATTGTTGCCGATGCTCGACACCAGTTGGTTGGTGAAGGTGTCGGTGGTGACATAGAGCACCGACTTATTGGGAAACTTCTCGGCGATCCGGTTGCCGACCGCCTTGAGGAGGTGGGTCTTGCCGAGCCCTACAGGGCCGTGGATGACCAGCGGGTTGAAGGCGGTATTGGCTGGGTTGTCGGCTACGGCTTTGGCGGCGTTGCGGGCCAGGCTGTTGCAGTCGCCCTCGATGAAGTTATCGAAGGTGTACTTGCCGTCCAGATTGCTCTCGATCCGCGGGCGCGTCATGCCGGGGATCACGAAGGGGTTGGAAGGGGTAGGGGCCGGCTTGCCGGCCGGCGACTTCGGGGCGTGGGGGAAGGCACCGGGCTCCTGCCGCGAGGGCTTGATCCGGTACTGCAGCCGTCCGGCGGTACCCAGGGCCTGGTTAAGGCTCAGCTTGAGCACGTCGATGTAATGCTCCTCGAGGAACTCGTAGAAAAGGCGGTGGGGGACCTGTATGGTCAGCTCGTTGCTGTTGAGTGCTACGGGACGAATCGGTACGAACCAGGTCTGGTAACTCTGCGGGTCAACGCTATGACGGATGGTTTGCAGGCAGTTATCCCAGACGACGGTGTGATCCATTTGTGTTGCCAGTTGCACAGTATACGTTCTGCCCGGCGGTGGGTAAGTGCACCGCGGGTGGTTAGGTAAGCGTGTTGAATATCAGTAAGCGATGGTAAAAATGGGTGCTACGATGACTAGGTCACAAAGTGTCCTGCACGTTCTGGGGCGACCCGATTCGGGTCAATTTCAGGTGGTAGCGTGTGCCCCGGTACCATCCGGGTGGAAAGCAAATATGAGGCTTCACCGGGCAGTTCCACAAAAGATTGCCGGACTTTTCTCACAAAATCTTCTTTGGCGCAGATTCTGTCCGAAAGCGGCAATTTTGTCATAAGCAGACTGGGTGTATCGCCCCGTTCATACCCGCAAATTGGTGCAAGACACGCAAGCCCGTTCACCCTTACTGCCGAACGTGACGTCCAGCCGGCCCAGCCGCAGACCGGCAAAGCCAACCTGGTTAATGACCACCGGTAGGCCCTCCGCGTTGGGCACCTCGGCGGGCTGGTCCATGAAGGTATGGGTATGCCCACCCAGGATCAGGTCGATGTGCCGGCTGGCCCTGGCGAGCTTGACGTCGTCGACCTTTTCGTTGCGGTAACGGTAGCCCAGGTGGCTGAGGCACACCACGAGGTCGCATTTCAGGCGGGTCCGCAGGTGCCGGGCGGTTTCGTTGCCGCGGTCCAGGGGGTTCTGGTAGTTTGTGTTCCCGTACAATTCCTCGGGCACCAAACCTTTCAATTCAATGCCCAACCCGAACACGCCCACCCGGACCCCGCCCCGCTCGAATACCCGGTACGGCTCAATGCGATCGGCCAGGACCGTGTTGGTGAAATCGTAGTTGGCACTTAGCAGCGGGAAGGTGGCGTGACCCAGTTGGGTGGCCAGATTTTCGATGCCGCCGTCGAAGTCGTGGTTGCCGATCGTGCCGGCATCGTAGCCCATCTGCGACATCAGTTTCATCTCCAGCTCGCCCAGGAAAAAGTTGAAGTACGGTGTCCCTTGGAAGATATCGCCGCTGTCGAATAATAGAACGTTGGGTTGTTCCCGGCGAATTTGCCGGATCAGGGAAGCCCTGCGCAGCACGCCCCCCTGGTTGGCATTGCGACCCCCGTTGTCGGGAAAGGGGTCGATCTGACTGTGCCAGTCGTTGGTGTGCAGGATGGTCAGTTGGCGGGTCGAGCGTACCGATGCGGCGGCCGTGGCCAATTGAGGAAGCACCAGCAGGCCACCGCCTACAGCCGCACGGCGGATGAAGAATCGTCGGTTCATGGCTGTTCGATTTTGATGCGGCTGCCGTCGGGAACGACGTGGATGGGCGTCTGATGCCGCCCGGCGTATTCAATAAGGAGGTCACGGACCAATCGGCCGCTGGCCATCTGCCGCTTTCCGACCAACATCGCGGAGTCACTACCGCCATTAGCTACGTAATCGGGCATAGCGATGTGGTAAATCGCGCCGGGATCGACCGGCTGACCATTCACCCGGACGGTCACCATTCCACCGTTCCGAACGGCGGACAGGCCCTCCGATACCGGCCAGCCGCCGTCGGACAAAGTATGCGCAACGAACTCCTCCAACTCGGCTCCTGTGACTTCCACCACTACGAGCTCGTTGTCGAAGGGCATCAGCTCGTACATCTCAGACACCAGAAGCGGACCCGTACCGATCTCGTTCACCCGTAAACCGCCGTAGTTCTGCACCGCGAAGGCGATGTCAACCTCGGGGAACAGATCCCGGGCCGCGGCCAGCGTTAGGTCGGCCGTCCAGTTGCCCAGGCTGCTTTCCGGTTGGGCCTTCGTGAGGGGTACGGCTACTTCGGCCAGGATCCGGTTCATAACCGTCTCCAGGCGGGCGGAGTAGGGGGCAATGGTAGCGGCCATTCGTTGGATTTCGGCACTGCTGTCGCGTTCGACATCCGGGGTGATTTCGTACAGTCGCGGACTGGTCACGGGATCCGTTAGTGGACGACCGCAGGCCAGCGTGAGTACACTGATGATAGCCAGCAGGAGAGCAAGTATGCGGTCAGGCATGGGGGTGTGAATTTTGGGGCGACAGCAACAGAGCCAACCAGCCACCCATCAGGAGCAGGCCACCCACGGGGGTGATCGGACCCAGAAAAGCAACCGGCCACCCGTGAACTTCCCGGAGGCTCAAGAGGTACAGTGAACCGGAAAACAGAACCAACCCAGCCAGCCACAGCCATACGGCCAACCGGATGCGCTCCGGTCGGACCCCGGAGCGGTCCAGTAGCACTGCGGCCAACGCCAGGGCAAAGGTGTGGTAGAACTGATAGCGGACACCCGTTTCGAATACCGCCAGCTGATCGACCGCTACCAGTTGTCGTAGGCCGTGCGCCCCGAAGGCACCGAGTGCCACGGATAGCAGGCCCAGGATGGCGGTGAGGCGGATCAACAGTGATTGATTCATGCGGCAAAGCTACCGTCCGCCCGGTAGCCTGAACTTACAAATTGACCAATCTGACCTGATTATGGCAGTCTGTACTGTAGATTGTCGCCCACAATAAAGCAACCCGAAAAATCTGATCGCATGACCGCTTACGTATTTCCCGGACAAGGGGCCCAGTTCACCGGCATGGGCAAGGACTCGTTCGACCTGAGCGAGCTGGCCAAGTCACTGTACAAACAAGCCGATGATGTACTGGGCTATTCACTGTCAAGCGTCATGTTTGGAGGATCGGAAGAGGAATTGCGCCAGACCCGAATCACGCAGCCCGCCATCTTCGTACACTCTACTATTGCTTACCTGACCGCTGAGGACGAGCCGCAGCCCGACGCCGTTGCCGGACACAGTCTCGGAGAATTTTCCGCCCTGGTGGCGGCGGGGGCTATGGCCTTTCCCGACGCCTTGCGCCTGGTGAGCAAGCGCGCGCAGGCTATGCAGGAGGCGGCCGACAGCCGGCCCGGTACGATGGCCGCCGTCCTGGGACTCTCCGACGACGTAATCGAGGACGTCTGCGCCGAATTGAAAGAGGTGGTGGTGCCGGCCAATTACAACAGCCCCGGGCAGTTGGTCATCTCAGGCACTGAAGAGGGCGTTGAACGGGCGTCAAAAATCCTTACCGACCTGGGTGCCCGCAGGGTGGTTCCTCTGGTCGTGGGTGGTGCATTCCACAGCCCGCTGATGGAACCGGCCCGGGAGGCTTTGCGCGAGGCAATCGAACAGACCCACATCCGTCCCCCCGGTTGCGAGGTGTACCAGAACGTGGATGCGCGACCCAGCGTGGCCCCGGAAGAGATAAAACGCAAATTGATCGATCAGCTTACCGCTCCGGTCCGCTGGACACAGACCATCCAGGCCATGCAAGCGGCGGGAATACAGAACTTCGTGGAAGTAGGGGGCAAAGGCAAGGTGCTGGCGGGCCTGATCAAGAAAGTAGATCGCAGCCTCCAGGTGGGACAACTGAGCTAGCTGGCCTTGCGCTGCTTGATTTCGTCGCGGATCTGGGCGGCACGCTCGTAGTTTTCCTCACTCAGGACGTCCTCGAGCATGGTGGTCAGTTCCCCTACGGTGTAGCTGGAGAGGTTGTCGCCACGGTTGCCTCCGGGGCCATCGGATACGTCCTGCATCTGCAGATCCTCCTCTTCGCCTTCGCCTTCGAGCACGATGCCGGCATTCTGCAGGATCAGCTCGTAGGTGTAAATCGGGCAATCGAAGCGAGTGGCCAGGGCGAGCGCGTCGCTGGTGCGGCTGTCCACCTCGATAATCTCTCCGTCGCGGTCCAGCACCAGGCGGGCAAAGAAAATGCCTTCCTTGATGTCGCTAATGATAATCTCGCGCAGGTCGGTACGCAAGGTCTCCAGGGTATTCTTGAATAAGTCATGGGTCATGGGGCGGGGGCCGCTCATGCCTTCGATGGCAATGGCGATGGCCTGGGCCTCAGTACTACCGATGATTACAGGCAGGCGCCGCGGACCGTTCAGTTCACCCAGCACGACGGCGTAATT
This sequence comes from Neolewinella litorea, assembly GCF_004803465.1. Taxonomy (GTDB): domain Bacteria; phylum Bacteroidota; class Bacteroidia; order Chitinophagales; family Saprospiraceae; genus Neolewinella; species Neolewinella litorea. The sequence continues at coordinate 615,418 of NZ_SRSF01000001.1, read as the reverse complement.
CAGCGACTGGGTGACGCTGCGGCTGATGGCCATGACTCTTAGCTCGATCTTATCCATTCTAACTGCGGTGAATCGTTCAGATATTTCCTAACGAACGAGGACGTGCCAAGGTTTATCCACGGACCGGCTCGCCTAAGGGGGGGCGAAGATAATAATTCCCGCCATAGGTTCGCACGGCTGGCCGCTACCGATATTACTTTCCGTTTGGCGGCAGTGATTTGGCTTCCTGCCACCGTTTTTCCATTTCCGCGAGGGGCATTGCGGCAAGTCCTTCGCTACCCGCGCTGGATTCCACGTGCTCGAAGCGCCGGCGAAATTTCTGGTTGGTCCGTTCCAGGGCCGTTTCGGGATCGATCCCTTTCCAGCGGGCGTAGTTAATGAGGCTGAAAAGTAAGTCCCCGAACTCCTCCTCGGCGTCCTGCGGGTTATCGGCCGCCCTGAACTCCTCCATCTCTTCGCGCACCTTATCCCACACCTGGTCCACGTTGTCCCAATCGAACCCGAACTGGGCCGTCTTTTCCTGCATCCGCATGGCCTTTACCATGGCCGGCAGGGCCAGGGGTACGCCGGACAGCACGGTCTTCTTACCGCCCCCGCGGGCCAATTTGATCTGTTCCCAGTTGCGTTTGACGGCATCCTCGTCTTCCGCGACCACGTCGCCGTAGATATGCGGGTGGCGCTCCACTAGTTTGTCGCAAACCGAGTTCAGGGCGTCGGCAATGTCCCAGGCTCCCTGCTCGGAAGCGATCCGTGCGTAGAAGACCATATGCAACAGCAGGTCGCCCACCTCTTCCTTGATGCCTTCCAGGTTTTCGGACAGGAGCTCATCCGCCAGCTCGTAGGTTTCCTCGATCGTGAGTTTGCGCAGGCTCAGAAAGGTTTGCTTGCGGTCCCAGGGGCACTGCTCGCGGAGTTCGTCCATGATGGTGAGCAGGCGCTCAAAGGCGGTTAGTTGGCGTGTCATGCTGCAAAGGTAAATGAACGGTGGGGGCGGGCTTGATCGCCGCTGGCATTTTTGCGTCTCACTTTGTATGTTTGAGAAAAACTGCGCTTTTGCGATTGTTTGCTTTGCCGTTGCTATTGCTTCCGGCCTTGCTCTCCGCCCAAACCTACCTGTTCTCGCCCCGCGACGCCCGCAGCGTGGCCGCTGGGGGTACCGGCGTGGCCGCTAACGGCCTGTTGGCACTTGGTATCAATCCGGCCGGATTGGCGGGCACCCCGGGCTGGCAAGTGCGAGCCGATTACGCACAGCCATACGGACTGCGTGACCTTGGCGTGGCTTCCGCGGGACTGGTGTACCACAACGTCGGATTTCAGCTGGCTTCATTATCCCTCGACGGCTACCGGGAGACCCTGGCCCAGGTCGCTTACGGACGGACCCTCTCCCGCCGCTTGCGCGCCGGCGCGCTCTTTGGGTTGTTCGATCGGTTCACGCGGTCCTATGTGCGCATGACCAACCCAGTGGCCGGGATCGGTTTCCAATATGTAGCCTCTTCCTGGCTTACGTTTGGGTTAACCGGATCCGGGATCTATTCTGCCGCCGGCAGTACGCTGCGGGCACGGGCGGGGGCGTCGTGCCGACTGAGTGGGGCGGCCCACCTGGCCGTTGAGGCAGATGTGCCTAGGCAGGGGGAAGGGTGGGGCACCCGCATCGGACTGCAGTATCGACCGGCCGAAATGGTACAACTGTACCTCGGGCTGATCATGGCAAACCCGGAATTCACCTTCGGGGTGGGGTGGCGGTTGAGCGGTCACTGGCGGGCCACCTTCGCGGCGGGTGTACATCAGCAGTTGGGGGTCAGCCCGGCATTCGGCTTGCAGTTCGTGCCCGCCGACGCGGGTGGGAGCGGAAAACCTGAGTGACCACTTGGCCGTTTGACTAAATATACTGCATCCTTGCAGGTAAATTGATCGAAATGAAGAACACCGGAGGTCCGGTCAGGGAATTTCCCGTTGCTGATAAGGCGGTACAGGACTTTAATCATCTCACCGCCCCGCCGTTGCCGGACTTCTCGAACACCCAATTGACGTTCAGTCACCTATCCGACGATCGACTGCTCGGCACCCGACGGTTGTTCCGTCTGATGGGCAACCGGTACCTCACGCGCCTCATGGGTTCTTTGGGCGTAAAGGCGGTTGGCTGGTCGCTGCCGGGGGCGGAATGGATGGTCCGCAATACCGTATACAAGCAATTTGTAGGCGGCACCAACCTGGAAGACACCCTTACTACGGTAGCCCAATTGGCGGAGCGTGGCGTGTATAGTATCCTCGATTTTGGCGCCGAAGGAAAGGCCACCCAGGAGGGGATGGATGAATCCCTGGCGGAAGCCCTGCGCGGTACCGCCTTTGCCGGTACAACGGAAGCCGTCATCGGATCGGTGGTCAAACTCACCAGTCTGTTTCCCTTCGCCGTCCTGGAAAAATATAACGACCGGCCCATAGATTTTGAGCGGCTCGATGACCCTGATCTGAAGCGGGGCTTCGAGCGTCTGGACCGCGTATGCCGTTTAGGGCGGGAACGCGGGTGCGAGATCTACCTGGATGCCGAGGAAAGTTGGATCCAGTCGGCTATCGATCAGTTTGCGGAGGAAATGATGGCGCGCTACAACCAGGAAAAGCCAATCGTCTTTACGACCTGCCAGTTCTACCGCCACGATCGCCTGCAGTACATGAAAGCCCTGCACCTGCGCGCGCGCCAAAAAAACTTCAAACTGGCGCTGAAATTGGTTCGCGGAGCTTATATGACCAAGGAACGCAAACGCTCCGCGAAAACCGGGGTGCCGTCACCCATCCAGCCCAACATTGAGGCCACCCACCGCGATTTCAATGCTGCGGCGGCCTACTGCCTGGAGCACCGCGACGAGATCGCGCACTGCCTTGCCAGCCACAACGAAGCAAGTACGGTGAAGCACATTACCGAGATGAAGCGCCTGGGTGTGCCGCGCAATCACCCCAATATCCGGTTCAGCCAGCTACTGGGGATGAGCGATAACCTGACCTTCAATTTGGCCGAGGGCGGCTACAACGTGAGCAAGTACATGGTGTACGGCCCGGTAAAGGAAGTGCTGCCGTACCTGGTGCGTCGGGCGCAGGAGAACACCTCGGTGACGGGAGAAGCCGGCCGCGAACTTCGCATGCTCGACGAGGAGGTGCAACGCCGGGGATTGTAAGGCAATGTTAGCGAGTGCGACCGCCGTAGTCACGCCCCATCATTTCCCATACGGTAATGAAGAGTGCGGCTACCGTAGGGCCGATTACGAACCCGCTGAGTCCGAACATGGCGATGCCGCCGAGGGTAGAAATAAGCACCACGTAATCGGGCATTTGCGTATCGCGGCCCACCAACAGCGGCCGCAGTAGGTTGTCTACCAGTCCGATGATTAGGGTACCCACCACCACGATGATGATCCCGCTGGCCACATTACCCTGGATGAACATGATTATGGCCGCCGGGACCCACACAATCGCACTGCCGCCTATGGGTAGGAGGGCCAGCAGCATCATGGCCACGGCCCAGAGCAGGGCGGCCGGAATGCCAAGCACCGCGAACAGTACCCCACCGATAGCGCCCTGGACGAAGGCAACGATCAGGGTGCCCTTTAAGGTAGCCCGGGCCACCTGGGCGAAGCGGCGAAAGAGTACCCGCTCCCGGATGTCGCCCATCGGGATGGTATTGACCAGGGCGCGTTCGATCTTCCAGCCGTCGACCAGGAAGAAGTAGAGCAGGTAAATGACCAGGGTGAATTGGATGAAGGTGTTTAGCAGGCTCCCCCCGAATCCAATGGCCCAGTTGGCGGCATACTGCCCCGCTTCGGTGACGGCTGTGTTCAGGCTTTCCCGGAGTTCGGTCAGACTGATACCAAAGTCGCTTAGCCAAATGACCATTTGTGGATGATTACTGTCGATGTAATCAAATATCATGTTAGGATTGATGGTGCCCGCTTCAATGTTTCCGTAGAAATTGATGATCTGATTGACCAAAGCAACCCCGAGTAAAGCGACTGGGACAATTACAAAGAGTACTACAATCAGCGTCGTGATTGCTGCGGCCAATGAGTCGCGGCCCCGTAACTGGATGCGGTACCGGCGATAGACATTGAAGAAGATGATCGCCAACACCGCTGCCCAAAAGCAAGTCAACAAGAATGGCGCGATGAGCTTGAAAAAGGCAAGGGTGGTTAGTGCAACTACGATAAAGAACAGGTTGCTGTTGACCTGGCTGATTATACTACGGTCCCTTTCCATTCGCTGAGATTACATGCCAAGGAGCAAAACTACACTGCCCTGCTCCCTGGCATAGTACCTTTTCGCGGCTGTAGTGTTCGGTTGGCGACCCATGGGATAGAGATTGCCAGTCAATAACACGAAATTGCCCCTGGTAAAGACGGAGCCACGGGTTTTTTCGTTACTTCCGTGTTTACCTTTCTCCGCCTATGTCCCACTGTTTACTCCGCTACACCGCCCTTTCCCTGTTTTTGGTAAGCACCCTCTCGCTGGCCGCCCAAAAATACAGTAACGAATTCCTGTCGATCGGAGTAAGTGCCCGCGCCCACGGAATGGGCACCGCCGTGATCGCTACGCAGCAGGACGTCTACGCCGCGGCCTGGAATCCGGCCGGGTTGTCCGGACTGGCCCCCGAAGCCGGATTGGAGGTGGGTGCCATGCACGCCGAGTGGTTCGGTGGCGTGGGCAACTTCGATTACCTCGGCGTGACCCTGCCGCTGTCGAGCAAGAACCAACGCCTGGGGTTGAGCCTCATTCGTTTTGGTATCGATCAGATCCCGAATACCCTGTCGCTGTACGAGGCCGACGGGACAATCAACTTCGACAACGTCACGGAATTTTCTGCCGCCGATTACGCTTTTCTGGGTACCTATTCCCGGGCCTTCATCCGGGACAAGGATGTAGTACGCATCGGAGGTAACGTCAAGGTCATTCACCGCAACATTGGCACCTTCGCCAGCAGCTGGGGTTTCGGACTGGACATCGGTGCGCAGCTACAGCGCCAGGACTGGACCTTTGCCTTGCTGGCACGGGACGTCACCACGACCTTCAATGCTTGGTCCTTCTCCTTCACCGAGGCGGAGCGGGAACAACTGGAGTTAACCGATAACCTGGTGCCCATCAACAGCGTGGAAACTACCAACCCTACGGTCATCCTCGGTGTGGCCCGCAATTTTCAACTTACCCCGCAGATCGGTCTGGCCGCTGAACTCGACCTGATCGCCACCACCGACGGGAAGCGCAATACATTGGTCAGTGCCGACCCGGTGAGTCTCGACCCCGCCTTCGGCTTGGAGGCCGATTACGGAGACTTCGTATTCTTGCGCGCGGGGGTCAGCCAGTTGCAGCGAATCCGGGATTTTGGCGACACCGAGGCCATCAATTCCCGTCCCGCTTTGGGTCTCGGCCTGAAGGTGGGTCAGCTGTTCGTGGACTACGCCTATACCAACCTTGGCGACGATTCCGGACGCTCTACGTACAGCCACATCGTAAGTCTGAGGCTGGGCATCAAGCCGCGTACGATAGAGTAGACAAAATGCGGGACAACGGCCCGTGGCCCCAGGTGAATCATCTGTAAAACCTGGAGACTTGCTCACTTCCCGTCCCTGGGATCCGTTCCAAATTCGGGTATAAGCCAAACGAAAAAGCCGCACGATCATCCGTAAGGGATGAGGGTGCGGCTTGGGAGGGGTGGAAGACCGGGTTCGAACCGGCGACCTCTGGAATCACAATCCAGCGCTCTAACCAACTGAGCTACAACCACCAGATGGGTCTGCTTTTTATCAAAGCGACGCAAAGGTAAAGCGTTGATCTTTATTGGGAAAGTCCCGGGGCAAATTTATTAAGGTAGACGGCCATTTGCCGCTGGAGATCGTGGGCGGCTTGCCCGGGATCGTCTGCGTAAAGTATTCCTCGACTGCTGTTGATCAATAATCCGCCCTCCTCATTCAGTCCGTAGCGGCACACGGCCTCGAGGTCGCCGCCCTGTGCCCCGATTCCGGGCACCAGAAAGAAATGGTCGGGAGCGATTCGGCGCAGGTCGGCGAAGCGTTCGGCTTGGGTTGCCCCGCATACGAACATCAGCTGGTCAGCCGAGCCCCATAGCTGGGCGCGCCGCATCACTTTTTCGTAAAGCGGCTCGCCACCTTCCTGGGGGGTATGCTGAAAATCGTCGCTGCCCGCATTGCTAGTCAGGGCAAGCAGGACGGACCACTTTCCGTCGTACTCCAGGAACGGCTCTACGGAATCGGTACCCATGTACGGAGCAACGGTGATGGCGTCGGCACCCAGTGTCTCAAACGCAAATCGGGCGTAGTACCGGCTGGTATTCCCGATATCGCCCCGCTTGGCATCGGCGATAATGAAGTGGTCCTGGCCAATGTAGGTTATGGTCTGCTGCAATATGGAAAGGCCTTCCAGACCCATTGCCTCGTAAAAGGCCGTATTGGGCTTATAGGCAACGCAGTACCGCCGCGTGGCGTCGATCACGTCCCGGTTAAATTGCAGGACATTACCGTCGTACCGGGCTGGTATTCGGTTAAGGTCGGGGTCCAACCCGACGCACAGCAGGCTTTGCTTTTCCCGTATGGTATTGACCAGTTCGTGTCTTGTCATCTTCGTGGATTAACCGGCCACGAAGCTAGCGAATCTACTTGACGAAGGAGTAGTGGAGGGGGCGAAAGGCCGGTTCCACCCGGCGGAAGGGGTGATGGGCCTGTATCTTGAACCTGATGCACACGTCCGGGTACGCGGACTTGAGCAGTTCCTCGTAAAGTGCGGGGGAAACATTGCTGTACGCAATGGTGGTCGGTCCACTGTGATAAGTCAGGTAAAGCACTTGTTTTTCCCGGTCGTATCCTGCGTGGGACACCATTTCACTGGTGTTCCCAAATGTGTGTTGTTGCATGATCTGAAAGTTAGGCGTGAAAGTGTAACACAGAGAGACTGGAGAACGTTCAGTGAAAACACAAATTACAAAATAAAATTCTAAATTAAGTCAATTAAAAGTACAAAAAGGTGTTAATACAACTAATGTAGAATTTTATTTTACGGAATTGTGGTGAGTGTAGCTAATTAGTCAGTTTTAATGTCTGCTATTACAGTGGTTATTGTCAACAATATACTCAACATCTGCTATAAGAGATCCAGATTCTCAATACACGTTTTGTAGAAGACTGCTTTGGTGGAACTACTTTTGACTTATCCCCCCCATAGTCTTTTGGGGCGGCGGAGCGGGGCTTCTATACCGAAGTGCCATGCGCCGGGCAACTGTGGGGCGAATTCTCGGTGTAGTACTTCCGCGGATGACTGATGCCGGTAGCGTCGGCTATCTTTGGCCGCAAATGATCCAGTAATGCAATTATTAGACGGCAAGTCGCTCTCCCAGACCATCAAGGAGGAATTGAAAACGGAAGTGGATGCCATCCGGCAGGCAGCAGGAAAGATTCCGCATTTGGCCGCCGTATTGGTGGGAGACGATCCGGCCAGTCAGGTATACGTCCGCAACAAGGTGCGCAGTTGTGAGGAGGTGGGTTTCCGTAGCTCACTCATCCGCCGGCCCGCCACCATTAGTCAGGAGGAATTGCTGGAAGTCGTGGAGACCTTGAATGATGATCCTGACGTGGACGGATTTATTGTCCAGCTACCCCTACCCGCGCACCTCGACGAAGACGCGATCAATCTGGCCATCAGCCCACAAAAGGATGTAGACGGCTTCACCCCCGTCAATATCGGCCGGATGACCCTGGGACTGGAGGCCTACCTGCCGGCAACCCCCAATGGGATCATGGTCCTGCTGGAACGCTACGGTATTGAAACCAGCGGTAAGGAGGTAGTGGTTTTGGGGCGCTCCAATATCGTCGGTACCCCCATGACGATCTTGCTCAGCCGCAAACGCCAACCCGGAAACGCTACGGTTACCCTCTGTCACAGCCGCACCCGCGACCTGGCCGCTCACTGCCGGCGGGCGGATATCCTCATCGCCGCCATCGGAATACCCGAAATGGTAACGGCCGATATGGTGAAGGAAGGTGCCGTAATTATTGACGTTGGCATCAACCGGGTCGACGACAGCAGTCGCAAGCGGGGGTATCGCCTGGCTGGCGACGTCGATTTCGAATCCGTTAAGGCCAAAGCCAGTGCCATCACCCCGGTGCCGGGTGGGGTAGGGCCGATGACCATCGTCAGCCTGATGATGAATACGCTGAAAGCAAGTCAGGCTAAATGATGCCTTTCTCGCCGAGGTAACGTTCTGCGTCCAGTGCGGCCATACAACCCGTGCCGGCGGCGGTAATGGCCTGCCGGTAGACGTGGTCGGCCGCGTCGCCGCTTACGAATACCCCTTCCACGTTGGTGTGGGTTGAATTGGGGCGGTGCCGCAGGTACCCGGTTTCTTCCATGTCCAGGATTCCCTTGAACATCTTGGTGTTCGGGATATGCCCGATGGCTACGAAGAAGCCCGCGATGGGGATCTCCAATACTTCGCCGGTGACGTTGTTACGCACGCGCACTCCCGTAACCTCGGTTTCGCCGAGGATTTCTTCGGTTTCAGTATTCCAGTAAACCTTGATGTTCTTCTGCTTCAGAACGCGGTCCTGCATAATCTTGGAGGCCCGCATCTCGTCGCGTCGGACCAGCATATGGACGGTCGGACAGAGATTACTCAAGTAGAGGGCTTCCTCGCAAGCGGAGTCACCGGCTCCGACGATGGCTACCTCCCGGCCACGGTAGAAAAAGCCGTCGCACACGGCGCAAGCGCTCACCCCCTGATTAGCGAGGCGCTGCTCGCTTTCGAGACCTAGCCAGCGTGCACTTGCGCCGGTGGAAATGATGACCGAGTGCGCGGCGATTTCCTCCCCGCTTTCGGTATAGATTTTCTTGACGTCTCCGAGCAGGTCCACGCGATCGATGAGTTCGTATTTGACGGTGGTCCCGAAACGCTCCGCCTGCTTCTTAAGGTCCTCCATCATCTGGGGGCCCATCACCCCGTCCGGGTAGCCGGGAAAGTTCTCAACGTCGGTGGTGATCATCAGCTGTCCCCCCGGCTCCTTACCCGTATACAGGACGGGGCTCAGGTTGGCACGGGCGGCGTAAATGGCAGCGGTATATCCGGCCGGTCCGGAGCCAATAATGACGGTTTTCAGGGGTTCAGTACCCATCGTGGTGGTTTTTTTGGGGTGCAAAAGTAAGGGATTAACCTAACACTCCGCATTCGTGGGGGTTGCATGGCCACCCCCACGATTGTACAAGGCTCGCTCTGGAATGAATTAGTGACAGCCTGCTAGAAATGATTCAGGAAAGTGTCCATCTCCCGGTAGTGACCGACGGGCAGGTCCCCCAGTTCAATTTTCATGATACGGATCCGCTTGAGGGTCAGCACACGATAACCGAGAAATTCACACATCCGGCGGATCTGGCGGTTGAGGCCCTGGGTCAGGACGATCCGGAACGTGCGCGTGGCTAGTCGTTCCACTTCGCAGGATCGGGTGCGCGTACCGAGTATGGGCAGTCCGCCCGCCATTCGCTGGATGAACCGATCGGTGATAGGCTTGTCAACCGTCACGATGTATTCCTTCTCGTGGTTGTTCTCTACCCGCAGCACCTCATTAACAATATCCCCATCGTTGGTCAGCAACAGTAATCCGGTAGAGGCCTTGTCGAGTCGGCCCACGGGGAAGATGCGCTGCGGGTAGTTGAGGAAGTCGATGAGGTTATCCGGGTCCTTCGGATCCGTGGTGCTGGTTACCCCTGCGGGCTTGTGGAAGGCCAGGTAAACGGGTGGGGGCTGTTCGCCGATCGGCCGACCGTCCAGCGTCACGTGGTCCCCGGGCTCGACGCGGTTACCCTTTACCGCTACGGTGCCGTTGATCGACAGTCGCCCGGCCTCGATCCAGCGATCGGCTTCCCGGCGGGAACAAATTCCCGTTCCCGCGACAAACTTGTTAAGTGAAATGGAGTCCGCCATATCCGCGAAAGTAGTCCCTTAAACGAATACCGGCCGCCGGGCGACAAAGGTGACCGCCCACGCACTATCTTTGCGCCCGTAAAAGCCACAACTGTATGTCCTCACCCCTTGATACTCTAGCGTCAGAAAGCCGCATCTGGATTTATGGCGCCGAACGTGCCCTGACCAAAGCGGAAACCGACCAGGTACGGAGCCGGGCTCAGGCCTTCGTCGCGCAGTGGGTAAGTCACAACCGGTCGTTGGCAGCAGCAGCTGATGTCCTCCACAACCGCTTCCTGGTACTGGCAGTCGATGAGTCGGAGGCCGAAGCAAGTGGATGCTCCATCGACGGCAGCGTCCATTTCGTAAAGGAATTGGGAGCCGAAATCGGAGTCGATTTCTTCAACCGTATGCGCTTCAGTTACCGCGATGATGCCGGAAAAATCCACACCGTGGGCCGGGAAGAATTTAAGTTGCTGTATTCCCAAGGACAACTCACCAACGAAACCATTGTCTTCGATCCGTTGGTAAAGGAACTGGGCGAACTTCGCCAAATCTTCGAGCGGCCCCTGGAAGACAGTTGGCACAGCCGAATGGTATAAGCAATTTCCCTGGTTCGTGAGGTAGCTGTTTTTTGGCTCATAACTGCATCGACTGCCAATTCTAGTTTATCTCGGATGGGACCCCCCGTGGAACAAATCCTTGTTGACGAATCACTTTCGCCGCACCGAAGCGAAAGATCGAAGTCTTGCCAGTTCCCTAAGGGTGATGATTATGATGCTTCATCGGTTTGAATGAGGAAGCATAACCGTTTGGTAGACATGCCTTTATTTCCTATTTATAATGGTATGATAACGTCGGTCACGACCCCCTGATTTCTATCTAACATGGCAAACCAGCAGGCCACTAGCTGGATTTAAACGTATTTAAACGTATATATTCGATTATATTCGGATAGTTGACGATTCTTCGTTGGAGTCGTCCTGACTTTCGCAGCATCACCAAATGATACTGCATGTACGCATTTCACAATCATCTGCAGCTGGTCGGACGCATTGGCCACGACCCGGAGCTCAAAATTCTGAGTGACGGATCCCCTCTGCTTCGGCTACGCCTATACCAGAATCCGGGACGCGCCGATACCGCTCGGGAGCCACAGGTGCACCAGTTGATCGCCTGGAACGATGTCGCGCGGAAAATGCACGCCCTTGTACGTCGGGGGGACCGCCTTCTCGTGCACGGCAAGCTTATTAACCGCAAACGAAAGCACCAAAGCCAGACAATCTGGCAAACCGAGGTGCACATTTCCTACTTTGCCCCGCTCAAATCTGCCGAGCCGATTGAGGAGCAGACCCAATATCTTATCCACTAACCTAACCACCTAATGAATCAGGTAAGCTTAATCGGCCGGATAACCCGGCCCCCCGTCTACTATTGTACCCCGCGAGGAATGGATCTGACTCGCATACAATTGCTCACCCACGACCGCCGCGGCCGGGCGCACCACCACCATTGCCTGGCCTACGGACCAGCAGCCCTCACGCTGCATACACACCTGGAAACCGACAACCTCCTCCTAATCCGCGGGGAACTACTGTACCGCGAGCACCGCCGTGGTGATCGCGTGGTCGACCGGCCGTATGTGCTCATCCGGCAGTACAGTTTCCTGGATGCGGTTAGTGATGACCAGGCCCTTAGGCCCGCACGAAATCTTTCCGTCGTGCCCGGGCTCGAGTGACCATACTGATCAGCAAGCCGAGCATCATGGAGGTAGCTCCGAACCAGAACAAGGAAATACCGGGGAACTCAATGGCCTGCAGGGTAATGTAATCGGTACGGTAACTGCGGGGGGCCACCGCCAGGGGAATGGTGGGGGCGGACGTCGGACGCGAACTTGCAACCCGGAGGGTGGCTTCGTTGGTTTCCGGATTGAGACTCAGCAGGTGGGCGTAAAGTCCCTGCTCCGTAATCTCGTCGCGGATGCCGCTGGGCTGGTTACCGCGAATGAGGAACACCGGCTGCATGGTCTGACCTTCCGACTCCAGCAGGGCACTGACGTAGATGTCGCCATCCTGGGGCTGGAAATGGTCGACCTCCGGCTGGGAAATGAACCGCTGGAAGGTTACCTCCCTTCCACCGATGCGGAAACGTGATCCGGGTTTTACCACGAATTCGCGGTACTGAAGATCCGCATCCTTTACCAGCAGTTGCTCGAAGATGCTTTCGTCGATCTTCACGCGCAGCGACATATCGTTCAACTGGGCCGGGTAATGATACAGCAAACCTTCTCGCAGTACGATCGCCACGTCGGCAATGGTATCGTGATTGGCGATACCACCGGTGCGGGACGCCCGGACTTTAGCCCCGAGGCCGATATCTCCCGGCTCCGGGGTGTATTCCGGGTGGGAGGGATGGCGGGAGAAATCCTCCAGTCCGACGGTGTAAGTGTAAATGATCGACCGGTCGCGCTGCGGAATGGCAACGGTATCGCGGAAGCTGGTTTCCTCGCCCCGGGACAACGGTGTGACGCGGTATTTCAGGCTGTCTTCCGTGGCCTGGCGAACGGATACGCTCTGTTCTTCCGGGGGAAGTCCCATAATGACGGTAAAAACATCCCGATTCCAGTAGTGCTTCGTGCTGGGGTTCGTAATCGCGATCTTGTCGAATCCCTTGTCGTACAGCACGTTGGGGTCGAGCTGGAACTCTTCGATCACCTCTCCGGCCGCGTTTACTCTTTTGTAATCCATAAAGTACCGCCGGTTCATCCCCTCGATGGTGTCGCCGGTATAGGTGACGATATAGTCTTCCATGCCCAGCGGAATGCCCTCGTAAAGACGCACCGTACTGCGGGCCAACTGCTCGTCCTCCGTGAGACCCTCCATGAGGAACTGATTCTGGCTGATAATCCGCTTGTTGCCGGAACTGGCCATAATGCCGATCAGCATGATGCCGAAGCCGAGGTGACTGACTACACTGCCGGCTACCTTCGGATCCTTGCGCACGAAAAAGAATAGGTAATCTACGTTCGCCCACACTGCAAACCATCCGGCGAATACCATGGCCTTGTAGGGCAGGGTAGGAGCTTCGATCCACTGCAGGGTAAGGAAGGTCAACAGGGCCGCACCCACCAGGGCAAGTCCCGTGTGCAGGGCAAACCACCGGACGTGCTTGCTGAATTTTTTCTCCCGCCACCGCAGGTACTGGGCCACGCCGCTCAACAATCCGATGAAAATGCCGATCCAGATCTGGAAGCGGTTGTGGTGGGCTTCAGGGTCGGTAAGGGTCAGTCCATCAAATACGGGGTCGAAGGCTTGCCGAATCTCGTTGTACACGGGCAAACTGGTCGAACCCGTGATGAGGACCGCCGACATGAACAGTGTCAGGCTGCCGATGAACATCCAGAACTCCCGGCTGCTGGTGGATTCCTCCTTTTCCGGCACGGGAATGTGCTTCCAGCGCCAGACCACCAGGCCAAGGCTCAGTACGAAGTAGAACCCAAGGAAGAAAAGCAGTTGGGCTTCCAGGCCCATCTCCGTAAAGGCGTGTACGCTGGTATCGCCCAGCACACCAGATCGGGTAAGGAAGGTACTGTACACGATCAGCACGAATGTGAACAGGTAGAAAAGGTAGGTTGCGCGGATACCCTGTCCGGTAGCGCGACTGATGAGGTTGGTATGGATGCCGGCCACGAGCATGAGCCAGGGTACCAGACTGGTGTTTTCCACGGGGTCCCAGGCCCAGTACCCGCCAAAGTTGAGCGCTTCGTAGGCCCAGGCGGCCCCCATTAAGATGCCGATGCCGAGAATACCCGCGCTAAACAGACTCCACTTCAGTCCCGGCGTGAGCCATTCCTTGTGCCGGCCGGTCCACAGCCCCGCCACCGCGTAAGCGAAGGGAACGACCGTGCTAGCGAAGCCCAGGAAGAGCGTCGGGGGGTGAATGGTCATCCAGTAGTTCTGTAAGCTGGGGTTAAGTCCGTTACCCCGCAGCAAATCGACGTAATCGGCCTGCTGAAAGATGGGAGCGTTTACCGTCTCGCGCAGGAGCAGCATGGGATTGGAACCCAATTTGATCAGGAAGTCACCGAAGCCAAAGTGCACGCCGAGCAGCATCGAAACGATGATCACCTGCACGGAACAGACCACCGCCATCACCGGCTTTTCCCAGCTGCGGGCCGTCACCATCAGCACATAACCGAGGATGACGTGCCAGAAGGTCCACAAAAGGAAACTTCCTTCCTGCCCTTCCCAGAACGCGGAGAAGATGTAGCGTTGCTGCAACTGGCCGTCGACGTGGGCGGTCACGTACTGATACTCGTAGTACTGATTAAGCATCGCGAAAAAGATGCAACCAATCACCGTGAATACCGCCGCGCCGTGGGCCAGAAAGCTGAGTTGGCCGAGCCGCTGCCAACCCCGGCTGCGCAGTACCTCGCTCCGGTACTGGGTGGCCAGGAAATAGCTGACCATACTGAGCAGGGCGGCAAAGAAGGCCACCACGATCGCGAAATGGCCGATGTAGCGGGGACCGAGGTGCTCGTTCAAATATTGAATTTCTTCCATGCAGGGGCTAGCTCTCGGTGAGGTTCTTGATCATCTCCTCCTCGTCCTTGTACTTACTCGGGCACTTCATCTGGATGTCACTGGCGATGAAGCGTTCGTCCTGCATCCGACCCGTGAGCACGATGCTCTCGCTCATTTCGAAATCCTGCGGTTTGCCCATCAGCAGAATGACCTCCCGTTCGGTGCCGGCCAGGTCCTCCAGGAAAAAACTGAAGTAATTGGGATCGGTAAGGGGATCATAGATCGTCGGCTTATCCTTGACGTAGGTTCCCACCAACTGCACTTTGTCGCCGGATTCGGCGGCCTTGGCAAAGTTGGCGTACTCAGAGGTGGCACTGCCCGTTTGCAGCAGCAACACCACGGCAATCACCACGAGAAGTACGGCCAGTAAATAGGACTTTTTCATTATTGGAAGCTACAGTTTCGGAAGGGTTGATATGGAGCAAACGCTAAGGTAGCCGGAGCGTTGTCGGGCTGGGTCAGCACACGGTAAAATGGCAGTTACGGTCGCTCAAATCCTGATTTTCGGTACCCCGCCCGCTGCCCGGTGGCCCCTGCCCGGGCAAAACATTTCCCCGCTTTCCGTATTTTGTTACAAGTCACTGTAAACTAAGGCCCTATGACCGCGCGTGCCCTACCGCTTTTCCTGGCTGTCTGCCTGGTATCCCTTGCACCCGCGCTGGGCGCCCAAAGCAGTGTACAGGAATTCCGGCTGGGGGGGAGCGCCAAGATCCTGAATGAGGAATGTATCCGCCTGACGCCCGAGACACCCTACGTCTCCGGATCGGCCTGGTTCCAGAACCCGATGGACCTGAATTATCCCTTCGAACTGACCGTTGATCTCGTCCTGGGCAACAACAATGAGCTCGGCGCGGACGGTATTGTATTCGTATTTCACCCGACCATGCAAACGGGATACCGGGGCGAGGGCATGGGCTTCGCCGGACTTTACCCCTCCCTGGGTATTGAGTTCGATACTTACCAGAATTTTCACCTCGGTGACCCCGCTAATGACCACGTGGCCATCATGCCCCACGGACAAGCTCACCACGCCCGCAGTATGGTTGGGCCGGTAGAGATTCCCAACCTGGAAAACGGAGCACGCCACCCACTTACCATCAGCTGGCACCCGGGCAAACAAAAACTTGAGGTGAAGCTGGATGACGAGTTGGTTGCCACTTATACCGGGGACATCGTCAGCACTATTTTCGGGGGCAATAGCAAAGTTTACTGGGGCGCCACTGCGGCTACGGGACGCAAGATCAATTTCCAGGACGTTTGCATCCGCAAGTTGGTCTACGCCTTGGTGGACTAGCCCCTAGCGGCGCGCCTCCCCGTACATTTTCTTCAGAAAACGGTAGCGCGGCTCGGCCTCGAAGGGTTCGGCCCGGCTGTCGGCGTCCAATATCATTACCTGCGGCTTTTCTCCATCTTCGAGTGCCGGCCATTCGGGCAAGTCATCTCCGTTGGGGTTACCAGTTTTGATGAAATTGGCGAGGAAGCGTACCATGGTCGTGGCCGCCTGGCGGTCGTCCGCGCCCCAGGCGTAGCCGTCCGATACGTCCAGGGAATTGAGTAAGTACTCGATGTCGGTAGCGTGGGCGGCCCCGGGAGGCTCCTGCTCACGGGTTTCCCCCTTCAACGGGGGCCGAATTTGATCAAAGCGGTAGCGGAATACGGGTGCTTCGCTATTGCGCCGGTGCAAGTCGGCCCAGTTCCAGGTGCCGAGCACGATCCAGGTGTCCGAGGCCAGCTCGATGGCCGAACGCGTGGGGGTGTTGTCGGGATAATGCTCGAGTAGTTCCGTGGCGTGGTCGGAGTACTGCTCCGACAGCATCTTGCGGTAAGCTTCCGGGGAATCGGGAAAACGGCCCCACGGGCGTTCCGTACTCGTCCAGCCAACCATCAGGGGCACCTGCGCTTGCCGTTCGTTCGTGAATGTCACCGTGGGCTCCTCCGTGATGAACCGGCCGTCGACTACGATAGGAGGGCTGCCCATATCGCCGCTATTGTAGGCCTCATAGATGTCGCGGGTGGACGCTGAACGCAGTTCGGCGATCGAACTGTAGCCGGCGCTTTTCAAAAATTGGCTGCCCCAGGCTTCTCCTTCCGCCAGGGGTGGAACGGGCCGCTGCGGATTCACCGCCCCGCCGCTCTGTCCAACGGCGCCCGCCAGCAGGTCGCGCGAGAGGGGAGAGACCATTTGCAGACTTACCGACATCGAGCCGGCGCTTTCCCCGGCAATGGTGATGCGCTCCGGATCGCCCCCGAAGGCGGCGATGTTATCCCTAACCCACTGTATAGCGGCGGCCTGGTCCATCAGTCCGTAATTGCCTGATCCCCCGTAATCGGACTCTGCTGTCAGTTCAGGGTGCGCCAGAAAGCCAAATATATTGAGCCGATAGTTTGGGGTAACCACTACCACTCCCTCCTGTGCCAGTCGTTCACCGTCGTAGCGGCGCTCGTCGCCGGCTCCGGCGCTGAAGCCGCCGCCGTAGAAGTAGACCAACACAGGCAGGCCCTGTTGGTCTCTTTTGGCGGGCGTCCAAACGTTCAGGTACAGGCAGTCCTCGCTTACCTCGGGCGATCGGAAGCGCATGTCGTCGTAGATATAGCGTTGCACCGGCCGGGGGCCGAAAGTCTTGGTCATACGCACACCTTCCCAGTCTTCCGCCGGCTGCGGGGGCTGCCACCGCAATTCACCTACCGGAGGCGCGGCGAAAGGGATGCCCAGGTAGCTTTGGACGCCGGTCCGCGTGCTGTAATTGCCCTCGAGCTTTCCATTCGCAACCTCGGTCTGAACGGCAAAGCCGAACTTGAGGTCCTGGGCGCGAGCGCCGGTGCAGAGGACCGCGGCGAGCAGCAGTAATAGTAGGTTGCGGTTGGTGTGCATGGTTAATATTGACTTTAGGCCAATATACCGATTTTAGCATCTTCGCCCAGGGCAGCTTTTCCTCATGTGGTACCGCTTGGGCATTCTCTGCAGCCTTCCTTACCTTTCCAGACAACCGATTCACTTATGCGCAGTCAAATCCTCCTCGTTTCATTACTCACCCTCCTGCTGTTTCCCCTACTGGCCCAGGACCGCATTAACGGCTCGCTCGAAGCGACCCGCTCGGAAGTGCTGGCTACCAACGGCATGGTGGCCACCAGTCATCCCCTGGCGAGTCAGATCGGTCTGCAGGTCCTTAAAGACGGCGGCAACGCCATCGACGCGGCCATTGCCGCCAATGCCGCACTGGGATTGATGGAGCCTACCGGCTGCGGCGTGGGCGGCGACTTGTTCGCCATCGTCTGGGACGCGGAAACGCAACAGCTTTACGCCCTGAACGCCAGTGGTCGTTCACCCAGGGGCATGACCCTCGATAACCTGCTGGAGAAGAAACTGGATAAGATTCCTGCTCTGGGTCCACTTCCGGTGAGCGTACCGGGTGCCGTGGACGGCTGGTTCAGTCTGCACGAACGCTTCGGTTCCGTTCCCATGACCGACCTGCTTGCCCCGGCCATTTCTTACGCCGAGAATGGCTTTCCCCTTACCCAGCTCATTGTCTGGTACATGCACCGCTCGGTCCCCAATTTCCTGGCGAAGGGCTTCCCCAACATCCGGGAAACTTACCTGGAACAAAATGGCGGTACGCTGCCCGATGAGGGGGATATCTACCGCAATCCCTACCTGGCCGAAACCTACCGGCGGATCGCGACGGGAGGTCGCGATGCCTTCTATCGCGGGGAAATTGCGGCTACCATCGCCGAGTTCATCCAGGAGCAGGGTGGCTACCTGTCGGAGGAGGACCTGGCCGAGCACCGCTCTGAATGGGTGGAGCCGGTTTCGGTAAACTACCGGGGCTATGACGTCTGGGAGCTGCCGCCCAACGGACAGGGCATCGCCGCCCTGCAGATGCTGGCCATCCTGGAAGGCTACGACTTTTCCGACATTGAATTTGGCAGCGCCGAACACCTTCACCTCTTCACCGAAGCCAAAAAACTGGCCTTCGAAGATCGCGCCCGCTACTACGCGGATATGGACTTCGCCGAAGTGCCGGTAGAATGGCTCATCAGTGAGGAGTACGCTGCCGATCGGCGGAGCCTGATGGGAGAACGCGCCACCGTATATCAGGCCGGAGAGATCAGCGCCGGCGAGACAATTTACCTCACCACGGCCGACAAGGAAGGCAATATGGTTTCCCTGATCCAGAGCAATTACCGCGGCATGGGGTCGGGTATGGTACCTCCCGGACTGGGTTTCATGCTGCAGGATCGCGGGGAACTTTTCTCGCTCACGCCCGGGCAGGCCAATACCTACGAACCGGGCAAACGGCCCTTCCATACCATCATTCCCGCATTCATCACGAAGGACGGTAAGCCCTGGGTAAGCTTCGGCGTCATGGGTGGCGACTTCCAGCCGCAGGGTCACACCCAGATCGTAATGAACCTCATCGACTTTGGCATGAATCTCCAGGAAGCGGGTGACGCCGCACGGTGGGACCACACCGGCGGATCCTCCCCAATGGGCGCGGAACGCAACGAAGGAGAGGTGCGGGTAGAAAGCGGCATACCCTACAGTACCATACGCGGACTGATGGATCGTGGGCACTCCGTAGGCTTCACACGCGGCAGCTACGGCGGGTACCAGGCTATTCTGCGCGACCTGGAGAACGGCGTGTACCACGGTGCCTCCGAAAGTCGGAAGGACGGTCAGGCGGTGGGGTACTGATTCAGCCCCACGGCAATTTTACCGGGTCAGGTACTGACTGCGGTTGCGGTCCAATTCGCGAAAGAAGGGATCGGTCATGTCCTTTACGAAGCGGATTGCCTCGCCGGTCGACTTCATTTCCGGTCCAAGCTGCTTGTCCACATTCGGGAACTTGTTGAAGCTGAACACCGGCACCTTGATGGCGTAGCCGCTCGGCTGGGGGTTGATCTCAAAGTCCTTCAGCTTGTGGGAGCCCAGCATCACCTTGGTGGCGATATTCAGGTAGGGCACCTTGTATGCCTTGGCGATGAAGGGGGTTGTACGCGAAGCGCGCGGGTTCGCCTCGATCACGTACACCCGTTCCTCGCCGGTCTCTTTGTCGGTCTTGATGGCGAACTGCACGTTGAGCAGCCCTTTGATCTTTAGGGCGTAGGCCAGTTTCTCGGCGTACTCCCGCATCTTGTTCACCGCCGAAACGCTCAGGGAATAGGTGGGCAGCACCGCCGAAGAATCACCGGAGTGAATGCCGGCCGGCTCGATGTGCTCCATGATGCCCATAATGTGTACCTCCTCGCCGTCGCAGATGGCGTCGATCTCCGCTTCCTTGGCGCGGTCCAGGAAGTGATCGACCAGCACCTGGTCGTCCGGGGCCTTCTTAAAGATCGACAAGACGTGGCGCTCAAGTTCGGCGTCGTTGATCACGATGCGCATATCCTGGCCACCGAGCACGTAGCTGGGGCGTACCAGGACGGGGTACTTGACCCGGTTGGCAACCTCCAGCGCCTGGTCGGCGTCGATGGCCGTGCCGAAGTCGGGGTAGGGGATGTCCAGGTCGGCGAGCAGCTGGGAGAAGCGGCCACGATCCTCGGCGAGATCCAGCGCATCGTAGCTGGAACCCACGATCTTGATGCCACGCCGGGTGAGTTCGCCGGCCAGTTTCAGGGCCGTCTGACCGCCCAGCTGGACGATGATGCCCTCCGGCTTTTCCATTTCGATGATCTCCCAGAGGTGCTCCCAGAATACGGGTTCGAAGTAAAGCTTGTCGGCCGTATCGAAGTCGGTCGACACCGTTTCCGGATTGCAGTTGACCATGATGGCCTCGTAGCCGGCTTCCTGCACCGCTTTAAGTCCGTGGACGCAACAGTAGTCAAACTCAATACCCTGGCCGATTCGGTTTGGACCGGAACCGAGGACGATGATTTTCTTGCGGTCCGATACCTCGCTCTCGTTTTCTCCGTCGAAGGTGGAGTAGAAATAGGGGGTGTTGGATTCAAATTCCGCGGCGCAGGTATCGACCATCTTGTAAACACGGCGAATCCCCAGTTTGTACCGCTGTTTGGTAACCGCCTCCGGGTCCACGCGCAGGAGGTAGGCGATCTGGATGTCGGAGTATCCCACTTGCTTTAGCTCCCGGAATAGCTCTTCGGGCAGGTCTTCCGGTACGTTGTACTTCAGCACTTCGGCGTCGTAGTCGACGAGCCGCTTGATCTGGTTGATGAACCAGGGGTCGATCTTCGTGAGTTTCTGGATCGTCTTGCGGGGTACACCCAGACGCAGGGCATCCTTTAAGCGGAAGATGCGGTCTTCGCTAACGTTTTCGAGTCGGTCGAGGATGTCGTCGGTCTTGATCCACTCCTTGATGTCGGAGCCCAGTCCAGCGCGGCCGTTCTCCAGCGACTGGCAGGCTTTCTGCAGCGCCTCGAGGAAGTTGCGGCCGATGCCCATGACTTCGCCTACCGACTTCATCTGCAAGCCAAGGCGGTGATCCGCTCCCGGAAACTTGTTGAAGTTCCACCGCGGGATCTTCACGATCACGTAATCGAGGGTAGGCTCGAAAAAGGCGGAGGTGGTTTTCGTGATCTGGTTCTTCAACTCGTCCAGCCGGTAGCCCAGGGCCAATTTGGCCGCAATTTTGGCGATCGGATAGCCGGTAGCCTTCGAGGCCAAGGCTGAAGAGCGGCTCACGCGGGGGTTGATCTCGATGACGATCAGCTCTTCGGTCTCCGGGTTCTGGCTGAACTGGATGTTGCAGCCGCCGGCGAAGTTGCCCATCGAGCGCATTGCCAGGATGGCCTGGTTGCGCATATCCTGGTAGGCGGTGTCGGAAAGCGTCATGGCCGGTGCCACCGTGATGGAGTCGCCGGTGTGGATGCCCATGGGGTCGAAATTCTCCACGGTACAGATGATCACCACGTTGTCGGCCGAGTCGCGCAGCAGTTCGAGCTCGAATTCCTTCCAGCCCAGCACCGCCTTGTCGATGAGCACCTCGTGGGTCGGACTGGCGTCAAGGCCGCGCCGCAGCATTTCCGGGTACTCGTCTTCGTTGAAGCAAAAGCCGCCTCCGAATCCGCCCAGGGTGTAGCTGGGCCGAATCACCAGAGGGAATCCGATCTCCTGTGCGGCTTCCATGCCTTCCAGAAAGGAGTTGGCGATCATGGCCGGCGCGCACTTCAGTCCGATCGCCTCCATGTGCTTGCGGAAGAGTTCCCGGTTCTCGGCCAGTTCAATGGCCTCCAGGTCTACGCCGATCAGGCGCGTCTTGTACTTTTCCCACAGCCCCACCTCACCGCATTCGATGGCCAGGTTCAGAGCTGATTGACCGCCCATGGTGGGCAGTACCGCGTCGATCTTGCGCTCCTTCAGGATCTGCTCCACGCTTTCGATCGTCAGCGGCAGCAGGTAGACGTTGTCGGCCGTCATCGGATCGGTCATGATGGTGGCCGGGTTGGGATTCAGGATGGTCACCTCGATCCCTTCCTCCTGCAGGCTCCTGCTGGCCTGGGTTCCGGAGTAGTCAAATTCGCAGGCCTGGCCTATGATGATGGGTCCGGAGCCGATGATCAGTACGGAGGTAATGCTAGTATCCTTTGGCATGGGGGAGTGGGTAGGTCAAAATTCGGGCAAAGATAAGTCGGCCAAACGCATTCCGGGCGCCGGAGCGCAGGTCCGATTTTCCCCGAAGGATGCCAGGCGCGCTGGCTTCCGACCGTATAACCTGCTAAATGAATCAGATCCACCACGCATCAGGCATCAATACCTGCTCTGCTGACGCCTTGCATCTTACTTTTCCCTGTGCTACCTTTGCCGCCCGAAGCGATCACCCGCTCCGGAGGAATGGCAGAGTGGTTGAATGCACCGGTCTTGAAAACCGACGTACCGCAAGGTACCGGGGGTTCGAATCCCTCTTCCTCCGCTTCTCCCCGTTGCCAAGTGTTGCAGCGGACTCACCCCGTACGGACAGGTCAATGCCGACCCCGCCGTATGGGGTTCCTTTTTAAGGGAGTAACCATTGATGGGGTGTATGGGACAGTGCCTCAGGGATTTTTTCCTTTTGTCAGTCGGACTCTCTTGTACCCCAGTTCCTGCAGGATAAGACCCCACAGTACATCGTAAGGGATCAATTCCATGTAGTATTGCAGCCGGCTTTCGTTCAGGGGGTGTTCCGCCATCAGATTTAGGTAGCGACGGGTGTGCCGTTCGACGGCCTCACGGTGGTATTGCTGGGTGGACAGCTGGGCCAGCGCCTTCAGGAAGTAGCGCACCCGCCGGTATTCGCTGCCTCGTAGGTGACGGTTCGCATATTTAGTTATCGCTTCAATGCTATAGGTCACCTTGCCGTGCTTTCGACTGATAATGTTGTCAACGATCTCGATTATGAGCAGGTGGATATTGCGGTGACTTTTCTCACCGGGCACCTGATCGAAGGAGTTGATGAGACGGCTGATCCGGTAGCGCCGGAAAGTCATGTCGTCCGCGTGAGGTTCGACCTGTCCCAGACGGATCAACAGGTACAAGTAGGCCTCGATAATGCGGAACGTATCCCGGAAAAAGGGCTGCATTTTGGCATTTACCACTTTAGGCTTTAGGGCCAGGTAGCTGTCGTAGGCACCCTGAAACTTGCCCGCCCTTAGCGACAGGATGAGCAGGAGTTCATAAACCTTGATGTAGTTATGTTCGGAGGGCTTCGTCTTATTGAGCAATCGACGGGCAAATGCGGTACCGCGTTCGTAGTCGTTCAGTTGGGTATAGGCCAGACAGAGATTGACCTCAAACACCTGGTACATGGTAGGCTGGGTACCGGTTTTTGCGTCGAGATACTCAACGGCCTTTTCCGCTACCCGGATCACCCCCTCGTAGTCGTTGACCGCCAGGTAGATGTTTAACTCAGTCAGGAATACGATATAGGTGATGATCGGCAGATCGTACCTGGTTATGAGGTGAGCGTGTTTTTCGAAGGCCCGGTACGCCGCGGCCTGTACCTTGGCGGCCGGCTGCCGCGAATTGCGGAGGAATATGACATAGTTGAAATCCGCCACCGCATCCTCGTAGCTCCGCAACCGCTCTTTGTACCACCTCGCCCGCTCGGCGTACAACTGATATTTCGTGCGGTCGAATCTTCGGTTGACGTACTGCCGCCGCAACATCACTGCCGACTGATACGCTGCGTCGAGCATGCCAAACTGCTCCGCCAGGCGAAAAGCCTCTTCCAGGTACGTCAGCAATACTTCAGATCCCAAAGAGGTGCGAAGCTGCTTGCCGATGGCGATAAGTTTCCATACGTAGCCGAAGGTGCGTTGATCCCGGTCGGATGACTTGCCGACCGGCGCCAGGGCGGAAGCCGCATTCAACAGTTCAAGCTTGAGGTGGTGCTTGAGTTTGCGGAAATTCGATCCGCCCGGCACCAGACCCAGTTGGGTTGCCGCCTCTTCGTCATTGGGGTGGTCCGTCTGCTGCAGGTAGTGGTACAAGGCCCGCAGCGAGTCTTCATCCCGGTAATTTTCAAAACATAAGTAAGCGTCCTTTCCCAGCAGCCTCACCAGCTCGGACAGGTGTTTCATAAGTCAAAAACCAACACTGGGGCGACAATCTAGCCACATCCGCCTCCAGTACCAACGAATGGAGAAAACCGGCGAGGCAACCGATAACGGTTCCTCGTGAGGATTTGAATATGGGATGGGACCAAAATACAATCAACAAGTATTTGAAAGTAATAGCACACTTCCGCCAGAACGCCCTACCGATGTGCATACCCTTGACCGTGTCACCGGTGTTTACGCAGCAGTTAACCTTGTGGACTGTGACGTCAATTTTGTCAACGGCCACCGATAATACCGACCACCAGTGCCTAGCCAAAAGTGGACAGATGCAACAAAGGTTAAACCGTCATTTTTCTCATTTATGGGCAAAAAAGCTGCTTCGCAAATTCGCTACAGTCGGGCGTTCAGCCAGGCAAGAATGCGGTTGCGGTAGTCCTCTTTATCCGGTTCGTGGTGCAATTCATGGTAGCCCCCCGGGACACTTTCGAAGGTCAGTTGGTCCGGATTCCGGCTGGCAAAGGCTTCCGAAGCGGCATGGGATGTAATGCGGTCGGCCGTCCCGTGCAACAAGAGGGTAGGGACGGTCAGCCCCCCGCTGTATTCCTGGAGAAATTTACCCCGTTCCAACAAGGCGATACCTACGCCGCAGCTCAGCCGGTCGTGGTTCTGGGGATCGTTGCGGTAATCGGCCACCACCTTGGCGTCCCTGCTCAGGTCGTCCGGATTAAGCTGGTTACTCAACGTAAGTGCCGGGTACACCTGTCGCATGAACTTCCCCAGTCCGACGATTACCGGATTCGGAGTGAAGGCCTCGGCAATGTGCGGGGAGGACACGATCGCGCCGTGAAGGGAGGGTTTACGATGAATCAGGTAATGGAGCAACAACTGCCCGCCCATACTCTGTCCGAACAGAAAGATCGGCAGGCGCGGGTACCGCCGCTCGCACTGCACCCGCAGTTGGGCCACGCCATCCAGGTAGTTGCGGTAGTGGGAGGTGTAGCCGCGCGGGCCTTCGCTGCGCCCAAATCCCTGCCGGTCGTAGCCTACCACCGCAATACCGTTGGCGTTAAAAAAGGCGGCCAGGGCGTCGTAGCGGCGGCAGTGCTCACCCAATCCGTGAATAATGCCCACCACGGCCTGGGGCTGGTCCGTTTTCCAGTCCACGGCGTAAATCTTGAGGCCCTGCTCGTTCTTCCAGCTGAATTCTTCCATCGTATGGGCAAGGTAAGCGTTGGCGGACCTATGTTCATTCCGTCCGCCGGTCAGGCCCGGCAAACCCCCGAAGGAAGCCCCGTAAGCTTACACGGGCCTTCCCCCATTCCCTACCTTTGTCGGCATGAAAGAACACCCGCGCATCGTATTCATGGGTACACCCGAATTTGCCGTCCCCAGCCTGGAAAAGCTGGTCGACCACGGTTATCCGGTGGTCGGTGTGATCACCGCCACCGACAAGATGGGCGGTCGCGGCGGCAAGCAGTTGCTGGAATCACCCGTAAAGCGGGCCGCCGTCCGGCTGGGTATTCCCGTCCTGCAACCAAAAAACCTCAAGGCACCGGATTTCCAAAACGATCTGAAGCGCCTTCGGGCCGACTTGCAGATCGTGGTGGCCTTTCGCATGCTCCCGGAGGCGGTGTGGAATATGCCACCACTGGGCACCTTCAACCTCCACGGATCACTGTTGCCCCGCTACCGAGGCGCGGCACCGATCAACTGGGCGGTGATGAACGGAGACCGCGAGACGGGGGCAACTACCTTTTTCATCCGCCACGAGATCGATGCCGGCGACGTACTGCTCCAGCACCGCATGCCAATCGGCGAAAACGAGACGGCCGGAGACGTCCACGATCGGATGATGGTGGAGGGGGCGGACCTGGTCCTGGAAACCGTACGCCTGATCGAAGGTGGCGATTACCAGTTACGGAAGCAAGACGATACCGCGGCGACTCCCGCCCCCAAGCTGAACCGGGATATGGCCCGGATTGACTTCAATCGTCCCGTACCGGAGGTACACAACTTCGTGCGCGGACTGAGTCCCTGGCCGGCGGCCTGGACTACCCTCGAAGGCCAGCAGCTGAAGATCATCCGTACGCGGGTGGAAGCGGGAGATCACGCGCTGCTCCCCGGAACTGTAACGACCTACGACAAGGATTCTCTGCGGGTGGCCTGCCAGGACGGGTTCCTGGTGGTTGAGTCCCTGCAACTGGCCGGCCGTAGACGCATGGAAACCCAGGAGTTTCTGCGGGGTACCGAGCTACCCGCGCATACGGTTCTGGGACAGTAGTTTTCGTCACCCGGGGGGATGTGTAACTTACCCACCAAACCCGGCGACTATGCGATTGATTACCTGGCTGCTGCTTTTACCTGGCCTGGTCCTTCAGGCTCAGGACGAACTGTATTTCGTGAACGAACCCGCCCTTAGTCCGGATGGGGAGCTCATCGTCTTCAGCTATCATCAGGACCTTTGGAGCGTGCCGGCCACCGGCGGCCACGCCGTACGGCTCACCGCCCTGGAAGGAATTGAATCGAATCCATCGATCAGTCCCGACGGCCGCTATCTCGCCTTCACTTCCAGTCAGTACGGCAATCAGGATGTGATGCTGATGCCACTGGGCGGGGGCCGCATCACCCAGCTCACGTACCACGAAGCGGACGATAAGGTCGAAGGGTGGTCCTGGGACGCACAGCATATTTACTTTACTTCCGGCCGGGAAAATCGAATGGCCACCTACATCGTGCCGACCGGCGGAGGGACCCCACGACGGCTCTTCGGCGAGCATTACTTCAACAACGTCCACAACGCCGTCGAGCACCCCGACGGAAGTGTCTACTTCAACGAAAGCTGGGAAAGCAGCCTCTTTGCGCACCGCAAGCGGTACCGCGGACCCTTCAATCCCGACATTAAGCGCTACGATCCGGCCACCGACACCTACACCCGACTGACCGAATGGGAGGGCAAGGATATGATGCCCGTGATCGATCGTTCCGGGACGGTCTATTTCCTCTCCGACCGCGACAATAATGAGTATAACCTGTACCGCCTGGGCACCGACGGCGCGACGACTCGCCTCATGGACAGCCCGGTTTCCGCCTATGCCCCAACGGTTAGTGCCGACGGCAGCCTGCTGGCGTACGTTAAGGGCTATCAGCTCTATACCCTGAACCCGGCAACGGGGGAGGAGCGAAAAGTACCCATCACCATTACCGATTTCGAAGCGCTGGCCCAGCAGCAGGACTTCTCCACCGAAGGGAAAATTTCCGACTTTGCCGTTTCCAACGATGGGAAGAAGCTGGCATTCGTTTCCCGGGGAGAACTCTTCGTTTCGGACATTGAAGGAAAGTTTATCCAACAACTGTCTACCGGCACCGGGCGGGTTCGGGAGGTCCACTGGCTGAAGGACGATCGGACCCTGCTTTTCAACCAGACCGTCGAAGGGTATTTGAACTGGTTCACCCTGCCCGCCGACGGTACCGGAGAAATGCGGCAACACACCGATGATCGCCGCAACAACCGGATTCTCGTGATCAGTCACGACTCCACGCAAGCGGCTTACCTCAGCGGACGTGACCAACTCCGCCTGCTCGACCTCACCGATTTTGGCACCCGCACCCTGCTGACCGATGAATTTTGGGCCATCCAGAACACCCCCCCGCGCTGGTCACCCGACGACGCCTACCTGGCCGCCAACGTGCGCCGCAACTTTGAGATGGACATACTGGTCTACGAACTGGCCACGGGTGATCACTACAATCTGACCCAGACGGGCGTTTCCGAATGGGCACCTTACTGGTCACCGGATGCCCGCTACCTCTACTTTCACTCCGCCCGCCACCAACCCGGCTATCCCCGGGGTGGGGGAGACGCCAACGTATATCGCCTGCCGCTCCGCCGGTTTCAGGAGCCCTTCCGGGCCGAGCGACTGGCCCGCCTGTTTACCGACGATACGCTACGGAAGGATTCCGTGACCATCATCGAGCCCGAAAACATACTCGAACGCATTGAGCAAGTCGGTACCTCATTTGGTGACCAGGGTAGCGTAGCGGTCATACAAGATGGCGAAGAACAGATCGTGCTCTACGGCGGCAACCAGGAAGCCGGTAAAACGAAGCTCTTCAAGACCGTCCTGAGCCCCTTCGAGGAGCCGAAAACAGAGTCCATCGAAGGAAAGGGAATTGGCGGCGCGGCGGATCTGGTGTCGGTGGCAGGCAAACACTACTTACTGGGAGACGGCAAGGTGCTTACGCTGGACCTGGACAAAAACACCACCGAAGCCATCGACCTGGACCATACGTTCCGCCGGACACTGCGCCCGGAGTTCGAGCAGATGTACTACGAAACCTGGGCCAACCTCGAGGAAAACTTTTACGACAAGGACTTCCACGGCGTGAACTGGCAGGAGGTGCGCGACCATTATGCCACCTTCCTGCCCTACGTCACCGCCCGGGCTGACCTGCGCCGGCTCATCAACGATATGCTGGGTGAACTGAATACCTCCCACTTCGGATTCTACTCAACGGGAGAGGAGGAGGAGACCACCTTTGGAACGAAGACTTTTGACCTGGGCCTGGTGTTCGCTTTCGATGACCCCCTGCGCATCACCGGCGTGATAACCGACGGACCGGCAGATCATTACACGGTTGACGTGCGGCCCGGCGACCGACTGGTGGCGCTGGACGGGGAAACGATCGACCCCGCTCGCAACCGGGAATCCTACTTCACCCGGCCCAGCATCGACCGGGAAGTGTTGGCTACCCTGGACCGGGACGGGAAAAAATTTCAGGTACGGCTTCACCCCATGCCCTATACCGAAGCCCGCGACTTACGCTACGACGAGTGGGTGCGAGACAACCAGCAGCGGGTGGACGAGCAGACCGATCGCACCGTCGCATACGTCCACATGAAAAATATGGGCGCCGACGAACTGGATAATTTCCTCAACGAGATGATCTCCGAGGGGCACCAACGCGACGGCTTAATCCTGGACCTGCGGTACAACACCGGGGGCAATGTGCACAACGACGTACTGCAGTTTTTAAGCCAACGGCCCTACCTGCGCTGGGGTTATCGCGAGGGTGAGACCACCCTTCAGCCCAATTTCATCCCGGCGGCAAAACCCATTGTCCTGCTGACTAACGAACAGAGTCTGAGCGACGCCGAGATGACCGCCGAGGGTTTCAAGCAATTGAAACTGGGAACGGTGGTCGGAATGCCCACCTACCGCTGGATCATCTTTACGAGCGGGCAGGGGCTCGTGGACGGCTCGTTTTACCGCCTACCCAGTTGGGGGTGCTACACGCTTGACGGGGAGAACCTGGAAAAGACAGGCGTCGAGCCCGATGTTCGCGTCGACAATACCATGCACGATCGCCTGCACGGGACCGACCCGCAGCTCGACCGCGCCATCGAGATCGTCAGGCAAAATGGAAAGCGCTAGGGGCGGATCACCACCAGCCCTTCTTGCAGCGGGTCCAGGTTTTCTACGAGGACGTCGAAGAAGCGGTCTCCCTCCTGCAGGTAAAAGTTGAGGAAGCTGTCGTAGCGTTCCTGCATGCCGTTCTCGGGGAAGAGCTTGTCGCGCAGGCCCCGGATCTGGTTCATGGCTGTTTCGAACCGTTGCTTTTCGGTACGGCGCAGACGGCCTTCCAGGTTTTCTACCGCCTTGGCCTGTCTGGCGTGCTCACTCATGACGGCCTTCGCCAGGGTCGGGTCGATCTCCTCGGCCTTGCGGGCGATGCTCTGGAACAGCGCCTCCAGTTGGGCGAGTTCTTCGGCCAGACTGAGTTCGTTCTCCGACTGCTCGGCCACGTAGTCACGGATGATCAGGTCGGCATCCCGGAACAACTCGCGGTAGTCGAGTGCCAGTTTGTCCAGCTTTTTCTGATTACCCTTGTCGATCCACAGTACGGAATTGCGCCGGATCAACATCGGGAAGTTGACTCCGAACGCAGCGAATTGTTCCTTGCGTTCCAGCCAGTAGGCCAGTTCTCCACCCCCGCCAATGTAGGCCAGATTGGGAAAGATCATTTCCTCGAAGAGGGGACGCATGACCACGTTCGGACTGAACCGTTCGGGGTGGTCCTGCAGTTCCTGTCGGAGTTCCGTTTCACTGAACCGGAGGTCGGTGTCCAGTACGCGAAAACCGCCGTCCTGCCGCACGATGCGGTCGCGGCGGCGCGGCGTGAGGTAGAACAGGTTGATCTCGCGGGCGTGGGCCTGACCGCTGTAGCCCAGGCGTTCAAGTTTCTGCTGGGCGGCTTCGATCAGGGGCTGGCTGACCGAATCAAACAGCTCCCTTTCCATAATGGGGCGGAAGGCATTCTTGAACGCCGGCCGGCTCATGTCCGCCACCACCAGGCCGTAGCGACCGAACAGCTCATGTACCAGGGCCAGGGTAGCCGTACCGTAGCGGTCATAGCCGGTGTAGGCTTTTTCTATTTTCTCGTAAATCTCACGAGCCGTTTCCCGGTCTCCAAGCACCTCCTTTAGTTGTTCCAGCACGGGTGCCAGACTATCGGTGGGGTAGGCAGCGACGGGTCCACCGAGTTCATTATCCCAGGTGATGCGATTTCCGTAGACGTAAGTGTGATTGACCTCGGCAAAATCGTGGTCTTCCCCACCGCTGATGAACACCGCGACAAACCTTCGGTCGGGGTAACGTTCTTGCAATTGCCGCGCGAGGTTTATCGCCGAGCAGATCTTCAGTACAAAGTACAGCGGGCCGAAGAAGAGCGAGGGCTGGTGGGCCGTAATAACGGTATAGGTTTGCCGCGAACGCAGGTGCTGTATCGCTTCGGTGACGGCCGGCTCCTGGGGCAGGTTGGCGAACTGCTGCCCCAATTCATTGGCCAACAGGTCGCGGTCAATAGGATCGCGGTCCTTGTCCTGCATTACCTGTGCAAAGGCATCCAGGGAAACGGGGTACTTACTGAAGGGGGCCAGATCGGCGCTACCGGTTGCGTAGGCCACATCACGCTTCGAAAACTGGGGTACTTCGGAAAAGGGTAGACGATCTATTTGCATGGCTTAGGGTACAACTTTTGTCGGCAAAGGTTTGCCGGGGCCTTACCCCGCCGGACCAGTACCTTTGAGCATGCATACGATCTGGCGGGTACTTCGGTACCCTGTTTTCCTTGTGTTGATCTACCTGGGCGGCGTCCTGATCTACGGTACGCTGACCGACTGGCGGCCCGAAGGAACGGTTACATTATCCCCAATTGAACCTTCCGGTGCTACGCCTGCGGTTATCGAGGATTCACTGCTGACGTTCGTAACCTGGAATGTCGGCTACGGCGGCCTGGGATCGGAGGATTACTTCTTTTACAACCGCGGTGATTTCTTCTGGACGGACCTGGGGCGGGCCCGCAGTCCGCAAGAGAACGTGGACCGATACGTAGCCGGACAGCGGCTGACGCTGGCCAATACCCTGAGCGACTTCTTCCTCCTGCAGGAGATCGATACGGCGAGCCGCCGCAGCTACTTCACCAATCAACTGGACACCGCACGCCTAGCGCGCCCAGATTACGCAGCCACTTACGCTCCCAATTTCCAGAGCGAGCGGGTACCCATACCGCTGTTTCAACCCTGGGACCATTACGGTCGCGTACGGAGCGGGTTGGTGACGATGAGCCGGTATCTCCCGTCGATCTCCGAGCGAATTCAACTCCCGGGAGAATTTGGCTGGCCTACTCGCCTCTTTCAGTTGGACCGCTGTGCCCTGCGCCAGGTGTTCCAGACCTCCTGGGATGTTCCCTTGGTCATTTACAACGTACACCTCTCAGCCTACGACTCGGACGGAAGCCTCCGGCGTCAGCAGATGAATTTCCTGCGCGAGCGGGTACTCGAGGACTACGCGGCGGGGAGTTACGTGATTGTGGGGGGAGACTGGAACCAGGTGCCGCCCGGATTCAACTGGTTCAGTCTGAACCCCACCGTAGAAGAGACGATCTTGCCCGCGGCCGTTGCCTTCGATTTTATGCCCGAAGGTTGGGCTTGGGCTTACGATCCCGCGGTTGCCACGGTTCGCAAATCGGATGAGGCCTACAACGCCCACCGCTCGGAACGCAGCGTAATTGACTACTACCTCACAAGCCCGAACGTACGGCTCCGGCAGATCAAAGCCATTAACCAGGATTTCCGGTTCAGCGACCACCAACCCGTCTATCTTTCGGCCGAACTGCTCAGGTAGTTTCCCGTTATGCCCCGTATGAAAACAAGACTTACCCTGCTTTTCCTCCCCCTTGTCCTCTTTTGCGCCTGTGGTCCCACGGATCCGGACACCACCGCCGCTCCGGCCGCGGACGTCGACAGTAATCCCCCCGCCGAGGGCTTCGATGAAGCCGGCTCCGACCCGCAAGCCATTGCTATCGCGGACAGCGTCGTGGTCCACCACGGTGGCAGGCGCGCGTACGACCAGGCCCGTTACATCAGCTGGAACTTCTTCGGGGCGCGGGACCTGGTATGGGATAAAGCGGAAGACAGGGTGCGCATCGAAGTCCCGCAGGACAGCATAATCTACCTGCTCGACTACAGCGACGAAGATCGACTCACGGGGGCCGTGCAGAAAATGGGTCAGGAAATGACCGACCCCGATAGCCTCGATATCTATCTGCAGTCTGCCAATTCCATGTTCATCAACGACAGCTACTGGCTGGTACAGCCCTTCAAGCTAAAGGACAGCGGCGTGACGCTGAAGTACATTGGTCAGGAAACCGATCCCCAAAAAGCTCGCCCCTCCGAGGTGATCGAGTTGACCTTCGATGAAGTGGGCGACACTCCGGGCAACCGTTACCGGCTCTACGTTGACCAGGACAACTACCTGGTGAATACCTGGCAGTTCTACCGAAACGCCGCCGACACGGTCCCCGCCCTCGAAACACCCTTCAACGGGTACAAGGACTACAACGGTATTATGCTTTCGGGCGACCGCGGCGGTCGCTTTCAACTAGACGACATAGCGGTGCGCGATACCCTGGACGATAGGGTATTTACGGAATTCTAGAAGCCGATCCCCTTGCGCTGAATCGACAGCGCCTTGGTGTCCAGTTTCAAGTGCTCCACATCGGCCTTCGCGATCCGGGGTTTCGAGGACCGCTTCGTGCGTCCGGTCTCCGCGGCCTGTCGGAGATCGTGCCGGCGCACTACGTCATCAACCAGTTGCCGTACGGTACGCGCATTGCCAAAGTAGGCGTCGCGGTACTTGTGCAGGAAGGTGAGGTAGTTCGTGAGATGGAGCCGGGCGGGAGCAGATACCTGCGCCTTGCGCTGCCGGAACATCCGGTCGGCTATCTCAATGAGTTGGGCCGGACTGTAATCCTCAAAGCGTAAGATCTTGTCGAAGCGACTGCTCAGTCCGGGGTTGGCCTTCAGGAAGCTTTGCATGTTTTCGGGATACCCTGCCACGCACACGAAAAATTGTCCACGCTGGTCTTCCATCCGCTTCAGCAGGGTCTGGATCGCTTCGTCGCCAAAGTCGCCCCGCTGTCCCGTACTGTTTTGGGTGAGCGCATAGGCCTCATCGATGAAGAGTACACCCCCGATGGCATCCTCGATCACCTTGGCGGTCTTCTCCGCGGTTTGCCCCACGTAGCCTGCGACCAGGCCTTGGCGGTCGGTTTCCACAATGTGGCCTCGCTCCAGGACGCCCAGGGCGTTGTATAGAGTTGCGAGAATCCTTGCAATGGTGGTCTTACCCGTGCCGGGATTACCGACCAGCACCGTGTGCAGGTGAAAGGCATTCAGGACATCCTGCCCGGTTTGCCGGTAATACCGTACCAGGCTGACCAATTCGTGCAACTGGGCTTTGATGTTTTCCATGCCCACCAGCGCGTCGAGCTCGTCGAGCGTAGCCGCAAGCAGGGATTCGTTGACGGGAATGAGCGGACGGGCGCGTTCCACCAGGGAATGGATGCCGATCACGTCGCCGAGTTCTATGGTGCTCAGGTACTCATCGGACAGGCTTTCCCCGGTATTATCTTTCTGCATGATGCGGAGGGCCATTTGCACCTTCGCTTTCTCGACCAGGTCGTGGACATAGCGGGCGTTACCGAAAGTACGGTCGCGGCTGCGGAAGGCCTTGGTGATCGTTTCGTCTACGCGGGCCTTGGCCTCCAGGGTAAAGCTTACACCCAGGCGCTTGGCGGCGTAGTCGGCAATCAGGCTTAGTTCCTGCGGCAGAAAATTGCGGAATTCGTAATAGTGTTTGAAGCGCGATTTAAGGCCGGTGTTGCTGTCCAGGAATCGGTTCATCTCTTCGGTGTAACCCGCAACGATCACGGCCATATCGCCGGGGCCGTTAGACATTTCCTTGACCAGTATCTCGATCACCTCCCGGCCGAAATCCTTGCCGTCGTCGTTGCTGCGCGCCAGCGAGTAAGCCTCGTCGATGAACAGCACGCCCCCGCGGGCGCTTTCGATCACCTCACGGGTTTTGGGCGCGGTTTGACCGATGTATTCTCCGACGAGATCCACCCGGTCGGCAATGACCGTGTGGCCACTGGTCAGCAACCCCATTTTCTTGTAGAGCTTGCCCATCATGCGGGCCACGGTGGTTTTGCCCGTACCGGGGTTACCACTGAATACGGCGTGGACATCGATGCCCGTATCCATTTCGAAACCCCGTTTCTGTCGGAGTTGCAGAAAGCGGATATAGACCGCATGGTCGCGTACCTGCTGCTTTACCTCCTCCAGTCCAATAAGGTCATCCAACCCGCTCATGATGTGCTCGAAGGTTTCGTTGCCGTCCTCATCGGGGGCCAGCGTCACCGGGCGGGGCGAATCAGGGAGGTATACGGGTGGCGTGCCTACCTGCGCTTCATCACCAACGGTGAAGGGAATGGTGGCGACCAGGCAGTCCAGAAAAACGATATCAGCGGTGTAGTGGTCCTGCTGCCACAGACTCGGAGTAGCCGAACCCCAGCCCGCGGCTACGCGGATGGTCTCTTCCCCTTTCTTTACGTGGGTGAGCCGGCTGACCTGTCCCTTCAGGTCCCGCGCCTGGTTATGAAACTTGGTGAAGAGCTCGAGGTACCAGTCGCGGCCAGGCTGCAGGTTGCGGAATTCCACTTCCAGGTAAACGTACCGGGTCTCCTGGCTGGCAAATTCCTTGAGGTAGACGCGGTCTTCGGCGGAGAGGTCGTCGTAGGGGCCCTCGTACAGGCGCACCGAACTCAGCTTCAGGTACTTGTCGGCGATGCGGGCGGGCGGGTCAAATTCGGCATCCGGATCGTGCAAGCCGTTCCGGTCCGGCTCGATGATGTAGAAGTACTTGCTGCCGATGCGTTGCCCGTCCACGTAAGCCTCCCAGCAGTAGGTACCCGCCTTCCAGATCGTACCCTTCTTCTGGTTGCCCCAGCCTTCGCGTACGTAGATCAAATGATCGAACCGGCTGACTTCCTTCTCGATCGACAGGCTACACAACTCCTGGCGGCCGGAATCATCCGTACTGAAGCACTTGAGGGTCACCCGGAGGGTCCAGTCTTCGATATCAAATCGCTTGTTGAACAGCGAGAGCTCGGTGTATACGTAGGCCGTGGCGTGACGGTCGAATACCTGCCGGTATCTCTTTAGGTTGTCCCAAAGGTACTCGGTTGAGTTATAGACCTTTAGCTCCTTGAACTTGAAGGTGGGAATAACGGCCTCCTTCTCCTTAGTCTCGCGCATAATGGTAAAGTAAGTGTTATATCCGATAACCGGGCAGACAATCTTGGGGTAATAATGTTAAGCCTTGGTCGCGTGCCGGCATCCTAAGGCTGGTGGGGGAAGTGTATCTTCACGATGACCCAATAAACTTCTAACCCCATGAATACAAAGGCCCTGACGGAAATGCAATGGCGCCGCTACGACGGCCGGAGGATCACCCAGCCCATAGAAAAAGCGGTCGAGGAAACGATCGTCCGCGAAACCGCCGAGGGGCACCGGCTTAAGGTATGCATCGGAACCGACAGCCAGGTAAGGGGACAAAATATTGAGTTTGCTACCGTGATCGTATTTCTGCGGGAGAAGCGGGGAGGCTTCATGTTCATCGCCAACTACAAGAGCAAGATGGGTATCGGTCTGCGCGAACGCATGATCCTGGAAGTCGGTCGATCCGTCGAGATTGCCTATGCCCTCTGCGGAATCCTGGATAAGTACAACGTGGAGCTGGAAGTACACGCCGACATCAACACCGACCCCCACTTCCAGAGCAACGTGGCCCTGAAGGAAGCCATGGGCTACATTCTCGGGATGGGCTTCGTGTTCAAGGCCAAGCCCGACGCCTTCGCCTCATCGGCCTGCGCCGATAAGGTATGCTGATGGCGCTTGCGGAAAAGTGTATCTTCCCCGGCAAATTATCCCGTCGATGCAAAAGCTCCTAACCTGTATTTTTCTTGTCGCCTGTTCCGGCCTGACCGCTCAGACCGATTATTCCCAGACCAAAGCTGCCGCTGGGGAGATCGAAGACCGGGTCATCGAATGGCGTCGCCACGTACATCAGTACCCTGAGCTGAGCAACCGGGAATTTGAGACCGGGAAATACATCGCTGAACACCTGCGGTCGCTGGGTCTCGAAGTTCGTACGAACGTAGCCCATACCGGCGTGGTGGGCGTGCTT
Organism: Neolewinella litorea; assembly: GCF_004803465.1. Classification (GTDB taxonomy): domain Bacteria; phylum Bacteroidota; class Bacteroidia; order Chitinophagales; family Saprospiraceae; genus Neolewinella; species Neolewinella litorea. Next base: position 578,813 of record NZ_SRSF01000001.1, on the reverse strand, counting down.
AAAGGCGGAAAACCGGGCGGCGTGGTTGCCCTGCGCGCCGACATTGACGCGCTGCCGGTGACCGAGCGGGCCGACCTTCCCTTCGCGAGCAAAGCAACCGGTGAATACCGGGGTGAAACGGTAGGGGTGATGCACGCCTGCGGTCACGACACCCACGTTGCGATGCTCATGGGGGCAGCGGAGCTTCTGACCAAGCAACGTGAGGATATCCCCGGAACGGTGGTCTTCCTCTTTCAGCCGGCCGAAGAAGGGGCACCCGAGGGAGAGGAAGGTGGAGCTCAGCTTATGGTCAAGGAAGGAGTCCTGAGCGATTACGGCGTGGAGGCCGCTTTCGGGATACACATCAACTCCCAGACGCCCGTCGGGCACGTCAACTACAAACCCGGCGGTGCCATGGCGGCCAGCAACTCATTTACTATCGTGGTGAAGGGAAAGCAGGCGCACGGATCTTCCCCCTGGTCGGGAGTCGACCCGATCACGGCCGCGGCCCAAATCGTGACCGGCCTGCAGCTGATCGTGTCGCGGCAAACGGAACTGACCAAGGAAGCCGCCGTGATAAGCGTCGGGAAAATTCAGGGAGGGGTACGCAGCAACATCATCCCCGAGGAAGTAACCATGATTGGAACCATCCGGACCCTCGATGAGGATATGAAGAAGGATATCTTCGATAAGATTCGGCGTACGGCCACCAATATCGCGGCCAGCTCGGGCGCGGAGGCCCAGGTAACCATTGACGAAGGCTATCCAGTGACTTACAACGATCCGGAAATGACCGAGCGCATGCTCCCTACCGTACAAGCCACCGTCGGCAAGGATAACGTACACCTCGTGAACCCCGTCACCGGCGCGGAGGATTTCTCCTTTTTCGCCAACGAGGTTCCCTCCCTCTTTCTGTTCCTCGGCGGTATGTCGCCCAGTATGGATCGCAGCGCGGCCCCGGGCCACCACACCCCGGACTTCGTGATCGACGAGCGGGGACTCACCTACGGAGTGCAATTGTATGCTAACCTCGCAATGGATTATTTGCAGGGTAAGAATGGCAAATAACACTGCTGGCTTGCGAATCGGGGCCTTCCTGCTGCTTCTGCTCGCGGGTCCGGTAGTGCACGCACAGTTTGATTCTACTTTTGTAGAGACCTTCACCAGCAGGACACGCGTGAACGGCGGATTGCGGTATCGCGACAACTCGGCCTCCTTTCTCGTCGGAGAGCAGGAGACCCTGAATTTGTCTAACAGGGGGCTCGCGCTACGGCTCGGCGGGCGGTACAAGTGGATCGGCTACACCTTCAGTATACCCGTGAGCGACCTGGGTACGGACAGCGAGTTCGGCAACGCCCAGTCGCTCGGACTGAACCTGCAGTTCTACCGCGACAAGTTTTACCTGAACGCCAACGCGCGCCGGACAACCGGTTTCGAGCAGCAGCGACTGAATGAAGAGATCACCTTCCGCGAAGACATTCGCTTCACCAATGTGCTGGTCTTCGGATTCCGGGTACTCAATTCCAAACACTTCAGTCTGGGCTCCTCCTTTAGGCAGCATAGTCGGCAATTAAAAAGCACGGGATCGCTCCTGCTGGGTGGGGCGATCAACCGGCAAGTGCTGCTGACCGACAGCTTGACGCTGCCCTTCAACCAAATGGGGGAAGTGGTAATTGACCGGTACGCGCAAACGAAGGTGACGGCGGGATTGGGCTATGCCCACACTTTCATTTTCGCCCGCAGCTTTTTCTTTACTCCGCTGGCCGTGGCCGGACCGGAAATTCGATTCATAACCTACGACCCCCTGGCGGCCGATCGTGAGATCGAGCGCAATCGCGTCAGTATCAGGGTCCGTGGCCGGATTGCCTTCGGCTACAACGGGCGACACAACTACACCGCAGTCACGGCGGCCTACCTTCCCAGTATCGACAATACCGAAAACCTGGACACCCGCGTGTTCGAAACCCGGATTGAACTTACGATCGGCCACCGGTTTAACGTACCAGACTAATCGCCCATGACCCTGTTTGCCTATATCTTTGCCGTTGTCCTCATCGCCGCGGGCGTGTATCACTTCGTGAACCCCCAGTTCTATTATGCCATCATCCCATCCTGGATGCCCAAGGCCGCGGCCAACGCCGCAGGAGGGGTAGCGGAAGTAGTGCTCGGCGTAGCCATGTTGGTGCCCGCCACCCGCACTTTTGGGTTGTACGGAGCGGCCGCACTCATGATCCTCTTTCTGCCCATACACGTGGTGGACCTCCAGCGCACCCGACCGGTGATCGGATCGAAAGCCATAGCATTCGGCAGATTGCTCATCCAGTTCCTGCTCATTGGGTGGCTGTATTGGGAAGCGCAAAGGAGCTAATTTAACCGGCTGGCTCCCTGACCAATCAGTAAAGTGGCTCGATAAGCCGACGGGGTGGGGGAGGTAGCGAAATTCCCATTTCGCTACACTATTATGCATTCGAACGCAGTTTTGCATCCAAGGCGTAGAAACCAAGAATATGAATACCACACTCAGTGAAAGCGAAATCCGGGGAGACCGTACCGGCAAGATCACCGCGGGCATCGGCACGGTGCTCATTTTGCTGCTGCTGATTTGGCCGATCTTCTTTTTCCAGAACCCGCCGCCGGGGCAGCCGGGCATTCTGGTGAACCTAGGTTTTGTTGACGTGGGACAGGGCGACGAGAACGCCGCCGCGCCCGTGCAACCACAGGTTACGGAAGTAGAACCGACGCCCCCGGCACCTGCGGACCCGCCCCCTCCACCACCCCCTGCCGCCGATCCAAAGCCTGCCCCACAACAGCGCGACGTAATCGTCACGGAAGACCCGTCAGAAGTGGCCCTGCGCAAGCAGAAGGCCCGTGAAGAAGCCGCAAGACAAGCTGAGGACCGCCGCCGCCGACAGGAAGAGGCCGCCGATGAGCGCCGCCGCCAGCAGGAAGCGGATGCCGAACGCCGGCGCCAGCAAGAAGAAGCCGCCGAGCGCCGTCGGCAACAGGAAGCCGCCGCCGCCGCCAAACGCGCCGCGGAAGAAGCCGAACGTCGCCGCCAGGCCGAAGCCGATGCACTCAAAGGACAACTCGGTGGGGCATTCGGACAGGGCAGCGGTAACGGAAACACCGGACAGTCCGGCAACCAGGGCGTCGACGACGGGGATCCCAATGCCGACCGGCTGAGTGGCATATCCACCGGCAGCGGGCGCGTGAGTGGCGGACTGGGCGGACGCGGGGTGCTGGCCAGTCCACCCGTCCAGGAAAACAGTCAGGTTTCCGGCACCGTAGTAATTGAGGTTTGCGTGAACCCCGATGGTGAGATCACCAAGGCGAACTACACGCAGAACGGTAGCAGTACCGCCGACCCGACCCTGGTAGCCGCGGCTACCAAGAACGCCCGACGCTGGCGCTTCGCCGCCAACCCGATGGCCCCGGCCGAGCAGTGCGGCCGGATCAGCTACAATTTCAAGGTGCAGTAGCAGCTTTTGTGGTTAGTTGCTCCTGGCTGGTGTCCATAAGGACACCCTAAATCCTGCACTATACCCCGCCATGCCGTGGGTGTGTGCGTTATCCCGTTAAGTCCAATGGTACCAGTGTGACGTGGGATGGGGCGAACAATGGCACGTAGGGCACGCACCGACTCAACTAGCCCATCGGTCTTTGTAGTTGAGGATCAACCCCTATTTCCAACACGGAAGACATCACTATACTTTACCACTACGTTACCAGCACAAAGCAGCATGAAAAACTTTTTCTTGACCGGCCTGATTTTATTGGTCCTCCTTGCCGCCTGCGGTGAGGATGATGCCCCGCTTCTCCCCATTAATCAACTTTCCCGCTTCGACGGCTGGCAGATCGTTTCGGTGGAAAGTGACTTCGCCGCCCGCGTTGACGAAGCGGTGATGGCATTGCCGGACAGCACGGTGGATAGCTCAGGCTTGACCCGCGAGGAGATACGCGGCAATTACGACGACCGCATCGCCGCGGTTACCGCCATCGAGGATTGTGAGCGAGACGACGTGCTTTTCTTCGACGGTGGATTGGTGGTGCTGGTAAAAGACGGGGCGGACTGCCCGGAGAACAGCCCGCCCCATGTATTGGACGTTTTTGATCTGAAGCGGTATTCCAGTGATCTTTCCGTAACCCGCCTGACCCTTTCTGACCAGGCAAATACCGAAAGCACGGAGTATGAAGTGGTGGAAGTATCCGAAGAATTGCTGGTTCTTCGACAAGACCGTACGGTAGAGAACAACCTCATACTGCCCCCGTTTTCCTACACGGTGACATATACGTTCCGCGCGCGGTAAGGGGGCAACAGTAATCACTCTACTACCTTCTCGCTGCCCAATGTGGAGGCGATGTACTGGCGGTTGAGGCGCGCGATGTGCTCCACGCTGATGCCCTTCGGGCACTCCGCCTCGCAGGCCGTGATGTTGGAGCAACGGCCAAAGCCTTCGGCATCGTGCTGAGCCACCATGCGCTGGGCGCGGGTAGCGGCCTCGATTTTGCCCTGGGGCATCTGTGCCAGGTGGCTCACTTTCGCGCCGACGAACAGCATGGCCGAAGCATTCGGGCAGGCGGCCACGCAGGCACCGCATCCGATACAGGTGGCGGCGTCGAAGGCATGGCTGGCCTGGTCCTTTTCGATGGGAATGGCGTTGCCGTCCTGGGCCTGCCCAGTGTCGACACTGATGTAGCCGCCGGCCTGGATGATGCGGTCGAAGGCGTCGCGGTTAACCACCAGATCTTTCACAATCGGGAAAGCGCGTGAACGCCAGGGTTCGATGGTGATGGTTTCTCCATCACGGAAATTGCGCATGTGCAGCTGACAGGCGGTGGTCTGCTGCATCGGTCCGTGGGGGTATCCATTGATCACCAGCGAGCAGGTACCGCAAATGCCTTCGCGGCAGTCATGCTCGAAAGCGATGGGATCCTCCTTTTCGCTGATAAGGCGTTCGTTGAGGACGTCAAGCATCTCCAGAAAGGACATGTGGTCGTTGACGCCGGCAATGTCATAGCTTACAAACTGGCCTTTGGGGTACTTTCCCCCCTCTCTCCAGATCTTGAGCTTGAGTTTCATATTTTCCAAGGCCAGTTATTTGTAGGATCTGGTTTTCAGTTCCACGTTCTCGAAAATCAATTCTTCCTTGTGCAGGATGGGATCCACGTCGTCCCATTCCCAGGCGCTCACGTAGGCGTATTCGTCGTCGCGGCGCAGCGCCTCTCCGTCTTCGGTCTGGTACTCCTCGCGGAAGTGACCCCCGCAGCTTTCGTTGCGGTCGAGGGCGTCGAGCATCATCAATTCGCCCAATTCCAGGAAGTCGGCCACCCGCAGGGCCTTTTCCAGTTCCGGATTGTACTCCTTGATGCGACCCGGTACGTAAACGTCACGCCAGAATTCCTCGCGCAGTTCGCGGATCATCCGCCGCCCCTTTTGCAGGCCTTCGGCGTTGCGGGCCATACCGCAGTATTCCCACATGATCTTGCCGAGTTCCCGATGGAAGGTTTCCGGCGACTTGTTGCCGTTGATGCTCATCAGGCGGTCGATGCGGGCTTGCGACTGGGCCTCGGCTTCCTTGAAGGCGGGACCGTCGGGATCGACCATCGGGTTGCGGATCTCCTGGGATAGGTAGGTGCCGATGGTGTAGGGCAGCACGAAATAGCCGTCGGCCAGTCCCTGCATAAGCGCGGAGGCACCCAGACGGTTGGCGCCGTGGTCGCTGAAGTTGGCCTCACCAATGGCGAATAGCCCCGGGATGTTTGTCTGCAGATTGTAGTCCACCCAAAGCCCGCCCATCGTGTAGTGCACCGCCGGGTAGATCTTCATCGGCATGACGTAGGGATCCTCGCCGGTGATCTTCTCATACATCTCGAAGAGGTTGCCGTATTTCTCCTCAATGACGCCCACGCCGAGCTCCCGGATGCGGGCTTCACTGGCGTTGTGTTCGTTCTGGCTGTGGGCTTTGGACTTGCCGTAGCGATTGATGGCTGCGTCGAAGTCAAGGTAAACGGCCAGGCCGGTGGGGCTCACGCCCAGTCCTTCGTCGCAGGCCGTCTTGGCGGCCCGACTGGCTACGTCGCGTGGCACCAGGTTTCCGAAGGCCGGGTAACGGCGCTCGAGGTAGTAGTCGCGGTCTGCTTCGGGAATGTCCAGTCCGGTCTTGCGGCCCTCGCGGATTGCGGCGGCGTCCTCCATTTTACGGGGCACCCACACGCGGCCGTCGTTGCGCAGCGACTCGGACATCAGGGTCAGCTTCGACTGGTATTCACCGGAAACGGGGATACAGGTCGGGTGAATCTGGGTAAAACAGGGGTTAGCCATATAAGCTCCCTGCTTGACGGCGCGCCAGGCGGCGGAGCCGTTCGAGTTCATGGCGTTGGTCGACAGGTAAAACACGTTACCGTAACCGCCGGTACCCAGCACCACGGCGTGGGCACCGTGACGCTCCGTTTCCCCGGTGAGGAGGTTGCGGGCGATGATGCCCCGGGCCTTTCCGTCCTCCATCACCAGATCGATCATCTCGTGGCGGTTGAACAATTCCACGTTGCCGAGACTGATTTGGCGGCTTAGTGACTGGTAGGCACCCAGTAGGAGTTGCTGACCGGTTTGTCCGCGGGCGTAGAACGTCCTGGATACCTGCACACCTCCGAAGGACCGATTGGACAGCAGGCCGCCGTATTCCCGGGCAAAGGGAACTCCTTGAGCTACCGCCTGGTCAATGATGTTGACGCTGACCTCCGCCAGCCGGTGCACGTTGGCTTCGCGGCTGCGGTAATCACCTCCCTTGATGGTGTCGTAGAACAAGCGGAAGACACTGTCTCCGTCGTTCTGGTAGTTCTTGGCGGCGTTGATTCCACCCTGGGCGGCGATGGAGTGCGCGCGCCGGGGGCTGTCGTGGAAGGTGAACACCTTCACCTTGTAACCCAGCTCACCGAAAGTAGCCGCTGCGGCCCCACCGGCCAGGCCGGTACCTACGATGATGACCTCCAGCCGTCGCTTGTTGTTCGGGGCAACCAGCGGCATGGATGACCGGTATTGTTTCCACTTTTCGGATAATTCTCCGGGGGGGACATTGGATTGGAAGGGCATAGCTCGATGCTTCAGGTAAGGTTAAAGGATGCCGCGGGAACGCAGGTACATGATCACGGGGATGGCCGCGAAGCCCAGTGGTACCAAAACACTGTAGGTATAGCCCACCGCCTTGATCAGCGGGGTGTACTTCTTGTGGTTCAACCCGAGCGTCTGAAAGGCCGACTGGAATCCGTGCCAGAGGTGAAAGGCAATGAAGATCATGGCCACCACGTAGAAGATCACGATGCCCAGGTTCTCGTAGGTCTGGCTTACCAGCGCGTACAGGTCCTTGGCACCCTCGTATCCCTCCGCGGTGAAGGGACCTACGTTGTCCGTAAAATGCATTTGACCCCAGAACTGGACCATGTGCACCACGATGAAGGCGAAAATCACCATACCCAGTGAGCCCATATAGATGGAGGACTTACTTGCCCCCGCAGTCCGGTCGACCTTGGTAGCGTATCCCTGGGCGCCGCGTGCCTTGCGGTTCACGTTCCACAGGTAGATGCCCTGGATGGCGTGCAGCAGGATGAATGCGTAGAGCAGGAAAGAAGTCGTCTTTATGACGGGATTGTTCGTCATGAAGTAAGCGTAGCTGTTAAAAGCGTAGCCTTCATCACCGGGGAGGATCAGCTGCAGGTTGCCGATGAGGTGAACGACAAGAAAGATGATGAGGAACAGGCCGGTCAACGACATGATTACCTTCTGTCCAATACTGGAGGAAAGAAATTTGCCGAACCAGCCGACACTTGAGGAAGTACGATTCGCGGTGCGTGTAGCCATAGGAAAATGCCAGATTTTAGCCTTGGGCGCCAAAGTTAACAGGAAATGAAAGATGGCCTACTTTAGTTGGGCGGTCTGCTACCACAAGGGTATTGTTTAGATTAATTCCAAACAAAACTTCATAAGATGTAGCCAGGTCCCGGCGTAGCGATCGTAAAAAAGCCCCTGCGGTCCGGGGACCGCAGGGGCTTAGCCAATATATTGATTTCGGGCTAGGCAGTTTGGAGCTGAGCCTCGATCTTCTGTGCCAGGGCTTCCTTCGTGGCGAAGCCTACGTGCTTGTCCACCACTTCACCGTCCTTAAGGATCAGGATCGTGGGGATGTTGCGCACGCCGTAGCGCTGGGTCAATTCTGCGTTTTCGTCGACGTCGACTTTGGCGATAAGCGCCTTGCCGTCGTACTCTTTAGAAAGTTCTTCAACGACGGGGCCGATCATTTTACAGGGGCCACACCATTCTGCCCAAAAGTCTACCAGGGCAATTCCTTTCTTTTCCAGCACTTCCTGTTTGAAATTGCTGTCGGTTAATTCAAAAGCCATCTTGCTTAAGTTTACGTTTATTGTGCAAATCACACGATCATCAAACGCAGGAAGACAGTCATAGTTGAGTTCGACCGGGTCCGTAGTCCCGGAGCCCGGCATCCCGGGAAAGCCCTGCACCCGCGCCCTGTCGCCCTGATTCCCTTGCTGATTGCCGCCTTTGTGAGTATCCTGCTGCGGATTTTCCTGCCGGCCGATACGCTCGAAAACCTGTACAGCCGGGGCCTCTTTCCGTGGGTCCGCGCCGGCTGGGATGCTACCTTGGGACAGCTCCCCTTTCCCCTGTTCTATGCTTTTTGGGCGGTGGTCGTCGCGCTTACTATTTTGGAGTTCATGCGGTTTCGCCGCGTGCGCCTACGGGATCCCGAACGCGGCAAACGCTACGCACTGTCCGGTATGGGCTACCGGTTGTCGTGTATCCTGACCGTACTGGTGCTGGCCTTTTTATGGCTTTGGGGTTTCAATTATGGACGGGTAGCTGTTGAGGACAGGATCGGCTTCGCTACCTACGAGCCCGATGTGGACCAGCTGCGCACGCGGGTGTACCGTACGGCGGCGGAACTGGCCGACCTGCGCGGGCAAGTGACCACCGATACCACGGCACTGCGACGGGACCTTTTTCCCGCCGACCTGGAATCCAGCATCCGCCCACTGCTGGCCTCCGCCCTGCTCCGACACGGGTATCCGGCACCCGGCCGACCGCGCGGCTGGGAATTGCTGCCGCGGGGAATATTGCTACGGCTGAGCACCGCCGGAGTATACTGGCCCTGGGCCGCACAAGGGAATATCGACGCCGGACTACACCCCCTGCAAAAACCCGCCGTGATGGCCCACGAACTGGCCCACGCATACGGATTCGGGGATGAGGGCAGCTGTTCGTTCTGGGCCTACCTCACCGCCCGCGAAAGCCAGGACCCTTTGCTCCGCTACGCTCTGGAACTGGCGTACTGGCGACACCTGGCCGGACTACTGCGGTACGCCGATCCGGAAAATTACCTGAAGTGGCGGTCCGCCGAGCTGGATCCGGGCATCCGCAACGACTTGCAGGCTATATACGACAACGGAGAAAAATATCAGGATATCGCCCCGGCGCTGCGCGACGCTACCTACACTGCCTACCTAAAGGCGCAGGGCATCCACGAGGGGCTGCTGAATTACGGCCGGGTAGTGCAACTGGTGGAGGGGTACCGGAAATGGAAGCCTACTCCGGAATTGTAATCGCGATCTCCACCCGTCGGCTGCCCGCCAAACCGGTGAAAGCGGAAGTGTCGGCCCCGTAGAATCCCTTGCCGCCCGCCACTACGCGTCCCGGGTCAACGCCGTAACGGGCCAGTTCAACGGCAACCTGCGCGGCCCGTCCGGTACTGGCCGCGTAGGCCCGCTGAGGGTCCCCGTCAATGGATTCGGCGTGGCCGACTACGGTATACTGTGCCTGCGGATAATTGCGCAGGGTGCCCCCCAGGCGGCGCAGCAGCCGTTGACCGCTGAGGCTGACGGCGCTGCTGTCGGCAAAAAGGAGGCCGGCGGAAAGCTCCAGGTGAATTTGATCGGGTGCCGGCCGGTCGATCACATAACCGCTGTCCGTGACGGCCACCATCAACTGCTTCAACTCGTCGAAGAGTATGCCGGCGTCAACGACGGCTCCGGAGGTGGGGTCCAGTGGCGTAGTGCCGCGTGCCTCCGCTTCCCGGTTATAGATCGCAGGTCCGGGTTGCCCCTGCCGCATCTCGGCTACGCTGGACAGGCGTTGCTCCCGTGCTTGCAAGTTCAGCTCAGCTTGCCGCAAGGCGCTCTCCCGGCGGTTGAGTTCCGCCCGGCGTTCGGTTAGTTCCTGCTGCAGGGAGACGGCTTCGGATCCCGAGCCGGCAACCATTTCCCGGTTCTGTTCCAGGAGTGACTCGTAGCGGCCGCGAAGATCGTTTACCTGATCGCTCAGGGAACGGTTGGTGGCCTTCAGATTTTCGATCTCGCGCACTTGCTGTTCTCGGGCGTAGGACAATTGACGGAGGCTGTCCGCTTCCGCGCGTAATCGGGCGTCGGCCACGCTGTCGGCGTGCACGGCCTGGCTGCGGTAAAGGTTGCGCTCCAACACCAGGGCGTCGAACTGCGATTTGGGCACGCAGGAGGTCACCAGCAGGGGAAGCAGCAGCAGTAAGGCAAGGCAGGATTTCATAACGTTCATTTTAGGCTAGCGCTGATCGAGCTCGACGGTGAAGCCCTGAATGCCGTAGCGACTTTTCAGGTCAGAAGCATAGTTCTGGGCGCTCGGCTGATCGTTGAACGGGCCGAGGATGATTTTGTAAGAAAACCCCTTCGGATTTTCCGGCACTTTCTGCAGCAGAATGTCGTCGAAGTACCGTCCTTGAAGCTCGGCCACCTTATCCATGGCGCTTTCCAGAGAGCTGTATCTACCCACCTGCACCCCAAACTTGCCGGATTCAGGTTCATCCAGCGCGATTTGGTAGAGGCCCGCTGCAAAGGTTTTGACCTTGGCGGGGCGGCGGGGCGGAGCAGCCGTGCGTTTCGCGGAAACTGCCGGGGCCGGAGGTGGGGCAGAAGTCTGGGGTTCGGGTTCTACCGCGCGTGTGGCGGGGGGTGGGGGAGAGGCCGGTGGCCGTGTGTCCCGGGTTGGATTGTTTTCGGGTATGGCGCGGGCCGGTGCGGGTTCGGATGGGCGCATGGCCTGCTGATCGGGGGTGGAAAGCAGCGTGAGTTCCACCGGGACGGTCCGCTGTCCGAGCATGCCGAGTTCCGCGGCCGCTCGTTCGCTCAATTCGATGATCCGCCCCCGGATGAAGGGCCCCTTGTCGATGATGCGCACCACCACCGACTTGCCGTTTTCCTCGTTCGTCACGCGCACGCTGCTGTTGAAAGGATAGGCTTTGTGCGCGGCTACCAGTTCGTCCTTATTATAGATGGTCCCGTAGGCCGTTTCGGCGCCGTTGTATTCGGCGGAGTAGTAACTGGCCAGGCCGCTCTGTTTGTCTCCCACCAGTTGGGCGGATAGGCCGGCCGTCCAGATCGTCAGTAGTAGGGTCAGGAGTATCATCATGGAGCTTTAAGGTCTGCGGTCCGCAGTTGTTTTATATGAGTTCTTCCAGGACGAAAGTAACGTCCTGCAGACGCCCACTCCGGTAGATTCGCATTTTGATTTTCTTGCCGACCCGCCCCTGCAATTTTCGAATGACGGCTTCTAGGCTGAGCAGGGTGGTGGGGATCCCGTTGATGGCACGGATCCTGTCGCGTACCTGTATGCCCGCGCGGTCGGCCGGACTGCCGGGTACCACGTAACTCACGCTGTACTTGCGCAGGTTATCGCCCCCGGCCAGCAATCCGAGTCCCGAGCGGTCGTAGCGGAACTTTTGCTTCCAGCGGCGGCCCTCAGGCTTGAGGTAGACTTTGTCGTGGGGGTAGTCGATGACGACGCGGAAACGCTTCAGGATCCGGTTGCCAATGATCCCTTCCCGTTCGTTCATAAACGCCACTCCGACCGTATCCACCTCCTGGAAATAGGTAATCACATTCGTCAGTTGACGGTCCGCGAGGTGCAGGATCCGGCTTCGCCCTACGCTGCCGCTCAACGTGCCCCCCAGGCCGTTGGCGATGTAGGCCGGGATGGTTTGCTCCGGAAGGTCCCGGCCAGCGTTCTCCGGGTAAGTGTGGATCAACAGGCTGAGGCCGGCCCCGGTATCCAACAATAACCGGCGGTCGGTGGCACTGTCACGCAGGATACCAACACCCAGGATGAGGTAGGGGCGATTGCGTACAAAATCCGAATCCACCTCCACGTAGCTACGGCGGTGCCGGTAGCGCGAAGGGTCGTGAAGGATCAGAATCTGTTTGCGGTAATCAATTTCCACCACGAATCGCATCAGGAAATCCGCCCCTAGGATGCCGTGAATATTGGTGCCGGTCACCCGCTCGAAATTGAAGTAGTTCTCCTGTAAGACCAACACCGTGCGGTTGCGGGCCAAGAGCCGGTCGGCCAGCCGCAGGCTGACTCCCGTGGCGAGATAAGCGGTCAGTTCCGATTCCAGGTCAGCGCCGCGTACCTGGAAAGTGCGGCGGTAGCTGATATTGAGCAGATCCGTTACGGTTTTGTCGAGAATGACGGTGTTTTCTGCGCCGGTGTCGACGATGAATCGTAGCGGAACGGCATTGTTGAGCAGGACGGGAATAACGATAAAGTCGTTCTCCAGGTCGAAGGGGATTTCGATGAGCGAACGGTTGCCGAGCACCTTCATGTCCAACCGTTGCGCGTTCATCACCCACGATAGTGCCAAACCCAGGATTACCGGGGCAGCGATTCGCAGGCAGAAGAATTTTGTTTTATACAAAGGTTGAATTGACAATTGATGGAGCCGTAACTATCTCTTAAACATTAGGCAGCGATCGGAGTTTGTCACCGTTACTATCCTGACGGTTCAGCGGTTGATGTGTGTACACTAAAACGGAATTTGCTTTGTAAATTCAATGGCCGGCGAACTTACCTTTGCCCAAGCTATGCAACGTATCCACAATTATCCGCTTCTGCCGGCAGCGTTAGCAAGATCATGTAAATCCATCCATCACTTTGTCGGACACTCCGCACACTGCTGAATATAGAACACAAGTCGTTGTCCAGGACGCCCCCCGCCTTGCGCCCCTGCGTGGTCCGGGGGATTGCCTTTTCACGGCGGTAACTCTTCACAAACTCAATCAATCGTATGAAGCTCAACTTTAACCATGTCCATCGTGGTTGTCTTTTCCTGTTGCTCGTACTCTTTACGTCCTCGGCCGCTCTGGCGCAGACGACGGTAAGCGGTACGATAACGGATGCGGACAACGGCGATCCCCTGATCGGGGCCAGCGTGCTGGTCACCGGTACTTCCACCGGTACGGTCACGGATTTTGATGGAAATTTCTCCCTCAACGTTCCCGCCGGCGCCGAATCTCTTACTGTTTCCTACACGGGATACGCGACCCAGACCATCCCGCTCGACGGGCAAACGGAACTGAACATCGCCCTCACCTCCGGTGAGCTTCTTGACGAAGTCGTGGTCGTAGGTTACGGTACCGTTACCCAAAAGCAGGTGACCAGTGCGGTAACCTCAATCGACTCCGAAGACTTTAACGCCGGTAACATCAACGACCCCAGCCAGCTCATCCAGGGCAAGGTAGCGGGCCTCACGATCTCCAAAGTAGGTGGTAACGCCAACGGAAACTCCGTCATTCGTCTGCGGGGTCTGTCCTCCTTTGGTGGTAACCAGAGCCCCCTGATCATCATCGACGGGGTAGTGGGTGCCAACCTGAACACCGTTGACCCGGCCGACATCGAGTCGATCAACGTACTGAAGGACGGTTCCGCCGCCGCCATCTACGGTATCCAGGCTTCCGCCGGGGTAATCCTGATCACCACCAAGCGCGGCGCCGCCGGGGATGCCCAATTCAGCTACCGCGGCTACGTGACGGCTGAAGACATCGCCAAGCGCCCCGATATCGCAGGCCGTGATCTGTACCTGGAACTCGTCCGCGAAACCGGTAATCTGATCGGAGTTGACGACGTCAACAACTTTGTAAATAACGTCGACTACGGTGGCGAAACCGACTGGATCGACCAGGTGACCCGCACGGGCATCAGCCACGTCCACAACCTCAGCTACTCGGGTGGAACCGGGGGAATGACCTACCGGGCCTCGGTAAACTACCGCGACATCCAGGGCATCGGCGTTTCCAATGACGGGTTCCGCCAGCTTAACGGACGCCTCAATATTAATCAGACGGCCCTGAACGACCGCCTCAATTTGAGCGTAGACGTGACCGCCACCGACCGCGACGCGGATATCTTCAACAGCAACGCATTCCGCTACGCAATCACGTATAACCCCACCGCTCCCGCCCGCGTAACCGATCCGGGCTACAACGTGTCTGACGTGATCGTCGGAAATGGATTGAATACCTACGGTGGTTACTTTGAAATCGACAACTTCGATTACTTCAACCCCTTGTCCATCGCGCAACAGGTGCAGGCCGAACGGCAGCAGACCAACATTCTGTATAACCTGCGCGCCACGTACGACATCCTGGATGACGTGAGCGTCAGTGCCAGCTATTCGCGGAACCGCGAAGACGGCGTCAACGGAAACTTCTCCAGCCGCTCCAGCCGTTTCGGCGGAAATGCCGCCCCCACGGCCACGCGTTTGGGTAATGCTTCCCGCTCCTTCAATGACAACCGTAACGACCTCTTTGAGGTGACAGCCACTTACAATACTGAACTGGGCAGCAATGGACTCGAACTGCTGGCCGGTTACAGCTGGCAGGAGTACCAGTTCCAGGGCTTCAATGCCGGAGGATTTGGACTTCCTTCCGATGCTTTTGGCTTCAACAACCTGAATACGCTCAGTGACATTGCCGCAGGGCAGATTGGAGTTGGCAGCTACCAGGCCAGTTACCGCGTAATCGGCTTCTTCGGTCGGGCACGCTTCAGTATCGGCAGCGCCTACAACGTTACCGCTTCTATCCGTCGGGATGGTACCAGCCGCAACGGACCGGAAAACAAGTGGGATTTCTTCCCCGCGCTTTCCGCCAGTGCTGACCTGGTCGATGCCTTGAGCCTCGAAGGACCGGATCAACTTAAGTTCCGCGTCGGATACGGTATTACCGGATCACTCCCGAATGGTAACTACGGCTACCTGCAGACCTTCGGTACCGGCCCCCAGTTTCCGCAGAACGGAGCCTACGTGCCCACGATCAGTCCTTCCAGCAACCCTAACCCCAACCTGCGCTTCGAGAAGAAGCAGGAGTTTAACGCCGGTTTGGACTTTGCCTTTGCTGATTACCGCCTGACTGGCTCGCTGGATTTCTACATCCGCAACACCGGTGACCTCATTACTTCTGTTATCGTTCCCTCACCCCCCTTCCTGTTCCCGTCCGTTGAGGCCAACCTCAACAACGTCGACCTGATCAATACCGGGGTGGAACTGGCACTAGGCTATGGATTCGGTGACATTGGCGGTGAAGGGTTCAGCTACGAGCCCCGTCTAACTTTCTCTACCTTCTCCACTACCCTGGAGGATAACGGTGAGAACCCCGACTTCAACTTTGGATCCGGTGGTGTGCAGGAATTTGAAAGTTCTTCCCCCGGTTCGCCCGGACAGAACCTCGACCCCGTTAGCCGCGTCGTCATTGGTGAAGCTTTCGGTGGCATCTATACGCGCCGTCTCGACGTTGATGCCTCTCTGGCAGCCGGTGAGTACGTTTTCCTGGGCGACGGTGAAGCCGACAAGGTGCTTGTTGGTAATGGTTTGCCTGACTTCAGCGCCAGCCTCTCCAACACGTTCCGTTACGGCCCGCTCGACTTGAACATCTTCCTGCGCGGCGACTTTGGCCACGACCTGGTCAACATGCCCCGGAACTTCTACGGTCAGCAGGGCAACCTGGCTACCCGGACCATCGAGAACGTCATCGTGAACGACCTCTTTCTCCGTGGTGTAACCAGCGCTCCGAAAGTATCCGACTACTTCGTGGAGGATGCCAGCTTCGTGGCTTTGGATAATGCCCAGATCGGTTACACTTTCGATCTCGGAGGAAATTCCGGCTTTAACGACCTGCGCGTCTACGTCGCTGGACAGAACCTCTTCTACATCACCGGCTACAGTGGCGTTGACCCCAACGTCCGCTTCTTCGATGATCAGAACTCCAACGGTATCATCGACAACGGTGAGAACGCGCTGACCCCGGGTATCGACCGCCGCTCCACGTTCTTCCGTACGCGGAGCTACACCTTTGGCGTAAACGTAGGATTCTAACCTCCAATCATAACCAATTGCAACCGGGATGACGGGGCCGCGGTGAGGTCTTTCCTATCTTTCCCGTCCCGCGTCCCGGGTGCAACGAAACTATATCAATTATATGTTTACCAACACAAAATTAAGGCTGTTCAGTGCCGTCCTTGCGGGCTTGCTGATCGTGCCTTTCAATTCCTGTACCGATCTGGAACCGGAAGTTTTCTCGGATCTGACGCCGGCGAACTTTCCAGCCAGTCCATCGGACATCGTATCCAGCTACCTCTCGGTCTACACCACGCTCAACTTCATGGGTAGTCATAATACCTACCTGAGCATTAACGAGGTTTCCTCTGACGAAGCCGTCATCCCGCACCGCGGTTCCGACTGGTTCGACGGTGGCAACTGGCTGCGCAACCACCGGCACGAATTCCTGCCGAGCGACCAGCCCTACAACAACGCCTGGATCAATCTTTACCGGGGTGCCCTGCAGGCCAACTCCGTGATCAGTGTCATAAAAAACACCGATGCGGTTTCGGACGACATGAAAGCCGGCTTCCTGGCTGAGCTTCGTTCGCTGCGCGCTTACTACTATTGGTTGTTGCTCGACGCATTCGGTGATGTGCCTTTGATCACTGAAGAGAGCGACGTTGCGGACCTGGAGCCGATGGCCACGCCCCGCGCCGAGGTTTACAACTTCGTCATTAGCGAACTGAACGCCGCTGCTCCGGACCTGAGTCGCGAAACCGGTTCCGAAACCTACGCCAAGATCAACTTCTGGGCCAACCGTGCACTGCTTAGCCGTATTCTGCTCAACAGCGAAGTGATCACCGGAACCGCCCGCTGGGCTGAGGCCGAGGCCGCTGCTGACGAGGTTATCAATGGTGGAGCTTACATGCTGAGCGATAACTACTTCGCCAACTTTGACCCCAACAACGATGCCGGTCTTACCGGAGGCGTCGAGAACATGTGGGTTATTCCCTACGACGCTCCCGCCGTGTTCGGTGGATTCAACCTGGTCCAGATGACGCTGCACTACGCCAGCCAGGAAACTTTCGCCCTCCAGGACCAACCCTGGAACGGTTACTGTACCCTGCAGGAGTTCTACGACAGCTACGATGACGAGGACCTTCGCAAAGGTGAATACGGCAACCAGGAGGTTCGCGGCAACTTCCTCGCCGGTCCCCAGTACGCACCGGATGGTGAGACGCCCCTCATAGACGGTACTGCTGATGATCCCGGTGGACTGGAACTGGTCTACACCCCCGAACTGAACGCTCTGGAGCCCAATGCCTACCGCCAGGCGGGAGCCCGAATCTGGAAATACGGCTTCGAGATTGGATCGCCCAACAGCATGAAAAACGACTTCCCGATCATCCGCTACGCGGAGGTCCTGATGAACAAGGCCGAGGCCATGATGCGTCAGAACAAGGGCGGTTTCTCGATGTACGTGAACATGATTCGTGAGCGTGCCGGTCTCGACGACGTGGACGACAGCTTCAGCATGGACGAAATGCTGGCCGAGCGCGGCCGGGAGTTCTTCTACGAAGGCACCCGCCGTCAGGACCTTATCCGCTTTGACGCCTGGAACGATGCTTGGGATTTCAAGCCCGCTAGAAGCACCGATCAGTATGAGATCTTCCCCATCCCGTCGCCGCAGTTGAACGCCAACCGCAACCTGCAGCAGAACCCCGGATACTAGAATTTAGTATTCGTAGCATCTGCGACATCAAGCGCCCCGCCTCCACCAGGAAGCGGGGCGCTTTGTTTTACCCTTGTCTTACCTTCACCACCCATGAATTTCTGCTCCCATTGTGGCTCAGCCGATCTGAAGAAGATCGTCCCGCCGGGCGATACCCACCACCGGTACGTTTGTGGTAACTGTCACACGGTCCACTACCAGAATCCCAAGGTGGTGACGGGGTGTTTGCCCGTGTGGGAAGACCGGGTGCTCCTTTGCCGCAGAGCCATCGAACCTGCCTACGGCCGGTGGAATATCCCGAGCGGCTACCTGGAGAATGGTGAATCAGTAGTCGACGGTGCCTTGCGGGAAGTGCGCGAGGAAGCCGAAGCGGGCGTAAGGGTAGACTAACTGATCAGCCTGTACAATATCGAACGCATCAATCAGCTCTACCTCCAGTTTGTGGGGGAGCTTATCGACGGTGTCTACGGCGTGGGTCCCGAGAGCCTGGAGTCCCGGCTTTTCACGGAAGCGGAAATTCCCTGGGACGATATCGCCTTTACCTCCTCCGCCTTTACCCTGCGGGCGTACTTCCATAACCGGCGTCAGAATTCCACGCAACTCCACCGAAGCAGCTTCCCGGACGTGGGGGAGGGGCTGCGGTAATTCGGACGTTAGACGTCGGATGTGCGTGGTGCGTCAAATTGTCATACGTCGGACGTCTGCCATGTGTATTTGCTCGCTTTCAGCCAAAATACATTCGATGTTAGAGGTTCATATCAATAAATCCATTGGTGACAATATGGCATACGTCCGACGTCTGTCATTCCGGCAGAAGTACTACGTCGGACGTGTCATGCCCAAAGTAGCTATCCCTGTAACCGGCGAATAGCCTCCTCCAGATCCGCCGGGGTATCGATGCCCAGGCTGGGTGTGTCGGTCAGGGCCACGTGGATGCGGTATCCCCCCGCCAGCCACCGCAGTTGCTCCAACGATTCCTCCCGCTCAAGCGGGGCCGGGGGTAGGGCCGTCAATTCCTGCAGTAATGCCGCGCGGAAGGCGTAGAGACCGATATGCTGAAAGTGCTTGCCAGCATCAATCCACCGCCCGATGGGCACATCGCGGAGGTAAGGGATGGCGTGGCGACTGAAATAGAGGGCCTGCCCGTCATCGCCGCGGACGACCTTAACCACGTTCGGGGAGAGCAGGGCATGCTCATCGCGGATCGGCGTGGCGAGGGTGGCAACCGATACTTTGGGGTCGGCAAATGGATCGATCACAGCCGCGAGCTGATCGGCAGTGAGGAAGGGTTCGTCGCCCTGCACGTTGATGACGATAGTGGCTTCCGGAAACTGCCGGGCGGCTTCGGCTACCCGGTCGGTTCCGGAAAGGTGGTCGGGGGAGGTCATAACGGCCCGCCCCCCGAATTCCATCACGTGATCGAAGATGCGCTGGTCATCGGTGGCGACCACCACCTCGTCCGCCACGCCCGCCCGGCGCACCGCACCGTAAACGCGCTGCACCAGCGTTTCACCGCCCACATCTACCAGGGGTTTGCCGGGCAGCCGGGTGCTGGCGAAGCGGGCGGGAATGACGGCCAGGACCATCCTTAGTCCAATTGCATTTCCGGCACTTCACCCTCAACAACGAGCCGACCGGCGGTAGCGTCCTTGATTTGTTGTACGCTGACGCCGGGGGCGCGCTCCAACAAGCGGAAACCGCGGTCGGGGGTAACGTCGAGTACCGCCAAGTTGGTGACAATCTTCTTGACGCAGTTAACGCCGGTGAGGGGTAGGGAACATTCGGGTAGTAGCTTTGACTCCCCGGCGCGGTTGGTGTGCATCATGGCCACGATGATGTTCTCGGCCGAGGCTACGAGGTCCATGGCGCCTCCCATGCCCTTGACGAGCTTGCCGGGGATTTTCCAGTTGGCGATGTCGCCGGTATCCGATACTTCCATGGCCCCGAGAACCGTGAGCTGGATGTGCTGTCCGCGGATCATGGCGAAGCTGGTGGCACTGTCGAAAATGGCCGCGCCGGGCAGGGCGGTGATGGTCTGCTTGCCGGCGTTGATGAGGTCGGCGTCGACCTCCTCCTCCGTGGGGAAGGGGCCCATGCCGAGGATGCCGTTTTCGGACTGGAAGGTGACGTCAATGCCCTCGGGCACGAAGTTGGCTACCAGGGTGGGGATGCCGATGCCCAGGTTGACGTACCAGCCATCGTGGAGCTCACGGGAAATTCTTTTAGCGATTCCGGTTTTATCTAGCATGGCTTAGCGGGTTGTACGTTTTTCGATGCGTTTTTCATAATTCTCGCCCTGGAAGATGCGCTGGACGAACACGCCGGGGGTGTGAATCTGATTGGGGTCCAGTTCACCGGGTTCCACCAGTTCCTCTACTTCGGCGATGGTGATGCGGCCGGCGGTGGCCATGACGGGGTTGAAGTTGCGGGCCGTGCCCTTGTAGATCAGGTTGCCGTCGGTATCGCCTTTCCACGCCTTGACGATGGCGAAGTCGGCGGTCAGGGCCATTTCCAGGATGTGGGGTTTGCCGTTGAACTCCCGGACTTCTTTGCCTTCCCCGACTTCGGTGCCGTAACCGGCGGGAGTGAAAAAGGCGGGAATGCCGGCACCGCCTGCGCGACAGCGTTCGGCCAGGCTACCCTGGGGGATAAGGTCCACTTCCAGATCACCGCTAAGCATCTGACGTTCAAACTCGGCATTTTCCCCCACGTAGCTGGCGATCATCTTGCGGATCTGACGGCTCTGGAGCAGCAAGCCAAGTCCGAAGTCGTCAACCCCAGCATTGTTGGATATACAGGTCAGATTCTTGATCCCGCTTTCAGCGAGGGCAGCAATACATTTTTCGGGAATGCCGCAGAGGCCAAAGCCCCCCAGCATGAGGGTCATGCCATCGGTGATTCCCGCGATGGCGGCGCGTGCGTCGGATACGCGTTTTTGCATGATCGTTAGTTTCGGTTAGGTCAATAAGGCAAGACCGGGACAGTATACAATACGTGGCGGAAACCTTCCCGGGCCAATCGACCACAATATCATCATTCCTCCTCGAGCAGGTGGTTGTCGAGCCGTTTTTTGGTTTTCGCACCCAGGCGCCGCAGTTTTTCCGCCCGCCCGATGAGGGTGGCACCGTATTTACCACCGGAGCTGAGCTTGTTGAAGGCCGCCTGGTAAGAGGCGTGGGCCTGATCGAGGCGGTGACCTACCTTCTGCAGGTCATCAGTAAAGGCCACAAAGCTGTCGTAAAGCAACCCGCTCTGTCGGGCGATCTCCAGTACGTTCTTCTTCTGGTTTTCCTGCTTCCAGATGTAGCTTACGGTGCGGAGGGTGGCCAGCAGCGTCGAGGGCGTGACCAGCACAATGTTGCGGTTGAGGGCTTCCAGGAAGAGGTCCTGATCCGTATTCAGCGCCAGACCGAGGGCCGGTTCGATGGGGACGAAGAGGAGAAGGTAGTCCGGCGAGTTGATCTGATAAAGGCGGGTGTAATTCTTGGAGGCCAGATCCGCTACGTGCTGGCGCAGGCTGCGCAGGTGGGCGGCGGCCTCGGTACGGCGCTGCTGGACATCGTCTTCCGCACAGCTGCAGTAGCGTTCGTAAGCGTTCAGGGACACCTTGCAGTCTACCACGAGGTGCTTGTTCTCCGGCAGGTTGATCACGAAATCTGGCCTTTTCTGCCGTCCGTCCTCGTCTTGGTAACTGGCCTGTGCCACGAAATGTACCCCGGCCTGCAGTCCGCTGGCCTCCAACAGGGTGAGAAGTTGCCATTCACCCCAGTCGCCCTGGGTCTTGTTGCTGCCCCGCAGGGCGCCAGCGAGGTTGTTGGCCTCTGCGCTGATCTTTTGGTTGAGCTGCTGGAGGTTCTGGATCTCGGTCCGCAAGCTTACGCGGTCGCGGGTTTCCTCCAGGAACCGCTTTTCGATCTGGTCCTCGAATCCCTTAATGCGCTCCTTTAGGGGCGTAAGTAGACCATTGAGTTGCTGGACGTTCTGTTGAGAGAACCGCACGCTTTTCTCTTCGAGCAACCGGTCGGCGGTGCGCTCGAACTGGGCCACCGACACCTCCTGCAAGCGCTTCATTTCTTCCTGCTGGTGGTCGAGCTTACCCTGCAGGTTTTCGTGGTGAGCTGAGAGGGTAGCCAGGCGGGAGCGGAGCTCGGATTCCGAGGCGATGCGCTCCTGCAGGTTCTCGTAACTCAGGTCCGCATCGCTGCGTACCTGCTCGTACAGCTCGCGGCCGACATAATCGCGCTTTACCTCATCCAGGGCAAGGTGGGTGCGGCTCATGGTGTAGCGGACATAAAACCAAGCCAGGGCCGACCCCATTATAATACCAAGGCCGGTAGCATAGAAGTAGGGTAGGGCGGCGGATGCTTCCATGACGGCAAGGTACCACCTCGTCTGCGATCCGGCTGCAATACTGTTGAATTACCCGACGTTCCTATACCCGATGAAATCCTTGTTACTTACTGCCATTGCCTGCCTCTCATTGTTTTCCGCAGCCGCTTCGGAATCGTCCGCCGGCTGGGGAGAGTGGGTCATTGAATGGGTAACGAGCCTCTTCTCACCCGAAGTTCAAAAGGAGGATACAAAGGAGATACGCATTGAGCCAAAGGTGGATGAGGCGACATTGTCCACCCTCCACACGATTCCCGGATCGGACACCCTTACCCTTACCGAGGGCTGGCCCTACGAGAGCCTGAACGTTGCCGGCGACGTGGATCGCCGCTCCCGCCTCCTGGCGCAGACGGTACTCGTCGGTAACCCCGGTCGGAAACTACCCCTGGCCACCGATCATCCCGTTCGGGTGATCTATCCCGCCGGTCAGCGTCCGGACCGTTTTCTCCGCATGGCCCGCCGGTTTACCGACGTACAGGAGATTGCCTTCTCCGATCGGCTTGCTCCCGCGCTCGCCGCCGCACCCGCACTTCCGACCGTAGTAGTGGCCACCGACCCACCCGGCGGGTTGTCCAACGACGACTGGTACGAGTCACTCTACACCATTGGCGATTACACCCTGGTCCATTTCGGCGACGCTGAGTTGCTGGATACGGTACCTGACGATTGGGGTTTGATCAATACCCCGCTGCGAAGTAAGGAAAGCGAAGCCTTCGTGGCGCAGTCCCTGTTCGGGGCGCAAGCACTCTTTGGTCGCCTACCAGGTGGTGCGGGTGTGGATCTCCCGGAGACGCGGCAGGGATTCCGCGAGCCCGAGGTTTTGGGCATCGACCGGTCTGAGCTGGCCAGCGTCGACCATACCCTCAACCGTGCCGTACGTTACCAGGCCACGCCGGGTGCCCAGCTGACGGTACTGAAGGACGGTCACGTGGTCTACGAACGCGCCTACGGCAACCACAAATACCGGGGCGGCGAGGCGGTAAGGGTAAGCGACCTTTACGACCTGGCTTCGGTCACCAAGGCCGCCGCCACTACACTGGCGGTGATGAAGCTCTACGATGAAGGCCGCCTTGATTTGCAGGCCCGGGTGAGCGACTATCTCCCGGAATACAAGCGTCAGGTACCCGGCCGCTACCGCATCGACCAACTACTTACGCACCATACCGGGCTCGATCCGAGTCTGCCCCTTTACACCTACATCCACGCCCCCTACGTCGCCGATACCGCCGATGAGCGCCACCCCTTACGCCTCAGTGAGTCCCGGTGGCTGGATGGTGATGTCCCCCGGCGCCTACGGCAGGATCTGGCGAAAGTGCCCTACACTCGCACACCCATTCACCGCTACAGCGACATCAACTACGTACTCTTACAGTTTGTCGTTGAGTCGGTTACCGGGCTTGGGCTGGATGAATACGTAAACCAGGAGTTCTTCGAGCCGATGGGTTTGCGCCACCTCGCCTTTCGTCCACTGGAGCGCTTTGCCCCCCGGCAACTGGTGCCTACTATCGTAGACCGGTGGATTAACCGCGGTGAAGTACGGGGATATGTCCACGATGAAGGAGCCGCTCTACTGGGTGGGGTCGCCGGTCACGCCGGACTTTTCGGTAACGCTACCGATTTGGCCCGCCTCTTTCAGCTTCTGATCGACGGTGGCTCCTACGGGGGGCAACAGCTGGTGTCGGAAAAGACCGTACAGCTGTTCACCGAACAGGGGCCCTACAACTACCGCGCGCTGGGGTTCGACCGACTGGAGCGGGGTTACGGAAGCATCACCGACGCGGGGGCCTCTGCCCGCACTTTTGGGCACACCGGTTTTACGGGCACTTGCGTTTGGGCGGACCCCGATACGGACCTGGTATTCGTACTTCTGACGAATCGCACCTACCCCGATCCCGAGAACAAGAAATTTATGCAAACCGGCGTACGCTCGCGCGTGCACCGGGACGTATACCGGGCGCTGCACTCTTTTGAGTCCTACCAACCCGTTTAAGCCAATCCGCTCCGGAAGGGTACGAAGCGGCACAATCCAAGTTTTTCTTCCTCGTAAGCATCCGCCGAGCGGCGGGTGATTCGCAGCAATTGCTGAATTTCATTTTCCGGTCCTACGGGTATAACCAGAATTCCCCCGATGGTCAGTTGCTCCAGCAGCGGCTTCGGCACTTCCGTAGCTCCCGCAGTCACCAGAACGCGGTCGTAGGGCGCCATTTCGGGCAATCCCCGATTGCCGTCACGGAGGAAAAAGCGGATACCGCGGTCCAGCCGCAATTTTTTCAGCGTGAGTTTCGCCTTCTTATACAGGGGTTTATGCCGCTCAACGGTAAAAACCCGCCCGCCCAACAGCGAAAGTACGGCTGCCTGATACCCTGACCCGGTGCCGATCTCGAGGACGCGTTGGCGCGGCAGCAGTTGCAGGGCAGTGGTCTGCCAGGCTACCGTCGAGGGTTGTGAGATGGTTTGCTCGCAGTCGATTGGAAAGGGCTCGTCGCGGTACGCCCAGTCGCTGAAGCTGCTTTCCAGAAATGCGTGGCGGGGGATATTGGCCATGACATCGAGCACCCGATCGTCGAATTCGCCCTTTTTGCGGAGCTTCTCGATCAGCCGTTTACGCTGCCCGCGGTGTCGGAAACCATCTTCCATTTTAGCGTAGTTGACCGGCCAGGTCGGCGGGAGAGTAGTTTATGTTCTTGAGAACCTTGTTGTCCGCATTGCGGTACACGAGGTAGTGGGCCCCACTTTGTTCCACGCGCCCTTCCTGTTCCAGCTGCCGATAATGTTCTATTGTGGCCTCCGCTTCGGCCTCCGTGGCGCAGGTCTTGCTCATGTTTGAGCGGTGTACTTCATCGAAGAGGGCCTTGAATTTATCGCCCAGGCCGAATTCCAGCACCGCGCCGCTCAGCACGTACTGCAGATCGGCCAGTGCATCGGCCACCTCTACTATGTCACCGGCCTCGATGGCCGCTTGCAGCTCATTCAGCTCCTCCTGCAGAAGGTTGACGCGCAACTGGCACCGATCGGGGGGCGGGATCGCGGGTGCCGTACAAACGGGTACGCGAAACGTGCGGTGAAATTCGGCTACCGCGGACAGCGCGTCAGGGCTTTTCATACAGCTTGTTTGGATTTGGGCAAATATAGCAACAAGAGCGCGGAGAAACGAACGTTCGACCCACGGAATAGTTGCGTGGAACATTTCAGAAATTAGGGCGCGGCGCTACGTACCGGTCGGCTATTACCCATTGGCAATCTGCATCGTAAAGCAGAGGTGTCGAAGCTGATCAATACATATTTTGCTAACTAGTGTAATCGTAGAATTAAAATTACGCTTATTACGCAATTGCAAAACTATAAAAGATGTTTGTGTGCACAACGATTGTTCTGCGGGACGTTTGCTGGCGTAAATACCCAGGTTTTAAACTCGTGGAACATTGCTGGGGCGGGGGTGGAGGGATATCTTCGGGATCCGAGCTAAGGGTAAGCACCCGGCCCTCGCCTTCTTCTTCAGCTACCCCAACCGTCTATGCAGTACCAATCTACTACTCCTCGCGAATCTGGCCTCTACACCCCGCACCTGGAGTCGGACGCCTGTGGCACCGGATTTATAGCCAACCTGAACGGAGAAGCCAAACACAGCATCGTTAAGGACGCCCTTCGCATGCTGGCCAACATGGAGCACCGGGGAGCCTGTGGCTGTGAACCCAACTCGGGGGACGGCGCCGGTATCCTTACACAAGTTCCCGACGAGTTTTTCCGCCGCAAGCTCTCCGCGCTCGGGAAGGAACTGCCCGAGTTTGGCAAGTACGGTGTGGGACAACTCTTCCTGCCCGCCGAAAAGGAACTGAGCCGCCGGTGCCGCTTCCTCTTTGAGGATTACTGCGACGAACTGGGTTTTGACGTAATTGCCTACCGGAAAAATCCCCACGACGCCGATGAAGTGGGCCCCACCAGCGTAGGCGCGCAGCCCCGAATGGAGCAAATCTTCGTGAAACCCCGCACCGACCTGCCACCCGCCGATCTGGAACGCAAGCTTTACGTGCTCCGCAAGTTTGCTACTCACCGAATCCACGATACGTACCCGGAAACGCGCGACCAGTTTTACCTCTGTTCCTTCAGCTACAAGACCATTGTATATAAAGGTCAACTCACGACCTGGCAATTGCCTGGGTTCTACAACGACCTGCAGGACCTGAGCTACAAATCGGCCATCGCGCTGGTGCACAGTCGCTTCTCAACCAATACGGTGCCCAAGTGGAAGCTCGCGCAGCCCTTCCGCATGATCGCCCACAACGGAGAGATCAACACTGTACAGGGGAACGTCAACTGGTGGCGGTCCAAGGAGAGCCTGATCCGCAAAACGTTCAAGTTTACCGAGGACGAACTAAATATGATCTTTCCGGTCTGCGGCAGCAGCTTGTCCGACTCGGCCAACTTCGACAACCTGCTGGAGTTCCTCACGATGAATGGCATCAGCATTCCGCACGCCCTCATGATGATGATTCCCGAGGCCTGGCAGCACGACGAAGCCATGCCCGACTTCAAGAAGGCCTTCTACGAGTACAGTAAAGCCCTGATGGAACCCTGGGACGGTCCCGCCTCCATCTGCTTCACCGACGGCATCCTGGTAGGAGCTACGCTTGACCGCAACGGACTGCGTCCCAGCCGCTACTGCCTGTTGAACGATAATACCCTGATCGTAGCCTCCGAAGCCGGTGCCCTCAAGGTCGATCAGCGCAAGGTGGTCAAAAAGGGTCGGCTGCAGCCCGGCCGGATTTTGGTGGCCGACCTGCAGGAGCACCGCGTCATCGGTGACGAGGAACTCAAGGAAATCATCTGCAAGCGACTGCCCTACCGCGACTGGCTCGATGAATACCGGCAGGACATCAACAACCTGCCGCTGTCGCGGAAAGCGGAGATAACCATGGATCAGCAGACGCTGTTTCGCCGCCTCCAGCTGTTCGGCTACACCAAGGAAGACCTGAGCGTGCTGCTGGAACCCATGATCAAGGAGGGCACGGATCCCATCGGCTCCATGGGCAGCGACACCCCGCTAGCAGTACTCTCCCTGCACAGCCAACACATCGCGAACTACTTCAAGCAGCTGTTTGCTCAGGTGACCAATCCGCCGATCGACCCCATACGGGAGCGCAGCGTGATGTCCCTGTACGCCATGCTTGGCAGTTCAAGCAACGTCATCGAGCCGACGGCCGCGAACGCCACCTACATTCACCTGGAAACGCCCATCCTGACCAA
The DNA here is from genome assembly GCF_004803465.1 of Neolewinella litorea. Classification (GTDB taxonomy): domain Bacteria; phylum Bacteroidota; class Bacteroidia; order Chitinophagales; family Saprospiraceae; genus Neolewinella; species Neolewinella litorea. Next base: position 551,342 of record NZ_SRSF01000001.1, on the reverse strand, counting down.
CGATGAGGTAGCCAAGTTGCGGGAGCTGCACCATCGGGATTTCCGGGCCGGTGTCATCAGCATGGTCTTTCCGGCTGATGGACAGGAAGGAAGGTTACAGGCCGCAGTGGAGCACATCCGCGCACAAGCGCAGTCTATGGTCCGCAGTGGCTACAACATATTGATCCTCAGCGATCGCGACGCCGACAGTCACAGCGCACCGGTTCCCAGCCTGCTGGCGCTCGGGGCCGTGCACCACCACCTGGTCGAACTCGGACTCCGGGCGAAGACGAGCATCGTGGTGGAGAGTGGCGACATCCGGGAAACGCACCACGTGGCCACCCTCATCGGATACGGGGCCAGTGCCGTCAACCCCTACCTGGCCTACGCGGCCTTGGCCGACCTGCACGCCCGCAACGTTTTTGAAGAGGAAGGCTACGAACTGAAGGACGTCATCAAGATCTACCGCAAGGCGGTGGGCAAAGGCATACTGAAGATCATGTCCAAGATCGGCATCTCAACCCTTCAGTCATACCAGGGTGCCCAAATATTTGAGATACTGGGACTTAACCACAAAGTCGTGGACGAATGCTTCCGCGGGTCAATCAGTAGAATTGAAGGTATAGGCTACGATGGCCTGGCCAGCGAGGTGCTGGTCCGCCACCGCCTGGCTTACCCGAAGGAATACATTCCCAACCCCAAACTGGAAGTCGGCGGTGTGTACCAGTGGAAGCGCCGAGGAGAGGCCCATACCTTCAACCCCAAGAGCATCCACTTCCTGCAGGTAGCCGCCCGCAAGAACGACGCCGATGCCTACGCGAAATATCGCGACGCCATCAATGAGCAAACCGAAAAGGCGCTTACGCTCCGTGGTCTACTCACATTCCGCAAGGGCGATCCCATTCCGATCGAGGAGGTGGAACCCGCCGAGGCCATCATGAAGCGCTTCGCGACGGGAGCCATGTCGTTCGGTTCCATCAGTTGGGAGGCGCACACCACCTTGGCCATCGCCATGAACAAGATCGGTGCCCGCTCCAACTCCGGTGAGGGAGGTGAGGACGAGATCCGCTTTGAACTCGACGAAAAGGGCCGCAACATGCGCTCCGCCATCAAACAGGTTGCCTCCGGCCGGTTCGGTGTGACCAGTCACTACCTGACCAACGCCGACGAACTGCAGATCAAAATGGCTCAAGGCGCCAAACCCGGTGAGGGCGGTCAACTGCCCGGCCATAAGGTAGACGACTGGATCGGTCGGGTGCGAAAATCCACGCCGGGGGTAGGGCTTATCTCCCCGCCCCCACACCACGACATATACAGCATCGAGGACCTCGCGCAGCTCATCTTTGACCTGAAGAACGCCAATCGCCGGGCCCGCATCAACGTAAAACTGGTATCCAAAGCGGGGGTAGGCATCATCGCCTCCGGGGTGGCCAAGGCTCACGCCGATGCCATCCTCATCAGCGGCCACGACGGCGGTACCGGTGCCAGCCCCCTCAGTTCGATCCGCCACGCGGGCCTGCCCTGGGAACTGGGCCTGGCCGAAAGCCACCAAACCCTGGTCCGTAACCGGCTGCGCGACCGGGTGACGCTGCAGACGGACGGACAACTGCGTACGGGCCGCGACCTGGTCATCGCCACCCTCCTTGGCGCCGAGGAATACGGCGTGGCCACCGCCGCCCTGATCGTGGAAGGCTGCATCATGATGCGTAAGTGCCACGTCAATACCTGTCCGGTAGGCATCGCTACCCAGAATGCCGAACTTCGGAAACGATTCACGGGTGATCCGGAGCACGTCATCAACTTCTTCCGCTTTCTGGCGGAGGATATGCGCTCCATCATGGCCGAACTGGGTTTCCGCACCGTCAACGAGATGGTGGGCCGTGTAGAGCACCTCAAGATGAACAGCGAAGTCGAGCACTGGAAATACCGCAGCCTGGACCTGAGTCCGATACTGTACAAGGAGGTTGCCGACGAATCTGTAGGCCTGTACAAGCGCGTGGAACAGGATCACGGCATCAGCGACGTGCTGGACCGCCGCCTCATCACCTCCGCGAAGCTGGCCCTGGAAGAACTGGAGTCGGTCACGGGATCCTTCGACATCAAGAATACCGACCGCAGCGTCGGGGCCATGCTGTCCAATGAGATCAGCCGCCGCTTCCACGGCGAAGGTCTGCCGGACGGAACCATCCGCTTCCGCTTCCGCGGTTCCGCCGGGCAAAGTTTCGGGGCCTTCTCGGCCAAGGGGATTGAATTCCTGCTGGAGGGCGAGGCCAACGACTACTTCGGTAAGGGCCTGTCCGGCGCCCGCCTCATCGTGGTGCCGGACCGCGTTTCCACCTTCGACCCCCACGAGAATATCATCATCGGGAACGTAGCCTTCTACGGTGCGACCTCCGGTGAGGCGTACATCAAGGGCATGGCGGGCGAACGTTTCGCCGTGCGCAACTCCGGCGTTAAGGCCGTCGTGGAGGGACTGGGCGATCACGGTTGTGAATACATGACCGGCGGGGTAGTGGTAGTCCTCGGTGAAACGGGCAAGAACTTTGGCGCCGGAATGTCCGGCGGTATGGCCTACGTCTACGATCCGTCCCGCACCTTTAAGAAGCGGCTCAATACCGAAATGGTGGACCTCGAAGACCTCAATGATTTTGACCGCAAGCTGCTGAAGCAAATGGTCCGCAACCACTTTGCCTACACCAGTTCCAAGCGGGCCCTGGATATGCTTAACGCCTGGGAGGATCAGGAGCACCACTTCGTGAAGGTCATGCCGCGCGATTACAAGGCAGTCCTCGAACAGCGGGACCAACAGCCCGACGTGCAGGTCAAGGTCGCCGAACTGGTTTAATCACTCAAGAAAAAGAATACCATGGCAGATCCCAACGGATTCCTGAAATATACCCGCGAGCTACCCGAAAAACGTCCGGTTGACGTGCGGAAAACCGACTGGCAGGAGCTCTACGTTCCCATGCCGGAAGAGAAGACCATCACCCAGGCCAGCCGGTGTATGGACTGCGGCGTGCCCTTTTGCCACAGTGGGTGCCCACTGGGCAACATCATTCCGGAGTTTAACGATGCCGTATACGACGAAGACTGGCGCGAGGCCTTTGAGATCCTGAGTTCGACGAACAACTTCCCGGAATTTACCGGCCGGATCTGTCCGGCCCCCTGTGAATCGGCCTGCGTGCTCGGCATCAACCAACCGCCGGTGGCTATAGAATTCATCGAAAAATCGATTGCTGAGGAGGCTTTTCAGCGGGGTTACGCCCGCCCGAATCCACCCGCCAGTCGTACCGGAAAATCGGTAGCGGTGGTAGGCTCCGGCCCCGCGGGTCTGGCCGCCGCCGCCCAACTCAACAAGGCGGGACACACGGTAACGGTGTACGAACGCAACAGCCGCATAGGCGGGCTGCTGCGCTACGGCATCCCCGACTTTAAACTGGAAAAGTGGGTGATCGACCGGCGCATCGAACTCATGGAAGCCGAGGGCGTGAAGTTTCGTACGAACGCCAACGTGGGCGGTAACGTAGACGCCCGGCAACTCGTGCGCGAAAACCACGCCGTAGTCCTGGCCGGTGGCTCTACCATCCCGCGGGACATCCCGAGCCAGGGCCGCGAGGCCCAGGGCGTACACTTCGCGATGGAATTCCTGGAGCAGAACAACAAGCGGGTGGCGGGCGACGACCTGTCGGACACCTACGAAATTCACGCCCGCGACAAGGACGTCATCGTGATCGGGGGCGGCGATACCGGTGCCGATTGCGTAGGTACCAGCAACCGCCACGGCGCCCGCTCGGTGACCCAGATTGAGATCATGCCTATGCCACCCACGGAGCGGAGTCCGGACTCCTGGCCCAACTGGCCCATGATCCTGCGCACCTCCACCAGCCACGAAGAGGGCTGCGAGCGCGAGTGGGCGGTACTCACCGAAGAATTCGTCAAGGACGAGGAAGGGAAGCTGAAGGGAGTCAGGACCGTCAACATCCGCTGGGGAAAGGACCCCACCGGTCGCAACACCTTCGTAAAAATTCCCGGTACGGAACGCGAACTTCCCTGCCAGCTGCTTTTGATCGCGGCCGGCTTCCTGCACCCCCAGCACGAGGGTCTGCTGGATACGCTGGGCGTTGGCCTGGATCCCCGGAAGAACGTGGCCGCCAGTCCGGAACACAACTACCAAACCTCAGTGCCCAAGGTGTTTGCCGCCGGGGACATGCGCCGCGGCCAGAGCCTGGTGGTCTGGGCGATTGCCGAAGGGCGGGAATGTGCCCGTGCGGTCGACGGATTCCTGCGGAGTGGGGAATCCGTGCTGGAAGGACGCGATGAGGGCCGACTTGAACTGGATTATGCATGAACAACGCCACTGGTCTGTATTTGAGATGATTACATAATAATAGCGGTAGTCCAATGTGGGTATTTATCCGGGTGCCCCTCCCGGTCGGCAATTTTTGTGCTTCTTTGCACCTGCGCGCCGCCGCCCTGTTGCAGTGGCAAAAGAAATCATCATGCGATACCGGAAACTGGGTAAAACGAACTTTGACGTAAGCGAAATCAGCCTCGGCACGTGGCAGGTGGGAGGTAAATGGGGAGAGCCCTTCGACGACGCGACGGCCGATCAAATATTGAACGAGGCGATCGACCGCGGCGTCAACTTCATCGATACCGCCGATGTGTACAGCGACGGAAAAAGCGAGGAAGCCGTGGGGCGCGTGGTCCGCAGCCGCTCCGAGTACATCTACGTGGCCACGAAGTGCGGCCGCCAGATCAACCCGCACACCAACGAAAATTATACGCTCAATGCGTTGCGCGGTTACGTGGAAGACAGTTTGCGCCGGATGAAGATCGACCGTATCGACCTGATTCAGCTCCACTGTCCGCCGACCGAAGTGTACTATCGCCCCGAGATCTTTGACCTGTTCGCTCGACTGAAGGAAGAGGGCAAGATCCAGCACCTGGGCGTGAGCGTGGAGAAAGTGGAAGAGGCCATCAAGGCCATGGAGTACCCCGACGTGGCGTCGGTGCAGATCATCTTCAACGTATTCCGGCAACGGCCGGCCGAATTATTCTTCGATCTCGCGCGGGAGAAGAACGTGGGCGTGATCGCCCGGGTACCCCTGGCGAGCGGACTGCTGACGGGTAAATTCAGCAGCGCCACCACCTTTGGTGAAGAGGACCACCGGCACTTCAACCGCAACGGCGAAGCCTTCGACCAGGGAGAGACCTTCAGCGGGGTTGAATTCGAGAACGGGCTGCGGGCCGTGGCCGAACTGAAGGCCCTATTCCCGAAGGAAGACAACCTGGCCCCCATTGCCCTGCAGTGGATACTGGCCCACCCGGAAGTGAGTTGCATCATTCCCGGCGCCTCCCGGCTGGAACACCTTACCTCTAACCTGTCGGTCGAGGACCGCGAGCCGCTCACCGAGGAGCAACTCGAGCGAATGAACCAGATCTACGAGGCGTCGATTAAGCCGGAGGTTCACCAAAGGTGGTAGGCAAGCGACCCGGCTAGCCGATGGTGAGCAGCATTAGGAGGAAGAAAATCAGCAGGCTACCGGTGATGGCCATCATCACTTCTGTCCGGCGGGCGGGGGGTAGGGCGGAGCGGCGACCGGCCAGACGGAGCCCCTCGGGATTGTCCAGTCGGGCCACGCGGGCGGCGCGGTACAGGCGACTGTTCTGAAGGATACTGCCGGTCGGTTTCGGAGTTTGATTAGGGTTCATTTCAGTCTTTTTTCCGGGGTTGTGTAAAAACGGCCGCAAAGATCGGACTATTTCCAACCCCGTGCAACTGGTAAACAAAAGTATATTCGGTGTCTCCCCGTTTCACAAACCGTGAGACGAATTAAATTCCGATCTTAAGGTAGACTTCCACGCTTCCTTCTCCGTTTGATAAGGTGTATCCACAATTGATACGCGCTTATTTACGCTCACCCGTTTTTTACACCATGATTACTCCCTTCACCAGCTTGCCGTCACTCAAGACTGTTGGCCAATGATCGGCCGTACCCTCGCGCGATTTGGCCGGCGAATGGGCTGGTACCGGGGCCCCGACGGTGTGTTCGGTCTCTATCGGGGATACCTGGTATCGATCCAGCAACAACTCTCCTTCGGCGTACCGCGGAAGGAAACCATTCGCGTTGAGACGCAGCCCCTGACGCCCGAGCAGCAGGTGGATATCAGCAAAACCCTGGCCGATACGCCGCTGCCTATGCGTTTTGCCCGGCCCGAAGTGACTGGGTCGACCCTGTGTCTTCACTACCGAAGGCTGTTTACGGCCCACGATCGCCACGAGGTGCGGAAAGTCATCGACGCCATCATCGATGTGGCGGAAGCGTACGGTCTGGATCCCGCCGTTCCGGCCGATCCCGACAACGGAGGACTGCATTTCTGTCTGTACCGGGGGAAGGTGATGGTACTTGACAACGCGGCATTCAAGCGTTTGCGCGACAATCATCGCGACCGCTGCGGCAATCACCTCCCACCTAGCTCGTCCTACGTCTACGGGGTAGCGGGCGGTTCGCTTTACGCACTGGTCGGGGTAGTACCCACCGTACTGGCGGCGTATTTGATGGAGCCACTGCCCGTCGTCGGCGGCATCGGGGTCTCCTATCTCTGCTACTACGGATACCGGCAATTTAACGGGGCGGTGGGCTCGCGCACTACACCGGCCATGCTCGTACTGAGTCTGTTGTGGATCCTGGTAACTACCTACGGCAGCTTTTGGGTGCAGTTGCTGGGCGAAGGCCGCAACTGGTCCGAGGCCTGGTGGTACACTTCGGACTTGCGGCAGCGGTACATCTACGATGGCGGTTTGGCCATCATTACCGGCGTGTTGGCCAGCATTACCCTCTCACGCTATTACCTGCGATCCGCCGGGCGGTTCCGCGAAGCCCGGCCCCTGTAGCGTCTATTTGCGCTTTTTCTTCTTGGTCACCCGTTCGGCCTCTTCCATCAGTTCGGCCAGTCCCATACGGTCCTGTTTCGTGAGCGTAAGGGTTTCTCGGTACTGACCGCGGTCCAAGTCCACCACCTTGATGTCGTTGCCGGTGTAGGCTTCCACGGCGCGCAGCAGTTCGTGTTCCTCCGGCGCGCAGAAAGAATAGGCTACGCCACGGTGCTTTCCCCGGCCCGTCCGGCCCACGCGGTGCACATAGTTGTCGGGCTGCTCGGGCAAGTCATAATTGATCACGTGCGTGACGTCGGGGATATCTATGCCGCGGGCGCTCACGTCGGTAGCGATCATCACGCGTTGCTCGCCGGCACGGAAGGCTTCCAGCGCCGTTTCCCGCTCCGGCTGGGGCATATCGCCGTGCAGGGTGATCGTGGGAATGTCGACCCGCGCCATGGCCTTCGCGATACGCTCACAGCGCACCCGCGTGCGGGCGAACACCAGCAATTTGGCGTCTGGATTTTCCTTGATGAAGCGCTCCAGGAAAAATCGCTTGTCGTCCATCTCGATGAATACCACCGAGTGGTCCACGTTCTTGCTCACCGGGTCCTTGGGGGAGATGCGGATGCGGATGGGGTTGCGCACCAGCGAGTAGGCGAGCTTTTTAATTTGCTCGTTGATGGTGGCCGAGAAGAACAGGGTCTGGTGCTTGCGCTGCAGGTGCCCGATCACGCCGCGGATGTCGTCGATGAAGCCCAGGTCGAGCATCAGGTCAGCCTCGTCGAGCACCAGGATGTCCACCCGATCGAGCCGCAACAGTTTCCGACCCAGCAGGTCGTACATCCGTCCCGGCGTCGTGATCAGCAGGTCAAGTTCCTTGGTCAGTTGGGTGATCTGGGGTTCGATCTCCACGCCGCCCGTCAGGCCCAGGACCTTAACTCCGGTACCTTTAGCCAAGGCTGTGAAGACCTCGGTCAGCTGCAGGGCCAGTTCGCGCGTTGGCACCATTACCAAGCAACTGATGCCCGTTTCCCGCCACTGGGTTTGCTTACGTTCGTGCAGTTTTTGCAGGATCGGGATTGCGAAGGCCGCCGTTTTTCCGGTGCCCGTTTGTGCAATGGCCAGCACGTCTTCCCCTTCCAGAATGGGTCGGATGGCCCGGTACTGTATATCGGTGGGGCGTTTCCACCCCTGTTTGGCAATGCTGCGCTTCAATTCTGGCGAAAGGGGGTAGTCGGTAAATTTCATACTGCGAATCTTGGTATCGTTTCCGCGGGCGTCGGGGCGCGGGTGCCGTGCAACTAACGCGGTGCCGGGGCGGTTGGTTACGCTTTCCTATCCTCGCGCCGCTATCTTTACCCCGATACCTTGCTTATGGCACCCGCTACCACCGCTTTGCTTCTCGTCGACCTGCAGGTCGATTTTCTGCCCACCGGCATGCTGCCCGTACCGGAAGGCGACCGGGTCATTCCCCTGGCCAACCGGCTCATGCCGCACTACGGCACGGTGGTGGCGACCCAGGACTGGCACCCCGCCAACCACGGGTCCTTTGCAGCCAATCACATGTGGCGTAAGCCGGGGCAGGTAATCGATCTGCACGGGCTCCAGCAGGTGCTTTGGCCGATCCACTGCGTACAGGAAACATGGGGTTCGGAATTTGCTGCCGATCTGCGTACGGAAAATATCGATCGTATTTTCCGCAAGGGTACCGATCCGATGATCGACAGCTACTCCGGCTTCTTCGACAACGGACACCGCAAGTCCACCGGGCTTGCCGACTGGCTAAAGGAGCGCGGGATTACGGAACTCCATGTGATGGGCCTGGCGCTAGACTATTGTGTAAAGTATACCGTCCTCGATGGGCTGGGGGAGGGCTTTAACGTCAGCCTGATTGAAGACGGAACCCGCAGCGTGGAATTACAGGATGGGGATGGCCTTAAAGCAATAGAAGAAATGCGCGCCGCGGGCGCTCGGGTGGTTACCGCCGACCAACTTCGGGTAGGGCCGTAAGACCGGAGGTATACCCGAAAGGCCGGAGAATGACTATTTTGCTGACCGCAAATCCAATTAAAAATGCTTCGCACTACCTTTTCGCTCATTCTCGCCTGTGCCTTGCTCGGTTGCGGATCCGATCAACCGGAACCCGAAGTGGCCGTCACCCAGGACGCCACCGCCGCACCCTCCTTTGAGGCCGACCCGCAGCCAGTACCCAAGCAGGAGGTGGCCACCCTCGTGGTGGGCAGTCAGGCACCGGACTTCAATCTGCCGGGCGCCGACGGAGAAATGCACTCACTGGCCGACTACAGCGACGGGGAAGTAATTGTACTCGCCTTTACCGCCAACCACTGTCCCACCGCCCAGGCCTACGAACAGCGGCTGATCGATTTTCAGAATGACTACGCCGACAAGGGCGTGCAGGTAATAGCGATCAGTCCCAACAGTCCGCTGGGGCTGCTTTACGAGGAACTGGGGTACACGGACCTAAACGACGACTACGATCAAATGGCCGTCCGCGCAGAATACGCCAAGTTTAACTTCCCCTACCTCTACGACGGCGACGATCACGCCGTATCACTGCAGTACGGACCGGTGGCCACGCCCCATATGTTCATACTGGATAAGGATCGCGTCCTGCGCTATACGGGCCGCCTCGACGAGAGCGAACGCCCCGGAACCGCCAATGCCGAAGATCTCCGCGCTGCCACCGACGCGCTGCTGGCCGGCGAAGAGGTGCCCAATCCGACCACGCCCACGTTCGGCTGCTCCACGAAATGGGCCTGGAAAACGGAGTACAACGAGCAGTCGGAAGCCAAGTGGTTAGCCCGTCCCGTCACCCTTGAGGAAGCCGATGTGGAAAAGGTAAAGGAGATCGTCGCCAATGACAGCGACAAACTGCGGCTGATCAACGTCTGGGCCACCTGGTGCGGCCCCTGCGTGATGGAGTATCCGCAGTTTTTGGTGCTTCAACGGATGTACGGCGCCCGGGATTTCGAGTTCGTGTCTATCTCCGCCGACAAGCCCGATCAGGGCGCGCGGGCACTCAAATTCCTGGAGCAGGTGCATTCCGGTGTCGACAATTACCACTTCGTTGGCGAAAATATCTACAAGCTTGTAGAGGCCCTGGATCCCGACTGGAACGGTGCCCTTCCTTACACCCTCCTGGTAGAGCCCGGTGGCGAGATCGTGTATAGCCACCAGGCCGAGGTCGATTTTCTGGAGCTCAAGCGAGCCATCGTGGAACACGAGATGATGGGAAGGGTATACTGACCACCCGGTTGAACTAACCCGCGAGTAACATGGGTTGATGACCCCACGCTTCGAATAAACACCTTCGATTTGGGGGGTTCCGCCAAGCCCACCTTCTGTGTGAGCCGGGGGCCAGGCGCTGTCTTGGTGTCATGTATTCCTATAAAAACAGCCCGAACTTCGACTCAGTCGAAATTCGGGCTGCTGTAAACTATTCTAATCCCGGCCCGGGGGCCATTGTCAGAATGTGTAGGTTCCCATTAGGGATTCTGGTCGGCGGGGCTGAGGTTGGGGTTGGCATCAATCTCTGCTTGGGGAATCTTAAAGATCCAGTCGGGATTGACGGAAGGCTTTTCGACGATGTAGGCATCCTGGTAGAGGACCTGGGAAGCGCCGGAACCGCCGTCGGCTGAGTGGTCGATGCCTTCGTCCCAGCGGATTTTGTCTTGGAACAAAAAGCCTTCGCCCCATAACTCAACGCCACGCTGGAACTTGATGTGCTCCATCAGGCTTTCCTGGCTGTCGTATTCGGAAACGTCGTATGCGCTATCCCGGCTCTCACCGAGTTCCTGGAGTACCTCCTGGGCGGCGTCGATGTCTCCCATCATGGTGAGGGCTTCGGCTTCGATCAGCAGCATTTCCTCGGCGCGCATGTAGATGATGTCGTCGGGCTCGATACCACCGGGTACGGCCTGCCGCAGTTTCACGTGCATGTAGGGGTGGGTATTGTGCCGCGAGGTCCAACCCCACTTGCTGGCCAGCCGGTCGATTTCCGCTTCAAACTCCTCTTCGGTCTCGTACAGCGGGTTGGTGTTGTTCTCCCACCCACCTTGTCCGTTGGCGGCCGAGAGGTTGGAATTGGGCGCGTCGACCAGGAACATGTCCTTACGGAAATCGGTATCCGGAATGGCGTCGATCAACCTTCTGTCGGCAATCTTGGGGTTATTCCGGACCTGGCTGCCGTTGAAGGTGTTGGAGGCCAGGTAGAAGTAGGAACGGAAGTAGGTAGTTTCCGTGGTGATTACGTTGCTTCCCCAGATCACACCGGGAAGCAGGGTAGAATTGAATCCTGCCTTCCAGGCCGATTCGTCCATGATTTCGTAACCCTCGCGGGCAAGGGCGGCGGATTCCGCGGCCAGTTGCCAGTTGCCCGTCGCCAGTGCCATCCGGGCCCGTAGCCCGTAGGCTACGTCTATATTCAGGTTGGCTTTGTCGTAGGCACTACCCGTTGGCCGGGGCGCTCCTTCCTTGAAGTTGTCAATGGCAGACTCAAGGTCCGATGCAATCTGGTCGTAAACCTCCTGTACGGTCGAACGGGCCGCGCTGGTGAAGGGGGCCTCGGTGGCGTACAGCAGCGGTACCCCCGGATCCGAGGAGGGGCTGCCGATGAGGTAACCTTTGGCGTAATGCTGTACCAGGGACATATATGCATAGGCCCGGTAGGCGTAGGCCTGTCCGAGGATGTTCCGCAAGACGGGGGTATCCGCCAGGTCACCTTCCTCCACCCGGTTAATGATTGAGTTGGCATTGGCGATGATGTTGTAGCGGTGGTACCAGAGAATTCTCACCGTCAGTGAGGTTTCCTGGGTGTGGGAATTCCACTGGGCCTCGCTGCGCCAGCCCAGGTTATTGGCATTCGCGCTGTGGATCAGCCCGCCGGCCAGGTTGTCGCCCATGGGTACCCAGTAGTGCTCATTTGCTCTTTGGGTGCTCGCGATCGCGGAACCACCGGGCATGATCGTTTGGGACTGAGAATACATTCCCCGGTGCATTCCGGCGAGAATAAGTTCCATATTGGCCTCGGTGGCCAGGGCGTCGGACGCCGAAATCGCGTCCGTTGGCTTGGTATCTAGGAAGTCTTCCTCGCAGCCCACCGCAAGCAGGGCGGTTGCCACGATGAGGACATATTTCATGTTTTGTAGCATGGATAGGTTTATTTAGAAGTTGGTGTTGAGGCCGAAGGTGATCAGCCGCGCAGGGTTGAAGTCGTTACCGGGTGAAGTTCCCGCCAGGTTGTACTGGGGATCAAGTCCGTCCCTTTCGGTCATCAGATACAGGTTCTCTCCGGTCAGGGAGAGTTTGAGGTTGTTCATACCGATGCTCTTGACGAATCTGCTGTTGAAGACATACGACAGGTTCACGTTCCTGAGTGAGAGGAAGGAAGCGTCGGTGAGGAAGCGGGTGGATTGCGTCCGTACCAGGTCGATATTGCCGTTCTCCAGCCTGGGCACGTCGGTGATGTCTCCGGGTTGACGCCAGGCGTTCATGATGTCAGGGTGAAGGGAACGTCCGTAAGAACCGCTGTGCATCATGGCGGAGTAACCGTTGTCCAGAATCTCTCCTCCGATGCCATAGGTAACGAGGATATTCAAGGAGAAGCCCTTGTAGAAGAGATTATTGGAAACCGATCCAAGGAAATCGGGGATGGAGCTGGCGCCGGTATAAGCCCGCTCGGTTTCCTGCCAGTCGTTGGTGGTCTGGTGTACTCCGTTTTCAATGACGGGAACGCTGTTGCCATCCTCGTCAAACTCGTACATGTAGAACAGCTGGTCTCCCGTAGCGGGGTCCACGTTTGCGGTATGCAGCAGATAGAAGTCGAACCGCGACCGACCGACGTCCCAGCGCTTGGATCCGTTGATGAAGGGGTCCGGCAGGCTGGTGATCTCGTTGTTGAAGGTTGAAGCGGTTGCCCGTACGCTCCAACGGAAGTCCCGCTTGCTGATCAGGTTACCCGTCAGGCCGAGCTCCACCCCTTCGTTGTACATGTCGCCGACGTTGGAGGGGAAGGAATTATGACCGTTGCTGAGCGCGATTGGCAAATCGTAGAGGAGGTCCGAGGAGTTCCGCTTGTAGTACTCCAAGGATCCGTCGAGGAAGTTGTTGAAGAGGGTAAACTCCAGGGCGACGTCGAAACTCTCAATCGTCTCCCACTGCAGGTTGTTGTTGCCGATGTCCGACCACCAGATTGCCGGGTTACCGGCGTTGGAGGTCAGGCTGTACCGGGGCTGCGACAGGAAGAAATCCTGCAGGTCATCATTGCCGACTTCCCCGTAGGACGCCCGCAGCTTCAGGCGGTCGATAAAGGAAATATTCTGGATGAACGGTTCCTGGTCAAGGCGCCAAGAAACCCCAGCGGAGTAGAAGGTACCCCAGCGAGAGGCGTCAGCGAATACCGAGGATCCGTCGCGGCGCGCGGAGAGGCTCAGGTAGTACTTGGTATCAAAGTTGTAGTTCGCTCTGGCGAAGTATCCCTCGATCCGCTTCACCGAAGTGTACCCGCCGAGTCTGACTGGAGTGGCGAAGTTGGCAAATTCAAAGATTCCTTCCGCGGTCTGGTCAATGGCTGAGGCGCTGTTTTGGCTGTAGTGGCGGTCAAAGCTTTCGTGACCCAGGGTCAGGTCGAGGTTATGATTGTCGTTGAAACTTTTATTGTAGGTCAGCAACTGGTTGAAGTTTTCAACCTGTCTTCTATACCGTACCTCACCGTAGCGGCCGGTAGGCTGGGCGTCTCCGATGATGTTGTTCTCGTACTCTTTCGAGATCCCTTCCTGGATATCCCGGCCGTAATTCAACCGGAAGTTGAGTCCTTCTACCACTTCAAAGTCGGCGAAAAACCGAAAGCCGTAAAGGTTGTTCCGGGTCCGTTCGTCGTTCAGCAGCAGTTCCTGCAGGGCGTGCCGACCCTGGTTGATGGGGCGGGAGCCGATACCGTACTCGGAATATCCTTCCCCAGAGTCGAAGATGGGGTTGCCGGCTTGGTCCAGGACGAGGTTGCCATTCCGGTCATTCACGTATACGGGGTAAATCGATCCGATACCCTTGGCAAAGCCGAAAGGGTTTACGATACTGCCAGAACCGGCCGAGGAGGGCCCCCTGGAATTGGAAACGGTGACGTTGGCGCTACCGCCCATGGTGAGCCAGTTCGTCGCATCAAAGTCGGCGTTCAGCCGGCTGGTGAGCCGGTCGTACTCAGTGGTCACCACGTAACCACCTTCCTCCAGATAGGAAGACGAGAAGTACACCCGGTGGTCGTCGCCGCCGGTTGACAGGTTTACGTTGTAGTTGGTCCGGGTACTGCTCTGTTCCATCACATCGTACCAGTCGAGACTTTGGTAGATGGTATTGGCGTTCGGATTGAGTTTACCGTCCGTGCCAACAATTTCGTCATTCGCAACGTCAAAGGGATTGTAACCCAGACTATTGAAGATGTTATCGGAAGCAAAAGCGGGGTCCCCGTCCGCGGCACCCGAGTTTTTCAGGGCTTCCCACATCGCCTCGTAGTACTGTCCTGGGGTAACTTCATCGTAAAGGGGAATGGCCCGCGATACAAAGCCGTGCTGTACGGAAGCCGAAACCTGAGTTCCGCCGTCGTTGCCCCGCTTGGTCGTAATCAGCACCACACCATTGGCAGCGCGGGAGCCATAAAGGGAAGTGGAGGAAGCGTCCTTAAGTACGGTGATTGACTCAATGTCTTCCTGGTTGATGCTCGTCAGGTCGCCTTCGAACTGAATACCGTCTACGATGAACAGCGGGTCGGTGTCGCCATTCAGGGTACCTACACCACGGATCACAATGCCCGGCGAAGAACCCGGTTGGCCGGAAGCGGAAGTAAATTGCACGCCCGTCGCATTGCCCTCAATGGCGGCGATTGGGGAAGTTACGTTCCTGGTTTCCAGCTCCTCGGAACCGACTACATCCGCTGAACCGGAGAAAGCTTCCTTTTTAGTAATACCGTAGGCCGTGACGATTACCTCTTCCAGAATTTCGGAGGCCGGCTCCATGGTAATATCAATGGTAGAACGGTTGTTAATTTCTACCCGTTGGGTAGTGAAACCGGTATAGCTGAAGATCAATGCTTCGCCATTCTCAGGTACGGTCAGGTTGTAGTTGCCGTCCAGGTCCGTGACGGTACCCGTGCTGGTTCCTGCGGCGAGGATGCTAACCCCGATCAGGCTCTCGCCGTCCTCGTCGGTTACTGTTCCGCTAACGGTATTTTGCGCCATAGTAATACCAATGGCAAATAGCGTTAGCCCGAAGACTAATAACAGTCGTCTCATGCTTTGTTTAGGTTTAGTTGAAAAAGTTTCAAGGTAAGCGGCCGAAAATAGGCAACTTTTGCGATAATTTTAACCTTATGGCTGATATTATAAATTATCAATAGATATGCCTAGCCGAGGTATGTGATTGATTACTAGGGGTGTATGTTCGAGTTAATGTAGATTACCAACAGATTAATTATTGGCATTATCAAAATTATATTGAATAATTATTGCGGGTCATCAATCGATATGTGGAATGTGTCGAAAATCGTATAATGTAATTGGCGTATAATTTTAAAATGCTAAAAAAATAGCAGCGGTAAATATTTTGTTGATTATCAGTCTGGCTTGAATTTTTGGCGGTACCAATTCCTCGTACCCGCCCGTGCGCCCAGCGACCCCCTCTGGTCTTGGCACGTTGAGGTACGGTCAGTCAAAGTTTGGTGACCGCCGAAACATAAATGCCTACCTTTGCGCCCCCTAAGCGCAAGCGCATGAAAACCAGAACGCTACGGCCGGATAAGGTCAACGTTATTACTCTCGGGTGCTCCAAAAACCTGGTGGACTCCGAGAACCTCATCACCCAGTTGCAGGCCAACGACTACGAGGTCGGGCACGACAGCAACGACCCGGCCAACATTGTCATCGTCAACACCTGCGGTTTTATCGATCTGGCCAAGGAGGAAAGCGTGAACACCATTTTGGATTACGCCGATCGCAAGACCCGGGGTGAGATCGACCGCCTGTACGTCACCGGTTGCCTCAGCCAGCGCTACAAGGATAACCTGGAGACGGAGATTCCTGAAGTTGATGATTTCTTCGGAACCATGGAACTTCCCGGACTGCTGGCACGGCTGGAAGCCGACTACCGGCACGACCTGATCGGGGAGCGCTTCATCACCACCCCCGAGCACTACGCCTACCTCAAGATCAGCGAAGGCTGCAATCGCACTTGCTCCTTCTGCGCCATCCCGCTTATGCGAGGCGACCACGTGAGCCGCCCCCTTGAGGAACTCGTCCGCCAGGCCACCCACTTCGCCAAGACCGGCGTCAAGGAGCTCATGCTCATCGCCCAGGAACTGACCTATTACGGCCTGGACCTGTACAAGAAAAGGATGCTTCCCGAATTGCTGGAAGCGTTGGCCGCGGTGGAGAGCATCGAGTGGATCCGCCTGCACTACGCCTATCCGTCCAAATTTCCGCGGGAAGTCTTTGAGGTCATGGCCGCGCAGCCCAAGGTGTGCAACTACCTGGACATACCGCTGCAGCACGGCTCCGATGCGGTTCTGCAGCGCATGCGCCGGCAAGTTACGCGCCGCGATACCACCGATCTGATCAACTACGCACGCGAGGCAGTACCCGGTATCGCCATCCGAACGACCTTCCTGGTGGGCTATCCGGGGGAGACCGAGGAGGAGTTTGAAGAGCTTTGCGACTTCGTCCGGGAAATGCGCTTCGAGCGCCTGGGCGTGTTTCAGTATTCCCACGAAGAGGATACCCGCGCCTACGACGTAGAAGATGACGTGCCCGCCGAGGTGAAGGCCGATCGCGCCGAACGGCTTATGGAGATCCAGCGGGAAATCAGTTACGAACTGAACCAGTCGCGGATCGGCGAGGTCATCCAGGTCCTGGTAGACCGCAAGGACGGTGACCATTACGTAGGCCGCAGTCAGTACGACAGTCCGGACGTGGACAACGAAGTACACCTTCCGGCCGACGCCGCCTACCTGCGCACGGGAGACATGGTGACCGGCCGGGTGGTTTCGGCCACGGAATACGATTTAATCGTCGAACTGGTTGTGGAGTAGGAGGGCATCGATTACTTTTGCCATCGCTACGGGATCGTACCTTGCCGCTATGGCGGAATTGGTAGACGCGCTGGATTCAAAATCCAGTTCCTTCGGGAGTGTGGGTTCGATTCCCACTGGCGGTACCTTCCCATCGCGGGCAAAAAAGTTTGCCCGGATAGTTGCAAATAAAAATGGGTCGTATATCTTTGCGGCCCGTTAACCGCCGGAGTGGTGAAACTGGTAGACACGCACGTTTCAGAGGCGTGTGCTTTTACGAGCGTGGGGGTTCGACTCCCCCCTCCGGCACCAGAGCTTCCTAAGTTCTGCCTGGCCCCGATCTTTAACCAGATCGGGGCTTTTTTTATCGTGGCCGGCGCTCCTCGCCGTTAACGCGCATCACGAAGGCATCCTCGGTATAGCGGGCCTGCACCTCCCGCAGGATACGATCCAGTTCCGCTGCTTCCCGATATTCCACCCGAACCCCCACGCGGGTATTGCGCCCTTCCTGATCGGTATAGGGCGTGTAGCCGGCTTCCGACAACCTTCGGGTCGTTTTGTCTACGTTACGCTGCCGCCCGAACAGGCCGATGGCAATGATCGCCACGTTGCGGGGCGCCACCGCCGGGGTTGGGGGCGCGGACGGCGTTTCCTCTTCCACCTGGACTTTGTCCGCGGCCACCGGAGATTCGTTGATGCGCGGCGCGGCTTCCGGCTGAATCTGATTGGCGTCGATAACCGGGGCGGGTGCGCGATCGGGCTGCGGCGGGACGTTCAGACGATTGCGCGTGTCCGGTCTGCTGTTCCGGGTACCGAACTCTTCACTGACAGTACCGGCCAGACGGAACAAGAGGAATATTACGGTAAGAATACCTGCCAGGACGGCGGCGTACCATGCCGCGCTGCCGTAGCGGCGACCGAACTCGGAGCGTTGTAGTTGGCGGACGGGCCGGGAACGGCGTTGCGGGGGCTCCTCTACCGGTTTATCCTGGCGAACGATGGGCCGCACATCCAGGGTCGGCAAACCAAAGCTTTCCTTACTGAAATTGTCTCCGCCGGGGGTGAAGCGGACCTCACCGTCTGGATGACGGAATAACTTGCCCACCCCTTCCAGGACTACGGTGCGCCCGGCGTCGAGGCTCTGGCGGGTCTGCTGCAGAAACTGGGTAAGCTGGTCGGGGTCTGCCAAGTGGCGGGCCAGCCTTCCGTCGTCGATTACCAGATTGGCGTTGAAGCTCACCCGGGCCGCGGGGGCGGATGCACGGCCTTCAATAAGGCTCACCAGGGCAGGTTGCTGAACAACGAGCAGGGTGCCGATGCCGGGAAGGCAAACGCGACCCTCCTCCATCAAAATCGAACGGAGAGCGGTGGTAACGGGGGAGTGCATGGGGTAAAGGTAAGCACCGTAGGGCCTTCCGCGCTAGGGGCCGGCCGCCCCGATCAGTTGTAATTGGCCTCCTCGCTCATGCCCGCGATGACGCTGAACGTGTTCCCCTTATTCTGCATGACCTGAGCCCACAATTCATCCGGCTCGCTTTTGAATAAGTAGTTGGGGTACATTTTTGCGGTCACCCAACTGCCCCCGTCGATCTCCTCCTGCAATTGCTGGTCCGACCAGCCGCTATAACCTACAAAGAACCGAATGTCGCGGGGCGTGATGACGCCCTGGTCGATGAGAACCTTGAGCTGTTCGAAGTTGCCGCCCCAGTATATTCCCTTGATGACCTCCTCGCTTCCCTCCAGCAGGTCACCTTTCCGGTGCAGATAGTGCACGGTATCTGTACCCACCGGTCCACCGAAATAAACCGGGGCATTGAATTCCGGAAAATCCTTGACCAGTTCGTCGATCCGCATCGGACTGCTGCGCTTGCGACTGACGGGCCGGTTGATGATAAAGCCCATGCTTCCCTCTGCGTTGTGCTCGACCAGCAGCACGGTGGTGCGCTTGAAATTCTGGTCGAGCATGAAGGGCTCAGCAAGCAGTATCGTTCCGTTCTTGATTTCCTGGGACATAGCGGGCGGGTTCTTTTCAACAAGGAAACGATGGTCCGGCACGCTTGGTTTGTTATCCAAAACTTACCGTTTCATCACCTTACTGTAGTAAACGACTTACGGTCGCGTCCGCTGCTTCCCCTGGCCGCCGGCCTAACTTACCTTTGCCCTATGGAAAAGCTCATGCGGCAGCACTGGTGGAAAGCCCTCTCGGTCATTATCCTCGTTTACGCCCTGGTGGCGGGGCTGCTTGTCCCCCTCAAGCCCAACCTGCTCGACGTAAGCCCCAACGCGGCGCAGGCCGGAGCCACCCAATCGTTTCAGTTGCTGGGCTATAACACCCAGTTCACCGACGACCGGGACGGTCTTATGGCCTGGTTGAATTACGGTGAGGGCTACGCCCTGCGCGCTGTTGAAGTCACGGTGCTGGACGACCGCCGAGCCACGGTAACCTTTAACTTTCCCGACGGCCTGCCCACTGACCGCCCAGAGAACAAGCGTCTGTCGCTCATTGTGAGCGGATCGGAAAGCGGTGCGTTTGTAGCGCCCGACGTTGTGGTCATGCGTCAAGAATCCGCACCCGCCGACCTAGCCGCGGTAGAAGCCGATTGGCGCCAGGGCGTTATGCAGCCTGGAGAACTGACTGCCCACCCCGGCATGACCTTTCCGTACCGGAGCTTGTTGGGAGAGACGATCCGCAATACCTACTTCCACGTCAGCCTCTGGTTCGCCATGATGTTTCTCTTCATTGCGGCGGTAGTTTACGCCGTCAAGTACCTCCGGCGGAAGTCGAAGCTCGAAGCCGGGGGGGTGAGCAACCATGCGGATCTCAATAATGTGAATTCCCTGGAGCGCGCCGACCACTGGTCGGTAGTTTTTACCGGTGTGGGCATGCTCTTCGGCATACTGGGATTGCTGACGGGCGCGGTGTGGGCCAAGTACACCTGGGGCAGTTTCTGGAACTGGGACATCAAGCAGTTTACCACCCTGATCGCCTTGCTCATCTACGCGGGATACTTCGTACTGCGTGCGGCCTTTCCCGACCCCGAGCGGCGGGCACGACTGGGGGCGGTGTACAACATTTTCGCTTTTGCCTGCCTCATCCCCCTTATCTATATCCTACCGCGCATGTCCGCCACCAGCCTGCACCCTGGTGCGGAGGGTAACCCGGCGATGGGCGGCGAGGATCTCGACAATACCATGCGAATGATCTTTTACCCCACCATCATCGGATGGACGCTCTTCGGTGGCTGGATGGCCGGGGTGGCCTACCGGGCCAGACTCCTGGGAGAACGACTGTTGCGCAGCCAGGAGGTCCACTAGCCGTGGTCGCCCTGCGCTACTGCTGGCTTTTACTGGGCTTGATCGGTTTCACCGCCAAGGTGGCGGCGCAGCGCATACCGACGGAACTTATATGCGAGTGGCAAGACGCTGGTGGCGTATCCAAACACGCCGCAAACGGGCAACCGGTGCGCCGCCTGGGGCCGACCATTGATCTCTTGGTGTTTCCCGATTCCATCACCGCCACAAAGGAACTTTTCCGGCTGCGCAGTACCCCGGGGGTCCGGCACGTGCACTATAATTACCGGGTTAAGTCCCGCAGACAGCCCGGTGATCCCCTCTATCCCCAACAGGACAACCTGGCCCGGGCTGGCTTCGAAAATGCCTGGAACTTGACTACGGGTGGCACGACGCAGAACGGTACGCCCATCGTGGTCGCCGTCCTGGATGCCGGATTCGATGCCGACCACGAAGATCTCGTCGGCAACCTGTGGCGCAACCCGGCTGAAACACCCGGCGACAACCTGGATAACGACGGTAACGGATTAGTAGACGACACCAACGGCTGGAATTTTACCACATCCACTTCGCGGTACGACGCCGACAATCACGGCACCGCCGTAGCCGGCCTGCTTGGTGCGGCGGGCGACAACCGGGTAGGGGTGGCCGGGACCAACTGGGACATAAACCTGATGCTGCTCCAGATCGCGACGGTGGCGGATATCATCGCCGCCTATGAGTACGTCATCCGACAGCGACAGGTCTTCAACGAGAGTAGGGGGGGAGGGGGCGCTTTCGTCGTCGCCACGAACGCCAGCTTCGGAATTGAAGGGGCCACCTGCGCGGATTTTCCCGTCTGGGGCGGCATGTACGATCGCCTGGGAGCCGTCGGCGTGCTAACCGCCGCCAGCGTAGCGAACGTGCCGGAGGACGTGGACATCATCGGGGATATGCCCACCGATTGCCCCAGTGATTTTATCATTGGCGTAACCAACGTCGATGCTGATGACCGCCTACAGACTTCCGCCGGCTACGGAAGGGGGAATATTGATCTGGCCGCCCCGGGGGAGGGAAGTTTCACGACTCGATCGGGGGGCACTTACGCAGGATTTGGGAGTACGAGCGCGGCGGCGCCCTACGTCACGGGGGCGGTGGCCCTGCTGTATGCCTCGCCCTGCCCGGCCTTGCTCAACCGATCATTTACGGAACCCGCGCGCGCCGCCCGAATGGTAAAGGAGGTAATCCTGGCCTCGGTCCAGCCACGGGAAGCTCTGGTCTCCCGAACCCGCACCGGGGGAATACTTGACGTCGGGGCGGCCCAACTGGCATTGCTTGACGAATGCGACGGGGATCAAGACGACTTCACCATACGCAGCGGGCACCCCAACCCGACCGGGGGAGAAATCATCCTGACCACTTCCGCACCGGCCTTGTCGCCCGCGGTGCGGTTGCGGGTGTACGACGCCCTGGGCAGACTGGTATTAATTCCGCGGATTGAAACACTAGCCGGATCGCCGGCGCGTTTAGCAGTGGACCTCCACACCCTGCCGGCCGGCTATTACCTGCTCGAGATCTCGGACGATGGAAAAAGGGGCGTATTTTCCGCCGTGGTCTTCTAGTCTTTTTGCAAATCTCCACGCGGGTTTGCCAAATTTTCCGAATCTTTATCCCGGAAACCTAATCACGAACATGCCTTGGCTTTTCGGCCTTACGCCACCGCTTCGGTGGAGGGCAAGGAGCCTTTTTCAATTAATTATTATGTACAAAATACCCGTTTTACTCCTCGTCATGCTGATGGGACTTTCGTCCTGCGTAAGCAAAAAGAAGTACGAGTCGCTGCAGACCGACCTGGCTTCGAGAGACGAACTTCTCGCCCAGCGCAACCAGGAAATTAACCGCTACGCCCAGCAGCTTGCGGAGTGCGAACGTCGGGAAATCCAGGTCCAGAACCGTCTGGAAACCGCCCAGGCCCAGGCCACGCTGCGCGAAGAGCAGATCGCTGACCTGCGCAAGCAGCGCGACGCCCAACTGGAACAGGTAGGTGACCTCACCGTACTGAGCCAGGGTGCCAACCAGAACATCGGCAAGACCCTCGAGCAGCTGCAGGGCAAGGACCGCTACATCCGCCTGCTCCAGGCCGCCAAGTCCAAGGCCGACTCCATCAACCTGGCCCTGGCCGTAAACCTGAAGAGCGCCCTGAAGGAAGGCATTGAGGACGAGGACGTCAACATCCAGGTCGACAAGACCGTCGTCTACATCAACCTCTCCGACAAGATGCTCTACAAGAGCGGGAGCTACCAGATCACCGAGCGCGCCAGCGAAGTACTCGCCAAGATCGCCAGCATCGCCAAGGATCGCCCCACGCTGGAGATCATGGTCGAAGGCTACACCGATAACGTGCCCATCAATTCTGCCTGTGTGAAGGACAACTGGGACCTCTCCGTTCTGCGCGCCACGGCCGTGGTAAAAGCCCTGCAGAACAAGTACAACATCGATCCCAACCGTCTGGTCGCCGCCGGTCGCGGAGAATACAACCAACTGGTTGACAACTCGACCGCCGAAAACCGCTCGATCAACCGCCGCACCCGTATCATCCTGCTGCCCAAGCTGGATCAGTTCTACGACCTGCTCGACCCCTCGAAGGTCCCGGAATAAACGGTTAAACTTTATGGGTGAAGCCCCGATTCGTCACGACGGATCGGGGCTTTCCTTTTCCCACCGGATCTGCAGGACCTCCGTCTCGTCACCGCGCACGGCGTGTGGATGGCTGATGCGGTAGCCCACCACGGCGATGATTGCTCCGTCCTGGTCACAGAGCATCGGCACGTGATCCTTTTCCCAGGCCGGGACCTTGTCATCCGTCAGCAGGTCCTGCACTTTCTTGGATCGGCCCGCCATGCCAAAGGGCAGAAAACGATCACCGGGCTGCCGGGGTCGCAGGTGCAAGGGTAGGTCGGGAAGCCGGCAGTACTGGTAACCGGGTCGGTCCACTCGGCTCGGTTGGTTCACTTTCTCAAGGCGTATTTGCCCACCGGGGAGCGCAGCAGTATACGGCAAATCCTCAATGGTTACGGACTCCCAAGCAGGGACCTGCGGAGCGCAGCGAATCCGCCGCGTGTCCGCATCCCCCCGGTGAGCGGCTGAAAAGACCGTGATGTTTCTCCTGGCATCCACCAACTGCTGCAACTGCTCGTCGGTGAAGCCCATCGTCCGCGTGAGGTGATGCAGCAGGGTGAGGGTGTCTTCACGTGACAGCCCGGTCAGTTCCCGCCGTACGGTCACGATCCCCCCCTTCGCGGAAACACCGGGCACGGCAAGCATTCCATGCTCCATGAAGCGTTCCGCCGAACGGAGGTGGGCGAGGGTAGTGCGGAGTCCGGCATCCTGCATGCCCAGGGCGCGGAGCCCCGGCACCACGCGGTGTCGCAGGGCGTTGCGCAGGTACTTTTCTTCGCGGTTACTCTCGTCTTCGCGCCATGTCAACTGCTTCTCCCTGGCGTATTCCAGAATTTCCTGCCGCGTAAATTCCAGCAGGGGCCTTGCTACCGGGAAGCTGGTCTTGGGTGGGATCCCGCGCAGACCGGCCAACCCCGTGCCCCGGATCAGATTGATAAGTGTCGTTTCCAGGGAATCGTCGAGATGGTGGCCGGTACACAGAATGGAGTAATTGTACTCATCCAATGTTTTCCGAAAATATAAGTAACGTTTATCCCTTGCCTCTAATTGGATTGATTTGCCGGACTCTTTGCGAGTGAGGGTCATTACCGTTGAATGTAAGGGGACCTGCCATTCCGTCGCCAGTTGTTGTACCATTACGGCATCCTGCTCGGAGGCCTTGCCCCGTAATTGATAGTTGCAGTGCACCAGTCCGATAGCGTACCCCGCTTGCAGCAGCAGGTGAGCCAGAGCCGTGCTGTCAAGGCCTCCGCTTACTGCCACGAGCAGTCGGTCGGTTCGGGAGAACAGTTGCTCCCGCGCCACGAAGTCCCGGAGGCGCTGCGTGAGCTCGTGATCCGTACTCACGAATTGTGATACTTTTCGTTGCGGATGATGGTCATGGCACGGTACAGCTGCTCCGCGAAAAACAGGCGGACCATCTGGTGACTAAAGGTCATGGCGCTCAGACTGATGGTGTGGTCGGCGCGGTCGTATACCTGCCGCGAAAAGCCAAAGGCACCCCCCACGGCGAACACCAGCCGGCGGGCGGGGCGGTGCAGTTCCCGTTCCAGCCATTCGGCGAAAGCCACGCTCCCGTACGTACTGCCCCCTTCGTCGAGCAACACCAGGCGGTCATCCGGATTTATCTTGTCGAGTAGGGCCTGACCTTCACGGTCAATGAGTTGCTCCGGGGTCAGCTTTCCTCCCTGCTTAATATCAGGCAGAACGGTAAAGGTGATGGGTAGGTAGTGTCCGAGCCGTCGAATGTAAATCTCTTCCCCCGTACGGAGGTATTGCTCCGATGTTTTTCCGGTGTAGTATACCTGTACCTTCACGTTATCCTGCTTTCTTCGGGTGTAAGGTAAGGTAAGCGGTGCAAGGGCAAATTTGCTCAACCCGGGTGCCCGGGTAACCCATACTGGCCTACCTTGCGCCGATCTCATGTCCCCCATACCCTCCCGTAATTATGTATACTGCTTACCGTATCGAGTGTGCTCCCGAGCTGACCGAGATTCTGATTGCCCACCTGGCCGATGCCGGGTTCGATTCCTTTCTGGAGGAGACATACGGTGTTCTGGCGTACGCCCTCAGCAATGACCACGCGCGCTGGGTTAAAGTCATTGAGGAACTAAAAGCAGAGTATACCTTCAACTACAGCCACGAAGCGGTCGAGGAACGCAACTGGAATGAGGTGTGGGAAAGCGGCTTTGCCCCTATTCGGGTTGGGGACCGATTGCTCATCCGCGCCAGTTTTCACCCTGCCGACCCCTTGGTGTCCCACGAATTGGTGATCGATCCGCGGATGGCATTCGGTACCGGTCACCACGCCACCACCTACATGATGTGCGAGCTGCTCATGGACTACTACGCCCGGGGCGGGGTGGGGGAGTCGGTGCTCGACTACGGGTGCGGCACCGGGGTGCTGGCCATCCTGGCCAAACGACTCGGGGCCCGGCGTGTGGACGCGGTGGACATTGAGCCCGCAGCGGTAGAAAATACCATCGATAATGCTGCGGCCAACGACGTACAACTCGATGAAATCGTGGAGGGTACGCTTGCCGACGTACCGGAAAGACAGCCGTACGACCTGGTGCTGGCAAACATCAATCGGAACGTACTATTGGACACCGGGGAGGCGTTGAAACTGCGCCTGCGCAGCGGGGCCACCGCCTTCCTCAGTGGTATTCTGGAACAGGATGAAGACCGTATCCTGCAACACTTTTCGTCCCTCGGGTTTACCCTTCAGCGGCGCGAGGGTCGGGAGGGATGGCGGGCTTTAGAATTCAAGCGCGAATGAACAACGCCAATATGCGGTTTTACCTACTGAGTGTACTCCTGTGCCTGTCGCTTTCCGCCGGAGCGCAACTTGCCGATTTGGCGGCGGATGCGGAGCTTCCGGCCTTCGAGGAACAGCTTGAAACCTACATGACGGCCACCCGCAACGACCGGGCCCGCACTGCCTACGCCAACTTTACCGGCACCCTGTATGGCGGCGGACTCACTGCCGAGCAACAGCAACGCGTCAAATCTGCAACCGTGGCGCTCGCCCGGGCCAACGTGCGTGCAGAATTCGGCATGGCCGATTACCTGGAAATATTAGCCTACCTGTCGGGAAAGGAAAAAGAGAAGCAGGAACTGTTTGCCGGTTTTCATGACGTGCTGGAACGCACCCTGGCCGATCCTGCCCTCACCCCCGCGGGCTTGACGAACCTGCTCGAGAATAGCCTTAACTACCTCAGTCGGGGGCGCCTCGACCGCGACAGCGGGCCTTACGGCTGGAAAGTAGCCGGTGGCACACCAAGTTTTACTTACGATGCGGTTCCCTTGCTTGTGGTCGATAAGGTGCAGCAGTTGCTGGCCAGTATGAAGACGGACAGTTTCGCGATCCAGGAAACGAAGATCATCATCGACCTGACTAACAACCGCTTCATGGGCAAGGGAGGACGTACCGACTGGCAGCGTGTCGGGCTGCCCTCGGACATCTTCGTGCGGCTGGTGGATTACCAGGTGGATCCGCGACTAAATCATCTTACGTCGGATTCCGCTCATCTGCAGTACCCGACCTACTTCGGCGATCGGATCATCTATGGGTCCTTTGAAGATCGGCTTCAATCCGGGGGTCCGCGGGCGGCCGGCGACGTCCCCGAGTTCGTGAGCGATAACCCCATGTTGGTGGTGGACAACATCGGTGAAGGCATGCGTATGCGGGGGCGCTTCGAGCTGCACGGCGGCCGCGCGTACGCCACCACGGAAGAGGGTACGGACGGCGTGGTATACTTCGACGTCACCGGAGAGGACGGCAGCCGCAAAATGCAGGCGCAGGCCACGCAGTTCGTCGTCGTTCCCGGAGAGCGACTGACCGGCCAGAAGGTCAAGCTGGCCCTATACTTCGGCCAGGACAGCCTCGTGCACCCGAGCGCAAGCATCGACGTTGACATCAAGGAGGCCCTCGTAAAACTGAAACGTACCGAGAGCAGCTCCGACGCCGCGCCCTTTTACCACAGCATGAACCGCTTCAATATCGACGCGGATAACATCAACGTATACCTGCGCGGCGACAGCGCCGTAGTGGGCCGCAAGACCGTTAGTTTTCAGGAAAAAGGCGACGTGGTGCTGGAAAGTGAAAACTACTTCGACCACCGGGATTACCTTCAGATAAAGGCTCTGGCCGGTTTTCACCCCCTGGAACTGATCTATCGGTACCGCGCCCAACTGGCTTACCCTACGGATACCCTGTCCGCCAACTCCCTAGCCGACTATTTTCAGGAGGGTCTTACGGCCAAAAGCATTGAATCCGCCCTCTTCGACCTGCAGTCCCGCGGCTTCCTATCCTACGATCCGGAAAAGGCCCAGGTCATCCTGAAGCCCAAACTCGCCCACTACGTAGAGTCAGAACGCGAGGCAAAAGACTACGATAAGCTCAAGATCGTCAGCAGTACCGAAGAGCTCAATGCCTTTCTGGATTTGAAGGCCGGGACGATCCTGGTGGAAGGCGTACGCCCGATCCAGTTGAACGCGCGCAAACAGGTCGCCATCCGGCCCTTTGCCGAACAGGTGGCCATCGTCGGGGACCGTAACCTTGATTTTGGCGGACAGGTTTACGCCGGCGGGGCGATCCTGAGTGGGAGCGACTTTCACTTTAAGTACGAGCCGTATTACATTCAGTTCGATTCGGTTAAGTACATCGACCTCTTCCTTCCCGAGGGGGGGGAGATCAAGGATGGGGTGCAACGTCTTTCCACCGCCAGCCGAATTGAAAACGTCAGCGGCTACGTACTCCTGGATGCCCCAAAGAACAAAAGCGGTTCCGAAAATATCGGATATTTCCCCAGCATTCAGACTCGGGGACCCTCGTACATCTATTACGACCAGGCCGACACCGCCTCCCTGTATTCGCGCGACAGCTTTTATTTCGAATTGGTACCGTTCAGCCTGAATAACCTGGACAGTCTTACCGAATCCGGTCTGGGACTAAAGGGCGAACTGGTAAGCGGAGGCATCTTTCCGCGCATGGCGCGCACGCTTAGCGTACAGGAAGACGGTAGCCTGGGCTTCGTCACCTCTACCGACTCGGTCGGACAAATGGCCTACGGCGATCGCGGCACGTACACCGGTGAGGTCACCCTCAACAACAGCGGTCTGGTCGGAAACGGTACCTTCCGCTACCTGGAGGCGGAAATTACCAGTCCGGAAATTGTCTTCGGAGTGGACAGCGCCACCACCGTAGCCCAGTCCTTCGTGCTGCAGGAAAGCACCGACCCCGCCCGCCCCGTCCCCCAAGTGGTGGGGCAGGAAGTCAATGTGACCTTCAGGCCCTACGGCGATTCCCTGGTAGTTACGCCCCGGGACGGCGGTACTTTTAATCTGTTTGGTACGGGTGACCACCGTTTTGACGGTTCACTGGTACTACAGCCAAAGGCACTGCGGGGAGGCGGTACCCTGGAATGGTCGCAGGCTGAAGTGGCCAGCGCCGATTTTCGCTTTGGGACCAAGACCGTCAACGTCGATACGGCCACCGTAAACATCAAGAGCCTCGACGGGGAGGGTGGCATCGCCCTGACCACTACGAATGTGTCCGGAGCCTTTGATTTTGATCGGAGTACGGCGGAGTTTCGCAACAACGGCACGGAGCAGAGCACGGAAATGCCCTATATCCAGTTCAAGACGAGCAGCGACCGTTTCGCCTGGGACATGGCAGGGGGAGAGATCAAGTTCAATACCGGGGAGGGAAAGGATCGCTTCACAAGTATCAATCCCGATCAGGACACCCTCACATTCACCGGCAATACAGCCGTCTACAACACCCTCGAGGGGCAACTGGAGGTGGGAGGGGTACCCTACATCGTGAGCGCCGACGCACGCATCATCCCCGGTGACAGCGCGATTGTAGTGCGCTCGGGGGGCAAGGTGGCGCAGCTGACCAACGCGCGCATCATCGCCGACACCCTGAATCAGTACCACGTCATCAACCGCGCCACCGTCGACATCGCCGGACGGAAGGAATACACGGCCTCCGGCTTCTACCAGTACAACGTCGGGGACCACGAGCAGGAAGTGGAACTGCAGGATATCGTCGGCACCCGCGTAGGTATGGGCCTACGATCCGAGAAAGCTACTGCTACCCGCGCAAAGGGGGAGATCCCGGAGGAAACGGAATTTTATATCGACGACAAGACCCGATTCTACGGTACCATAGAACTGGATGCCGGCAGCAAGGAACTGGCTTTCGACGGTTTCGCTCGCATTGAGGCTGAGAAACTTCCCGCCGCCGAGTGGTTCGTCGTCCAGAGTGAGGGCGACAAGAACAATCTCGTGCTCAAGACCGAAGGTGTCCTGGATCCGAGCGGCAAACCGCTTTACACGGGCTTCTACCTCAGTAAGCCGGACCGGCACGTCTACCCGGCAATGATCCGCACACCCGACCGTCGCGTCGATCACCCCATCTTGGATGCCGCGGGCGTCTTCACTTACGACGAAGACCGGGATGCCTTCCTCTTCGGCGATTCCGTGCGGATCAACGATCCGGCTTCGGTGGAAGGTAACCTGATGGTTTTTGATCACGCCACGGGTACCGTCAGCGGCGACGGCCTGCTCGGAATTGGCGGACGGCTGAAGTACATCGCCATGAAAACCTACGGCACGATTTCGATGCAACTTCCCGAACAGTTTCAACCCGAAGCCGAGCCGGAAGTAGCCATCAACGAGACTACGACCGAAACCTCTGATTCAACGGCGGCGGAAGGCGAGGGCGGCACGCTGACCGACAACATGTTCCTCCTGGAAGAAGAAACCGAGGAGGCCCCTGCCACCGACGTCACCGAACTGAAGCTGAGCGTGGCCGCGCCCGAGGAGGAGCGTTATCCGGAGACCAACGCAGAAGTCATGGCGGCCATTGACCTGATCTTGCCCGCGCCGCTCGTAGCCATCATGACCAATGATCTCGTATCCGGTGCCTACAGCGCGCCCCAGCTGGGCATCAACCAGCGGATACCCTTTGCCACCGCCGGCATCGCGAACCTCTTTCCGGCCGGACCCGACCGGGAGCGCGCCATTGCCGGCCTTTCGGCCGACGCCATGGACCTGGCACCCGCGGTGAACCGCCATACCTTCCTGTTCAGTGACATGAAGCTTCGGTGGAATACCGACTACCAGTCATTTGTGAGTACACAGCCGCTGAACGGACTGGCCTCCGTAGCCGGGAAACCGATCAGCCGCCGATTTGAGTCCTACCTGGAAGTGAAGATGACTACCGGCGGCGACGACCGACTCTACCTGTTCATCAAATCGCCGAGTGAAACCTACTACTTTTTCGGCTTCAAGGACGGGATCCTGAACGTGGTGAGCAACAACAACGCCTTCATGAACGCCTTGCGCGAAACCAAGCCCAAAGATCTGGTCCTGGAAATGGAGGACGGACTGACCTACGAGATCCTGGAAGTGACCCCCGGCACGGCCCAGACCTTCCTTCGGCGTGTGCAGGCGGCCTTCGGGTCAGATAACTAGCGCATCCGGGCCCGTTTCACGAGATATTGCTGCAGGATAGGCCGGAAGCCGGCCTGAATGTCGGCCTCCACGTAGTCGATGCGGTACTGCAGGCACTTCAGGCGCAGGCGCTCCTGGTACGCGGCCACCTGTTCTACGTAGTATTCCCGCACCTGCTGCGGCTGCAGTTTGATGCGTTCGCCGCTCTCCATGTCGATAAACTCGTAGGGGCGGTTTTCGAACTCGAAATTGATCTCCTTACTGGTGTCGACCGTGTGGAAGAGTACGACCTCATGCTTGGCGTGCTTGAGGTGTTGCAGGGCGGCGAAAACCTCATCCTCCCGCTCGGTCTCGTCGAACATATCGCTGAACAAGATGACCAAAGAGCGGCGGTGAATGCTGTCGGCAATCTGGTGTAGGGCCGCGGCGGTGCTGGTGCGGATGTCGTGGGTAGGCCGGTCGATCAGTTGCTGCAGATAAGTGAGCATCAACCGGTAATGCGTGGTGCTCGATTTAGGGCGCGTGTGCAGGTCGACGCCTTCGTTGAAGAAGGTGAGCCCAAAGGCGTCGCGTTGCTTCATCAGCAGGTTCATAAGACTGGCGGCGGCGAGGGCGGAAAAGCGAATCTTATTCACGTGGTCGGCACTGCGGTCGCTCACTTCCGGGAAGTACATGCTGGAGCTGCTGTCGACCACGATCTGGCACCGCAGGTTGGTCTCTTCCTCGTACCGCTTGGTGTACATCTTGTCGGTGCGCGCGAACACCTTCCAGTCGATGTTTCGGGTAGGCTCGCCCTGATTGTAGATCCGGTGCTCGGCGAATTCAACGCTGAAACCGTGGAAGGGGCTTTTGTGCAGCCCGATGATAAAACCTTCCACCACCTGCCGGGCCAGAAGTTCGAGGTTGCCAAGGTTGCGGACCTGTTCGTTGGTAATGAGCTGCATAGTCTAACTTATCGGGCCGGGCGGCGTTTGTCGAATACAACGGAAGCGAATCGGTTATCGTACTAACTTCGGCGTATGCTAGGTAAAGTAAAACAATGGTTGGGGATCGAAGGCGTAAAGCTGGAACTGGTGTTGTCGCCAGACTTCGATCCGCGGATGGGGAGCCTGTCCGGACGCGTCCGTCTGACCAGCAAGCACGCACAGACGGTTACGGCCATCAAGATCGTCATGGT
The DNA here is from genome assembly GCF_004803465.1 of Neolewinella litorea. GTDB lineage: Bacteria > Bacteroidota > Bacteroidia > Chitinophagales > Saprospiraceae > Neolewinella > Neolewinella litorea. The sequence goes on along the minus strand of NZ_SRSF01000001.1, from coordinate 519,818 downwards.
CGAGAAATACTCCCGGGGGCGGGAAGATTCGCAACTGGTAGACGAATACGAGCTTGGGCGGCAGGTCATTACCGACCTGGTCGAGGTGCCCGCCGAGGGGGTGCCCGTGGAGATCAATTTCCGGCTCTTTTTTCAGCCTGTGGCTTCCCCGGTCGACGAATTCGGCAGCCGCAATCCCATTTTTGGCGGCCTCGCCTGGGCGGCCAAGAAACTGCGCAACGTCAACAGCGAGTACCGCATTGAGGCCGAGGCGCAGGTCCAGGGCGTGGGCCTCAATCCTTTCGACAAGCAGATCCTGAATCAGTAAGGCCGCGGTCGCAGGTGCCGTGAAAAGCCGCAGCGGCCGTCCCGGTGGTTCAACTCAGATAATGGGTGAAGAAATCTACCGTGCGCTCCCAGGCCAGCTTGGCGGCTGACTCGTCGTACCTCGGGGTAGTGTCGTTGTGAAAACCGTGCTGGACGTCGGCGTATACGTGAGCGGAATGTTGCTTCCCGTGTTCCAATAATGCCCGCGCGTAATCGGGCCATCCGGCATTCACCCGCTCGTCGAGAGCGGCGTACTGCAGCATAAGTGGTGTCACAATTTTGGGGACCTCTTCCAGGGGTGGCTGTCCGCCGTAAAAGGGAACGGAGGCGGCCAGCTCGGGTAACCGTACTGCCATATGATTGGCAATGCTGCCGCCGAAGCAGAAACCTACCACGCCTACCTTTCCGTTGCTGTCTGGCAGGGACCGCAGGTATTCATAGCCGGCGATGAAGTCTTCGAGCATTTCGTCGCGGTCTCGCTGCCGCTGCAGTTCACGCCCATCGTCGTCGTTTCCCGGATAACCCCCCAGTGGGCTCAGCGCATCGGGGGCCAGGGTAACGAATCCGGCCAAAGCCGCACGGCGAGCCACGTCCTCAATGTAGGGGTTGAGGCCCCGGTTTTCGTGTACCACCAGTACGCCGCCGGGGCGCGTTTCCTGACCTGCAGCCGGCCGGACGAGCAGGGCGCGGATCCCTCCCCCTCCCTTAGGGGAAGGGTAGGTGATGTACTCCCCTTCAATACGCGGATCGGCCGCGCTTACCTGCACGGCGGTGGTGTATTTCGGCTGGAGAAAATCCAGGATGCCCTTCACCGTGAGTCCGCCCACGGCGAAAGCACCCAGGCGCTCCATAAATTCGCGCCGCTCGAGATGACTGTGCACGTAGCGGTCGAAGAGGCGATACACTTCAGGGTCGAGGGATTTTTTGTCGATCTTGGCCATACGGGATTCATTTCAGGTAAGATAGCCGATCTCCTCCATTTTGTAAGTCCAGGGCGCTGTATACCCTGTATGACGGTCCCTGGCAACACCCTTAACCTGTGCCCGCATAACATTACGCGCGCCAGAACCTGAGGGCCCGCCCGATGTTTTCCTTACGTGAAAAGCTTTAAACCGTAGTGGATCTTCCCCCGGCGTTGCGCAATCTACCCGTTCAGCACCCCTTTGGTGCCCGCCGATGGCCCATTCGTGGCGAACGAGGCCACATTCCCGTCCGATGGTCCAACCCTCCCGTTGCCGTACCGTTTCAACTGCCAGATCCATACCCCCTATGACCTTAAGAGACGCCGTGCGAACGGCCAGTAACACCGTATCCCAACACGCCCGCAACCTGGCAGAAATCAGTAGTGACCGCAGCGCCCCGCAACTGGACCGGATCGCTGCCTTTTCGGAACTCATTGCCTCCGAAATTGGCGATACCTGGCTGCGGCGGTCGCGGGGTCTGGAGCGCGACTTCAACCACCGTCATCTTTACCTGAAATTCGAAGGCGATAACCCGACTGGCACCCAAAAGGACCGGATCGCCTTCGCGCACGTTGAGGATGCCCTGATCGAGGGACACGATACGGTCGCCCTGGCTACCTGCGGAAACTACGGCGTTGCCGTGGCCCTGGCCGCCCAGCTGGCCGGCCTCGACTGCGAGATCTACGTGCCGGCCAGTTACCATACGCACCGCCTGGCGGAAATGGAGCGTCTGGGTGCCCGCATACACCGCCCCTCCGGCACCTACGAAGACATCGTAAGCTTCAGCAACGATGAAGCCGAGCGCCTGGGATGGTACAACGCCAACCCGGGCAACGGCAATACCGACCTGCAACTGCGTGCCTATTCGTCCATAGCCGACGAGATCGTGGGCCGCTTGGGACAACTGCCCTCCACGGTGGCGGTACCGGTTTCTAACGGCACCCTGCTTGCGGGTATCTTTCAGGGATTCGAACGCCTGTACGACAAAGGGCACATCAAAGGACTGCCGCGTATGATCGCCGCTTCCTCAACCGATAAGAATCCGATCATCACCTCCTTCTTATCGGGAAGCAAGCGCTGTATCGACCTTAAGCCCGAGCAAATTCGCGAGACGAAAATCAACGAACCGCTCATCAATTGGCACAGCTTTGATGGACAAGAAGCGCTGGATGCCCTCTACGCCAGCAAGGGTCACGCCTACCACGTGTCAGACCAGAAGATGAAGCGGATGTCCACTTACCTGAGCCAGAAAGAAGCGCTACAGGTCCTGCCCGCCTCTACCGCCGGCCTAATTGCACTTTCCGAACAACCGGAAGCCGAACATTCCTTGCGCGTTGCGGTACTCACCGCCAAACGATAGATTCATTTATGCAACCCGAACCCCTTGACGGAAATGCCATCGTATACGCGGATGGCGCATTCAATACCCCAAACGGAAAAACTGCCCACGGACTGGCGCGCTTCACGAAGCGCTACCGCGTACTGGGCATTATTGACCGGCGCTACGCCGGTCAGGATAGCGGAGCCGTTCTCGATGGCAAACCCAATGGTATTCCGGTATTTGCCTGCCTGCAGGATGCCCTCACTCAGTCTGCCGAGCAGCCCCGTTACTTCGTAATCGGCCTGGCTCCGGACGGCGGACGCCTGCCCGAGGCCGGTCGCACGGCCGTAAGGGAAGCCATCGAAGCTGGCCTGAATATCGACAGTGGACTCCACGATTTCATCTCCAACGACCCCAATCTGATGGAGGCCGCCCGGCGGTACGGGGTGCAGGTGCGCGACGTCAGAAAAACTCCCGACCGCGACGACCTTCACTTCTTCACCGGAGATATTGAGACCGTAGATTGCCTAAAATTGGCCGTGCTGGGCACCGATTCGGCGATCGGCAAGCGGACCACCGCCTGGCTCATTGTCCATGGACTCCAAGACGCCGGCTACCGCGCCGAAATGATCGGGACGGGACAGACGGGCTGGATGCAGGGGGCGAAGTATTCCATGATCATGGACAGCTGCATCAACGATTTCGTCTCAGGAGAGATCGAGCACGCCGTGGTCAGCGCCTACCGCAACGAGAAGCCCGATGCGATCGTGATTGAGGGACAGGGTTCGCTGATGAACCCCGCCTACCCGGGCGGTTTCGAGATCCTGGCCGCCGGACGTCCGGACTACGTGATCCTGCAACACGCCCCCACGCGGGAAGAATACGATGGCTTTCCCGGCTACAAACTGCATCCTCTGCAGGAGCAGATCAACGCCATCAAGGTGGTGTCCGGACGGGAGGTGCTGGCCGTAACCCTAAACCACGAAGGACTGGCTCCCGGTGAAATCGAGAATGCCTGCCGCAAGGTGACCCAGGAAACCGGTTTGCCGTGTTTTGATGTGCTGGCCCACGGCAGCGGTGAACTCGTGCAGCTGATTTCGCGGTACCTTCGCCGCCATGCGGATTACCCACGTTGAATACGAGCGCTACGATCTTGAGTTGATCGAACCCTATACCATCGCTTACGAAACGATCGGAAAGGCGACCAACTTTGCCCTTCGCCTGGTCACGGATTCCGGCCTCATTGGCTTCGGTTGTGCCGCCCCGGACATGGCAGTAACCAACGAACGGGCGGAGGAGGTCGAACGAGCGATCGGTGAGATCATCGTACCAGCCCTCCTCAACGCCAAGCCGTTTCACTACGCCCGCATTGTCGAGGATCTACGAGGCCAACTGCGGAGCTCGGCCTTGGCCATGGTCGACAGCGCGCTCTACGATCTCGTTGCCAAAGCGGCCGGTGTACCGCTCTATCAATTCCTGGGGGGATACCGCAATCGGATTGCCACCAGTATTACGATCGGAATTCTGCCGGTGGCGGAAACGATGGTCAAGGCAAAGGAATTCGTTTCGCAAGGATTTGGTATCATCAAAATCAAGGGCGGGTTGGACGTCGAGGAAGACATCGCCCGCGTCCGGAGGGTCAGAAAGGAGTTTCCCGACATCAAACTGCGCTTCGATGGGAACCAGGGTTACACCCTGGATCAGGCCCTGCACTTCATCAGCGCCGCCCAGTTGGTCGGCGTGGATATCCTGGAGCAGCCCACCAGCATCAAGGAAGAAGCCGTTATGGGAACCCTGACCCGCGATTCCCCGATTGCGGTAATGGCCGACGAAAGCCTGAAAACCCTGGCCGACGCCTTCCGACTGACGCAGCACGAACTCACCGACATGATCAACATCAAGTTGCAAAAGGTAGGCGGAATCTGGCCCGCCCTGCACATCAACAGCGTAGCGAAATCCGCGGCTAACGACGTGATGGTGGGCTGCCTGGACGAATGTGGTCTTGGTATTGCCGCCGGTCTTCATTTCGCCCTGAGCCGACCCAACATCGCCTATGCGGACCTGGACGGTCATCTTGATTTCAAGGTTGATCCCTTCAGTCAGTTGTTTCAGCTTGACCGTGGCGTGCTTATCCCCAACGGCCGACCGGGGCTGGGTACCTAGGGGTTGCCCCAATAGAGCACCAGATCAATACACGTGAAAGGGCTACGGACTGAAGCGGTGGTTTGACCTCTCCGGCAGCAAATTTACCCGCTATCAATGAAAGGGGGCCACGCCCGACGTGAATAAAAAAGGGTGCCTCATAAATGAGACACCCTGCTTTTGCCGGTCGGGTTTTACTCCGTGGGGCAACTGACGTTCGGATTCCAATCTGTGAACTGCCCGTCGGGATTTGCTTTCCAAAGCCACAAATGCAGTTCATAGTCTGCAAACGGCAGGGAGAAGGGGTGAAATTCCACCTCTCCACCAAACATCGGCGCTGTATCACCTACGTGCAGGTATTCGACGGCCACCAGTTTGTAGGTACCGTTATTCCTGAGTTCGTAAACCAACACCTCTGGCTCAAGTGGATTGTGCACGTCGTCTAAGCGGTCGAACCGCACAAAGTGAACTCCCATCGCACCTTCTCCATCGGGATTTGATACGCAGTCCTCTGTGTTGAAAAACCCGTCGTCAAGCGCAGCTTGGTAATCGTGGTATTGTACAGTTGCTTGCCGTACCTGGGCTACCAATTTGTTGATGTTGCTTTTGCCTGCCTTGGTTTCGTATTTCCCTATCTCTTGCGACTGGTTGTTGGGTATTGTCAGGTCGTCTTCCTTGGTGCAGGAAGTAAGACCAATTAATACACCCATGCAGAGGGCCAGGATAATGTGTGTGCTGTTGCTCATAGTGAAGGATTGAGTGATTTACTCTTAATTTACTGGTTTAAAGCATTGTCGCGCAACAGTTTATCCCCCTTTTCCGGAAATTACTTTACTATAATCAAAGTTTGATCGGGCCAAATGCAGGGTATGCATTCCGGTTGCAGGACACACTACCTGATCCGCCAATGCATGTGGTACGAAGAAATATGATTTCCGTCTCCGGAAAGGGGAAATGCAAATGTGGCAAACGGTTTGACTCTTGCGCCGTTATGGTTAGCTACCGGTCGGTAGGAAAGGGTAACTGGGAAGTGAATTCAACTCGCTCCTTGGTCGTGGGATGCACGAAGGAGATCCAGGCGGCGTGCAGATATAAGCGTTCCGCAGGGTTACCATACAAATCGTCACCTACGATGGGCGCGCCGAGTCCCCCGGGGTGGGCGCAGTGTACTCTTAGCTGATGGGTCCGGCCGGTCAGCGGCCACAGGTCCACCAACGTGCTGTCCGCATTACGCTGCCGCACGGCCCAGTGAGTGCGCGCGGCTTTTCCGTGCTGGTCACAGACGATCTGCCGTGGCCGGTCGATGAGGTCACCCCGGAGGGGAAGATCAATAGTACCTTGGTCATCGACTACCGGACCTTCAACGAGGGCGAGGTACCGCTTTTCCACCGAGCGGCGAAAGAATTGCCTTTGTATGAGCTTGTGTACCTCCTTTCGCTTAGTCACCAGTAGCAGTCCGCTTGTAGACATATCGAGGCGGTGCACGACCAACGGGCCGGTTGCCATGGGGTAACGTTGTCGTATCCGGTGCCATACCGAATCCTGGATGTGTTTGCCCGGAACGGACAGAAACTCGTGGGGCTTGTCCACGACCAGCAGGTCATCGTCCTCATAAACGATTCCCATTTCCTTGCCCTGGGCGGGGTTTACCAGCAGCGGATTGGGGTCAACTTCCAGACCCTGCAGCATGTGCGCTAGGATGGGCTCGCACTTGCCCCGGCAGGCGGGATAGTACTGCCCGTGTTGACGAATTTCGGAAGGTGGAGCCTGGCCCCACCAAAACTCCGCCAGCGCTATCGGCTGCAAGTCATTGGCATAGGCAAACTGCAGCAGTTTCGGTGCGGCGCACTCGCCGGCACCGGCCGGGGGTACGCCGAGGACCGTGGCGGCAAATAAACTTCCAAGTCCCCGCACCCGCCCCCGGGCATCCAGAAAGGTATACTCCCGAAAAATCCGCTGCTGCAAGTCATTGGACATTACCTTCCGGCGGTCACGCAAGGCTTCGATTTGGGCCTCAAACACATGCAAGGCGGACTCGGCCAGAGCCACCCGGTGGCGCAGCGCCCGCGTTAGGTCTTTCAGTCCATAGCTGATGCGGATGCTTTCCGCTGCCAGACGCTCTTCCAGGGCGGCCAGTTCTTCGGCTGATGCGCCGGGTACGGCGGCACTACGTTGCTGCTTGCGTTCCGCTTTGGACTGTTTAGCCGCTGCTTTCTCTGCGGCGAGTTCGGCGTCCGCTTCACGCCGGATGCGCTCCAGGTCGTGCCGGGCCGCACGAAAGTCGGGGGCACGTTCGAGTTCCTCAATCTTCTGCGTTATGGCGTTGATCTCTCTTTCTCCACCGCGGTAAAATCCGGCTTCGTCCAGCAGATCGTAAACGGGTGGGACGAATCCCGGCAGGTGATTGCTGTCCGCGAGCTTCCCGGAGTAGGCTGCGAGATATGCTAGCTCCCCTGCAGGGTCGCGGACGACCAAAACTCCGAACATTTTGCCTTGCCGGCCGGTAAAATCCTCGTCCAGGCCAAAGTCGTGTTCCCAGGAACGGGGCTGCTGAAGTTGTTTCTGCAGGTCCTGTGCCGCGGCCACGGCCAGGGGATGCGGGCGGTAATAAAAGGGAAAGGTGAAGCGGCGCGGCGCGGCGATCGACCGCGCGGTCTCGGGAAGGGAATGCAGGTAGGAGTCGGTTGCCGTCATGCGGCCGCAAAGGTAAGCAGCTCCGGGGCCTTAACCGGTCCTGCCCCGACGGTTTTGAATTATGGCACCCACGGTGAGCGCAAGCAAGAGAATACCCCCAAGTAGCATCCAGGGTATTCCGGCCTTCACTGGGGAAGGTGCCTGCGTGATGGTTAACGTTTGGTTCGCCACCTGGTCACGCAGCACCTGCGTCTCGCCGCCGTTCCAGGTTACTACCACTGAATCAATGCGCTCCGCCGTGCCCAGCCCGTAATGGAGCGTGCGGGTATTCTGACTGATATGGCTCGACCCCCCGCCGTCGACCTCCCGCATCAAGAGGCGCCCCCCGGCGTATACGGTGGCCCGCGCCCCGAGTCCGCGCAACTCCCCGGTAGTGCCCACCAGATCGATCTTTAGCCAGTTGCCGTCCGCCCCGTCGTTGCGGAACAGCCGCGTGATGGATTCCACCGGGTAGCCATCGAGCACCGGACCCTGGCAGATCGCGAAGATGTCCAGGTCGCCATCGTTTTCCAGATCGAAGGTCACCGAGCCACGCCCTATTCCATAGTCGGCTACGCCGACCGCGCGGCCACTTTCCTGAAAGCGGTCGCCGAGGTTCTCGAAGTAGAAGTTCGCCATGGGCACGCAGTTGGGATTCAGGTCGCCGTTGGAGACGAACAGATCCAGGTCCCCGTCGTGATCGAAATCCGCAAAATTGGCTCCCCAGCTGATGGAGATGTAGTTCATTCCCAGCTCTTTGGCGCGGTTCTCAAAGGGCTTGCCCGCACCCTGGCCCACCAGAAAGTGATTGAACTTGATATTGGTTACGTAATAGTCCAATAAGCCATCCTGGTTCCAGTCACCCACCGTCGATCCCATGGCATTGATGCGCAGGTCCAGGCCCATATCCTCCGCGACGTCGCGAAACTGCTCCCGCGGGTACTGGTTTTCGAGCAGCAGGTTGGGCGTGGCCTTGTAACCGAAATCGTGGTTGACGAACAGGTCCTGATCGCCGTCGTTGTCGAAATCCGTAAACACCCCCCCGAATCCGAATCCGCGGTGGCTGAGCCCGTAATCCTCGTAAACGTTTACGAACCGCTTTCCCTCCTCGTTTAGCAGCAGATAGCCATGAGCGGTTTGATTAGCCCCCACAATGGTGGCGTCGCTGATGTGGTCCAGGGTTTCGGCGTACTCCACGAAGTAGTTGCCCACGTAAAGGTCAGGCCAACCGTCGTTGTTGAAGTCGCCAAAGCTTGCTCCCGTACTGAAAGAGTACAGCGGCACCAGTCCAAATTCCTCGGTAGCGTCCCGAAAGCTTCCCCCCGGCTGCCCCAAAAAAAGCAGGTTACGGGCGCGGGGGATGATTTGCAAGCTGTCGCTGGAGGTGATTGTCGTGATAAAGAGGTCATCGTAGCCGTCCCGGTTGACGTCGGCCGTTACCGCGCCCTGGGTTACGAAGTGCCCGGTCAGTTCCAACCCTGACCCTTCCAGGACGTCGGTCAAAGTGCCGTCGCCGTTGTTTCGCAGGAGTTGGTCCGGGTTTAGCCCGCCGGTGACGTAGATGTCCTCAAACCCGTCCTGATTAAAATCCAGCACGCAAGCCCCTCCTCCGAAAAGTCCCTCGTGTACTATAAACTGGTGGTTTACGCCCGCGGATTGCGTAGCATCGCTGAACAGGGCCTGACTGCCCACGCACCAGGTAAGTAACCAGCCCCCGAGCGTGAGGACTATTTTGAGTTTTTCCACTGCAGGGCGTTGATGTTCTGGCCGATTTCTGCTCCCTTCTTCAACCCCTGGTCGTTGTCCTGGGGGGTATGGATGCCCCCGTAAAAACGGGAGTCGGCCGTTTCCCGGGCAATATCACTTAGGCGTTCAAATTGGCGCACCGGAAAGCCCACGTCGCGGATGTGGTCGCGCTCGCGGCCTTCGTGGGCCCGATCGGTCACGGGCACATTGTTGCCGTACAGGTCCTGCAGTACCGTGGAGGCGGCGGCCGCTTGTATAGCGTGTCCGGACGGGAAGGCGGGGAAGGGCGGGTCGGGCCAAAAGGACTCCCACTCTGGATCAATGAATTGCGGAATGAAGGTGTTCGGTCGCTCGCTGAAGAAGGCAAACTTCCACTTCCAGCAGTTGATAAAGGCATCGGCTACCGCCATTCCGGTGCGCGCGTAGGTTTCGGCGCAAACCATCAGGGAGGGGTTTTGGCTCTTGAGCACTTCGGTAGCGAGATAGTAGGAATGCCCCGGCGGCGTAAAGGTCTCATCCGGGTCGTCCCCCCACCAAAGCGCCGCTTCCTTTTCCGCCTCGGTGAGCGTCAAGTCTTTTTCGTAGACGCGCCGGAACTGTTCGTAGTAGGGCGAACCCGGTACCGTATCGTAGGGGATAAAGTCCGGTGGATCCATTTGGTAGTTGGCGGGGACAAAGGGCCGGTTGGTACCCCAGCGCGGATGCAATGGGTGGTGACTGAAGGACTGGGCAAAAAGCGGGGGCTTCCAGGCGCCCGGAAAATCCGGGTGAACCATGTCCTTTTCAAAATTGCGGAGGTAAGCCCGGTGGCCGCCGTCGGACTGCGACCAATGGAAAATGGCCTTGGCCACGCTTCGCCCGAAATCACCGGAGCGGGCAGCTACCTCTTCCGTCACCCCTTCACGGCTGTAGTAATCGGCTACTGCTGCTTCCAGGCTGTCGATACGGGCTTTATTCGCGTCGGAGGTATGGTTGTAAAGAGCGCGAAGGATGGTAGCCTGACCGGCCGAGAGCGAGAGCGGCCAGTGATATTCCACTCCGGGATCGGGCGAGGGGAGGGTAGGCAGACCGCTGAGCTGACCGGCCAGGGTCCGGTAATCTGGGTCACCCGGTACGACGGACTCGTACATCGTCAGCCCGAAATAGCCAAGACAGCGGGATGCGTAGGTGGGCGTATTTCCCGGCGTTCCCTTGGTCAGGTCGAGGCTTAGTTCAGCCCAGGAAGTAGCAACTTCCGAATCCGTAAAGGAGGGTCGGTCGCCGCAACCGAAGAAAAGTAAAGAAATGAGGATCCAGCTTCCGAGTGCCCGGTAGAATTTCATGCTCAGGAAGTAGTGAGTTGATACGCAATAACGTCACTTTTGCTGACTCCTAACAGTAAAGTACCGTTCAAAGTCGTCGCAGCCCGGACCGCCCCTCGGATATTCAGTCCCGACCGCGATTGGGGCACGTAAGTGAAGGTGCCGTCGCCCTTTCCCAGCAGCAGTACGCCGGCGTTGGCATCGGAGGGGCCATACCTGACCCGTGCCTGCGTCTCGTTGCCCAGGAGCAGCAGATCTTGATTGCCATCCCGGTCCGCATCCAGGCCAACGATAACGTGCACGGGGGCAAACTGTGCTTCAATGGGCAGAGGGGCGGGGTCGAACCTCCCGGATTCCGACTGAAGGAACAAACTCGTTTGCAGGCGGTCGGCGCGCAGGTTCTGCGCTTCACCGGGCAGCCCCTCCTCCAGTTCAGAAGTAGTTACCGCGGCATAGCTGCGGTAGCTGGGGTAGCGCGAGCGCTGGCTGGACAATTGGTTCAATAGCTCGTCCCGCGTGAGGTCCGGGTATAGCACGTCGTCGATGTAGTAGCTCAGCAAGGGATCTACGCTTCCGTTACGGTCGCGGTCCGCATATGACAGCACCGCAGGGCGCTCTTTGCTAACGCCAAACAGATTATTGCTGCCTTCGTTGCCGACCACCAGATCGGGGCGACCGTCCCCGTTTAAGTCATCAACGTGTAGGGTGTTCCACCAACCGGTGGGCGAGTCGGTAAAGTAGCGGTCCGTGCGATCCTCCAGCACCCCGTTTCGGATACCCAGTACCTTGATGGGCATCCATTCCCCTACCACCACAAGTTCTTCATCTGCGTCGCCATCGAGGTCGTGCCAGACGGCGTCGGTGACCAGACCCATTTCTTCCAATACACTGGATTGTCCGGACGCGAGGGAAGTAAAGTTACCCACTCCATCATCTTGCAGCAGATAACTGCCGGAAGAAAGCGGGTAGCGCCCCGGCACGGCGTGCCCTCCGACGAATATCACGGGAGGACCTTGCTCGGATGACCGGATGGCCACGGCTCCGGTGGCGGCTAGGTGATTGGGTAGCGACGGGCCCGACCGGAATTTCCCATCCCCGTCGTTCAAAAAGATCTCATCCTGGAGATCGGGGCTGTTTTCCTGTAGCGCATGGTAACCGCCCCGGCCGACGTACACGTCGAGATGACCGTCTCCGTTCAAATCGGCCATTTCCAGCGCGGTGATGCTCAGATCACTCCCCGTTTTCAACTGCACCGGGGCCCCTTGACTGAACCCACCATTAGGTCGCTGCGTAAACTGGCGAATTTCCCCCCGGCCCGATCCGGCAATGAGCATATCTTCCCGGCCGTCACCGTTCACGTCTCCGACGGCGAAAACCGGACCGTCATTGGATAGCTGGCGGGGCATCAGCGGCTGCCGGTCGAAGTCGCGGTACGTTGAGATCGAAGCGCGGTACGCTACCGGCGAGGGAACCGGCGAAAAAAGGGCTTGGTACTCCACAGGATCGGCGGATGAATCGCCGGCTTCGGTTTCCCGGAGCGTAAGCCGTTGATCAGCCGTCACTTGCTCTAAGGTCTGAACCCGCCCGCTCGGCCATCTAACGGTCAAACGTGGCACCCGCGTGCGCGCCCCCAGGCCGAAATGCAGCACTTCGGGCCCCGAGGAAAGGTAGCCGCGGTTGGGGTAATACTCCTGCACTTGCGTGATGCTGTCCAGCTCAAAGCTAACCCGGGCGCCGATGCCGCGCGTGTTCTGGCCTTCCCCTTCTAACGCGATCTGCAAATAGTGGGTGCCGCCGGTATTGTTGCGGTACAGGAAGGCGGGCTGATTGAGGTTATTTACTACCAGGTCCAGGTCTCCGTCGTTATCGAGGTCGACGGTGACTGCTCCGTTGCTGTTGGAGGGCCGCTGCAGTCCCCAGTCGGCGGTGACGTCGGAGAAGGTGAGATCGCCGTCGTTTCGGAAAGCGTAGTTGGAGACATCGGAGGCGGGCATTTCCTTCAGCAGTTCCAGTACGTCGCTGCGCTGGAGGCGACCGCGGGTGGCGACGAAGTCTTCCATGTACTTGATGAAGTCGAGGTTGGTGTAGTCACGCACGTAGCCGTTGGTGACGTGCAGGTCCTTCAGTCCATCGTTGTCGAGATCCGCCAGGAGCGCCGACCAGCTCCAGTCCGTGGCCGCCACGCCGGCCAGCTGGCCGATCTCGGCGAAGGTGCCATTGCCTCGGTTGAGCTGCAGCATGTTGCGCATATTCTGGTGGTGGAAACCGCTGGCCAGGTTGAGGTCGTGCTTCGAGCGGTTGTCGTCGGCGGCGAGCAGTTTCCGGCGCTGGTTGTCGGCGGGCAGCATATCCAGCGTGTAGATATCGGGGTGCCCATCGTTATTGACGTCCGCAATGTCGCTGCCCATCGAGAAGTGGCTGGTGTGGCCCAGGCGGTCACCGAGTTTATCGGTGAAGGTGCCGTCTCCATTGTTAAGGTAGAGGTAATCCGGTACCTCATAGTCGTTGGATACGTAGATGTCGGTATCGCCGTCGTCGTCCAGGTCACTCAAGGCTACCCCCAGACCGTAGCTAAGGGCCGAGCCGTTGATCCCCGCCGCCTCGGTTACGTCGGTAAAGCGGTTACCATCGTTGCGGTAGAGGCGAAGCCCGCGTTCGGGGTCGGGGATTTGCAGGAGTTGCTCCGTCTTCTCCACGTTCAGGATGGGGAGGGATTTTGGATTGTGATTGAGCATCAGCGCATCCAGATCACCATCGCCGTCATAATCAAAAAAGTAGGCCTGGTTGGTGAAGGCGGCCAGGTCCAATCCGTACTCCGCCGCCGATTCGGTAAAGGTGGGTATTCCTTCAGCGTCGCTGCCCGCATTTATGAATAGCTGATTGCGCCGCTTATCCGGGGGCAGCATGCCGGAGTAGGAAAGGTATAGGTCAGGGAGTCCGTCGCCGTTAACGTCGGCCACCGCGATGCCGGTTTTCCAGGGGCCGGGTCGTCCGCCCGCGCGACTTTGGGCGGTGACGTCGCGAAAGTGAAAATCCCCCTCGTTCACATACAATTTATTGTCGGCCATATTGGCCGTGAAGTACAGATCGGTAAGGCCGTCCTGATTGAAATCCGCGGCCGCTACGCCACCCCCATTGTAGAAGTACTCATACATCAGGATGTTGGTGTTCGGGCCTTCGGTCAGGTCGTTGCGGAAGTCGACGCCCGTGGTGGCTGCGTCCAGCAGGGTGAAGCGGGGCGCTTCCGCGGGTTCCTGAGCCGGGGTAGCTGGCTCCCCGGCTTCGCAGCCGGCCAGCAGGAGGGCGCCGGCGGCTATACAAATTATCCAAAACAGTCGGTACATCAAGGGCAAGTTAACGGATGGCGCAGCTACGAAAAAAAAGATCCGTCACCGTGACAGGACGGTGACGGATCTTCAGGCTAGTCAGGAGGCTTAGAAACCCGGATTCTGTACCAGCTGGGGGTTACGACTGATCTCGTCGCGGGAGATGGCGCGGAAGTACATTTTGTCGGACCAGGAACGCGATTCATTCTCGGTGTTCGTTGCCACGGTGTACTCGTAGTCGTAAACACTGGGGTCATACTTGTATGGGACACGGGGCTGTTTGCCGGGTTTGAGGGTGGCACGCACGTCGATGATCTCGATGGGCCGGCCCTGGGTTTCCTCGGCGATGAGCCAGCGGCGGGCATCGTGGTAGCGGTGCTCCTCGTAGGCCAATTCAATCCGGCGTTCGTTGCGGTAGCGGTACATCAGGTCTTCACCACTATCTTGAACGGCCGGCATACCTACTCGGAAGCGAACTTGGTTGAGCCAGTCGCGTGCCTCGGCCTCATTGCCTAGTTCCAGACAGGTTTCCACGTAGTTCAGCACCACTTCGGTGTAGCGGATGAAGGGCCAGGGGATGACCTGGGCGTTGGACTGGTTGTCCTTCAGGGCGGGGTCCGGATCGATGAACTTGCGCACGTAGTAGTGGGTGCGGCTGCCGTTCCAGTTTTCCACGGACGACTCACGGGTATCGACGCCGGGGATAAATCCGCCTTTTCCGTCGTCGTAGTAGCCGGTCTGGATCTCATCGTATGGATCGATGGGCGCTACGTCCGAGGGCCGGGGCTTCCAGCCGGATCCGTCGTACATCACGGTAGCGTAGAAGCGGGGGTCGCGGTCTTCGTAGGGGTTGGCAGCGTGATCGGGGTTATCCCAGTCGAAGGTGGAACCGTCCATCATTTCGTAGTCGTCGACCAACTGCTGGATCGGAGTGTTTCCGGCCCAGTTGTGGTAGCCGTTCGGGCCGTTATTGATGCCGAAGTGAATCGGGCCCAGGGGCCAGTTACTTTCCTGGGTGTAGAGCGGGGTTACGGTACGCTGGAGAATCAATTCTTCCGCGGCTGCGGCGTCGCCGACACTGCTGCCCCCTCCCATAGAGAGTGAGATGTAGTTTTGCCGGCCTTCCTCGGGGGAGACGGGCTCGGTCAAGCCCAGCTTGTAGCCGGTGCCTTCCTCGAGAGCCATACGGGCGGCATCGCGGGCGGCGCGCCAGCGGGCTTCGCGGTCACCACCGGAGTAAGCCAACAGGTCGAGGTGCGGGTAGCTGGCCAGGGTGGAAGATACCGCACCGGCGGCGGGCGCGTAGTGCAGGTCGCTGGCGGCGTAGAGCAGGATCCGCGACTTCAGGGCCAGGGCGCTGAGGCGAGAGGCGCGTCCGTCGGTTTCCGGCTTGCCGGCTAGGAGTTCGGCGGCCTTGTCGAGGTCGGCGACGATGAAGTTTACGGTCTCTTCCCAGGTAGCGCGGGGCACCTCGTAGTCCTCGTTCAGACCATAGGGTTTCTCGACGAGCGGGACACCGCCGTAGAAGCGGGCCAGTTGGTGGTAGTAATAGGCCCGCAAGAAGTGGGCTTCCCCCATCAGGCGGTCGCGGAGATCATCGTTGTCAAAGGTCGAATTCGGCAGCTCCTGCAGGGCGATATTGGCCTGACGGATAGCCAGGTACATATTGTCCCAGTAGTAGGTGGGGCTCATCCAGCCGAGGTTGGCGGGTGATTCCGTGCCTTCGGTAAAGGTATTGATGTTCCGGCCCGCGTGGGTGAACATGGCCTCGTCGGTGATGGAGGCCAGCATTTGCTCCTCAAAGCCCCCGTAGCCGAGGAAGGAGTAAACGTTGTAGATGAAGGCCTCCGAAAGTGGTCCGTCGGCCCAGGTCGCATCGCTCGAGATACTGTCGAGCGGCTCCGTATTCAGGAAGTCGGTATCGCAGGCCGAAACGAGCAGGACTGCTCCTATCCCAACAGCCGACAATAGGCGATATACGCCGCGTTGTAGTGATTTCATGATCGGTTGTGGTTGCATGATTAAAGGGTAATGTTGAGGCCGAAGTTGATCACGCGCGACTGTGGGTAGTACACGCCGCTGCCGGTGGTAGACTCGGGATCGAAGAAGTTCAGCGAATCAAAGGTGATCAGGTTAAGCCCGTTCACGTAGGCCCGCAGGCCGCGCAGGTGGAACTTCTCCGTCAGGTTGGCGGGGAGCCGGTAACCGATCTCCGCGTTCTTGAGACGCATGTAGTTCTTGCTGAACAGCCAGTAGGTGTTGTTGCCGTAGTTGCCCCCCGTGTAGTAGGTGTCGCCGCGGCTGGCCAGGCGGGGGTGGGTGCTGCTGGGGTTGTCGATGCTCCAGCGGTTGTCGTAGCTGTACTTCAGGTAGTTGCCGATGTCGCCCGATTCGGTCTGCACGCGCAGGGAAGCTCCGGTGGCTCCCTGGAGAAGCAGCGACATATCGAAGGGACCGTAGCTGGCCGAGAAGTTGGCGCCGAAGTTGAAGGTCGGCGTACCATTGTCATCGATACGGATGCGGTCTTCGCCGTCAATGATGCCGTCGCCGTTGATGTCCTTGAACTTCAGGTCACCCGGCAGCAGGCGTCCGGTTACGGCACTGTAGTCGAGTTCGTTGTTGTCGATCTCCTGCTGGTTGAGGAATACACCGTCGGCCTCGTACACGAGGTAGGCGCCGATGGGCTTTCCTTCTTGCAGCTGGTACTCGGGGGCACCGGGGATCTCGTCCATGAAAATGACCTTGTTTTTGGCATAGCCGCCGTTCACGCCAAAGCGGTACTGGAAGGCGTTGCTGGCGTTACCATTATAACCTACGTTAAATTCGAAGCCGCGGTTTTCCACTTCGCCGGCGTTGACCGGGGGTAGGAGCGAGTTGATACCCGAGCTGGCCGGAGTAGAACCCGTCTTCTGAATCAGGATTTGCGTCCGCAGGTTATTGAAGTATTCGAGGGTTACGTCGATCCGGTTGCCGAACAGAATAGCGTCGACACCGAAGTTGAAGTTGTTGGCACGCTCCCAGGTGAAGCTGGGGTTGGCCAGCAGTTGTTCGCGGAGGGTGGTTTCCACGACGCGGTTGATGGGGTAGCTGCCGAATCCGTAGGTGGAAAGGAAGGCGTACTCCTGCAGTTGTCCCTGGAAGAAGACCTGGTCGTTACCCATCTGTCCGTAGCTGCCGCGCAGTTTCAGGAAGTCGATGCCGGATACGTTGAAGAAATCTTCGTTGGTCACGTTCCAGCCGGCCAGTACTCCGGGGAAGAAGCCGAAGCGGTCCTGCTCGGGGAAGATGTAGGATCCGTCGTAGCGGAAGATGAACTCCAGCAGGTACTTCTCGCGGAAGTCGTACTGGGCACGGCCGTAGTAGCCGAGGCGGGCACGGTTGTAGCCGGATCCGCCGGTGTCCTGGTTCAGCGAACCGCCGGCGAAAAGCTGGTCGACGGCCGTCGAGATGTAGTTGCGGCGGTAGGCAAAGTAGCCCTCACCTTCGAAGGTTTCGCGGGTTACACC
Source organism: Neolewinella litorea (assembly GCF_004803465.1). Classification (GTDB taxonomy): domain Bacteria; phylum Bacteroidota; class Bacteroidia; order Chitinophagales; family Saprospiraceae; genus Neolewinella; species Neolewinella litorea. The sequence goes on along the minus strand of NZ_SRSF01000001.1, from coordinate 502,535 downwards.
GGCCATCAGGCCCAGGGTGTGATCGCTGCCGATCTCGGCGTCGTAGTTGATGCGGGCCGACAGGTTGGTGTTAAGTACCGTGTTGGTCGACTGCCGCAGGCGGGGATCGGTGAAGTTGGAGCGGGTAGCGGCCTCCAGCAGGGGCGTTTCGCCGTCGGCTTCGTAGCTCACGCGGTCCCAGTAGTAAAGTTGCCAGGGCGTTTGCCAGGTCTTCGAACGGTTGGTGTTCTGGTCGACGGCCGCAGATAGGTTGATGGCCAGGCCTTCCACCCAGGGGTTGGTGATGTTAATGGCACCGTTGGTCTGGACGAAGTCGGATGGGTTCTCGACGTAGCCCGTGGCGTTGGTGGTGATCACGTAGGGGTTCTGGCCGTTTTCGATGTCGGGACCGGGCAGTCCGTTGGGCCAGACTTCGGGCTCGGTGGGGCGGCCGCGCATCAGCATGCGGAAGATGGATCCAGCGCTTTCGGTGGGGAAGCGACGGTCCTCACGGCGGGCCAGGATGCCCAGGCTGGTGGTGATATAGTCGTTGACGTCGGCGTCGAGGTTGACGCGGAAGCTGTATTGCTTGTACTTGGTAGCCGTGTTCTTGTAGAAGGCATCCTGGGTAAAGTAGCCGAGCGAAGCCAAATAACGCAGGTTGTCGCTACCGCCGTTGATCTGCAGGTTGTGCCGACCCTGGGGTGCCCAGGTGTTGAAAGCATCGTCGAACCAGTCGGTGTCGGGGTATCCCCAGGGGTCGTCGCCGGCCGCGTGGCGGGCTACGGTCTCCGGGCTGTAGTTGGCATTAATGGTACCGACGTCCGGGGTGGGGGAGTCGTAGGTTCCTTTGGTCTGGATGGCCTCCCAGGCGGCGTCCCACTCACTGACCGGGATGTTCTGGTAGATGGCCAGCTCATTCATGATCGTAGCGTACTCAACTGCGTTGGACATTTCGGGCAACACCGTAGGCTGCGCGAATCCCTGGTTGAAGTCGTAGGAAATGGACGGCTTGCCGGTGGTTCCCCGCTTGGTGGTGATCAGGATGGCACCGTTCGCGGCCCGTGCACCGTAGATGGCGGCGGAGGCGTCCTTGAGCACGGAAATCGACTCGATGTCCTGCGGGTTAAGACGGGAAAGTCCACCGTTCCGGTCGGGCACTCCGTCAATTACCACCAGGGGGCTGCTGTTGCCGAGGGTGTTCTGACCGCGGATGTTGATGCGGGCGTCGTCGACACCCGGCTCGCCACTGGTCTGAATGACCACAACGCCCGGTAGTCGACCGGCCAGGGAGACGCCGAGGTTGGCGGCGGGGGACTGTTCCAGCGCACCGCCTTCGACGCCGACCACCGCACCGGTGACGGTCGCTTTCTTCTGTTTGCCGTAGGCTACTACGACTACCTCGTCCAGCAATTCACCACTGGTCAGGCTTAGTGAAATCGTTTCGTTGTCACCTACCTCCACTTCGCGGGTAGCGTAGCCGGTATAGGAGATCACGAGCGTCTCATTGGGAGCTGCCTGGATGGCGTAGTTGCCGTCGAGGTCGGTGACGGTACCCCGCGTGGTTCCTTTCACCAAGACACTGGCGCCGATAAGCGGGTCTCCAGTGCCTTCATCCGTCAACGTACCGGTCACGGTTCGCTGTTGGGCGCTCACCGATAAGGTGAGCAGGAAAACGAATACGCTGAGGCAGTACCTCAACAGAACGTAATGCTGTTTCATAATCTACTAGTTAACATGATCGATGGCCCCCGTAGTGAGGAGCAATTCTTGCGGTTTCAAATGGTGGACGCTACACAACGTCCGGGGCGAAAACAAAGAAAAAGCCGCTGTTTGACTGTAAATATAGAGAGAGTTGGGAAAGCTGGGCTATGTCTTACCGATTATTTGCTCCTGACCTCAATTATTTTTGTCCAAATGACAATACTCGAGTCGGGGACACCAAATTTAAGGGTCGTTTCATTACTCATCCTAAGTTTTCTTTATTTAGTAGGTTGTATTTCCGTCCAATTGCGAGTGCGAAATTCAATAGCCTTGCTATCAATCCTGCGTTTCTATCACTGCTCCATCCGCGACCACGTACTTCAACCTGCCTGCGGTATCGTAAACCAGCAGGTCCAGCGTAACGCCGATATCGACCGCGCCGGCCAGTCGGTCCTTAGGTCCCAATATCCTTAGGCCCATATTAGGTGGCGGATCGGGTAGGGTAGCGGTAGCCCGTACGGCTGTATACCCCTGCCGGTAGAATTCCCGCGGATTCAATCGGGAGATTTCGGAGGCGGAGTGCTGGTCCGGGTGGATTTTTCCCGGAACCACGCGCATACTGTCGAGGTCCACTCTTTCGAAGGCGCCGAAAGTAGACAGGTCACCCAGATCACTGACGTAAGCCGATGAGGTGTAGGACCGGCCGTCCTGCCCCACAGCACGCTCGCTGCGGCGGAAGCCGATATCCATTACGTAGCTGCCTTCCGGGCGGTCGACGCGGGCGTTCTCGAGAATGAGGGCGTGGACGCCGTTGGATTCATTCTCGGGGATGGCTAGGTAATCCGCCACGCCGTACTGTTCGTAACGCCCCGTCGCTATGGCGTGCAGCCCATCGATCAAGGCCAGTACGTTAAGCCGACGAATCTCCTGCTTTTCGGGGTCACCGGGATAACCGCCGGATTCGATAAGCACGGTACGGGTACCCCACTTCTGCAGGTTGTCGCCGAAGGCCCGGGGCTCAAAGTCGTCGTTATATCGTCCGATGCGGCCCGGTACGTAGCCCTGCCAGCGGGCGTTGAGCAGCGCGATCAGCTGGGCGGCATCCTCGCGCTTGTCACTCATGCTCTTTTCCCAATCGAAGGCGGGCGCCAGAATTGATAATACGGCTCCAGGGCCTTTGGGGAATCCCACCGAATAGTAGACTCCCTGATCGTGGAGGTTGAAGCCCCACTCGGCATCCAGGCGGTCGCGCTCCGCTTTGAGTACGCGGGCTTCCGGACTGGTAAGGTGCAGCGCGTCGCGGTTCAGGTCAATGCCCAGAGCGTTGCGACGCTCGAAGCGTTCTGCGCCGTCGGGGTTCAGCATCGGCAGAAAGGTGAGGTGAAGTTCGCGGTCGAGCAATTGCCGCAGGCTGTCCAGTCCGTCACCGCTTCCTTCCAACCAGTTGAACAGGTCAAAGAGCGCCGCCGTAGCCGTGGGCTCGTCGCCGTGCATCTGTGACCAGAGCAGTACCTCCGTAGGCCCACGGCCCCATTCCACCCGGTAAAGCGGACGGCCTTCCACCGAAGTGCCAGCTGTATCGACCCGGAAGGCGTTGCCCAGCTCATGCAGCAGTGGTTGCAGGTCCGACTGCTTGAAACGGCGGGTCGTTAGCGCCGACTCCCGATAGCTTTCCAGGGATGCTTCCACCGCTTCGGCCGGATATTCGGGATAGGATACGGCACCCGCGGGCTCGCCCACGGTTTGGCTGCAGGCGGATTGCCACAGGAGGCAAAGGAGTAGGGGCAGCAGGCGCAGGGCCGATATATGGGTCATAAATGGTCTATTCTTGGGGTAGTTCCAGCAGCTCGATGTTGCGGAAGTCGATGGGGTGGCTTTCCGCCTGCAGGGCAATGTAGCCTTCGGTCAGGATCTCCCCCTCCCGGTCCAGCCAACGCTGGTAGCTGTCCTCGACGCCGAAGCGTTTCCAGGCGGCCGCATCGTCGTTGCGCGAGGTGAAGCCGCCCCCGATCTGCGGTTTTTGGAAACTGAGCACGGTATCGCCCTCGATCAGGAAGTGCATGGCCTCCCCGCCCAGCACGATGGCCTCGGCCTTTACCCAGTCGTCGCCGTGGTAGGTGGCCGAATTGGAACTGATACAGTGATTGTAATTGATCGTGTCGCCCATCACCACGGCCGTGCCCGGCGTGCAGACGTTGCCGGTGTTGCGTTCCCCTTCGCCGAGTCCGCCAAGCAGTTGCAGCTCAACGGATACCGGGAAATGCTGCCCCATATCGTTGCTGGCGGCCGATTGGCTGTGCAGCATTACGCCGCTGTTGCGCACGTTCCAGTTGGCTCCACCGGGCGTTTGTTCTCCCGTGAAGCGGTATTCGAACCGCAGTTTGTAGTGGCTATAGGGCTGCTGGTAGTACAGGTGACCGTAGGCATCGTCGAAGTTCTCGTAGTCTTCGTAGCTCACGCGCAGCATGCTGTCCTCTACCCGCCACGTATTGCGGAAGTTCTCGTTCAGTGGTCGGCCGGCCATCTTGATGTCCCAGCCGGTAAGGTCTTTGCCGTTGAACAAACTTACCCAGTTCTCATCCGGTGCCGGAGAAGTATTCGCCACGTTGTCGGATTCGGGCGCCGGAGCGCAGGCGGCCAGGCAGAGCAACAGGAGCGCCAGGCTCAGGTGGTGGTGTGCTTTCATAGCGGTGAATATAGACTATTAGGTCGAGGCCTTCCAGGCCGAGTGCTAAGGTCCGCTACCATGCCGGGCTGAGGGCCTTCCGGTCCGACTTTTGGGTAACCCCAGGGGAGTGGAGGTGCACAGATGACTCAGGTCGAGGCCTCACAGGCGGAGTACTAGAATTCCCTACCATGCCGGCTGATCGCCTTCCGGTCCGATTCCTTAGGTAACCAGAGAAAAGAAGGTACACAAACCATTCAGCTCAAGGCCTCACAGTCCAAGTGCCAAGGTGCACAATCAGTTGGATCTCCAAAAGTAACAGAGTAATTATCCCCCAACCGATCAACCGAAATACCACCGATTGCAATAAACCGCAACGTGTAAGGGATAGAAGTCCAGTGTATTACCGGTTAAAATTCCGTGCTACCTTACATCCAAAGCCATTCCTTAACCGGTCCGGTGGAATATCCATCACCCGGACCATATCCCATCAACTGTATGAGGCATTACTTTACCCTAGCAGTCTTCGTCTGCGCCATTCTGCCGGGCCTGCTCACTGCCCAAACCGTCGTCGGTACCGTCACGGAATCCGGACTACCCATAGTGGGGGCCACGATCTCCGCCGGGTCCACCGGCACGGTCACGGACGTAGACGGTACCTACGAGCTCAACCTGCGCAACGCCGGTACTTACACCCTTACGGTCAGCTACATCGGCTACGGATCGCAGAGCCGTGAGTTCACGCTGGCCGCGGGAGAGACCGCTACCTGGGACGTATCCATGGAGGGCGGGGCCACCAACCTCGAAGAACTGGTAGTAGTAGGCTCGCGCACCGCGCCGCGCTCCTCGACGACCTCCCCGCTTCCCGTGGACGTATTTACCTCGGATGACCTGACCGCTACCGGGCAGCAGACCTTCGACAAGGCCCTGCAGTATAGGGTTCCCTCCTTCAATACGGTGCAAACCCCCGTCAACGACGCCACCTCGCTGCTCGACCCCTACGAGATCCGCAACATGGGGCCCAGCCGCACCCTGATCCTCATCAACGGCAAGCGCAAGAATATGAGCGCCCTGCTCTACACCCAGACCTCACCGGGTAGGGGAGAGACCGGCGCGGACATTTCCGCCATCCCCACGGACGCCATCAAGCGGGTGGAGATCCTGCGGGACGGCGCCTCGGCCCAGTATGGGTCCGACGCCATCGCCGGTGTAATGAACATCGTTTTGAAAGATAACGACGAAGACGGCAGCGTGACCCTCCGTACCGGTATCACCACCGAAGGCGACGGCGAGCAGTTCGGTATCGCGCTCAACAACGGCACCAACATCGGCGAAAGCGGCTTCATCAACTACACCATCGACCTGTCCAAGATCGGTCAGGCCAACCGCCCGGGCACCGTCGACGCCGCCGGAGAAGCCGCCGACTTCGGGGCCAGCATTGAGGACGTCCGCTCATTCCTCAGCCGTTACCCCGACGCCCGCAACATCAACGCCTCGCCGGAAACGACTGCCTCGAAATTCGTGGTCAACTTCGGCAGCGACGTGTCCGACAACACCGAATTCTACGGTAACGCAGCCTACGTATATAAGAAGGTGAACAGCTTCGCCAACTACCGCACGCCTTACTGGCGGACGCTGGATGACTTCCCCTACCTGGCCGACTTCTTTCCCAACGGGCCCAACGGCGAGTACATCGGCTACGTGCCTACTTTCGAGGGCAATCTGAACGACTACCACGGTACGGTCGGATTCCTTACGCGCAAGGACGATTGGATCGCCGACGTGAGCTTCACCACCGGCGGAAACGAGCAGACCTACACTGTCTCCAACTCCCACAACCGGAACAGCACCCTCAACCCCGACGGCACCTTCAAGTACCGCGAGAACAGTCCGATCACCTTCGATCCGGGCGGCACCCGCTTCACGCACAACGTGGGTAACATCGACATCACGCGCCGGCTTTCGGATATGGTCGGCATCGCCTTCGGCGCGGAGTTCCGCAACGAAAGCTTCACCGTTATCGAGGGCGACCTGGCTTCCTATGAGGACGGCGGCGCCGACTCCTTTTCCGGCAACGACCCTCGCAACTCCGGCACCTTTGACCGCTACAACTTCGGTGGATACGCCGATGCGGCCTTCGACTTCACCGAGGACTTTCTCATCAACGCCACCGTGCGCCTGGAGAACTACAGCGACTTCGGCAACGCCTTCGTGTACAAGGTGAGTTCACGCTACAAATTCTCCGAGGACAAGGTGACCCTGCGTGCTTCCTTCAGCACCGGCTTCAAAGCCCCCTCCCTGCACCAGATCTATACCCAGAAGGCGCAGTACAGCTTCGTACCCGGCTCGGGTATCCAGGTAGGCGGATTGATCAGCAACGTCAGCCGTGAGGCCCGTCTGCTCGGACTGCCCGCCCTGGATCCTGAAAAGTCGACCAACTTCACGGTCGGCGTAGGTCTGCGTCCAAACTCCGACCTCAGCATCACCCTTGACTACTACAACATCAAGGTGGAGGACCGCATCATCCTCTCCACGGAGATCGGCTCCACCGACGCCGGGAACACGCCCCTGGATAACCTCCTGGCGCAAAACAACCTCAGCGACCTGAGCTTCTTTGTCAACGGACTGGATACGCGGACCTCCGGCATCGACTTCGTGTCCAGCTACCGCGGCCTGCGCTTCGGCGACCGCAGTTTGGTCGTGAACCTGTCGGGCAACTACACCCTGCAGAACGAACGGATCGGCGCGGTGAAGAACCCGGAAATTGTAGCTGGTGCCGGCCAGTCGGTGGCCAACCCCACCCAGGAGGCGCTTTTCTTCACTTCCCGTCCGAAGTACAAAGCCATCCTGGGTATCGATTACGACCTGGAAAAGGTGGGTTTCAGCCTCAACAATACCCTCTTCGGTCCCACCGAGTTCCGGCAGCAGGGCCTGGCCACGGGCCTGTACACCGAGTTCGAGACCAAGGTGGTCACCGACCTCAGCATCTTTTACCGCCTCACCGAGAAGTTCACCCTGCAGTTCAACGCCAACAATATTTTTAACGTCCTGCCTGAGTGGAACTTCAAATCGGAAAGTCCGGCCGGTGACGCCCTGCTGAACAATCCCGCGGCCCTGGAGAACCAGTCGAACCTCATCACCTTCAACCAGCGCTATTCGCAGATGACCTACGACGGTTTCCACTTCAGCCAGTTGGGTACCATCCTGACGCTGTCCGGTAGCCTGCGCTTCTAGCCTCGCTTGCCGATTCATAATGTCCGGTCTCGCGCCTTGTCGCGGGGCCGGACATTTTTTTGGTCCCTTAACTCCCCCTCTCGTGAGTTAAGGTCCCCACACCACCACGCGACGGACCGTTGCCGGGAACCGGATGGGGGCGACTTCACGTAAACTTGTAAATGCCCCTCTTCCGCGCATTTGCCATACTGCTTTTACTGTCGTACGGTAGCTCTCTGTCCGCGCAAAAGGAGCAGGCTCACTTCTTCCGGCTCACCTACGCCAACGACTACTTTACGGCCACCGATTACTACTTCACGCAGGGCATCCGGCTGGAGTACGGCAGCGGCCGGCATGTTTTCGGTATGGGGCAGGAGGGGTACACCCCCACGAGCATCCGGGCCGACCAGATCTTGCGCGACGACCGGCCATACGCGGGTGCACTGTACTTCATTTACGGCAACCAGCGGGCGGCGGCGCGCGGGTTCCACACCGAGCGGAAACGGCAATACTATTCGGAGGTGCTGGCCGGAGTGATCGGTCCGCCCTCACTCGCGGCGGCCGAACAGAAGTGGATTCACCGGCGGACCGGCAACGTAGCTCCAATGGGGTGGGAGTACCAGATCGCTACGGATGTACTGCTCGATTACCAATTGATGGCAAGTTATAAAATATTGAGCTACAGGTGGTTGCAGGTGTACAGCGAAGTGAAGGGTCGGGTGGGAACTTACCGTACCCGATTGGGACTTGCCTCCGAGATACGCTTTGGCTTGCTGCCCACCGGTGCTCGCCGTTCGGGAATTGTGTTGCACCTGCGCCCCGCCGCCCGCCTGGTGGGTTATGACGCGAGTCTGCAGGGCGGACTGTTCAATCGGCAGAGTCCGCATACCCTATCCGCAAGCGATGTGTCGCGGATCGTTGGGCAGGCAACCGCGGGAATAGAGGTAAAGCTAGGTGGCGTGCAACTAGAATTTTCCCACACCTATCTGACGCAAGAATTCCGGCAGGGTAGGGGGCACGCCTGGGGGACGGTGGTGCTGCAGTACGACTGGTGAGTTTTCGGACAGTTCGCGTGTTACCTCCTACTTCACTCCGACACTTTGTATGAGGAGCTCGAAGTCCTGTTCTTCCCCGTTGGCAATGAGGAAATCGATCACGGCGACGCGATCACCTTCGTAGTTGGGAACGTCGACCGGTTCGCCGTGGTGGATGGCGGTCATTTCGTCAAAGGACATTTCCACGGTTTGCCATTCCCCGGTCGTCTTGAACTCACCGTAGTGGGTGAACTCTTGATCCTCGTCGGCCATGACCCTGAACTGGTAGACTTTTCCGTCGCCCTTCACGCGTAGTACAAAACGGTCAGTACCCTCGGGCTCAATGGGCTGGTCAAGGGTATGGTTGATGGAGGAGAAGCCGCCGTCGTTTTCCAGGCTCACGTGACCGTGGAAACGGCCGACGCCTTGGCGGCTCACTTCGAAGTTCCCTTTGGATCTGCCACCCATGACGGTATCGTCCTGGACTTCCCATTCGGAAGCATCCGAGCTGGTTGAAAATTGGTACCAAATAGTGTCGGTATGCGTAGACATGGGCAGCAGGGATGCGAGGATGAATAATAGGTGCAACATAAATACTGTAAGGGCGCGCGTTGGGGGGATGTTCGGACATTTTAGGTCGAGGCCTTACAGGCCGAGCGCCAAGGCCCGCTACCATGTTGGGCTGAGGGCCTTGCGGCCCGACACTTAATACAACCCGAGACCCGGTTACAAACACAGGTTTGCGCGACAAACATCCGATGTACCCACTGCCGGCGATTGGTTTCCAACCACTTCCTGCGTACTTTAAGGAAATGAGCGAGGCAACCGCGTTCCCAGCCACTTAACCTTCTAAATATTCGACAAAGATGAACGACCAAACCATTCCCCACGTAGGCATAGTCACCTACCGTCCCCAGCACAAGGATCGTTTGATCGCGAAGTGGTACTCCAATGAGCTGGACTCGGGAGAGATCGGAACCGGCGTGGCTATTGGGCCGACCGACGACGGATTTCCCGGAATCTACCACATCACCTATCATCTCGCAGACGGCACGGAGTTGGGTAACTACGATCTTGAAATCACCCAACAGGGAGACGCTTATCAACTCACCTGGCGGTCGCCAACTGGCATCGCCTACCGTGGCATCGGCATTCTGATGGGTACAGGCCTGGTGGCCGGATATCGGCGCGTGGATGAATAGTGCCAATCGGTGAATGAATTCGGTTGTGGTAACCGATTGGTCGGTATAACGCGTATTAGATTTAGACTTTGCGTGTGGCGAAATTATTTGATAAACGGTTGATAATTAACCGGTTGCCGATGTGCGTGAATAAAGTTATTTATCGTTACTCATCCAAAGTTTTCTTTTTTCGAAAAGTTTGTCGAAATATTAGAAATTGGAAGGGTAGGGGAAATTCAGTTTACAACTACCAGCTTATTAAACTGGAGCCTCTTTTGAAACCTCTTCAGTTGCTGACTATCAAAATGCATTGACCTGATTCCCAGATTTATATCCTTGGCTGCAGCCTGACTTGGACCAATTCGGAGCTATCGATTCTCCTCACCCGACGAACCATCTAAGCTCAGAGTACAACACTAAAGGGACGTAGGAATTGATGAGCAAGATTATCGAGCTGCTGGTGAGGAGTCGGTGTACTCACCAAGGTAGTGCCACGAAGTTTATAGGACGGATAGGTCAACTTGTTTGTAATTGGACTGGAGTCCAATACCATAAACCGGCTTCGATTACAGACTACATTTTCAGTTTGGATGAAAGCCCATAATTTATATTATGTTAATTAGAATTAATCCAACTGCCCGCTATTGCCTTATCCAACCGTCCAACCGTGCTCAGATACCGATGAAAAGAATACCTCTTTTGTAGTAGAACCTAACTGTTTGCGAGTAAAATTCACTCGGCTACCATGTGGAGGGTTATGGCTCCAAGACGCAACGAGCCTCCGTTGCAAACGACGAATATCAAGGATAAATAGTCAGCGTTAGAAGACAGTTGGCACAGCCTGTTACTCCAGGCCTCTGCCCAGTCGATTCAAGACCATGCTGGTGTAGACAAATGGCCGGGTTATTGGTACTTCTCATTTAGGTGATCCGCATATCCGGATCGCCACCCATTAATGCCTTTCGGTAAGGCAATCACGCCACACTGCTTTTATACAAGGGATGTAAATTCGGGCACCTCTCCCCCACCCTCCAGCGGTGTAGGCGCACCCAGATGCCCACTGGCTACGACGCCGGAAGTCAGCACTTAGAAAAGGTTGACGATCTCATCCGCATTGCCCACGGTTCTTAACCTGCCACCGGGTAACGCGCACGACTACTATTGCGCGGTATGCCAGTATTTAATAGCTTTACTATCATTACCTTCCTGTTCTCCAAACCTCATCCACTATGACCTCCCTTAACAAAATCAAATGGGCACTCGGTATTGCCCTGGTTTTTCTACTGATCCTGACGACCAACCTGGTCGACCGACACAACTTCGGTGCCGTGGAAGAGACCCTCGAAACGATCTACGCCGACCGGCTCGTGGCCCACAGCATTATTTTTGACCTGTCTGAGTTGCTACGCGAGAAGGAGATGGCTTACGCCCGACTTTCCGGCCCGGATTTGGCTTCCGCGACCGCCGCAAACCAACAGACGATACGGGCAGCGATCGACCGCTTCGCGGATACAAAACTGACCGAACGGGAAAGCCTGGTATTTGAGCGACTGCGCGAGAGCGTCCAGCACCTGGAGGAAAAGGAGGATAAATTCCTGGCCGAAGATGCCGACGGCGCATTACTGCGGCAACCAGTGACCGAAGTCCGCCAAACCCTGCGCGAATTATCGGATATCCAGCTTACGGAGGGACAACGCCAGCTTTCCATGGGCCGCAAAGCGCTGGGCAGCGTACACCTTTTTACTCAACTGGAAATTGTGGCACTCATCGTCCTTGCCATCATCGTCCAGTTCATCATTCTCTACCCCGCAAGCCTGCGCGACGAGAAAGACAGCTATCTGTAACGCTGGTACAGTAAGCACACGCTGGGGTTGCCGGCCACCATAAGGCCACTCTTCAGACTTCCGCCCGGCTTCCACGCCTCTCGGCGTGCCTGCCTATATCAGCACCCGCGTCCGCGCCCCGGCTGTATACGGTTTGCCTGAATTGCTGCCCCTTCCGACTATCAATTGCCAGTGCCTCTTGGAACCACGACCGGCACATCAGCAACTGGTACAGGGTCCAGAAAACGATCCCGGCCAACTTGGCGCCGTCCTCGAGCAGGAAAGTCTCGTCGAGTCCGACATAATTCGCCAGTCCTGGCGTCTGGTCTACTAGCATCGAGCAGGCAAACAATCCCAGGGCGATCAGCAACAGGGGAAAGGGCGAGGCGAGGATTTGGTGGAGAAACAGCACGAAATAGCCCAGCAAAAGACAGAAATAGATCAGGAAGGCAACCGACTCGCCCAGTCCGAGAACCTCGTCGAAAAAGGTTTCGTGCATCCGGAAGGCATCGTCGATGGCCAAGGTGAGCGTCACCACCAGGGAATACAGGATGTAAGCGCGTACGCGGTGAGAAGGCGAGGGATAGCTAAGCAGCATCAACAGCAACGAACCGAGTCCGAGGGACCAGAGCATTATCCCTAGCTGGGAAAACAGGCCGTGCGAAACCGGCAGATCAACCTCCGACCCCATGTCCCGAAATAGCAGGCCATAAGTCGTCGGCAGGCTCGAATGAGCCAGGATGGCGGCGAGCAGCAGGATGCTGCAGATCGCGATACCCACCAGCAATGCCGGTAGGTTGCCGCGCAGGGTGCGCAGCAGGTTGTGGTAATAAGGGTGTTTGATAGTAGTGTCGTTGGGGTTCTCAAAACAAAACATAAATTTAATGTACCTACGTGTACCGCGCACGACCTTAACATTCAGCTTCCGGGGATGGAGGGTGGGCTTGCGTGCGGCTTCGCCGTAGTACTTCTACCGGCGGTATGGAGAATTCGCGTTTACTTTGCTGCCATGCTATCCAGTGCCATTGCTTACCTCGAATCCATCGACCCCATCCTGGCGGCGCTCTACGCTTCCCTGTTCACCTGGATCCTCACCGCAGCGGGGGCGGCGCTGGTGTTCTTCTTTAAAGGTATGAACCGTACCCTGCTTGACGGGGCGCTGGGCTTCACCGGGGGTGTAATGGTGGCCGCCTCTTTCTGGAGCCTGCTGGCGCCTGGCATTGAGATGAGTCCGGGCGACGGATTCGTGCGGGTGATTCCCGCCGCGGTGGGCTTCGCTACGGGTGCCCTGTTCATCTTCGGCCTGGACAAGATCCTTCCCCACCTGCACATCAATTTCAAGGAGAGTGAAAAGGAGGGACTGAAATCGCCCTGGCACCGCACTACCCTGCTGGTTCTGGCCATCACCTTACACAATATCCCCGAGGGCCTGGCCGTCGGTGTCCTCTTCGGTGGGGTGGCCGCAGATATGCCCGGCGCGTCGATCGGTGGGGCGGTGGCCCTGGCCCTGGGCATTGGCATCCAAAACTTCCCCGAGGGGCTAGCGGTGTCCATGCCGCTGCGTCGCCAGGGCGTGAGCCGCTTCAAGTGCTGGTGGTATGGTCAGCTGTCCGCGGCCGTAGAGCCAATTGCCGCAGTAACCGGGGCGCTGGCCGTTACCTTCTTTACCCCCATCCTCCCCTACGCACTGGCCTTCGCCGCCGGGGCCATGATCTTCGTCGTGATCGAGGAGGTTGTGCCGGAGACCCAACTGGAGAGCAACACGGATATCGCCACGCTGGGCTTCGTAGTCGGCTTCATAGTTATGATGACGCTTGACGTTGGTCTGAGTTAAAGACTACTATCATTTCTTTGGGCGCGGCCGCGGGTGCCGGGCATAAAAAAAGCGCGCAATACCGGGTGGTACTGCGCGCTCAGTTCATGTGTTTGTCAGGTAGCCCGCTAGTCGGCGATGAACAGCGAAGCGATGTCGAGCACGGCTTGCTTGCTCAGGGGCTCATCCCAGGCCTCGGTGATGTGGTTACGGCTTACGCTGGTCAGGGTAGTGACGTTGAAGCCTAACTGCATTACGTTATCCTCACCCATGTAGACTGCATCAGCGGCACCGGCACCCGTGGTGTTCTCAGCGTTGGTGATCCAGCCCTTGGACCCGCGAATACGGCGGATCTCGGAGGCGTGGCGCGCTTCCACGGAGTGGATCTGGAGGGCGGCGGTAAGTACGGCACCGTTACCCATCAGGTTTGCGGCCTGGCCTTTGTAGGCGCGCACTCCGGTATCTTCGAAGGCCTGGGCAAGGGCCAGGAAGATGGTCTGGTTGGAAAAGACGTTGTTGAAGTTTCCACCGGCCGTAAAGTCAAAATCGGGCTTGTCGACGGGGTCGCCGCCGGCACCGCTGATGGCAGACTTGAGGAACTCCACGTGGGCAGCCTCGTGGTCGCCGATAAGAGAGATCGTTTCACGGAGATCGCCCGTGAGTAGTCCGTCGGAGTCCAGTCCCATGGCGTAGTACTCGGCTTCGAGGTACTCCAGGGTGAGGGCGAAGTTGAGGACGTCAACGATGCTATCGCCGCTGCTTTGGGCGGCTATTGGGTTAGATTTCAGGAAGGCGGCCAGCGGCAGGGCCACAGTGGCGGCTTTACCGACCGTGCGGCCGATCTGACCGAAGGCCTCGCGGCGCGTGGTCAGCTGGGGGGTGGAACCGTTCGCCCCCCGTTCAAATTCATTAAAGAGATGTAGGAATTTCATGTTGTTTCTTTTGGGGTGGACTACTGGGGCAGACCGCTTGCGTCAATATTGGTGGTGATGAAGGTCTTGGCGATGTTGAGCACCTGGGAAGGGGTGCGGGCCAAGTCGAGACCGTTCGAGTCGACTACTTCACTGCTGGCGAAGGCGCGGGGCGAAGCGCTGTTGATGCTGCGGATGGCGGCGGCGTGGCGTGCTTCGACGCTCACGATCTTGCCGGCGATCACCAGAAAGTCGGGATTCTGCAACAGACGACCGGCGCCGTTGTAGGCCGATACACCAAGGTCTTCAAAAGCCTGGGCGGTACCCAGTACGCTGCTGCGGCTGTCGAAGTCGATGCTGCTGAAGTCAACCCCCAGGGCTGGAATGGCGGTGGCCACGGAACTGATGGCGGCCTCGAAGAATTCGGCGTGGGCACGCTCGTGGGCCTCCAGGTCGGTCATGATCTGTTTCTCCTCAGCGCTGGCGCTGGCGAAGTATCCACCCTGCAGCACCTGAGCGTAGAAGGCGGCTTCCAGTTGCTCGAGGGCGTAGGCGTAGTTGAGAACGCCAACGTCGCCGCTGCCGAGATTAACGGTTTCATCGATCATGATGGGGTCGTCGTCGTCTTCGCATCCGGCTAGGAATAGTCCGGCGGCGGCCAGTCCGAGACCGGACTTGCGCAGGAACGACCGGCGATTGTGGGGGTTCCGGTCGGCAACGACGCGCGACTCGGTGAACTTGGGTAACTTCATAAGGTCATTTGGTTTACTGGTACGTACGTAAGTTGGGTACCAAAGGATTGCTGAAAGGTGAAATCATTTCCCAAAGGTTGTCTGCGGGACAAAGCGTCGATGAATGCGATATATTTGCATGTATTAGTGAACATGCCCCCACGATCGGATACTGGCGCGCAAATTTTGTAGGTTGCGGCATGAAAATTGAGAATAGTACCGCCATCATTACCGGGGGGGCTTCCGGACTGGGAGAAGCTACTGCCCGCCTGTTCCACGGGGCCGGCGCCCGTGTGGCCCTGTTTGACCTGAATCGCGAGCGGGGTGAAGCCCTGGTAGGCGAACTGGGCGAGAATGCCAGCTACCACGAAGTCGATGTCACCGACCACGCCGCAGTTACGCGGGCCGTCGGGGAGGTGCGCGAACGCTTTGGCGACTTGCACGTATGCTGCAACTACGCGGGTATAGCCCCGGCCGTGAAGACCATCGGCCGCGACGGGCCGGGAGATGCCGCCCTATTCGCTAAGGTGATCAACATTAATTTGATTGGGACTTTCAATGTCTCCAGTATTGTCGCTTATGCGATGGCGCAGAACCAACCCCTGGACAGAGACGGGAGCCGAGGGGTGATCCTCCACACCGCCTCCGTAGCGGCTTACGAAGGACAGATCGGCCAGGCCGCCTACAGCGCCTCCAAGGGCGGGGTGGCCAGCATGACGCTGACCATGGCGCGCGACCTGGCCCGCAACGGCATCCGGGTCAACGCCATTGCGCCCGGCCTGATCCACACGCCCATGTTTGATGCCTTCCCGCAGGAGGTGTACGATTCCCTCTCGCGCCAGCCCCTGTTCCCGGTCCGGCTCGGTCAGGCCGAGGAAGTGGCCCGTCTGGCCCGTCACATCGTCGAAAACGACTACATGAATGGTACGGTGGTACGAATGGACGCCGGTATCCGCATGCAGCCCCGCTAGGCCCTACCCTATTTGTACGTATCAGGTAAAACAGCTAGGTTACCCCTCATGGAGAATTTAACCGCCACCGTTGCGGACCAATCGTTTGACATTAGCGCCGAGACCTTGTCCGACCTGAACATCGTCGGGCCCTACCACGGTAAATATCACCTCATTGTGGACGGCGAAAGCTTCGCCTGCGAATTGATCGAGGCCGACTCTTTTGGCAAGCGGCTTACGGTCGCGATCGATCGCCGTCGCTTCACCGTAGCGTTGGCCGATTCCTACGACCGTATCGTGCAGGAACTGGGCCTCGCCACCACCGTAGCCACTACGACCAACGAAGTGACCGCCCCGATGCCCGGCCTGATCTTGCAGGTTATGGTGGAAGCCGGTACGGAAGTGGAGGCCGGCACGCCCCTGCTGGTGCTGGAAGCCATGAAGATGGAAAATGTAATCAAGGCCGAAGGCGCTGGCACCGTAAAGGCGGTAAAGGTCAAGGTGGGCGAGGCGGTCGACAAACGACAGTTGCTAATCGAAATGGAATGAAGAAAATACTCGTTGCCAACCGAGGCGAGATCGCGCTGCGCATCATGCGCACCGCCCGCCGCCTGGGCATCACTACGGTAGCCGTCTATTCGGACGCCGACCGGGAATCGCCACACGTCCGCTTCGCAGACGAGGCCGTACACCTGGGGCCGCCGCCCTCGAACCAGTCGTACCTGGATATGGACAAAGTGATCGCCGCGGCCCGCGATACGGGTTCCGACGCCATCCACCCGGGCTACGGCTTCCTGAGCGAGAATGCGGAGTTCGCGCGCCGCGTGGCCGCCGCGGAACTGATATTCATCGGGCCCCGGCCGCACGCCATCGAGGTGATGGGGAACAAGCTCGCAGCCAAGGACACGGTAAGTGCCTACGACATCCCGATGGTGCCAGGCCTGGACGAGGCCGTAGACGATCCCGAGCGCGCGCGGGCCGTAGCCCGCGAGATCGGCTTCCCCATCCTGATCAAAGCCGCTGCTGGCGGCGGCGGCAAGGGCATGCGCGTGGTGGAATCGGCCGATGAACTGGAAGACCAGATGAACCGCGCCATCAGTGAGGCGCGAAATGCCTTCGGCGACGGCAGCGTCTTCATCGAGAAGTACATCGCCTCGCCCCGCCACATCGAGATCCAGGTGCTCGCCGATACGCACGGCAACTGTGTGCACCTCTTTGAGCGCGACTGCAGCATTCAGCGACGGCATCAAAAAGTAGTTGAGGAAGCCCCTTCGGCCGTCCTGGAACCCGCGCTCCGCCGCCAAATGGGAGAAGCGGCGGTACGGGTCGCCCAGTCGTGCGACTACGTGGGCGCCGGAACCGTAGAATTTCTGCTCGACGCTGACCACAATTTCTACTTCCTGGAAATGAATACCCGGCTCCAAGTCGAACACCCCGTTACGGAACTGATCACCGGCATCGACCTTGTGGAACAGCAAATTCGCGTCGCGGAGGGGGAACCCCTGGCGTTCCGGCAGGAGGACCTGAAGATTAACGGCCACGCCCTCGAACTCCGGGTGTACGCCGAAGACCCCACCAACAACTTCCTGCCCAGCATCGGGCGGCTGACCACCTACCGCCCGCCCACTTCCGGTGCGCGCGTTGACGACGGTTTCGAGGAAGGTATGGACATCCCCATCCACTACGACCCCATGATCGCCAAGCTGATCACTCACGGCGCTACCCGTGGTGAGGCAATCGAAAAGATGCTAACCGCCATCGCCGAATTTCGCATCGAAGGAATCGAGACTACCCTGCCCTTCGGTCGGTTCGTCTTCACCCATGAGGCGTTCCGCTCGGGCGATTTCGATACCAACTTCGTGAAGGCCCACTTCCGCCCCGAGGCCATTGCCGAAGCGGATGAGAGCGCCAACCGGGCCGCCGCCCTGTTCGCCGCCTACCTTTACCAACAGAATTCCGCCTGCCTGACCGTCCCCCGGTCAAGCTCCATCGAGTGGCTTAGCCGCCACTAACCAACCCGCCCCGACCAAATGGATAAACTACAGACCCTCAACGATAAACTGAGCAAGGCTCAACTGGGCGGCGGTGCCGACCGCATCGCCAAGCAGCACCAGAAGGGGAAGCTGACGGCGCGCGAACGCGTCAACCTGCTCCTTGACCCCGGAACCTTCGAGGAAGTAGGCGCGCTGGTGACCCACCGGACCACCGACTTCGACATGCAGGAGCAGGTCTTCTACGGCGACGGCGTGATCACCGGCTACGGCACGGTCGACGGCCGCCTGGTCTACGTATTTGCGCAAGACTTTACGGTGTTCGGGGGCTCGCTCTCCGAAACCCACGCCGAGAAGATCTGCAAGATCATGGATATGGCGGTCAAGACGGGCGCGCCCCTGATCGGACTCAACGACAGCGGCGGCGCGCGCATCCAGGAGGGCGTGCGCTCCCTTGGGGGCTATGCGGACATCTTCTACCGCAATGTCCAGGCCTCGGGGGTGATCCCGCAACTGTCTGCCATTATGGGGCCCTGCGCAGGCGGGGCGGTCTACTCGCCGGCCATGACCGACTTCACGATCATGGTAGAGCACACCAGCTACATGTTCGTGACGGGGCCTAACGTGGTAAAAACCGTGACCAACGAATCGGTGACCAGTGAGGAACTCGGCGGGGCGTCCACCCACTCCACCAAATCGGGTGTCACCCACCTCACCGCCGCCAACGACGTGCTGTGCCTGAAGCAACTGCGCCGTCTGCTAAGTTATCTGCCACAGAACTGCGAAGAAAAACCCATCGAGTACCCCTACTCCCTCGGTTCGGAAATCCGGGAGCAATTGAACGGGATCGTACCAGACAGTCCGAACCAACCCTACGACATGCGCGAGGTGATTCGGGGCATCATCGATGAGGACAGCTTCCTGGAAATCCACGAACGCTACGCGGAGAATATTGTCGTGGGTTTCGCCCGCCTTGGAGGCAAGAGTATCGGCATCATTGCCAACCAGCCCTATAGTCTGGCCGGGGTGCTCGACGTGGACAGCTCCAAGAAGGCGGCCCGCTTCACCCGTACCTGCGACTGTTTCAACGTGCCCCTGCTGGTGCTGGTCGACGTACCCGGCTTCCTGCCCGGCACGGACCAGGAGTGGAACGGCATCATCACCAATGGCGCCAAACTGCTCTACGCCCTGAGCGAAGCTACCGTGCCGCGGGTCACCGTGATCACCCGCAAGGCCTATGGTGGGGCCTACGATGTGATGAACAGCAAGCACATTGGGGCCGACTTCAACTACGCCTGGCCGGGTGCCGAGATCGCCGTAATGGGTGCCAAGGGGGCCAGCGAGATCATCTTCCGCCGCGAGATCAAGTCGGCCGACGATCCAGCCGCCAAACTCGCGGAAAAAGAAGCCGAGTACGCGGAAAAGTTTGCCAACCCCTACCGGGCGGCCCAACGCGGGTTTATCGACGAGGTCATCTACCCACAGGATACGCGGCGCAAACTCATTCGCGCTTTCGCCTCCCTGGAAGGCAAGGTCACCGTACTACCCAAGAAGAAGCACGGGAATATTCCGCTTTAGGTTGGGACGTTTTTGGTAGAGCTATTGTCTCGGCTTGCCGGGCCTAGACCTTAATCCCGCAACTTACTGCCAACGATCCCCAGGTCGAGGAGGACGGCAATGATCAGGCCGACGGTCTGCACGCTTTCGAAGTAGGTCTCCGAAATGCCGTACCACAGCGTCGTGAGCGGCAGAAAGATGAATCCCAGCAAGGGAATGAGGAAGCCGTCGAAAGCCGCGCGGAACCAGCCCGTGAAAAAGTACAGGAGCACGATCACGAGGCGGGGGAAGAAGAACCCCAGCAGAAGAATGAGTAGTGGCATAGTGGAAGGGAGTGAACCGCGGGGCCACGCCCTGCGGGTAAGTGATTACGATCTGGGATGGGCCACCCGCCAAAGAATACCGGCATCGTCGTCGGCCACCAGCAGGCTGCCGTCGGGCAGGACCGATACGCCTACTGGCCGACCCCAGACCTTACCCGCGGAGGCGTCCGCGATAAAGCCCGTCAGGAAGTCCTCCGGCGGCTGTGGATTGCCCTGGGCATCGAAGGGCACGAAGACAACTTTATAGCCGCTGAAGTTGGAGCGGTTCCAACTGCCGTGCTGTCCCACAAAAGCCCCGTTCCGGTAACGATCGGGAAACTGTTCGGCGGTGTAGAATACCAGGCCGAGCGAAGCCGTGTGGGCTCCCAGGGGTACATCGGGAACTATGGCCTCGTCCACCAGCTCCTGGTGCGGGTCGTCGGCCCACCGGGGGTCGTTGATATGTCCAAAATAGCTGTAGGGCCATCCGTAAAAGCCGCCCTCCTGCACGCTGGTAATGTAATCGGGTACCAGCTCGTCGCCTAGTTTGTCGCGTTCGTTGACGGCCGTCCACAACTCTCCGGTAATCGGGTTCCAGTCCATGCCTACCGGGTTGCGCAGTCCGGTAGCGTACTCCCGCACCGCGCTGCCGTCGGGATTCGCCTCCAGGATGGTGGCCCGGTTCCTTTCGGCCTCCATGCCGTTTTCACCGACGTTGCTGCCGGAACCTACGGACACGTAGATCTTGCTGTCGTCGGGGGCGGCCAGCAGGTTGCGCGTCCAGTGATTGTTGTAGCCCTGGGGTGGCGTGGAAACTACCTTTTCGCCTTTGCTGAGATCAAGTTCACGCTGCCCGGTCGTGTAGGGGTACCGGTAAGTGGCGTCGGTATTGGCCACGTAGAAATAGTCGTCGAGGATGAGCATCCCAAAAGGTTGGTTAAGCCCGGTGGCGAAGACAATGCGCTCTTCTGCCCTGCCATCACCGTCGGCGTCCACCAGTTTCTGGATGCGATCGGCGCTGTTGCGCGTGTTGCTTTCAACGACAAAGATCTCCCCCTCGGGCGAGATGTAGGTGCTGCGCGGGTGCTGCAGTCCGTCGGCAAAGCGGTTAACCGTAAAGCCTTCGGGGGCCCGGGGGGTGCGATCGGCGGGCCAGTCGGTGATCTCGCTCAGCTTTACGGCCGACTCGCTGCTGTAGGGGCTGGGAAGCTGGAGTGGACCGATGGCTGTAGCTACGGTTACGGGACCTTGCTCGGCAAGGGCGGCCTTTTGATCGTTGCTAACCTGGGAGGCACAGGAGGTGACCGTTAGCAATGCCACCGCGGTCAGGGATAGTAATTTCATACTGCTCAAACAGGTAGGCAAGGGTGGCGGGTTCGCGGGTGCGGTGAAATTAGGTGGGGCCGGGCAGGTGGCTCAGGGGGCGGCTTATTGTATAAATGACCATATGTACTGCCGCAGTTGCCACGTCTTTACCCAGGTAAAGTAGAATTGAAAATTTATTGTGTGGAAGCTTGGATTTTTATTTTGGGGGTTTAACTTGCGACAACCTAAAACACTCTTCCCGCGGTCCGGCCCTTTGGCCCTCCTGGTTTCCCTGACCGTCGTGCCGCGGCAATAGCCGTTTCAATTCCAAGTCCTCTAACCCGTGGTCCGGTTGTCCGGATCCTACCGGCGCTCCCGTGCCCACTGTACCGTCATGCCCTGACCACACCAACCCGTTTTTACCTATGAAACCTGTATTACACCTTTTTCCCTTTCTCTTTTTTGCCCTGTTGACCTCCTGCACCGAAGACAGCACGCTGGACGCCGAGGCACTCTCCCCCACCACCACTTTTCTGGTAGACCACAACGAGGACGGCCACGTCCAGGTAGCCGACCTCGGATTGGAAGCTCCGATCATGCAGCACGTTGACGGGCACTCGGCCCACTACGGCGAAGCGGTACCCTACACGGAGGTGCGGCCCGACGGCACCACCGCCAACCGTTACCTGGTTGACGGCGACATTGCCCTGACCAAGGACCAACTGCGGGAACTGCGCGCCATGGATGCTACCCTGGAAAAGCAGTACCGTACCAACAACCTGGTCAGCGACAATGCCATCAGTGTGGTCGGATACACCGGCAGCGGCTTTGCCCTGACGGCCAAGATGCGTACGGCCCTGCAGTGGGCGGTAGCCAACTACAACGCATTAAACACCACCAAACAGTTCACCCTCACCTTTGGCGCAACCACCAACGCCGACATCGTAGTTTACCGCAACGAGTCGAACAACGGCGCCGGCGGCGTGGCTGGCTTCCCCAGCGGCGGTCAGCCCTACAAGTGGGTGGAGATCTACAACGGTATGGAAAACTATGACACCAACGTGAACGAGCACGTGATGACCCACGAGATCGGCCACGCTATGGGCCTGCGGCACACCGACTGGTTCAGCCGGGAATCCTGCGGACAGTCGGGCGAGTCGGCCGGTTCCGACGGTGCAGTACACATTCCGGGTACGCCAACCGGCTTTGATGCTAATTCCGTCATGCTCTCCTGCTTCAGCAGCGGTGAGGACGGTGAGTTCGGCTACTACGATCGCGTTGCGCTCGAGTACCTATACTAGCCTAATACAGATGCCATACGAGACCCGCTTTTCGCCAAAGGAAAGCGGGTCTTTTTTGTTATTAGCATAATAAGTCGCATTTTTGGCCCCGCTGCGAAACGCTTTTCAGTCTGCACTAGGCAACCGGACCATTAAAGTGGTACCGAGTTGTGCTTCCATTCTAAACCACGCCCCAACGCCGTTTCGCTTACTCGCTGCACCGGCGTCCCCGCCTGATGGTGCGCAATTTCCACCAACCGACAAGTATAGATATGACTATCACCCCAACGAACACGGAGATGAAGCTAAAGCGCATCTTTATCCAGAACCAGCTGCCCGAAGCCCTCACCCCCCTGCACCGGATGAGCCACAATATTTTGTGGTCGTGGATGCCCCAGGTTTCGGAACTCTTTATGAGCATCGATCCGCAGCAGTTCGTAGAACTAAATTATAACCCGGTCGCCCTGCTGGAGAACCTGGCACCCGCCCGCCTCAACGAGCTGGCTCAAGACAAGGATTTCCTACAACGCGTCAACGCCGCCGAGAAGGCCTTTGATGCCTACCTGGCCGAGCCGCAAAAGCCGAATCTGCCGCGGGTGGCCTACTTCAGCATGGAGTACGGACTGCACATCAGCCTGAAACTCTACAGCGGGGGCCTGGGCGTACTGGCCGGCGATTACCTGAAGGAAGCCAGCGACAGCAACGTCGACCTCTTCGGCGTAGGATTGCTGTACCGTTACGGGTACTTCAACCAGGGACTGAGTCTCAACGGCGATCAGGTACACCACTATCCCGCCCAGAAATTTACCCAACTGCCGGTGGAGCCCGTCCGCCGCGAAGACGGAAACTGGTTGAAAATCACGGTAGGCATCCAGGGCCGGATCGTGCAGGTCAAGGTTTGGAGCCTGGCCATTGGCCGCATCAAGCTTTACCTGCTCGATACCGACCACGAAGACAACAGCCCAGAAGACCGCGCCCTGACGCACCAACTCTACGGGGGCGACAACGAGCACCGCCTGAAGCAGGAGATCCTGCTCGGTATCGGAGGCGTACGCGCTATCGAGGAAATGAACCTACTACCGGACATCTACCACCTCAACGAGGGGCACGCCGGTTTCCTTTCCATTGAGCGCCTGAAGAACTACGTTGACGGTGGTCTTACCTTCCCCGAAGCCCGCGAAGTAGTGCGCGCCTCCAGTCTATACACCACCCACACGCCGGTGCCGGCCGGCCACGATCACTTCTCGGAGCACCTGATGCGGTCGTACCTCTACAACTACGCGTCCGAACTGGGGATCGAATGGTCCGACTTCATGGCCCTGGGCCGTCTGAACCCCGAGGATGAGCACGAGGACTTCAATATGTCCAAACTGAGCATCCGTCTGAGCCAGCGCGTCAATGGGGTATCCCGCCTGCACGGACAGGTGAGCCAGGAAATGTTCACCAGTCTCTTCCCGGGCTACACGGCCGAGGAAGTGCACATCGGCTACGTCACCAACTCCGTCCACTACCCTACCTGGATCGCGGAGAGCATACATGACCTGTTCACGACCAAGTTCGGCAACGATTGGGTGCGGGACCAGAGCAACAAGGAGATCTGGCGGAAAGTCCACCAGATCGACGACGAGACCCTCTTCAAGACGCGCCATGCCCTCAAGGTGCGGTTGCTCAACTACGTGAAGAAGAAGCTTGAAGTCGATATGCGCCGCCGCGGCGAGAGCCCCCGGACCACCTTCGACATCCTCAGCAAGATCAACGACAAGGCCCTCGTGCTCGGTTTCGCCCGCCGCTTTGCCACCTACAAGCGCGCTACCCTGCTGTTCACCAACCGCGACCGACTGCGGGAACTGGTCAACCGCAAAGACCAGCCCGTCATCTTTCTCTTCGCCGGAAAGGCGCACCCGGCCGACCAGGGCGGACAGGACCTCATCCGGCAGATCGTCCACATCAGCAAGGATCCGGAGTTCGCCGGCAAGATAATCTTCCTGGAGGACTACAATATGGAGATGGCCAAACTGCTTACGCAGGGCGTCGACATCTGGCTGAATACCCCAACCCGACCGTTGGAAGCCTCCGGCACCTCAGGCATGAAAGCCGCCCTGAACGGATCGGTCAACTTCTCTGTCCTCGACGGCTGGTGGGCCGAGGGCTACCGCCCCGACGCGGGCTGGGCCCTGCCGCTGGAGCGCACCTACGACGATCAGTACCTGCAGAATGAGCTTGACGCCGAGACCATGTACCGCATCCTCGAGGAAGAGATCATCCCGACCTTCTACAAGCGCGATGAGCGGGGCATCAGTCCGGAATGGATGGGCTACGTGAAGCAGATCATCGCCGAGGTGGCTCCCACCTTTACAATGAAGCGGATGATGGACGACTACTACGAGCGATACTACCTGCCCCTGGGCAAGAGTGCCGCCGCGATACGCCAGGACGGTATGCAGCCGGCAAGGGATTACGCCGCCTGGAAGGAGGACACCGCCGCCCGCTGGGAGGGTATCGAAACCGTGGAGAACAACAGTTTCGATACCATGAACCACGCCCTGCCCGTCGGAGAATCTTTCACCGCTGAGGTGGTGATCGCCACCAACGGCATCGACGCGGATCACCTGGTACTGGAAGCGCTCTTTTACCAGCGCATCGACGAGGAAAAGATCGTACTGCGGCGCAGCCAACCCTTCGAACGGATAGCAAGCACCGAGGGCACAGCTACTTTCCGCATTCAGCTCGACCCGAGCCTTGCCGGTGTGTACGAGTATGGCTTCCGCCTGCGTCCGACGCACGAATTGATGCCGCACGCCCAGGACCTTAATCTGGTATACTGGATCTGATGGAACCGGCAACCGTCCAAATGCTGAACCTGCGCTTGCCCACCGACCCGCGGTGGGTGAACCTGGCGGAGATGGACCTGGAAGAGATACTGACGGATCACGCCTACTGCGAGCAGAAGGCCGCCACCAGTTGCATCTCTTTGATTCAGGGATATCCGGAGCGCGACGAGCTCGTCCGGGAGTTGGCCCCCATCGTCACTGAGGAGTGGGGCCACTTCCGGGCGGTCCTCGCCGAACTCGACCGGCGGGGACTGAAGCTAGGTCGGCAGCGCAAGGACGAGTACGTGAACGCACTGCTGGACTTTTCGAAAAAGGGCGGCGGACGCGACGCCGCCCTACTCGAACGCCTGCTGATCTTCGCCCTCATCGAGGCGCGCAGCTGCGAGCGCTTCCGGCTGATGAGCCTGTACGTCTCCGACGAAGACCTACGCAGGTGGTACCACAAGTTCATGGTGGCCGAAGCAGGCCACTACGTACTATTCATCGAATTGGCGAGAAAGTATTTTCCGCGGGATGTGGTCGACCAGCGCTGGAAGGAATACCTGACCTTCGAGGCCGAATTGATGCAAAAACTGGAAGTACGGGGCGACCGGATGCACTAGCCGTGCTGCGCGGCCCGCTCATCGCGGATCCGCAGGTACCGCAAGAGGCCCGTCACGCTCATGTACGGCGGATTGGCCGCCAGGTAAGATTCCAGATCAACGGGGGAAACGCCGGCTTCCACCAGACCGTCGCTGTAGAACCGTTTGAAGAGCGGCTCGACCGTTTCGGCGCTGGTACCGTCCCGGTAGTAGGGTTCTATCCAGCGGACAAATTCATCCAGTCGTTCTGCGAGTTCCGTCAGATGACGATCGACGTCGCTTATTTCTCCGTAGTGCGTGAGGTAGAACCGCTGCGCTTGCAAGCTGCGTAACCGATCGATGGAAGCATACCAGGCCTCCGCGTCAATATCCGGCGGCGGGCAGGGTGGAACCACCGGACCTGCGTTAATGCGGCAACCCCCGACATCCCCCGTGAATACCGAAACGTCCACCTGCCACGCGATGTGGTGGCTGGCGTGCCCGGGTGTGTGGTGGGCCGTCCATCGCCGACCTCCGATCGTGAGTTCCTGTCGGTCCTCTACGGCGGTGAGCCGATCGGGAGAGATGGCTTCCATCTTACCCCACAGTTCTTCCATGCGGCCACCGTAAATCTGGCGGGCTGAATTATACAGTCGGGTCGGGTCGAGCATATGCTTGTACCCGCGCGGGTGAACGTGCACTTGCGTCCCCTGCTGCGCCCACCACCACGCAGCACCCGCGTGATCGAAATGAATGTGGCTGAGCAGCAGTGTGTGCACCTGTTCGGGCCGGATGTCAGCGTTTGCTAATCCCTCAATAAGCGCTTCGTGCGTGGAGTAGGGTCCGCATTCTACCAGCGTGTACCCTGCATCATCGGGCACCGCGAATGCGGCAATAGATTTGGGTTTATCCAGAAAGTGAAGGTCAATTATAATTACCATAAAAAGAAAATTCTGGATGAGTAATTAACGCAACGCTTCCACGTGCTCGATAATGGCATCGGCTACGGCCACCACTGGCTGGCCGGCGTCTACGTATTGGATGTTCTCCCCTTCCCCGAATACGGAGAAGGCGGCAAGAAAGCTTTCTCGGACGTGCGTCAGCTTTTCCAGGGTTTCGTAAAGTTCGTCCTCACCGTTGCGCCCGGCAATACGCTGCATACTTTCGGTGGGTTCCAGATCGAGGAAGATGGTCAGGTCGGCGGGCAAGGCGGTCTTGGCCTGCCGGTTCAGCGCGGCGATCCAGCCGGGATCGACAAACTCACTTTGGTACGCCAGGCTGCTGAAGTAATACCGGCTAGCGATCACGTGGTGACCGGCGGCCAGTAGATCCAGTATGCCGGATTCCGGGTGGAAAATGTGCTCGACGCGGTCGGCCGCAAAAAGCGCAGCCAGCGTTCGGGGGTCGACGGAGATCTCCTTTTGCAGGATGCTGCGGATGAGCCGACCGGTGGGCAGGTCCGTCGGTTCGGCGGTGAGGCGACATGACTCGCCGCGGGACTGCAGGTAGTCGCGGAGCATTTCGAGCTGGGTGGTCTTGCCGCTGCCGTCCAGACCTTCAATTACGATGAACAGGGGACGTGACATACTATTCTTCTTCCGCCGGGGCGAATTTGGCGCGACCACTACGGTCCACGACCGTAGAACTGGCCTGCTGGGTGCCCTGCAGCACCACGTCCATAATGTTTACGTGGGGCGGCTGGCTGACCATGAAGTGGATCGCTTCGGCCACGTCAACCGACCGCAGTGGTTGAAAATCGTCGTAGATCCGGGCGCGCTCGCGGTCGCCGTCGAAGCGTACCACGGCGAATTCGGTCTCCTCCACGTGGGCGGGGCAAATTTGTCCAACCCGAATGCCGTGCTTCACCAGGTCCAGACGCATGGAGTAGGTCAGGGCGTCGACGGCGTGCTTCGTGGCGCAGTACACGTTGCCGTTGGGGTACACTTCCTTGCCGGCGGTGCTGGCCACGTTAATGACCATGCCCCGGCCCCGGGCCACCATGCCGGGGGTGATGGCACGGGTGACGTAAAGGAGTCCCCGCAAATTCACGTCGATCATCTCGTCCCAGTGGTCGAGGTCTCCGGCGTGGATTGGGTCGAAGCCCTTGGCCTTGCCGGCGTTGTTGATCAGGATATCAATGTTTTCCCACTCCGGGGGCAGCCCCTCTACGGTCTCCCCTACCCGGTCGCGGCGGGACACGTCAAGCGTAATGGGGTGAACCTCCGTGCCGTGCGTATCGCGTAGTTCGCTGGCAAGTTTATCCAACCTTTCGGTGCGTCGGGCGGCAATGATGATGCGGTACCCTTCCCGGGCCAGGCGGCGCGCGGTAGCCAATCCGATGCCGGAGGTAGCTCCCGATAGAAAGACCGTTTTGCCGGAACCGGGTTTTTCCGGGGCGGCGGGCGCGGGTGCCGGGCGGCTCTGCTCCAGGAGCATGGCTTCGAGGTCGGCGATATTTTGTTTCAGGGCCACCAGGGCTTCATTAGCAACGCCGGAATTTCCGGTGGTAGCGGGAGTTGGGCGACCGGCGGCCTGGAAGGCGCGGCGATTGGCGGGGGTGTCGAAGGCCGGCTCCAGGCTGACCGCAAGGAGGTAGTTCTTCCGGGCCTGCTGAAAATCACCCTGGTCGAATTGCGCTACCGCCAGACGGTAGTGGGCGGGGGCGTGTTCGGGATCGCGCTGAATGGCCTTCTCCAGCATTTTGACCACTTTTCTTTCCTTACCGGGGATCTGGGCCAGCGCTTCGGCGTAGCGGAAAAACAGCTCTCCACTGGCGCTGCTCTCGTGGGTGGCCCGACGCAGGTAGGCGACGGCCTCGGTAATCTCTCCCGGAAAATGATCGGCAAGCAAGTAGCCCAGGCGCTGATTTACTTCCGGGTAGGCGGGCTGCACGTCCACGAGCCGCTCCCAGTCGTCGCGCGCGCGCTGGTGGTCACCCGCTGCGCTGTAGAGTTCGCCGCTGAGAAACAGGGCATCGGGATAGTGCGGGTCGTTGTCCAGCAGGGCGTCGAGTTCCTCCCGCGCATCCGCCAGCCGGTTAGCGGCCAGGGCGAGCATGAGCGCGTACTGGTAGTGCAGTTCGAGTTCCTCCGGGTGGTTTTCCAGGGAGAGGTGCAGCAGTTCCAGTCCACCGGCGGTATCGCCGGCGTCGGACATTCTCCAGGCGCGGGAGATCCACTCCTGGAGTTGTTCCTCGATGGATTCTTCGAGCAGGGTATCGGTCATTTCTTCGGGTTCGGGTTGGGGGGCGGGAGCGGGTTGTGGTGCCGGGGAAGCCGGCACTTGGGGTTCAGGTGTGGCACCCGCGCTTGCCGCCCCCGAAGATTCCTGGGGAAGGGGCTTGCGCTGGCCGGCCATTTGGTAGAGGGGTGCGTAGTCGGTGGCCCGCAGTTCCGCATCTTCAATGGGCTGGCGCGCCAGGATCAGTTCCATAACCTCTTCCACGCCGATGCTGGTGTCGCGGATCTTGCGGAGGTAATTTTTGAAGGCGTGCTGTCCGACGGCGTCCGTGTAGTGCTCCCCACCGCGCCGCAGTTCGATGTAGCGGTCCTGCCAGAGGCTCAGGTAGCGGGTGATGTCGGAGCGGTCGGCCAGGGTGGTGGTTTCGGTGATAACCTCGTCCTGGTCCGGATCATAGCGATGGCCGTCCACCACGATGGGCAGGATGGTGCGGTCGGTCTGCAGCCACTCGGCCGCGCGCAGCATGCAGTTTGGGTTGGTCAGGAAATTGTGGCTCACCAGCACGACGAGCGGCAGCTGGTTTTTGCGCAGCAAGTCTACAAGCAGTTCGCCCTCGTTGGCCCGGCCGGCGGAGTAGTGTTCGAACTCGACCTGCGGCTCAACGGCCCCGGCGAGGCGCTGGGCGGTGGAGAGATCTTCGTGACTGTAGGCGATAGCCAATAAGGACATAAAGCGGAGACGGGTGAGCGGCAAAATAGGAAAAAGCCCCCAGTCGGAAAGGGGCCGGCCGACAGCAGCGTCAAACAAATTGAGTGACGGCGAAACTAATATTTACCTTTGCCCTTTCAGTTTGGGTTATGCACAACAACACGAAGACAAACATCTGGACTCCCCTGACCTACAGCCTGATGCTGGGGATCGGATTACTGACCGGATTTCTCCTGCGCACCGAAGCCCCCCTGGTTTCCATTGGCGGCGGTGGAACCACCGGAAATTCCGGCGGCCGGGTCGAGCAATTGATGGGCTATATCGAAGCCCGTTATGTCGATGAGCCCGACCAGGAAAAACTCTACGAGGCGGCAATCAACGCCGTGCTGGAAGAACTGGACCCCCACAGCAGCTACATCCCCAAAGAAGAACTGCAAGCCCTCACCGAATCCATGGAAGGCAACTTTGAAGGGATCGGCATTGAATACCTGGTGGTGGACGATACGATCACCGTGGTGAGTGCCCTGCCCGAAGGGCCCTCCGCCGAAGCCGGATTATTGCCAGGCGACCAGATCATTTACGTCGAAGACAGCCTGGTTACCGCCGTCGAGGAAAGGGGCATAGACCCCGCCGCACTCATGCGGGGCGAAGGAGGTACGGACGTCACCATCCGCATTCGCCGGCCCGGACAGAGAAAACTGATGCCCTTCACCATCACGCGGGCCCCCATTCCCGTGTATAGCGTGGACGCCGCCTACACCATCAACAAAGAGACCGCCTACGTCAAGATCAACCGTTTCAGCCAGAACACCTATTCGGAGTTCATGCAGGCGCTGGAAGAGCACCTGGAAAAGCCCGGTGCCAAGAATCTGATCATCGATCTGCGGGGCAACCCCGGCGGCTACCTGCAGGAAGCCACGAAAATGCTGAGCGAGTTGTTCGTTCAGCGCGGAACCCTACTCGTCTACACCGAGGGTCGCAACAGCAGCCGCCAGCCCTACAAGTCCAGCGGACGTGCCCGCTACAACATCCAAAAAGTGGCCATCTTGGTGGACGGTGGATCGGCCAGTGCGAGCGAGATCGTGGCCGGTGCCGTTCAGGACCACGACCGCGGCATCATCGTCGGCCGGCGCACCTTCGGCAAGGGATTGGTGCAGGAACAGTATCCCCTGGCCGACAGCTCGGCACTTCGACTTACCGTAGCCCGCTACTATACGCCGAGTGACCGCAGCATCCAGCGCAGCTACGAAGGCGACGACGACTACCGCGGCGACCTCAACCGCCGCTTCGAAAGTGGGGAGCTTACCGGGCGGACCCACGTGCAGGTCGACAGCAGTCTGGTTTATTACACCGACAACGGCTACCCGGTGTACGGCGGTGGCGGCATCACGCCCGATTATTACGTGCCGCTAGACAGCAGCCTCAACAACGAGAACTTCCTGCGGCTGCGGCAGCAGATCGCGCCGTACATGTTCACCTACCTGCGGGCCCACCCTGAGGTGCGGGATTACGCCGACGTGAGTGAACTGCAGCGGAGTTTCCGGCCGAATATGGACGCCGTTATCGATTCCCTGGCCACCCTGGCGGCCCGCGACTACGAGGGCGTCAGCACGGATCTGCCGCGCCACCTGAGGTCGGAACTCGAGCGACAGTTCACCGCCCGCTTAGGACGGCACCTGTTCGGGCCCGGGGCCTACTACCAGATCTACAACCAGGAGGACGAGACAGTGCAGGAAGCGTTGCGCTTGCTGCGCAACACCGACCCACTGGCCGCGGCCCGCGGCAACAAATAGCGTCTACTCGATTCCGGCAAAGAGTTGCCACAGCTGGTCCTGCCGCGGTGGCTCGGCCACGATGCGGACTTGTTCCTTCTTGACGGGGTGCAGGAATTCGAGGCTGCGGCTGTGCAGGTTGATGTTGCCGTCCTCGTTGGCCTGGCGGAAACCGTACTTCAGGTCGCCCCGAATCGGACTCTCCAGTTGCTGGGCCAGCTGCACGCGAATCTGGTGCGGCCGACCCGTTTCAGGCTTGACTTCCAGCAGGACGTTGGAGCCCACCCGTCCGAGCAGTCGGTAATCCAGCACGGCCTTTTTGGCTCCCTGGTGGCGGTTGGAATTGGCCTTGGGCAGCACCTTGCTCACGTTCTTCTTGGCGTCCTTGTAAATGTAACCCTCCAGCCGGCCCTCGATCGGACTGGGTTGTTCGGCCACGATGGCCCAGTAGGTTTTGGTGACCTTGCGGTCGCGGAACAGCTCCGTCATGCGGGAAAGGCCCTTGGAGGTACGGGCGAAGAGGATCACTCCGGAAACCGGTCGGTCGAGCCGGTGGATGGAGCCCAGGAAGACGTCGCCCGGTTTACCGTAGCGCACCTTAATGTATTCCCGTACCAGGTCCATCACCGTCACGTCGCCCGTAGCGTCGCTCTGGCTGAGGTAACCGGCGGGTTTATTGACCGCAATGAGGTGATTGTCTTCGTATAAAACTTGCAGTTGCATGTAGGTGTCTTTTTCTTGCCGGTTCGGCGAAGTAACGCCGGGCGGAGCGGAACGTTAGACCCCGCCCCTAAATATTCTCCCTTTGGAAGATCACACCCTCAC
This sequence comes from Neolewinella litorea, assembly GCF_004803465.1. GTDB lineage: Bacteria > Bacteroidota > Bacteroidia > Chitinophagales > Saprospiraceae > Neolewinella > Neolewinella litorea. The sequence goes on along the minus strand of NZ_SRSF01000001.1, from coordinate 470,220 downwards.
TCTCGGATTCAGTCCCTGCCCCAACGACACCTTCATTTTTGATGCGCTGGTGCACGGAAAAATTGATACCGAAGGCTTACGCTTCGAGCCCGTACTTGAGGATGTGGAAGCCCTAAACCAGCGCGCACTGCGCCGGGAACTGGACGTAACAAAGCTCAGCTTTAACGCTTTCGGACATGTCACGGCGGCCTACCGGCTGTTGAACGCCGGTTCGGCCCTGGGGCGCGGCGTGGGGCCACTGCTCGTGCGCGCGGGCGGCAAGGGGGATGTGCCGGAGGGCTTTGTACCCGCTACCGTGGCCATCCCCGGCCATTATACCACGGCAAACTACCTTTTGGACCTGCTCTACCCCACCCTGCTGGATAAAACCGAAGTACTGTTCAGCGAGATTGAAGACGCGGTGCTGGCGGGCACCTACGAGGCCGGACTCTTGATCCACGAAAACCGATTCACCTACGCCGAGCGCGGTTTGCAGAAAATCGCCGACTTGGGAGAGGTGTGGGAAGAACGTACCCAACTGCCCATCCCACTGGGCGGCATCGCCGTGTCACGGTCGCTGCCGCCGGACGTACAGGCGCGCATGGACCGCGTCATGCGGCGCTCCGTGCAGTTTGCCCTGGACCATCCCGCCGAAAGCCAGGCTTACGTGCGCCGTTACGCCCAGGCCATGGACCCCGCCGTGATGCGGGCCCACATTGAACTCTACGTGAACGATTTTACGGTTGATCTGGGCGAGGAAGGTCGGGCGGCGGTGCGTCACTTCCTCAACGACGGCCGCGTCAAGGGCGTGATACCCCCGGGACTGGACGACTACATTCTCTAGTTTTCCGTTTCTTTGCCGACGTACCCAAAAAAAGTGAGTCCAGCATGGTCAAGCAATCTTTCCGCTCCGGCGTCCTCCACGGTGACGAAGTAACCGAAGTATTTAATTACGCTCAGGCGAACCAGTTCGCCCTGCCGGCCGTCAACGTGACCAGCAGCAGCACCGTCAACGCCGTCCTCGAAACGGCCCGCGACGTCAACAGCCCCGTCATCATCCAGTTCAGCAACGGTGGGGCGCAGTTCTTCGCCGGCAAAGGACTTAGCAACGAGAACGAAAAGGCGGCCATCGCCGGCGGACTCAGCGGAGCCATGCACGTACACACCATGGCCGAAGCCTACGGCGTACCGGTCATCCTGCATACCGACCACTGTGCTCACAAACTCCTGCCTTGGATCGACGGACTGCTCGACGCCGGGGAGAAGTTTTACGCCAAGCGCGGCTTCCCCCTCTACTCCAGCCACATGCTTGACCTGAGCGAGGAGCACATCGACGTGAACCTGGAAACCAGCAAGCGCTACTTCGAGCGGATGTCGAAGATCGGCATGACCATCGAGATCGAGCTCGGCGTCACCGGCGGAGAGGAAGACGGCGTCGACAACACCGGCGTCGACAGCAGCCGCCTGTACACCCAGCCCGAAGAAGTCTTCCAGAGCTACCAGACACTCAGCGCGGTCAGCAACCGCTTTACCATCGCCGCCGCTTTCGGCAACGTACACGGCGTGTACAAGCCCGGCAACGTGGAACTGCGGCCCATCATCCTCAAGAATAGCCAGGAGTTCGTCAAGGAAAAGCTCAGCCTGAAGGAAGACCCCATCCACTTCGTATTCCACGGCGGATCGGGTTCCAGCCAGGAGGAGATCCGGGAGGCCATCAGCTACGGCGCGGTCAAGATGAACATCGACACCGACCTGCAGTGGGCGTACTGGGATGGCGTGCGCAAATTCGAAGCCGCCAACCGCGACTTCCTCCAGGGCCAGATCGGCAACCCCGAAGGCGACGGAAAGCCCAACAAGAAATACTACGACCCCCGCAACTGGATCCGCAAAGCCGAGCAGTCCTTCAACGAACGCCTCAAGCAAGCCTTTGAAGACCTGAACTGCGTTGACGTTCTGAAGAGCTAGTCGGCCAACCGCCTATAATACCTTTAGACTTTGCCTTAGAATACGGCTGAAGGCGGCAACGGCAGATCCCAACCACCATACTTTGTAGTGCAGCGACACCCCGGCCAGCGGAGCGGAGGTGTCGCTGCTCATTGTAGGTGACCGCGCCCGGTGGGTACCGGGTACGGATTATCTTTGGCCGTGCTTTGGCTACTTCTTATCCTGCTGTCGGCGTGCGCAGTGGGCGTTATTCATACCTACGTCCTCTATCCGGTAGCCGTACAGTGGGCGGCGGCGCGCCGGTGCCATGTTCAGCCGCCACCGAAAACGGTGGAGCGGTGGCCGTCGGTTGCCGTCCTGATGGCCGTCCATAACGAGGCGCGCATTCTGCCCCGCAAGCTGCGTTCACTGGAACGGCAGGATTACCGGGGGCGGTTGCAATTTTACTTCGCTTCCGACCTGAGCACCGACGGCTCGGATGAATTGCTGCGGCAATTCGCCGCCGCGCAACCGGCGGGGAGCTGTCAGGTGGTACGCAACCCCCGTCGCCTGGGTAAACCCGCGACCGTGAATGAATTGTACCGGCAGTTGCCGTCGGAACCGGAAGTGCTGATATTGACCGACGCCAGCGTAATCCTCTACCCGGATACCATTACCGAACTGATCCGCCCCATGGTTGAAGATGCACGCGTGGGCGTCACCGATGCCCGGGTGCGTCATACCGGAACCGATAGCGGGGACATCAGTGACCTTGAGGACCGCTACATACGGGGGGAGGTGGCACTGAAGGAGGCCGAGAGCTGTGTCTTCGGCCGGTTCATCGGGCCGTTCGGCGGATGCTGGGGCCTGCGCCGGGAGCTCTATACGCCGGTGCCACCGAGCTTTTTGGTCGACGACTTCTTTCTCTGCATGGGGGCATACGCCCGGGGTTGGCGGGGCGTAAGCAGTCCGCGGGCCGGGGTGGAGGAAGGCGTTGGTCAACGGCTCCGGGATGAATTCCGCAGAAAGCGCCGCATCGGTGCCGGCAACTGGCAGAATCTGGTCTATTTTCGCCGCCTCTGGTGGCCGCCCTTCGGGTCGGGGCTGGCGTTCGCCTTTTTCAGTCACAAGGTCTTGCGCTGGCTTACGCCGCTTTTTTTACTTACCGGCCTGGCCTGCGTGGTCGGGCTGGGGTTCCTGACGGGCAACTATTGGGGTACCCTGGCGTTTCTGCTGCTGTTGGCCCTGCTCTGCACCCGCGTCCGCGCACTCCGGTACTTTATGGCCATGAATGCGGCACTGCTGCTGGGTTTGATTGATTATGCAAATGGAATACGAACGAATGTCTGGCAACCTTCTCACCGAAGCCACGAAGATGGAACACGCTGAAATCCGCGCGAAACTCAATACCATTGAGGAAGCCGTAGCGGATATCCGGGCGGGAAAGGTCGTCATTGTCGTCGACGACGAGGATCGGGAGAATGAGGGCGACTTCGTCTGCGCCGCCGAACGGGTGACGCCCGAGATCATCACCTTTATGGCTACCCACGGCCGAGGCCTGATATGCACTCCGATCGAGGAATCACTGGCCGAGGAACTGGACCTACCCCGTATGGTCAACACCAATACCGACATCCACGAAACGGCCTTCACGGTCAGCATCGACCTGATCGGCCACGGCTGTACCACGGGCATCAGCAGTTACGACCGCGCCACCTGCATGCGCCGCCTCACGGAGCGGAGCGCCCGGCCATCTGACTTCGCGCGGCCCGGCCACGTCTTCCCCTTGCGGGCGGTCAAGGGCGGCGTGCTGCGCCGTACGGGCCACACCGAAGCGGCCGTCGACCTGGCCCGGATGGCCAACCTCTTTCCGGCCGGCGTGGTGGTCGAGATCCTGAAGCCGGACGGCACCATGGCCCGCCTCCCGGAACTTATCCAACTGGCCGCCCAGCACGATCTCAAGATCGTCACCATTGAAGACCTGGTGGCTTACCGGCTGCGCACCGAGCGTCTGGTGGAATGTGAATTCAGCATGGACCTGGAGACCCGCTACGGACCCTTCCGGCTGCACGCTTATCGGCAGACCACCAACGAGGACGTACACCTGGCCCTGACCCACGGTCAGTGGCAGATCGACGAGCCGGTCCTGACGCGCGTCCACAGCAGCACCAGCAGTCGCGACCTGCTGCACAGCCTCCTGAGTGGCTACAGCACGGGCTTGCGCGGCCCCCTGGAGAAGATCACCGCCGCGGGCAAGGGAATCCTGTTGTTCATGCGCCCTCACCAAGACGCGAACGACATCATTGCCGGCTTGCGTCTGCTGAAGTCACGGATGCAGGACGGCAAATCCGTCAACCCGCCCGAGCCGCGCAGCGAGGAGCAGCGTGACTTCGGCATCGGCGCCCAGATCCTGCGGGACCTGCGGGTAACCAAGTTGCGGGTACTCAGCAACTCGCCCAAACAGCGGGTGGGCCTGGAGGGCTACGGGCTGGAGATTGTCGAGTTCGTATCCATGTAGGCGCCCCACCGGAAGATTTTCGTCGCCCGCTCAGTCGGTCACCACGGGTAACGAAAGAATGTATATTTGCGCAAAATTGACAGTACCCTATGGGACGTGCATTTGAATACCGCAAGGCGCGGAAGATGAAGCGCTGGGCCGGCATGGCCAAGGCCTTCACCAAGGTCGGACGTGAGATCAACATCGCTATCAAGGAAGGTGGCCCCGATCCCGATTACAACCCCCGCCTGCGCCTGGCCATTGCCAACGCCAAGGCGGTCAACATGCCCAAGGCCAACGTCGACGCCGCCATCAAGCGCGCTACCGACAAGGACTCGGCCAACTACGACGAGGTAACTTTTGAAGGTTACGGACCCCACGGAATCGCCATTCTCGTGCAGGCCACTACCGACAACAATAACCGCACCGTGGCCAACATCCGCCACGTGTTCTCCAAATACGGAGGAAGCATGGGCGTCAACGGCTCGGTCGACTACATGTTTGAGCGTAAGGGCCAATTCCGGGTGAAGAAGGATAACTTCAAGCACGACCTGGAAGAGATCGAGCTTGAACTGATCGACGCCGGTCTTGACAGTCTGGTCGTGGAAGACGAGGAGATCGTATTCTACACCGCCTTCGAGGATTTCGGCAGTTTCCAGCACGAGCTGGAGGAGCGGGGCATCGCGGTCGACAACGCCGAACTGATCTACCTGCCCAACCATACCAAAACGCTGAGCGATACCGAAGCCGAAGCCGTGATCAAACTCATCGACATGCTGGAAGAGGATGACGATGTCGCCAACGTCTTCCATACCATGGACGAAAGCGAAGAATGAACGATACCGTCCCCCCTACCCACCTTTCCGAATACCTGACCGCTGCTGAATTACCCGCCTGGGAAGAATGGCCGTACCGCGTCTGTTCTCCCGGCCGCGTCAACCTGATCGGTGAGCACATCGACTATACCGGGGGACTGGTACTGCCGGCGGCCATTGATTACAGCCTGTACTTCGCGGTGCGGACGCTGGACGAGCCCATGTGGAAGCTACACGCCGTCGACCTTGGCCAACAACTGGAAGTCGCGCTGCCCCTCACCGGCCGTACAGAACACCTCTGGGCCAATTACCTGGTCGGCATTGGGGTACAATTTCAGGACCAGGGGCACCTGCTTCCCGGAATGGAGATCGTCTTTGGCGGTAACCTGCCGAGTGGTGCCGGGATGAGCAGTTCCGCCGCCCTGGAGGGTGGGATGGCCTTCGTGTTGAATGAGTTGTTGCAAGCTAAGATGAGCCGCCCCTTGCTGGCCGCGCTTTGCCAACGGTCAAGCAACACTTTCCTCGGCATCCCGTGTGGGGTGATGGACCAGTTTGCCAGCCTGAACGGCTCACCGTCCGGACCCATAATCCTCAATTGCCACACGCTTACCAGCGAGCCGGTCAAGAATGACATAGAAGGGTACACGTTCCTGTTGGTTAACAGCAAGGTATTGCACGACCTGAGCGACGGTGCCTACGGCATTCGGGTGGCCGAGTGCCAGGAAGCCCTGGAGGTGGTGCACGCTACTTTTCCGCGAATCAACCATTTGAGCGCCACCTTACCCGATCAGTTGCAGGTCGTGGCGGAAGAAATGGAGGAGACGCCCCGCAAGCGGGCCCATTATGTTGTCGATGAAAACACGCGGGTCAGTCGGGCCGTCATTGCGCTCGAAGCGGGTAACGCAGCGGAATTCGGTGAACTGCTCAACGCCACCCACGCCGGGCTGCGCGACCTGTACGAAGTAAGCTGTCCGGAAATTGATTTTCTGCAGGAGCGCGCCCTGGGCATCGAAGGCGTAGCCGGTTCCCGTATGATGGGAGGCGGATTCGGGGGCTGTACCATCAACCTGGTTCGCGACGACCGCATTGCAGCATTCAAGCAGGAACTGACGGAAGCGTATCGGTCGGCCTACGGGCTCACCCCGGAGTTCTACCCCGTACACATCACGGCAGGCACCCGCTTCGTCTAGAGTACCCGTTGTAGGGCGCGTTCGATGGAGGCGGCGCCGCGTAGTCCGATCTCGGCGATCTTGCCTTCGCGGTCGATGAGGAAGGTGGCCGGAATGCCCCGCACGCCGTACTTGGCCGAGGCTTCGCCGCTCCAGCGCTTTAGTTCGCTGCCGTGGTTTTCCCAGATGAGGCCGTCCTGCTCGATGGCGGCTACCCATTTTTGCCGCTGGTTGTCGCGTGCCACTTCGAGTTGCTCGGGCGTAAGCCGCGCGGCCTGGTTATCGTCGATACCGTCCAGGCTCACGCTGTAGATCGTGAATCCCTGGTCCTTATACTTATTGTAGACCTTAACAACATTGGGGTTTTCCCGGCGGCACGGTCCGCACCACGCAGCCCAGAAATCCAGAAGCACGACCTGGCCGCGGAGGTCGGACAGGACCACTTTTTCACCCTCCGGATTTTGCAGTACCAGGTCCGGGGCGGGCTGGCCGGGCTGGATCAGTTCCTGGCTTTTAGCGAAGGCGATCTGCTGCTTGAGCTGCTCCAGGTAACGGTTGTAGTTATCCCGGCTGGGGTCGCCCTCGGGCAGCCGTTGCACCACAGCCTCGTGTACGGGTAGGCCGGCTTCCCCCGCGCGTTGCAGCGCGCGGAAGGCCACGTAGGCGGCGGTATAGTCGTTGTTTACGGCGCCGATCATCTCCTGAAATTCATCCAAACCGGCTACTTCCTGAATTCGGTTCATGGTGGTCACCGTTTCCGCGGCATCGGCCGATCCGGTGACGGAGAAGTCGTAATTGCCAAAGGTGGACAGTTTCCCCTCGATCTCGACCGTACCGTCAGCGTCATCCAGGGCCAGGGTGGCTTTCTGTGCCCCTACCCGGATTTGATACAGGCCGTCCGACAGCGGCTCGGCGAACGAAAAGGAGAAATGGCCGCCGTCGTCGATAGGCGTGTTGCGCAGCATTTCCTGTTCCCCGGCAATGGTGATACGGTCCAGGTTGGCCGACAGGCCATTGGCATTCTCCAGGTGAACGTTGATGGTAGTACCGTCGGCGTTACCCGCGGAGTCGCAGGCGGACAGCAATACGGCCAACAGACCGAGAAGCGGCAGAAGCGAACGGGTCATCAGCATGGTTTTAGTAAGGAAGGAAATTGGCGCGCTTTTGGTTGAATCAGCTTTCCAGGATTACCGCCAGGGTATCGTTGTGTCGCATCTCCCAGGCGAGCAGTTTTCCCCAGTCCTGTCCGTCCACGGTGACGTCGTCGCCCTGCACGCGTCCGATCACCTGGAAGCCGATACCGTGCTCGTGGAGCAGGTCCTCCAGATCACCGGTCTGCGATTCATCCGCCGTGGCGACGATCCGACCCTGCGCTTCCCCAAAGAGAAAGGCGTCCTTGCGGATCTCGTTCGAGGTTTCAATCGAGAAGCCGTGGCCACCTGCAATTGCGCTTTCGCAGAGTGCCTGGAAAAGACCACCGTCGCTGACGTCGTGCGCGCTTTTGACGTGCTTTCCCCGAATAGCCGCCAATATGGCACGGTGTACTTTTTGTTCCTGCTCCAGGTCGAAGTGCGGCACGGAACTGAATTCAATGCCGTGGATAGTCCGCAGGTACTCCGACGAGCCGAGGTCCTCGACCAGGTCGCCGATCAGGTAGATGACGTCGTCCTGCTCCTTGAAGGAGAGCGACATGGTGCGCTTCAGGTTATCGACGATGCCCAGCATGCCGATGGTCGGCGTCGGATAGACCGGCTCGATGCGGCCGCCTTCGTACTGCGACTGGTTGTAGAAACTGACGTTGCCGCCGGTTACCGGTGTGTTGAAGGCGCGGCACGCTTCGCCCATCCCCTTGATCGCGTTCACGAACTGGTAGAAGGCTTCGGGATTGTAGGGATTGCCAAAGTTCAGGCAGTTGGTGATGGCCACCGGCTCCCCGCCGGAGCAGGCGATGTTGCGGGCGGCTTCGGCGACGGCGATCATGGTACCGACGTAGGGATCGGCGTATACGTAGGCCGAGTTGCAATCCGTGGTCACCGCCAGGGCCTTGCCCGTGCCCTTGACGCGCACCAGGGCCGCGTCCGAGGGTTCGTTTTCGGTGATGCTGTTGGTGCGGACGGTCCCGTCGTACTGGTCGGTGATCCAGTGCTTGGACACCAGGCTGGGCGCCTTGAACAATCGCTCGGCCACCTCACGCAGGTCATTCGGCTCGGGCACCTGGTCGATGTGGAACTTATCCACCTTGTCCAGGTAGGCAGGGCGACGCGTTTCGCGCTCATAGACCGGGGCACCGCCGCCCAGGACCAGGGGTTCTGCGGGAACGTCGGCCACGATCTCGCCGCCGGCGTAGAATTCCAACCGACCGGTATCGGTCACCTCGCCAATCTGTTCGCACTCCAGGTCCCACTTGTCGAAGACGGCCAGCAGTTCCTTTTCGCGCCCCTTGTGGCAGACGATGAGCATACGCTCCTGACTTTCGCTGAGCAGAATTTCCCAGGGCTTCATGTCGGCCTGACGAGTTGGCACCTTGTCGAGGTCGATTTTCATTCCCGTGCCGGATTTGGCACTCATTTCCGAGGTGGAGCAGGTGATGCCCGCAGCCCCCATATCCTGCATCCCGACTACCGCGCCGGTGGCAATGACTTCGAGGCTGGCCTCGAGCAGAAGTTTTTCCTGGAAAGGATCGCCCACCTGCACGGCGGGGAGGTCCTCGGCGCTGTCTTCCGTAAGGTCAGCGGAGGCGAAAGTGGCTCCGTGGATGCCGTCCTTTCCGGTGGCTGAGCCCACGATGAAGACCGGGTTGCCCGGTCCGTCGGCCGCGGCCGAGACGGTTTCCCCGACGCGTACTACGCCCACAGACATGGCATTCACCAGGATATTCTGATTGTAGCTGGGGTGGAAGTAGACTTCCCCACCCACCACTGGCACGCCGAAGCAGTTGCCGTAATCGCCGATGCCCTTGACCACGCCGGCCACCAGGTGCTTGGTGTGGGCCAGCTGGGGGTCGCCAAAGCGCAGGCTGTTAAGGGAAGCAATGGGCCGGGCCCCCATGGTAAAGATGTCGCGGTGGATTCCGCCGACACCGGTGGCGGCACCCTGGTAGGGTTCGATGGCCGAAGGGTGGTTGTGGCTCTCAATCTTGAAGGCACAGGCGAGGCCTTCCCCGATGTCGACGAGTCCGGCGTTCTCTTCTCCGGCCCCGACCAGCAGCCGCTCGCCGTCGCGGGGCAGCGTCTTCAGCCACATGATGGAGTTCTTGTAGCTGCAATGCTCGGACCACATGACCGAAAAGATGCTCAACTCATTGAAGTTGGGCGTGCGCCCCATGATCTCCACGATCCGGTGGAATTCATCGCTGGTGAGTCCGAGATTCTTGGCGACCTCGACGTCTACGTTAATATTATTATCTGCGGCCATGGGCGGGGTTTTATAAGGGCCCAAAAGTAGGGAAAAGTAGTGACCCACCCCACGCAAGTGGACCGGTTCTGAAGTGGCGACCTGACGGGCTGCCGTCAGGCGTCTGACATTTTGACGGTCGCGGCGTACTGGCACAGTCTTCGTACCCCATGGGCAGCCGTAAGGGTATCCTTGCAGCTGAGAACAATCCGATTGTAAAACCAAAACATCCTATACATGAAGCCGATCAACGATCGAGTAGTGGTAAAACCCGCCCCCGCCGAAGAAAAGACCAGTGGTGGCATTATTGTCCCCGACACCGCCAAGGAGAAGCCCCAGCGTGGTGAAGTCATTGCCGTAGGCCCCGGAAAGGAAGGTAATGCCATGACCGTAAGCGTAGGCGATATCGTCCTCTACGGCAAATACTCCGGTCAGGAGCTCAAGCACGAAGGGCAGGATCTGCTCATCATGCGCGAAGATGACATCCTCGTCATCCTGTAGGACACCCCCCTACCCCATTATTACAACCATAACTAAAACTATATATCACTATGGCTAAGGACATTAGCTTTGATCGCGTAGCCCGCGAAAAACTGCGTGCCGGCGTTGACGCCCTGGCAAACGCCGTAAAAGTGACGCTCGGCCCCAAAGGTCGCAACGTCGTCATTCAAAAATCATTCGGAGCTCCGCAGATTACCAAAGACGGTGTAACCGTCGCCAAGGAAGTAGAGCTTGAAGACCCGGTCGCCAACATGGGCGCCCAAATGGTAAAGGAGGTCGCCAGCAAAACGGCCGATATCGCCGGAGACGGTACCACTACCGCCACCGTGCTGGCCCAAGCCATGATCCAGGCCGGCCTGAAGAACGTAACCGCCGGAGCCAACCCCATGGACCTCAAGCGCGGCATCGACCTCGCCACCAAAAAGGTGATCGAGCACCTCAAGACCCAGAGCGAAGTAGTAGGTAACGACTACAGCAAAATCCAGCAGGTTGCCGCCATCTCCGCCAACAATGACAACGAGATCGGCAGCCTCATCGCCGACGCCATGAAGCGCGTCAGCAAGGATGGCGTTATCACCGTCGAGGAGGCCAAGGGTACCGACACCTACGTAGAAGAGGTGATGGGTATGCAGTTTGACCGTGGCTACCTGAGCCCCTACTTCGTGACCGACACGGAGAGCATGACCACTGAGTACGAGAACCCCTACCTGCTGATCCACGACAAGAAGATCAGCAATATGCAGGATATCGTGCCCATCCTGGAGCAGGTCATCCAGAGCGGCCGTCCCCTCCTCATCATCGCCGAAGACATTGAGAGCCAGGCCCTTGGCGTCCTCGTCGTAAACCGCCTGCGCGCCCAGCTGAAGGTCGTAGCCGTCAAGGCTCCCGGCTTCGGTGACCGTCGCAAGGCCATGCTGGAAGACATCGCCGTCCTGACCGGAGGCACCGTCATCAGCGAGGAGAAGGGCTACAAGCTCGACCAGACCACCCTCGACCTGCTCGGCAGCGCCGAGAAGATCACCGTTGACAAGGACAACACCACCATCGTGAACGGTGGCGGCGACGAAAGCCAGATCACCGGCCGCGTCAACCAGATCAAGCAGCAGATCGAAACCACCACGTCCGACTACGATCGTGAGAAACTGCAGGAGCGCCTGGCCAAGCTGGCCGGCGGTGTTGCCGTACTCTACGTCGGAGCCGCTACCGAAGTGGAAATGAAGGAGAAGAAGGACCGCGTCGACGATGCGCTGCACGCAACCCGTGCCGCCGTTGAGGAAGGTATCGTAGCCGGTGGCGGTGTCGCCCTGGTGCGCGCCATCGACAGCCTGGAAGGACTGACCGGCGAGAACGAAGACCAGAAAATTGGTATCCAAATCGTCCGCAAGGCGCTGGAAGCTCCCCTGCGTACCATCGTCGACAACGCCGGTGTGGAAGGCAGCGTAGTGCTGCAAGCCGTCCGGACCAACACCGGAAGCTACGGCTACAACGCCCGTACCGGTGAGTACGAGGACCTGAAGGCAGCAGGTGTCATCGACCCCACCAAGGTGACCCGTATTGCCCTGGAGAACGCTTCGTCGATCGCCGGAATGGTACTTACCACCGAATGTGTGATCAACGACATGCCCGACGCTGACGGTGCCGGAGGAGGACACTCCCACGGCGGCGGTATGCCCGGCGGCATGGGTGGTATGATGTAATCATTCGCCCCAAATTACATTTGGAAGACCCCGGTCGGCAACCGCCGCCGGGGTTTTCCTATTATGTCAGTGCCTGTACGCTTGGTACAGTAATTTCACCGCACATGGAACTCGAAGAGGGTAAGGAAAAATTCATCGAAGCCTGGGGCGCACTGGGCAGCTCCTGGGGCGTCACCCGTACCATGGCCCAGATCCACGCCCTGTTGCTGGTGGCCAGTGATCCGTTGAGTACGGACGATATAATGGACGAACTGCAGATCAGCCGCGGTAATGTCAACATCAATACCCGCATGTTGCTGGATTGGGGACTGGCGCACAAAAAGCTGATTCCGGGCGAGCGCAAGGAATTTTTCGTCGGAGAAAAGGATATGTCCAAGGTGGTTAAGAACATCATCATAGCCCGCAAAAAACGCGAGCTGGAACCGATGCTGCGGTTGCTCGACGACCTGACGGGTGTGCACGGTGACGGCCCCGATGCCCGGGAATTCCGGGAAGTGATCAAGGACTTAAAACTGTACAGTCACAAGGCGGACTCCGCCCTCGCTGCCCTGGTCAAGGTCGACAGCAACTGGTTCTTCTCCACTTTCCTGACCATGATCAAGTAACCGGTCTACTCGAGGCGCTCGATGACCATCCACCCGCCCTTCGCTTCGTTGGACGTCAGGGTGAAGCGGCGATCATAGGGTGGCCGTAGGATTTCCGAACGTTGGGTTCCCAGGTGACCGACCACGGTAACGCGCCGGACCGGCTGTTGGCGGCCGTCGGGAAGACTGAACGTCACCCGCCCCGCGGTCGGCACGTAGATCAGGAAATTTCCAGAGGTATCCGCCGCCGCAGTAGCACCGGTCGGATTGTCAGGTCCGAGAATGTCGTTGCTCCGCCGCAATGCGCTGAACGATACTTTTTGTTCCACGGTGCGAACTGCCCGCAGTCCGTTTAGCGCACGCTGACTGAAAGATGGATATGCCACCCGCCCGTTACCGTCGAGCAGCTCTCGGTTGAAGCTGGCTACCGATTGTACAGTCACCGCCATAGCATCAGCCTTAAGGGTATCGACGATCAACCCCCTGGTCACAGCTTTGGCCAGACCCGTTATTACCTTTGAACTGTCAAGGTATACCGGATTGAGGCGCAAGTAGTTGCCACCGTTTACCTGCAGTCGTTCCACCAGCTGCAACAACTCCTCTGCGGTATAGTCTACGCTGTAAGCATCGACCCCGATAAGCAGTTCCGGCCCCGCGGCATCATCTAGGAAGCGGCCATCCGCGGTAAAGGCGATGTCGGATAGCTGTAATGCTACAGCACCCTGGGGCGGCGGGTCGCTGGTGCAATTCATCAGCAGACAACAGCAAGAAAGGATGGTTACGAAGAAATGGCGCACCCGCAAATGTAGAGCCGCTTACCGATACGGCACCCGCGTGGAACCGACCAAAACACGAAAACGGGAAGGATCGGTGCCCATCCACAACCTCTCTCCTTTCCCGACGTTAGCGCGTAAAGTATTCTTGCATGTCCCGAAGGAAAATTGTCGTTGCCGTAGGCGGTAGCAGTGGCTCGCTTTATGCCAAGGTCCTTTTTGACCGTTTACTGGAACTGAATTCAAATTGGGATAATGTTGGAGTAGTAATCACTGAGAACGGCAAGTACAACTGGAAATTCGAGTTGGGCGACGAGGAGTGGCGGAATTATGGCTTCGACTACTACGGGCAGCGGGATTTTACGGCTCCATTCGCCTCCGGTTCCGCACAGTACGGCACCATGATCGTGTGCCCGTGCAGCATGGGGTTGATGGCGAGAATTGCCTCCGGGATCAGCACGGACCTGATCACCCGCGCGGCCGACGTCATCATGAAGGAACGACGGCGGCTGATCCTGGTACCGCGGGAAGCACCCTACAGCCTGATCCACCTCCGCAACATGACCTCGATTACGGAGGCCGGGGGAATCATTTGCCCGGCGGTACCTTCTTTCTACGGCAAATCCGACACCCCGGAAGACATCGTCCGCACTGTCGTCGACCGCGTGCTGGATTTGGCGGGCTTCGACGTGCCGGACACCTTTCGCTGGGGCAGCAAGGAAGACGACGTCCTGGGGTAGCTTCGCGTACCGCCATTACCTTATTTGATTACCTAGAATATTATGCCGCAACACGATCTCACCTTGGCCCTCCCTACCCTCATGGGACTGGAGGATGTACTGGCCGAAGAAGCCCGAGCGCTAGGCCTGACCGAGGTAGAGACCGGCCGGCGGGTAGTGACGGCAAAGGGGAACATGGACCTGGTCTACCGGGCCAACCTGGAGCTGCGGACTGCCGTCCGCGTCCTGGTCACGCTGGACACCTTCCGCGTCACCTACGAGCAGTCGCTTTACGACCGGCTGCGGGCCACCAATTGGCGGCCCTATCTTGCTCCGGAAGGCAGTCTGCTGATCGACGTGGTTGACCCTGGCCGCTGGTTCCGCAACACCCACTTTATTGCCCAGCTGACCAAGGACGCGATCGTGGACCAGTTCCGCGACAAGTACGGCACCCGACCGTCGGTTGACAAGGGACAGCCCGACCTGCGCATTCACCTGCGCATCGCGGGCGAGGGGGAGGTAACCCTGAGCCTCGACAGCTCCGGCGACGGCTTGCACCGACGGGGCTACCGGAGACGGACCGGGGAGGCTCCCATTAATGAGGTGCTGGCCGCCGGCATGCTCGCCATCGCCGGGTACCGGGGGGAACAACCCTTCGTAGATCCGATGTGCGGATCGGGCACCATCCTGGCCGAAGCCGCCATGAACGCTACGCACCGGGCACCGGGATTGCTGCGTTCCTTCGGTTTTGAACGCTGGCCCGACTTCGACCAGGCCACCTGGTCGTCAATTCGTCAGGAAGCGCTCAACCGCATTCGGACCGCGCCCTTTGCCATCCTCGGGGCGGATATCGACGGCGTAGCGATCGCCATCAGTCGGGCAACCCTCGATCGGGCCGGGGTACTGCCCCAGGTGACTTTACGCCAGTCGGCTTTCGCCGAACTTCAACCGCCGGATGGGAAAGGCGGAGGCCTGTTGGTCACCAACCCGCCTTACGAACTGCGCATGCAGACCGGCGACATCGAGGGCTTTTACCGCGAGATCGGCGACACCTTCAAGCAACACTGGGCCGGCTATACTGCATGGCTCATTTCGGCCAACCCGTCGGCGGTAAAGAGCGTGGGCCTACGCACCAGCCAGAAAGTGCCGCTGATGAATGGCCCGGTGGAAGCCCGATTCTGCCGCTACGAACTCTACGCGGGAACGGCCTCCTGATTTACGGACTCTCCCGTTCCTGGGTTTTTTCACCGAAGAACGGTTCTAACATAGGTTGTACTTTAATGCCCTCAAGTACAAGCTATGCAACGACAATTACTCCTACTGCTACTGGTTTTTTCAATCAGCCCCCTGGCCCGTGCCCAGGATATGCCACAGGAAAAGGCGCGAATGATTGAATCAATCACCTCCCGCGAAGGGAAGCTCACCGAAATGTCCGACGCCATCTGGGCCCTGGCCGAAACCGCCTTCGAGGAAGAGGGATCGGCAAAGATCCTGGCCGACTACGCCGAGCAACAGGGCTTCCGCGTAGCGCGTAATCTGGCGGGTATGCCCACTGCCTTCACGGCCGAGTACGGATCGGGGCAGCCCATCATCGGTATCCTGGGAGAGTTCGATGCCCTGCCGGGGATCAGCCAGAAAGCCAGTCCCACGAAAGACCCCCTGAAAGCCGGCGCTGCCGGTCATGGCTGTGGTCACAACCTCTTCGGCGTCGGCAGCCTGGCGGCGGCCGTAGCGATCAAGGAGGCCATGGACCGCGGCGAGGTCAGCGGCACCATCCGGTACTACGGCACCCCCGCGGAGGAGAAATTCTTCGGCAAACTGTACCTGGCGCGGGAGGGCTTCTTCGACGACCTCGACGTATGCATGGACTGGCACCCAGCCGACGAGACGGAAGCGGACGTGCAGAGCTCCCTGGCGCTGGTGGACTTCATAGTGGAGTTCCGCGGGCAGGCTGCTCACGCCTCGGGCGATCCTTGGAACGGCCGCAGTGCCTCGGACGCTATGGAACTGATGTCGGCCGGCATAAATGCCTACCGTGAGCACGTGCGGCCCACCGTACGCATCCACACCCACATGCAGCAGGCGGGCGACGTGGTAAACGTGGTGCCGGACTACGCCAAGTTCTGGGTACGCGTCCGCGACAGCAAGCGCGAAGGCATGTTGGCCACCTACGAACGCGTCAAGCAAATCGCGGAGGGAGCGGCCATGATGGCCGACGTGGACCACGAGATCAGCCTGGTCAGCGGACTGCACGAGGTGCTGGTCAACCGAACCGGTGGCGAAGTGATGCAAAAGAACCTGGAACTGCTGGGGGACATCACGTATACCCAGGAGGAGATCGACTTTGCCCACGGAATCCAGGAGGCTACCGGTAAAGAGAAAAAGGGACTGGACGGCGCGATACACGAACTGAAAGAAACCAAAGAGCATCCCGGCGGCGGAAGTACCGACGTAGGCGATGTGAGCTGGCTGGTACCCGAGGTACGCCTCGGTGTGACCACCGCCCCGATCGGCACCCCCTGGCACAGCTGGGCGGTAGTAGCCTGCGGTGGCATGAGTATCGGGCACAAGGGGTTGATGCAGGCGGCCAAAGCCCTGGCACTTACGGCATATGACCTGTATAAGTCACCCGAAACGGTAGCGGCGATGAAAGCGGAATTCCGGGAGCGTAAGGGTGAGGCCGTGTACGAGGCCATCCTGCCGGCGGGACCTCCCCCGATCCCCACCAAGAAGTAGGCCTAGCGGGCGGCGTGGATCAGACCGCCGCCCACTACGTCATCTCCTTCGTAAAATACCGCGCTCTGGCCGGGGGCTACTCCGCGTACGTCGGCGAAGAAATCTACCGCCACTTGGCTGGGCGACAGTTGAGATACCTGACTTAGGGTACCGGCATCCTTATACCGCACCTTGGTCACGAGTTCCAGACCGTCGTCCGGGAGGGTGGCATACTTCTGAAGGGTGATGCCGCCGACCAGCATTCCGTTTTTCACCAGGGCGTCTACCGGACCCAGGGTTACGGTATTGCTTTCAGCATCGATCTTGGTTACGTACATGGGCTGCCCGAAGGCCTGTCCGAGCCCCTTACGTTGGCCGATGGTATAGAAGGGGTAGCCGTCGTGGGTGCCGATCACCTCCCCAGCGGTGTTGATGAACTTTCCACCGGCGACCTGTCCTTCGAGTTCGGGCAGCCGGCGTTTGAGGAAGCCGCGGTAGTCGTTGTCGGGAACGAAGCAGATTTCAAAGCTTTCGGCTTTTTTGCTCAGTTCCTCGTAGCCGAAATCGTAGGCCAGTTGGCGCACTTCCGGTTTGGTCATGTGACCGAGGGGGAAGCGGCTGCGGGCCATGCATTCCTGGCTGAGGCCCCAAAGGACATAGCTCTGGTCCTTGCGGTCGTCGGCGCTCTTGCGCACATGCCAGCGGCCGGCGTCGGTTTGGTTGAGTTGGGCGTAGTGCCCTGTGGCGATGAACTCGCAGTCCATAGCGTCGGCCCGCTTCAGCAGGGCGCTCCACTTGATATGGGTATTACAGAGCACGCAGGGATTGGGCGTCCGGCCGGCCATGTACTCATCCACGAAGTTGTCGATCACGTGGTCGCCGAACTCGTCGCGGATGTCGATAATGAAGTGGGGGAAGCCCATGTCGACGGCCACGGAGCGGGCGTCGTTGATGGAATCGAGGCTGCAGCAGCCGGTTTCCTTTTTTGACCCCCCGGAATTGGCATAATCCCAGGTTTTCATCGTTATGCCTACAACCTCGTAGCCCTGCTCGTGCAGGACCATGGCCGTAACCGTGCTGTCGATACCGCCGCTCATGGCGACCAGCACGCGTCCTAATTTGCTCATACTGAATTGATTTTCGCACGGGTTCAAGGGCCCGGCCAAAACGGAGAGCAAAGGTAACGGTTTGGGGCGGGGGGAAGTTGCTATCTTTACCAATCATGCCCGCATTCACCTATTACCAGCAGTTTGAGGAAATGGACTGCGGCGCCGCCTGCCTGAGGATGGTAGCCAGGGCGCACGGGCAGGAATACGGGCTGGAAGAACTGCGGGAGCGCACCCGCATCAGTCGGGAAGGCGTAAGCCTCTTGGGCATCAGTGAGGGTGCCGAAAGCATAGGACTGCAAACTCTGGCGCTGCCGGCCAGCCTCCAGCAACTCGAGGAGGAAATCCCTCTACCCTGCATCCTGCCCTGGAAGGGCGATCACTTCGTGGTCCTCTACGCCGTCAAGGACGGACGATTTTTCGTGGCTGATCCGGATCCCGCCGTGCAGCGCGTGGAACTCGATCGCGTGGCCGTCATCGACGGCTGGTCGCACGGCGTAAGCGACAGCAACGAATACCTCGGGAACGTGCTGGTGCTGGAGCCCACCCCGGCCTTCCGCCAGCGCCAGCCGGTGGGCAACGACGAAAGCAGCATCCGCTACGTGCTGCAGTACGTCCTCAACTACAGCAAGCTGCTGACCAACCTGGGCGGGGGCCTGCTGTTGGCCCTCCTGCTACAGCTCGCCATGCCCTTCCTGCTTAAGAGCATGGTCGACTTCGGCATCGTGCTCAACGACCCGCACTTCATCGCATTGGTGGTGGTGGCCCAGGGTGTACTGCTGCTAACCATGATCCTGCTTGGAGCACTGCGACAATACATCCTGACCCACATCGGGGGGCGGGTCGACGTAAGCCTGGTCAGCGATTACATAAGCAAGCTGACGCGATTGCCGATGGCGTTTTTCGACAGCCGCAGCCGGGGCGACATCTTCCAGCGACTCAGCGACCACGAGCGCCTGCAGGAATTCATGACCGGCACCACCCTGTTGCGGGTGTTCAATCTCCTCAACTTCGTTGTTTTCGCCCTCGTACTGGCGATTTGGAACCTGACCATCTTCGCCATCTTCCTGGTCGGCACCCTCTTCAATTTCCTGTGGGTGGGCTACCTGCAACGCAACCGGCGCGAATTGGATTTCCGCTACTTCGAGCAATCGGCCCGCAACAAGGAGCAGCTGATGGAGATCATCGAGGGAATCGAAGAGATCAAGCAGAACGACGCGGCCCGGCACAAGCGGTGGGCGTGGGAACGCCGCCGGGCCGGTCTGTACCAGACCCGGTTAAAGTTGAACAAGCTGGATCAGTACCAGCGTACCGCAGGTAACCTGATCGATACGGTCAAGAACCTGGCCATCACCCTGGTAGCCGCCCTGGCCGTAGTAGATGGTTCGCTCACCATTGGTGCCCTCGTAGCCATTCACTACATCCTGGCACAGCTGAACAGTCCGATCGAGGACCTGAGCGAATTTTTCCGTGGTTACCAGGAGAGCGCCATCAGCCTGGAGCGGATGAACGAGATCTACAATAAGGAGGACGAACACTCGGGCGACAGCCACCGACTGAGCGTGATCCCGGGAGAGGGGCACCTGTCGCTCAACAACGTTTCCTTTCGGTACAATTCACCCGGTGCCGCGCTGGTGCTCAATCAGGTCAACGCCGACTTTCCCGCCGGCAAGATTACGGCTATCGTAGGCTCCTCCGGCAGCGGAAAATCCACCCTGCTTAAATTGCTGATCGGCTTTTACCAACCCCAGGAAGGGGAAGTACTTCTTGACGGCACCAAGCTCAGCAGCATCGACCCTTCCTTCTGGCGCAAGAATATGGGCGTGGTCAGTCAGGACGGCTATATTTTCAGCGATACGGTAGCCCGCAATATAGTGATGGGAGAAGGCGTGATCGACGAGCACCGCCTGCTGCGGGCTGTCAAGATTGCCCAGGCCGAGCGCTTCATCGAGCGCCTCCCGGAAGGCTACCACACGCGCATCGGAGCCAGTGGCGTAAGCCTCAGCAAGGGCGAACAGCAGCGCCTGCTCATCGCGCGGGCCATTTACCACCAGCCGCCTTTCGTATTCCTCGACGAGCCCACCAGCGGATTGGATGCCTTTACGGAAGTGACCATCATGGACAACCTGTTTGAGTACCTCCGGGGGTCGACGGTCGTAATCGTAGCCCACCGCTACGCCACCTTCGAACAGGCCGACCACATCATCGTCGTAGAGGACGGCAGGGTGGTAGAACGCGGCAGCCACCACGACCTGATGGCCGAACGCAGTAACTACTACCGCCTCGTCAAGAACCAAACCCTGCTCGGCAGCTAAGCTATGGAACCCGCCGACCGCTCTCACGAAGTGAATGAAATCATCGGTACGCCCGCAAGCTGGCTGATGCGCAACGGTACCCTTCTGCTCGGTACGCTGATCGGTGCTCTGGTGGTATTGGCTTCCTTCTACCAGTACCCCACCACCCTGCGTGGCGAGCTGGTTCTGACGACGGTCGACCCACCCAGGCAACTCACCGCCAAGCAGGGCTTCGACGTGCAACGCCTGCTGGTGGCCAACGGTGATACGGTGGAGGCCGGCCAAACCCTGCTGGTTGCCCGGCGCGGCGAGGCCCGCTTCGAGCACGTGCTTTATCTGGAAGATCAACTCCTGAACCAGAAAAGCCTCGAACCCAAGGCCTTACTCTTGCTGGATATCCCCCCCACCCTGGTTTTGGGCGACATGCAGGATGCCGTGTACCAGTTCCAGGAAAAACAGGCCCTGTACCGTAACCTCGCCGCCCGGCAACTGGATGCCTATACCTCGCGCGAACTAGACGCCATGATCGCCCGTGAGGAAAGGGAAGTGAGGGTGCTGCGCGACCGCGAGGAAAGGCTGAAGGACGAAGTCATTAACGCCCGGGTAGCGCTGGCGCGGGAACAAGAACTGTCCACCAACGGCGTGCAGTTTACTGAACGATTGACGACGGCTCAGCAAAAGCTTGAGCGTGCGGAGGAAGACCTGCAGCGCAACACGAGCAAGCTGCGGTCCACCAGCTTCGCCATCGAACTGATGCGCAATCAAATTGAATCCTACCGCTCCGGCCAGCAGGGAAGCACGCAGCAGGCGGGCATCGACCTGCGCGAAGCTTTCGACGCCCTGCAAAGTGCGGTTACCCGCTGGAAACGAGATTACACTACCGTCAGCCCGGTGGCCGGCAAGGTCATTCTCAGTCCCGAAGTACAGGAAGGCAACTACCTCGCGGAGGGGAAGTTGCTGGCTACCGTATTGCCCCTCAATGCCGGTGGTACGGTGGGCCGGATGGAACTGGACGTGCGCGGCAGCGGCCGCATCGAAGAGGGACAACGGGTGGTAGTGGACTTTCCAAAGTGGCCGGCCCTGGAATACGGATCGGTCACGGGGGAGATTGCTTCGGTTGGCCTGGTGCCCGTAGCGGGAAAATTACCAGTGCAGGTGGCCTTCCCCGAAGGGCTGGTTACCAGCACGGGGCACAACATCACTCCCGATCCTTTTCTGCAGGGAGAGGCCACGGTCATTGTTGACCAGCGCCGTCTGCTTAACCGACTGCTCTCCGTCTTTTAGGCGAAGAGCTCTTCGTAAATTTCCCGTACGGTGGCCACCGTGTGAATGCGGATGCTGTACCGCTCGGGATCAATACCCTTTACGTTGTATTTGCTGACGTAGATACCCCGGAAGCCGAGGCGGTCCGCCTCCTGGATGCGTTGCTCAATGCGGGTCACAGCCCGGATCTCGCCACTCAAGCCGACCTCGCCGGCGAAACAGAGGTCGGGCGAGATCATCACGTCCTGCGCCGAAGACAACAGGGCCGCGATGATGGACAGGTCGATAGCCGGATCGTCGACGCGCAGCCCGCCAGCGATATTGAGGAATACGTCCTGATTACCCAGCGACAACCCGGCCCGCTTTTCCAGTACGGCCAGCAACATGGACAGCCGCCGCAGGTCAAAGCCGGTAGCGGAGCGCTGCGGGGTACCGTAGACGGCGGCGCTAACCAGGGCCTGCACCTCGATGAGCATCGGACGCATGCCCTCCAGCGTAGCGCAAACGGCCGATCCGGAAAGGTTCTCATCACGTTCACTCAGCAGCAGCTCACTGGGGTTGGACACCTCCCGCAATCCTTCGGAATCCATCTGGTAGATGCCGAGTTCGTCGGTGGAGCCGAAGCGGTTCTTGAGCGTCCGCAGGATGCGGTAGGTATAGTTGCGGTCGCCCTCGAACTGGAGTACCGCATCCACGATGTGTTCCAGCAACTTGGGTCCGGCGATGCTTCCCTCCTTGGTAATGTGCCCGATCAGGAATACCGGTATGCCGCTTTCCTTGGCGAAACGCTGCAGCTCGGCGGCGCATTCGCGAACCTGGCTAACCGTTCCCGCCATACTGTCGACGTGCGGGCTGGCCAGGGTCTGGATCGAATCCGCGATGACTAGATCAGGTTTGAGATTCGCGGCGTGCTGGAGGAGCTTATCCGTATTGGTTTCGGTGAGCAGGTAACAGTTGTCCATGGAGCCTCCGAGCCGGTCGGCCCGCATCTTGATTTGCTCCTCGCTTTCTTCTCCGCTGACGTAGAGCACCCGTTTGCCCAGGCGGAGGGCCAATTGCAGGAGGAGGGTGGATTTACCAATGCCCGGCTGACCACCAAACAGCACGATGCTTCCAGGCACGATGCCTCCGCCGAGCACGCGGTTGAGCTCCCGGTCCGGACCTACCAGGCGTTGCACTTCTCCGGCCGTCACCTCGTCCAGACGAACGGGTCGCGGGCCCTTGCCGATCGGCCCGGCCGCAGCTGCGGCGGCACCGTTGCCCACCGACCGCCAGTCCGGTTGCTGGGTTATGCGGTCGTTCTTGGACTGTACCACTTTCTCCTCAACGAGCGTATTCCATGCTTTGCAGGACGGGCACTGCCCCATCCATTTCGGACTTTCGGCACCGCAGTTGGTACAGAAGAAGGCGACTTTAACTTTGGCCATAAGGGAATTTCAATAAGCGGTTCGGCCCGCAAGATACCACAAATTGTTGGGTCAACCCTTGCTTCTACCGATTACTACCACACCCGAGATTATAAATACCGCTCCTACCCCCTGCAGGAGGTTGATGTGCTCCTGCAGCAGCAGATATTCGAGTAAAATGGTTGCCATGGGGCCCACTGCCCCGACGATGGCGGCATCACCCGCCCCGAGGCGCTTGACGCCTTCCGTGACCAGATAGCTCGGAATGACCGTGCAGAATACCGCCATCCCGGCCCCGTAGGCATACACCGGTATCGGCAATCCAAGCAAAGGTTGCGTGCTCAGGCTCACGTGTGTGATGACGGCAAGGGAAGAAGTGATCAGTGCCAGACTGGTAAAGCGAATATTACCCAGCCGGGGGGCCATCCGGCCGCTACCGATGATGTAGCAGGCGTAGAACAAAGCGCTCAGAAACACCAAGCCGGCGCCCTTCAGGAAATTGCTGCCGGAAGTCAGGTCCGAGCCGCTGAAGGCAATAAAAATGCCGAGGTAACAGATCCCCGTAGCTACCCACTGCACCGGCCGGATCCGCGTGCCGAAGGTGACCCGCTGGATCAAGAGCACCAGGGTTGGGTAAGTAAACAGGATGACCCGCTCCATGCCCGCCGTGATGTACTGCAGTCCCAGGAAATCGGTATAGCTGGCGAGGTAATACCCGATCACACCAAGCAGCAGGATAGCGCCCAGGTCCCGCGGGGTGATCGTACCGTGCTGCCTGCCCCGCTGCCCGCGAAAGTATCCGATCAGCAGAAAGAGCGGTAAGGAGAAGATCATCCGAAGCCCCAGCAAACTGATGCTGCTCACGTCGTAGGCGTAGGCCAGTTTGATCACCACCCCCTTGGAACTGAATAGCACCGCCCCCGCCAGAAGGCAGGCGATCCCGATGTTGCGCGAACTGTAGGTGCGGGAGTAGGCCATGCGGGTACGGGACTAGCCGGTAGTAAGGGGCAACCTCCTAATGGACGGTGAGGTAAGCCACGGCCATGCCCGCGATGATGATGAGGAATTTGGTAACTGAGATGCCGTGCCGGTGACTACCGTCGGCCTCGAAGAGAATGGTAGTGGAAATGTGCAGGAAACTACCCACCACCAGCGCCAGTATGCGCAGTCGCCACTCCGGATCGATGCTGAGTATCTCCCCGAGGGCCACCCCAATCGGCGACAGCATCCCGAAAATGGTCAGGCAGGTCCAGATGAAGGCACTGGAAAATCCCGATCCCCGCAGCAACAATCCGAGGGCAAAGGCCGCCGGCAGTTTGTGCATGGCGATGCCGTAGAGCAGGTGGTCGTCGTGAAAGTGCCCCGCTGCATCCACGTACGCACTACTCCCCGCCCCCAGGGGTAGCCCCTCCAGCAGCGCGTGAACCCCCAGGCCGAACATGATGCCAATGGCAAAGCCAACACCCTGCCCGCGGTGGACGTGCACGTGCCCGTGCTCTACGCCTTGGCTAAACCCCTCGAGTAATAATTGAATAAAGAATCCCAGCAACAGCCAGAGGCCGGCGGAGCTTGACCCCCGGCCGAAGACATCAGGAATGAGTTCCAGGGCGGCGATGCCGAGCAGGTACGCCCCGCTGAAGGACAGCAAGGTGGGAAGAAACTTGCGCAGGCGGTCATCGCCCAGTTGCGATGCCCCCCCTCCAATCAGGGCGGTGGAAAAGAGCAGGATGTATTGCCAAAAGGCCATAGTGGTGGGGGTCCGAGCTACGCAAACGCCGCGGCCCTGCTTTAGGTTACGGTCGCCGTCGGGTAAGGTTGCGAAGCAGGTAAACCCCCAGCGCACCGATCACCATCCCGAGCACCGCCCCGGCCAGGATGTCCCCCGGAAAATGCTTGCCGACGTACACTTGCGCCAGGGCAATCGTCGCCGCCCACAGCCACAGCAGCAGACGCCATTGCCACTGCCGTACCAGCGTAAGGGACAGCACGGTGGCCAGGGCGAAGTGATTGGTAGCATGATTTGACGGAAAGCTGTACTGCCCTCCACAGGACACCAGCACCCTCACCTTTTCCGACAGCACCGGGTCGGCACAGGGTCGCAAGCGACCCGCCCAGGGCTTGATAACGGTAGCGGCCAGCTGGTCGGCCACGGTGATTACCAGTCCAATACACAACAACAGGTAAAGCGTTTGCCGGGCACCGCAGGTGCGGTACATCACCCAAAGGATAGCCGCGTAAAGTGGTATCCACGTCAGCTTATCGCGGTAAACGGGCAGGGCGGCATCCAGAAAGGGATTGGCCAGTTCCTGGTTGATAAATTGGAACAGGCTGTGGTCGAGGGACATCATCGGCTCCCGGCCACGACGGCGACCATTTTGTGCGTTTGCCGGGCACCGTCGGCGGCGAACGTCTCCACGACCACGATGTAGGGGCCGGGAGGGGCCAGACCGCCATCGTCCCTACGACCATCCCAGCTGAGCGAACCCGTCGTACCCAATAAATTTGACCGCAGCGGGGCAACGACTCGACGGCCCTCCAGATCAAATACCTGTAGGTTGGCCAAATAGCCGGGATCGGGTGATTCGTAGTGCAGGATAAAGCGGTCCTCATAACCATCGCCGTCCGGACTGAAGGTGGTGGACTCCGCCTCGATCCGTAATTCTCCAGCTGCCAGGGTAGCGGAACGATTCTGCGAGTTGGGCCGCGTCGGGGTACCGTAGCCGGAGGCCGTTGCGGCACTGGCCCAATTGTCGCGACCGGCAAGGACCGATCGGGGGTCAATCCGTTCGAGGCTGACCCCTTCAACGGACGAGAGCCACTCCGCGTGGAAGTCCTCATGGTAATCAACGGCATCCAGTACCGCACCGTCGGGTAGGCGCAGCGAAAGGTTACCGCTTTCGTTCGGCAGCGAGGGCAGGCGCATCTCCACAACCTGAGCGGTGTCAACATTGGCAAATCGCGCGGACAGGTCTTCACCGTCGGCGGTAAGTACCACGTATCCGCCGGGGGGAAGCAGAAAAGCGGTATCCACCCGCTTGGGGCGGCTGGCCGAATTGCGGTTGTACAGTTGCAGGCCCGCCAGGTTAAAGGCGGAAGAGGAGGTATTGAGGAGTTCGACGTAATCGTGCCCCCCCACTACGGGGTTGAACAGAATTTCATTGATGACCAATTCACCGGCTGCGGGGTCGTCGGCCAGCAACAGGGGTATTCGCTGTTCACGGTCCGCGTAGTTGCCGGCGCAGTCGGCGTAATCAGGTAGGATCACCAGTTCGTATAACCGGCCGCGTTCTACCGAGGCGAGGGGCAAATGGTGGTTCTGGCCGTCACTGGTCGCGGATGGTACCGGCAACCCGTCAACCGTGAAGAATATGGACCCGGCAACCGGCTCATCAAAAGAAACATCGACGCCTGATGGGGTCAGGGATGCAGAGACCAGAGCCGGTGGTTGCCGGTCGGCCGGCTGACCGTATACGGCGTTGGCCCGCCCGGGTGAACCGCCGGCCGCCTCGGTACTTGCCCGCCAGTGGCCGGAACAATCGGTGGCCCCGCTGCCGGTGTAGGCCAGGCTGTACCCACCACCATCTCGGTCGATATCGTGATACCAGTCGGGTGTGTACCGGAGATGCTGGATGGTGTCTGCGCCGAGGAGCAGAATAATTTCGTCGCCGCCGTTTACCAAAGCGGGCAACTGTAGAGGAAGTACCCGCGCCCCGAGCGCGCGAAATTCAGCCGTGAAGGCTTGACGTACCAACACCACGTATTCCCCGCTCTCCAGGGGGGGATACCCGGCACCCGCGGTGACCGCCCGCCCCCCCGTTGAAATTGAGAGATCATCTAACGTAATGGGCTGGTTACCAGGGTTGAATAACTCGACGTATTCAGCGTTGGGTAAACCGATCTGGGGTGTGGGATCTACCATGATTTCCGTCACCAGTACCGACTGCGCCACCACGCAAGGCGCGCAAGCGATGAGTAAGATTAGGGCGAGAACGGGTACCTTCACGGGGCGAATATAGCAAGGTCACCGGAGCCATCTGGCCGGTCGGCTGACGAGGAAGCGCGCCCCGCGGTAAGTCAACGGGGAACAAATGCTTGGTTTTCCCGGAAATTCCTTACCTTTGCGCTCCAAAAAATAGATAGCGATGCAAAAGGAGCTGCACCCCGAATCCTACCGCACGGTAATTTTCCGTGACATTAACGCGAACGTAAGCTGGCTGGGCAAATCCTGCGCCAAAACGCGCGACACGGACACCTTCGAAGACGGCAAGGAGTACCCCCTGATCAAACTGGAGATCTCCAGCGAGAGCCACCCCTTCTTCACCGGCAAGATGCAGTACGTGGATACCGCCGGTCGGATCGACAAGTTCAACAAGAAATTCGGCAAGAGCCGCTTCGCCAAGAAGATCGAGGAAGCCGAGGCCGAGGCCGAAGCCACCACTTCCGAGGAAGCGTAGTTCCTTCCTTACCCCGCATAATAAAGCCCCGACGAATTGCGATTCGTCGGGGCTTTTTCGTTGGTGCCGGGTTGGTGGATCAGAGGTGAATCACCTCGTCGTAGGCCGCGGCCGTTGCTTCCATTACCGCTTCGCTCATGGTGGGATGCGGGTGTACGGTCTTGATAATTTCGTGGCCGGTGGTCTCCAGCTTGCGGCTGGCGACGACCTCGGCTATCATTTCGGTGACGTTGCTGCCGATCATATGGGCACCGAGCCATTCGCCGTACTTGGCGTCGAAGATGACCTTCACGAAACCTTCCTTGGCCCCGGCGGCGCTGGCCTTGCCCGAAGCGGAGAAGGGGAACTTGCCGACCTTGATCTCATAGCCAGCCTCGCGGGCGGCCGCTTCGGTGTAACCGACACTGGCAACCTCCGGTGAGCAGTAGGTACAGCCGGGAATGTTGTTGTAGTCCAGGGGCTCGGGCTTCATGCCGGAGATATGCTCGACGCAAATGATGCCTTCGGCGCTGGCCACGTGGGCGAGAGCCGGACCGGGGACCACGTCGCCGATGGCGTAGATGCCCGGTACGTTGGTGCGGTACATATCATCGACCTGAATGATGCCACGGTCGGTTTCCACGCCGAGATCTTCCAGCCCGATATTCTCCGTATTGGGGGTAACGCCGGCGGCGGAGAGGACTACGTCGCACTCGATTATTTCCTCCGTGCCCGTCTTCCGGTTTTTGGTGGTGACCTTCAGGGAACTGCCCGAGGTATCGACTGTCTCCACGCTGGTATTGGCCAGGGTCTTGATGCCCTTTTTCTTGTAAATCTTGGTCAGCTCCTTGGAAATGTCCGCGTCTTCCCGGGGGACGAGGCCCTGCTCCAGGAATTCCACGATGGTGACTTCCGTGCCGATGCTGCTGTAGAAATAGGCGAACTCCACGCCGATGGCGCCGGCGCCCACGACCACCATGCGCTTGGGCTGTTCGGGCAGCGTCATGGCTTCCCGATAGCCGATGATCTGTTTGCCGTCGATGGGCAGGTTGGGCAGCTGCTTGGCCCGCGTACCGGTGGCCACGATAATGTGCTCGGCGTCGTAAGTAGTGGCTTTGCCGCTCTCGTCGGTCACTTCGACCTTCTTGCCGCGGATCAGTTTACCCGTCCCGGACAGGACGTCGATCTTGTTTTTGCGGAAAAGAAAATTGATGCCTTTGCTCATTCCGTCGGCCACGCCGCGGCTGCGACCGATCATCTTGTCGAAGTCGGCTTTGGGTGCCTCCACTTCGATGCCGTAGTCGGCGGCGTGATTGATGTACTCGAATACCTGGGCGCTCTTCAACAGCGCCTTGGTGGGGATACAACCCCAGTTGAGGCAGATGCCGCCAAGGCTTTCCCGCTCAACGACGGCCACTTTCATGCCCAGTTGGGCAGCCCGGATGGCGGCCACGTAACCGCCGGGGCCGCTTCCGACAACGATAAGATCGTAAACCATATATATGGTGATTTTTAGGTGGAAGCCGCATTGGAGGGCCTCCTTGGTTCTGTTTGGGTCGCGAAGATAAGGTGCCCGACGGCGTCCGTCGTCCCGAAAGCCGCCCAACGCTTCCCCTCCACTGGTTGCCGTGTGGAGGGGCTTTCGCAGCACAGTGAAGAAATACCGCCAGCCACAGTGAACGTAGTGCCACGCTATCCTTTCTATGCCTTTAGTATAACCAGAAATTTCCCCATGCAGAACCGCACCGTAATCGACCACGTCACTCCCCAAATCAATAACGGAAGATTTCCCATTAAGCGCGTGGTCGGCGAGCAGGTTAAGGTTACCGCCACCATTTTCGGCGACAGCCACGATTACCTGCGGGCACTGATTGAATACCGCAAGGCCGATGCCGACGTCTGGCACATCACGGAGATGGAAGAGGGCAAGAATGACATCTGGACCGGCAGCTTCCCGGTTGACGAACAGGGTTTTTACGAATACCGCCTGGTAGCCTGGGTCGACCACCTGAAGACCTGGTACCGGGGTTTTAAAAAGAAACAGGCCGACGGACAGGAAATGGGCGTGGAATTACAGATTGGTGCCAACTTCCTGAGCGAAAAGGCCGAGGGCCTGGAAGGCGAAGACCAGCACCGCGTCACGGAGGCCATCCAACGGCTCGGTGGGGACAACGAGTCCGAGGCCGTGGAATACGTGCTGAGTGATCACTTCGCCGAATTGCTGCACGACTATCCCCTGCGGCGCATGACCACGGTGTACGACCGCGGGCTGAAAGTAAAGGTGGGCCGCAAGCGGGAGCGTTTCAGCAGCTGGTACGAGATATTTCCCCGTTCGACGTCGCCCGACATCAACCGCAACGGTACGTTCAAGGATGTGGAGGAACTGCTGCCGCGCATTCAGGAATTTGGCTTCGACGTGCTTTACTTCCCCCCTATTCACCCCATTGGATTCCGTAACCGCAAGGGGCGCAACAACGCCGTGGAAGCCATGGAGGGCGAACCCGGCAGCCCCTGGGCCATCGGCTCCGAAGAAGGCGGGCACAAAAGCATTTTGTCCGAACTGGGCACCCTGGAAGATTACCAGCACCTGATGGGACGCGCCAAGGAATTCGGGATGGAGATCGCCCTGGACCTGGCCTTCCAGTGCGCCCCGGACCACCCCTACATCAAGGAGCATCCGGAATGGTTCATCTGGCGGCCCGACGGATCTATTATGTACGCCGAAAACCCTCCGAAGAAGTACCAGGACATCGTGCCGATCAACTTCGAAACCGAGGACTGGAAAGCATTGTGGAAGGAGTTACTGGAGGTGACCCTGTACTGGTGTGAAGCCGGCGTGCGCATCTTTCGGGTCGACAACCCCCACACCAAACCCTACCGCTTCTGGGAGTACATCATTCGGGAAACGAACGAACGCTACCCCGACGTGATCTTCCTCGCCGAAGCCTTCACGCGTCCGGCCATTATGGCCGAACTGGCCAAGCGCGGATTCCAGCAAAGCTATACCTACTTCACCTGGCGCACATCAGCGGCCGAGATGCGGGAATACCTGGAGGAGCTCACCACCACGGAACTTTCCGAATACATGCAACCCAATTTCTGGCCAAACACACCGGATATCCTGGCCTACGAAATGATGGGCGCCAACGAAAACCAGTTCGTGAAGCGACTCCTGCTCGCCGCCACCCTATCAAGCAGTTACGGCGTGTACGGTCCCAGCTACGAACTGATGGAGAACCGCGGAAACACCAACGGAAAGGAAGAGTACTACGACAGCGAGAAATACATGGCGCGGCACTACGACTGGTCGTACCGCAACCGCATTACCGATACGTACCGGCGCATCAACCGAATCCGGAAGGAACACGCGGCCCTGCAGCAGACGAACAACATCGTCTTTACCGACAGCAACAACCCGAACCTGCTGAGCTACGTCAAGTACTCCGACGACCGATCAAGCATTGTCTGGTGTATCGTCAACTTCGACCCCCACAATCCCCAGGACGGGTACTGCGGCGTGCCTACCGAGATCGTCGGCCACCGCAACTTCCAGGTGCAGGATCTACTGACCGGCGCGACCTACTGGTGGAACACCGGGGCAAACTACGTACGGCTGGATCCGGGCTTCTGGCCCGCCCACGTCCTGGAGGTCAGGTTGCAGTAATAGGACAACTAGGCCGGCTCGCGTACGAACAGGTACTGGGTGCTGCCGCCCGTGCTGCTGGCGTTGCCTTCACTGGGCAGCACCATGGCTTCGACGTAGCGCCAGCCGTTGGCGATGAGGTAATTTACGGCATGCATTACACTGTTGAATTTGATGCGCTCGCCAATGTTCGGATCGATCACTTCCATGCGATTGCGCGAACCGCCGTTGATGCTCTGCCCGTAATCGATGAAGATCGTCACCTTATTGGACAGGAAGCGTTCCTGGGCGATCATGCGTACCATCTGTACTTCCTGCAGGTTGTTGATGTTGACGCCGTCGACCACGACTTGCGAGAAGGCGGTGAGGGCGAAGCCGAAAACGAAGGTCAGGCTCAGAAAAAGCTTTTTCATTGGAGTGATTTGTCTGCGCATACAATGCTTAAAGGTGTCCCCCGGATACCCGGCAAGGCAAGTATAGGAGTTCCTTAACGAAATAGAGGCCGCGTGCCGACGTTTACCACACTATGCTTATCCTGATTCTCCTGCTGCCGTTCCTCGCACCGCCCGACGGGCCCGTGGAATGGCTGCAACCGCTCACCGTTACCCTGGAAGATACCTTCGTGGACCAGCCCGTGACCTACACCTTCCGTTTCCGCAATGAGACGGATGCACCCGTGGTCATAGACAATGTACGGGTGGGATGCGGCTGCACGGCCACCGAATGGGAAGAACAACCCGTTGCTCCCGGCCAGGAAGGCCAGTTGACCGTAACCTTCGACGCTGACACGGCGGGTTTTTACCGCAAGTACGTGAAGGTATTTTTCCGCGGCCACCGCGGGGCACACAAGCTCTGGATCGAGGGATTCGTCGAAAACGAACCCTAGACCCTGCGCAAAGGCGTACCTTCGCCGCCTCAATAAAGATCTACTATGACTTGGTTGACTTGGGTCCTGCTGTTGGGCTACCTCGGCCTCAGCTTGGCGCTCTACCGACTATTTCCCCGTGCCGGACGGCCCGCCGTCCACGCCCTTATCCCCGGCTACAATATGTGGGTGGTATCGGAACTCGTCGGTCGCAAGGGCAGCTACAGCCTGCTGTTGCTCATCCCCTACTTCAACATGATCTGGTTCGCGGGCCTCATGGTCGACCTGGCCCGGTCCTTCAATCGCTTCAACTTTTTCGAGCATGTCCTGGCGGTAGTCGCCAGCTGGGGATACTTCGGATGGCTCGGCACCCAGGACCCAGTATATCGCGGCCCTATCCTCGTCGAGGAACGCGAATGGCAGTCCCGCCTGGCCGCCGCCGAAAAGGCCCAGGACCAGCGCGAGATCCGCAAACTGCGTAATCAGGCCCCCTTCGCCAAGCCCGTGCTGCGCGACTGGGCCGAGGCAGCCATATTTGCCATTTTTGCCGCCGCCCTCATCCGACTGCTGCTAATCGAAAGCTACATTATCCCCACGCCTTCGATGGAGGGCAACCTCAACGTAGGCGATTTCCTGTTCGTGTCGAAGGTCAACTACGGTCTTCGGCTGCCGGAGACTATTCTGATGCTCCCCCTCGTCCACAACCGCGCTCCGGTAGTGGGTGGCGAAAGTTACATCGATGGAGCCGGCCTACCCTACCGGCGGCTGCCCGCACTTGAAGAGATCGACCGCTACGATCCCGTGGTGTTCAATGTGCCCTCCGGCGACAGCGTATACATCTTTCCCTACCGCACCTACTCGGCCAACGACTACGAGATGGGCAACATCGACGCCAATGCCGCCGCGGCAATCGCCAGTGGTCGGGCGGAACTCGTGACCCGCCCCCGCGACAAAAAGGACCACTACGTAAAGCGGGCCGTAGGCCTGCCCGGCGAGACGCTCGAGCTCCGCAACCGTGAATTGTACATCAACGGCGAACGGGTACCGGACCCTGAAAATATCCAGTTCCTTTACGACCTGACCTTCACCGGACCACCCAACCGCTCGCAGTGGAGCGATATGGGCATCAGTGCCGACGACGTGCAGGCGCGCAACGCCACCAGCTTTGTCATGTTCCTGGATGCCGACCAGCTGGCCGCACTCCAGGCCGGCGACCCCGGACTACAAGTTGAATTCTACGATCAAACGGTACCGAACGGCGTGCGCCTCTACCCCCACAGCGCCAAATACTTCGGCGACTGGACGGTTGATAATTACGGCCCCATCGTCATCCCCGCCCGCGGCATGACCATCGCCCTCGACGAGCGCAATTACCAGTTGTACTGGCGCCCCATCAAGGTCTATGAAGGTAACGAATCGTTCGAAATGCGGGGCGGCAAGTTCTACCTCAACGGCGCCGAGATCGCGGAATACACCTTCCGGCAGGACTACTACTGGATGATGGGCGACAACCGCCACAACTCGGAGGACAGCCGCGTCTGGGGTTTCGTGCCCGAAGACCATATCCTTGGCAAGCCCCTCTTTATCTGGTTCTCCGTCAAGGAAGGCAGCCTCTTCAATGGCGTCAACTGGGACCGCATCTTCCGGTCGGCCACCAAACAGGGCGACTAGCCTTGGCCGGGCCGGACTTTCTCGAATCACGCCTTGATGCCCTCCGCGCGGCGGGCAATTACCGCGAACTGCCCGGTACGCGCGTGGGTGCCGACTTCTGGTCCAACGATTACCTGGGTCTGGCCCGTCGGCTCGAATCCCTGTCCCGGCCCGCCTTCCACACCGCCCCCGGTAGCCGTTTAATTTCGGGCGACCACGGCGGTATTTCAGCCCTTGAGTCCGACATCGCTGCCTTTCATGGCTTTCCGGCGGCCCTGCTCTTTGGCAGCGGGTACACCGCCAATCTCGGGTTGCTCAGCTGCATCGCCCGTCGCACCGACACCATCGTCTACGACGAGCTTATCCACGCCAGTCTGCGTGACGGCATCCGTCTCAGCGGGGCGGCGGCGCGCCGGTGCCGGCACAATTCCGTAAGCCAGGCCCGGCGGTTACTCGACGCGGCGCGCGACGGGGAAGGACAAAGCTTCTTCGTCACCGAAAGCCGATTCAGCATGGACGGCGACCAGGCCCCGCTTACCGAACTGGCCCAAGCGTGCGATCAGGCTGGGGCCCACCTCATCGTGGACGAAGCCCACGCCATCGGGATCGACGGCCCCAAAGGTGCCGGGTGTGTTGCCGATCAGCAACTCCAGGACCGGATATTTGCGAGCGTAGTCACTTACGGCAAGGCACCGGGCTTTCACGGCGCGGCCGTGGTGGGTAGCCGGTCGCTGCGGGATTACCTCATCAATTTCAGTCGGCCCTTCATTTTTACCACCGCGCCGCGCCCCGCTCAACTGGCCGGACTTGCGGAAGTGTACCGTCTGCTGGATTTGGAGCAAAGTACCCTGCGCCAGCAGCTCCAGCACGTCATCGATCATTACTGCACGCGCATTGGTTCCGAACTCGGATCATCCATTCCGGTGATGGACGGCCCCATTCAGATCATGCATCTGCCCGGCAACGACCGGGTGATGGCTTTAGAAAAGCAATTGCTCGAACGTGGCCTTTTGGTCAAGGGAATCCGCTCCCCATCCGTGCCCCGGGGTACGGAGCGACTGCGCATCTGCCTCCACGCGTACAATACGGAAGCGGAGATCGATCAACTGACCACTGCCCTCCGGGGGGGAATGGAAATGCATTCCGTATGAGGTACGCCATTGCAGGAACCGGGACAATCTCGGCGGCCGGGACTGATGCCGGTGCACAGGCCCTGACATTGCGTTCGGGGATCCCCTCCTGGCAAATAGACGAGACCACCGGTCTGCCTGTCTACGCCGTTCCTATCCTGCCTCCACACCCGGAGATTGAATCCTTTGGTGAAGCCCATTATCTGGACCGGAGCAGTTTACTGGGATTACACGCCGCGGATCAGGCGGTACGGGAAGCCGGGTGGCAGGGTAAGGATTTTGCCGTCATTGTGGGGTGCTCGCGCGGACCGACCGAAACCTGGGAAGCCTCCTACGCAAATTTCGCGGCCGACGGTAAGCCCCCCGTCCGCACCTCCCCACAAACCACCCTGGGCAGCATTGCCTTCGCGGTGGCGGAGTATTTCGGTACCGGAAGCCTCAGTAGTGGGGTAAGCGTAACCTGCTCGAGTGGCTTCCACGCCCTCCTGCATGGTATCGGACTGTTGGGCGCCGGGCTCGCGGACCGGGTGCTGGTGGGCGGCACCGAAGCTCCACTTACGCCCTTCACGCTTCGCCAGATGGAGGCTCTGAGGGTATATGCTCCTGTCCCCGGTCGGACTACCCAAGCTGCCTGCCGGCCCTTCGACAGTCCGCCTTCCGGGATGGTGGTCGGTGAGGGCGCGGCTTTTCTGGCGCTGGAAAGATTGGTCCCCCGACACCGGTACGCGATAACTGGACTAGGTGCTGCGCGGGAACGCGCCGGCAGTTCCACCGGCATCAGTCGGGAAGGGCTCGCCCTGCAGCAAGCTATGCGTCAGGCCGTCGGTGGACAAGACGCGATGCCGGATTTTGTGATCGCCCACGCCCCCGGTACCGCCCGGGGCGACGCCGCCGAACGGGAAGCCATCAACCAGGTGTTCCCTGATTCGACGCCACCCGTAACCTCGTTCAAGTGGGCTACCGGACACACCTTCGGTGCGAGCGGGCCCCTGGCGCTTGTAGCGGGTTTGGCACTGTTGGAGGGGCAGGAATACCTTCCGCTGCCCCATCTCGCCGAAAACATCGCATCCCTCCCCGGCCCGAATCGATTCCTGGTCAATGCTACCGGCTTTGGTGGCAATGCCGTCAGCGTCCTGGTGGGCAGGAATTAGGTGGAGGAACTATTTCGACGGTGATCCTTTCACGACGAGTACGCCCCGCATCACCTTGTAGTGCCCCGGCACGGTACAGACGTATTCGTAGGTGCCGGGCTTGGTGGGAGCGGTGAAGTAGATCGTGTCTTCCGTTTCGGGGGCCACCAGTTCGGTGTGCACCAGGACCTCAGGCATGTCCGGAATGTAGTCCATAGCGGGGCCCTTAAGTCCGAGGTCCAGGGCCGCCAATCCTACCCGGTCGCCCATCTTACCGCTGGTCAGGACGAAATTGTGCTCCATATCGTCCGGGTTGCGGAAGGTGAATTTGATTTTTGCTCCGGGGGCCGCGGTCAGGTACTGCTGCTTGAATTTCATGCCTAGCGCCGATTCCAGCACGATCTCCTCATCAAAAGTGCCGTTCCAGTCGGCGGGCATTTCGGTGGTGCGCTTGGCGGAGCCCTCTTCCGCCGCCAGGTTTTGGTCGGTAGATGCGGCCACGGCGCCACCACCCGGTATGGCATTGAGCGTGTAGTAGCCGAAGTCATGCAGCAGATTGTCGCCCGCCGCGCTGCGCAGTCCGGCCAGTTTTATCTCGTAAATGTAGCCGGGCCGGAACCCTTCCACCCGTACCCGGACCGTTTTACCGTCGGGCTGGAGTTCGGCGCTGGTTACGGCGTTCTCCTGGATATCGACTACCGGGCTGCCGTAATTGTGGTGGTACAAATAGGTGAAATTCTGAATATTGAAACTCGAAGGACGCACGCTGCCCGGGGTGAGGGGCTTGGTGAACTCAATCGCAAAACCATCCTCCGTAGCCCGCACCGCGTACATTTCGAAGGGAACCTTACCGGTCCACTTCAATCGTTCGAGGGCAAATTCCTCACCCCCGGTAGCGGCCCAGCCGCGGGCGGTCTGGCCGGCGTAGAGGGCGTTGTCCGGACCGAAGTTCAGCCGCAGCAAACCGGAACTGAATCCCTCGCGGAAAGGAAACACCACGCCCTGGTACTCGCCATCGACCTTTTCCAAAGCCACGCGCATGATCTTGCTCTGCCCCTGGTCGCTTACCAGCAGCTGACCGGCAAATGGGCCGAAGGCCCCCTCCGTGCGGTCGGCCAGTATACCCGCCGTGGAAATGCCCAGGATGCCGTGGGGGAACCACACCGCGGGCAGTTTGACGTTGCCCAGGTCCTTGCGGGCCTGGTACATGGTCTTGAAGTCGTCGTTCAGGTCGTTCTCTTTGAGGTTCACTTCCGATCCCTTTTCCGTGGCCCACCGCAAACTGGCGGGGTGGCCGGCAAAGTCCCCTTTCTTCAGATGGGTGATTCGCCCGGACCCTATCCAGTCGCCCTGGTTTTCGGCCACAAAAACATCCCCCTCCAGGTTGGTGCCGAAGCCGGCCGGACTCCGCATACCCGCCGCGTAGGGGGTAAGGACTTTGCTGTCGGGATCATACTGCATCATCCAACCCCGGAATGGTGACTTGCTCACTCCCCTGCCTTCCCAGCCCACGTTCCGGGTGGTAAGGAAGGTCCCGTCGGGCTGAAAGAGCGGCCCGTAGTGGTACTCGTGGTAGTTGCCCGTGAGGGGCATATCGTAGACCGTCTCGTAAACGTCTGCGGTGCCGTCACCGTCGCGATCCGTTAGCTTCGTTACTTCCCCCCGCTGGGCCACGTAGATCGCACCGTCGTGGGCGCTCAGGCCCAGGGGCTCGTGCAATCCGCGCGCGAAGAGGGAATAGGATGGTTCACCCGTTGGATCGGCAATCATCCAGACCTCCCCGCGACGCGTGGTCACGGCCAGGGTACCGTCGGGAAGGAAATCCATGCCCCCGACCTCGAGCTTAATGTCCTCGGGTATAGTCACTTTTTCCAGGGTATAGAAGTCGGCTTCATCCTGAGCGGTAAGTAGACAGGTGAATGAGAGGAGCAGAAGGACACAGACGAGGCGCATAGTGAAATAAATTATTACGGTAATCGGGGCGGTGCGGATAAAGGGGTTACCAATCCAGGGAATAGGTAATGTGTTCGCCGGGGGGAATTTCTGCGACGAGGCGCTGGTTGCCCTGCCCACGGAGCAGCCGTAGTCCGCCGGCAGCCAGCTCGGTCACCTGGACGTTCAGTCCCGGATCGACGAGTTCAAAGGTGCCCTTGCCGGTCTCCCGAATGGAGGTGCCGGCGGCCAGGCTGGTCAGCAGGGTCTCGCTGGAACTGCGGTTGGTAAGCGTACGCTGCAGGCCCCGGTCGGTCGGTACGATTTCGTCCGATAATTCTCCCCCTGCTGGCGTGCTGAAGTAGAAGGTCGGACGCCCCTCCGCATCAAGTTCGTAGCGGAGGTGGCGGAAGTCCTCTCCCCGCTCGGGCCACTGCTCGACCTCGGTACTCCATTGCGGTCGTCCGTCAAAGGCCACCACCGGACCGAGGGCGCGGGCGACCTGCGGCTCTCCGCGTTCCACCCACATCTCGCTGACGTCGAGAAATTTCCCGCGCCATGCCTGCAACAGGCTGCCGTTGCGCAGGTCGTAGCTGTAATGCGGGCCGTCTGCTTCCCCTACGTTCACCACGTGGGTCCGTTTATCGGTAAAGTCGTAAACCCTGGCGGGAGGAAAATTCAGGAAACTGCGCAGCAGGTACGGACGGTCGTCGGCGGCGATTTCGACCGCATCACCACTCCGGGGCGTGGCTACGGCGCGGTCTTCCGGCATATCGTTGAAGCTGGCCGGTTCCTGGTCCTCGTAGGCGTATTTAATCTTCAGGTGGTTCCAACCCCCGAACTGGTAGTGGTCGAGACGCACGCGGTGACTTCCCTCGCCGAGCGAAACGGTGCCTTCCCCCTCATTTCCACCACCGCGGCCACACATGTCGACCACCAACTCGTCGTCGATGTACAGGCGGGTGGAGGAGGGGGAATTGATCCGAAAGGTGTACTCCCCAGCCTTAGGGATTTCAAGGTCCGAGGTAAAGCGCAAAGCATATCCACTACCCTTCTCCCGGATCCCGTCCAAATCGAAGCGTGAGATGTAACCTTCCTTGGCCGGGCTGCGGCTCTCGTAATCGGTAATGTCCTCGGGGTTGCCCTCGATATCATAGTAGGCGTACCGGATGAGCGGCAAGTTCAGTTCCACTTCTCCATTACTGGCCAGTGCGGAAGCGCGCCCGGCGCTGGCGGATGTACGCAGGTTGGTCAGCGACAGGGTGCCGGCGGTAAGCTTGAGCGAAAGACTTCCGGACTCAGCATTGCCCGCCGGCAGGGGCTGCTGATAGTAAATAAGATTTCCGTTGAGGTAGGTCGCCACCAGCAAAGCCGGGTCCTCCCCTTCGGCGGGCAGGTAGGCCACTTCCAGGTTTTGCCATACCCCGGGGGTGATTTTCACCTCGCTGCGCTTGCTTACCGTGCTGTCCAGGTCAAGGTCCAGGGAGGGCAGGTGAAGGGCATGTTGGCCGCCGAGCAGCAGATCGGCTTCACCCGCCTCGTCCAGCCGGAAACTGAAGGCCAGGGTAAGCGCCTTATGCTCGGGTAACAGTTCCAACTCCGCAGGGGCGGTAGCAGTCAACACGCCGTCTTCCATGGTCCACCCGGCGGGATCTCTCGCCAATTCCAGTTCGTCGAGCCCGTCGGAGGGAGCGCTTTCAGTAGTGTCAATGGTTTCCACCTCGAGGGGGTCGGAGGTACAGGCCGCCAGGCCGAGTACCGCAACAAAAAGGATGTACTTAAGCATGACGCAAGATAATTAGATCGACCGAAAGTAAATCGATTGCGCGAGGCGGCTTTGTTTCCCATTGTCGGTCCGACATTGTATGTTTAACCCGAACCGAAGACATCTTTCATGCACCGCCGCCACGCCATCAAGCTTACCACCGCCGCCCTTGGGCTTTCACCACTGGCCGCCGCGGCCCGGCCACGTACCCCGGCACCCGCGGCCGCGCCCGCCGGAACACCCTTTAACCTGGCCTTCGCCCCCCATGCGGGGATGTTCCGCAACCTGGCGGGAGAAGATTATCTGGACCAGGTGCGCTGGGCCGCCGATATGGGCTTCCACGCCTGGGAAGACAACGGGATGGGCGGCCGAGAACCCGCCATGCAGTCGAAAATCGGTGAGCTGCTGGCCGCCAAAGGCATGCAAATGGGGGTGTTCGTAGCCAACCAGATCAACTGGCGCGAACCAACCCTGACTAACGGCGCGGGCGAACATCGGGATGCCTTTTTGGAAGATATCCGGAAATCCGTCGAAGTGGCCAAGCGCTGCAACGCCAAATGGATGACGGTGGTGCCCGGCTTCGTGCAGATGAGACTGGAACCCTTCTACCAGATGGCCAATGTGGTGGAAACCCTGAAGCAGGGAGCAGCCATCCTGGAACCGCACGGGCTGGTCATGGTGCTGGAGCCGCTAAATTACCGCGACCATCCCGGACTTTTCCTGACCAAGGCCGCTCAGGGCTACGCGATCTGCCAGGCCGTCGGCAGCCCCTCCTGCAAGATCCTCTACGACATCTACCACCAGCAGATCCAGGAAGGGAACCTGATCCCCAACATCGATGCCGCGTGGGATGAAATTGGATACTTCCAGATCGGTGACAACCCCGGTCGCAAGGAACCCACCACCGGGGAAATTAACTACGAAAAGGTTCTGGCGCATATCCACAACAAAGGCTTTCGTGGCGTCTACGGCATGGAGCACGGCAACAGCATGGAAGGGGAAGCCGGTGAACTGGCCGTCGTGGAAGCCTACCGTAAGGTGGACGTACCCGTCTGATCCCATGCAATTTAGGAAATCTAAATTCCTGCTTATTTTAGTGGCCCTACTCGGCCTTACCGCATGCGCTGACGATCCCCCTCCCGCAGCTGTACAGACTCCGGGTGAGACGCCGGCCGATGTTCGCACGACCAACTCCGTCGCGGGCCTGGACTGGAGCCGTAAACGCTACGATCGCACCCTGGAAATGGAAAGAAACGGGCAGTTGCGCTGCGACACGGTGGTCTACGACTGTCCGGATGATGCCGCAGCCGGCCGCTTCATTTTCTGCTACGCGGGGGGCGATCTCGTCAGGGCGGCGCACGAAGCTACCCTGGGAGATCACGCTTCCGTATCCGAAAGCTATTACTACGACGGCGACGATATGTACGTGGCGAAACTGGCTTCCGGGGCTTGGCACTTTGCCAGTCCTGCTGACGGGCAGACCGAGACGCCAGGTGAGCCGGCGACCATCGACGAGGTGCACGAAGAAATGCGCTATTACAGCAATGGCGACTTGGTAGACCGGCGGTTCAAGGATTATGTCATTGACGCGCGCACGCCGGGGCCTCCACCGGAGAATATCCCCGATCGGGATACCGGGGAGGGAGTCGATAATACCCTCGGCCCCGATGCGGTGCGGGCGGTGCAGCGCAGCAATACTTACGCTTGTCCGTAATTACTGGGCGATGGGGTACCAATCTTCCAGCCGTACGGTAATGTTGGGGTTCGACTGGGTGATCTTTTCGCGAAAGGCCTGCACGTCGC
Source organism: Neolewinella litorea (assembly GCF_004803465.1). Taxonomy (GTDB): domain Bacteria; phylum Bacteroidota; class Bacteroidia; order Chitinophagales; family Saprospiraceae; genus Neolewinella; species Neolewinella litorea. Next base: position 429,035 of record NZ_SRSF01000001.1, on the reverse strand, counting down.
TCTTGGTTTGGTCCTGGTTTCGGTAGTGGTAAGGATAGACCACGTCCGGGGCGAATGCCAGTACCGATTCGGCGGCCTGGTTGATGTCCATGGTATACGGCAGGTTCATGGCTACGAAGGCAATATCAATATCCTGCAGGCCGCGCATAGCCGGCACGCCTTCCGTATCGCCGCTGATGTAGATTCGCTCGTTGTCGTCGTCGAAGTCCAGCACGTAGCCGTTGAATTTACCTTCGGGATGAAAATTTTCCTTTGGCGGGGGATTGTAGGCCGGAATGGCTTCGATGTTGATCCCGTTCCAGTCCCAGCTTTCCCCATTGGCCAGCGTGTGCCGTTCGGCGAAGGTCGTGTTGGGGTCGGCTTCCATAACGGCGGCCGGAGCTACCAGGGTGGCATTGCTCAAGTCGAGTCCGCTGAGCGTAGCCGTGTCGAGGTGATCGGGGTGCGTGTGGGTGATCAGTACGAGGTCCGGGGCCGCGAAGGCGCTGTAGAGGCTCGCGCCGCCGTAGGGGTCGACGTAGATCGTGCGGTCGCCCTGAGTCAGCACCAGCGAACCGTGGTAGACGGGGTGTACGACTACTTCTTCCGTCGGCATCTCATCAGCATCCGTGGTCTCGGTGGTGGGCGTTGTATTTTCTGACGTGGCGTCAATATTGTTGCTGCAGGCGGCGAGGACGCAGGTGCAGAGCAGAACAAACAGGCAGTATCTCATGGTTGGGGGCTTGATATGTGCCGGTACAACGGAAATCGTGACCGCAGGTTTGTCGGCATTTGCTTTCCCCTTGATGCTTTACTATTGCAGCTATGTTTCCGATCGAACGCGTGTGGATAGTGCTCTTTTTGTTGGTCCCCCTCGCCCCGCTGGAGGCGCAGCTCAATTTTTTTACCGGGCCCTCATTTGAGCACGAGGTCACGCCGCAGTGGGGCTATCAGTTTGAGGTGGAGCACCGGCAGGTAGTCAACACCGGGCGCGACAATCGCGTGTTGCTTCTCGGGGCTATAAACCGGCTCCTCACCGATCGACTGGACGTAACTCCAGGCATTCGGGTTACCCCTAAATACGACGTCGATCCCACTACCGTCAGGTTGTTTGCCGACCTCAACTATGCCTATCCGCTTGGCGAAAGCCCACTGGTCCTCGAAGCCCGGTTACGCTCCCAATACGACCGCTCGCTGGGCAGCGGCCCCGTGAATCCGGAAGTTGCCTTACGCCCTCGAGTGAGCCTGGTTTACCAGATGCTGGAAACAACCTATTTGATCGCCGAATATGAAGCCCGGTATAGGTTTGATACGCGGGATGAGTGGACGCGACATCGCTACACCTTCGGTGTCGAGCAACGATTGTCTACGCGAATTAGTATCGATGCTTTTTTCCGGCTCGAGCGGGACATCAACCAGCCGGCACCGGACACTGAGCCTACTGTCGGACTTTACATTGTTTACGTTTTACCCGACGAACGGCACCGCGACTGGCGCTACCGCTCGCCTTTCGGACGTAGTTTGCTTTGGTAGTAGGGCTGGCTTGGGGCCAGGGTTTGCTGTGCCGCTTGTGTGGCTATCATGTGTGGTTGCTCCACCCGGTGGGTGGAGGCTTCCGCTGAGCCCCGGGCCGGACCACCCACGCGTCGCGTGGTATACACATCCGACGTCCTCAGGAGGCAGTCTGCTCCACCCGGCGGGTGGAGGTTCCGGTGGGGCTACAGGCCGGACCACCCACGCGCCGCGTGGGAAATACATCCGACGTACTCAACGGGCAATGTTCTCCACCCGGCGGGGTGGAGGCTCACGCGACAGCTCAAAGCGAAGGTGCCTCCACCAACCAAGGTCGAATAGACTCGTGATTACATGCCAGGCACGATCATCACCGCATTTTGCATGAGGCGACTGGGTCCGCGCCAGAACATCCGGTAGTGGGGGTTGTCGAGCAGGTACACGAGCTTACCGCGCCCTATAGTCCGCACGCCGGCCCAGGTGTTTCCAGCCAAGAGGTTGAGGCTTTCTCCGGGGGCGTAGCCCGCCGCGAGCAGCTGCGTAGAGTCGGCAACGTAGCGCCCTACCGATTGCAGACCGGCGGCAGGGGCCAGCGCAGTACTACCGAATTTGAGGGTGTATACCTCCGGCTTCAACCCGTAGGCCAGTGGGTGGGTGATGTCAAGCGTAGCGTTGAGGGCCGAACCCGGGATGTTCTTCTTGCCATAGTAGTCGGTCCGCTCGGCGAAGGTCAGTTGGGCCGCGGTCTCAGAGGTATCTTTTCCTGGCTCGATCAGCCGCTGGTCGGTGAAGTCGCGTTGGGCGGTAAAGAATTCTGCGGTGCTGCCGACGGTGATGAGGGTCCCCCCGGCGCTGATCCAGTCCCGGAGGGTAGCACGTTCCTCTTTTCCGAATACTTCCTCGAGGTTATCCGCATCTGGTAGGATCAGGACGTCGTAGTCGTTCAGGTCGGCGTAGCCGTAGCGGGAGCCGAACTTTGGTACCGCGGTTTGCCGGAGTATCGAAGTGCGGATGCGGGTAACGGGCAGCCGGGTTTCCCAATCGAAGAGAAAATAGATCTGCCCGCTGGTGTAGGTATCGAAGGGCTCATCAACCAGCATGGCAACTTCCGGCTGTTTAACCGGATAGTTGCGGGTGCTGGCCAGGTCGTTGCCCAACCGCATCCTGCCAGTGGTGAACCGCTCGATCTGCAGTCCGTGGTCATCGGCCAGTTGCTGCATCAGATCCGACAGCTCACTTTCCTTCTCCAGGTTTCTGCCGCGCAGTACGACAAGACTTCCGGCCGAAAATTCTGCGCCCGAGTCTGCCGTAAAAGGCTCCAGTGCCGTCCGGACGCGGATTCCCGCCTTCCAGAGCTCGGCCAGGGCTTGCGGTGCGTTGCGTTGGCTCCAGTCGATCACATAGGCGTAGATGGGTGCTTCCGACGGACCGCTCACCCTACCCTCCCGCTCGATCAGGGTAACAAACTCGGTGTCAACCCGTACTGGTCCGGCAAGCTGATAAGCCTCCAGGTTGTAGGCCAGCGGAGCGGACCAGGTACTCATATCGTACATGACGCTGTCCTCAATTTCCAGTTGGTTGCTCAGGATGCTATTGATGAACAGGTGGCGGGGTTGCTCGGTGGAGATGATGAGGCTACCCTCCGGGTGGGTACGATCCAGGTTCTCGCGCTTGCCCCGGTAGCCCGTACTTTTCGCGTCCAGCGGCTCAAGCGTCCGTTCTACTTCCACGCCGTTCATGAGCATCATTTCCAGGAAGTCATTGAAGTAATCGCTGCCGTCGTCCTCAATAAGGTAGGCGGTTGTCTCTTCTTTGCTGGTGAGCGGGTTCCAGGCGTCCAGGCTAAATTGCAGCAGGGCTTCCCGGTTCTCGGCCGCGGTCTTGACCTGGGCCAGGCTGGTGGTGTAGTGGTCCCAGACGCGCTGGCGCAGTGTCAATACGTAGCCATCCTCGGTCTCGACGGCGCGGCCGGCCCCGATACCACCCTGCTCGACCAGCATGCCGACCGCCCCCATCACGGAGGGGTAGCTGCTGCCGTAGCTGGGGTAGTAAAAATCGAATCGATCTCGGGTAAAGTAACTGATGCCCTGCTCGTCGAATCGCGCGATGTTGGCCCGCCCGAAGGTATCCGCCCAGCTTTCGTAGGCGTCGGGCAGCAGGAGGTTGCGGGGGGTGGTGCCGGGAGTGGTGAAGTAGTTGGCGTCGTACCCCTGCTCGTGGTAATCGGTGTGCACGTTGGGCATCCAGCGCTGGTAGGCTCGTGTATGCCCACGGCTTTCGGGGTGTACTCCCCATACCCAGTCGCGGTTCAGGTCAAACCAGTAGTGGTTGGTCCGACCGTTGGGGAAGGGTGCGTAGTGTTCCAGGTCGCGCGGTTCCTCCCCGCCCGTGGCCCGGGCCATGCCATTATACCAGTATACGTAACGGTCGCGACCGTCGGGGTTGATGCAGACGAAGAGCAAATTGACCGTTTTCTCCAGTGCGGCAAGGGTTTCAGTGTCCTCGGTGGTCGCCAGCTCGTAGGCAAACTGCATGGCGGCCTCGGTGCTGCTGGCCTCATTACCGTGGATGTTGTAGCTGTAGCTGTTGATCACCGGATGGTCTGCCAGAAGATCTTGCACCTGCGTACCCGCCCCCCGCGACGCTTCCACCAACTGCAGTTGGTTCCGCCGGATCTCTTCGAGGCGGTTCATGTTGCTACTGTCGCTGACGGTCAGGAGAATCAGCGGACGTCCTTCGTAGGTGCTGCCGTAACGGTCCAGCTTGATGCGGGGACTCTGCTCCGCCAGGTATTCGAAGTAGGCTACCGACCGGGCGTATTCGGTGAATCGCTCACCCAGCCGGTAACCGAGGAACTGCCGCGGACTGAGAATCTCGGAGTTCGACAGATTCTCGGGGAAGGTCAGGCGCTCGTAGATATCGGTCTGGGCCGAGAGACTGATTGACCAAATCAGGGAAATTATAACTGAGTAAAATCGCATGGCTTAGCTTAAGTGAGTGCCCAAAATAGGAAAAGCGGAACGGGCCTGAGTTTCCGCAGCCGTATTATATAAATTTTGCCCCGTGATCCGTTGATCTTGTACCGTTCCCGCCGCAAGGGCTACCGTTCCGTCAAAGGGCCTTGTTATTACGGTTTATAGGCGCAATTTTAAGAGTGAACATTAAGCTATTTAGGCAACTCACCCTTAGTAATTCGGCGATCAGCGTCTCTCTCAGAACGAACCTAACGTTTTTGCTTTAGTAGTTACCACTGGCCAGGCAGTCGAGGCTAGACTTGCCGCCCGGTAGTGGTGGACGCTTCCCGTTAGGGGGAAGGGTACCTGGGATTGAAACTGATACCGTACACATTCTTACACGTCAAACATGTTAAAATCTTTCATTCTACCGCTGCTGCTTTTCTGCACCGCGGTACTTAGCGCCCAGGGGCGCTGCCAACGCGGCAATTGTTATGAGGGAGAAGGTATTCTGCGGTTCGCCGACGGAGCACTCTATACCGGTAACTTTAAAAAAGGAAAATTCGAGGGACAGGGCACCCTCACCTACCCCGACGGGTCGGTCTTCAGCGGCAACTTCCGCAACCAACTACAAAGCGGGTACGGCACCCTGCAGGACGCGAACGGGAACCTGTACGATGGAATGTGGCGCGACGGCCGCCGCCACGGTCGCGGGAAGGTGGTCTACGCTGCGGGCGGAGAGATCATCGGCACCTGGGTGGACGATCGCCTGCAGGGCGAAGCCGCTTTCGCCTTTGCCAACCGGGACTATTACGTGGGGAATATGGTCAACAATGTCATGGAAGGCTACGGCACCATGGAATTCGCCAACGGTGACGTGTACCGGGGTGAATGGAAGCAGAACCAACGCAACGGCAACGGACGCATGATCTACGCCGACGGCACGGAATACAACGGGGAATGGGAAAACGGTGTGCCGAAAGTCGACTGGGCCACCCTGGGCTTCATCGGCAATACAGCACAACTAGTCAATTGTAACGAGGGATGTCCCGACGGCGACTCCCGCTACACCTACGCCGACGGCACTACCTTCTTCGGCGAGACGCGCAACGGCACCCCCAACGGCAAGGGCACCGTCATCTTCCCCAACGGAAACAGCTACCACGGGCAGTTCCACAACCACCGTCCCAACGGCCTGGGCGTAATGCAATATGCCGGCGGGGAAATTGAAGGTGGCATCTGGCGCGACGGTCAGCTGTACCGCCGCATGTATTCGGCCACGGGTCAACCCGCAGCGGCCGTAGCCTCCAGCGAATTCGATCCGGAAGTAAAGGTCTGGGCCGTAGTGGTCGGCTGCGCCTACTACCAGCACATGAAGACCCTGCGGTACACCGATGACGATGCGTACCAGTTCTACGCCTTCCTGAAAAGCATTGAAGGCGGGGCCTTGTCCGACGATCAGGTGAAGGTGCTCATTGATGAGGACGCCACCCACGATAATATCTTGGCTGCTATGCGCGACACTTACCGCCAGGCCGATGAAAACGACGTCATTCTTTTTTATTTCAGCGGCCATGGTCTGCCAGGTTCCTTTCTGCCGGTCGACTACGACGGTCAAGCCCAGGCCCTGGCGCACGAGGACGTACACGAGATTCTGCAAAACAGTCGCTCACGCCATAAACTGGTGATCGCCGATGCCTGCCACAGCGGCAGTCTGGTGGCCCGCGGGGTTGGCAGTAACCAGGCCGCTTTGACGGGTTACTACTCGGCCCTGACGAATGCCAAGGCTTCCACCGCCCTGATGATGTCCAGCCGCGGAGAAGAAATCAGTCTCGAGGACGGCGGACTCCGTTCCGGCGTATTCAGTCACTACCTCATTCGCGGCATGAAAGGAGAAGCCGACGTCAACCAGGACGGCATGGTATCCATCCAGGAACTGTTCAACTATGTGCACCGTGAAGTTCGGGGCTACACCGGCAACGTCCAGACGCCTACGCTTACCGGAAACTACGACGAGCAGATGCCCATCTCGGTCATGCGGGCGCGGTAGTGAACGTCGTGCCATGGCCAGTCTAGACTGGCTCGATCGGCTACGCGATTATCCCTGCGGTAAATCTTTAAGGCACTACCCTTCGCTACTGCGGGCGGTTGTAGATATAGTACTCTACCGCCCGGGGCGTGAAGTCCACGCGACTGATGTTCTCCGGCACGCGGGTCAGGGTCAACGGAACGGTATTATAGGGGTCGTTCGTCTTCATGCGGCTCAGGTCGGCTTCCACTCGGAAGTCGGTCTCCCGAATGGTGCCAAAGGCGCGTTGAGGCACCGTGGCGGTGACCGTGACGTAGGGCGGAAACACCCGGGATGAATCCGAGGGGGGAGCATTATAAAGCGTCACTGGTATTCGGAACTGTTGCTCGATAAAGGCCTCTACGTCAACCGCCAGGCGTATTTCATCGTAATTCAACTTCAGGCCTTCCGGGGGAGGTTTCAGGGCTACGCTGGTTCGAATGCTTTCCTCCAGGCCTTCGAGGATTAGTGGCTCAGTGGGCCAGGAAGTGATTTCTTCCAGTTCATCAATGGCGCCGCTCACCGTTACGCTGTCGGGCTGCAAGGTTACCCCGTTCACGGCTGCATATCCTGGTCCGAAACTGGCTTTTACGTTGGAGATGATGGGCACCCGTTTTCCGTCACGGGGAGTAGTCAGGATCCGTTGGGGGTCGTAACCGATGTTGTCGATCTCCAGATCGCCGCTGGTCAGTTGCCGGCGGATTTCCTGCTCGAGTACGTTCCGGCTTAGCAGGTAGTCCTCATCGGCACCGACGTCCAGCTGCACGCTCATCTCGCTGCCGCGCATGCTCTCCCAGATCAGGTTCCAGCCGCGTCCGCGGATCTGCACAGGTACACTACGTGGCGGCGTGCCGGCCAACGCACGGTCGTTACTGACCGAATACTGTAGCATCACCGTCTTGTTGATTTCGTAGTCCTGCGAAAGGTTGAGGATCAGCCAGAAAACGAACGCCAGCCCGATACAGATCAGCAGCATCTGCCGGTCCGTGGTGGCCATGTTCCGCAGCGGGATACTATCCTTCAGTCTTTGCAGGGTAGATGGCATCGGTAAGTTCCTTCGAGATCGCGTTTTTGGTGACTTGAAGGTAGGTCTTATTGCCTACGTTCAGGGTGACGATCTGGTCTTCCACCTTGTCGATGATGCCAAGTATTCCGCTTGCGGTCACTACCCGTTGTCCTTTTTTGAGTTCGGACATGAAGTTCTTCTGCTGTTTGCTACGGCGGCGCTGCGGGATAATCATGGTAAATACCAGGACCACCAGCATGGCGATCATAAAAAATCCGTTGGTAAACAGGTCTCCGCCCGCTTGAAGTAAAAGTGTCATAATCGTAAATCCTTTATTCGTTGATGACCGTCCCGTCCACGTAGATCGTGGTCATTGACGGATAAGTGTTGGCGGTAAGGGTAACGGGCTTCCGCTGCCGTCCGTATTTGTGTGCCGTATTAAATACGACCTCTACGGTGCCGGAAGCACCTGGCGCGATGGGCTGTTCGGGATAACTCGGCACGGTACAGCCGCAGGTCGACCGGGCGTCGGTGATGAGCAGCGGCGTACGCCCCGTGTTGGTGAAGCGGAAGGTGTGACGCACAATCGCGCCTTCTTTTACCTCCCCGAACTGGAATTCATTCTCTTCGAACGTCATTCTGGCCACCGCACTGGTGTCGGCCGGTGCCGCGGAGGCATCGGCTACCGGATTACGGATCAAACTGGCGTTTCCGGTGGGTTTCACTTCCATCACCGGATCGGGCTCCGGAGCGTCGGCGCAGGACCAGATGCCGGCAAGCAAGAGTATGTAAAAGCTGAATCGAAGCATAGCGTCCCGGTTAGCCGGCAAAGATACATTGCCGTAGCCAACCGGCTAAAACGGCCCGCCGAATGGAATGACGCACGGGCGAAGCTATATTTACCAGATCAGATCATTCACCACCGTCAATGCGCATCTTCCTCACCGGCTTCATGGGCTCGGGTAAAAGCTACGTCGGCTCCCGCCTCTCCCGGCGACTCGGGCTACCCTTCATCGACCTGGACCAGTACATTGAGCAGCGCGCCGGTATGTCCATCGCCGAACTTTTCGCCCAGATTGGTGAAGCAAGTTTCCGCGACCTGGAAACGAGCATGCTCCGTGAATTTCTGGCCCTGCCCATGTTTGTCCTCGCCACCGGAGGCGGAACGCCCTGTTGCCACGACAATATGAAGTGGATGAATACCCACGGCCGGACCGTTTTCCTGGATCCCGATCCGGCCATTCTGATTCGGCGTTTGACCAACGAACGGGCCAAGCGCCCCCTGCTGCACGGGACGGACGACCTGGCCGAACTGATCGACCGCAAAATGACACAACGCCGGAAGATCTACGAACAGGCGCACATACACGTCGTACAGCATAACCCAAAGCAGGACATTCCGCGTTTGCTGGAAAAACGGATCACCGCTTACCCTTCCAATTAAACCCTATGCCTCGTCTATTTTTCCTGCTGTTGTGCGTAATGGCAGCTACCGCTTCCTACGCCCAGGACACCTCCGAGCCGGGCATGTATTTTGTCGGGTTTTCCGACAAGGCTGATTCGCCCTATCGACTGGATGAGCCTACCGAATTTCTGAGTGCGCGGGCACTGGCGCGGCGGGAAAAGCTTGGCACCGCCGTTACCGAATTGGATCTGCCCATCAACCCGGACTACGAAGCCAAGGTGGTTGGCCAGGGCGCGGTGATCTGGCTCCGCAGCCGGTGGATGAACGGAGTCGTGGTCGTGGCCGACGCGCGGCAAATCGACCGCATCCAGCGCCTGCCTTTCGTCGACACCATCTTCTACGCCGCTCCCAAACAGTACGATCGGACAACCGCCCTACCCCGCCCCGCCCGTTTCGATCAACCCGCCCCAGTGGTGGGCAGCGTGCCGGTTAACGAAACCTTCTACGGGTACGGCTACCCCGACCTGGCCCGGATGAACGGCGACAGTCTCCACCGACTCGGTTTCCGCGGCCGCGGCGTGCTGGTGGCGGTCTTTGACGGCGGCTTTCCCAGCGTGCAGTACAAGGACTTCCTGGGTTACGACCAGGTGGAAGCAGTGCCCGGGAATTACGACCTCGTGGAGCAGGACAGCACCGCGCTCGACGGGTCAACGCACGGCGCAACGGTACTGAGCACCATGGCGGCCCACCACCCCTTCTTCTTTATCGGTACGGCACCCGAGGCGCGCTACCTCCTGTTCAAAACAGAAAACAGCCGGGGAGAGCATCGGCTGGAAGAAATCAACTACGCCATCGCCCTGGAAATGGCCGACAGTGCCGGCGTCGACGTGGTGAACAGCAGCCTGGGATATACCACCTTCACGGACGCCAGTATGGATTACACCTATGCGGACCTCAACGGACTGACGTCACCCGCTTCGGTAGCCATAGGCCGCGCCTTCGACCGTGGAATAATCGTAGTGACGAGCGCCGGTAACAGCGGCGCGGGAGAATGGAAACACATCGGGATTCCCGCCGACGCGGAAAAGGCCTTCAGCATCGGTGCCCTCGATGCCAGCGACGAACGCGCCTATTTTAGCAGTTTCGGCCCCACCGCCGATGGAAGAATCAAGCCGGACGTCAGTGGTCCAGGGGTGATGGTCGCCGCCGTAGCCGCCAATGGCAAGGGACTCACCGGAGCCAACGGCACCAGCCTGAGTGCTCCACTGGTCACCGGTCTGGTGGCCTGTCTGCTGCAAGCGGTACCCGACGCAACCAACCAGGAAATCCTGGTTGCCATCCGCAGCACGGCCTCCCAGGCCGAGGCTCCCGACAGTACGCTGGGCTACGGAAAACCGGATTTTGCCGCCGCCTACCGGTACTTGCTAGACCGCCGGCAGCAGCCCTAAACCGCGGCTTTTTTGGTAAGTTGCTTGTACCGGCCGGTCGCGTTAGTTATTTTTGAGAATCCCGCAGCCAACCACACAGGCATTGTGCTGTTGAGACCAAGGAACAGCCGGGCATCGCCCCGTCACCGATTTTTTTATTTGGTATCAGTAAGTTGGAACGAGCCCCGGCATCCCCTGGATGACCGGGGTTCTTTATCGGCGGAAGGCCAACCGCTCCCCCCTCACTTCGTCACGCACCTTGCCATCGGCGAAAGCCAGACGTCCGCTCACGATGGTTTCGCGTACCCGCCCCCGGAAGGTCATGCCCTCCAATGGAGACCAGCCCACGTGGTATAGTATGTTATCTGGAGCCACCGTCCAGGTCGTCTTCGGGTCGTAGATCACCACGTCGGCCCACATACCCTCATCTAGGTACCCGCGCCGGTCGATCTGAAAGCATATGGCGGGCGCATGGCACATTTTCTCTACGATCTTTTCCACGCTGATGTGCCCCTGCTGTTCCAGGCGCATCATCATGTCCAGGCTGTGCTGCACCAGCGGCAGCCCGCCCGGCGCCTTGAAGTAGTCGTCCTGCGCTTTTTCCTCCGCAGTATGGGGCGCGTGGTCGGTTGCCACTACGTCAAAGTGATCGTCGAGCAGGGCCGGCAGCAGGGCGGCGCGGTGGTGTTCCGCCTTGATGGCCGGGTTACATTTGATGCGGTTGCCTAGCCGATCGTAGTCCGCAGCATTGAAGGTCAAGTGGTGTACGCAAACCTCCGCCGTAATGCGCTTCTGCTCCAAGGGAATGTCGTTCCGGAAAAGCCCCACCTCGTCGGCCGTACTGATGTGCAGGATGTGCAGCCGGGTGTTGTGACGCTGCGCCAACTCAATAGCCAGACTGCTGCTTTTCAGACAGCCGGCGGCCGACCGAATGTTCGGGTGTTCCTGCACCGGGATGTCCTCACCGTAGCGCTCGCGGGCCGCGGCGGCATTGCGGCGAATGGTTTCCTCGTCTTCGCAGTGCGTAGCGATCAGCAGGGGAATCTGGGAAAAAAGGGTATCCAGGGTCCGCTCGTTGTCCACCAGCATATTGCCGGTACTGCTCCCCATGAAGATCTTTAGTCCGCAGACGGAGGCGGGATCGGTGCGCAGGGCTTCATCCAGATTGTCGTTGGAAGCCCCCATGTAAAAACTGTAGTTCGCCACGCTGGTATTGGCCCCGATGCGGTACTTCTCCTCGAGCAGCATCTGCGTCAGTGTCGATGGCTTGGTGTTCGGCATTTCCATGAAGGAGGTTGTCCCGCCGGCTACGGCTGCGCGGGCCTCCGATCCGATGGTAGCCTTATGCGTAAGGCCGGGTTCGCGGAAGTGGACCTGGTCGTCGATGATGCCCGGCAGAACCAGACATCCTTCCGCGTTGATTTCCCGGTCGGCCGCCGTATCAATGGACCCCTCCACGCGGGTGATGAACCCGTCTTCGATCAGCAGATCAGCCACGCGGCGTTGGCCACGGTTCACGACGGTACCTCCCTTGATCAGAATGCTTCCTTTTCCCATTTTGCTTGCTTTTGCGGCAATGTAAGGTACCGTCAATCGATTTTAGGACCACCTTAATAGAATGCTCACAGTTTTTAAGACCTCCTGCTGCAACCTTTGGGGATCGGCAAACGCCTTTCGTCCAACCTGTGTTTCCGTTTAGGGCGGGCGCGCGGGTGCCGCATTAACCCACAATCGCAATACCCATGAAGACCTTGTATTTACTCATCCTTTGCCTTTTTGCCGCCGGTGCCTCGGCCCAGGAACTCGCTTACCACGAGGGCCCGGTGCCCTCTACCAGGGTCCCTGCCTACCGGACGAGCTACAGCCCTTCCACTTCCTCCTCCGCCGACTACTCCACCCGGCGGGAAAAAACCTTGCTGGGCGACCTGGATCTGAGCGGGGCCTGGGGCGGTCCCACCTACAACTATTCCGCGACAGGCGACGACTGGTCGCTGGTGCGGGGCGGATTCGGCGGGCTTGAATTCGGAGAGAACGTTTTTCTCGGCTACGGCGGCTGGAAAGCCCGTGAACCCTTTACCACGGATGAAGCGCCCCTGATCGGCAGTCGGCCAGAATACGAATTCCGCCACGGAGGATTCATCATCGGCCTCATGCCCGGCGCCGATAACGTGATCCATCCGCGCTTCACCGCCATCGTGGGCCCGGGGCGGATCGACGTTCAGAACGAGGGCCGCGACCGCATGCTGGTCGGCCAGGTGATGGGCGGTGCCGAACTTAACCTCTTTCAGTGGTTCCGGCTCGGCATCGAAGGCGGGTACCGCTTTGCCAGCGGCGTGGATTCCGACGTCGTGACGGCCAAGGACGTAAGCGGAGCCGTCGTACAGATCGAAGCCCGCTTCGGTTGGAGCTGGTAATGCCCCTTTTAGCCGGCGGCTTTTCTACCTTTGCGGGTCTATGGAAAAATCGCCCTTCAAGCACATAGCCATTGCCGGAAATATCGGTGCCGGCAAGACCACCCTTTGCCGTCAACTCGGCCAGCACTTTGGTTGGGAAGTCCACTACGAGAGTGCGGACAACAACCCCTACCTGAGCGACTTCTACAACGATATGAAGCGCTGGAGCTTTAACCTGCAGGTTTACTTTTTGCACAACCGGTACAAGCAGATCATCGATATCCAGACCGGCGATCACCCGGTCATTCAGGACCGAACCATCTACGAAGACGCCCACATCTTCGCACCCAACCTGCACGGTATGGGTCTGATGACGGAGCGGGACTTTGACAGCTATACGCAGTTATTCCACACGATGACGAGTCGCATCAAGCCACCCGATCTGCTGATCTACCTGCGCGCCGGCATTGGCACACTGGTAGCCCACATCGAGAACCGGGGCCGCGACTACGAGGGCACCATGAGCCTGGACTACCTTAAGCAATTGAACCGCCGGTACGAAGACTGGATCCGGGAATACCGGGAAGGCAATATCCTTATCATCAACGTCGATGAAGTCGATTTCGTAAACAAGAAAGAAGACCTCGGCAAGGTGATCAATATGGTCGACGGAAAGCTGCACGGACTGTTCAAGGATGCTTGAACCGGCTCCGGTCTTTCTTTAGTCCTCCTCCCGTAATTTCGACGACAGGTCGATGTACACGCCCTCGCGCTTGGGTGGCGAGATGCTCTGCAGGTACTCCGAACGCTGGGCGTTGTCGTTTTCCACGAACGGACGGATCTGGAAGAGCCAGATCTTATCATCCTTGAAGCCCAGTTCCACGTCGAAGGGGCCCTCGGTACGAACGCCTGGGGCCTTCGGCATGATTTCCTCCACCCGCTGCCCCAGCACGTACAGTTCCTCCAAGTTCTTCCGGTTGAGAATGCGTTCGTCGAAGGCCGAAGCGACCATCACACTGCCACCCGTTACGGGCAGTCGGCGGTGCATGCGCTCGCGAGCCGGTGCTTGCAGGATGAATCGGCCGGTATGCTCCAGCAGATAGGCTTCGGCCGCCTGCCCATCTACGGCACCTCCGGCGCCGCGGCTGAACGCTACGGTAATATCATCGTCGTTGCCGGTGGTCACCCCCTTGGTGATCATGACGCCGGAGTTGTCCACGTCCACGCTGGGGATGATCAGGATGCTCGGGAATACGTTTTCGGGGTTGAGCAGGTAGCGTTGCCGCCAGCGGTAACTCCGTTCCGTGTAGGGGCTGGCCCATACTTCCTTGATGCCGTTCAGGATGGCCGTTTGGTCGACCACGTTGAACACGGTTTTATTAAGTCCGGCACCGGTAAACTCTTCCAGGTCTTCCATATTGGTGTCGGAGCGCAGGAATACGGGTACGCTGCCAAACGCACCGCCAAACTGCTCCTGAAAGCCCTCGCGCAGCTGCGCGATCAGTTTGCCCTGGATCTTAATCTGGTTGATTGCCTCGCGCAAGGTGGCGAGTTGTTCCAGGGTGTAACGTTCGATCTCTTCCGGAGCGGCACCGTCCTTTTCCATCTGGGCCGCCCGAGCAAATCGATTGTTTAGGAACTCCCAGTAGCTCACCTCGTCGGGCTGGCCAGGCATCTGTTGATCGAGGTGCTCGCGGAAGATGCCGAAGGGGATTACCAATCCGTTCACCACGTTATCCGGGAACAGTTGCTTCAATTGACCGAGGTTGGCGGCTTTCGGTCCGGAGCGCACGCCGCTGTCCTCACTGTCTACTTCGCTTAATTTGAGTACGTCGCGGGTAGACAGGTCGATGCGGTCCACGGGTACCGTTATTTTTTGCTGGCTGCGCTCCTTGACGGCAAACAGGTCGCGTTCCGTCTCGCTCATTTCGTCGACGGGCTTCATCACCACCGATCCGGCGCTGGAAACGGCGTAGAAGACTTCCTGACCATCGTAGGGCTTGAGTTGCTCAAATTGGCGGTCGGTAAGCACGGCATTGGGGATACCGAGGTTGCGGGCCAGCAACTGTACGTGGCTGACCATATTGCCTTCGCTTACGGTAAGGATACCCCCCACGGGCTTAAGGTCGGCCGGGGGCCGGCTGAAGGCGAAGATGTCGCGGTTGTTAACCTCCACGCCGTCGGGGGCTCCCTCGATCAGGTGGAGGATGCCGCGGGCGTAACCAGGATTGAGGCCACGCGCTTGCGCCTGCGACTCGATGTCCATCAATCGGTTACCGCTGTCGCTGTTGCGGGCCAGCCAGTCGCCAAGTTCACCTACGGCCTGACCGAGCGGCAGGAGGACCGACGAGCGGATCTGGTCGTCGAGGAAACCCAGGGCTTTGGGTTCAAATTCAGCATAGCGTTCGACCACGTCGCCATAGGTCACTCGGTTGGTCGCCGTTCCCCATTCCACGAAGCGGCGGGCGTTGTCGAGATAGGCCGTGAGCATTTCGGGCCAGATGTACTGGTAGCCGGGGTCGGCAATGTTGCCCAGGGCCACCTCGTACTCCCACAGTTCGATGAATCCGGTCCCCGTGGCTGCCACCCCCAGGTAGCAGATCTTCTCCATCTGGTCGCGGGCCGTGGCCGGCTCCCAGTTGGCGGCGGAGCGGAAAATCAGGTCGCTCAGCTCGTTCAGGATGTCAATAAGCCGCAGCCGATCCAGCGCCTTGCGGGGGGTACCGATCAGACTGCGCCGAATCTCCAGCGTGAGGTCCGCCGCCGCGGTAATGCGGCTAATGTCGTTGCCGCCGTCTTCCACCCGCTGCTGCCGTTCCACGAATGTAGTCAGTCGGGTACGCAGGGAGTCGTCGGCGGGCAATTCCTTGACCAAGTCGCGAATATTGGCCAAATCGCTACCCGCGTAGGCCGAGCGGATGTCGGCCACAAGTTGGCGGGCCTTGGTGAGCAGGTTGCGCTGTTGCAGTGCCGACTCATGTTGCTCGATGAAGCGTTCCACGGCACCCGCGTCCCCGCCCTCCGGACGGCCGTGGATCTTGATCCTCAGGTCCATGAAAGCCTCGTACTTATCGGCAATCTCCTTGCTCACCGCCCGAATGCGCTGGTTGAGGTCCGTATCGCCACGGTGGGGAATGTCGCGGGCCGCCTGAACGATGAGGTAGAAATCTTTTTGCAGCACCTCGTCCTTGGCCAGCAGCCAGCGGAAAAAGGCCCGGCCCCACTCCTCCTCGTCCTCGATCTGGAAAGCGCCGCGGTAATAGCGTGCCTGCTCGAGAATCCAGCCGTTGTCGACGGCCACGAGGTAGTTGTTGAGCTGGTACTGCTTGAGCCGGCTGTGGTCGTGCTCCGCGTCCCAGAAGGCTGCTTTATCGGTGTCGGCCAGGACCTGGCCCAGAAAAAGATGGTCTTCCCGCATGAGTCGCTTCACTTCCGGACGGTAATCGGCGTGCTGGTGGGCCTTGTCGTCGTTCGGACAGGGGTCGCGCGCCGCGCGCTGGCTGCCATCGGAGCAGAACCAGAAGATGCCGCGGTAGGGTCCACGCCGGTCCTTTCGGTAGGAATCAATCAGGGCGGCTACTTCCTCGGCTGAGGACGGCTGGGCGGCCAGGGGCGATAAGAAAGCCGTCAGCGAGAATAGCAGCAGGGGAAGAACCCGGTGGAACGACCGGTGGAAAGGAAACATGAGAGGGGATTTATAAGGCGGGCTTTAGCTAATACACCGGGTGTCCGGACCGCGTTCAAAGGTAAGTCTGATATGTAGGCGACAAACGTGAACATAGTGAGGTTTAGCTTGCTTCTAAACCAAATCTCGCCTTTTAAGTGATAGCACTCAGAATCTTAGCATACGTACTTGGGACCATTGGCGTGCTGGGCACCCTCATGCCCTTTCTGAAGTACGACGACTGGTGGATCCGTGGCTTCGATTATCCCCGGCAGCAACTGGCCTTCCTTCTGTTCCTGGCGGCCATTTGCTGGATCCTGTCGAACCCGCAAAACACGGCCCTCAACATTACGGTCAGCGTCATCCTGGTGCTGTCCGCTCTGTATCAGGCGTACCGTATCTATCCCTACACGACGCTGCACGGCAAGGACGCCAAGGATGCCGAGATCGTTGACCGACCCGAAGGCCACCTGAGCCTGATGATGAGCAACGTGCTGCAGACCAACAAACGCACCGACCTGGTAATCAATTTGGTCAAAGAGGTGAACCCGGACATCCTGCTGACGGTGGAGACCAACAAGTGGTGGGAGGAAAAACTGATGGAAGGCCTGCAGGACCAATACCCCCACCGCGTCCTCGTGCCCATCGAAAATCTCTACGGCATGCACCTGTGGAGCAAGCTCGAGCTGATCGACCCCAAGGTGATGTACCGGATCAAGGACGATATACCCAGTATTGAGACGGCCGTCGTGCTTGAGAACGGGCAGCGCATCGACCTGTATTTCCTGCACCCGATGCCGCCCAGCCCCACGGAAGCCTACGCCAGTACGGGGCGCGACGCGGAACTGGCCCTGGTCGGCCTGGAAATAAAGGAAAAACCCAACCGGACCGTCATCGTAGCAGGCGATATGAATGATGTTGCCTGGTCGCACTCCTCCCGCCTGTTCCAGCGCCTGAGCGGCCTGCTGGACCCCCGGCGCGGGCGCGGACTCTTCTCCACCTTCCACGCCGAGCACCGCCTGCTGCGCTGGCCGCTGGACCACGTCTTCCACAGCAGCGACCTGGCCGTGCTTGACCTGGAGCGCCTGCCTTATGTTGGTTCCGATCACTTCCCCGTCTTGATAAAACTGAGCTACGAACCCCAACAGGACGAAAACCAGGGAGAGACCCCCGAAGGCGACGATATGGAAGAAGCCAAGGAAACCATATCCAAGGGAAAACGGCACGAGGACGATGCCGTGCTGAAGGAATAGCTGTTAGCAAAAAGGTGTCATTAAATCTTTCCGTCACTGCTGTAGCTATGCCGGTGTGAACTATCTTTGACCCCCGCCCTCAACCGACCGCCCTATGAAAAATGTTGTTTCTCAGCGCTTTATCAAGTGTCACGATAAGCTCAAAGCCGAGAAACGCATCCGATCCAGCCGGGCTTTTGCGCTGTCGCTGGACTACCTGCCCCAATCCCTGAGCGAAATTCTGAAGGGTCGGCGAGATGTGACCATCGAATTGCTGCGTCAGGCCATCACGAAGTACAAGCTGAATCCCGTCTACCTCTTTACCGGCGACGGGCCGATGTTCATGACCGAGGAAAGCAACCAGAACTTCCGCGTCCTGACCACGATCACCACGCCTGACGAGGACGAACTGATCGTCCACGTTCCCCTGCCGGCCCAGTCGGTCTACGCCGGAGAGTTGGGCGACCCATCCTTCGTCGAGAGCCTCCCCACCTACAGTCTGCCCGACTACAAATACAAAGTGGGCACCCACCGCAGTTTCGACGTACCCGGCAACAGCATGGAGCCTACCCTCTTCGAAGGCGACAAGGTGGTGTGCGCCTTCCTGGAACCTACCCTCTGGGAAAGCGGCATCAAAGACAATTACGCCTACGTGATCGTCACCCGCAGCGATGTGGTAGTGAAAAGGGTCCGCAACTATCTCGGCACTACTAAAGAACTGGAGGTCATCTCCGACAACAGTTTCTACGAAACCTACCGCATTCCCCTGGCCGACTTGCGCGAGATCTGGTACGTGCGCGCGCGCATTACGCCCTTCCTGCCCTCCCCCCAGAACATCCAACGGTACGTCCACCAGGAAATGACCGAGCTCAAGGCCACCATCGCCCAGCAGGGCAAACTGATCGACCGCCTCGGCGTATCGGTAGAAAAGGCGCTAAACAACCAGAACCGCGGCTAGCAACAGTGCGGCGGCGCGCAGGTGCCATTACAGCCACGGACGCCGGCTAACTTGTTCAGCGCACCACTACTCTTTTCGATACCCAGTGCCCGCGATCGGATATCCGCACCAGGTAAAGTCCCGGGACCAGACCATCCGTTTCCATCTCAATTTTCGACCCCGGCCGGATGAGCCGCCGGATAACCACCGGTTGTCCTGATGCTGATCTCATCTCCAGCATCACGGTAGCGCCAGACCAGCCGGCTGGAACCGTAACGATAAGTGGTTGACCCGATCTGACCGGATTAGGATAGATATGTGGAGTGCCGTCCGAAGACTCCGACATCAACTCTACCACCTCTGAGTAGCTGAAGGAGCCGTCGGTGTCTACCTGCCGGATACGGTAGTAATTATAGCCGGGGATGAATTGCTCGTCGCGGAAACGATACGTGGTGCCCTCTGGCGTGACTTGCCCGTGCCGGACTTCCGCGATTGAACGGAAAGCGACGCCATCGGCCGAGCGTTCCACGATGAAGCGGTCGTGGTCCCATTCCGCGGTGGTGGTCCATACCAGATCCATTCCCGTTTTGCCTGGCCGGACGGTAAAGCTGAGCCAGCGGACGGGAGCAGCCGACGCGCAGCCCATACCCGCGCAGTTGTTGCGGATGGCCGGCTTGTCGGCGCAAATGCCCGTATTGTTGATGACCGTTACCGCATCATTGTAAGTGTCAAAGCTTGTACCGTTCACCACGACCTGGCAGGGCAGCTGACAACAGTCGCCGAGGGATCCATTATTGGCGATTCGGAGAGAATTGTCGAGGACGGTAAGCGAGGTAAAATCATCCAGGTTCTCCATTCCGTCGTTCCCCTCAAATACCAGAAACGCCGCCCTTTCCAGACTACCGAAGCCGGTGAGCGCACTGGCGGGCTGGGTATTTATCATGGCCGAGGTGGTGGTAAACGAATCGTTGTCCTTCAGAGTGACGCCGCCACCTACTGTGGTGAGGTTTCTCAATGAGTTGGTTTCCGTGAGTTGAAGGTTATTTGTAATGGTCAGGTCCCCTGTAATAGCTGTTGTGGACGAAAAATTCGGCAGACTAGGAACCGAGTAATTACCCGAAAACAGGATACTATTTGTGACATTGAAGTCTTGGTCTCCTATTTGAATAAGCGAAGCATTATTGTAGACTTCGAAGTCGGATATATTGACGGTTGACAAACCATCAAATATTACCGACAAGTCTTCTATTGCCAGATTGTTATATATTTTTATTGAAGACATAGTATTGCCGAATGCTATCCGATCGCTTAATAGAAACAGGTTGTTATTGTAACCGAGTGTGAACCGATCAGTGACTTCAGCGTCAAGCGCTTCAATTGTTGATAAGTACGGATTAAACTCGATCGACAACTCTTCCAGAATAAAAGTGGCTCCCCCGCTGACGCCGGCCGAAAGGCCATCGAGGGTCGTAAGGTTATCGTTGCCGCGAATGATGAGGCGCGTGCCGATCGAGGACAGGCTAGGCAGGCTGTCGAGGTTGATCAGGTCATCCAGTTCATTGAGTCGGAGTTGTCCGCCGACGGTGCCGAGCACCGGACCGCTGAAGTAGTCCAACTGCGGCAGCTCCGACAGGTTGAGATCGCCGCCGGTCTGGGTGAGCGAGGGAAAACGTGCCGTGGCAAGCGCCGGGCAGTTCTCTACTACGAGGTGACCGGCGACCTGCGCCAGGCCATCGGAGCCAATGTTGGTTAGCCCCAATCCACCGGCTACGGCGGACGTGCCGACTTGCAGGTTCCCAACTGTAGTAAGGGCGGAAAAGGCGCCGAGGGGGTTGGAGTCGGGTGCCGTATCGTCGGCTCCCCAGTTGGTGATGGTCAGGGTACCCGTAATGGAAGTGAGGGAAGCAAGATTGGTCAGGTCGGTGATAGTTCCGGTGGCGTCAAGTGTGAGGTTACCCTCGACTTGGGTATACGGACTGCCTCCACTGGTGAACCCGTCAAGCTCCGCCTGGGTGGTGAGGGTGACGTTACCCGTGAAGGTCTGTGAATAAAGAGAGAAGGGAAAAAAGAGGATGATGAGCGATGCACGGAGCAGGACCCGACAAGTCGGAGTTCCGGAAAGCAAATTCATGAGAAATCGACAGTTTTAATCGGCCGCAAAAGCGGGAAAATTAAATAGGGGTGATGTAAGCGGAACCGGTTCCACCGCCATCCTGCCAACCGTCAATAGTATTGCCGGAATGGTGGGCAGTAGCGGCCCGATTCCGATGATTGCACGAAATAAATGCCCGAACCAGGCAAATTAATATATCGCCGACCAAATTTAATACGGAAATCAGGCCTTCATTACTCCATGAGCCGACTTGCCCCCGGCTGGATAGAGTAGGCCCACGTGATATTTACGCCACCGGCCTTCAGCATCAGGGAAACGCTGCACATCTTTTCCATACTGAGTCGGCAGGCCCGTTCCACCTTTCGCCTGTCGAGTTCACCAAACAGGTGATAATGAACGTGAATATCCGTGAAGGTCCGGGGCTCGGACTCCTTACGGTCCGCCTCTACGGATACCTTTATGTCCTGCAAATCCTGCCTTTGCTTTTTGAGCAGCAAGACGATGTCGATGCTGGAGCAACTGGCCACGGCAGCCAGTACCAGTTGCATGGGGCGCATGCCCTTGCCCTGCCCCCCTATGTCGGGGCTCCCATCGGTAGTGACCGTCAGCCCCTCATCGTTGGTGGTTTGAAAAAGGAAGGCATCGTCGAGTCGGTTCAGTTCTACTTTCATTACTTGCTACGGTTCTTTTCCCACAGGGTCCGGTTGTCGTTCACCTCCACCCAGTACCCATCGGGATCCTGGATATACACCTGATTTACGCCATCGGGGCGGGTATTGCTTTTCATCGCCTCTCCAAGCCAGGTTTCGAACGGGATATTCTTGTCGCGAAGGTGCTGTACGAATCCATCAAAATCCGCAACGGCCATACACAGGTGTACTCCCTTGGTCGTCTTCACGTCGGCTACGTCCGTTTCAATGATGTGCAAGGCCATGCCATTGCCCAGGGAGAACCATACGCGGCGGTCTTTCCCGGTACCGTTGAAGATGGTATCCAGCTGGAAGACCGTCTGGTAAAAATCGGCGCTCTCCTGGAGGTCGTCCACGTTGATGGCGTAATGGTCGAAACTGGCCCGGAAGGGTCCGTTGCCCTCACCAAAGGGAGCCAGTTGGGGGGTACACGAAAAAATGGCCGAACAGCAGACCAGGAGTGTGAGGTATCGCATGCGACTTCGTTTAGTGTGGCAAGATACGCGCCCTCAGCTACTTTCAGGACCACCGCCTCGACCAAGTCGGTAATAAGGGTGCACCCCCTCCCCCAAATCGAACAGGCTTCGGTAAGCTGCCCTAAGTTTAGACGGTCCATTTGCGATTGACGCCTACGCCAATGGGGGCGGAAAACACTTTCGCACCTTAAAGGAAATCAGGGGAACCATGGAATTGGCCACCATAGATGAATCCTCCGGCGAGTTTTATTTCGTTCTCATGAATAACCCGCAGACCGTATTCCGATTACCGATGTCGAAGCGCTAATCAAAATGTCCAATGACCCCCGCAGTCGCAACCACAGCGATATGGAAGTCAGCTGGGTAAGAGCGCGATATCACATCAGCAGTTCGGGGTCCGTGTCCAGGGTAACGCGGTCGGCCGAAAGCAGGGTTTTTTTCAGGCCCGCGGTACGAGGAAACACGTACTGGAAAAAGAAGCGGGCCGTTTGCAGTTTAGAGCGGTAGAAGTCCCGGTCGCCATCTGCCTCGACGGCGTCCAAAGCGCGCTCCGCCGCGTTCGCTTGCTTGAGCCACATCCACCCGATCACGTGGAGGCCGAAATATTCCAGGAAGATGGTCGCATCGGCCAGGAAAACGCGGGGGTCTTCCCGCTTGGCCAGCTGAAGGAGTTGCGTCAGTACCTGCTGCAATTCGGCCAGGCCTTTGCCCAGGGCACTTCCCAGACTGGCGGTACTTCCGGTGGCGGCGCCGATCTCGGATTGCGCTTCCTCAGCCAGGTAGGTTACGGCTTTGCCCTGCTCAAGCATGACCTTGCGCCCCAGCAGGTCAAGGCCGTGGATCGTGGTGGTGCCTTCGTAGATGGCATTGACCCGGATATCGCGGAACAGCTGCTCTACGGGGTGATCATCGGTATAGCCGGCACCGCCCATGACCTGCATGGCGAGGCTTACGGATTCGTTGCCGTATTCGCTGGGGAAGCTCTTGGCGATGGGCGTGAGCAGTTCCAGTAACAGACGACTGCGATCGTCCCCGCGGGCGGTGTACTGGTCCTGGTAGAGGCTGCACTGCAGCAACAGGGCAATGCTACCCTCCACTACTGCCTTCTGGAAGAGCAACATCCGACGTACGTCGGCGTGCTCAATAATGGGTACCTGGGGCGCGTTCACGTCTTTATTGCCCGGATGTCGGCCCTGCGGGCGTTCGCGGGCGTATTGCAGGCTGGCGTAGTAGGCCGCCGAAGCCGCGCCCGTAGCCATGATGCCTGTCCCGATCCGTGCCTCGTTCATCATCAGGAACATGTGATTCAGACCTCTTAACTCCTCGCCCACCAGGAAGCCCCGGGTGATGCCCTGTTCGCCAAACATGAGGTGGGCCGCGACGTAGCCCTTCTGCCCCATCTTGCCGTAGATGCCGGCCGTCGTTACGTGGTTTTCGGTCAGGCCACCGGGGCCAGGGAGGTATTTGGGGACCACGAACAGGCTGACGCCCTTCACGCCCTTCGGTCCGTCCTTCTTGCGGGCAAGCATGAGGTGAACCACGTTTTCCGCCTCGGTATGGTCGCCGCCGCTGATGTAGATTTTTTGTCCGTAGATGTGATAGCTGCCGTCCTCCTGTTCCTCGTAATAGGAGGTAATATCGCTCAGGGAGCTGCCCGCCTGGGGTTCGGTAAGGGCCATGGTCCCCTGCCAATCTCCGGCGGCCATTTTACTCAGGTAGGTGTTTTTAAGCTCATCGGAGCCAAACTCCAGAATCAGGTTCGCGGCTCCCTTGGTCAGCAGACCATAGGCTGCCAGGTTGCCATTCGCGGCCTGGAAGATGAGGGTTCCCGCATTCAAAACCGTAAGGGGCATCAACTGCCCGTCGTACTCGGGTTCCCATGCTGCGCTGAGCCATCCACTGGACCCGAGCGCGCGCAGCCCCTCCCCTACTTCGGGGAGGACATGTACCTCACCGTCGGCGAAATAGGCTTTCTCGCGGTCCATTTTCGTATAGACCGGGTGCAGGTACTGGTCAGCCAACTGCCCGGCCGCGTCGAGGCTGAAATCAATGGCCTCGCGGTCGAAATCCCCGAACCGCTCGTTACCGCGCACCTCTTCCAGATCGAGTACTTCGTGGAGGATAAAGCGGAGGTTGCGGAGGGAAATGTACTGCATACGGTAAAGATATGAATTCATTGCACCTGCGTCCGCGCCACCTGTGTATCTTTGCCCCCCCAAATGACCTGCGAGTGGCAAATAAGTACTTCGACCTGATTGACCAGACCTTCTACTTCCCCCAGGAAGGATTTGACATGGACAACGGGTATCTGACCTTCAACCGCATCCCCCTTATTCATCTGATCAGGAAGTACGGTACGCCGCTCAAGCTGACGTACCTGCCCAGTATCGGCCGCAAGATCAAGGAAGCCCGCAATCTGTTCCGCCGCGCCATGCGCGCCCAGGGATACGCCGGACAGTACCAGTATTGCTACTGTACGAAAAGCAGCCACTTCGCCCACGTGGTGGAGGAAGCCCTCGACCACGACGTTCAACTGGAGATCAGCTCCGCCTATGACGTTGACCTGATCCGGCGGCTGTACGCCCGCAAGAAACTGGACAAGAAGATCCAGATCGTCTGCAACGGTTTCAAGCCGGAAAACTACCTGGCGGGAATCGTAGGGCTGATGAACGACGGTTTTGAAAATGTAATCGCGGTCGTCGACAACAGCCACGAGCTGGACTACTACGAAACCCACGTGGAGGGAGTAGCCAAGATCGGCATCCGCATGGCCACCGAAGAGGAGCCAAATTTCGAATTCTATACCAGCCGGCTCGGACTGCGCTATGGCGACGTGCTTCCCCTCTTCCGCGAGCGCATCAAAGACAGCAAGAAACTGGAGCTGCACATGCTTCACTTCTTCGTCGACACCGGCATAAAGGATACGCTCTACTACTGGGGCGAACTGAAGAAGGCCGTGCGCCTGTACGGGCAACTGAAGCAGGAAAGCGACAAACTCCACGCGCTCAACATCGGCGGTGGAATGCCGATCCGCAACAGTCTGGGCTTCGAGTTCGACTACAAGTACATGGTGCGGGAGATCGTTAAAAACATCCTCGACGCCTGTGAGGAAGACGGCGTACCGGAGCCAGACATCTTTACCGAATTCGGCAAGTATACCGTAGGGGAAAGCGGTGCCACCATCTTCAGCGTGCTGGCGCGCAAGCAGCAGAACGACAGCGAGATGTGGTACATGATCGACAATTCGCTCATGACCACGCTGCCGGATGCCTGGGGCATCGGTGAGCGCTTCATCCTTTTGCCCATTAACAAGTGGGACCGCGATTACCGCCGTGTTAACATAGGTGGGTTGAGCTGCGATAACTCCGACTACTACAACTCCGAGATCCACGAAAGCCAGGTCTACCTGCCCGTGGATCGGGAAACCGATGAGGAACCCCTTTACCTGGGCTTTTTCCACACTGGCGCGTACCAAGATAGCATCAGCGGCTACGGCGGCATCAAGCACTGCATGATCCCGAGTCCGCAGCACATCATTATCGACATCGACGAAGAGGGTAACCTCACCGACCGCGTACTGGCCGGCAAGCAATCGGCCGAAAGCATGCTCCAGATACTGGGCTACTAGCGTCGTCCGGCGCTAAGACTGCAATTTTTTGATGATGGCCATCGAAAGGCGCTCGGGGGTGAAGGGTAACACGCCCTTGATCATCATGCCCATTCCGACTTCGGTGATCACTTCCAGCCGCCCCGCTTCCATGGCCGTATAGCCCTGCCGTGCGGTCGACTCCGGAGTACCGGCCGTTTTAAAGAGCAGGCTGTCCGCCATGTCCGCCGTTTCCGCGAAGCCCGTATCCACCGCCCCGGGACAGAGGGCCGTGACGGTCACGCCGCTACCGGATACCTCCGCGGCAACTGCCTTGCTCACCGAGTTGACGAAGGCCTTGGTGGCGAAGTAGACCGCCTGGCCCGGCCCCGGCATGAAGGCAGCCGTGCTGGAGGTGTTCAGTATCCTGCCGTATCCCCGCTCGATCATGCCCGGCAGGAAAAGGTGCATGAATTCGGTGACGGCCACCACGTTCAGCTGGATCATATCCGACAACCGGCCCCAGTCCTGCCCGGCGAAATCGCCGGTACCGCCGAATCCCGCGTTGTTGAACAGGTAATCTACCGTCAGTCCTTGCTTATTGACGTAATCCGAGAGTTCCTCTCGCGAACCGGCATCGGTCAGGTCGCGCGCCAGCACATCCACGGTAACTCCGTAGCGGGTGCGCAGTTCCGCGGCGAGGGCGTTCAGTTCCGGTTCCCGGCGGGCGACGAGAATAAGGTCGCGCTCCCGGCGGGCGTGCTCGCGCGCCAGGGCCCGTCCGATGCCCGAACTTGCGCCCGTGACGATTCCGAGGCCGCTCAAGCTTTTGCTTTCTCTGCGATCTCTCCCAGTTGGGTGAAGAAGCGCCGTACTTCGCTGACCCCAGTCAAACTGTAGCGGGCGGCGGTACGGCCCGGTCCTACCTTGATGCTGACGCCCCAGTCGGGCAGCGCGCGGAAGATATCCTCATCCGTGCTGTCGTCGCCAATGCCGAGTACGAAGTCCCACTTCTGCTTGTTGACCCAGTGCTGGGTGGCTTTGCCCTTATTGACGCCGGAATTCTTGATCTCGACCACCTTGTTGCCTTCCAGCACCTGCAGGTCCTGGTTCTGGATGAGGTAGGTGAGCATGTCGCGGAATTCCCGCACGCGCTTGTTGCCCAGGTCACGGTCGATATTGCGGTAGTGCCAGGCCAGACTGTAGTCTTTCTCTTCGATGAAGGAGCCCGGCGTGCGCGACACCAGGTTTTCCAGGAGTTCCCGCACCTTGGGTTTCCAGCCGTCCACGACGTTGGAATTCAATTGCCAGTTCTGCTTTTCCTTCATCCACACACCGTGCTCGGCGGCC
This sequence comes from Neolewinella litorea, assembly GCF_004803465.1. Lineage (GTDB taxonomy): Bacteria > Bacteroidota > Bacteroidia > Chitinophagales > Saprospiraceae > Neolewinella > Neolewinella litorea. The sequence continues at coordinate 402,244 of NZ_SRSF01000001.1, read as the reverse complement.
ATTTCCACATTGAGGTGGCCGAGCCACTTTTCCAGGGTGGTCTTGTCGCGGCCGCTATTGATGACCACGGTATTCTTGGGGTCGGAAGCCAGTTTCACCAGCACGTCGAGTACTTCCTGATCCGGCTTGACGGCCTGGGGATCGGGATCAAATGACATCAGGGTGCCATCGTAGTCGATGAACAGCAGGCGGTGGGCGGCCTGCTCGTAGCTTTCGGCGACGACGTCGAGGGCTTCGGCGCTGAGGTGGGTGGTGTGGTGCATCTTATTCTTCTCTTTTAATTTTTGTTGCTCGCGAATGAAAGTAGCCGCCCAGTGCTTGACGTCGTACTGCTTAAGTTTTTCCTGCATTTCCTCCATGCGCCGGCGCTGTTCGTCCACGTCCATCTCCAGCGCTTCGATGAGGGCGGCCTCGATCTCATTAGCACTTTGGGGATTTACCGTGATGGCACCATCGTTGAGTTCGTACACCGCCCCGGCCATTTCACTGAGGATCAGCACGCCGCGCTTGGTATCGTCTTTGGCCGCGATGTATTCTTTGGCCACGAGGTTCATCCCGTCGCGCAGGGGGGTGATGAGGGCGATATCCGCCTCCTTGTAAAGGGTGGTGAGGGCAGCGAAATTGAGGGAACGGTAGTAGTAATGGATCGGCATCCAGTCGAAGGTGCCGTACTCACTATTGATTTGGCTGACCAGGATGTCCACCTCCGTTTTCAGGCTTTGGTACTGGTCAACGTTCGCGCGGCTGGGCACCACGATCATGATCAGGTTGACCTTGCCGATGTATTCGGGGTTTTTGCGGATGAACTGCCCGAATGCGCGGATGCGGTGCGGGATGCCTTTGGTATAGTCGAGGCGATCTACGCTAAGGATGATCTTGCGGCTGGCGTGCAGCTTGCGGATTTCACCGCTGCTCTGGTCGTTCTGCGCATCCACGTTGGGGTTGGCGTACTTGTCGTATTCGATCCCCATGGGGAACACGTCCACGTTGACCTGCCGCTCGCCGATCGTCAGGCGGCCGAACTCGTGCTCGTAACCGGTGATCCGGTAGGCCGCCGATAGAAAGTGCCGCATGTAGCCGAAGGTGTGGAAGCCCACCTGGTCACTGCCCAGGATGCCGTCCAGGATCTCCTTGCGCCACGGCAGGATGCGAAACACCTCGTAGCTGGGAAAGGGAATGTGCAGGAAGAAACCCATGCTGATCTTGGGGAATTTTTCCCGGATCATGGCCGGCAGCAGCATCAGCTGGTAATCGTGCACCCAGACCATATCGTCTTCCCGCAGTACATCCTCCACCGCCTGGAAGAATTTGAAATTCACTTCCTGGTAGGCGCTCCACATTTCATCGTTGTACACGGTGTACTCGGTGAAGTAGTGAAAGTGGGGCCAGATCGTCTTGTTGCTGAAACCCTCGTAGTACAGGTCAATCTCGCGTTCGGTGAGGAAAACGGGTACGAGACTGCGCTTCATCAGGTCGCTGCGGATGGCTTCACGCTCCCATTCGTTGGTGATGTCTTCGCCGGGCCACCCGATCCATATCTTGTTGTAGCTGTCATCCAGGGAGTTTAGGCCGGTAGCCAGACCTCCCGCGCTGGGGTGATAGTGCAACTCTCCGTCGGTACGGTTTACCGTGATGGGAAGACGGTTAGATATGATGACAAGTCTTGACATGTGCTGGGTAGTGTTTAACAGAATACAGATACATAAACGGGGCCGCCACCCTCCATCAATTAGTACAGCAGGCGCGGACGCAGGTGCGAGGAAGGTACTAAAAAATCAGTATCTGCTGGCTTTCATACGGGAGATCCGCCGGCTTCTCGTCCAGCTTCACCGGTACGGTGGGCCGGGCGTCGGGGAGGAAGCGGCGCACGATTCGCAGGCGGTGACTGTAGCGCCGCCCCTCGCGATCGAAAATGCCGAAATGATCGAGCGGGTCGACCCTCACGCGACCACTCACGTGGAGCACCTGACTGTCGGGCAAGATGAGGCCTACGTGCTCGATGCGGCCGCGGCCGTCATCAAAAAAGGCCAGATCCGCGGGTTGACACTGTACCACGAAGTCGACCGGCCGACCCATGCTGCTCATGTCGGCGGCCGCCCGGGGTAGCCGCAGCCCGACCAGCCGAGCCACGAGTTGGACCAACTCCGAAGATCCTATTCCCGTGGGGGTACGTCCGCCCCGTAGTTCCGGGGTGAAAAGCCACTTCCGCGCGAGGCGGAGCATCATGTCCGCATCCGCAGTCAGGTTTTCGCTCAAAAGTGCCTGCCCGCTGTAGCGGAACCGCTGCCCGGCGTGCAACAATTGAATGCCGTCGTAAGCGGGCAGCCGCGCACCGAAGGTCACCGGCATGCCGAAATTGTCGCTGAACACCGGACAGAACAGTTCCAGGGCAAATGCCGGGCAATCCAGTTGTCGCCGGTAGGTAGCCTCGTCCACGGTCACCAGTTGATCGGTGAGGACGTAGCCTTCCAGTTCTTCTTCCGGGGTAACCACTCGACTGTATCGCTCCCCGGGTTCCAGGACCTGCACCACCTCGCCGAGCAATAACTGGCTGACCCAGGGCGCTCCGGCGCTGGGTCGTTTGTGAAGCGTGGCCGCGGTGTATTTGCCGGTAGCGTAGGTGATCTGCATCGGCCGCCAAGATAGGTCAAACGACCCGTCAAGACACCCCGGCTGCTTACCTTTGGCAGATGAGATTCAGCCTTGCTCCGGTATTGATTTGTCTGAGTTGCCTGCTTGCGCCGGCGGGGGCGGCCGCTCAGGATGCCCTATTTTCTCAAACCTTCGCTTCGCCCCTGACGCTCAGCCCTGCCCTGGCCGGACTGTTTCCGGGGCGCTACCGGGTAGCGGTGAATCACCGCAGCCAGTGGGGCCAGGCGATGGCGACGCCGTTCAGCACCTCCAGTTTCGCAGCCGACTTCCACTACGACTTTCACCCCAAGCGCCGCACCAGCGACGGTTTCGGTGCCGGCGTGCTGTTCCACAACGACCGGATGGCCGATGCCGGATTTTCGGTCAATCAGGTAATGGTCGGAGGCGCCTACCACAAACGGCTTGACGCCCGCGGTACCGAAACCTTAAGTGCGGGATTCCAGGCCGGCGTAGTACAGCGCACCATCGGCTACGGAGACCTGACCTTCGAGGACGAATTCAACGGCCTGGACGGATACCTGATCGGCGCCGGGGGGGAGGTTTTACCGGAGAACAGTGTGTCCTTCGGAGACTATCAGATCGGCATCAACTATAGCCTTACCCCGCAGAGCCGCACGGCCGTGTTCGCCGGCGTGAGCCTTCATCACCTGAGCCAGCCCGAACAAAGTTTCTACGCCCTGGCCACCGCGGGAGAAGATATTGAAGTGACCAATACCCTGTACTCCCGCTATGGAGCCTACGTCAACTTCCGTATCCCCCTTTCCCTCACCACCCAACTGTCGCCCCGGGCCTACGCCGTGACGCAGGGCCCTCACGCCATGGTCCTGCTGGGTACGAACCTGCGCCTCCTCGTCAACGACAGCGACGGTACCGCCTTCCACGTCGGGGCCCACCTGCGCGGGGCGCGCAGTGTGGATGGTTTCGCCCCGGAAACCCTAATCGGATTTATGGGCCTTGAGGTAGCCGACTTTCTCTTTGGCTTCAGCTACGACGCCAGCGTGCGGGACTTCACCGCAACCGACCGGAACCGCTCCGCGTTTGAATTGAGTGCCACCTTTACCGGTCTTTCCGATGACGATGCCGCGGTTCCTTGTCCGAAATTCTAGTAAGGGTATACTATAAGGATGCGCTCCACCGCTACTACCTACCAAAGATCAGATCATGAAACTTCTTCTTCCCCTTTTTCTCCTGCTGTTATCGGTCCCGGCCACAGCCCAGATCGAGTGGCTATCGTGGGAAGAAGCCGTAGCCCGCAGCCAAAAGGAACCCCGTAAGATGATGGTGGACGTGTACACCGACTGGTGCGGGTGGTGCAAGCGGATGGATAAGACCGCTTTCGTTGATCCCGAGGTGGTCGCCTACGTGAACGAGCATTTCTACCCCGTCAAGCTCGACGCCGAGCAACGCGATCCAATTACCTTCGATGGCCACGAGTTCACCTACGATGCCACGCTGAGCCGGCGCGGTGTCCACACCCTCGCCGTTGCCCTCCTGGACGGGCGCATGAGCTATCCCAGCATCGTTTATCTGGACGACGAGCAAAAGCGCATCACCATCAGTCCGGGATTTAAGGAGCCCGCAGCGCTGCTACGGGAGCTCACCTACGTGGGCGGCGACCACTTCAAGCGGCAGACCTACCAGGATTACGTTGACTCGCTGAGCAAATAGGCGTGCGCGTCCGGATGCCTCAGGACACCTTGAGCAACCGGTCGTAAAGACTGTAGTTTTCCCCGTCGAAGCAGACGAATATGACTTCTTCCACGGTCCGGGCCGGAAATTTTCGAACCGCCGCCAGCGCCACCTCCGCCGCCGCCCGGCGGGGATACCCGTAAACTCCGGTGCTGATGTTGGGAAATGCTACGGTGCGGCATCCGATCTCTTCGGCCCGTTGGAGGCTGTTTCGGTAGCAGGAGGCTAACAATTCGGCTTCGTCGGCGGTGCCGCCCGCCCACACGGGACCAACCGTATGAATAACGTATTTGGCGGGTAATTGTCCGGCCGTGGTCACCACCGCCTCACCGGTAGGACATCCCCCCTGCCGGGCTCGTATCTCCTGACAGGCCTTAAGTATTTCCGGGCCACCCGCGCGGTGGATTGCCCCATCCACTCCCCCGCCCCCCAATAAAGAGCTATTGGCCGCGTTAACAATCGCATCGACCTTGAGGGTGGTGATGTCGCCTCGGTGCAGGGAAATGCGCATAGACCAGCATTTTCAGAGCGAACCCAGGGTGAGCAGTTAGGTGCGGCCCGGGCCCGAAAACCAAAAAACTTTAACAAATGTCATTATGACCCCATCATCATGGGGTGCCACCCCCCCCCAGGCATTCTAAATTTGTCCTAACAACGGAAGGATCTGTTTCTTCCCCATTTTGTCTCTCATTTATAAACCTATTTACTCACGGGAGTAGGGAGTCCTTTTAACCTCCTGCACCTTTTTCCTAGAAGTATTTCCGGGCCTACGGCCCACTGGACAGTTACCAGTAGACGATTTAAGACTTAGGTCCGTACGGTGCAACGTGCGGACCTTTTTTATGCCCCAATCGCATTAGTTATCGGATGCTAAACACCGCCAATTGGCCGCCCCTGGTGGTGTTCACCGTCGTCGTCAGACGCGGCGAGTGAGAGGTGTAGGTGACCCAAAAGGTGGGCCAACCCAATCTCGGCCGATGCTTTCGACCAGTTATATCCGCACAGAGGCCAGCCGGCGGGTTACGGAAAAATAATTGGATATAATTTGGGAAAATTGCGATTAACCCCACGTTTGTGGGGGGGCGGGTCGTTTCTGCCCCAATATCTTTGATCCAGATTATTAGGGATATTTCCCTGTTCAATGTGTCTCTCAGTTAAGCCTATATTTCAAATAACATTTTCGCGGCTATTACCTATGGGTAATTCCGCAATCCAGTGGTGGTCGTCAATTGGCGACACCACTATCCTTTTTAGTTTTACGGTAGTCAGAAAGTGTATATGGTGCCCCCGTCTTTGGACGGGGGCATTATTTTCTGCCCAGACCCCATTTAGATGGGGTCATGCCGGCCCACCACCTTCGTTCTAGGAGTGGATAATGTAAAACAACGGCTTGTGCCACGACCGGTATCCGATGGGAAAGGTCAAAGACTATATTATTCGGCCTTATTAGGTCTTAATAATACTTAGGAAAGTTTTTTAACGGCATTATGCGCCGTGACTTTTTGTTATTATGGTAGTTAGAAAGCTTTTTTAGGCCCGCGCATATGCGCGGGCCTTTTTTATTGGCCCAGCTGGCGGGTGAACCCTTCTACCCTACCCCACTGTTTGCATGCCAGACAGTTCCCACTCTATGCTAAGAATTTTCGCGTTTTTCATTTCCGGCTTCTGCCTCCCGGCCTGTGCGGACGGCCCACCCGATACCGAAACATCGGAAAGTCTGACGGTACAAGCCGAAGTACCTGATACAGTGGCCCGCGACCAGATCGCGACCACGCTGGCAGCAAATACGGATGCCGTGCCGGAAAAGGCCCCGCCGCCCCCACCCCTGGCAGCTGCGCCGTCAAAACCAAAAGCCAAACCGGTACCGCCGCCCCCGCCCACGAATACGGCACCCGCGACCGCGCCCCCCAAACCCAAGCCAGTGGCGACAAGCAGCCTGGACCCGAGTCACGCCCAGTGGAATCAATTGTTGCAACGCTACGTCTCTCCTGCCGGTCGGGTAGATTATGCCGGATTGCGCCAGAACCGCCAGTCGCTCGACGCCTATCTGGATCTGCTGGCAAGGGACGCGCCGGATGCCGCCTGGACGCGCGAAGAGCGCCTGGCTTACTGGATCAATGCCTATAACGCCTTTACCATTCAACTGATCCTCGACAACTGGCCGGTGAAGAGCATTCGGGACATTGATGAGCCGTGGGACCGAAAATTCATCACCCTGGAGGGAAAAGCATACAGCCTGAACCAGATCGAGCACGAGATCATCCGGCCCACCTTCCGCGAACCGCGGATCCACTTCGCCCTGGTGTGCGCGGCCATCAGCTGTCCGCCGCTCGCTAACCAGGCCTATACCCCGCAGAACCTCGACCGGATGCTGGAGCAACAAACCCGGAGTTTCGTAAACAACGAGAAATTTAACGTCACGCAGGAAGCTGTCGTGCGGGTCTCACCCCTCTTCGACTGGTACGCCCAGGATTTCGGAAACCCCAAAGCCTTCCTGAACCGCTACCTCACTACGGAGATCCCCGCCGAGAAGGAACTGCACTTTCTGGAGTACGACTGGGACCTGAATGACTAAGCAGGGGTACCTTGCACCCATGGCGAAGATCAAGAAAACAGCCCGGCTCCCCTACGAAACCGAGCCTGGTGTCGTACACGCGGAAAATACCCTGAGTACGCTGCGATACGACGACGTGTACCACATTCACCACGTCGGCCGCGTAAAGGAAGTGGTGCGACAGAGCAACTACCGCTTCCGCTTCCTGACCGACGGCGACGTAAGGCTACAAATTGAAGTCTGGGGTGATAACCTGATCCGTTTCTTTTATACCTACGGTCGCGACGTGGCCGACTTCAGCTACGCACGCGACCCGGAGGCCCAGCCCCAATCGGCCCACGTGACCTGCCACCAGGAAGCGGAAGGCTACTTTATTGATACCGCCTCCGTGTCCGTACGGGTCGATATGGTCGACGCCGCGGTTTCCATAAGCGATCGGGCATCGGGGAAGGAAATCCACCGCTACGCTACGCCCTTTTACGCCCGGACCACCCTGATGAAGGGTCTGGACCAGATGCGCCTGCAGGTAAAGACCGCCGCGGAAGAAAGCTTTTACGGCCTGGGCGACAAGGCCTGGGACACTGACCTGCGGGGCCGCTGCTTTGAAAACTGGAACAGCGATTCCTTCGCCTACGGCCGGGAACGTGATGCGCTCTACCGGACCGTACCCTTTTACTATGGATTGCGGGAGGACCACGCTTACGGAATCTTTCTCGACAATACCTACCGTACCCATTTTGACTTCAACAGCAGCGGTGACGGGATAACCACCCTGTGGTCCGACGGCGGGCAGTTCGACTACTACTTCATCAACGGACCGCAACTGGACCAGGTGGCTAGTCGCTATGCCCGACTGACCGGACTGCCCGAACTACCCCCACTCTGGGCGCTGGGCTACCATCAGTGCCGGTGGAGTTACTTCCCGGAAGCACGCGTTAAAGAGGTCGCCGATACCTTCCGCAAGAAAAAAATCCCCTGCGATGCCCTGTATCTGGACATCGACTACATGGACGAATACCGTTGCTTCACGTGGGACAAGGAGCATTTCCCCGATCCGAAGGGCATGATATCCGAACTCAAAGCCGACGGATTTCACACCGTGGTGATGATCGACCCGGGCATCCGCGTGGACGAAGACTATCCGGTCTACGTCGACGGTGCCAGTAAGGATGTGTTCTGCCGGCGCAGTACGGGTGAGCAAATGGTGGGCCCGGTGTGGCCGCCGGAGTGCGTGTGGCCGGACTATACCAATCCGCGGGTCCGCGACTGGTGGGGTCAGCTCTACCAGGAGCTTTACGTCGAGCACGGCGTCAGCGGATTCTGGAACGACATGAACGAGCCGGCAATGTTTAAGGTCAACGCCCTGACCTTCCCCCCTGACGTGCGCCACGACTACGACGGCCTGACGGGCGACCACAGGAAGGCCCACAACATCTACGGCATGCAAATGGCCCGGGCCACCCACGAGGGCTTGCGTAAACTGCAGCCCGAAAAACGGCCCTTCCTGCTTGCGCGCGCCAACTTCAGCGGAGGGCAGCGCTATGCTTCGCTCTGGACCGGTGACAACATCGCCAGTTGGGAGCACCTCGCCCTGGCCAACCGGCAGTGCCTGCGCCTGGCGATCAGCGGATACAGTTTTGTAGGTACCGATATCGGAGGCTTCGTCGACGACCCTACTCCGGAACTCCTGACCCGCTGGCTGCAACTGGCCGTATTCCACCCCCTGATGCGCGTCCACAGCATGGGCAACAACACCGACGGGGCGGCCGAAGCCGAAGCTGCCCAGGTACAGGAGGCCGAAGCCACCAACCGCCAGGACCAGGAGCCGTGGGTGCACGGGGGACAGCATACGGACCACAACCGCCGCGCCATTGAGCTGCGGTACCGATTGCTTCCTTACCTCTATACGGCATTTGACCGCCACATTGCCACGGGTATTCCGGTCTTGCGCAATCTGTTCTTTTACGACCAGCAGGACCCGCAATGCCGCAAGTACGGCGACCAGTTCATGGCCGGTGAAGACCTGCTGGTGTGCCCGGTCACGGAACCCAACCTGAAATCGCTTACCGTCTATCTGCCCCGTGGCCGGTGGTACAGTTTCTGGACCGGCAAGACATTCACCGGCGGCCGGACGCTGCGCGTACGCATCCGTCCCGACCGCCTGCCGATCTTCGTCCGCGCCGGAGCGGTGATCCCCACAATCAACGCCGTGCAGCATACCGGCGAGGCCACCCAATTGGATTCCCTTCACCTCACCGCCTACCTCGACGACTCCGGTTCGGGCAGCTTCTACTGGGATGCCGGTGAGGGTTACGGTTACCAGAACGACCAATACCTGAGGCGGAGTTACGTGTTGCGCCGCGAGGGGAAAACCATTACCCTCGAACAGTCCGGTGAAGGTGCCTACACCAGCCGGATACAGCGGGCCAGAATCCGGCTGGTCGGGTTTGATTCCGTTCCCTCGCAGGTGGAGGTCGACGGCGAGCGCCAGCCCGGCGCCGTACAGGTCCACCGGCAGACGGCCAACCTGGTGGTCCCCTTCGACTTCCGAAAAATTACCATCTCCTAGCGGCAACCCCATTCTACCCATGTTTACAGGCATCATCGAAACCCCCGGCACCATCGTTGCCGTAGAACGCGACCGTCAGAACGTACACTTCACCGTCGCCAGCCCCCTCGGCCCGGAACTCAAGATCGACCAGAGCCTCGCCCACGACGGCGTCTGTCTCACCGTAGTTGCATTGGATGGCGACCGGCACACCGTTACGGCCGTGCAGGAGACCCTCGACCGTACCCGCCTCGGAGAATGGCAGGTGGGCGCGACGGTGAACCTGGAACGGGCCATGCAGGCCGGTGCGCGCCTGGACGGACACATCGTACAGGGCCATGTCGACACCGTCGGCGAGTGCCTCGCGGTAGAGGATTCCGGTGGCAGCTGGTACTACACCTTCCGCTACGCTACCGACGACCTGCTGGTCGACAAGGGCAGCATTTGCGTCAATGGGGTGAGTTTGACCGTAGTGGAGCCCACCGCCGACACTTTCCGGGTGGCCATCATACCGTACACCTATGCGCACACGAACTTTAAAGACCTCCGCGCCGGCGACCGGGTGAACCTGGAGTTCGACATCATCGGAAAGTACATCGCACGCCAAATGTCGGCGTATCGCCATTTGCAGCTGCCGAAGTCTTAAAGTTTGCACAAAAGGCAATTGCAGCTATTCCGGTAGTGACCCCGGTCCGACCTTTATTACAACTACCATCCAACAACCCATTTTATGATGAAAAGGCTACTCCCTTTCTTTTTGATCTGCCTGCTTCCCGTGGTGCTCAGCGGCCAAAAAACCGCCGATCCGACTCTGGGTCCGGTCCTGAAGCTCGACCAGCCACTGCGCTCCCCCGCCAAGGCCGTGGTCGATACCATTATTCCGGACATCCTGCTAGACACCTGCGCCCGTCGTGTAGCGGCCTTCGGTATCACGGATGTCGATGGCTTTGTGACCGGCTCGAATGGCTACGGCGACATTGCCAAACTGCAGCGCCTGGAATACAATTCGGATGAGCCTTACGCCATCACCGCCGTGGGCGTGGCATTTGCCGGATTTGACAGCACGATCGCCAATACCTTCCTGCGGGCTTTCGTGTTTGACGATCTGCAGGCGGACAGTTCCTTCGGTGCCTTCCTCGGCGAGAGTGACTCCCTGCGCGTCAGCGATATCTTGCTCCCTACGACCCGGCTGGAATTCACCTACTTCACCTTCCCCGAACCGGTTATTGTCGAGAACGACTCTTTCCTGGTCGGCATCGACTTCGGGGGCACTTACGATACCGCCGAAGAAGGATACGTAGGCATCTACCACACCCGCCAGGACTGTGGCGACGGCCGCAATGTATTCGAGTTTTTCCCCACCCAAACCGGTGGACTTGCCTTCGGTACCCTCTTTGATAACTGGGGCGGACTGAACATCGAGATGATCGTCACCGCAGTAATCGACACCGACATAAACACCTCCACCCGCGCGCGCCTGACCGATTACGCGACCTCCATCAGTCCCAATCCTACCAGTCGGCAAGCCGTATTGACCTTCAACACGACGGACCAGGGCTCCTATACCGCTACCCTCACCGACCTTACCGGGCGACAAGTGCGCGAAAGCCGCGTACAACGCAACGGCACTACCGCCCGCGTCGAATGGCAGGTAAGCGACCTCCCGGCCGGACTGTACCTTTACCACGTAGATGGCCCGTCCGGGCGTCAATCCGGCAAATTGATGGTACAGTAAGCTTACAGATCCAGCAGCCCCGCGGGCAGCTCCATGATCAATCGACCGTCTTCATTCCTTACCTCACGCACCAAATCGTCGTGGAGGGGAATGTAGACGGTCTTTTCGTTATAGGTAATTTCAGCCAGATAGTGCTCCGGCAGGTCCAGGATGTCTTCGATGGGGCCCAATTCCGGGTATCCCTCTGCCTCGATCGTGTAACCCATGACGCCGTCCCAGGGCGTCTCCTCCTCCGGCGGCGCGGCGCTTACTTCGTTGGCCGGCAGCCAGAGGGGTTTATTGGCCAGTAAACTCACCTGCTCGCGCGTATCGAAGCGCTCGAATTTTACGGTCATTTTTCCGCCCTGCCGGAACCGCTCGACAAAGTAGGGCACCGGTTGATCGCCAATCAATACCGCCCGCGCCAGCAGCAGGTCGTCTTCGAAAACTTCCTCAACGAACAAGCTCAATTCGCCGCGGACCCCGTGGGGCCGCCCGGTCGTTCCAATCTGTACCAGTTCCATGCCGTCAAAGGTAAGGAGGCGCTGTCGCAGGTGCCGGGAATTGTGGTGGCCGCCTGCGCCGGCGCCGGCAACGCGGGGGGGGAAATCTGTAGCCTCAACAATCGGTTAGGCAACCGCCTCCTGGCTCGTCTCCCGCAAACTGGTGGTTCGATAGGGCCGTGCGGACGGAACCGGACCATTACCTTTACCCTATGACTGATAGCGAGGTAAAGCTAATTTCCGTGGAGGAAGTGATCATGGCGCGCCACCGGTTGCGGGGCATAGCGCTGGAAACGCCACTGATGCGTAGTACACGGTTAAGTGCCATGTACAATGCCGAAATCTACCTCAAGCGGGAAGACCTGCAGGAAGTAAGAAGCTACAAGATCCGCGGCAGCTACAACAAGATGGCTTCCCTGAGCCAGGAGGAGCGCGAGCGCGGTGTGGTGTGCGCCAGTGCCGGTAATCACGCCCAGGGCCTGGCCTACGCCTGCAATGCGATGCAGGTTAAAGGGATCATTTACATGCCCGTGGTCACCCCTTCGCAGAAAGTGCGCAAGGTCCGGCTGTTTGGGGGCGAGTTCGTAGAAGTAGTGCTGATCGGTGATACCTACGACGACGCTTACAGTGAGTCACTGCGCGTCTCCGAGACACGCGGACTAACTTACGTGCATCCCTTCGACGACCCAAAAACCATTGCCGGGCAGGGTACCGTAGGGCTGGAGATCCTGGACGCCGCGACCAAACCCATCGACATGGTGGTCATGGCCATCGGGGGCGGCGGGCTCAGCGCGGGGATCGGCAGTGTATTTCGCCAGCTCAGTCCGGGCACGGAACTCGTAGGCGCGGAGCCCTCGGGAGCACCCGCCATGTACAAGAGCATCCGGGCCGGGGAGGTGGTAACCCTCGACACCATTGACAGCTTCGTGGACGGTGCCGCCGTCCGGCGGGTGGGTAAGCACAACTTCCCCATCGTGCGCGAGACCATTTCGCGGATCGAGTTGGTCGACGAAGGGAAGGTCTGCGGCGTGATGCTCGACCTGTACAATGAGGACGGACTGGTAGTGGAACCCGCCGGTGCCCTGTCCATCGCGGTACTGGATCAGCTTGGCGACATCAGTGGCAAGCACATCGTATGCGTGGTGAGCGGAGGGAACAATGACATCACCCGCACCCCCGAAATTCAAGAAAGGGCACTCATGTACGCGGGTCTCAAGCATTATTTTATCGTCGAATTCCCCCAGCGGTCGGGTGCCCTGCGCGAATTCCTCGATGTACTGGGCGCCGACGACGACATCACCCACTTTGAATACACCAAGAAGCACAACCGCGCCATGGGGCCGGCGCTGGTGGGCATTCAACTCGGGAGCCGCGATGGCTTCAAGTCACTCATCGCCAGAATGGATTCCCGCAAGTTGCGGTATGAGCACCTTAACGACCAGCCGATTTTGTTTGAGATGTTGATTTAGATTAAAAACATTTCGTTTACTTTAACCGCACCACCAGAACCGACCCCTTGCTCAACAACCTGAAACTCATCTCCGCCGGCGCCGGCAGCGGAAAAACTTACCGTCTGACACGGGAAATGGCCGACCTGCTCACTTCGGGAACGGTCCGCCCCACGGGCATCATCGCCACCACTTTCACCAAGCGCGCGGCCGCTGAACTCAAGGAACGGGTTCGGGTAGCCCTGCTGCGCCAGGGAATGAGCCGCGAAGCCAACGAATTGACCAATGCGCTGATCGGTACGGTACATGGTCTGGGCGTCAAATTGCTGCGTCGCTTTGCTTACGAGGCCGGAGTAAGCCCCAAGGTCGACATCATTGCCGACGGCGACGATCAGCGGCTGTTTAACCTGAGCATGGCCGCCGTGATCAGCCTCGACCAGATCCGGAAGATCGAGCATCTCTGCACCACCCTAGGGCTGAGCCGCAACGGTGAAAAGTACAATTGGCGCAAGGACGTCCTTGGTCTGGTGGAGATCATCCGCGGCAATAATTTCTCCCGCGAGGACATCGAGCGCAGCAAGCGACTCAGCTGGGAAAGTTTGCAGCAGTTCCTGCCCCCCGTTCTAGAAGACCTCACCCTGCAGCAGTACAACGTGCGCATCGGAAGGGTCTTGAAGGAGACCTACGAGGCCCTGTTCGCCAACGAGGCGGACGGCACGAAGAAGACCGAATCCGCCGCACTATACCTGCGCAACCTCCTGTCCCAACTCAAGGAACGCGACCACCTCCCCTGGCTGGAATACGCCAAGCTGGGTCGCTTCACCCAGGAAGTCGGTGCCAAAAGCCGCGACCTGGTATCTGACCTGGAGGAACTGGCCCAGCGACACCCGGGCACCACCGCTTTCCAGCACGACATCCGGGCCTATCAGGATCTGCTGTTCGATGTCGCCAGGGACGCGATCGCCGAGTACGACCAGTACAAAAAGAAACGCGGGCGCATCGATTACACCGACATGGAAGTGCTGGTACTCGACCTGCTCGACCATCCGAAGGTGCAGGATACCCTGCGCGACGAAATCGATCTGCTGATGGTCGACGAGTTCCAGGATACCTCCCCCATCCAGTTGGCCATATTTCTGCGACTGAGCCAGTTGGCCCGGCAGAGCATTTGGGTGGGTGACCCGAAGCAATCCATTTACGGATTTCGTGGCGCCGAGCCCCGACTCATGGCTGCCGTAATGCAGGCCAACGGCCCCATCGATCCGGCCAATATCCAGCGACAGAGCTGGCGTAGCCGGGAAGACCTGGTATACGCCTGCAACAGCCTTTTCGTCTCCGCTTTTCCCGATATTCCGGCCGAGGAGGTGAGCCTTGATCCCGTTCGCTTGCGGGAGGGGAGTCGTTTCAGCCCGCCGGAAAGTCCGGAAATGGCGGCTCACTCGGGCTTGGTCCACTGGCATTTCGAACCCGAGGGAAAGACCCGCCACAGCGCCGTATTCATGCAGTCGACCCTCGCGAAGGCAGTCAGGGAATTACTGGCAAATCCACCGCTGGTACTACCCAAAGGAGAAAAGACCGAGCGGCGCTTGCGAGCCGGTGATATCGCCATCCTGTGCCGGTCCAACTTCGGTTGCACCGCCGTGGCCGAGTCGCTGGCCGACCAGGGAATCCCGGCCGCCATCGCGCGCACCGGATTGTTGGTCACCGCCGAAGCTACCCTGTTGATGGCCTGCCTGAAGTATATGCTCAATCCCGGCGACACCCTTTCGGTAGCCGAAATCATGCTCCTCGGCTGTCGGCACGACCTGCCGAATATCATTGACCATCGCCTGGAATTCATGGCCAGGGAAAAGGAAAATGGCAGCTGGGGATCGTGCGAAGGACTGATTGGCAGGTTGGACGAACTGCGAAAGGTCACTTCGGAGCATTCCACCAGCGAAATGCTGAATATCGTGCTGGAACGCCTTGACCTGCGTCGAATCGCCGTGGCCTGGGGCGACGGTGAGCAACGGCTAAGCAACCTGGATGAACTGCGCCGGCTTGCGGTGGCCTACGAAGACAGCTGTCACCGGCAACACACGGCCGCGTCCCTGGGCGGTTACCTGCTGTACCTGGATCAACTCATCCGCGAAAAAAATGACAAGCAGGGGGCAAGTGAACGTCCCGACGCGGTCAATGTCCTGACCTACCACCGCAGCAAAGGCCTCGAATGGCCGACGGTGATCTGCTACAACTTGGACCAATCACTGCGCGCGGACGTATGGGGCCGCGCCGTGGTACCCGATGACCCGGCAGCACCGGTTGACCTCGATCGGCCCCTCGCCAATCGGTGGCTCCGGTACTGGGTCAACCCGTATGACCGAATCTCAGGCGGCATCCCCTGGGTCGACGCCCTGGCGGAGAGTGATTTTCAACTGCAGGCCACGGAGCAGGCCCTGGCGGAAGAAGCCAGACTCCTCTACGTGGGCATGACCCGGGCCCGGGATTACCTGATCCTTCCGACCGGGAAGGGAGGAGCCTCCTGGGTTAACCGAGCCTACGGTCGGGGGGGAAAGGAGACGGACGTGCTGGCCCCGGACACTACTGAAACTCCTTTCACCTGGAACGGCGTGGATGTCGATAAACGCTACCAGCATTGGGTAGAACCCAGGCAGCAACCGGCCTACCCCATGACCTACCGCAGCATCCCCTTTATCGACCGGGAACGGCCGGGCCGCAAGCCTTATGCACCCTTGGGCGTGGATGAAACCTTTTTGCTAGACCGCTACGGAAGTTCGACCTGCAGTGAAGCAGTACATTATGCCGGCACCCCGGATGTAGACCCCGCTGTCGACCATCGGCTATTCGGTCGTTGCGTCAGCGCCTTTATGGCCGGGGACAGCGGTGAAGGGCTTGATCCCGAGTACCGCCGGGAACTCGCCGAGTCATTGATCACCGACTTCCTGCCCGGTCAGCCTGCCGACGCAGAGCATTTGCTTGACCTTTCCGTGGCGTTCCATGATTTTCACCGCACGAATTGGCCGGGGGCCGAACTGCATTGCCAGTACCCCCTGCGGGGAAGGGTAAGCCACCGCCGATACGATAAATGCGTCGATTGGCTGCTGGGCCTAGGCAATGCGGAATACATCCTCATGTACGATGTTTGCCTGCCGCCCAAACAGTATCAGCAACAGGCCGGATTGAAAATGGCAGAACTCCGCCTGCAAGCCGAAGTGGCGAAGCAAGTACTCGGTGCGCAAATCCTGGCCGCGTACCTGCACTTTCCGGCGCAGGGGTGCGTAAATGAGGTCAAACTTTGAAAATTCTCCTGATAGCCGCCACGCCCGAGGAAATCCTGCCTACCATTGAATGGTTGCGGGAAACAGCCATTGAGAGCAAGCGAAATATCCTCGCCTTTCCCGCCTGCACGGTTGAATTGCTCCTTACCGGCATGGGCCCGATGACCACTGCTTTTGCCTTGGGTCAGTCGCTGCAGCCGCCCTTGCCTCAGTTGACCATTCAGGCCGGATTGGCGGGTGCATTGGATCGATCGCTCCCACTGGGCACTGTCGTTCAGGTAATCAGTGAGCGGCTGCTGGATCAAGGGGCCGAGGATATCGATGGCAAATTACTTCCCCCGCCCGCCCTGGGATTTCCATTCGGCGCACCTTTCGATCCCGACGGTGTCCTGCACGTCCCGGTCTCGGGACCCCCGCTCCCCTTCCCCAGCGTGGCTGCCGGAACGGCCACCAAGGCCAGTGGGAACCAAGAAAGTATCGAACGGACCCGTCAGCAATTCCCCGATGTACAGATAGAAACCATGGAAGGAGCCGCCTTCTTCTTTGCGATCCGGTCGCTGGGCATACCCGGACTACAGCTCAGGGCAATCAGCAATTACGTGGAGAGGCGTAACCGCGCCGCCTGGCAAATCGGACCCGCCATTATTAACCTCAACGAGGCCCTGCGCAAAGTACTGTCGCCCTTCGTGCTGGCGACGGCGTGAGGGTAACCTCTTACTCCTTCATAGTGACTTTTTCCGTCGGTCCCATCATCTCATTACGGAGGGCCGTTTGCCGTGCTACGTTTCGGGCGGTGTCTAGCCAGGCCTGGCGGGTGATCTCTTCGTTTTTGTTCAAAATGGCGGGTTCTCCGCTGTCTCCTCCCTCCCGGATGGACTGTACCAGCGGGATCTGTCCGAGCAGCATACTGTTGCTCTTCTTCGCGAGGGTCTTTCCGCCACCCTGCCCGAAAATGTAGTACTTGTTGTCGGGTAATTCCGCCGGGGTGAAGTAGGACATATTCTCTACCACACCAAGCACGGGCACTTGCACGTCCGGCAGGAAAAACATATTCATCGCTTTGATTGCATCGGCCAGGGCGACCTCCTGCGGGGTGGTTACCATCACGGCCCCCGTTACGCTCACTGTTTGTACTAGAGTAAGTTGTACGTCACCCGTGCCGGGGGGTAGATCGACGATCAGGAAATCCAGCGGTGGCCAAATCGTCTCCTCGATGAATTGCCGTACGATTCCGGCCAGGCGGGGCCCCCGCAGCACTACGGCCTGCTCAGGCTCAACTACAAAGCCCGTACTCATGACTGGCAGACCGTACGCGTAGAGGGGCTTGATCTTGGGCTTTCCATAAACCTTCTCGACCTGGGGCCGCTGCCCTTGCAGGCCTAACATAGTTGGTGCGGAAGGACCGTATACATCAGCATCGAGCAATCCGACCCGTGCGCCCAGCTCCTGTAATCCGAGTGCCAGGTTCACCGCGACGGTACTCTTGCCCACCCCACCCTTGCCGCTGGCCACGGCGATGATGTTCTTAACGTGGGGCAGCGGATTCTCGCGCTGCGGGCCACCAGTGGAGGGACCCGCCTGACCGCCGACGGCGGGGTTCTGCATATGTACGTGCACCTGGGCTTCCGGGTACACCGACAGAATGGCCTCCTGGCAGGCGAAGTTGAGTTGCTGCTTGTAGTTGTCGTCCAGTTTTGGCAACTGAAGCGTGAAGGACACTACGGGAGCCTCCACTTTCAGATGCAATACCATATTCGCGGTAATGATATCCTGTCCGGTCTTCGGATCGGTGACCGAGGCGAGCGCCTCGGCAATTTTGCTAAGTTCCATAAAGGTTATAGATCTACAATGGTCACCCCATCGCCACCTTGTTCACGGGGCGGGGTACTCAGGCTAAAGTCCTGGTTGTATTCTTTCAGTTTCTGCCGAACCGCGCGGCGCAGGGCTCCGCTGCCCTTTCCGTGGACGATGCGCAGTTGACTGGCGTTCGCCATAAGCGCCTGGTCGATGAACGCCTGCGTCGTGTGCAGCACTTCCTCGTACCGCATACCGCGCACGTCGAGTTTGTTGCTGAAGCTGGCTACCCCCGCGATATCGCTGGAAACGCTCCGTTCCTTGCGCATCGGCAAGGGATTGTCGGTGTGCTCGAGATCGCGCAGGTTGGCCGTCAGGCGCAAGTCTCCTACGATCACGATGGCCCGCTTCTTGTCGATCGACTCTATGGTACCCGCGGCCCCGCCCGTCCTCAGCTTCACGTAGTCCCCTTCCTGGAAACTGCGCTTGCCGGATTTGCCGCTTTTGCGCTGGTAGTAGATCGTTTCCCGGAGGTCCGTGACCTGCTCGCTGATCTTCTCGCGTTTCTCGCGGAGCTCACGGGCCTTCTCCTTGGCCTCATCGATCTTCTTTTCTTCCCGCAGGGTCCGGATCAGGTTTTCCATCTCCTTATTGTACTTCGCGGTTTCGGCCAGCGACTGCTCCTTGGCCTCCAATTTCAGGCGTTTGCGGCGCACCTCAATGTCGCGATGGAGTTCCTCATAGGTCCGGGTGAGGGCATCCAGCGTTTTCTGCTTTTGCTCCAGTCCGGCCAGTTGCTGCTCCAGTTCCTGTTTTTCGCGTTGGAGGTCGACGAGCAGCTGGTCGACCGCCCGTTCATTCTTGCCGGCCCGTTTGCGCGCGTAGGCCAGGGTGTCGGAGGGGAGGCCAGATTTCTGCGCAATCTCAAAGGCGTAGCTGGAGCCCGGGCGGCCGACGTTCAGTTCGTAGGTGGGGCTCAGGGTATCCTTGTCGAAGTTCATACCCCCGTTCACGATACCGGAGGTTTTGTAAGCGTACATCTTCAGGTTACTGTAGTGCGTGGTGATCACCCCCACCACCTGCCGTGCGTTGAGTCCTTCCAGAATCCCTTCCGCGATGGCGCCGCCGAGCGCGGGATCCGTACCGGAGCCGAATTCATCGATCAGGACAAGCGTCCGCTCATCCGCCGCGCGGAGGAAATCCCGGGCATTCTTCAGCCGGCTGCTGTAGGTGGACAGGTCATCCTCGATACTCTGCTGGTCACCGATGTCGGTGAAGATGCGCTCAAAAACACCCATTTCCGACTCTGCATCAACGGGTACCAGCATCCCGCTCTGCACCATCAACTGTAGCAATCCTACGGATTTCATGGCGATCGACTTCCCGCCCGCATTGGGCCCCGAGAGCATAAGCAGGCGGTTCTTGCCCCGCAACTTCAGGTCAAATGGCACGGTCTTTCGTCCGAAGTTCTTGTTCTTCAGGTACAGCAAGGGGTGACGTCCTTCCCGGATGCCGACCGAGGGGCGGGGGTCCACCTTGGGTCGGGCGGCCTTCATCTGGCGGGCCAGATCGGCCTTGGCCTGTACCAGGTCGAAGTGCGCAATCAGGTCGCGGTAGGCGGCCATGTGATCGACGTAGGGGCGCAAGGTCGCGGATACCTCACGCAGGATGCGGAAGATCTCGCGGCGCTCCTCCTGTTGCAGGTCGAAAATATCGTTGTTGATGCTGATTACCTCATCGGGCTCGATGTAGGCGGTTTTCCCGGTGGCCGATTCGTCGTGAATGATGCCGCGGATCTGGCGTTTATACTCACTGGGTACGGATAGTACCCGACGTCCGTTGCGGAAGCTTTCGACCGTGTCGCTCAGGTAGCCTGCCCTACGGTACTTTTCGATAACGCCACGAAAGGCACGTTCTACTTCCCGCTGTTTGCTGCCCACCAGCCGTCGGATGCGGCTCAGCTCGGGCGAAGCGTCGGAACGGATGTTGCCCTCGGCGTCAATCACCGCCTCGATCGAAGCGGAAAGCTCCGGCATATACTCCACTTCCCGTACGACTGCGTACAACTGTGGGTAGCTCGACTGACGGGAAGCCGTACCGAAGAAAGTGAACAGTTGCTTGGCCTGCAGCAGCAGGACGTTCAGCTTGGCCAGGCCCGATTCGACGAGGGCATAGCCTTCCACCCGCAGGGCGCGCAGCTCCTCATCTACGTCGTCGTAGGCGGAGATGCTGAACATATTCCGCTCTTCGGTACCCTGTCTGAATTCCGCAACCTGGTCAAGCCCCTTTGCGATCTCTTCAACATTCGTGGAAGGCGTAAGCTGCCGGGCCGAGTGGCGCCCCAACTCCCCTTGGCACTGCCGTTCGAGCAGGGCCAGCACTTTGTCGAATTCTAGTTTTTCTAAGGTATCCGGGGGGAGTAGCTGCATAAAATAACACCAAGTGTAGCAGGTAAACGGACGGCCCCTTCGGATGGTTGGTTCAATCCTCCCGTTGCCGGTTTTTTAGGCGGGGCCGCGTCCACTCCTCCCGCTGGGCGAAATTGACGACGTTCTTGATCAGGGCGATCATCCCCAGAAACACCAGGTAACCGACCGATACGACCAGATAAATCCACCGATAGGAGCCGGCCTCCGAAATGGTAAGACCGCTAAAGGCCCAGGCCAGCAAACCTGCCCCCACGGCCAGGCCCATGAAGCTGTAGATGCTGCGTCCCCAGTACTTGGCGGGATTGGCCGCGGCGGCGCTCAGGACGGCATTGAACAGGGCGAAGAACAGCATGAAACTGGCTGCGCACAACCAGGGAAACCGGCTGCTGACGTTCTCGGCGTTGGCACCAGTGATGATCAGTCCGAAAAGGTCCACGATGAATACCATAGCGAGGACACCCCCGGCCTGCAGTACTGGATCTACGCGTCTTTCGAATATGGATTGGTCGGAGGTCATGCGCACTCGTTTACCGCCTAACAGCTTCTGAGCGCAATAGTTATGGTCAATCGACCTGTACGTCGCCCTCCTTTTTTTCGTGCCCGAATTCACTCACCCACTGGATCGCATCGAGCACCCTTTGCCGCTCCTGCTCGCGGTCTTTTTCCGTATATCCGTAGGTCCTGGCGAAGACGCCGAGTACGTCATCCAGCACGGGCAGGATGCTGGGCATATCGAAATACAGTCGGCCACTGCGCCGCTCCACCCAGTCGATGGGATAAAGCGCCGATTCATGCTCGATGCACCACTTGGCCTCGGCGGCGGCCAAACGGGCCACGTCGGTCTCCTCCGGCCGGCTTCGGGCCAAATCGATGATCTCTGGGGTCTGTCGACCGTAGTTTGCCACGAGGTACGGTGCCCGATCGGGTGCGAGACTGGCGGCGGCCAACTGCTCCGCGATCTCCTTTTCATAGCTTAACACTTCGGCGAAGTTGCGGAAAGGGCCGCCCGTCAGGACGATATTTCGTGTGCTGTTGCGCCCCAGGTCCTCCCCTTCAGTATGCAGCTGCTTGCCCAGGCGGTCCACCACGCGTTCGGCCATCTTGCGGTAACCGGTAAGTTTGCCACCCGCGATACTGAGCAGCCCGGATTCGCTTTCGAAGATCTCATCCTTGCGCGACATCTCTCCGGCTTCCTTTCCTTCCTCGAAAATGAGGGGTCGCACGCCCGCCCAACTCGACTCCACGTCTTCCATCTTGAGGTTTACCGTGGGGAAGATTTCATTGGTGGCCCTGAGCAGGTATTCGACGTCTTCCACGTAGACGGGCACTGCATTCGGATCCCCCTTGTAGGGCGTGTCCGTAGTGCCGATGTAGGTGCAGCGCAGGCGGGGTATGGCAAAGAGCATCCGTCCGTCGGCTACATCAAAGTAGCAAGCATGGGCCAGAGGCAGCCGTTCGCGGGCTACTACAATATGCACGCCCTTGGAGAGGAACAAGCGTTTGTTGTTCATACTGTGGTCGATCTTGCGCAGATCGTCCACCCACGGACCGGCCGAGCTGATAACGTGGTCACAGCTGATCTCGAAGTCACGGCCCTCGAAGCGGTCGCGGCATTGGACGGCGCTGATCTTTTTCTCTTCGTCGTACACGAAGCCGGTGGCCTCCACGTAGTTGACGGCAACGGCACCGTGCTTGACGGCCGTCTTGACGTTCTCCAGGGTCAGGCGGGCATCATCCGTGCGGTATTCCGCGTAAAAGCCTCCCCCCTTGAGAATGTCCTCACGAAGTAGGGGCTCCATCTCCAAAGTTTCCTCCTTGGTGAGCATGACACGCTTGTCGTCGCCCTCCACGTCGGCCAGGAAGTCGTACACCCACAGGGCCATGCTGGTCGACAGCTTGCCCAGCGAACCTCCCTCGATCAGGGGCAAAAGCATCTTTTCCGGGCGCACCAGGTGGGGGGCCAGTTTGTGCACCACCGCCCTTTCCTGTCCTACTTCCCGGACCAGGCTGATCTCGAGATTTTTAAGGTAGCGCAGTCCGCCGTGGATCAGCTTAGTTGACTTGGAGCTGGTGCCCGAAGCGAAGTCGTTCCGCTCGATCAGCGCTACCGACAATCCGCGACTGGCGGCGTCGAGTGCCACGCCGGCCCCGGTGATGCCACCGCCGATCACGACCAGATCGAAAGGTTCATTGTCGAGCCTTTCCAGGTTTTGGCGGCGTTGGGGGGTGGCGTGCATAGCGGATACATTGAGTTGTTGCGGTTGCTGGCGCGACCGCGGGTGCAATGCGCTTACAACGCCATCCGTGTAGATTGGTTAACTACCCCGCGTTCTCCGGGCGCAACTTTCTCACCGTGCGGCCGGCTTGCCACATCTCGCTTTCGCTGAGTTCCTTGAGCTCTTCCTCCAGTTTGACGCGGTAGTCTTTTTGGCTGTTGGAGTCGATGCTGCGCTGGGCTTCTTCCCCGCTGGCTACGCTTTGGTAGAGATCTTCGAAGACGGGCTTGACGGCGTCGCGGAATTTGTCCTTCCAGTCGAGCGCTCCCCGCTGGGCGGTGGTAGAGCAGTTGGCGTACATCCAATCCATGCCGTTTTCGGCTACCAGTGGCATCAGGCTTTGCGTAAGCTCTTCTACCGTTTCGTTGAAGGCTTCTGAAGGACTGTGGCCGTTGGCCCGCAGCACGTCGTACTGCGCCTCGAAAATGCCCTGGATGGCACCCATCAGGGTGCCGCGCTCCCCGGTGAGGTCGGAGTACACCTCGCGCTTGAAATCAGTCTCAAACAGGTAGCCCGATCCCACCCCGATCCCAAGGGCCACAACGCGGTCGAAGGCACGGCCGGTGGCATCCTGATCGATGGCGAAGCTGGAGTTCAGTCCCCGCCCCTCCAGGAATAGACGACGCAGACTCGTGCCCGAACCCTTGGGGGCCACCAGGATGACGTCGACCCCCTCGGGGGCAATGATATTGGTGCGGTCGTTGTAGGTAATGCCGAAGCCATGGCTGAAGTATAAGGCCTTGCCCGGCGTGAGGTACGGCTTGATGCGTGGCCAAACTTCGATCTGGGCGGCGTCGGACAGTAAATACTGAATGATGGTACCGCGGTCGGCGGCCTCCTCAATTTCGAACAGGGTTTCACCGGGTACCCAACCGTCCTTCACGGCCTTGTCCCAGGAAGATCCACCCTTGCGCTGGCCTACGATCACGTTGAAGCCGTTGTCGCGCAGGTTGAGGCTCTGGCCAGGGCCCTGTACCCCGTAGCCGATTACGGCAATGGTTTCATCCTTCAGGACATCCCGGGCCTTCTCCAGGGGGAATTCTTCTCTTGTGACGACCTTTTCTTCCGTGCCGCCAAAGTTTAACATTGCCATATTGTTCGCTTTTTGTGCTGGGCAAATATGCAAAAGCGTGGCCGAAGCCCCGGGGTCAAACTCCCGGCCAATTACGACGGCTAATTTGTCGGGGCCGTCCTCGGCTCCACTTCTACCTGCGGGATGACGACCTGGGAAAATCGCTTGTGCCCGAGCAGAAAGTAATGCAGGGCGATGCTGTCGGCCACCCGCCCCGCGTCGGTCCGCGCCGGACCCACCCGGCACGCTTCTATCTCCTGGCTCCTGCGGACGCGCCGCCTGATCCAACGGGGGAGGTTGCGGTAAAAATCCAGGTGGGCACGCAGGATCGAATAGATGTGCTCGAGCTTGCCCTGGAAAAGAAAGAGCAGGGCCGCGGCACCGTCGAGCAGCAGCCGGACGGGCAACCACCAGATGAGGCGGAAGGTGTGCTCGTTCTTGAAACTGGTCACGAGAGTGTTGCGAAAGTTCAGGTAGGCTTTCCGTGGGGTGTCATAGGCCAGGGTGCCCCCACCGACGTGGTAAACCGTGGCGGCCGGTTCGACGAGGATGCGGTAGCCCGCCCGCTTCAGGCGCCAGCACAGATCGATCTCCTCGGCGTGCGCGAAGTATTCCGGCTCGAAGCCCTGGAGATCGTGAAAGGCGGAGGCGCGGACAAAAAAGGCCGCCCCGGTGGCCCAGAAGATCTCGGCCGGACAGTCGTACTGCCCCTCATCACGCTCCATGTGCCCGAAGACCCGCCCCCGGCAAAAAGGGTACCCCAAAAAGTCGAGGTAGCCGCCGCTCGCGCCCGCGTACTCAAAACAGCCTGGCTCGTGCTCGGCGAGCACCTTGGGTTGGACGGCTCCGACAGTCGGATCCACGAATTTAGGAAGCACGGCCTCCAGCCAGCCGGGGGTGACCCGTACATCGCTGTTCAACAGTACGTAGACTTCGGCGCGCACTTTTTGCAGGGCGACATTGTAGCCGGCCGCGTAGCCGAGGTTTTCGGTCAATTCGATTACCTCCACTGCGGGGTGGTTACTGCGCAAGTAGGCGACCGAATCGTCGGTACTCGCGTTGTCGGCCACGATGAGCCGGCTGGTCGGTGTCAGGTTGTCCGCTACAGAGCTGAGGTAACGCTCCAGGTAGTCCCGGCCGTTGTAATTTAGGATGACGATTGCGGTATCGGGCAGATCGTGATCCGGAACCGCGCTGGCCAGTCGTTCTTCTTCCAGGGCGCGGCGCGCGTCGGCTTCGTCGACCACGAGCTGGTCGCGGAGGGCATCCATGCCACCCAGGGCCATCTCACCGCGCAGGTAACGAATGAAGGAAACGGTAAGCGTCTCCCCATATAGGTCGCCAGAATAATCAAAAAGGTGGAGCTCGATAGTGGTACCGCGTCCGTCGCCGATCACCGGTCGGTCACCGATGTAAAGCATCCCGTCGTAAATACAGCCTTCGAAGGCCGCGCGGACGGCGTAGATGCCGGGCGCGGGCACCAGTTTCAGGGGGTGGTCGGGCTGGAGGTTCGCGGTAGGATAGTCGAGGGTTCGTCCGATCTGTTGGCCCCGGACCACGGTGCCGGTTAGCTCGTAGGCGCGACCCATCAAGTTGGCCGCTTTCTGCACTTGCCCGGCCTGCAGGGCCCGACGGATTTTGGTCGAACTGACGGTAATTTCATCAACTTCCTGGGCGGCTATCTCTACCACCTCATACCCGTAGGTCGGGGCGTAGTATTGCAGCAAATCCACCCCACCGGCCCGGTCCTTACCAAAACGATGGTCGTAGCCGATGACGATGCGGTCGGGGGTGAAGTTTTTAATCAGGAAGTTTTCGATGTATTCGGTGGGCGACTGCTGGCTGAAGCCCCGGTCGAAGGGGATCACCACCAGGTGGTCGATTCCCTGCTCCGCACAAAAGTTAATCTTTTCCCGGGTCGTGGTGAGCAGGCGCAGGCTGTTGTCGTCCGGGCGGAGCACGGTACGTGGGTGGGGGTCAAAGGTGATGACCACGCTTTCTCCATCGCGCCGCTCCGCCATACGGCTGATGCGCGTGAGCAGTTGCTGGTGCCCGCGATGGACACCGTCGAAACTGCCGATGGTGATAACGGCACGCCGGAACCGGGGGAGATCGGCCAGTCGAAAATGAGTCTGCATCGCGGACAAAGGTAGCGAGGCGGCGGCGGAGTAGGTAGTCAAATGGACCTCACCATACTCCGCCGGTGCCTGCTATGCTCCAAGGCCGGATGAATCAGCCGGTTAACGTCTATACGTTCGGTTTCCAGCCATCTTCGTAGTCGCGCGACCACAGGGCCATGGCGTCGGAATTCTGTTGCGGCTTCCCGGTTTCGGTGTCCGTCATGAGCACCGACTGGGTACGCTGCGCCATATTTCCGAGGTGGCAGATCGTTACGCTGGTGTTGGCGTCGGCCACTTCGGAGTTGAGCGGTTCGTCGGAGTTCACGCCGTTAATGAAGTTGGCGATGTGGAGTTCGTCGAGGTTGCCGCCGCCGGTGGTGTCCATGCTTATGGATTTGCCGGTTTCTTCCTCGTGCCGGATCTCCTTTCCTTGTGAGTCGTACACGATGTATCCGCTGCGGTCCATGAGCACACTGCCTTCGGTACCGTAGATCATGGCACCGCGGCCGCGCTCCCAAAGGGGCAAGGCGTTGCAGCTGCGGCCGTCCCAGTGAATGTGCTTGTCGCCGGGGAAGTTGAAGGAGGCCAGCTGGGTATCGTAGGCTTCCCAGGCGTCGTCATAGGCGAATCTTCCGCCGCTGGAGGTCACGCGTTCGGGAAAGTCGACGTCGAGGGCCCAGCGGCACATATCAACTTCGTGGGTACCGTTGTTGAGCAATTCACCGGTACCGTACTTCCAGAACCAGTGCCAGTTGTAGTGGACCAGCAGGGCGTCGAAATCCTGACGCGGAGCGGGCCCCTGCCAGAGCTCCCAGTTCAACCACTCCGGTACGGGGGCTGGCTCGTGCTCGCCAATGGGGCCCCGGTTGTTGGCGTACCAGGCCTTGGCGGCGTAGGCGTTGCCGATGAGGCCGTCGTGGATTTCCCCGACAATGCGGTTCAGGGAGATGCTGCTGCGCGTCTGGTTGCCCATTTGCACCTTCAGGCCGCTGCTTTTCTGTTTCGCGATGAGCATTTCACCTTCCGCCGGATTGTGGCTACAGGGCTTTTCTACGTAGACGTGCTTGCCGGCATCCAGGGCCATGATCGCCATGGGGGTATGCCAGTGGTCGGGCGTGGCGATTACTACTGCGTCGACGTCGGGATTTTCCAGAAAGGTGCGGAAATCCTGGTGCCCCATGGGCTTGTCGCCGCCGCCATCCATCACGGCCTTCTGACCTTTTTCGATGGCGCGGGTATCCACGTCGCCGATGCCGATCACTTTGCAGTTCTGGGCGCCGGCGAAGGTGCGGGCCAGGTAGGCGCCGCGGCTGTTGGTGCCGAAGACCGCCACGTTGACGGTATCATTGGCCCCCATGACCTGACTGTGCAACGGCAGTCCCATACTGAGGCCGGCGGTGGTGAGGGCGGAAGTCTTAAGAAAGGTGCGGCGGTTTGCCATGATCGTTGGATTTAAAGCTCACGAATTTTGATGGTGCGGAAGGCAACTGCGTCGCCGTGATCCTGGAGGAGGATGGGTCCTTGCGGCCACTGTCCGAAGTTTTCCCAGTCCTTGTATTTGCTGTAGTTGACCAGCGCGTCAAACATTTGGCTGAAGCGGTCGTACTCCACCACTTTGTAGCCGTTGAGCCAGTGCTCCACCTTACCGCCCTGCACCTTGATGCGGCCGCGGTTCCAGTCGTTGATGTTGTAGTCCTTGCGGCGGTTGACGTCGATGGGGTTGGCCGGAATCAGGTCGTAAAGGGAGGCCATGGTACGGTTGCCCATCACTCCGGCCTTGGCGTCGGGATGACGCTCATCGTCCAGGATTTGGTATTCGAGGCCGATGGCGGAACCACGACCCTTGTTCAGTTCGGGATCCACGAAGTATTTGACGCCGCTGTTGGCCCCTTCGGTGGGCTTGAATTCGAAGACGAGTTCGAAGTCGCTGAAGTTATCTTCGGTGACGATGTCGCCGCCATTGGTGCTCTCGCCGCCGTTACCGGCCAGTACGCGCAATTCGCCGTCTACCACTTCCCATCCGCTGGCGGGAAATTGGTCGAGTTTGGCACCCCGCCACCCGTCGGTGGACGTGCCGTCGAAGAGCAGGCGCCAGCCCTTCCGTTTTTCTTCTTCCGTCAAGGTATTGACGAGCATGTTTTCCTGGGGAGCCAGCACGGCTTCGAGGTGGTCGTCGGGCGTAGCGTTGTCTTTCACCCGGATGTTGCGCCACTGTACCTGCTTCCCGGCCAGTTCGTCGGCCACGGAGTGGACTTGCAGACAAATCAAACCGGAGGCGTCCGTATCGTCGACCAGATTGGCCACCGACTGCCCGTTGATGAAGGTGCGCAGGTTATTGCCGATGGCCTCCACGCGCATACTGTTCCATTCGCCCTGCTTGTAGGCCGAGCGCGCCGGGTCGTTATAGTGGACGGGGTAAATCCAACCGCGCCGGGCCTCGTCGTATATGCCGCCGGTGTACCCACGGGCACTGGGGTCAATTTCAACCTGGTAACCGTATATACGCCGCAGGTCGTCCTGCTGCCGCCACTGCCCCCGCGCCATGACCCCGCTATTCAGCGGCGCCTCATCTTTGAACTCCAGCTCCAGCACGAAATCACCATAGGGGCGGTCGGTACACAAGAAGGTGTTGGGCGTGTTGACCACGGCGGTGCCCGTGATGGTGTTCCCTTCGATGGAATAGGGTGCTTTCCCTCCGTAGGACTCCCAGTTGCTCAGATCCTTGCCGTTAGTCAGGGATACAAAGCCATCCTGCGCGGCCAACGGTAGAAGGAAACAGGAAAACAGGAATACAGCGTACTGCCGTTTTTGCATGTCGAAATGTTATAATCGGGAAGGCATCGGGCCATCCACGCTTGGTTAATGTTGTCTACTCGACAAGATATAAAATATTTGATACGCATCGGGTGTTATAAACCGATTGCAACTTTTTCTCCCGGCGTTTTACGACCGGCCAACTGAAGCTCCGTTTATGTATCCACTGCTCCTTGCTTTTCCCCTGCTGCTGCTTTGCACCTGCGTCCGCGCCCAAACCTCGGACGGCTTTGAACTGCAGACGGAGTCCGGCGGGGTGAGCGTGTACGTCCGCGACGAAGCGAACGAAGAAATGTCGGTCCGGGTCGTTACGCGGGCCACCGCCGGAATGCAGCGGGTTCGAGCCATCCTGGATGATGCGGAAAACTACCCGGAATGGGTACATCGCTGTGACGACGCCTATATCATTCCCGGCGGCACCCCAAACAACTTTGTGTACGTTTCCGGCATCGACCTGCCCTTTCCCTTTCGCGACAAGGAAGTAGTGGCGCGGGTGCGGCAGACCATGGGGCCGCGGTCCGTACTGACGCGCACCATAAGGGCAGAACCAGGAGCGGTTCCTCCGACGGAGGGTCGCGACCGCCTGGAGGTTTATTCCGGTGAGTGGGTAATCAGTCCGCTCGAACGGGGCGAGGTGGAATTGCAGTGTACGGTACGCACCAACGCCGGAGCCGGCCTGCCATCGTGGCTACGCCGCGAGATCCTTACCAACGGGCCGGCCAAGACCGTGGCTAACCTGCGCGACCGGCTGGAAACCAGGCCCTAGACGCCCGCAATGCGGGAAATGGGTATGGTAGGGCCTTCCGTCCAATCCATCATCGCGTTGATCAGTCTCACCTGCTCAAAATGGAAGAGGTCGCGCAAACGAATTATGGTCGGCTGCAGGATTCCCTCGTCGATCAACTGGGCGCGGCGGGTACCGCGCAGCAGGGGCCAGGCGGGGGTATACCACTTGCTGCCGTCGTAGAGGGCGAGGTTGGCGTAGCTGCTGTCGGTAAGGTGCTCGCGCTGCACCATTAGAATGTCGTCGCTGTCCTGTCGCTGGTTGAACAGTTTGTCGATTCCGCTGCGGTCGGCGTACTTGCGGCCGTACCGCAAATCGTCGGCGGCCACCACCCGCAGGGAGGTCACCTCACGGACGCTGTACGGTAACACTTCCCACTTTTCCACGCGGGCACCATAGAGCAAGCGCAGTTTGAACGTACCACTGCTGGGCAGGTCCAGTGTCTCCAGAACTTCCGCCAGCTTAAGGCTGGGCCCCTTACCGTAGTAATGGTGACGCGACCGATCCACCCGTTCTTGGTGTCGGTGCAATAACGGTGCTTGCCCATCGACCAGCCGGATACTTTCGAGGAGGAGAGGCGCGCTTGGTTTTTTCATGGGGCCGCGAATATACGGGCCGCTACTTTTCCCGTCGGGGGACGCGGATCTTCGCGCGCAGTTCGGCGTATTCTTCGGTGGGAGTGCTGCGGGCGGTCACTCCCCCACCCGACCGGAAGTTAAAGGCACCCCCGACTTGCTCCACGTAGCGGATGATGACGCAACTGTCCAGGGTATTACCATCATAGTAGCCCCCAATGCCGCAGTAGTACCCGCGGCGGTCGATCTCGGCGCGGCGGATCAGATCGAGCGTAGCGGATTTCGGGGCTCCGCTGACCGAGCCGGCCGGCAGCAATTCGATCAGCAAATCGCCCAGCCGGCTCCTCCAGTCGCCGGGCAGCTGCCCGCCCAGTCGCGTGCTCGTCTGCAACAGCCCTCCCCCACCCGATTCGATGGGTCGCAGGTAGCGGTACTCCGTCACATTGACCTGCCGGGCGATGCGGCTTAGGTCATTGCGCATCAGGTCGACGATGGTGGCGTGTTCCGCCACTTCCTTCTGGCTGCCGAGGAGGTAGGCGCGGCCGGCCGGGGTGTTGGGTGCCGTACCCTTCATGGGCCGGGTTTCAATGTAGCCACGGGCGTCGACGGTAACGAAAGTTTCCGGACTGAAGCAGACAAAGTTACCGGGGTACAAAATGCGGTACTTCGCCTGGCTGTGCTCAAAAAGTGAGGTCAGGCTGCCGGCATACGCGACGGGCGTCGGAAAGGTGAGGTTGACGAGGAAGCTGTCGCCCCGCTGGATTCCCGCGCGGACGATCGAAAACGCTTGTTCGTAACGCCGGGGACTGATGTGGCGGGGCACCAGTGGCGGAGGTTCCGCGGAGGTGATCCGGTGGTCTGCATGAGCCGGAAAGCTGAACCGCACCCCCGCCGGCCCCAGCTCATCCAGGCTCCAGAGTTGGGGTCGCTCCAATTCGAAATCCACCAGGAAGAAGCAGGGCTGCCCCAGGCGACCGAAACCGTTCAGGCGTTCGGCCCAAGATCGGAGCTGGGGAGAAATTGTGTCCGGCATGGTCTGGAATAGACGCGGCAGTCGGCAAAAAGTTAGACCAGTTGGGCTTCCAGCTGCTTCAGGAAGGCCAGCCCGTCGGGGATGGCGCGGTGGGCGCGCGGACTCTCCCTACTTAGTTCCAGACATACGAGGCGCCGAAAGTCAATGTCGCGTAACGCCCGTAGCAGGGGGCTGAGGTCCATGTCGCCCTCATCGGGTGGCAGGTGCAGGTGCACACCCCGGTTCATGCCCTCGATCGAGACGGTACCCAGGCGGTCGGCGAACCGCTCCACCGCCCGGGCGGGGGGTTCTTCCCCGGTGACCCAGACGTGTCCTAGGTCGAGTGCCAGTGACAGGTCGCATTCCAGGCGGGGATTGGCCGCCAGGAGTTTTTGATAGTCCGCATTGGTTTCAATGAGCATGCCGGGTTCCGGTTCCAGACTGATGCTCATCCCCTGCTCCACGGCGTATTCAGTAACCCGTACGACGCCGTCGACCAGGTACGCCATCGCGTCTTCGGGGGATACGGAAGGCTGCCGGACGCCCGCCCAGAACGAGACGGTTTCCGCCCCGAGGATCTTTCCGATGTCGACCGCCCGCTTAAGAAATTCCACCCGCCTCGCCCGGCCCCCCGCGGAGGGGTTAATGAGAGTGGGTTCGTGCTTTTCCGTAGGGTCCAGCAGGTAGCGCGCGCCGGTCTCGATTACGCAGTCGAGCCCCAATTCTTCCAGCCACCCCCTGACGCCCTCAGTCTTGGCGCGCCAGTCCTGAGCCAACGGGTCGAGGTGCTGCCAGTCCAGGGTAAGCGCCACGCCATCGTAACCCGCAGCCGCAATAAGCCGCAGGGCATCCGGGAGTCGGTGGTGGGCACAACCGTTGGTATTGTAGGCGTAGCGCAGTGACATGCAACAGGGTCAATGAATGATGGGGCACTAATCCGGACGTGGGATGAATTTTCCGGCCACCGCGGTTGGCATTTCGGAGGATTCCCGCAGCCAGCGCAGCAGTTCGGTCTGCTGCTCCCCGAAGCTGTGTATGGGCTCGCGGCCGTCGGTGGTCATGGGGGCTTTGAAGAAGACGCCCAGTGACTCCAATACCCCACCCTGTCCGCGACGCGCAGCCAAATCCAGGCAACGGGCAATCTCGATGGCCAGGGGGGCTGCCAAGATGCTGTCCTTACAGAGAAAGTCGATCTTGATCTGCATGCGGTGGCCCAGGAACCCCGAGACATCGATGTTGTCCCAGGCCTCCTTGTCGTCGCCGCGGGGGCGGTAGTAATTGATCTTCACCAAGTGGTCTTCCACCGGGTAGCCGAGGCAGTTGGTGAGTACGTCGCCCTTGGTGCCGAGCTTGTTCTGGAGCGATTCCGGGTGCCGCAAGGCTTCGCCGTCGCGGTTGCCCAGGATGTTCGTGCTGAACCAGCCGTCGACGTGCAGGGCACGGGCGCGCAGCGCGGGGGCGATCACCGTCTTGAGGAAGGTCTGTCCGGTTTTACCGTCCTTGCCCGCCACGGGTACACCCCGGCGGGCGGCCAGTGACCGCAGGGCGGGAATTTCGGCGGCGCGGCTCGGCGTAAAATTGCCGTACGGCACACCGTGGGTGATACAGGCGTAGGCGTAGAGCATGGCCGGACTGATGCCCGTATGGTTTTCGTCCAGGGCCCGTTCGAATGCTTCGGTGCGCTGGTAGATCTCATCTGCCACCTCGATGGCGTGCTCGGTGCTCGCCAGGTTGATGACCACCACCCTGCCGTCGATGTCAGTAGCGAAGGCGTCGAGTTGCTGCTGAATGCCGGAGATCAGTTCCCGGTGCGTGCCGGTACTGTCCTGATCGCCCACTACGCCACGGCAGTAGTTCCGGTTGCTGACGGCCGTCCAGGGCCGGCGACCGCTCAGGTCATTGGCCAGCACGTCGAGTTCTTCCCGGTCGAGTACCCGGTGCACGCGCGCCGCGGTCAGCAGGTCGTGGTCGAAGAGGTCCCAGCCGTGAATCTTCAGGTTGGTGTAGGGTACCAGGTCCAGGTCAGCGAATTCCGCCAGTGGCAGGCCGGTAGTCGGCTGCAGGCCCCGCCGGATGAGCTCGATCCCCGCCGCCGCCGTGGTGCCCACGGCGCCGCCCAGGCCGATAATGGCGATGCCCAGATTCGATTGGTTAGTAGGGGGAAGGGTGCTGCTCAAGGTGGGGTTATCTTTTTCGAATGGCCCGCCAAGGTAATGAGTTTTGCGGTCGAGGACCGCGGCCATGCACTCGGTTGCTCTCCGGTGCTGCTGCAGCCAATTTACAGGCCGACCTGCCGCCGTCCCTCCCGGATATAATCGCGGATATTCAGCCAGAAGGCCGCGAAAAAGTAAAAGGGCAACGACGAACCGAGCGAGAGACAGGAGAGGTAGATGAAATACAACCGCACGCGGGTACGCCGGATGCCCATCTGGTCTCCCAGCCAGGCACAGACGCCAAAGGCGGAGTGTTCAAGTGTCCTGCGAAGCCATTCCATGCAGCGGTGCTTTAAGTTGGATCGATGCCTTGCCTAATGTCGGCCTTTTCTCTAGAATCGTAAAATCCCTTAGCGAAGTTCAAGCCGCGCATAGAGCCAATCGCGGTCCACTTCCCGCACGCTCTGGCCGGCCAGATCTTCCAGCGTTACCTCGACAATGGCGTGCCGGATCAGGCGCAACACCGGGTACCCGACGGCCGCACATACGCGGCGCACCTGTCGGTTCTTTCCTTCGGTGAGCGTAAGGCTCAGCCAGCTGTCGGCCACGTTCTTCCGGTACCGGATCGGGGGAGTGCGGGGCGCTACCGCGGGTGCAATGGTTTCCACCAACAGAGGCAAGGAGGCGTGGTTCTTCCCCTTGATGCGGATGGTAGGTCCGGCAGCCAGGGCGGACAGGGCATCCGGCGTCGGAATACCCTCTACCTGTACCCAGTACGTGCGCGGATGCCGGTGGGCGGGGTTCAGAAGGCGGTGGTTCAGGGCACCGTCGTCGGTGAGCAGGAGCAGGCCCTCGCTGTCCCGATCCAGCCGTCCTACCGGGTAAACGTCGGGCGGAAAGTCGTAAAGGTCGGCCAGGGTGCGGTGGTCGGGCAGTTCCCGCGTGAACTGGGAAAGGACGCCGTAAGGCTTGTTGATCAAAAAGTATCGGTGCGCCACGACTACTCGCTTAAGTCGCCCGCCAGCCGCTCCAATTCCTCCCGCACCTCACGGTGGGTACCTTCCAGGATCAGCAAGTTCTTTTCCTCGCGGTCGAGCATCTCGTCGAAGCGCCCGAAGTTGGCCTCGATGCGCCGGCGCAGGGTAGCGATGTATGCCTTGAGCTTTTCATCTAGCTCCTCAGCCAGGCGTACCCGCCCCGTCCGGACCTCCTGCTCGAAGCCCTCTACGATGCGACGGCGCTTACCGCGGGTGCTGAATCCGGCAAAAATCACGCCCACGGCCGTCAGGACGCCGCCCGTCACGTCGATCACGGGCAGGGTGCTCAACGCCATCAGGATCACGCCCAGGGCCGCGATGCCCCCGCCGGCTGCCAGGTTGGGCGCGATGTTGTCGCGGTCGGCAAAGAGCGACTCGTCGGTAAAGTTCTCGGTCTTGCCAACAAAGCGATTGAACTGGTCCTGCAGGTCGCGCAGCACGTTCTCGCGCCGTTCGGCGATGCTGCTGAAAATTTCGTGGTCGTTGCTGAGAATGGTTTGGCTGCCGCGGATCTTCAGATCGATGGTCTTGACCATTTGCTGGATGGTTTCCGCAAGGTCCACCACGTTTTCGTTGAGCCGCGCCCGAAGTTTGTCGTTCAGATCGGTTTCCAGGTCGCGCGCCAGATTTTCCAGCCACGTCTTTGCACTGGGGGTGCTGCCAAAGGTGGAGGCCAGGCTGCGTTTGACCAGTCCGAACATACTCAGTCCGCCGCGCAGTTCCTCAAGTTTGTTGCGAGTGATGCCATCGTAGGTAAGCAATAGGTTTTCCACCATCAGGTCAACCTGTTTGTTGCTTTGGGCCACCTGCTCGTCGAGGGTGTTCTGGATATCGCCGCGGAAGGCGGTATCCGCCTCAAACTGCCGGCGTCGGGTCAGGAGGCCGTTGGCAATTTTCTCGTTGATGGTCTGGGCGGTAAGGATGCTGTTGTTCAACTTCAGGCGAGGTGCCCGTCCGCCGGTGATGTTGTTGGCGATGTAGCGCCGCAGTTCCGAGAAGCCGGTATCCTCCTGGCCGAGCTGCTCGTCCCGGGCACTTACGGCGAAGACCTGGGGCTCGGCGATTCCTTCCCGACGGGCTTTTTCCGCTACGCCCTCTAGGTTGACTTCGAGTTCGCGCTCGGTGGCCAGGTCACGTTGCTGCAGGACGAAGATGGTTTTCTTGCGCCAGTCGCCGTGGATATACTGAAAGAAGTCCCAGGCCGATTGCCGGTAGGGGTTCTTGGCCTCAAACACGAAAACGATCAGGTCGCTGGCCGGAATGAACTGCTCGGTGATCTCCTGGTGGTGCTCCACGATGGTGTTGGTGCCCGGCGTATCAACAATGGCGATTTCGCGCAGGATCTCAACGGGGAGGAAGATCTTTTTCAGGTAGGGATTCACCGTTACTTCCCGGCGCTCCTCGCCGTACAGAATCTGCTGAATGGTATCGGTCATGGGTTGCGGAGCGGCTTTGGCAATCTCCTCGCCGGTATCCAGGAGGGCATTGACGAAACTCGACTTTCCGGCCTTGACCTCCCCGACGATCACGAACATGAATGGCTCGAAAATGCGGTTGCGCAGGTCGCTGACGGTCTGGGCCATCTCATCGTGGCCGATCCGGATGGTGAGTTCGTGCAGCCGCTTGATGATCTCCTCAAGACGGGCACGGTCGGCCTGCAGGCCGGCGTCGATTAGGTTAGCCATGGATTAAAGGTAATCGTTTGGGAGAAGCAGCAGTTCGGGGCCCAGACAAAAAAGGCCGTCCAGAACGGATAGCCCCGGCTGGAAGCCGTGGCGATCCTCAAAGACCTGCCGGTAGGGGGGCACGGCTTCCGGGTTGGGCACGGCACCCGCGTCCGCGCCCAAAAAAGTATCGGTGGTACCAACCCGAAGGGAGGTGCCAAGGAGCTGGAGGATGCGATCGGTAAGGGCCAGGTTGTAATCGAACAGGTAGACGGCATGCTGCGCGGCAGTTTCGAGGAGCGGTTCGCCGTAGTGCTCGAAATAAGGAGCCCGCCCGTAGGCGGAGCGGATGGCCTGGGCGTGCTGCCGCTGCCAGTCGGAATGGTGGCTCACGCGCACCTCGCGCACGGGCATTTGCCGGTGCTTGCCGCCGGCCAGGGGAATGGAAAGCAGCAGCGGTCCGTTGGGCCCGGCGATGCGGCACCGGTTGCGCCACCCCCCCTTCTGATAGTTTTCGTGGGCTTCCCAGCGCCAGTCTGCGTGACTTAGAGCAGCCAGGAACCAGGAGAGCGGGGGGAAGTAAGCAGTCGGGGAAGTGAACAAACTGTTAGGCGGCTGGAATGATCGGACGGCCAAACATATGGCATTTCCGCTCGGTTAGGCGGGCATGAGTACATCAGATAAACTAACCGACCGCTACAAAAAGCAAAATCCCCTGACCCAGTACCCGCAGCCGCCATTTCCGCGCCAGCCCCAAGAGCGTCCGGGCTCCGTCAACAAGATGGAACCCGAGCCCGACCACGGCGAGGAAAGCTACGTCGGTTTCGGACGACTGAAAGATCGCAAGGCCCTGATCACCGGAGGCGACTCCGGCATCGGTCGCGCAGCCGCAATTGCTTTCGCCCGCGAAGGAGCCGACGTAGCCATCTGCTACCTGCCCAGCGAAGAACAGAACGCCCAGGAAGTAATCAAACTGATCGAAGCCGAAGGCCGCACCGCCGTGGCTATTCCCGGCGATATCGTGTCCGAGGAATTTTGCCAGGAACTCGTGGCCACGGCCGTGAAGAAACTGGGTGGGCTCGATATTCTGGTCAACAACGCCGGCCGGCAGACCGCCCAGTCGAGCATCGACGACCTGACTACGGAGCAGTTCGACAACACCTTCAAGGTGAATGTCTACGCGCCCTTCTGGATCACGAAAGCCGCCCTGAAACATATGGATGCCGGCTCGTCGATCATTAACACCGCCTCAGTACAATCCTTCGACCCCTCGGCCAGTCTACTCGATTACGCCCAGACCAAAGCTTGCAACGTAGCCTTCACCAAGGCCCTGGCGGCCCAGGTGGCGGAGAAGGGCATCCGCGTCAACGCCGTAGCCCCCGGTCCCTTCTGGACGCCACTGCAATCGTCGGGCGGGCAACCCCAGGACAAGATCGAGAAGTTTGGCTCCACTACCCTGCTGAAGCGGCCCGGCCAGCCGGTGGAACTGGCCCCGATCTACGTACTCCTCGCCTCGCAGGAGGCCAGCTACATCACCGGCGAGGTGATGGGCGCTACCGGTGGAGAGATGCCCTATTAAGCCTTACCTTGGCGGGGCAGTTAAATCCCGCCAATGCGTTTTCGAGTCAGCCTCCTCCTCGCTTTCCTTTCCGCCTTTGTCTACGGCCAGGACAACCCCGCCTACCAACTCTTCAACGAGTCCGGGCGAAAGGTGAAGTTCGGCAAGATGATGAAGGACCTGCAGGAAGCCGATATCATCCTGTTCGGGGAATACCACGACAACCCCATCGCCCACTGGATGGAACAGGAAATTTTGGAGGACCTGGGACGGTACAGCCTTGGCATGGAGATGTTCGAGACGGATGAACAGGCCTACCTCGACGACTTTATGGCCGAGAAGATCACCCTGGAGGAACTGGACAGCCTGACCGGCGGAGTGTGGCCCAACTTCAAAACCGATTACCTGCCCTTGCTTGAAGCCGCCCGCGCCGATAGCAGTCGGGTATTCGCCACCAATACGCCCCGCCGGTTCGCCCGAATGGTGTTCCAGCGGGGCTTCGTGGTGTTACGGTCACTGGATGATGACGAACAGGCCTTCCTGCCGCCCCTGCTACCACCCTACGACCCAGAACTGCCGGGCTACAAATCCATGCGCGTACAGGGTCATGGCTCCGGACCGAGCGGCGAGAATTTCCCCAAAGCCCAGGCCATCAAGGATGCCACCATGGCCTGGTTCATCGTCAAGAACGTGCAGCCCGGCGTACCCTTCGTACACCTCAACGGAAGCTACCACAGCGATAATTTTGAAGGGATCGGCTGGTACTTGCGGCAGTACAAGCCGCAACTCAAGGTGGTAACCATCACCACCCTCGAGCAGCCGGAAGTGGACGAGCTTCGTCCGGAGTTTGTGGGCCGCGCCAATTACACCCTGCTCGTGCCCTCAAATATGACGAAGACCTATTGATCGAGGACGCCGGTCAGTTGAACAGGGCATCGCCAATCAGCAACAGGGCCACAATGCCGGAGAACACGGCGGTAAACAGTACGGCGCCCGCCGCCACGTCCTTCGCCTTGCCAGCCAGCACGTGGTAATCAGGGCTCACAAGGTCGACCACGTATTCCACCGCCGTGTTAAGCGCCTCGGCCGCCAACACCATACCCGAGCACATCAACACCGCCACCCATTTCCAGAGCGGAAAGTCGAGGACCCAACAGATCAGCATCATCCCTAGGAAGGCGAGAATATGGATCTTGGAGGGTGCGTGGTTGACCAACAGGTCATATGCACCACGAAAGGCGTAGCCAAAAGCAGAAAGCCGTCCGCGGGAATAAATGATCAATCGTTTCATACGCCTTACTCAAAGTAGGTTGCCGCGTCCGGTGTTCAGGACTACAGCCAGCCAATACCGCCGCGCAGCAGAATAAAGCCGAGCAGGGCAACCAGCGGGGCAACCCATACGGTCAGTACATAGCGGTAATAGGCCGGGGAGACGCGGCTGGCCTGCACCCACTCCACTACGTAGCTCAGGCACCACACCGCCAGGGCGATGGAACCAATGAGCAGCGCCAGCAGCGTGCCGAAATATTCGTTAACAAGCATCAGGAGCAGGTAGGCGATCAACTGTCCCAGGAGCGCCAGGGCGTAATTCACCGCGGCCGCTCCTCCGTGATCATAGCCCGGGTGGCAACTTGCTGCAGCAGGTGATTGCCTACTGCTTCCCCCTGGTCGACGCCGTATTCGATGGCCGGGCGGTAGTGGATGCCACCATACAGTCGGCTCAGGGCCGCCTCTTCACTCGCAGCCAGAAAGCTGGGGTAGCTCCGGGTTGGCAGGTCATACTCTTCCTCACTGTCGTCGTCAAAGGCGAAGTTGTCGCCGTACAGATCGGTCAGCACCACCGCGCACGCGCGGCTGACCACGGAGTGTCCGCTGGTGTGTTCGGGGAAGGGCGGCGTTTGCAGCAGGGGGCGCCATTCCTGGTCCACGTGACGGTTGATAAAGGTTTCCGGGCGTACGAGCTTGCTGCGGTACTTTTCGTCCCAGCAGCTGATGAAGGCGTCAAACATGGCCATGCTCGTCAGGGCGTAGGTTTCCACCGTCCGCGCGAAGTCGGCGTCGGCCTTGCGGGCCGCGATACCGGCAATATTGATCCAATGACCGCCGGGCGTGATCTTCTTGGTGGCAAACATGAGGTGGCCTACGGTGTGGCTCACGTAGGGATTGCAATCCCAGAATTGGGCAATCGCCTGGCGCTCGGCCGATTCCTGCTTGTCTACCCCGGTATAGACCTTGTAGACTTCCATCACCTCTTTCATCCACTGGCTGCCGGGCTCCAGACTGTAGGCCGTAGGCGGCGGGGGCTGAAACTGATTGGCGCTATCTAGGGCGAAGGGCCGGATCTTCATCCAGCTGGGCTCAATACCGTCCATGTAATCGGGCGGCGTGGGCTGCCACTTGCTCTCGTCGTCGGTGATGGAATACTTGGGGAAGGTGCGCGTCTGCTTGTACATGTCGCCGTCGTACCAGGCGATCACGTGATCAGCTACTTCTTCTCCGTAAGCAACCGATGCGTCAAACACTTCCGCGGGCATACCGATCTCGCGGATTTCGGCCATCAACTGTGTCTTGAATTCATCCATGCGATCTTCGCTGAAGATCAGGCTTTTGCCCACCTTGAGCTGGGCCGATATGGAGGCCAAAGGGTAGGAAATTTCCGTATTGGCGGGGGGCGCGGGCGCGGGTTCCAGGTGGGGAATCTGGCCGGCCAGGCTGCGCAGGTTGGGATCACCGGCGGCCAGCGCTTCGTAGCCGGCGATGCTGGAATACGAATATATTCTACTCGCTACCGGTGGTGAAAAGATATCGTGGACGATCACGTCCGTGAGTTGCTTTACCGAGCGGTGAAAGTATTCGGGGTTGGCAACCTCCTCCTGGTAGTTGGGATTAACATCTTCCCCGCAGGCAGTCAGCAGCCCGCAGAGGGTCAAAAGGCAGAAAAATCGGGACATAAATTGCATTGCGTGCACGGTTTTGGAGGTAAGCGTGGGTGGCACGTCTGTTCGTTGGGCAAAACAAAATTACAACGTTTTTGGCCAAACTTTCGCTTCCTTCCCGCGGCTGGGCACCTGCCCGACCAAGCTAGGGGCAAAACCCGGGTGCTTTTTGTTGGACAAAATTCTCCAAAAGGGCCACGTAGGCTTGCGGACGCCAAACGACGTTGTGGGCGTGCCAGGCTCCCCATTCGAGCGCGTGGTAGGTTAGCAGGTCCGAACGAATGCGTTCGGCAATACGGTCGGATTGCTCGGGGGCGGTCAGGGTATCGGCCCGGGAGTGGAAGAGTAATACAGGCACCGCGATCTTATCGGCCGCTTCCACCGGACTCGCGGAAGCGTAGGGTACGCCGCCTCGGAAATTGACCCACTGGAAGGTACCAGGTGAGAGGACGGAGAGGATGGGGCCATATTCACGCACCCCGCGTTCCGTAATCGCCGAATGCCAGTCGGCAAAAGGGCTTTCCGCCACCACGAAGGCGAGATTCGTGGTCCCTTCCGCGGCGGCCAGTAGTACGGTGGCCGCGCCCCAGCTCTCGCCGAGCCACGCGATGCGGTCGCCGGGCAAGCCCGTCTCCGCACCGAACCAGGCGTGGGCGGCCAGCAGGTCCTTCGCCTCGTTGACCCCGCCACTGGCGTAGGCCTCGTCGCTCTCCCCGAAACCGCGGTGGTCGTATAGTAGTAGATCACAACCGCAGCGGTCGAAGTAGGGCGTGTATTTGATCATGCTCATGCGGTTGTCGTTGTAACCGTGGGCCATAATTATCCCACACCTACTGCTGTCCTGCCGGTACAACCAGCCCCGCTGCGTGAGTCCGCCTACCGGACTGGTGATGTTGACCTCCTCCGGCGGGGGCAGGGCGGCGCGCAGGCTGTCCAGGTTGAGCCCCCAGCGCTCGGTACCGATGCGGTACGATTCTTCCAGGCTCCGGTTGGGGGTGTCGAGTACACGCTCGCTTATGAGGTAAGTGATCACGAGGTAAACCAGCAATAGCGCAGCGAGGGCGACAAGGACTTTCTTCATACCTGGCACCGAAATTACGAAGCCCCACGTTAGCCGTGGACCCAACCGAAGGTCCGCCCCCGCTCACCGGACAGATGTTATCTTCGCCGCTCAATCGCCCCATGCCTACACTCGAACAGAAACATCGCCTTCAGTCGATTATCCAGCTGGTGCTGGCCGTCG
The DNA here is from genome assembly GCF_004803465.1 of Neolewinella litorea. Taxonomy (GTDB): domain Bacteria; phylum Bacteroidota; class Bacteroidia; order Chitinophagales; family Saprospiraceae; genus Neolewinella; species Neolewinella litorea. Next base: position 360,391 of record NZ_SRSF01000001.1, on the reverse strand, counting down.
CGCTGCTGGTGGTAATCAATGTGCTAGCTAATGCCCGTCTGGGCGGTATGCGGCTGTATGGCGCGATCGACCTTACGGAGGACAAGCGGTTCACCCTCACGGAGTCTACCCGCGAACAGTTGTCTGCCCTCCCGGAGCCGGTCTACGTCCGCATCCTGTTGGAAGGTGACCTGCCGGCCAGCTACCAGCGGCTGCGTACCGCGGTGGCCGAAACGCTGGAAGACTTCACGGCATACACCGACCGGTTGGAGTACGAATTCGTGGACCCCCTGGTCGGAGACCCCGAGGAAGTCCGCCAGCGTCAGGAGGATATGTTGAAGGACGGCATAGTGCCCATGACCGACTATCAGCAGTCGGCCGGAGAACGCACCACCCGGGCCATTTACCCGTACGCACTCATCTACTACGGAGACCGGCAGCGGATCGTCCCCCTCCTGGAAACGGCGCGGCCGGACGTGGCGATCGAGCAACAACTGAATCAGGCGGAGAGCCTTCTGGAATACAACTTTACCTCGGCCATTGAAAGCCTCACGGACGATGACAAGCCCGTAATCGGGTTTACGCTCGGCAACGGAGAGCTGGGCGCCCTGCAGTTTGCCGACCTCGTGGCGGAACTGCGGAAGGATTACGAGGTCGGCCCGGTCTACCTGGACAGTTTCGCCACCCTGCCGGCGGATATCGACCTGCTTATCATAGCCAAGCCTACAGTCCCATTCACCGACTTCCAGGCCTTCAAGCTCGACCAGTACGTCATGAACGGCGGCAAGGTGATCTGGGCGATCGACGCCGTCGCGATGGACTACGACAGCCTGCGCGCCACCGGCGAGGCGTATCCCGAAAGTCGCACGACGGGGTTGGAGGACCTCTTTTTTAAATACGGCTTCCGGCTGGGCAACCAACTGGTGCTGGACCTGGTCAACACCCCCATACCCATTGCTACAAACCAGGGTCAGAGCGGCCCGAAATTTACGCTGGTCCCCTTCCCCTACCATGTGCTGGCGCTCCCGGAGGCGGACAACCCCATCGTCCAGAACATCGACGCCGTCGACATGCGCTACCCCACCCTTATCGAACTGGTGGGCGACAACGACCGCGTGCGCGAAACGGTATTGCTGGCGAGCAGCGACCGCAGTCGGCGCCAGCGGCTTCCCTCCCCTATTGATCTGGACGCGCAGAAGTTCAGCGTCGATTTGGACCGCTTCAACGAGGAGGACCTTCCCCTGGCCGTGCTCCTGGAAGGCACCTTTGAAAGCCCCTACGCAAACCGCCTGAGTCGGGACAACGAACAGTTGCTGCGCTCCAGCGGTCTCGACTACCGCGCGGAATCCGTGCCCACCGGCATGATCGTGATCAGCGACGGGGACGTACTGGCCAACAGCGTCAACAGTCGCGGCGAGGTGGGCTATCTGGGGGTAAACCCCTTCACCAAGATCCCCTACGCCAACAAGACCTTCATGCTCAACGCCGTAGAGTACCTGCTCAATCCCGATGGCGTCATAACCAGTCGCGGCAAGCAGGTAAAACTACGGCTCCTGGACCGCGAGGAGGCCGTTGCCCGCGCCGGGTACTGGCGCGCCATCAACCTCTTCCTGCCGCTAATCGCCCTGGCCCTTTTCGGTTGGGTATTCAACTACCTCCGCCGCCGGCGCTACACCACAAGCTGACAAAATGAACCGTACCCTGCTGCTGCTTGCTTTGGTGCTGCTCCTGGGGGGCGTGGCCTGGTTCGCTACCCGTTCGTCGGCCACGCCAGTTGATGGTTCCGCCGAGCGGACATTCGGCTATCCAGACACCGATCGGATCCACCGGATCTTCATCGCCGATCGGGAGGGCAATCAGGCTACCCTGGAGCGCGGCGGCCCGACCGGTTGGCGCTATAATGGCCATCCCGCCAACGAAAATGCCATGAAGAACCTGCTGCAGGCGGTAGGCCAGGTGTCGGTGCAGCGGCTGCCCACCAGCAAGGAAATTCCGAACCTCATTCGCAACCTCGCCGGCGGGGGCATCCTGGTTCAGCTCTTCGACCAGGATGGTAATAAGCTGCGGGGCTACTACGTCGGCGGCGGCACCAACGGCGAACTGGGTACCGCCGCAATCACCGAAGGCAGCGACAATCCCTACGTCGTGCACCTGCCCATGTGGAGCGGCAACTTACGTCACCGCTTTAACCTGCGCGGTGACGAATGGCGCTCGAAAGTACTGTACGCCGTGGACCCCGACCGGGTGGAATATCTCAGCATCGAATACCCCCGGCAGCAGGACAAAGGCTTCCGGCTGCAGCGGGGCCCCGACGATGAATTTCAACTTTATCCCCATCAGGCCAGCCGGCAGGCACCGCGCCCGGTGGCCGCGGGCATCGCCGAGGGCGTCCTGAGCCGGTACGAAAACTATTACATCTCGCGTTACGAGAACAGCGACACCGCCAGCATTGCCGCGGCCCACAGCCGGCTACCGTTTGCCATCATCCGCCTCAAGGAGGCGGGCAAGTCCGAACAGACCGTGAAGGTTTTCCCCCGCTACCGCTTCCCCGATTCCCCGGACCAAACCCTGGAGGCCTATACGGCGCTGATCAACGACGACCGCGACTGGGCCCTGCTAGCCGTGGAAACAACCCAACCCCTGCTGATCGGCTATGATTCGTTTTAGGCATGCCCTGATCGCCCTCTCTGCCGTCCTGATTCTGGGCGGCTCCGTGATCGGAGCGGCCTCCGTTGCCGGGGCCGGTCCACCGTGGGGATTCTTCGGGCACCGGCGCATCAATCGGCTGGCCGTCTTCACCCTCCCGGTCGAGATGATGCCCTTTTTCCGGGCCAATGTAGACTACCTGGCCGAGCACGCCGTAGATCCCGACAAGCGCCGGTACGCCAACGATTACGAGGCCGTGCGCCACTACATTGATCTGGACCACTGGGGGCAGTACCCCTTTGCCGAACTGCCCAGGAAGTACGCCGACGCCCGCGTGTGGCAGGGACGCCTGCTGGACATCGACTCCCCGGGCGACACCACCGTGTGGTACCTGGATACCTTGCTGCCAAACGACGATATTTTGCTCCTGCGCACCGCCGCCCGGACCGTCGATCTGAAGTATTCCGACTACCGGCGGCTGTGGTACGGGGATCTGGAGAGCGTAAGTCGCGATTCCGTACTGACGGCCGGCGTGCCCCTTACCGGAGACCGGGTCGTGCTGGAGGATGGCCTATCGCCCTACGGCATCCTTCCCTACCATTTGGTGCGTTTTCACCGCCGGTTGACGGAGGCCTTCGTGGACGGGCAGGCCGACCGAATCCTGCAACTGGCCGCCGAGATGGGGCATTACGTGGGTGATGCGCACGTTCCGCTGCACACGACGGAGAACTACAACGGACAACTGACGGGTCAGACGGGCATCCATGCCTTCTGGGAGAGCCGATTACCGGAACTTTTTGCGGATGCCGAGTACGACTATTTCGTGGGCCCGGCAGATTACATCGCCGATCCGGAAACCTTTTATTGGGACATCGTACTGGACAGTCACCGGCTGGTCGACAGCATACTGCAAACCGAACGGCGGTTGAGGGCAACCTACCCGGAGGACCGGCAACTGTGCCACGAGGAAAGGCTCGGCCAGGTGGTACGCACCCCTTGTACCGAATACGCAAGGGCCTGGTCCAGGGCCATGAACGGCATGGTAGAGGAACGGTTCCGGGCGGCCGTTCGGGCGGTGGGTTCGGTCTGGTACTCCTGCTGGGTGGATGCCGGTCAGCCGGTATTGCCGGACGCCGTCGAATTGCCCATCGCCACCGTGCTCATCGATAGCCTTCCGGTTCAGGTAGATCAGGCCAATCATCGGCACCATGAATAGGGGCTACTGGCTTGCAGCCGCCGTGCTCCTGCTGCTGACCGCCAACTTCTCGGTGGGCTACCACCAGGCAGACGAGCACTTCCAGATCCTGGAATATGCGGCTTACAAACTGGGGCTCGCGGACGCGCAGGACCTGCCTTGGGAATGGCATGACCGGATGCGGCCGGCCCTGCAGCCCTTTTTGGCCTACCTGGCCTACCTACTGGTCGGATGGGGGGACCACGCCAACCCCTTCACCGTGGCCCTGCTCCTGCGACTGCTCTCGGCCGCCTTCACCCTGGCCGTTGCCTTCGCCGTGTTTCGCCGTTACCAAACAGCCTTCCCGCCGCCCCTGGGTTGGATATTCGGCCTTACCGTTCTCTTCCATTGGTTTGCCTACTACAACGGGGTGCGGTTCTCCAGCGAGAACTGGTCGGGGCTGGCGGCCGTGGCCGGTTTCCTTTCCTACCCCCTCTACTTGACCCGCCGGGAGGCCACACTGACTCCCGACGGCGGCCGCAGCGCCCTGATTGCGGGAATGTGGTTTGGCCTGGCCTTTCTGATCCGCTACCAGATCGCTTTGCTGGTAGTGGGGTTTGGGCTGTGGCTGCTGGTCGTGCACCGGGAGAAATTACGCAACCTCCTCTTGCTAGTGGCGGGCGGCTTGGGTACACTGGCCGTTTGCTACCCCCTCTCCTACTGGCTATACGGAGAGTGGTCCCTGCCGGCCTGGAATTACTTCGCAGCCAACCTGATCGAAGGCAAGGCGGCCACCTACGGTACCCGCCCCTGGTACGCCTACGTGGAGCTGGTTTTCCTGCGGGGTATACCGCCGCTGAGCCTTCTTTATCTGGCCGGATTTGGTACCTTCTGTTATTCCTACCGGCGGGATCCGGTGGCGTGGATGGGTCTGGCCTTCGTAGTGGCTCATTCGCTGCTGGCCCGGAAAGATATCCGCTTTCTTTACCCCCTGACTCCGCTGTTACCCGTTTACCTGGTAGGCGCCCTGGCTGCTTTCCTGCCGTGGGTCGCGGACCGGTGGCACCGCAAATGGTGGCGGGTAGCGGCCTCGCTGATGGCCATTATCAATATACTGTTGCTGATCTACGTGATCAGTCGGCCGGCGGCAGCGGAAATTGCCCCGCTGAAAGACCTCTATGAAACTTACCCTGAGGGAGTAGTGCTCACCGGGCCGCAGTCGCGGATTGTCAAGGCGGAGGGCGCGATCGCCCGCTATTATCACCGCCCGGCAACCGTAGTGGATACGACGGGGCTACCGGCCTCCAATTCCGCCTTAATGCCAGTCGGTCCCCGCCCCCTGATATGGGTTGACCGAACGCGCGACCTGCCGCAGCCCCCGGCCGGCAGCAAGCTGGTGTACACCGATCGACCCAAATGGCTGGATGCCCTGGACGTGGACCTGGGACAGAAGTGGTATTACCTCTATGCCGTGTACCCGCACGGCAGGGAAAAAGTCGCGAACTAGATCTGTTCTACCCACTGCCCCTAGTCCCCGTCCGGCTTTCTATATTTGCGCCCTATGACCGCTTACTCTACCGACACCCCGACCACCTGGTCGCTCGAAGAACTCAAGGCGTTGCACGATCAGCCCCTGATGGAGTTACTCTTTCGTGCCGCTTCCGTGCACCGTGAATTTCACGACCCGAACGAAGTACAGGTTTCCAGCCTGGTGAGCATTAAAACGGGTGGATGCCCCGAGGACTGCGGGTACTGTCCACAAGCCGCGCGCTACCACACCGACATCGAGGAGAATGCCCTGTTATCGGTGGAACAGGTCAAGACCGCCGCCGAAAGGGCCAAGGGCCTGGGCAGCAGCCGCCTGTGTATGGGTGCCGCCTGGCGGAACGTGCGCGACGACGCCGAATTCGAGCAGGTTTTGGAACTGGTCCGCACGGTCAACGGCCTGGACATGGAAGTATGCGCCACGCTAGGTATGCTCACCCCCAATCAGGCCGAACGGCTGGCCGCGGCCGGGCTGTACGCCTACAACCACAACCTGGACAGCAGTGAGGACTTCTACAAGGAGGTTATCTCCACCCGGGGGTACGAAGACCGCCTGGAGACCATCGGCAATGCCCGCAAGGCTGGACTGACCGTCTGCTCCGGCGGCATCATCGGCATGGGCGAATCGGTGGAAGACCGTTTGAAAATGCTCCTCACCCTGGGCAGTCTGCGCCCGGTACCGGAATCCGTCCCCATCAACGCCCTGGTAGCCGTACCCGGCACTCCCCTGGAGGATCAGCGGCCCGTGGACATCTTCGAAATGGTGCGCATGATCGCCGTAACCCGTATCGTTCTGCCCACCACGACGGTACGCCTCAGCGCGGGCCGCACCGACATGACGCCTGAGGGACAGGCTCTGTGCTTCTTTGCCGGGGCTGGATCCATCTTCGCCGGCGACAAGCTACTTACTACGCCCAATCCGGAGGCCTTCGCCGATATGGAACTCTTCGACGCGCTTGGCCTGCGCCCCACCCAGGCCTACGCCAAGGGTGAGCGTCCGGTACCCACCGCCGACCCCGGTCCGCCCGAGCAAAAGCGGCCCATCCGCTGGAGTCGCCCCGGACACAAGATCGAGCGCAACGAAGCCAAAAGAAAGTAACCCCTTAGCACACTTAATAACTACCTCACTATGAGCCGCACGATGGTCGCCGGAAACTGGAAAATGAATACTACGCCCTCCGAGGGCAAGGCGCTCGTCCGCGCCGTGATGGAAAAAGTTCCGAATCCGGCCACCCGGGTGGTGTTTGGCGTTCCCGCCATTCAGTTGTTGGGCATTCAGGAGCTCGTAAAGGGGCACCCCAACTACGCCGTCGCCGCACAGAATATGCACCAGGAAGAAAGTGGTGCCTATACCGGAGAATTGAGTGCCGCCATGCTCGTCGACGCCGGCATTGAATACGTGATTCTCGGCCATAGCGAACGGCGGGACTACGCCGGTGAGGACGATGACCTCATCAACCTGAAGATCAATCGCGCGCTCAAGCATGGGCTCAAACCCATATACTGCTGCGGCGAAAAGCTCGACATCCGGCAGGCCGGCAACCAGGAGATCGTCGTGGGCCATCAGATCGAACAGGCGCTGTCTTCACTCGACCCCGAGCAAATTTCCCGGGTTGTCATCGCTTACGAGCCCGTCTGGGCCATCGGTACAGGCATGACCGCCTCCAACGAGCAGGCCCAGCAGATGCACGCTTACATCCGCAAGATGATCTCCAACCAGTTCGGCTCGGAAGTAGGCAATAACATCACCATCCTGTATGGCGGTTCCGTTAAGCCCAACAATGCCCGGGAACTGTTCGCGGAGCCGGATGTCGACGGCGGACTCGTAGGTGGAGCCAGCCTTGAAGCCGACAGCTTTGCGGCAATTATAGAAGCGGTGCGGCCCGCCTAGGTTGGGTTAGCCCTCGATGTGGAACGAAAGGGTGAAGGTGCGGCTCGTGACCTTCTCCAGTACCCGGCTTTCCGGCAGGCTGGGGTTAAACAGCAAGGTATTTCCGATCCCGTGGCTGATCTTGAACTCCGGTGATAGGATGAAGTAGGGAAAGAAGATCTGAATGCCCGCCCCGTACTCGATAGAATAGTCGTGGGGGCTGATGCGCACCAGTTCTTCAGCCTGTCGCGTGCGCGATTCGCTCGCCACGTCGAAACTGTACTTCATACCCGCGATCAGGAACAGGCGCTTGTCGCGGTAAGGTGCCGATTTGTACCGGAAGTAAAACGGCATCTCGATGAAGACCGACTCGATCTTCTCCTGGTTTACGGCCTGCCGCTCGGTGCTTTGCGTGTAGTTCAGGCTGCGTTCGGCGAAACTGAACCCCGGCGTGAAGCGAAAATCGAAGTAGCGCCCGAGCTTGAGGTTACCGATCAGGTTGAGATTGAAACCCGGCCCATTCAGGCTTTCCACCCCGACAATGGAATCGGTGTAGAGGAATTCCTCGCTGCGGTAGGGCGTGTAACGACTTGAGTTGAAGCCCAGCGTGATACCGAAGTAGTAGTCCTTATTCTGAAAATCGTAGAAGTTGTAATTATTGCCGCCGGTAAACTGGGCGCGCGCGCAGGTGCTGAGGCCGGCCACCAGCAGCAAAGCAAGGATCAGCGGGTGGCGGTGTAGATCGAAGCAATTCCGAAAGTTAGTGCTTGGCATTCCGTGTTGTTATAGCCGACCCGGTTAAGGATGGTCAGAAAGTCCTCCCCGCTGGGAAAGGCCTGCACGCTCTCGAACAGGTAGGCGTAGGCGCGGGGATCTTTGCTCTGTAAACGGCCGATGAGCGGCATAATTTTACCGAAGTACAGATTAAAGCCCCAACGAATCGGCGCGTAACGGATCCGACTGAATTCGAGGATGACCAGTTTGCCGCCCGGGCGCAGTACGCGGTGCATCTCCGCCAGCCCTTTCTCCAGGTTTTCGAAGTTGCGCACGCCGAACGCTACGGTCACCGCGTCGAAACTGCCGTCGGCGTAGGGCAGGTTCTCACTATCGCCCTGCTCGAGCAGGATGCGGTCTTGCAGGCCCGCCTGTTGAACCTTGGTGCGGCCGTAGGATAGCATGCCTTCACTCAAATCGATGCCGGTAACGTGCTCGGCGCCGGTGCGCCGGACGGTCTGAATGGCCACGTCGGCGGTACCGGTTGCGACGTCCAGGATGCGGCGGTGAGCCACGGGGTCAAGTTCGGCGATCATCTTGCGGCGCCAGAGGGTATCCACGCCCAGGGAGGTGCCTCGGTTGAGCAGGTCGTAGGTCGGGGCAATAGCGTCGAACATCCGCCCCACTTCCTCTTTTTTCGACTCACCTTCCCCGTAGGGCTTGATCACTGATTCCTTGCCTAACATATGGAGTACTTAACCCCTGATATTGCCTTTGGTTTACCTATGTTTTCCGGCACGATTTTTGTACCTTCGCGCGTAGGCGAATGCGCCCGTAATCAGGAGGATTGGTAACGGTTTTTGCCAGTTTTACACGGTTTGAACCTTTCGCGCGACACCCCTTAGGCGGGTGGCCCGCTGCGGTCTCACCACTCCATAACTATTAGCTCTAATATGCCAAATCAACGCATCATCCCGGTCAACATTGAGGACCAGATGAAATCGGCCTACATCGACTATTCGATGTCGGTCATTGTCAGTCGCGCGCTGCCCGACGTCCGCGACGGCCTGAAGCCCGTTCACCGGCGTGTACTATTCGGAATGTCGGAACTCGGCCTTAGCTACCGCGGATCGCACAAGAAATCTGCCCGTATCGTAGGTGAAGTACTCGGTAAGTACCACCCCCACGGCGACTCCTCCGTTTATGACACCATGGTCCGGATGGCCCAGGACTGGTCCCTTCGATACCCGCTGGTGGACGGTCAGGGTAACTTCGGGTCCATGGACGGCGACAGCCCGGCGGCCATGCGCTACACGGAAGCTCGTCTGCAGCGCATTTCCGACAGCATCCTCGGCGACCTGGACAAAGACACGGTTGACTTCCAACTCAATTTCGACGATACCCTGAAGGAGCCAACGGTGATGCCCACCCGCATCCCGAACCTGCTGGTCAACGGTGCCTCCGGCATCGCGGTAGGTATGGCCACCAATATGCTGCCCCACAACCTCAACGAAGTTGTTGACGGCGTAATCGCCCTGGTTGATAATCCGGACATTACGGTCGACGAGCTGATGGAGTTCGTCAAGGCCCCTGACTTCCCGACCGGCGGCATAATTTTCGGTATGGACGGCGTGCGGGAGGCTTTCCGTACCGGCCGCGGGCGCGTGGTCGTGCGCGGACGCGCCGACATCAAGGTCGACAACAACGACCGGGAGACCATCATCATCAGCGAGATCCCCTACCAAGTCAACAAGGCTACTCTGGTGGCCAAGATCGCCGAGCTGGTGAACGACGGCAAGATCACCGGCGTAAGTGCGGTGCGCGACGAATCCGACCGCGACGGCCTGCGCATTGTGATCGAAATCAAGCGCGACGCGATGGCCTCCATCGTATTGAGCTACCTCTACAAGTATACGCCCCTGCAGAGCAGCTACGGCGTGAACAACGTGGCCCTGGTGGGCGGGCGTCCGATGACGCTTAACCTCAAGGACCTCATCCGCGAGTTTGTGGCCTTCCGACTGGAGGTGATCCAGCGCCGGACCCTGTTCGAACTGAACAAGGCACTGGCCCGCGCCCACATCCTCATCGGCCTGCTGATCGCGCTGGATTACCTGGATGAGGTGATCCGTCTTATCCGCGCCAGTTCCAGTCCCGAGGAAGCCAAAGAAGGCCTCATGGCGGGTGACTTTGTCGAGGACAAGACCGCTTTCTGGAACAAATTCGGAAGCCTGGTCAAGGAAGTGCAGACCAACGAGCTCATCGTTCTCGACGGCAACGTGATGAGCGAGGAACAGGCCCGCGCCATCCTCGACATGCGCTTGCAGAAGCTTACCGGTCTGGAGATCGACAAGATCCGCGACGAGTACGCCGAGATCCGGGACCTCATCGACCGCCTGCGTGCCATTCTGGAATCGGAAGAGCTGCAGCGTGGGATAATCAAGGAGGAGCTACAGGACGTTCGGGCCCGCTTCGGCGACGAACGCCGCTCGGAGATCAGCCTCGATACCGCCGACATCTCCATTACCGACATGATCGCCGACGAAGACGTCGTGGTCACCATATCCCACCTGGGCTACATCAAGCGTACCCCCGTGGCCGAATACCGCGCCCAGGGCCGGGGCGGCCGGGGTAGCCGGGGTTCGAAGACGCGCGATGCTGACTTTATCGAGCACATCTTCATCGCCAGCAACCACAACTACCTGCTGCTCTTCACCGAGCAGGGACGGTGCTTCTGGCTGCGGATCTACGAAATTCCCGAAGCGGGCAAGAACAGCAGCGGACGGGTCATTCAGAACATCCTGGCGATGCCCAAGGAGGACTCGGTACGCGCTTACATCAGCGTAGCAGACCTTACCGATGAGGAATTCCTGCAGCAGCACTCGGTGATCTTTGCTACCCGGCGCGGTCAGGTGAAAAAGACCAGCCTGGAAGAGTACAGCCGCCCCCGCACCAATGGCGTGAACGCCATCACCATCAACGAAGGCGATGAACTGCTGGAGGCCCGGCTGACGAACGGAAGCTCCCACGTATTTCTGGCCACCCGCAAGGGACAGGCCATCCACTTCGAGGAAGAGAAGGTGCGCAATATGGGTCGGAACGCCGCCGGTGTCCGGGGTATCACCTTGAATGGTGACGACGACGCGGTGGTAGGAATGGTAACCATCGACCACGAAACCGACGCCGACAAATCCATTCTCGTAGTTAGCGAGAAGGGCATGGGCAAGCGTTCCGAATGGTCGGAATACCGGATCACGAACCGCGGCGGAAAGGGAGTCGCCACCATGAAGATCAGCAAGAAAACCGGCGAACTGGTCACGATCAAGGCCGTCAGCGACGACGACGACCTGATGATCACCAACCGCTCCGGTATCCTGATCCGCACCTCGATGGAGGACTTGCGGGTGATGGGCCGGTCCACCCAGGGCGTACGCCTGATCAAACTTGACGGCGATGACGCCATTGCCGATGTGGCCGTGGTAAGCATTGAGGAAGATGACCTGGTCACTGGCGAGGAAGAATAAATTTCTCACCGCCCACGATTTACAAAGCCGTCAGTAGCAACCACTACTGACGGCTTTTACATTGCGTAGACCCGCATGAACACCCGCTTACACGGGGTGTTTCATAAATTTTAGGAAGGTATTAACGATACTTGCCCCTTCAATTAACGTTTTGCAATTATCCTTTGGCGCTGAAAATCGTCTACAGGACAACACACAAACCATTCTGAAACCAACAAACTTTACCCATGCGTAAATTTATGCTCAGCGCTCTTTTTGCCGTCTTTGCCATCACTGCCGCCTTCGCGCAGAGTGGAGAGGACGCGCTCAAGAACGCCTCCAAATCTTACAAAAGCTACCAGTCGGGTAACGACGTGGTAGAGCTGCAGGCCGCCGTAGACGCCATTCAGGTTGCTATGGACGATGCCACTATTCAGTCCGACGTCGATGCCTACCTGACCGCAGGTGACATTTACTCTGCCGCCATCCAGCGCTACGTTCAGGACCGCACCCTGGCCGGTGAAGAACCGATCGAGCCCATCGTTGCCAAGGCCGCTTCCCGCGCCGCCCAGGCCTATATGAAGGCTTACAATATCGCCGAGAAGAGCCGCGACCAAAAAACCGCTCTCCGCGGTCTCGAGGCGCTGCAGGGGAACATTTCGAACGAGGGTATTTTTGCCATTCAGGACAAAAACTACCAGGACAGCTACGAAGCCTTTAACACCAGCGTGACCGTCCATGACTTCATCACCGAGAAAGGTGGTGACAGTGCCTTCGCGGAAGATGATACCAAGCTCAACGACGAGCGTTACTACGCCGCCCTCTCCGCCGTACTCAATGAGCAGTACGATGCAGCCGAGCCCCTCTTCATTGCTCTCTACGAATCCGGCTACGAAGACGCCGGTCTGTACGACGGCCTTTACAAGGTCTACAGCGGTAAAGGTGATATGGAAAAAGCCGGACAGTACCTGACCGAGGGTCGTGAAAAGTACCCCCAGGAAACCCAGCTGCTCTTCACCGAGATCAACTACTATCTTGCCCAGGGCAAACTGGACGAGCTGACCGACAAACTGAAGGAAGCCATCGCCGCCGAGCCCGAAAACGTGAGCCTCTACGCTACGCTCGGTCAGGTTTACGACCAGCTGTACCAGTCGCAGCGGGATGAAAACCCCGAGAAAGCGGAAGAATACTTCCAGCAGGCCAAGGCTAATTACGAAGCCGGTTTGGAGAAGCAGCCCGAGAACGCTTCGCTCATTTACAGCCTTGGTGCTCTCTACTTCAACCGTGCCGCCAAGATGACCGAAAAGCTTGTTGAGCTCGGAAACGACCTGACCAAAGATGGTCAGGCCAAGTACGAAGCGATGGAGAAGCAGATCAACTCCGAGTTTGACCAGGCATTCCCCTACTTCAAGAAAGCCGAGCAGACCGACCCCAACAACCTCAATACCCTCATCGCCCTCAAGGAGATCTTCGCGCGCCGCGACGACTATGATGCCTCCAATGAAATGAAGGCTCGTATCGAGCGCGTACAGGCCGGTGAGAAAATCGAGTCGAGCTACTTCCAGAACTAGGTAGCCGCTTACCCCACGGTAAGTCAAAACAGTAAGCCCCGTCGGATCGTAATCCGACGGGGCTTTTTGTTTGCTAGGCTAAGTCGGACCTGAGTCCTAAACCTGCGATCAGCCAAATAAGGCGAGCTGCCCGTTGTCCGTCGCGTGCCGCCCGGTGCGGGCACCGGTGTAGAGCACCTGCTGACGGATGGCCGAAGGGTCGAAACCCAGTTGCCGGAAATCCCGGTCGGCGGACAGCAGAAAATATTGAGCCCGTTTCCACACCACTCCGATTTTCTGCAGGTGCTCCCGGCGCAAGGGACGGAAACGGCGCGCATCGACGATTTTGCGGGCCGACTTGACGCCTACTCCGGGAATGCGCAAAATCATCTCGTAGGGTGCGGCGTTGACATCGACGGGAAACAGGGCCGGGTTACGCAGGGCGTACGCCAGCTTGGGATCGAGGTCGGGATCGAGATTTGGATTGTCCTCATCTACGATCTCATCGGCCCGGAAGCCGTAGAACCGCATCAGCCAATCGGCCTGGTACAGCCGATTTTCGCGCCGAAGCGGGGGGGCGGCAAGGGTGGGCAGCCGACTATCATTGCTGATGGGGACGTAGCCGCTGTAGTACACCCGTTTGAGTTGTTGGTCACGGTATAGGGTGGATGCCAGCGACAAAATATCCTTGTCGCTTTCCGGACTGGCGCCGATAACCATCTGGGTAGACTGGCCGGCTGGCGCGAAGTTCGGCGTTTTCATTAGGGACCGCTTTTCCTCCCGGTAGCCGGTAATAGAAGACTTCAGGAAAATCATGGGTTTGTACACCTCGGCGTAATTCTTCTCCGGTGCCACCTTCTTCAGACTGACTTCACTGGGCATTTCCAGATTGACACTCAGGCGATCGGCGTACAGACCGGCCTCATGGATTAGATCGTCACTGGCTCCGGGAATGGCCTTCAGGTGGATGTAGCCGTTGAACTTGTGTTCGTTACGCAGGGTCCGGGCGATGCGGACCAGGCGTTCCATCGTGTAGTCCGCACTCTTGAAAATGCCGGACGACAGGAAAAGTCCTTCGATATAATTGCGCCGGTAGAAATTGAGGGTAATGTCCACCACCTCCTCCACGGTGAAGGCAGCGCGCTTTACGTCGTTGCTTCGCCGGCTCACGCAGTAGGCGCAGTCGAAAATGCAGTGATTGGTGAGCAGGATTTTGAGGAGGGAAACGCAGCGCCCGTCCTGGGTATAGGTATGGCATATGCCCATGCCCGTCGCATTACCAAGGCCATCCACGGTATTCTTGCGCTTGCTGCCACTGCTGCTGCACGAGACATCGTACTTGGCGGCATCGGCCAGGATAGTAAGTTTCTCGGCAGTTCTTTCGTTCATCGTTCTCGGGGTGGCTACAAATATACAACAAAATGTAGGCTTAAAACGTCAGCCACCAGCTATTGTTGCAGCCGGCGGATTTGCCACCGCGACTACGGGTCACAAACCACATTAGCGATTTTTCGCAATAATTTCGAGGTACAGAAAAAAGGCCGGATATAACATTTTTGTTGTTCAGGTTGAAAGCTGAATCCTAATATCTTTTGTAAAAGGGGCTATCTTACACTATATAATATTTTAGTACTATCTAAAATATGACAATTATTCTATTGTTGCAATTAATGCTATGCCTTGCCTAAATTTTGACGTAACGTTCCCATAACATACCCGCCTGAAATTGACTGTTGGTACAACATATCTTTGTAGGGTCAACCGGGAGCACCGCGCAGGTAAGTCGATAATACCCAAAGCGTACGACCCCTTTCGCCCCCCGGTTCTCTAAAGTGGCATGATCGACTTTAAGCTTTATTCAGAGCGGCCTTCCGAGTAGGGGGCCGCTCTTTTTTATCCCGCTACGCAACGAAATCCCAAGTGATTCAATCCGCTGTCGGCCGCGGTGAACTGCCGTTGTTGGAGGTTGAATCCGGTGCAGTAGCTGGTGCTGCAAAGGAATGATCCGCCCTTGATGATAAACTCCCCGGTCGCGGGTTTTTCGGAGGCCGTCCATTCCCAGACGTTACCGGCGAGATCGTAGAGCCCCTTTTCGTTCGGCGGGAATTGCTTGACGGCTGCCAGGCCCGCGAAGCCATCTTCCAACCGGTTCTCGTAGGGGAAGGGACCTTGCCACCAGTTGCCGAGGTAAGCCCCCTGCGGGAGCATTTCGTCTCCCCAGGGAAATGGCCGTTCTGTTTCACCACCGGTGGCCGCGTACATCCATTCCGCTTCGGTAGGAAGTCGCTTGCCGGCCCATTCGGCGTAGGCGCGCGCGTCGCGGATACTCACCTGGGTAACGGGATGTTGGGGTTCGGCCGGCGGCGCATCTGGTCCCTGGGGGTATTGCCAGTTGGCCCCCGTGACCGGCTGCCACGACAATTGCTCCAGGTCAAACACCCCTGACCAGCCATAGTCGTCCGCTTCCGTAGTGTATCCGGTAGCCGCCACGAATTCGGCAAACTGCGCGGTAGTGACCTCCGTGGGGTCGATGTAAAAACCGCCTTCCGGCTCGTCGATCCAGACCATATCCGGGGTGGGCGGACCGGATTCCGGGCGGGAAACCGAAGCTACCTTGCTTTCGCAGGAGTATACGGCACCGGCGAACGCGCCCAAAAAGAGGAGTTGCAACAGGGACATAAGGGGATAAAAACGATATTGCCCCAAAATACGAATGATGAGACGTTTGCCGGCAGAATGGGAGCCGCAACAAATGGTACTGTTCTCCTTCCCGCGCCGAGCGGGCGATTGGGGGGAAGTACTGGACGCCGCCTCCGAAGCGATGATCGAGGCCGCCAACGCCGTTCAGCAGGTGTGTCCGACCCAAATGGTCGTCGGCGACCGGGAACATTACACACGCTACGCCGATCGCTACGCGGGGTCGGTCAGCTTCCTGCCCACCGACGACTGCTGGATCCGGGACTCCGGGCCGATCACGGTGGTCAACGGCACCCCTACCCTGCTGGATTTCACCTTCAACGGTTGGGGTGGAAAATTCGACGCCCGGCGCGACAACGAGCTGCCCGAACGTCTCCACCGCGAACTGTTCCCCACGGCCGGGTACGAACGGATTGCCGCCGTGCTGGAAGGCGGGTCAATCGAAAGCGACGGCCGGGGGACCTTGCTCACCACCTCACGGTGCCTGCTCTCCGACGGACGCAACGATTATAAGGACAAGGCTGAGGCAGCGGACATGCTCCAGCGCAACCTGGGAGCCGAACGGGTAATTTGGCTGGACTACGGGGAATTGCTGGGCGACGACACGGATGCACACATAGATACCGTGGCGCGCTTCCTTGACCCCCGCACCATCGCTTACGTTGGTCCACCCCCGACCAGCGACCCGCAGCACGCGGATTTTTCCGCTATGAAGCGGCAGCTGGAAAGCCAGGCCAACGATTACCAACTGGTGGAACTGCCGTGGGCCGGACAGGTCAGCAGCCGCCTGGACGGTCACCGCTTGCCGGCTTCCTACGCCAATTTTCTCATTAGCAACGGTACCATCTTCGTGCCCACGTACGGAACCGAAGCGGATCAGTCGGCGCTTGACATTCTTGCCGATCACGGCTCCTACCGGGTGGTGGGGGTAAACTGCTTACCTTTCGTAGAGCAGCACGGTGCCCTCCATTGCCTTACCATGCATATACCAGACTGGAAACAGCTGACCAAATCCTGAGCCATGAAACCGGTTACCCGCCGCAATTTCCTCCACCGCGTGCCCGTCGCCCTCTCAGCCGCCGCGGTGGTAACGGCCTGTGCCGATTCCGACCCCGATGCGCCAAGCGCCGTGTCCGGACCCGGAGGACCTGTCGTGATTTCTACCTGGCAACACGGTCTGGCCGCCAACGAAGCCGCCTGGAAGGTGCTGCAGGCGGGGGGCAATGCACTCGACGCGGCCGAGACGGGCGTAAAGATCACTGAAGCCGATCCTGAGGTCAGCACCGTAGGCATTGGTGGCCGGCCTGACCGCGATGGCATCGTCACCCTCGATGCGGCCATCATGGACGGGGCCGGCGACTGCGGTAGCGTGATGGCCTTACAGGATATTCTGCATCCGATTTCGGTGGCGCGGCGCGTGATGGAAAATACACCCCACGTGATGTTGGCCGGGGAAGGCGCGCGGCAGTTTGCCCTCGCGGAAGGCTTTACTACCACCAATCTTCTTACCGAGGAGAGCGAACGGGAATGGAAAAAATGGAAAGCGGAGAACCCCGGATACCGTCCCCCGATCAACGTGGAGAACCACGATACGATCGGACTGCTGACCCTGGACCAGGACGGTCATCTTGCGGCCGCTTGCACCACCAGCGGTGCGGCCTATAAATACCACGGGCGCGTGGGCGATTCGCCGATCGTGGGTGCCGGGCTATACGCAGACAACGAAGTCGGAGCCGCCACGGCTACCGGCTGGGGCGAAGCGGTAGTGAGGGCGTGCGGCTCCTTTCTGGTGGTAGAACTGATGCGGCAGGGACACTCCCCCACCGAAGCCTGCCGCCTGGCCGTGGAACGGGTGATCGCCAAAAATCCCGATTACCGGGAAATTCAGGTAGGTTTCATCGCCCTGGCCAAGGATGGGACAACCGGTGGCTACTGCATCCACCCCGATTTTGATTACGCAGTTTACACCGCCGACGCGGGCAACCGCATGGTGGTGCCGGACAGCAAAATTCCGCGCAATGGATAGACCCCTCTTTGAGGTATGCCTCCAGGGTGTTGACGACGTTTTCGCCGCGCAGGCCGGCGGGGCCGACCGGGTGGAATTATGTGCCGCACTGATCGAGGGCGGCCTCACACCCAGCTATGGAACGGTGGCCGCGAGCCTGGAGGCCGGCATCGAAATTATGGCCATGATCCGCCCACGAGGGGGAGATTTTGACTACAGTTCGCGGGAGCTGGATGCGATGGAACGCGACATTCACGCCTTTCGCGACCTCGGGATAACGGGAGTGGTTTTCGGTATGCTTACGCCGGAAGGGCATGTGGCGCGCGCGCAGGTGCAACGCATGGTCAAGGCCGCCGGACCGATGCAGACGACCTTCCACCGGGCCTTCGATGTTTGTTTGGACCCCCTGGAAACGCTGGAAGAGCTGGCCGCCCTGGGGGTGGACCGAATCCTTACTTCCGGACAACGTAGCACGGTGCCGGAGGGCATTGCCCTGATCCGGGAACTCATCGAACGGGCGGGCGACCGGATCACGATCATGCCGGGGTGCGGCATTACCCCGGAGAACGTCAAACAGATCATTGATCTGACCGATGCCCGTGAGTTCCACGCCACGGCTTTTGACCGAATGGAAAGCCGGATGATCCACCGCAATCAGGAAGTTTACATGGGCATTCCGGGTTTGCCGGAATACGAACGGGAGGCCGTTACGCCCGCCGCCGTGCGGCGATTCCTGCGGCAATTCGATTAGCCCCCTGCCAATTAGGCCAATCGCCTGCGCCGGTTATACCATCATTTTAGCGAAGGATAATTTGGTTAACGGTTTTGTTAGCAAAATATTTTTCGATTTAAAATATTTTCACGAACAAGTCTTTTCCTAAATCCGTAGCGGTATAGATCGACGTACCTACAACAGAGGGTACGCGCTCGTGCCCTTTATTTTCACAAACCAACAACAGCACATATGAGTACATTATTACTTCGCTGGGTGGGTTGTCTGATCATGTTTTTCGCCGTTACTCAGGTAAGCATCGCCTCCTCGCACCGTGAGGCTCCCCTGATTGCCGACGATCCCTTGGCCGACAACACCGACGTTTACGCGTTCGTCAGTCCCGACGACCCCTCCACGGTGACCCTTATCGCCAGCTACATTCCGATGCAACTGCCCCAGGGCGGCCCCAACTACTATACGTTCGGGGAAGACATCCGCTACGAGATCCACGTCGACAACGACGCCTCCGTACCCGGCGACGAAATCACCTACCGCTTCACCTTCACCCGGGTGAACGAAGACCCCACTACCTTCTTCAACATCCGCCTCGGCGCCGAGAACATCAAAGCCACCTATACGCTGGAACGCAGCATGGACGGCGGAGAGACTTTCATAACGATCGTGGAGAACGGTATTGTCCCACCCTATAACATCGGGCCACGCTCGATCGAAAGTGGCGTGGGTCTGAATGCCGACTACGAGAATTTGTGGGAAAACGCCATCACCCAAGCCACCACCGGCGAGATGGTGTTCGCCGGCCCCTCCGACGATCCTTTCTTTGTTGACCTTGGCGGCATCTTCGACCTGGGCGACAGCCCCCGGCAAGGAGAAGACGACATCAGCCGCGACGGTCTGGCCCAATTCAACGTGCATACCCTCGCCATCAAGGTGCCGATCAGCACCCTGAAAAAAGCGGGTTCCGCCGCCCGGCCCTCCAGCATACTGGACGGCGATTTCGTCATTGGCGTGTGGGCTTCGGCCAGCCGCCGCTCGGTACGTACCCTGTACCGCGACGGTGATGTAGTCGACGACGGCCGTTTCGTACAGGTAAGCCGCCTGGGCATGCCCCTCACCAATGAGGCCGTCATTCCTATCGGAATGAAGGACTACTGGAACGCCATTACGCCCTACGACGAACTGCGCGACACTGTGCTGGACAAGTACTTCTACAACCCGGAGCTTGCCCTTTACATGGACACGGCATTCTTTGCCGCCGCCGTTCCCGCTTTCGCACCCCTGCGTATCCAGGAACAGAGTCCTACCCTGCTCGGTAACGTGGATTTCTCCAATGGTGCCGACGGACTCTTCATCCTTAAAGGAAATGCCGTATTGGATGGCACCGCCCTGGATGACGACGTTTTTGGAACCCTGTTGCTGCCCGGCCCCGGACAGCCCCGGTCGGTCGACCTTTGGCCCATCTTCCACACGGGAGTACCCAACTTCCCGCCCTACCAACTGGCCACCGGAAAACCCGCGGGAAATCCCCTGGCTCCCGGCAAACCCTTCATCAACAACTTCCTGCCCAACGGTGGTGACATGCTGCGCCTGAATATGGCCGTGCCCCCTACACCCCGCAACAGCGACAACTTCAGTTCGCTGGGATTGGTGCAGGCAGCCGTTCTCGGCCTGACGGATGCAGCCTTCAGCAGTGATTCACTGCAGATGATCCCCAACATGGACGGTTTCCCTAACGGACGCCGCCTGGAGGATGACGTGACCCGCATCGAACTGCAGGCCGTTTCCGGAATCGTGCTTGCCGCGGTGGGACTGTTCTACGACGACTACGACCTGGACGGCGGCGGAAGCCCCGTAACCCCCGCCCTGCTCAACGTGCTGGGCTACACCACGGAAGTAGAGTCAAACGACGTACCCTTCCGCACTACCTTCCCTTACGTAGCCATTCCGTGGCGCGGCACGGAAGTAGACCACACCAATTTTGCTGAGTAAGCACAATCGGGAATCCATCTAACTGGCCTCTCCGGCACTTCGGTGCCGGAGCCTATCATAAACAATCATGACATCCATTCAATCAATCAATCGTGGCGTACTGCTACTGCTGGCCCTGCTGCTGGCGTCGGCGGCCTACGCCTCTTCACACCGCGAAGCCCCGCTGATCGCGGATGACCCCCTGGCCGACAACGTCGACGTTTACGCCTTCCGGTCTCCGGACAATCCGGACATGGTCACGCTGATCGCCACCTACATCCCCATGCAACTTCCCCACGGCGGACCCAACTGGTACCATTTCGGGGAAGACATCCGCTACGAGATCCACGTGGATAACGATGTGGCTACTACCGGTGACGACATCATCTATCGGTTTACCTTCCGTCGCACGAACGAAGATCCTACCACCTTCTTCAACATCCGCCTCGGAAAACAAAACCTGAAGACGACCTACACCCTCGAGCAGATCGACAACGACGGTAACAGCACGGTACTGGTCGCAAACGGTGATGTGCCGGCGCCCAACATTGGCCCCCGCTCCATCGAATCGCCTGTAGGATTAGGTGAGGAGAGCTACGCCTCCTACTCCAACTCGACGATCCAGACCACCAGCAACGGAATTGAGGTATTCGCCGGACCGGTGGATGACCCCTTCTTCGTTGACCTGGGCGGCATCTTTGACCTGGGCAATGCCCCCCGCCAGGAGGAGGACCCCATCGACGGCCTTGCCTGCTTCAACACCAATGCGTTGGTACTGAACGTACCCATCACCGAACTGCTCAAGGATGGTGTAGACGGTACGCCGGACAACATCCTGGACGGCGACTTCGTGATCGGCGTATGGGCTTCCGCCAGCCGCCCGCGCGTCCGCATCCTGCAGACCGACGGCACCAAAGCTGAAGTGGTCGACAGCCAGTACATCCAGGTGAGCCGTCTGGGTATGCCCCTGACCAACGAAGCCATCATTCCGATAGGTATGAAGGACTTCTGGAATGCCTGCACCCCCTACGACGAAGCACGGGATACCATCTTTGATCGGTACTTCTACAATCCGGAACTCGCCCTCTATATGGACGACGACCTGTTCGGGGGCGCCGTACCGGCCTTCGCACCCCTGCGTATTCAGGAGGCGAGCTACACGGTGCTCGGACCGGTTGACTTCACGAACGGAGCCGACGGACTCTTTATCCTCAAAGGAAACGAGGTCCTCGACGGCACCGCACTGGATGATGAAATCTTTGGCAACCTGTTGCTACCTGGCGCCAATAAGCCGCGCTCGGTGGACCTTTGGCCCATCTTCCATACCGGAGTACCCAACTTCCCGCCCTACCAACTGGCTACCGGCAAACCCGCCGGCAACCCGCTGGCAACCGGCAAACCGTTCATCAACAACTTCCTGCCGAGCGGCGGAGATATGCTGCGGCTGAACATGGCTGTGCCCGTCACCCCGCGTGAGTCCGACGACTTCAGTTCCCTGGGCCTGGTACAGGCCGCGGTTCTTGGTCTGACCGACCCCCGATTCAACGGTAGCGACTCCCTGCAACTGATCCCCAACATGGATGGCTTCCCCAATGGACGCCGCCTGGAGGATGACGTGACCCGCATCGAACTGCAAGCCGTGTCGGGTGTAGTACTGGCCGCAGTAGGCCTCTTCTACGACGACTACGATCCGTCGGAAGACGACAGTCCGGTTACCGCGGATCTGGTGAGTGTTCTCAGCTACACCACCGGGGTAGAAATGAACGACGAACCCTTCCGGTCTGAATTCCCTTACCTCGCCCTGCCCCACAGCGGCAAAGGGGAGTGCAGCGGAGCCCTTCGTCCGAACTCTACGGCCGGTGCCCTGCCCGAAGAAGGAATTGGTATGAACGCCCCCAACGTGGTTGGCGTCAACTTCCCCAACCCCTTCCGGAACCAGACGACCATTAAACTCCACGTTCGTGAAGCCGCCGCAGTCAGTGTAGACCTCTACGACGTGAACGGCCGGAAACTGGAGAACCTGGCCAAGGAAGTACTTCCCGCCGGAGAACACCAGATCGACGTTCGCCTGAACCAACTCCCCGAAGGACTGTACTTCGCCGTAGTCAGCAATGGCAGCGGTAAGATTCTGCAGACCCTGCGCATGGTTAAAACCAACTAGGATCATTTGACCGTATTTTACTGAAGCGTGGCACTCGGGTTTTTGACCTGGTGCCGCGCTTTATTATTTTAAATTTTATAATATTCCACTATGATAAAGCCTATGCTGTTGGCCCCTATTGCGGTCCTGTTCCTCCTCTTTACCGCCTGCGATTCGTCTTCGACGGAAACCGCTGATGCACCGGAGGACCAGCTTGACATCCCGGCATTGCTCCCGCGCCCCGACGCCCTGCAAACCACGGCGGAATGGGACCAGACGCAAAGTGGGTATTCCCAAATGGTGGGAAAACTCCGGCTGGAAGACCCCGACGCGATCGAGCCGAGAATCACCATCGCCAAAATTTTCATCAACGAGGCCCGCGTGACCGGTGAGCACGGACACTACTACCCCGCCGCGCTGAAGTTGCTGGATGAAGCCCTTGAGCTTAACCACAAGGGACCAAAAGATCCGAACCTGGAATTTGATGCCCTGTCGACCAAGGCCGGCGTCCTGTTGTCGCAGCACGAATTCTCGGAAGCCCTGGCCGTGGCCAGGTCCGCCGTGAGCATTAACCCCTACAATGCGCAGGTTTACGGCGCAATCGTGGACGCCAACGTTGAACTGGGCAACTACGAAGCGGCCGTAAAGGCGGCGGACAAGATGAACGAGATTCGCCCCGACCTGCGGTCGTACAGCCGCGCCTCTTACCTGCGGGAAATCCACGGCGACGTGGAAGGCGCCATCGATGCCATGAAGCGGGCCGTGCGGGCCGGAGCCCCCGGTTACGAATCCACCGCCTGGGCCAGACTGACCCTGGGTCAACTCTACCACCGGTACGGGCAACCCGAAAACGCCGCCCAGGAATACGCCATCATTCTCCGTGAACGCCCGAACTACCCCTTCGCCGTGGCCGCCCAAGCGGAACTGGCAATGGATGAGAAAAACTACGAAGAGGCCGAACGACTGCTGGAGGAAGCCCGGTCCATTATTCCGGAAGTAGGTTTCTACGTCGACCTGGCCAAGCTGTACAAGATCCAAGGCCGGGAGGAAGAACTGACCGCCACCAAAAAGGAAATTATGGCCATGTTGCAGGACGACGTAGACAGCGGCCACAATATGGATCTGGAATACGCGACAGTCTACCAGGATATTTACGAGGACTACGACAAGGCCCTGGAATACCTGGAAGAAGAGTACGAGCGACGCCCAAACAACATCGACGTGAACCGTTTGCTGGCCGACCTATACGTACAGCGGGGGGAATTTGGCAAGGCACAGGAGCACCTCGTTAAAGCCGCCGTGACCGACAGCAAGCACCCGAAACTGGCGGAATTACAAGCGACCACCGCAGAAGCTACCAAGTAGGCGTAGCGATCAGTCCGATCTCCGGGCCGTGACCGTCACCGTGTCTCCGAGCCGGACGGGACCCACACCGCCTCTCCACAGGGCGTTCTCACCAAAAAGCACCTTATTGCCCCGCTTGCGGAAGGCGGCAAGACTGGCCAGCACGCGGGGATCGCGATCTCCGGTCGTCGGTTCATTGGTGACCATGATGCAACGGGCGCACGGTTTCGGTAAGTCAAATTTGTGATCGCCGATGGACAGTGAAGCCCAGTTGTCTTCGGCGAAGGCTTCGCTACTGTTGACTACCACGTTGGGTCGAAACCGCAGCATATCGAGGGCCTCGCCGTAGCGGCGGCCAAGTTCGGCCAGACTGCCAGTACTGGCAATGAGGTATGGAAAGCCGTCGGCAAAACTAACGGTCTCGTCCGGGCCAGCGTAACGCTGATCAACGGGGCGACGGGAATCAGCATCCATATACACCAGGCGCACCCCCGAAAGTCCCAGGCGGTCGCCGAAATCGGCAGGCGTTTCCACGAGTGTCGCGGTGAAGGTATCGTCCCATACCGTGACCATGATCTGGGGTGCTCCCGTGGGTTGGGCCTCCTGGGTTTTCCACATCCATTCGGCGGAGCTCCGCTCGCGGATGCCGAGTCCATTATCGGGCAATATCTCGGCCGTGAAGCGGGCCAACTGCGGATATTCCCTTTGGGACACGAAGCGCCCGTGGGTGTCGATCAGCATCCAGCGGCGGTCGCCGGTAAATCCCCTTTCGCGGGGCTCCAGGGCGGCTACCGACTGGCCACCGAGGCTTTTGATCGGATAACGGTAAAGCGCTACGACCTTCATCAGGCCTGCACGGGTTCGACCAGTTCCGGCACCTCCACCTGGGTGCCCAGCAGGTCCTGCATGGTCTCCCGGCGTCGGATCAGGTGCACCTTACCGTCCAGGATCATGACCTCCGCGGGCCGGTAGCGGCTGTTGTAGTTGCTGGCCATCATGAAGCAGTAGGCACCGGCATTGGCCATCGCCAGGATATCCCCTTCGCGTACTTCCCCGAGTTGACGGTTGATGCCGAAGGTATCCGTTTCGCAGATGTAGCCGACCACGGTGTAAATCCGGGGTTTGCCCTGCGGGTTGCTGATGTTGGTGATGTGGTGGTAGGCGTCGTAGAACATGGGGCGGATAAAGTGATTCAGACCGCTGTCGACTCCCGCAAAGACCGTAGCGGGAGTGGTCTTGACCACGTTGGTGCGTACGAGAAACGTACCTGCCTCACTCACGAGAAATTTGCCGGGCTCGAACATCAGTTCCAGCTCGCGGCCGTAGCCCGCGCAGAATTCATTGAACCGCTCGCTGAGCTGCTGGCCCAGGTCTTCGATATCGGTGGCGATGCCGCCTTCTTTGTACGGCACCTTGAAGCCGGAGCCGAAATCGAGGTAATCCAGATCGGGAAAATCGCCGGCGGCGCGCAGCAGGATCTCCACCGCCTGCAGGAAAACCTGCGCGTCAAGAATGTCGGAGCCGGTATGCATGTGCAGTCCTTCGACCTTGAGATCGAGCGCATTGACCACTTTTAGTACGTGGGGTACCTGGTGGATGCTGATGCCGAACTTGGAGTCGATATGTCCCACGCTGATCTTGCTGTTTCCCCCCGCCATGATGTGGGGATTCAGCCGGATGCAAACGGGGACGCCCCTGTGCTGGTCGCCGAACTGCTCGAGGATGGAAATATTGTCGATGTTGATCCGGACGCCCTTGGTCACGGCCTCATTGACTTCCTCCAGGCTTACGCAGTTGGGGGTGAAAAGGATATCGTGGGGATCGAAGCCGGCCATGAGGCCCAGTTCGACTTCCTGCATAGATACCGTATCGAGGCCGCTGCCCAACTGCCGGAACAGCCGCAGAACGTTGAGGTTGGTCAGGGCCTTGCAGGCGTAGTTGATGCGCAGCCGCTTGACGCCGGAAAACGCCCGATGGATGCGCTCATACTGCTGTTTCATCTTGTTGGCGTCGTACACGTAAAGTGGTGCGCCGTATTCTTCCGTAAGGTTCAGAAGGTCGACACCTGAAACCGTAAAGCGTCCATTCTTAAACTGCATAATTATGGGGATTGCGGGGGCTTTAGCCTGAAGGTAGAGAAGGTATGAACATATACAGGTGGGTCACAGGTTTCATGAAGAAATGCAAATGTCAATTTTCCTGCAAGCCGAGGGTTATACCGGTGAACTTTGGTGGATACTGGGTGCCCTCATCGTATTGGGTATTGTCTTTTACCTCACCAAGCGGGCCCAATATACGCAGCGGGCCAAGCACCTCAAGAACAGCGATCCGTACCAGGAGGTAGTGAACGATACCAGCTACAACATTAATCAGGAGGGCATCGATGGCCACCGGTCGGATGACCTGACCGCCGAGCAGGCCCAACGCACCACCGAGAATATGAAAGATGGCGGACGCATTCCGAGCGATGAGGAATACCACGACCTGAAGGACGACACGAAGAAGGACCGCTAAGGCAACAATCCCGGCGGCAGGGCGTCTTTACCGCAATGAAGCAGCTGGATAAATTGATGGCGAAGTCCTTCGTGGGGCCCTTCATCGTCACCTTCGCCATTGCGCTTTTCGTTCTGCTGATGCAGATCCTCTGGCTCTATCTCGACGACATCGCCGGGAAAGGTCTCAGCTTTTTCCTCATCATGGAATTGCTGGCCTATAAGTGCGTCGGATTGGTACCGTTGGCCCTTCCCCTTGCCCTGCTCATTTCTTCCGTGATGGTGTTGGGGAACCTGGCCGAGCATTATGAGCTTTCCAGCTTCAAGTCGGCGGGCGTATCCCTGTTGCGAGTCATCCGGATGCTGATCATATTCGGGGCCATCAGCGCCGGCGTTTCCTACTTGTGCAGCGACTACATCATCCCGGCCGCCAACCTCCAGTTTGGTGCCCGGATGTACGACATCCAGCAGAAAAAGCCTACCCTGAACATGGAGCCGGGGGTATTCAACGAAGACTTTAACCAATTTACCATCCGCCTGGGTGATCGCGGAGACGATGGCCGCAGGATTGAAGACGTCCTCATCTACGACCATACGAAAGCCAACGTGGGCGAACTGAGCCAAATCACCGCTGAGGACGGCGAGATGTACACCTCCGACGGCGGGGATTTCTTCATTATGCGGCTTTTCAACGGGCACCAGTACGTAGAGCAGCGGCCCAGCGGAAGGGAAGGTCGAAGTACGCCCTTCATGCGGACCAGCTTTGACGCCTACACCAAGGTCTTCGACCTGAGCGAATTCAAACTGGAGAAGCACGCCACCTCCCTTTTCAGCACCAACCGCAGCATGCTCTCCACCTGGCAATTGCGGGAAGGGGTGGATTCCATCGATACCGACATTGCCGTACGGAAGCAGGGCCTCAGCAATCACCTGTTGGCCTACCTTCCCCAACTTCCCCGCGATACGAATACCTATCGCATACAGGGGACATCCGGTAATGAGTTCATTTCCACCGATTCCTTGCTGGCTGAAGCGGAGCCGAGCCCCCTGGACAGCATTGAAAAGCTGGAAGCCGCCTACCGCCCTCTCCATGCGGCACCCCGGCCGGAAGAGCGCGCTCAAACGCCGGACAGTGTTCGACAGCGCTTCATCCTGGAACGGCAGCGGGAACTTGAAACCCGTCGGGCGGCGCGGATGGCGGAAGCGGCCCACCATCCGTTGGTGGAGGGGGCTTCGCCCTGGCCCGGCATCCGGAGCCTGCTCGACAGTGTACCCCGTGAGGACCATTCCCGCATCTACAACCGGGCGCGTTCGAGTATCCGCTCCGTTACCGCCCAGGCTCAGTCGACATTGCGTCTGCTGCCGGGCATCCAGGAATCGCGGGTCAAGCACATCTATGATATGCACATGAAATACAGCATGGCCGTGGTGTGTATCATCTTCATCTTCATCGGTGCGCCCATGGGGGCTATCGTGCGCAAGGGTGGCTTCGGCTACCCGATCCTGGTCAGCATCATTTTCTTCGTGATATTTATCATCCTGACCATCTTCTGTCGCAAGCTGGCCGAAAGCTTCGTCGTCAGCGGTGTGTTTGCCGGCTGGCTGCCCTGTCTGATCCTTTTCCCCATCAGCCTGTGGATCACCTTCAGCGCCATGAACGACGCCAAACTGGTGGATACCGACCGGGCGAAGGAGGCCCTGCGCCGGGCCCGCGACAGCAAGCGGGTGGAAGCCCTGCGTCGGCGCATGGCGAAGTCCTAATTTCGCTACCTTCGCCACATGCCGTTTACCAGACGTCACTTCACGCCGCCCAGCCTGCGACCGCGGACCTTCATCCGGGCCAACCGCTTTTTTCTGCTGGGGGTGTTGCTGCTTATTCTGGCCAACCTGTACCTCGTCCTGACGCGGCAGCAAGGTGAGGCGCTCATCGCCATCAATCAACTGCGCACGCCGGAACTCGACCTCTTCTTCATCAACGGTACGCGACTGGGTGAGCCCATTGCCTACGTCGTGGTTATTCTGGTAGCCCTCACCTTCCGGCTACGGACGGCTATTTTCGCCGCCGCCACCGGGGCCGCCGTGGGCATCTTTACCGGCCTGCTCAAGCTCTATTTCGCCCAGGCGCGGCCGATGCGCTACTTCTTCGACAACTTTGAATCTACCTGGAACGACCTGAACCTCTTCGATGAGACGATGCGCAACTGGGGCGACACCAGCTTTCCCAGCGGCCATTCGGCTTCCGCTTTCGCCCTGTACAGCTTCATCTGTTTTAACGTCCGGCGCCCCAAGATCCTTATTAGCATTCTCTGCTTCCTGCTGGCCATCGAGGTGGCCTTCAGCCGAATGTACCTGCTGTACCACTTTCTCCGCGACGTAACCGCCGGTGCCTTCATTGGTCTGCTCATCGCGGTGCTGATGTTTTTCCTGCAGTGGAAAGTTTTCCCCGATAACAAGCTGCTCAACGACGGCATCTGGTGGACCCGGAGCCCAAAAGTCCCTCCCGTAGACGACAGCGTCACGCCCGATTAACATGACCCCCAAACCGAAGTTACCCACCCTTGCCGTCGTCCGTGAAGACAAGGTTCCACCCGACGCCCGCGTGCCTCTCACGCCACGGCAGACCGCCGACCTCATCTCCAAAGGCTACGACGTGGTAGTACAGTCCAGCGGGCACCGCTGCTTCCCCGATCGCGAGTACGAAGCACTGGGGGTACCCGTGCGGGAGGACATCAGCGGACAGGAAGTATTCCTCGGCATCAAGGAGGTGCCGATCGACCGGCTCATCCCCGGAAAAACCTATTGCAATTTTGCCCACGTAGCCAAGTTTCAGCCCTATAACCAGAAGCTGCTGCGTGCCTTGCTGGACAAGAATATCCGGCACATCGATTACGAGTACCTGACCGACGAGCGCGGTCGGCGCCTCATCGCTTTCGGCTACTGGGCAGGAATGGTCGGCGCCCACAACGGGGTTTGGGCCTTCGGGCACCGTACCGGTACGCTGAAGCTGCCCCGGCTGAAGGACCTGCACGATTACGCCGCCGCCAAAAAGGTGTACAAGGCCCTCAGTCTCCCCCCGATCAAGGTCGTGCTTACCGGAACCGGTCGTGTGGGGGCGGGCGCTGCGCGGGTGCTGAGGGATATGGGATTCCGCAAGGTTTCTCCCGCTGAATTTCTCGCGAATCCCGAAGGGGCCGTTTTCACCCAGTTGTCCGTAGAGGACTACGTTCAGCACCCCGGCGGAAAGTCCGTAAAGCGCAGCCATTTTTACGCACACGCGGATGAATACCGGAGCCGTTTCGGCCCCTACTGCGCGGTGGCGGATA
The DNA here is from genome assembly GCF_004803465.1 of Neolewinella litorea. Classification (GTDB taxonomy): domain Bacteria; phylum Bacteroidota; class Bacteroidia; order Chitinophagales; family Saprospiraceae; genus Neolewinella; species Neolewinella litorea. The sequence goes on along the minus strand of NZ_SRSF01000001.1, from coordinate 330,714 downwards.
TTTTCGTTAACGGCATTTTCTGGGATGGAAAGGCTCCGGCCTTCTTTACCGCAGAGGATATGAAACAGGCCGACTTCCGGATCAAAACGATTGCCGACGTGACCTGCGATATCGCACCGGCGGCCAGCGTACCCTCCACCCTGCGGGCAACCACCATTGCCGATCCCGTTTTCGGTTACCAGCCGCGTACGGGCCAGGAAGCCTCCCCCTTTCAGGGTGACGTGGTGGACGTGATGTCAGTAGACAACCTGCCGAGTGAACTGCCCCGCGACGCCAGCAAATCCTTTGGGGAAACCTTCGTGGAAAAGATTCTTCCAGAGTTCACCAATAAAGAAAGCAAGATCCTGCGGCGCGCCACCATTACCGAGGGTGGGCACCTGGGACCTTCCTTTAAGTACCTGGCCGACTTCGCCGCCGGCCTTCCGCAATCCTAAGACCCCGGTCATGACCGTAAACCTGATTTCCGATACCGCCACCCAGCCCACTGCCCCGATGCTGGAAGCCATGTTCGCCGCACGGGTGGGCGACGATGTTTTCCGACAAGACCCGACCGTAAATGAACTGGAAGCCTACGCCGCCGATCTTTTCGGAATGGAGGCCGCGCTGTTCTGCCCCTCGGGTACCATGACCAACCAGCTGGCCATCAAGTGCCATACCCGGGCCCTGGACGAGATCATCTGTGAAGAGAAAAGCCACATTTACCAGTACGAAGGCGGAGTGTACAGTATGCTCTCCAGTGTCAGCATGAATCTCCTGCGGGGGGAGCGCGGCAAGGTGCTGCCCGGGCAGATCGCGAATGCGGTAAAGCCCCACTACGACTGGCTACCCCGCACCCGGTTGGTAGTATTGGAAAATACCTGCAATAAGGGCGGGGGCAGCATCTACACCCTGGGCGAAGCCGCTGCTCTGGTTGCCGAGTCCCGCGAACACGGACTGGCGGTACACCTCGATGGCGCCCGGCTATTCAACGCCCTCGTCGAAACCGGCGAAAGCCCGCAAGCGTGGGGTACGACCTTCGACACCATCTCCATCTGCCTAAGTAAGGGACTGGGCGCACCGGTGGGTAGCCTGCTGCTGGGGCCGACAGACCTGATCGACGAGGCCCGTCGGTACCGCAAAGTACTGGGTGGCGGCATGCGACAGGCCGGTTACCTGGCCGCGGCCGGTCTGTACGCCCTGCAGCATAACATTGACCGGCTGGCCGATGACAATGCCCGGGCCCGGCGGTTGGCGGAGTCGCTCGAGGGTTTACCCTTCGTAGCTTCGGTATCCACTACCGAAACCAACATCTGCATTTTTGATCTGGCAGAAGGGCTTACCGCAGCCCGGTTTCTTGTGGAGTTGGAAAAGGAGGGGATCCTGGCCGTACCCTTCGGTCCGCAAACCATCCGGTTCACGACCCATTTGGGTGTTACCGACGAACAGGTTGATTACGTCATTGACCGTTTACACCGTTATGCCCGCCAGGGCGCGGCACCGGCTGGTGGGTGATGGTGTCGACCGGACAGATCTGCTCGCACAAGAGGCAGGCGATGTCACAGGGACGGTCCACCGCGATCGTGTCGAAAGGACTCACGAAGCCCGCTTCCTGCGGACAGATGGCAACGCAGGCACCGCAGTTGATGCAGGCATTCCAACCTATGCTGAAAAGTACAGGTTGCTGTTTGCTCATATTTTCTTGAATTCTGAAGTTGGGCTGAAATAGTCGGCCATCGTCGCGTACAGCTGCCGGTCGCGTTCGGGGATATTCATATTGTGGAAGATATCGGTCTTGATGCCGTACAGTTTCCACATCTTGTCACCCAGTTCCTCCAGCCAAAGGCGCTGGTATCCTTCCAGCGCACCATCCTGGAGGGGCAGCCCGTCCGCAAGGTGACCAATTATGTAGTCGGCCGCAATCTTTCCTCCGGCCACGGCGGTGTGCAGTCCTCCCCCAGTAATCGGATTAACGTGGCGTGCGGCATCACCGACCAGGATGAGGTTGTCGGCGTACTGCGTGCGTAGCGGGGCGGCCAACGGCACTCCCCCACCCTGTACTTCGAGAATCCGGCAGTCGGCAAACCGCTCCCGGAAAAAGCTTTGGGTGATAAACTTGTCCAGATGCCACCGGGCTGGCCGGTCGGTCATGGTAGCAATGACGCCAAGACCAATCTCCGCGTAGCCGTGCCCCTTCGGAAATACCCAGGCATACCCTCCGGGCGCCCACTCATGACCGGTGACGATCTCCAACAGGCCTTCGGTTTCGACCCGGTCGACGATAAACTGCAGGCAGCCGGCTAACTCCGTGATCTTGATGTGGGTCTGCAGGCCGGCCCACCGACCTACCTGCGATTGTAGTCCGTCGGCACCCACCAGGATGCGGGTGCGAATATCTATAGCTTGATTATACCTGCGCAGGGACACCGTACAGTATCCGTCTGCCTCGGGGCGATATCCCAGTCCCTCCGTTTTCAACCAGACTTCCGCTCCCGCCCGCTCGGCCTGCGTCATGAGGTAGCGATCGAAGCGACGGCGGTCGACGACGTAACCCAGGGGCTTTTTGCCGGGTTCCGACCCGTATTCGTCGGGCTTGAGGCGGCGGTAATCGTGTACCTCGCGGTCGCCGTGCTGGTCGTAAATAGCGAAGCCATAGATCGCTTCGTGAATGAATTCCGCTTCCGGAGCGATGCCTACCTGCTCGAGCGCATGCCGGCTGATGGCCCCTGAACATTGAATGGGCGCGCCAAGCTCTTGTCGTTTGTCTACCAATAATACCCGCAGCCCGGAAGCGGCGGCAAATCGGGCGGTCGTGGAACCGGCCGGTCCGGCACCGATGATGACTACGTCGTAATCTGTTGGGGGCATAGAGCGCATTTGTCTACTGCCAAACCCCATCCCGGTACGGGTGTTCAACCCGGTACCGGGCGTGCTGCCTAATTAACCGGCTTCCAGAACTGGAACCAGCGCTTTCCGGCCCGCTCGCGGTCTTCACGCCTCCGCTCCCGGTCCTTGTCCCGGCGGCGCTTGCGGATCTCCTTTTCCTTGTCGCGATTCCAGATGCTGTACCGCTTCCCCACCACGTAGCGCACGCTCACCGCCGTGTGCGTATCCAGGATGGAAGCTCCACCGGTAACGTTGAGTGCCGGCTTGAAATCGTAGCTCACGTTGATCCTTGCGAAGGTGGCTTCGAGGCCCACGATGCCGGTCACTCCTTTCGGACCGTTGAAGGCGGAACCGGTCTCCTGGTCTATTTCGTCGCTCCAGCCCGCGTGCAGTCCGGCGCCGTAGAACAGGTTGAGCCGGCGACTGAGCAGGGGCTGGTGCTGCTTACCGAGCAGGGTGAGCGTTCCTTCATCTTTTTGCAGGGAAGATAGCACGATGCCCTCCAGTACAAAGTTCTTGTGAATTTGCGGCAGCCGGAGTTGGGCGGTGGCCCCCCATTCCGTACCAACCCGGATGCCCAGGGCGGCATCGTAAGCCTGAGCGGTGACCAGCAGGGGTGCCAGGATAAAAAGAAGCAGGAAGCCTTGTTTCATGCGGCTATAACGCCGCCACCAAACCCTTTGGTTTGCAGCCGCTTCAGATCAGGGCTTCCGTGAGCCGGCGTCCGAGTTCGCTTTTCGGGTGGTGCAAGATCTCCTCCGGGAGTCCCCGCTCTACGATTCGCCCGTCGTCCATCAGCAGTACGCTATCGGTGTACGTAAGGGCCAATCTCAGATTGTGGGTAATGAAGAGCACCCCTACCCCCCTGCGCCGGCAGACGCGCTGCAGCACCCTGACCACTTCGTGCCGCAAAGGGATATCGAGCCCGGAAAGGGCCTCATCGCAAATCAAAATCCGCGGGCGGGCGGCCAGTGCCCGGGCGATGGCTACCCGCTGCCGTTGTCCGCCACTCAGTTCGTTGGGATACTTCTGGCGAAACCGTTCGGGGGGCAGGTCCACGCTCTGCAGCAGTTCCTCCACCGAATCGTTACCGTGGCACTGCGCGATCTCCTCCAGTGCCTCGCCGACCGTGAGTAGTGGATTCAATGAACCCATCACGTCCTGAAAGATCAGCTGCCCGCCCACCAGTCGCCGTATACTGCTGCCGTCGGCCGAGGCCGGCAACCGGCCCTCAGCCACCGTCACCGAGCCCCGCTGAGCCGAAACGAGGCCAACCAGCCAACCGGCAATGGTGCTCTTACCGCATCCACTGGGCCCGATCAAGCCCACCCACTGTCCGCTCCGGATGGCGAATGAACAGTTGGATACGGCCGCCGCCGCTTCAGGCGTATACTGGATCATAAGCTCCGAAACTTCCACGACCACCTCCCCTTGCGCCCTTTGGGCCCGGGAAACTGCGGCACCCGCGCCCGGCGCCCCACTGGAAGCTTTCGAAATGGGGGCCGCCGCGCCGCTGGACGGACGAATCTGTACTAGGCGATCGGTCACACGCGTGAGCAACGCTTCGTCGTGGGCGATAAATAAGAGTCCCATATCATTTTCCCGCCGCAGCTTGTCCAGTAGCCGTACGATGCCCGCTTCCGCCAGGGAGTCCAGGGCGGTGGTGGGTTCGTCGGCCACCAGCAACCGCGGCCGACCGGCCAGTGCCATGGCGATGAGCACCCGTTGCAACTGCCCCCCGCTGAGCTCCCGCGGCAGGGCCACCAGCACCCGTTCCCGGATGGATGCCAGTCCTACCTTTTCTAGCAACTGCGTCAATGTTACCTCGGCATCCTGTCCGGGATCGCCAAGGTGGTGGACGGCTTCCCGCAATTGTCGGCCACAACTCAGGACGGGATTCAGCGCCGATTGCGGCTCCTGGAACACGTACCCGATTTCCCGGCCCCGTACCCTGACCCGCTCGGCCTCCGACAGGTTCAGGAGGTCCACCGCCGTGCCGTCCTTGCGGTGGTAAGCCGCCCGCCCGCGGTCGATACTTGCCGTACCGGGCAGCAGACCAAGCAGGGCATAGGCGGTCAGGCTCTTGCCGGAGCCGGAGGGCCCCACCAAGCCCACCGCTTCGCCCGGAGCGACGGAGAAAGACAACCCTTCTACCACCGGAGGCAGATCCGGGAAGGAAAGACAAAAATCTTCAACGTGCAGAAGCTCGCTCACGGGGGTAACTTATATCCACTCTGGGATTTGCAGCAGTAACTGGTAATCCTGGGCTTCGTAGTCAATGGCCGCGACGTAAGATTCCCGGCCGTTGGAAATCATGAGGTAAGGTACGCGCAAGGGACCATTATAGTGGGCCGCCTGGCGAAATACGTCGGTCGTAAGCGGGACCTTCGGGGCCTTGCATTCAATCAGCAGGAAGGGTCGCATCTGCTGGTCGAAGACCAGGATGTCGGTGCGCCGGGGCTCGCCGTTCACCGCTACGCCCCGCTCGACGGTAATGCGGTTGCGGTTGTACTTCATGTCCTTGATCAGAAAGTGAAGCAGGAGCTGTCGGACAAACTCCTCGGGCTGCAGCACCAGCCATTTCTTGCGAATCTCACACCGCACCATGCGCTGGTTGCCGCTCAGCTTGATCGAAAGGTAGGGGGAGAATCGCTGCAGGCGGAGATCGAGGGCGAAGCGATTGGGAGAGGAGGGATCAGTCACGGTAGGTATTGGCGAGGGCTTGTAAGCGTGGAAACAGCAGCAACAGGGTGCGGTTGAAGTCGGCGTGGCGGTCGTACAGACTTTCCGAGACGCCGTCGAGCATCTCCGGGCGGCTAAGCCGAGGGAGCATCCGCTGAAAGACTTCCTGCATGCCCCCGACGCTGGTGTACACCGAAAGCCAGCGATGCCGGACGAGCCCGTCGATCTGCGGGTGGATCCGCGGCGGAAGGTCAGCACGGGCCGCAGCAAGGCGACGGTAGGCCTTCTCCGTAAAGTCGTGAAATGGAGCCGGCCCGAGAGTATCCCAGTTAAGAAACAGGAAGTAGTCGAAGGCCACGTCGCTGATGACCGGGGCATACCGGCCGTGTCGGGCCCGCAGCGAACGGTTGAGCCGGCGAACGTCTGGGTCCGCATCGGTCAACCGGTCGATGCGGCGATGCATCTCCACCCCCTGGCGAATACCGAGCGGAAGAACCGCCACCTCCCGCCCCCGCACGAGGTCGCCGATGAAGTTGCCCACCTGCAGGTCGGCCGAGTAGTAAGACAATGCCAGGTGGGCCAGGAAATTCAAACGTGTTCCAATTGATGCTTGAAGTAGTTGTAGATATCGACCTGGGCGCGGAAATTCCCGCCGTCGGGGAGCACCTCGCGGTACTGATTGAGCTTCGTGGTGGAGATGATACGCGCGCGCTGGTTGTCGCGCCACTGCATGTCCATCATACGGCGCAGTTCCAACTTGATCAGGTGGTCGTATATGGGCGTGACTACCTCCACGCGCCGGTACAGGTTCCGGTTCATCCAGTCGGCCGAGCCCATGAAAATCTTCTCCTGTCCGTTGTTGCCGAAAATGAAGATGCGGGCGTGCTCCAGGAACCGGTCGATGATGCTGATGATCTTGATATTTTCTCCCTTCCGGGGTACCAGCCGGCAGATGCCGCGCACGATCAGGCGTACCTCCACGCCGGCCCGGGCCGCTTCCCGGAGCTTGGTGATCATGGTATCTTCTTCCAGGCTGTTCATTTTCAGGAAGAGGTAGGCATGCCCACCCTGCTTCGCGATCGCGATCTCCCGGTCGATAAGGTTCAGGAATTCCGTCTCGAGGTTAAAGGGGGCCACCAGGAGGTGTTTGCAGCGCGGGAGTATCAACTTGCCCCGCAGCAGGTCGAAGACCCGCTCCACGTCCTTGCCCAGCGCGGGGCGACAGGTGAGCAGCGCGTGGTCGGTGTACAGTTTGGCCGTTTTCTCGTTGAAGTTGCCGGTTCCGATGTAGCTGTAGTGGATGACCTCGTCTTCTTCCGTGCGCCGCTCGATGTGCAGCAATTTGGTGTGGACCTTTACCGCCGGATAGCTATACCGTACGTAGGCTCCCGCCTCCGTCATCTCTTTGCCCCAGTAGAGGTTGCTGGCCTCATCGAAGCGGGCCTTGGCCTCCACAAAGGCCTCTACCTGTTTGCCCTGCCGGAGGGCGTAAAGCAGGTTGGCTACCACCCGCGAGTTCTTCGCCACGCGGTACAGGGTGATGCGGATCTTGCGCACTTCGGGGTGATCGGCCGCCTCGCGGATCAGATCCGGGATGTAATCGTACTTCTGGTAGGGAAAACTGAGCAGGATATCCGTGGCCTGGATGACCTCCATGATGCTGGCCGCGCCGTCGAGTTTGGGGTGTGGCAGCGGCGGCATGGGTTCGTAGGCCAAGTACTCGCGGCCGGGCGGTTGGGGAAAAGTGAAAAAGTCGTTGAAGTTGTGGTAGCGTGCCCCCGGGATCATGTCGTATTTCGACAGGTTCAGTGCCTTTTTGAGGCGTGCTAGCATCCAGCTGGGCATGTCGCCGTCGTAGAGGAAGCGGGTCGGCAGCCCCAGGTCGCGGGTGGTCAGACTGTGCTCGATCTTCCGCAGGAGGTCACCGTCGAATTCGTTGTCGATGTACAACTCGGCATCGCGGCTGAGCTTGAAACTGTATCCGAAATCGACGCGACGGTCCATCCAGCGCGTCAGGTTGGCGCGCACGACGCTGTCGGTAAAAATTACGTAGTAGCCATCCGGGTCGTCGGCCGGACTGGGCAGAACCAGGAAGCGACCCGTTTTGTCGATGGGCAGTGGCACCAGGGCTACTTCGCCGGTTTCCTCGGCTTCCGGTTCGTTCAGGCTTACGGCCAGACAGAGCTGTCCATCGTCCAGCCAGGGCAGTTCCCGTGCGGCGTTATTATCATCGTCTGTAGGCAGCCAGTGTAGTTCCAGGTGCGGCTGGATGTTCTTCTCGAAGTGGCGCGCCGCGAAAGCGCGTTGCTCCGGATTCATCTGATCGGAGTGGATAAGGTGAATATTCTCGTCGCGAAGCTGGGGCAGGATCTCATCGCGGAAGATGCGACCGAATTCCTCCTGCTGCCGGTACACCTTGCTCCGGATGGCCTTCAACTCGCGTTTAGGCTTGAAGTCGAATAGTTCCTTGCGTTCCGTTTTCGGCAATTTTTTAAACTGCCGCATCGAGGAGACGCGAACCCGGTAAAATTCATCCAGGTTGGAGCTATATATAGCCAGGAACCGGATCCGTTCGTAGAGCGGAACACGCGGGTCGGCGGCTTCCTGCAATACCCGCGCATTGAACTCAAGCCAGGAGGTATCGCGTTTGACTAATTCTCGTGCCAAGGTAGGATGGGTTAACTGCTTAAAGGTATAACAGGGGCGGGTACGCAGGTGCAAGGTAGGCCTTGTATGATCAGCGTATCGTGGCTTCGCGAACAATCCGGCCCGCCAGGTATTAAACGAGCAACTGATATGCCCATGAGACTAATGCAGCACAAGCGGGAAGCCTTTTGGTTCTACCGCTACCTGTCCAACTTCTACGACAAGCTGGTCAACCCCCTGTTTTGGACCGAACCGATGCGCGAAAAAGCCCTCTCCATCGTCGACTGGTCGGAGGGCGACGCACTGAAGGTACTGGACGTGGGGTCTGGTACCGGCTTTACCACGGAAGGCATTGTGCGTCGCGTGCCGGCGAAGAATGTGATCTGCCTCGACCAGAGCCCCCAGCAAATGGAGCGCGCCATGGTCAAACCCGCCCTGGTCGACTGCCGCTTCCGACTCGGCGACGCCGAAAACCTTCCCTTCGAGGACGATACTTTCGACCGCTACGTTTCGGCCGGTTCCATCGAGTACTGGCCCGATCCTAAACGCGGCATCGAGGAAGCCTACCGAGTGATCAAACCCGGAGGTCAGGCCCTGCTGGTAGGTCCCATCGAACCGAAAAACCCGGTAAGTCGGTTCATCGCCAACGCCTGGATGCTGTTCCCGCCGGAAAATGACTACCACCTCTACTTCCACCAGGCCGGCTTTACGGACATCGACTGGGTATACGTACGCCCGCACTGGCAAGAGAACGAACGCTACGGCATCGCCATCGTCGGTACGAAGACCAAACCGGGAGCCAGCCCCAACGCCCGCCCGCGCCGCAGTGCCCGCTCGCTGGTGGAGGCCGAACCGGAGGGCGGCTGGCTGGGCCGCAACCTGCTACTGACCGGACGCCTGATTCTGGGCTCCACCGCCGGATTCCTGTTCATTCCCATGGCCCTGCTCGCCCACGTCACCGCTCCGATCCGCGGGGTGGAAGGAGAGCGCCAACCCCTGAACAAGGAACAAAAGGCCGTACTGTACGGACTCGGCGTGATAGCCGCCATATTCGTCGGCCGGGCCATCCTGCGTCGGCGCTAAGCTTTATGGACCCACTGAACGAACGGATCCGCGACTTTTACGACCAGTCCACGCCTTTGTGGCTCGACACCTGGGGCGAACAGATGCACCATGGGTACTACGGTCCCGACGGTAAACGCAAAGTGGCTCATCAGCAGGCACAGATCGACATGATCGAAGCCCTGCTGGAATGGGGCCTCGCGCCCGACCGCGAGGTAGAGCGCTTCCTGGATGCCGGCTGCGGCGTGGGGGGAAGCAGTCGCTACCTGGCCCGCAAGTACCCACGCGCGCAGGGACTCGGCGTTACCCTCAGTCCCGTACAGGCCCACCGCGGCAATGCCCTTAACCGACAGGAAGAGCTTTCCGGCCGGGTAAACCTCATCGCCAAGGACGTATACGAACTAACCCCGGAGACCAGCGGTCGCTTCGACCTGATCTGGAGCATGGAGTCGGCCGAACATATGGAAGACAAGGAGGGTCTCTTTCGACTGTTTCGCAGCTTATTGCGGCCGGGCGGTCGGTTGCTGATGGCCACATGGTGCCACCGCGACGAACCGCCCTACCTCTCCCCCACCGATCAGTACACCCTGCAGCGTATCTGCGAACTGTACCACCTCCCCCCGCTGGTAAGCCTGAGCGAGTTGGAACGGGCGGCAACCTCAGCCGGCCTGAACCAGGTACGGATGGACGACTGGTCGCAGGCCGTGGAACCATTCTGGGGCGCGGTGATCCGCAGCGGTTTGGATCCGCGCAACTGGCCCGGTTTGTTGCGCGCCGGACAGGGCACCCTCAGCGGAGCCTGGGCCATGAAGTATATGCGCAAGGGCTTCGCCACCGGTGCCATCCGCTACGGGGTACTGGCCGCCGGCCGATAGGTCTCGGGGTATCCGCTAAACCGCCTCGATAAGTTCTCGGGCGTTCTTCAATGCCGACTCGCTGGGCGGGTTCTGGCTCAGCATGGTAGCGATGGCCGTGACCCGTTCGTCGCCGTTGAGTTCGCGTACCTGTGTGATGGTACGGTCGGCGTCCGATTTATCGGTTTTGTAAACGAAGTAGTGCCGATGCGCCCGGCTGGCCACCTGCGGCGAGTGGGTGATGACCACCACCTGGTGGTGACGACTCAGGTCCGTGAGGATACGGCCCATGCGCTGGGCCACGTCGCCACTCACCCCGGCGTCGATCTCGTCGAAGATCAGGGTTGGCAGTTCCATGGCGGAAGCCACCAGGCTTTTGGTGACCAGAGCCAGGCGCGACATTTCGCCTCCGGACGCCGCGTCCTTGATGGCTTGCAGTTTTCCGCCCTTGTTGGCGCTGAACAGGAATCGCACCTCGTCCAGCCCCTGCGCCCCGGGCTGGGCCAGGGGGGTGAAGTCGACCTGCAACCGGGCGTTGGCCATGCTCAGTTCGCCAAGTTGGCGTTGCACCTTACCGGCAAAATCGGGGGCCACGCGCTGGCGTTCCTTACGCAGGGCCTTTCCCTGCTCCACCAGCCGGGCCTGAAGCTTTTCCTGTTCTTTCTCCAGTTTGGTGATGCTGCCGCCCAGGTCGGAAAAGTGGTCCAGGCAGGCCGACAGCTCGCGAAAGATTTCCAGCAATTCCCCGTTCGTCTTCACGGAGTGCTTGGTCTGTAACCGGTAGAGCAGGTTCAGCCGCTCCTCAATCTCTTCCAGGCGCTCGGGACTAACGTCGGTATCCTCACCGAAGGCTTCCAGGTCCGAGGCTACCTCCTCAAGTTCCAGTCGGATGCTTTCGAATCGCTCGGAGATGGACTGCAGTTGTGGGTCGCCCGCCGCCAGGGGGGTAAGTTTTACCGAGATCGCTAACAGGCGATCGGTTACCGACTCGTCGGCTTCCGTCAGGTAGTGAAATACCCCGGAGGTAAGTTGCTTGATTTCATCGGCGTTGCTCAGGCGGTGGCGCTCCGCCTCCAGACTCTCCTGCTCGTTCTCGCGCAGATTGGCCTCTTCCAGTTCATTGACCTGGAATTCCAGAAACTCCTGCTCGCGGCGGGCCTGGGCCTGTTCTTCACGCAACTGGTGCAGGCGGCGCTTGACCTGTTGTAGCTGCTGGTATTCCTGCCGGTAGGCGCGTACCGCTTCCCGCTGTCCGGCCAGCGCATCCAGCAATTCCAGCTGGAAGTCGCTGTTGTTAATGTACAGGGTATCAAACTGCTGGTGCAGGTCGATAAGGGTGCTTCCGAGCTCCTGCAACACCTTCAGATTGACCGGCGTATCGTTGACGAAAGCTCGGCTCTTACCTGAGGGGGTGATCTCCCGGCGGATGATCAGTTCTGCGTCGTAGTCCAGGTCGTTATCGGCGAAAAAGGGGCGCAGATCGTAGGCTGCGATGTCAAAACGACCTTCGATTACGCACTTGCGGCTATCATCGAACAGCGTTTTGGTGTCCGCACGGCCGCCGAGGATAAGGTTCAGGGCACCCAGGACGATGGACTTGCCCGCCCCGGTTTCGCCGGTGATGATGCTGAGTCCCGTGGCGAACTCCAGCGTCAACTCCTCGATGATGGCGTAATTGCGGATGTGCAGCCGTTTGATCATAGACGTATTTGTTGGAAAAGGTCAAATTTACAACGTAAACCACGGGCACCGAAACGCGATTGCCCGTATTCTGTTTCCCGAACGGAATTATTGCTTCCCGAAATTTATGGTTAGCTTCACTCACACACTCACCCAACGTAATTATCCGGTATGAATTGGTGGGTATATCCCCTTACCGCCCTGATTCCCCTTTTGGTCGGCGCCGTTTATTACAATGAACGGGTCGTCGGTGGAATTTGGATGCGCGCTACCGGTCTTGATGCCGAAAAGCTGCAAGGGGGTAACATGGCGGTCATCTTTGGTATGGCCTACCTTTTCAGCGTGCTGATTGCCCTGGTGATGCCCTTCCTGGTTATTCACCAAACTGCCTTGGACAGCCTGTTCATGATGCAGGAAGGCTTCGGGGAAGCCGGCAGCGCCCTTACCCGGGAAGTTGAGGCCTTCGCCGAGTCCACCGATCTTCATCACCTGCACCGGAGCTTCGGTCACGGATTTTTTCACGGTGCACTCATGGCCGTCGTGTTTGTCGGAAGCATTCTGGGCATCAATGCCCTCTTCGAACGGCGGCGGTGGAACTACGTACTCATCCACGTCGGATACTGGACGATCACCCTCGGTCTTATGGGCGGGGTGATCTGTGAATTTCTAAATCGTGCCTGATTAACCCCTGTTTTGTCTTCTTCTCCCTGGTCCTACACCCGAAATCAACGAAGCGGCCTGATCATTCTCCTGCTGCTGCTTGCCTCTACTTATTATCTGACGCACCACTGGCCCGGGCCGGCAGGGGTCGACTATTCGACCGCTGATTCCACCCTGTTCGCTGCGGCAGACCGCATGCGCACATCGGCTCCTGCGACCGGCCCACGCCCCGCCGCATCCTTTCCCTTCGATCCCAATACCGTGCCCGCTGACGATCTGCAGCGGTTGGGACTGAGTGAGCGGCAAGCCACCGCCTGGATCCGCTACCGCGACAAGCGGCCCTTGCGCTCGGCGGCCGACATCGGTCGGCTGCGGGTCCTGCAGCCCGAGCAGGCCATTCGTCTGCAGGAGCTCGCCCGCTTCCCTCCCCCCGATCGAAAGACCAAAACCGTAGCGGCAGGGCAGGCCTCTCCGCCCGAACGATTTTTCTTCGATCCCAATACCGTGTCGGCCGACAGCCTGCGGCGACTGGGCTTCAATGAGCGGGAAACGGCGGCGCTAATGCGTTACCGCAGCTACCGCCCCCTGACCTTCCAAAAACCGGACGATCTGCGGCGCGTGCGGGCCCTGGATACCGGTCGCTTGAACGAGGTGATGGACCTCGTACGCATTGCCTTACCCGAGGATACGGCACCCGCAGACCTCGCCCCGAATAAACAGGTGGCGGCAATTGACACCATTTCCGTTGTCGACATCAACCAGGCGGGGCTGGACGAATGGACGCGCCTTCCCGGCATCGGCCCCTCCCGCGCCCGACGCATCCTGGAGTACCGCGAGCGGCTAGGCGGTTTCGCCACGGTGGACCAGGTCGCAACTACCTACGGTATACCGGATTCCGTGTACCGGGAAATCTTGCCACTCCTCCGCGCCAGTCCGATCGTACGGCCGCTGTACATCAACCGGCTGAGTGCCGAGGAACTAGCCCACCACCCCTTGCTGAAGCGCAGTACCGCGACCGTGCTGGTGCGCTACCGGGAAAATCACGGACCTTTCCGCAGCGCTGAAGACCTGAAAAAAGTGCGGGCGCTCTCCACCGAAACCCTTCACGCGCTGTTGCCCTACCTGAACTTCCAGCTATGAACCACCTCTTTTCGTTGATCGGCAACACCCCCCTGGTCGACTTGTCCAGTTTGCAATCCAACCCCAAGATCAAGCTGCTCGGGAAACTAGAAGGACAGAATCCCGGCGGCTCCGTCAAGGACCGGGCGGCCTTCAGCATGATCCAGGGTATGCTTTCCCGGGGGGAACTCACGGAGGGCAAACGGCTGCTGGAAGCCACCAGCGGCAACACCGGGATCGCCATCGCCATGATCGCCGCCAGCCTGCACCTGCCAGTGACTTTGATCATGCCCGACAACAGCACCGGAGAACGCGTCAAAACCATGCAGGCCTACGGGGCGGAAGTGATCCTGACGCCGGCCGACCGCACCATCGAGTACAGCCGTGAACTGGCCCAGGAAATGGAAGACGGCGGCGGCTACGTGCAAGTCAACCAGTTCTCCAACGAAGACAACTGGAAGGCCCACTACCGCACCACGGGCCCGGAAATCTGGCGCGATACGGAAGGAAAAATTACGCACTTCGTGAGCAGTATGGGCACCACTGGCACGATCACCGGCACCGGTCGGTATTTGCACGAACAGTCGCCAGGCGTCCAGATCGTCGGTGTACAGCCCACCGACGGCAGCAGTATCCCCGGCATCCGCCGGTGGAGCCCCGAATTCGTTCCCGCAATCTACGACGAGCGGCAGGTAGACCAGAAGATCGACGTAAGCGAGGATGAGGCCGTAGCCATGAGCGCGCGTCTGGCACGGGAGTGCGGTGTTTTCGCCGGGACCAGTTCCGGTGGTGCCACGGCCGCGGCCCTTCGGTTGGCCGAAGGTCTGGACCAGGCCTTGATCGTCTGCATCATCTGCGATCGGGGCGACCGCTACCTCTCTACTCTCTGACTTCCGGCAGCACCCACGGCTTGGTGGCGAACCAGTGCCATTCGATCCGGGCCAGATCAACGGAAGGATCGATAAAGGCCTGACGCCGCCGCCCGTTGAGCCGTACCTTGAATTCTCCGTACACTTTTACCGGCCCGGCCGCCATGTCGCGCAAGTGGTGGGCGTACTGCAGGATCATGTCGGGGTGCGTCACCAACTTGTTGTACTGCCGCTCGTCCAGACTGTCGGACGGAAACACATTCCGCACTTCCCCTTGCCCATTCACTACCCGGTAGAATCCACTGCCCTGTTTCGTGCGCAGCATCATGCGCCAGCTGTAGCGGTGTCCCTCCTCGGTCCAGTCCACGTCCGAACCAAACAGGTGATTGCGCAAGGGCAATAGTACATGCACGGCCACCAACAGGATCAGGGCGGCGGGGCGCGGGTGCCATAATTTGTCCGGGGAAACCGGCTTGGTGAGTCGCGCACGCCAGTCCCGCTGCCACTTACCGATCATCGCAAATCGCCGGGCAAGTCGGTTCACCACCTGCAGCGGCCAGTCGGGCGCGAAGAACAGGCTCGTCAACACCAGGGAGAGGTAGGGGAAGATACCGATATTGAAGATCAGGTGGTTGGTGGCGTGAAACAGCAGCAGCAGCCCAAGCGCCACCCAGCGCAGCCGGCGGTGCAGCAGCATAAAGGGGGCAAGCAGGTCGAGCAACATGCCGCCCCAGGCCATCACGTAGGCGGTTTCTTTCAGGGCGAAGAGGGGCCCCAGGACGGGCATTTCGGCCCGTGCCGCCAGCCAGAGGTGCAGGGGCAAGGCCTCGATGAGCCAATCGTAACTGATCTTGTTGATGCCGCCGAAGAAGTACACCAGCCCCATCAGTAGCGGAAAGACGTACACACTCCACCGGGGGGCAACCGGCGACCACTGCGTGGGGTCACGACGGACATCCATTGACCACTCGCGCCAGGCGGGGGTAAAAACCAGCAACCACGCCAGCCAGACGAACAGGTAGGCGTGGTTGAGGTAGTGGGCCTTTTCCAGCAGGAACAGATAGGTGAAGCTAAGGGCGAAAAGCGGCGCCGTGATCCCAAAGCGCCAGCCCGCGGCCACCGCCAGGCCGGAAAGGAAGCCGACGACGAAGAACAGACCCATCCAGGGTTCCGGCAGGGAGTGTACCCACTCAAAACCGAAGTAGCGAAACGTGAAACCGGAGTAAGCATCGCGCAGCCAGTGGTAATAGATGCCGTTGCCCAGGATATCGCCGGCACCGAGCAATCCCAGCGCGACCCGCAGCCATACCAGGGTATACATGGGGACGACGGCCGGAGAATCGGTGCGGTTCGGCAACGCTACGGGGAAAATTTAAGGGGTTCGGGGCGCCGGAACCGTCCGGCTAGAGCTTACAGGTGCCGTTCGGCGTGGTAACTGCTCCGCACCAGGGGACCGCTCTCGACAAAGTCGAAACCCTTGGACATACCGAGCGCCTTGTAATGGGCGAAGGTATCGGGAGTCACGAAGCTGTCGACCGCCAGGTGCATGGCCGTGGGTTGTAGGTACTGACCGATGGTCACCACGTCAACACCGCATTCGGCCAGGTCGTCCAGGATTCGCTCCACCTGCTCTTCCGTTTCGCCGAGACCGACCATAAAGCCGGTCTTGGTGCGCTTGCCGGCGTCCTTGATGCGCTTCAGTTCTTCGAGGCTGCGGTGGTACCGGCCCTGGGGGCGAACCTTGCGGTAAAGCTCCTCCACCGTTTCCATGTTGTGGCTCACCACCTCCTGGCCGCCGTCGATCATGCGATACAGGGCATCCCAGTTGCCGCGTACGTCGGGGATCAGGGTTTCGATGGTCACCTGGGGGGTGCGTTCCTTGATCTGCCGGACGGTCTGGTACCAGATCTCGGCACCGCGGTCTTTCAGTTCGTCGCGATTGACGGATGTCAGGACGGCGTGCTTGACCTGCATCAGGTCGATGGCTTCGGCTACGCGGCGGGGTTCGTCCTCGTCGTATTCGGTGGGACGGCCGGTCTTGACGGCGCAGAAGCTGCAGGATCGGGTGCAAACATTGCCCAGGATCATGAAAGTCGCCGTGCCGGCTCCCCAGCACTCGCCCATATTCGGACAGTTGCCGCTCTGGCATATGGTGTGCAGCTGGTACTCGTCGACGAGCTTGCGCACCCGCTTGTAATCGGGGCCAATGGGCAGTTTGACGCGCAACCAGTCGGGTTTACGTTGACGTTCGGCGCGGGCGGGAGCTACTGGGAGATCAATCATAACTATAGGTACAAAGGTACCCCAAATTGGTTGTTCGTCGAAAAACATTCCCCCTTCGACAAGCCCCCGCTACATTTGGGGTCTATGGATTTAATCGAGAATATTCGAGTGGCCCTGAGCAGCGTAAGCACCAACTGGCTACGGGCCCTGCTGACCACCCTGATCATCGCGGTAGGAATCATGGCGCTGGTGGGCATCCTTACGGCCATCGATGCGGCCATCTATTCCCTTTCCTCCAACCTCTCCAGTCTGGGCGCCAACACTTTCGAGATCGACCGTAAGCGCGAAACGGTACGCTCCCGCGGCGGCCGCAACGAAGGCAAGCGCTCCGAGCCCTTTACCTACAGCCAGGCTATGGAATTCATGGAGACCTATGAATACCCCGCGGACGTAAGCGTCAGTTTCCCCGCCCGCGGCGCCACGGCGGTCAGCTACGAGGCCCGGGAAACCAACCCCAACGTATCCCTCTACGGAATGACCACCAATTACCTGAACAGCAAGGGGTTCGAGATCGCTACCGGAAGAAATTTTACCCGTCGGGAAGTACGCGAGGGGGGCAACATCGCCATTCTCGGTTCGGAGATCGTGGATGACCTTTTCAACGGCAACGACGCCTTCGCCATTGGCAAGGAAATCACCGCCGGTGGAAACCGCTTCACCGTGGTCGGCACGCTAAAGAGCAAGGGGGCCAGCATGACGAGCAACGACAAGCGCGTGCTCATCCCCCTGCAGGAAGCCAAGCGCTTTTATGCTAACAACAATACCAACTACGACATATTGATCGCGGTCCGGGACCCGACAGGAATCGACGCGGCCATGGCCGAGGCCACCCTTACGATGCGCAAGGTCCGACGCCTGCGTGCCGGACAGGATAATGACTTCGAGGTATCCAATAGCTCCGACCTGGTATCGATCATCAAGGACAATACCGTAATGCTGCGGCTGGCGGCCATCAGTATCGGGCTAATGACCCTGCTGGGGGCGGCCATTGGCCTGATGAATATTATGCTCGTTTCGGTCACGGAGCGTACGCGGGAGATCGGCGTGCGCAAGGCGCTTGGCGCAACGCGGCAGAACATTTTGCTACAGTTCCTGATCGAGGCCGTGGTGATATGTCAACTGGGCGGACTGTTCGGTATCCTGCTCGGGGTAGCCGCGGGCAACGTTGTGGTGATATTCACCGGGGGAAGTTTCCTCGTGCCCTGGCTCTGGATCGGCCTGGCATTAATCGTGTGTACAGTCGTCGGCCTGCTGTCCGGACTCTACCCTGCCCTGCGCGCGGCCGCCCTCGACCCCATTGAGTCGTTGCGGTACGAATAAGTGCTGTACATTATCGGCGATGCCGAACCAGATCACTTACCGGGTCTATGACTTTCTGAAGGATATCGCCCCTTTCAGTTACCTCGACCAGGAATCCTTGCTGCGGGTAGCCTCCCGGGTAGAAGTGCGTTATCAGCCACCGGGCACTGTAGTATTCCGACCCGGTGAGCCGCCGCGCGACCGATTTTTCGTGGTCAAGGAAGGCATTATCGAATTGTATAGCGAAGATGCCGACGGACAGGAAATGCTCGTTGAGCGTTGCGGCGAACGGGACATCTTCGGCATTCGTCCCTTGCTGGCGGAAGACACCTACGTCTTCCTCGCGCGGGCGGTGGAGGAATCACTGCTTTACGCCATCAACAGCGAAGGGTTTCGTGACATCATCCCCCACCATCCGCGGGTGCTGGAATACCTGGCCACCAGCATGGCGGGAAGCAGTCGCTACAACCTGGAATACCGGGCGGCACGCCGGCAGAAAACGGATGACGATAACGGACAACTAGAGCCCGACCTCCTGCCACTGCAATCACTGCACCGCTCGCGGGAACCCGTAGTCTGTCAGGCCAATGAAACAATCATGGAAGCTGCCCGTCGCATGACGGACCACGGCATCGGGTCCATTCTCGTGGTCAACGAAGAGCACCACCCCATCGGCATCGTAACCGACCGTGACCTACGGCGGTGCGTAGCCACGGGCGTGGTCAGCCGAAAGCTGCCGGTACTCACCATAATGTCCAGTCCCGTCGCCTGTATCCCCGTGGACGCCACCGTGGCCGACGTGCAGATCCGGATGTTGAAGACCGGCTACCATCACCTGGTGCAGACCGAGGACGGTACTGACAAATCACGGGTAACCGGAATAGTGAGCGAGCACGATCTGTTACTGCTGCAGGGAAACAACCCCGCGGTGGTCATTCAGGAAATCGGTTCGGCACGTTCGGCGGGCTACCTGCGCGAACTCCGCGACCGCGCCGAACGCCTCCTCAGCGGCTACCTCGAGAAGGAAGTCGCGATCGGCTACATCACCGCGGTGATGACCCAAATCAACGACGAGATTATCCGCAAATGCATCAAGTTGGGTCTGGCCCGGATGCAGGCCGACGGTCACGGCAACCCCCCGGCATTGTTCGACTGGCTCACCCTGGGCAGCCAGGGACGGGGCGAACAACTGCTGCGGACGGATCAGGACAACGCCTTGATCTTTGAAGACGTGAGCCCTTCCCGGTACAATTCCACCAAGGATTACTTTCTGAAACTGGCCGATTACGTAACGGAATTTCTGAACGAGGTAGGCTATCACTACTGCGACGGCGACATGATGGCCAGCAATCCCAAGTGGTGCCTGAGCGTGAGCCGGTGGAAGGATCAGTTCAGCGAGTGGATGCACGAGAACACGGCCGAAAATCTGCTGAATACTTCCATCTTCTTCGATTATCGCGGTGTGTGGGGCGACGGCACCCTGCCCGATAAGCTTACCACCCACATCTTCAGCGAGATGGGGGGGCAAAGCACCCGCTTTCAGGCCTCCCTGGCCATGGCGGCCTTACAGAACCCCAGTCCGCTTACCTTCTTCCGTAATTTCGTTGTGGAGCGATCGGGTGAGCACAAAGACCAGTTTGACCTGAAGGCCCGGGCCATGCGGCCCCTGACCGACGCGGCGCGGGTGCTGATTCTGCAGGCCCAACAGGGCAACATCAATAATACCCTGCGCCGCTACGAGGCCCTGGCAAAGCTGGAACCCCAAAATGCACGCGTATACGAGGAGGCGGCCGAGGCGTATGAACTGCTGATCCGCCTGCGCGCCGAACTGGGCCTGAAGCGGGGCGACAATGGACGTTTCGTGCGTCCGGAGGAGTTAACGCAGGTGCAACGTCTGCTGCTCCGCAACAGCTTCAATCCCGTAAAGGAGATTCAGCAGCTGCTCGAAATCCGTTTCCAGCTAACCTTTTTGCGCTGATGGAACGCCTACGCAGGTGGTGGGATACGCTGACGGAGCGGGGCGCTAAGCAAGAAAAAGCCGCGTGGCCGGAATATTACCGCCGCTACGATTCGGAAGTGCAGCATGAGTTTCCCCCGGACCGCCTGCTGCGTGAGGTACCGGTGGTCATCCTTGATACGGAAACTACGGGGCTGGACGTCCGGCAGGACCGCATCCTGAGCCTGGGTGCCCTGAAGGTTTACGGCAACAGCATCAACCTCGGGGAGAAGTTTGAGGCCTACCTCCCCACCCCGCCCGGCTTCGAGCACTCGGAGGCGGTGGCCATCCACGGCATCATACCCAACTCACTGCGGTACAGCTACGTGGACGAACCTACGCTGTTGTCGGATTTGCTCACTTACCTTGGTGGATCACTGATCGTGGGTCACCACATCGGGTTTGACGTAGCGATGCTCAATCAAACCCTGCAACGCCACGGGGCGGGCCCCCTCCGCAACCGGGTGATCGACACGGCGGATCTGGCCAGGCGGCTTCGACCCTCCGGGTACTGGACTCCCGACCACGACTTCAGTCTGGATGCGCTGGCACGCCGCTACCGGATACCCCTTTCCGACCGGCATACGTCGTTGGGCGACTGTTACATCACCGGCGTACTGTGGCTGAAATTGCTGTCGCGGCTGGCCGTGCGGGTAGGTCACGACCTGCGGGTGCAGGATCTTTGACCCAATCAGGAGAGTTTACTTCCCCTGGCCCTTGCGGTGCTTCTTCTTGTCGCGCTTGGCGAAACTGCCCGGGGTGCCACCCGCGACCGTCTTGTACTTGTTGCGGGGGCGCTTGCCGCGGGGCGAGTCGTCAGAGCCTTCGTTGCCACCCTGGCCATCGTAGATGCGCAGGTTGACTTCAGTCCCCTTATCCTGTTTGCCGGCCAGTGCGGCGACGATGCGACCGGCTTCGGTGCTGTCGACGTCGATAAAGGTCAGGTTGTTCTGCAGGTCGATCTTACCGAGGTCGACCTTGCGACCGGGTACATTCTTGTTCAGCATGCCGATGACCTGGGGAACGGTGTAGCCCTGCCGACGCCCTGCCGACATGCACAGCCTGGTGTAGCTGACATTGGACCTGCGTTCACGCGCCGGACGGTCACGCTTGTCTTCGGTAGCGGCTTCCACCGGGCGGCTGCTGCCGACCTGCTGACTGAAATCGGCCAGGGAGAAGGCGACGAACTGCTGGATGAGGGCCTCGCGGTCCAGATCCGCCAAACCGTCAACGATCTCGGGAATGAGGGCAGAAAGCTTCTGGTCGGAGAGATTGGCTTCCTTGACCGAATCGACGAAGCGCACGGCACGCTGGCGGTAAACTTCATCCTGGCTCGGGATAGGAGCCTCGGTGAACTCAATCTTGCCGTAGCGCTCGATGTCGCGCAGTTTGCGTACTTCACGTCCGGTAACGATGGACACGGCGACGCCTTCCTTACCGGCACGACCGGTACGGCCGCTGCGGTGTACGTAGACTTCGGGGGCGTCGGGCAGGTTGTAGTTGATGACGTGGGTAAGGTCGGAAACGTCCAGTCCGCGAGCCGCTACGTCGGTAGCAACCAGGAGCTTGATGCGCCCTTTGCGGAAGCGCTTCATTACGTCGTCGCGCTGGGCCTGGCTCATATCACCGTGCAGCGCGTCGGCCGCGTGACCGGCGAAGCGCAGATCTTCCGCGACACCGTCCACCTCACGGCGGGTACGGCAGAAGATCACGGCGTACATGTCGGGGTCCAGCTCCACCAGCAGTTTCAGCAGGCTGAAGCGGTGGGCACCCTTAACCTTGTAGTAAAGGTGGGTGATGTTGGAGTTGCCGGCATCGGTGTGGTCGATGCTGATCTCCTGGGGATCGTTCATGTAATCCGTGGAAATCTTCCGCGCCTCCTTGGGCATGGTGGCCGAGAAGAGCAGGGTCTGCTTTTCGCGGGGCGTGGCGTCAAGAATGCCGTTCAGCTCTTCCTGGAAACCCATGTTGAGCATTTCGTCGGCCTCGTCCAGTACCACCCGCTTCAGCTGGTCGACGACCAGTTTCTTGCGGTTGATGAGGTCGAGCGTGCGGCCCGGGGTGCCAACGATGATATTGGCTCCGTTGCGGATGGCACGGATCTGGTCGCCGGCGCTGGCGCCACCGTACACGGCCACTACGTTGACTCCCTTGCGGTAGCGGGCGTAGTCGGTAAGGTCGCGGGTGATCTGCAGACAGAGCTCGCGGGTGGGACAAAGGATGAGGGCCTGCACGGCGTCGACTTCGGTGTCGATGCCATCGACTACGGGAAGTCCGAATCCAGCGGTTTTACCAGTGCCGGTGCGGGCCAGGGCGATGAGGTCGCGGTCGGACCCGAGGATCGCGGGGATGGTCTTGGCCTGAACGGGCGTGGGGGTAGTGAAGCCGAGTTGCGCAACGGCTTGTTTGACGTCGTCGCGTAGCGACGTTTCATTGAAATTTTCCATTTCACCTGTATTTAAACGGGTGAAACGGTCTACTACAATACGCCTCGAAAGCGCCCCAGCGTAAACCCTCTAAACCACCCGTGTGATTGTAAGAAGGCGCAAAGGTACGCATTAATTTCCGCATTATTTCTATTTACTTGTAATTCACAGAAAATGAAGGCGCTGCATCTTGCCCACCCTCCCGCCACCGGGGCTAGCGGGGCAGCACTATTCGCCGCCGACCGCGTTTCATCTCAAACCTTAGACACACTATGAAAATCAATGCGGGTTATCTATTGGCAGTGTTCGTTGGCACGCTGGCGGCTTGCAGCCGACAAGCGCCCCCTGAAGTCACTGGTTCTCCTGCCCCAACCATGGAGGAGGAAACCACCCCGGCCCGCCCGACCGCCTCGGACTGGGTAGGTGTATACGCGGGCATCGTACCCGACGGAGAGGAGAAAGCGGGCGTGGAAACTGCCCTGCGGCTTCTTCCGGACACCACCTATACCCTTACCACCCGGCGCGTAGAGGCTTCCGCCGAGCCGGAGACCTACACGGGTCGTTTCAGTTGGGAACCGGGTGGCCAAAGTCTTAAACTGCTGGACATCGACTCTACCGATCGGCCGATCTACTACAAGGTGGGCAAGAACTACCTGCGACAAATGGACATGATCAATGTGCCCATTGAAGGCTCACTATCGCAATTGTACTACCTGAACAAGGACGTGTCCGGCCTGATGGAACAGCGTTGGGAACTCGTCAGGGTGGCCGGTGAGGAAGTGAAAGCCATGAAACGCCCACCTTCCCTGTATCTGGAGGCCAACGGCAACCGGGCCAGCGGCTTCGCCGGCTGCAACACTTACCGGGGCACCTATACGCTCGAGCGTCAGGGGTTGTCTTTCCCCCCCATGATGGCCACGAAAATGGCGTGCGAGGACCTGGATCTGGAACAGCACTTTCTGAACGCGCTGCGCCTGACGATGAATTACCGCATGGAGGACGGCATGCTGGTCCTGCTCGACAACCGGCAGGAAGAATTAGCCACCCTAAGAGCTGCAGAGGCCCGCAACATGCGGCAACGGTAATGCCCCTTTGCCTTTCCTGACCAAGGTGGTTGTTCCGTTTGCGACCCAGGTGTGAACAATTGCTTCAATAAATTGGAAGAGAATCGAGGCCGCCCCGCCCGCCCTTTTTACTATCTTTGCGGCCACCCGCCCGGATGGCGGAATTGGTAGACGCGCTGGACTTAAAATCCAGTTCTCAGTACTGAGAGTACGGGTTCGATTCCCGTTCCGGGTACAAGCGGCGGATGGCCTTCGGGGTCGTTCGCCGCTTTGTATTTACCCTATTCCCTGCACGAGATCGCGCACGTGCAGGACCACATTGACGAGCATGAGCGCGGCCAGGGCCAGCCCCAGGAGGCGCATCCAGGTGGCGTTGTCGGCACGGAAGGCCTCGGCGCGGGCGCGGGATTCCGGACTGCCGAAACTGATCAATCCGCGGGCAAACAGGTAGAGATACACTCCGACGGCCAGGAGCAGGAGTTCGATAAGGAGTCCGACGAGGCTTATGGTCATGGCGGGGGTGGTTGGGGCGAATATCGTACTTTTCGGCCGCCTAACCACCGATCATGACCAAACAAGAACTAACCGCCGCCGAGAATGAGGACGGCATGTTGCTGCAAGTTTCCCGCCTGAACCACCGCCGAGAGAAGATACTGGAAGGCGGCGGCGCCAAACGGGTTGCCAAGCAACACCAACAGGGAAAACTGACCGCCCGAGAACGCATAACTAAGTTGATTGATCCCGGATCGAAGTTTCTGGAGTTCGGTGCCTTCGCCGGATACGAGATGTACGAGGAATACGGCGGATGCCCCGCCGGCGGCGTGATCGCCGGCTACGGTCGCGTAGCCGGTCGCCTGTGCGTGATCGTAGCCAACGACGCCACGGTCAAGGCAGGCGCCTGGTTTCCGATCACCGGCAAAAAGAACCTCCGGGCCCAGGAGATTGCCATGGAAAACCGGGTACCCATCATCTATCTGGTCGACAGTGCGGGCGTCTTCCTGCCCTTGCAGAATGAGATCTTTCCCGACGAACGACACTTCGGCCGTATCTTCCGCAATAACGCCCGCATGAGTGCCCTGGGCATCACCCAGATCGCCGCCGTAATGGGCAGTTGCGTGGCCGGCGGAGCGTACCTGCCCATCATGTCCGACGAGAGCCTCATCGTGCAAGACACCGGCAGCATCTTCCTGGCGGGGCCCTATCTCGTGCGCGCCGCCATCGGGGAAAAAGTAGACAAGGAAGACCTCGGAGGGGCGGACATGCACGCCGCCGTGAGTGGGGTCATCGACTACAAGTGTACCGATGACCACGAATGCCTCGAGACCATTCGGGACCTGATGAGTCGGGTGCCGGAAAAGGTACTCACGCCCTTCGACCGCAGTGAGCCAGGCAAGGCGGATACAGCCGCTGTCCTGGGTGTGTTACCCGAGGAACGGTCAAAGCCCTACGACGGCCGCGAACTGATTCGTGCCCTGGTTGACGATGGCAAGTTCACCGAGTACAAGGAGGAATACGGTCAGACGGTACTGTGCGGCTACGCCCGGATCGACGGATGGTCGGTTGGCATCGTGGCGAATAACCGGCTGGTAGTCCGCAGCGGTAAGGGGGAAATGCAGTTTGGTGGCGTCATTTACAGCGATTCAGCCGACAAGGCCGCGCGCTTCATCATGGTCTGTAACCAGAAAAACATCCCTTTGGTCTTTCTCCATGACGTGTCGGGCTTCATGGTTGGCAGCCGCAGCGAACAGGGCGGCATCATCAAAGACGGCGCCAAAATGGTAAGTGCCGTGAGCAACAGCACGGTGCCCAAATTCTCTATCGTGGTTGGTAACAGCTACGGTGCCGGTAACTACGCCATGTGCGGCCGGGCCTACGATCCCCGCCTCATGCTGGCGTGGCCCACTGCCCGTATCGCCGTTATGGGTGGCGAACAGGCGGCTAAGGTGCTGCTGCAAATTCAGGTCAGCAGCCAGAAGTCGCGCGGTCAGGAGGTAACCGAACAGGAGGAACAGGAACTTCTCAAGCGCATTACCGAACGGTACGACCACCAGACCAGCCCCTACTACGCCGCGGCCCGCTTGTGGGTCGACGAACTTATCGACCCCCGCGATACCCGTGCCTACATTTCGGCGGGCATCGAGGCGGCTACCCATGCACCCGTGGAGCGCTTCAACATCGGAGCGGTACAGACCTAGGCGGAATTGAGTTCACTCCGCAGCGGGGCCGACGCCTGCGCCCCCATGCGCGTGACCGAAATTGAGGCTGCCCGGACCGCAAACGCGACCGCGTCACGTATGGACTGCCCCTCCGCCAGCGCCACCACCAGACCTCCGTTAAATACATCACCGGCGGCGGTAGTGTCTACGGCCCTTACCGATGGAGCCGGGACGAAGAATGTCTGATCATGCCCCACGTAACAAGCCCCCGCGCGACCCAGCGTTACGATCACCTGCTGGACCCCCTTTGCCAGTAACGCCTGCGCCGCCGCAACAACGCTATTCCCTTCCTCGGTAACTGGCAATCCGGTAAGGAGGTGAAGCTCCGTTTCATTTGGCGTAATCAGGAAAAGTCGACGGAGTAAACTGTCAGGTAAATCTCGGGCGGGTGCCGGGTTCAGGATAAGGTGGTCGGTCCGTCGAGCGAGTGCCTGTACCGTCTCCAACGGGGTCTCCAACTGGGTCAGGACAAATTCATCCGGTGCCAAGTCGAGATACTGGAGCCGTTCCGGCGTGAGTGCCTCATTGGCCCCGGGTGCCACTACTATGGTGTTTTCACCGGCAGCGTTAACGGTTATGAGGGCGGTGCCCGAGGCGCGCCGGTCGTCAATTGATACGGCCGAGCAGTCGATGCCCTCCCGCAAAAACCCTTCGACGGCCTGCCGGCCGAAAGAGTCCTCCCCCACCCGGGTCACGAAGCGGACCTGGCCGCCCAGTCGCGCCGCCGCCACCGCCTGATTGGCCCCTTTGCCTCCGGCGAAGAGAAAGAATTGTCCGCCGAGTATAGTCTCACCCGGTGCGGGGAAGCGCTCGGCCATTACGACCATATCGGTGTTGGTGCTGCCGACGACGGTAATTCTATTCATGCTGTTGTTGTTTCACTTGTTGGCGTCGGTCGAAGAGCCTGCGCCCCCTACCCCGCCGCTACGATAAGGCCGAGTCCGATGAGATAGCACACCAGCATCACGTTGAGGATTGCCCGGGTGCCTCCGGGCGCGCCGGCAAACTCCCGCCAAACGTAAATGCCCCAGACGGCCGCCACGATGGTGGCTCCCTGCCCGAGTCCGTAGCTGATGGCCGGTCCCGCCTCGTCGCTGGCCAGGATGCTGAACGACATGCCCAGGCACCAGATCGCCCCTCCGAGTATTCCCATCAGGTGATCGCGGGAACCGCCCCGCAGGTAGTCCCTGTACCGCACCCGTTGGCCCTCAAAGGGAAAGCGCATCAGAAGGGTATTGAACAGGCAGTTACTTGCGAGGATACCCAGGGAAAATACCAGCACGGCAGAATAGGGGCTCAGCTTCCCCGGCAGGGGCACTTCAAAGTCGGGGAACATGGAATTGGCCACGTACTTGTAGAAGAGCCCCATCAAACCACCGGCGACGATGGCGAGTACCAAGCCTTTGGTGGGCGTCTTGCGTCGATTTACCGCCGCCCTTCGGTAGGCCCAGGCATTCAGCAGGATGGCCACCGCCACCAGCAGGGTGCCTCCGAAAAGCAAGGTGGCATTCCCCTCCGGCCGGTCCAGGTAGTTGACCACCACCCCGATGACGAGCGCCAGTCCGATCCCCGTTGGAAAGGCTACGCTCATTCCCGCGATCGCGATGCTGGCCACCAGCAGGATATTGGCCGCGTTGAACAATACGCCGCCGAGCAGGGCTGAGGCCAGATTGACCGCATCGGCCTGTGCCAGATCCGCCGGCATTGCCCGGCCCACGGCACCCGCGGATCCCGCCGTAAAACCGAAAAGCAGCGCAAAAAGCACGATACCGAATACGTAGTCCCAGTAAAAGAGCTCAAACCGCCAGCGCTCGGAAGCCAGTTTCTGGGTATTGGCCCAGCTGCCCCAGCACAGCATGGTGATGAAGCAACACAGCACGGCCAGGGAATAACTTCCGATGATGAACATGGAGAGTGGGTGTAGGCAATGAATGTAGTAATTATCAAGTCAAATTACATCCGTTGCCGCCACGGAGCACGACTACCGCCGCCGACCTTGCTACTTTTGCCGCCATGTACACCAACGATCTTTTCCTGCGCGCCGCCCGCGGTGAACGCGTAGAACGCCCGCCGGTGTGGCTTATGCGACAGGCGGGCCGCATCCTTCCCCAGTACCGGGCCCTGCGCGCCAGTCTGAGTGGCTTCAAGGAGCTCGTCTCCACCCCCGACCTCGCCGCCGAAGTAACGGTACAGCCCGTGGACGAACTCGGCGTTGACGCCGCCATCATTTTCAGCGACATCCTGGTAATTCCGGAGGCGCTCGGCCTCGACTACACCATGGTGGAAAAGGTGGGCCCTCGCTTCCCGAAGGTTATCCGGTCCAAGGCCGACGTTGACGCGCTTCGACCCGCCGCCGATGCCCCCGGGCACCTGGGGTATGTATACGACGCGCTGGACGCCACGAAGCAGCGCCTGGCCGACCGCGTCCCTCTGATCGGCTTCGCCGGTGCACCCTGGACGATCTTCGCCTACATGGTGGAGGGTGGCGGCAGCAAGACCTTCAGCAAGGCCCGCCGGATGCTCTACCAGGACCCTCAGCTCAGTCATCAGCTCCTAGAGCGCATCGCCCTGGCCACCGCAGTCTACCTCAAGAAGAAAGTGCGCCACGGCGCCGACCTCATCCAGCTCTTTGACAGCTGGGCCGGGGTACTGCCGCCGGATCACTACCGCGAGTTCTCGTTGCGGTACATCGACCTCATCTGCCGCGAACTCACGGGTACCCCCGTCACCGTATTTGCCAAGGACGCCCGTCATGCCCTTTCCGGGATCGGGCAGCTGAGCTGCCAAGTGGTGCAGCTCGACTGGATCGCCGACGTCGATAAGGCGCGGGCGCAGGTGCAGGGCAAGGTACTGCAGGGCAATATGGATCCGGCACAACTCTACGCGGACACCGAACAGGTCGCCAAGGCTACCCGGGCGATGCTGGACCGTTTTGGGCGGGGCCATATCGCCAACCTCGGGCACGGGGTCTATCCGGACACCCCACTCGACGGCGTGAAAGCCTTCGTCAATACCGTTAAGGCCTATCGCTACGGGGCGTAGAGAACCGTGGCTGGATGTACTGCGTACGTTCAGTATGCGGCATATCTTCCTGACCCTCTTTCTCTTTCTATTCCTCACCTGCTCCAAGGAAGACGCTACCATTATGGGCCCATCCGGATCACCGCCCCCGACCGCAGAACCCGACACCACCATCTCCTACCTTGCGCTGGGCGACAGTTACACCATTGGTACCAGCGTGCCGGCCGAGCAGCGCTGGCCGGAGCAACTCGCCCGCCAATTGCTCGAGCGGGAACGCATCGCGGTTGAACCCCTGGAAATCGTGGCCCGCAATGGCTGGCGCACCGATAACCTGGCCAACGCGCTGGCGGCCGCTGACCCCGGCGATGATTTTGACCTGGTGAGCCTGCTGATCGGCGTCAACGACCAGTTTCAGGGTTTTGCCGTCGACGGCTACCAGCGGCGCTTCGAGCAATTGCTGCAGGCGGCCATCGGGTACGCGGGTGGGGATACCTCGCGCGTTTTCGTTGTAACCATTCCGGATTATGCCTACACGCCCTTTGGCGGGGGACGGGAATTCATCAGCCGGGAAATCGATCAGTTTAATGCGGCTGCCCGGCAGGTGACGACCCGGTACGATATACCCTTCTATAACATCACGCCCATCTCACGCCGCGGCCTGCAGCAACCCGATCTGGTAGCGGGCGACGATCTTCACCCCAGCGGCAAACAGTACGGCCTTTGGGTGGAGGAGGTGCTACTGAAACAGGTGGCGGATCTTATCCGGGCGGGGGGCAACTAGCGCCGCGCCGACGACGCCACGTCGCTACCGGCATCCGCTCCGCTGAGCGTACTGCCGGGGTAAACGGCGAGGGCGGCCTCCAGACAATCCATTGCCTTTCCAAGGTCGTCGGTGTTCAGTACATAGGCGATCCGGCATTCGTCCAGTCCTAATCCGGGAGTGGCGTAGAAACCGGGTCCCGGACTCAGCATCACGGTAGCGCCTTCGTGGGAGAAGTCTTCCAGCAGCCAGCGGCAGAAGTCCTCACTGTCCGCGATGGGAAAGCGCGCGAAGCAATAAAAGGCTCCGCCGGGTTCGTAAGAGAATACGCCGGGCATCTGTTGCAGGCGTTCGTAGACGATGTCGCGCCGGCGGCGGTAGTCTTCCTTGACGCCCTGCAGGTACTGTCCGTCGTCCTCCAGCATCACTTCGCTCAACCGCTGACCGAGTCCCGGGGGGCTCAGACGCAGTTTGGCGTAGCGGTCTACCGATTCCCGCACCGCGAGGTTACGGCACACCAGCGCACCGACGCGGGCTCCGGTGGCGCTGTAACGCTTGGAAACGGAGTCAATAACTACGGCGTGGGCGTCCAGTCCCGGCAGTTGCAGAATGGATTGCAGGGGCGAGTCGTAACTGAATTCGCGGTACACCTCGTCAACACAGAGGAAAAGATCATGCTCGCGCACGATACCCGACAGGCGCTCCAACTCATCTTGGGAGTAACAGGCCCCCGTCGGATTATTGGGGTTGGTGATGACGATGGCGCGGGTGCGGGGAGTAATCTTTTCGGCAAAGGCTTCCACGCTCGGAATGCTGAACCCGTCGGCGATGTCGCAGGTGATCGGCACCACGTCGACCCCGGCCATGTGGGCGTAGCCGTTGTAATTCGCGTAGAAAGGTTCGGGGATAATGATCTCATCGCCCGGGTCCAGGCACGCCAGCATGAAGAAAAGGATGGCTTCGGAGCCACCGGTGGTGACCATTATCTCGTCCGCGGAGACCGACACCCCGAAGCGGGCGTAATAGCCGCACAGCGCCTCGCGGTAGCTCGCGATGCCATTGCTCGGACTGTAGTCGAGTATCTGCCACGGCAGTTTCCTGAACTTCTCCACGGCAAGGGGGTGGGTCAGGATATCGGGCTGACCGATGTTCAGGTGGTAAATGTGCTTGCCCGCCGCTTTGGCCCGGTCGGCCAGGGGGATCAGTTTCCGAAAGGGGGAAAGGGGAACGGACTGGGAGCGGCGCGAGACAGCTGGCATAGGGGCCGGTTTAAGTAGTGCGAAGATAACCCCACCCCCGGGTAAACCGATCCGGTCTACTCCGGTCGGTAGTAATACTCGCCCTCGTAGCCTTCGTAAATGCCGCCGAACAGCGGCCGTTCCACTTGCTTGATCCGGCGCACCAGATCGTCCAGTCCGACCACCGGCTGCCCGTTCAGGGAGGTGATTACGAAGCCCGCGTTCATCTGGGTAGCGGCGATCGGGCTGTCGCGGAAGATCGATACCACCCGCACGCCGCCGTGTGGGAAGGTGTTCCACTCACCCACGTTGAGGTCGCGCAGTTCGAAACCGAGTAGGTGGAGGCGGTCGTCGGAACGTTCGCTGACGAGTTGACCCGGCCGGTTACTTTTGTCCCGGAGCAGCACCGTTTTACTGCGGCTGCGTCCTTGCCGGATGAAGGTCACCCGTACGCGCTGGCCCGGCCGGTACCGACTAAGTTGCTCCTGCATTTCCGGACTGGAGTTGATGGCCACCCCGTTAATGGCGGTCATCACGTCGCCCATTTGCAGTCCGGCTCGCGCCGCCGGCCCGTCCGGCGTAAGGTCGGTGATCAGCGCCCCGCTGGCCGTGGGCAGTTGCAGGCGCTTGGCCTGAGCATCGTTGATCCCCTGGATCCACACGCCCAGTACCGCCCGTTGTACCTCCCCATAGTCGCGCAGGTCGTTCAGTACGCGGCGGGCCAGGTTGCCAGGAATGGCGAAGGCATAGCCTTCGTGCCGGCCGCTATTGGTGATGATGGCGGTATTGATGCCGATGAGTTCGCCGGCCGTATTCACGAGGGCCCCTCCGCTGTTGCCCGGATTCACGGCGGCGTCGGTCTGGATAAAGCTTTCGATGCGGTCGTCGGGGCGCAGCACGTCGATGCTTCGGCCCTTGGCGGAGACGATTCCCGTCGTTACGGTGCTGTTCAGGCTGTAGGGATTGCCTACGGCCAGCACCCACTCCCCCACTCGCAGGCTGTCGCTGTTACCGAAGAAGACGGCCGGTAGGTCGGTGGCGTTGATTTTTAGCAGGGCCAGGTCGGTACTTTCGTCCACCCCGATAACACGGGCGTTGAACTCCCGGCGGTCCTGCAGGGTAACCCTCACGCGGCGGGCCCCTTCGATAACGTGGTTATTGGTGGCCACCAGTCCGTCGGAAGAAATAATCACCGCCGAGCCCGTTGTAACGCTGCTGCCGCCGGCACCGGACACCAGCGCATCGCGCATGTAGGAGCGGACGGAAACCACGGCGGGAATAACCCGCTCGGCGGCGGTAATGAAATTAGTGGGGGTAGTACTGGCGAAGGTCCGGAGTCGCAGGTCTTCGCGACTGGGATTGACCACGGGCGGGGCCGCGCTCGTCACCGGAACGAAATAGCGACCCGCCGCTACGCCCAGGATGGCGGACGCGAAGCAGGCTACGGCGAAAACAAGCAGCGTGCGTAGGCTCATTGTGTCAATCAACGTCCGGGCACCCGAGATTGTTACTCTCCTTGCACACCCTACCTTTACGCCGTGATCCGCAAACCCAACTACGACCCCGACAATCCGCCCTCCAGCAACATCTTCGGCTGGCGCGTATCCCTGATCGGCCTGGCCGTTATCGTTATTCTCTCGGCTGTGGCTGCCTACCGCACCTACGTGCTCGACGTGCCCATTGGCTTTGAGGACCCCCTCAAGCAACCCGAGTCGAAAAACTACTACCGCGAGAAGGCCGAACGGGAAGCCGCCGAGCTGGATTCACTCCGCCGCCAGCAACGCAACGACTGATGAAACTTGACTTCCACAAGTACCACGGCGCGGGCAACGACTTCATCCTTCTCGATGATCGGGAAGGGCAGCTGCTAGATTTCCTCACGCCAACCATCGTGGCCGGCCTGTGCCACCGCCATTTCGGCATCGGCGCCGACGGACTCATGCTCCTGCGCTCGGCGCCGGAAGGATACGATTTTGAAATGGTCTACTACAATGCCGACGGCAGTGGCAGTACCCTGTGCGGGAACGGAGGAAGGTGCATCGTCCGCTTTGCCGCCGACCTCGGGATCGAGCGTCGGGTCTACCGTTTCCTGGCGTCCGACGGGCCACACGAAGCCGTCGTCACGCCCGCCGGCGATATTGCGCTCGGAATGCAGGATGTGGACCAGGTGCACCGCGTCGGCGACGATTACGAGCTTAATACCGGTTCGCCCCACTACCTGCGCTTCGTCGACTCCCTCGACGCGGTGGACGTGGTCGGCCAGGGTCGCGCCCTGCGCCGCTCGGCCCCCTACCGGGAACGGGGCATCAACGTAAATTTCGTGCGGCAGACGGCCGACGGATTGGAGATCGCCACCTACGAGCGCGGAGTAGAAGACGAAACGCTGGCCTGCGGGACGGGTGTCACGGCCGCCGCCATCGGTTCGCTCCTGCGCGATGCGCAAGCCGGGGATGGCCCCTTCCACATACCGGTACGGGCCAGGGGCGGGGCACTCTCCGTGACCGGTGAACGGCGCGGCGACCGGTTCACGGATCTGCAGCTGATCGGGCCCGCGACCTTTGTCTTTTCCGGCACGATAAACTGCTGATATGCTTGACCAGGTTTACCTCAACGGAGAGATTTTGCCCGCAGCGGAAGCCCGCCTGCACGTTTCCGATC
Organism: Neolewinella litorea; assembly: GCF_004803465.1. GTDB lineage: Bacteria > Bacteroidota > Bacteroidia > Chitinophagales > Saprospiraceae > Neolewinella > Neolewinella litorea. Next base: position 297,319 of record NZ_SRSF01000001.1, on the reverse strand, counting down.
TGAGCATTTTGCGGGGCTATGGAGTCTTCGATTATTTCCGTTACGTAGATGGCGAGCCGCGCTTCCTGGACGACCACCTCGACCGCTTCCGCCTGAGTGCGCTGGGGCTGGGGATGGAATTACCCTTTGGCCGTTCGGAACTTGCGGCGGTCATTCTGGACATGATCGACCGCAACGGCGGAGGCGAGGGAGGCATCCGCGCTGTTCTGACCGGGGGGTACGCCGAAGACGGTTACACGCCCATCGATCCCAACCTGCTCATCCTTCCCTACGCCTTCACGCCCCCACCGGCGCAGCGCTATACAGAGGGTTGCTCGGCCATGTTGCACCTCTACGAGCGCCAGCTTCCCCGGGTGAAATCAATCGATTACTTGGAGGGCATTCGCATCCAGCCCTTGCTCCGGGAACAGGGCGCGGATTACCCCCTCTTCGTGGATCGCGACCGCAACGTGCGAGAAAGCGACCGCTCGAATTTCATGATCGTGCGCGAGGGGCGGCTGATCACGCCAGTGGAGGACGTGCTGTTGGGTATCACGCGGAAGCACCTTCTCGTGGTGGCGGCGCAACTGGGCATTCCCGTGGAGGAGCGATGCGTAAGCGCGGACGAATTGCTGTCGGCCGATGAGGCAATCATTTGCAGTTCCATCAAGGGTGCCATGCCCATTTCGCGCGTTGACGGTCGTACCGTGGGCGGCGGAGGCGCAGGTCCGATAACCCGTCGGTTGATGCGGGCCTGGGTGGAGTATGCATGAGAAAGCCCCGACAGCGGGGGCTGACGGGGCTTTTCATTAAAATTAAATGGACGTCTGGTTTAGACTTCCTTGTCGATGTTACCGGTAGCGGCGTCGTTTTCGCCTTCGTTGGCCTCGGCCAGGGCTTCTCCGGCGGCCTCGGCAGCGTCGGCTTCAGCCTTGGCTTCGCCCAGTACGTCGGCGGCTTCCTCGCGGCTTTCCTCGGTTGAACCGGCATCAGCGGTAGCATCCTCAGCGGCGCTTTCTTCGGTGGCTTCAACTTCCGGAGCAGCTTCGGGCTCGGGCTCGGGAGCGGGCGGCGGGGTACCGGATACGGCGGCCCGGAACTCGGCTTCCTTCTGCTCCTGGGCGGCGCGGCGCTCGGCGGCGGTGCCTTCCTTGGCATCGATCCACTCCTGGTATTTCTTGTCTGCCTCTTCCTGGCTCAGGGCACCTTTGGCGACACCCCGCATGAGGTGCTTGCGGTAGAGCACGCCCTTGAAGCGGAGGATGGCACGTACGGTGTCCGTGGGCTGGGCACCCTTGACGAGCCACTCGTAAGCGGCGGTACGGTCTAGGTCAATAGTAGCGGGGACCGTCATCGGGTTGTAGGTACCGATCTTCTCGATAAACTTACCGTCGCGGGGAGCACGGGCGTCCGCGATGACGATGTGGTAGAACGGGCGCTTGCGGCGACCCTTACGCTGAAGGCGAATTTTAACTGGCATGGTGACAACTTGTCGTTTGTTAGATAGGACCGACCTACTCCCTCCAGGGGGCAGCCGGTTTTGCCGGGGCGCAAAGGTAAGCCGAAACCTCCTAATGCAAAAACTTAACCGATCTTTTGTGACAGGGTTGCGAAAGAGAAGGCCTAATCGAGTTGGTGAAGTAAGCTCAGGTGCCTACCTTGTATTATATAGGCCGTACCAATCTACCTCCGCCAGCGGATCAAGCAACGGCGCAATCGCCAGGCTGCGGACAGGTCGCGACGAACGCGACCGCGCAGCCACCCACGCACATATAATACCGGGAATGCTTGGAAACATCCGGGGCGGTGGTATGTTAGCGGCAGTAAAGCTACAAATTACCCGCGCATGAAATTCTTTATCGACACCGCTAACCTTGACGACATCCGCGAAGCCGAAAGCCTTGGCATCCTGGACGGCGTAACTACCAATCCGAGCCTGATGGCCAAAGAGAACATCAGCGGCGAGGAAAACGTGCGGGACCACTACGCAAAAATCTGTCAAATCACCGACGGCGACGTCAGCGCCGAGGTCATCAGCACCGACCTTGAGGGTATGAAGCGTGAGGCCAGCGAGCTGGTTAAGATCGCCGACAACATCGTGGTAAAGATCCCCATGATCCGGGAAGGTGTAAAGGCCCTGGCCTGGTGCACCGAGAACGGCATCCGTACCAACTGCACGCTGGTGTTCAGCCCCGGGCAGGCCATCCTGGCCGCCAAGGCCGGCGCCACCTACGTCAGCCCCTTCATCGGCCGCATCGACGACATCGGCTGGGAGGGCATGACCCTGATCGCCGACATTGCTGAGATCTACGCCATTCAAGGTTTCGAGACCCAGATTCTGGCCGCTTCGATCCGCAGCGGAAAGCACATTGTGGAAGCCGCCAAGGCCGGTGCCGACGTGGTCACCTGCCCGCTCAGCAGCTACGACAGCCTGTTCAAGCACCCGCTTACCGACATTGGCCTGGAGAAATTCCTCGCCGACCACAAGAAGGCACAGAGCGTAGCCGCCTCCTAAGACTTTTTGACGGCCCGGAGCACTTTACCGCTCCGGGCCTTCTTCTCCCTTATCGAATACCTTACCCCGTCGTTAAATCCATATATGAGCAAGCCACGTGTAATAAAGAACTACGATAAGCTCGACGATGAGTTGCTCGAGCAGATCAAGCTCAACTACCCCAACGGCTTCGAACGTCACCTTATCCGCTTCACCGACGTGAACGGAAAGATCGCCAGTGCGCTCCCTTTCGAAACCACCGAGAAATACTACCTCATCCGGATGACCAAGTCCGAAGCCCAGCTCATCATCGAAGACGATGACGACTACGATGACGACGGCATCCTGACCGATGAGGCCCGCGAAGAATACGGAGACAAGTACGACGACGATATTGAAGAGGCCGACATCGACCTCGACGAACTCAGCGACGAAGACGTAGACACCGAGGAAGAGGATTAAGGTGGAGTATTATCTGACCGTTTCGGGTTCCCCCCATCCGGACAGTGCCAACTCCCGACTCCTGGCCGCCCTGGCCGCCCTCTCCCCCGTCGCTACCAAATCATCCTTTCCGGTCGATCACCTACCCCTGTTCCAGCCCTCGCTGGATCAGTCACCCCTTTCCCCCTCCGTGATCGAATGGCGGCGGGACTGGGAACTGGCACGGGCGGTAGTGATCTCCACGCCGGCCTACCTGGACAACCTGCCCGGCGTACTCAAGAATGCCCTCGACTGGCTCACCACTCCGGGGGTAGCCCAGGATAAACCCGTGCTGGCACTCACCTTTTGTCCGCATGCGCCCCGCGGGGCCCACGCCATGGAATCCCTTCTGTGGTCGCTGCAGGCACTGGGAACGCGGGTCGTCGCCCAGCTCCCCTGTTACCAGAACGAGGTGAGCTTCGACAAGAATGGCGATATTGAAGCCGGCCCCGAAAGAGAGATACTAACGGAAGCCCTGCGTCTCCTGCCTTAACGGAAGTATCCCTACGTGAATCACCGGATCTTTGTCGGACTCTTTTTTCTGGCGTTCCTGGCAACGGGATTCTATATCGTCGACGACTACGGGATAACCTACGACGAGGCAGTGCAACGCAGGCACGGGCACGTGACCGTAGAGTACATCGCCGATCGCCTGGGCGTTGACCATCCGCCGCTTGCCACCGAAGGAAAGTCCTTCAGCGAATACGGCATGATTTTTCAGATCGTGGGCACCGTGGCCGAGATCCATTTGGGGGTGATTGACGATCCGTATGCATATTACCGATTGCGTCACGTGCTGGGATTCCTGCTGTTCGGTATTGCCCTGGCCTTCTTTTACCGAACGCTCCGATTACGGTGGCCGATTCAGCGCTGGTACCCACTGTTGGGTACCGCCATCCTCGTTCTTTCCCCCCGCATCTTTGCCCACGCCTTTTTCAATCCGAAGGACCACATCCTGTTGGTCTTTTACCTGATCGCCACTTTCACCCTCGTACGATTCCTGAAGGTGCGGAGTTGGTCCGCCCTGCTGTGGCACGTCGCGGCCTCCGCCCTGGCCCTGAACACCCGTTTTCCGGCCCTCATCCTGGTGGCGGCTACGGTAGCTTTGCTGGTGTGGGAACAGCTTACGCAGCGACCGCGCGACTTCCGGCGGCTGTGGCAGACCGCACTCTACCTGCCGGGGACCTTCCTGCTTATGCTACCGTTCTTCCCCTACTTATGGGTCGACACCGGATCCCGTCTGACCGGGGCCATCAGTCATATGAGCGCCTACACCTGGGACAGCGTGAATCTGCTCTTCGCGGAATACCTGCCGGCCATCGACTTACCGGCCTACTACATTCCGGCCTGGATCGTCATCACCACCCCGGTCGTCTATCTCCTCTTCCTTTTCACTGGGCTATATCAGGCCCTTCGCCAGATGCTCGGTGGACTACGTCGTTGGTCGCTTTGGGATGACTTCGCGCAGCAGGTCGACTTCGTTCACCTGGGACTGTCGATCGGACCGATCCTGGTCGTCATCATCTTGGGCTCAACCCTGTACAACGGATGGCGGCACCTGCACTTTGTGTATCCGGGCCTGGTCTATTTGATGCTGCTCGGCTACGAGCGCCTCCGCCGCGCCGCGCCTATCCTGTCGGCGGTGGTACTGGGCGGCGGACTGCTGGCTACGAGCGTCGCTATGGTCCGCATGCACCCTCAGCAGCAGGTGTACTTTAACGCCGTGATCCGCGGGGATTACCTATTGCAGCGGTTCGACATGGACTACTGGGGTGCCGGCTACCGGCAGGCGTTCCTTGAACTGGCGAAAGAGATTCCCGAAGGGGAATCCCGGCGTATAAAGTGCCAGAACTGGCCCTGCATCGACAATATCCGCGCCCTGCCGCCCGGGGTCAAAGGCAAGATCATCAACGAGTCGGACTGGACGCGGGCCGATTATGTTGCCACCAATTTCCTGTACCCGGAAGAACGCGGGGAAGTAAGCCAGCGGACCGGCCATTTTGCACGACCGATGGTTGAGGTGAGACCCTGTGGAAACCTCATCGTCGGAATCTACAAACTCAAAGAATGAGCGTACGCATCGGACTGCTATCGGATACCCACTCCTATCTCGACCCCGCGGTCTTTACCCACTTTGCCGACTGCGATGAAGTATGGCACGCCGGGGACGTGGGTGATGTAGCCATCCTCGATGAATTGGAGGCCTTCCGGCCGGTGCGGGCGGTCTACGGCAATATCGACGACAGTACCCTGCGCCGACGGCTGCCCCTTGATCTGATCTTTACCGTGGAGGGCCTTAGGGTGATGATGACCCACATAGGCGGATACCCCGGTCGCTATACGCCCCGGGTGAGGACGTTGCTGGATACCGAACGGCCCGGCCTGTACATCTGCGGACACAGTCACATCTTAAAGGTAATGCCGGATAAAAAACGGAACCTGCTTCACATGAACCCCGGGGCCTGCGGTCGCCATGGATTTCACCGTATGCGGACCCTGCTGCGCTTTACCGTCGGCGCAGGGCGCGTATCGGAGCTCGAGGCTATTGAGCTGGGGTTGCGCGGGGCTGTTCCCCCGGAGTTCCTTCCGGATTAACTTCGGGGTTCGACTCGGGGATGTCCATTCCCATGGCACGGGCCCTGGCGCGCCATCGCTCCCGCGCGAGCCGCTGCATATCCTGAGTGCTGTCCATCTCGTCCATTATTTCCAGTCCTAGCAGGGTCTCCATGGCATCTTCCATGGTGACCAATCCTTCCATGCCACCAAACTCATCCACCACCAGGGCAACGGGCTCACGTCGCTCCAGCATCCGATCGATGAGGTGATGCAGGGAGGTGTCTTGGGGAACGGTCAGCAAATCGCGTACGAGTGAAAGGACCGGTTCGTTGTCCCGCTTCTCGATGATGGCCTTGTAGACCATATCTTTCAGGACGTAGCCCAATACCTGATCACGGGTCTCGCCGAATATGGGGTAGCGACTAAAGGGGCTGTTGTCGAACTTATCGTAGAACTCCCGAATGGTCAGGGTGGACCATGCGCCGACGACCACCGTTCGGGGGGTCATCACGTCGTGTACGGTCAGGGATTCGAAATTCAGCAGGTTACGCAGAATGCGGCCTTCTTCCTCCTTCAGTTCTCCCTGTTCGGTCTGGGCTTCGGCCATCATGGCGAACTCCACTCGGGTGAGGGCGGTCGTGTGAGCATCGCGGCCGCCGAGGCTTTGGTTGATCTTGTTGGAAACCCAGACAATGCCGAGGGCCTTGAATATCTTCACCAGGATATCCAGTGATTTCACGGTAAAGGGGGCCAGCTGTTTCCAGTACGTTGCGCCAAGGTTTTTGGGGATGATCTCCGAGAAGATCAGGATGGCCAGGGTCATCACGATACTCACGATCACTTCGTACGATATAGCGTATCCAATGACGGGGAGAACGAATCCACCCTCGCCAAAGGCCGCTCCCGTACTGGCACCTACCAAAATGGCACCTACGGTATGGGCAACTGTATTGAGGGAAAGGATGGCCGTAAGCGGCTCGTTGATCTCCCTCTTGAATTGCTGGAGTAATTCCCCGGTACGCCCCCCTTCCTGGACCTTGAGCTGAACGTAGCTGGGGGTGATCGAAAGCAGTACGGCCTCAAAAATCGAACAGAGGAAACTGAAAGCGATCGAAATAAGGGCAAATAATAATAGTGCAACCATGGAGGGGGAGAAAGGTAGTTCACCCTAGAAGGTAGGCGGGACCCGATTAGTTTACATACAGCTTCTGGTAGGGTACGATTACGTCGGCGGATTCCAGCGCATTCAGCGTACGAAGCTCCTCTACCGTAAGCCGGTACTGGCGAGCGATCCCATACAGACTATCCCCTTCCTGCACGATATGAATGGCCCGGTTTTGCTGCACGGGCGCACCGTAAGCGGGTGGGGGCGGCGAAGCGTAGGCCGGGGAGGTGCCGGCCTGCGGACGATGCTCCACCGGAGTCGCAGCCGGGGCAATCACGTTGGGGGCAGGGGCTACTACCGGAGGGGGCGGATAGTAAGACGGGTAGGCAGCTTCATTGCGGACCGGGGCCGGCGGCGTTGGCGTACCAGTTACGTAATCGCTCGGTCGCGGAGGTTCCGGCATAGGATTGCCCCCGCCGGGCTGGACTGGGTCCTCAGAAACAGTGGGGCAGGTACAATCCGTGGTTTTCAGCCGCTGCCCGACACGGGCCACCTGAGCATCGCTCAGATTGTTAAAAGCCTTGAACCGCTGGGTCGTATAGCCGTACCGCAGCGCCAGACTGGCGAAGGTTTCCCCCGGTTGTACGATATGGTAATCTGAACCGGCATAGTCCGCCGAAGAGGCACTGATTCCCGGAACCGCGACGATGGGATCGGGCGTCGGCTCGTTTGCCGGAACCCGCACGGGGGGCGAGTACAGGGGGCGCTCCTCCACGATCGGATCGGCAACCACCGGCTCGGCAACCGCGGCATCGGAATCTATGCGCAAGCGCTGCCCGACGAAGATGGTGTTGTCGCGCAGTCCATTGTTACGCTTGATGTCTTCCACGCTGACGCCGTAACGGCGGGCAATGGCGTAAAGGGTTTCGCCCCGGGCTACCTCGTGTTCAGTTACGGGCAATTGAGTTTCGGAAAGATCGACGGTCTCGACGGTCGATGTAGATACCGGAACCACCTTGGCGGCCGGGCTGCTGATGACCGGCTTTGAAGATTCGGTGACGGATTGGCCCGATTCCGCCTGGGCGTCAATGTAGAGGGGTACGAAAGATACCTCCCGTTGTCTGTTGGCGCACTGTGCCTCCAGGTAGTCGGCCAAGGGCAAATCGTCCACCTGGCTGGCGGCGATCGTTTCATCCTGATTTGACCTGCCGTCGCCGGTGAGTTGCCGTTCCACGATGCCAAGACCCGGTACGAGGCGGTAAACGATGTAGGGGTAGGCCGCACCGGGGTTGTACTGCCGCAGCAGGTAGCTGGCCTGGCAGCCCTGACCTTCCATTCCTTCAAAGGTGACGGTAGCGCCTTCGTTTCCGTTGTCCAGGTTAATGCCGATCACGCTGTTCTCGGTGTCGAACGCAAAAACGGCAAAGGGAGACCGGTAGCGGATGCTGGTGCCCATTTCTTCCATTACCGCAGCCATGACCACCGGTTCAATCCGGTAGCCTCCCTCGGCCAGGGGCTGTACGATAAAGAAATGGTCCTGGGCTTCGTTGATCCGGTCGGCCAGCTCGGTCGTCAATCGTGCATCACTGCACTGCAAATAGCCTTCGGGGAGTTGTTGCTGTACGGCGGCTCCTTCGCCGTCGGTTTCCAGCATTATCCGCATGCCGAAGCCGGCGGGCAGGCTGTAGGAATAGTAGTCCATCCGCGGACTATCCGCCACGGTGCGTTGGTAGCGCAGTTGGGCACCGCACGCCCCATCATAGAGCAGAAATATCTGTTCGGCGTAACTCTGCCCCCACAGAAAGAGCAAGAGCAATACGAAAAGTGATCTCATCAACTAAGTGGTTTGGCGTCGTAAGTGGAACAGACGATGTGGGTTAAGAACGACGGTGAGTCGACAAACTTGTCCGAGCACTACTCCTAATACTGACCGTCCCGTACAAAAGCTAGCCCCGGGTCCGGATCTGTCAGCCAAGGTAGGGACAAAAGCACATTACCTCCTAACGCTGGTGAACCATTCCCCCGCAAAAAGGGATTTTATCACAAACCCAGCCCATGCCCCTCTCCCCTACCCGCTTTTTCATCACCTTTCGGGGCATTTGCTGCTCCCTCGCCCTGGCTTTGTACCTGTTCGGCTGCGACAGCGGGAATCGTCAGGATATCGATCTGAGCGACTCCGTAGTAGAGCAACCGGTCGACGGTGTGGGCCACTACGTCTACGCCATCAACCTGCCCCATACGGTTAGTGCCGGCGAGTCCTTCGAAGCACAGATGGAATGGCGGACGGTCGGCAGCGTGGACCCCAACGCGCGCTACACCATGGACGTGGTACTGGAAGGCCCGGAACGCAAGGTGTGGTCGATCCCCTCCGGGGCCAATACGGTCGGTGAACTGCACCTGGCCAACTGGCTGAGCTACAACTTTGACGTGCCGTCGGAATTCCCCGCCGGCAATTATGTCTTCGGGGTACGGCTTCGCAACGCCAACCGGGATTTCGAGGAGGTACCCCTGGGGTACCAGTCGCAACTGGAAATGGGCGACGGTTTCTACCGCCTGGCCCAGATCGAGGTGCAGCAGCAGAACTAACCGTTCTAGGCTTCGACGTAGTAGTCGTCCAACTTCCGCTCTTTGGGATCACCCAGTTTGTCTACGGATTTGGCGACCAGCATGGCCACGGTAGCGTCGCCGGTAACGTTAGCCACCGTGCGGCACATGTCGAGCGGTCGGTCCACCGCAAAGATTAGTGCCAGCCCCACTTCCGGGATACCCGCCTGCGCCAGCACGATAACCAGCATAACCATACCCGCACCGGGCACGGCCGCCGAGCCGATACTGGCGGCCAGGGCGGTGGTAATAATCGTGAGCTGCGCACCTAACCCCAGTTCTATGCCATAGGCCTGGGCGATGAACACCGCCGCCACTGCCTGGTACAGGCTGGTACCGTCCATATTGATGGTAGCGCCGATGGGCAGTACAAAAGAGGTTACTTCTTCATCTACGCCCAGGTGCTCCTCCACCCTCTCCATGGTCACCGGCAATGTGGCCGCGCTCGAACTGGTACTGAAGGCCAGGAGTTGGGCCGGACTGATACCCGACATAAAGTTGCCGTAGCTCACGCCGGTGAACACTTTGACCAGCGTGGGGTACACGACAAAAACCATAATCGCCAATCCAGCGAGTACGCAGGCACTGTACATGATCAGGGCAACAAAGAGGTCCTTGCTGGGTGCTTCCACCACCAGGCTGGCCAGCAGGGCGAAAACCCCGACCGGAGCCGCCAGCATGATCAGGTCGATGAGTTTCAGGACCACCTCGTTAACGCCGTCAAAGAAATCCTTGACCGGCTGGGCTTTTTTCGGGTCCACCAGGATAAGGCCGACAGCAAAGAAGATTACGAAAAAGATCACCTGCAGCATGTTGCCGTTGCTGCTCGCGGCCCCCACGATGTTTTCCGGAACCAGATCGACCAATGCCTGAAGGGGACCCGCCTCAGCTTGCCGCGAAGCGTCTGTGATCCTGGCACCCGCGTCCGCCGCAAAATCGTTCAAGAGGTTGTCGCGCGTGGTCTGGTCCAGCCCCTCACCCGGGCCTACTACGTTGACAATGACGAGGCCGAGGACAATGGCCACCACCGTGGTACAGATATACAGACCGATGGTCCGCACGCCCATCGAACTGAGTTTACTGATGTCCTTCAGGTCGGTGATGCCCTTGATAAGGGAAGCAACGATTAGGGGGATGGCGATCAGCTTCAGGCTGTTGATGAAGATGGTACCGAATGGCTTGATCCAGTCGCCGACAAAGTCACCCCAACCCAGGGAGGCCGCCAGCACACCGAACCCTACACCAAGCGCCATGCCGATGAGTATTTGCCAATGCAATGCCAGCTTTTTCATGCAAGTAGTTTGTTGGGGTAAGGGCCGAAAATACCTTAACACACCCCATACGGCAAAACGGACGCGCCCCGGCCGGCCCCGAAAGGGGGGCTGCGGCTCGGGGCGCGACAGAATACCCGGCACGAAGTGGTCCACAGATTTAGGTCGCCGCTATCTCCGGTCAGGTCAAGACGACCAACGGAGGCGACACCTGGTTGTCGGCGAGGCTGGCCAACAAGGGGGTGAGCGCAGAGCGCAAAAGATAAACGCCCAAACCACTTTTTAGAAGGGTATAAACCAGGCCCATACCATTTTCCCGTGCTACTTCAGCAGGTTGGGGTACTCATCTTCCGGGGGCTTGGGGATCGGTTTGATCATGGGCAGTTCCATGACCTTGGCCTCTTTCGGCCCTACGGTGATGAAGCGCAGGAAGCCGCCGTGGCTTTCGGCGATGTGGCGGGCAAAGGTGCGGAAGTTGTGGTAGTACAAGTAACCGTAGGGTTCCCGCAGCTTAGGCAGGATATCGTTGAGCTTGCTCAGTTCCTTGACGATGTACTTCTCGCGCTGCTCGACGCCGTTCTGCATTCCGTTGTAGAGTTCCTGGATGCGAGCCGACAGGCCCTCGTCGATCTTTTCGTAATAGGCGTTGAGGCGGCCGCGGGTATTGTAGGTACGAATGTCAGCCAGACGCTGCGCCTCCGTGAGCTCCACCTCGTCCAGTACGTTGTCGGCCGCCCCTACGAGGATCACGATCAAGGGTATGGCGTCGAACATGAGTTGTTGCTCTTCGGCGGTCAGGTTGTTGAATTCTCTCAGCATTACTTTCTACTTTGGGGCGACAAACATACAGAGTACCACCCGGCCATGCAGCAATTACTCCTTTTTTTGATGGCGGTTGTCGCGGGTGCCATGCTGGCGGTACAGGCCGGGCTCAACAGCGGGATGGGCAAAGCGGTTAATAGTCCGGTCTACGGAGCCCTGATTTCCTTCGTGACCGGGGGTATTGCCCTTTTCGCCTATTGCCTGGTGGCCGGGGTTCCGTTGGGTAATTTACGCCGTGCGTTCGAATTGCCCTGGTTCTACTGGCTCGGGGGCGTACTGGGGGGGTTCTACGTGTTCGCCATTATCGTGCTCGCTCCGCGCCTGGGGGTGGCCGTCACCATCGGCCTGACAGTGGCTGGGCAGATGGTCTTCAGCCTGGTTATCGACCATTACGGACTGATGGGTATTCCGGCGCAGTCGGTCAATTGGATGCGGGTGGTGGGCATCGCCGCCATCATTGGTGGCGTGGTGTTGCTGCGAAGTAATTAGGCTTGCTGTACCTTTGCCCCCTATGGGATGGTTCAAAAGACTCAAAGACGGTATTCAGACCGCCACGCGTAACAAGAAAGAAGCCCCGGAAGGCTTATGGTACAAGTGCCCGCGGTGCAGCGAAACCGTCACCCGCAAGGAACTGCGGGAGAATTTCTTCAAATGCCCCAGCTGCAACTACCACGAGCGGATCGGCTCGCAGGAGTACTTCAACCTGCTGTTCGACGGCAATTTTGAAGAGTACGAGGCCGACATGGAAGCCGTGGACGTACTGCAGTTCAAGGACCTGAAATCTTACAAGGATCGCCTCAAAGCCGCCAAGAAAAAAACCGGCCTGAACGATGCAATCCGCGTGGCCCGCGGCAAACTCAACCGCCGCCCCCTGCTGGTAGCCTGTATGGACTTCAGTTTCATCGGTGGCAGTATGGGTAGCGTCGTAGGCGAAAAGATCGCCTTCGCCATCGATGAGGCCCGCAAGACCCGCACCCCCCTGCTGATCATCAGCAAGACCGGAGGTGCCCGCATGATGGAGGCCGCCTTCAGCCTGATGCAGATGGCCAAGACCAGCGCCAAACTGAGTCAATTGGCCAAGGCGGGCGTACCTTATTTCAGCCTGATGACCGACCCCACCACGGGCGGTGTCACGGCCAGTTATGCGATGCTGGGCGACATCAATCTCGCGGAACCCGAGGCCCTGATCGCCTTCGCCGGTCCGCGCGTAGTGAAGGAAACCATCAAGAAAGAACTGCCCGAAGGATTCCAGACCTCGGAATTTCTTCTGGAACACGGCTTCCTCGATTTCATCGTCGACCGCTCCGAACTCGTGGAACGAATGGGCGACCTGCTTCATCTGTTCGAATCGGCCCGTACCCCACAGAACTAGCCACTGCCACCCCGGGGCGAATTCGCATCGTCAGACCACCGGGACCGTTTCGCCCTCGCGCCGCAACAAGTCGCGGACGCAGCGAGCTACCAGCACCCCGAGACGCAGCCACCCCATGGGCGGTTGCAGGGTAGCAATCAGCCGGATGACCGCAATGGTTGTGTCCAGGAAATAAACTGCGCCCTCGGTCATACGTCGGATGTACGCCCGGTGCCGCAGGAGGTCGTCGTCGGAAACGGCGGCGTCGACCAGATTGACGACATCAAAATCGATCCGGTAGCGGGTGATCATGACCGGATGGGTTTGGCCGACCGGATTACCGAGTGACACGAAGGGTCTGCCGAGCAAAAAATGTCCGAAATACCGAAAGCCGGTGAAAAACAGGCCGATTCCCTCCTGCAGCCGTTTGGCGAGGGCTTTCACGAAGTCAAACACCGCCCCAAGGATTGTCTCCACCGCCCCGGCCACCCAGGCGACGATCCGCCCTACTGCCCGAAATGCTCCGCGGATCAGACTCCGCAATCCAAAGTACACCCGCCTGAAGGGATGTTGCTCCGGCTGTCCGTAGGCCATGCTTACTTCGCGTTGTCGTTCGGCAAAGCGCTGATCAAGTACGTCCTCCCTGCCGCTAGCCCGTAGGCTATCCCATATTTCGTTCTCTTCCCGCTCTGCCTCCGCCTCGCCCGGCGGTGCGTACGCGTCGAGCAGGCGACCGACCAGTTTCAGGTCGACCAGCCAGCTCCCGGCCTCGGTAGCTTTCACGACCACCCGGTCGAGCTTGCGGTCCTTCCAATCGCCGTGGTCCCGCTCCTGGGCCACCAGCGCCAGCACTGCCCGGTGGGATACAGGCCCAAAGTCACCGTCCAGCATGCCGGTGTAGAATCCCGACCGCCAGAGGGCCAGTTGCAGCAGGCGGATGCCCAGGTGATTGCCCCCGGTGTCGGCGTGCAACTCACTGCGCCGGATGCGCCGGTCGGCCCGCCGGGCGAGTTTCTCCTCCCGCCGGCTCATTTCATCGGTGTCGCCGTCCGCTTCCGCTATCCGGTACTGGAGGTAATAATCGCCTGAGGCATTGGGCAGGAATTTGTTGGCCCGCCGGAAGGCGTCGAAAAGCTTGGGGCCGTTCAGCAGTAATTCCTGCAAACTTACGTGCAGGAAAACCGCGTCACGTTCCGGCAGCAGTTCCTTGTACGTGCCGCCCAGGGAATTGTCAAGCTGGTAGAGCAACGGCAAGTGTTCCCACTCCAGATAGGTCGTGCGCTGACGGGAGAACTGCCGGCGGTAATGGTGAAAGTATACCCGCAGCCGAAAAGCCAGCGAGCGGCCGTACGCCGTTTGCTCACCGATCCGGTACCGGGGCCGCACCTCGGTGTCACCGTCGAAGGAGGTGTAGAGGGCCAGACGGTAAACTACCGTGACGATGTATTCTTCCACCCAGTCGAGGCGCCCCGATAAATGACCGCGCGGAAACGAAGGGATCAGTGCGTAACCTGGGTAATCGTCCTCCGCCACGAACCGGCCCACGGCTTCTACCACTGATAATAGAATCTTGGGTGGCGGCTCCTGGTTACCGGCCCTGGCCTGGTGCCAGAGCTGAAAGGTGTCAATTGACAGATAATTGAGGTCGGTCAGGTGCTGCACCATCTCGTGCCACTGCCCCCGCCGCGTGCGTGAGGGCGTGTCGCGCCGGTCAAAGGTCCGCTGTACGGTGGCGGGAAACGGGATAGCGTACCTGACGGTCATGGTATCGGCCACGGCCAGGAAGGCCTGGTCGGCCACTTCCGGGTCGCGCTCGCCGGCCCCGAGCCGGCGGCAGGTGGTGATGAACGCACCGGTGTTCATGCGCAGCCTATTTCCGGCTACCCAACAGCAGTTTGGCGATCCCGTCGGCCATCGCGGCACGCGCAATACCGGCCGCCTTCACCGTCTCGTTGTGGAAGTCGAGGTACACGGCCTCCTCGGGCGACAGGTTTTCCTTTACGAAAGTAACGGTGTCCTTATCGATGGAAACGTGGGTGGCCGCCAGGGCAGAAATCCTGGAGTCTTTCTTCAGGATATTCCCCTCCAACTGCTGCATGATGCGGGTGAACTTCAGCGGCTTGTCATCGCCATCGCTGTCCTGCAGGTTATTCACCTCTACAGTGAGGTTACCGGTCAGGGTGACGACGTCCAGACTCGTCATATCGTTGATGAAGTCGCCAAAGGATTTGTTCTCTGCCATGGGTACTGGGTTATTTTGCTTCAGAAAAATTGCTCGCTACGCATAAGGTGCAGCTTTTCCTTGAGTTCATCGGCCGGTATGCCGGGTATTTGCGCGAAATCTTCTTTCCGAAAGAGGCTATAACGGAACGTGGGCTTCTCTCCGGGGGCCTGTGCCGGGGTGTAACACAGCATTAAATCGCTGAGCACCGTGTACGCACCCATCGTCAACCGGGGGCCATCCGAACCGCGCTTCGTTCCCCTTTCGCTGTCGTTGCGGGCGGCGTACTCCACGCAGTTGACCAGATCGCCCCTGTCATTGATGTAGTTCTTGCCACTGATGACCTGACAGCCTGCACTCCAGTTACTTATTCCCAATCCGCTCCAGTGAATGTTGAAGGTTGGATTCGGGATCGGGTCGAAGCCATCCTGCCGGTTTCGGTCTGTGAGGGCGTTGTCTCCATGCACGTCTCTGATCACCATCACCCCGGCTCCCGCCGGCCGGCCGGCCTTGTAAATGCGGTCGCGCCTCGCCTCACCGATATTGTGCCAATTGAAGCGGTAGCGGTGCTGCCCCTCCATCAGATACCCTTCCCGGCGCGAACTCGGGTTGGCATCGGTAGAGCCCCAGAAGTAGAAGGTCATTCCCTGCACCAGCAGAACGAACAGATCATCCGGCGCACGGCGGCTGGTGGATTGCGCGGGAGCGCCAGCCTGCCGACGGATACCGATGAGGTGGGGGGCCGTTCCCCCAAAGTCCCACTCCTCCGGCAGAAAGGTATCGCCCCGGCGATCGGCTTGCGCCAGGGCGCGAAGGGCGGGCGTGGGGTGGGCCAGATGGTGCGCTTTGGCCGCTTGCAGCCAAGTCATCCATCGCACGTAATCGGGACGCGTCTCACCATTCGACCACCTGCAACGGCGCCCTGCGTCCGCCCACTGGTCGAGGTAATATTGCGTATCGTCACCCACTACTCCATCGGGCCAGGAGGGGGGATCACGTCGTTGGTGACGCTCCGGGCTGTCGATGGTCCGTACGTATTCCTGGAACAGCCGCACGGCCGCCTGGGTGGCGTAGCCGAAAATACCGCCGTGCTCGGCGTGGGGCATGAAGCCCGCCTCCTGGAGCAGGCGGGTGAGGTCACGGATACGGTGACCCTCGATTTTTTCCCATTCCCACCACCGATTGCGGCTGTCGTCGCGGAACCGCAGTTCACCCCCCGAGAAGCCCTGCGGATGGTGGTACAGACGCAGGAACTCCTGTTTTTCCGCTTCGCTGAATTTAATGTCCTCGTCTACCCTTCCCAGCCGCAGCACTTTTTCCATACCCCTTTATACGCTCCACGTCTTGTTGGTTACCAGAGGCGGCCATTCCATATTCAACCCCTCCATGGCCTGCACCACGATGTCGGTCATCAGGTAGTTGCGGTACCAGCGCTGATCGACGGGGATAATGTGCCAGGGGATCTCGCTGCGCGCGATGACGTCCTCGTAGGCTTTCCGGTACTCATCCCAGTGCTCCCGCTCCCGCCAGTCGCCGTCGTTATGCTTGTATTGCTTCTCCGGTTCCTCGATGCGCTCCATCAGTTCCTCCCGCTGTTGTTCCTTGGAGATGTGCAGGTAGAATTTGAGGATGAGGGTATTATTATCGTACCGCAACAGATTTTCAAAGGCATTGATACTGTCGAAGCGGCGGTCAACCTGCTCTTCGGTGATCCATCCGTGTACCCGCTGGATCAGCACGTCCTCGTAATGGCTGCGGTTAAAGATCACCATCTCCCCCTGCGCCGGCACCTCCTTGTGGATGCGCCAGAGGAAGTCGTGGTCGAATTCTTCCTCCGTAGGTTTCTTGAAGGCTACGGAGCGTAGACCGTAGGGCGCGCATTCGCCAAACACGTTGCGCAGGGCTCCGTCCTTCCCGCTGGCGTCCATGCCCTGCAAGATGATCAGCACCGCATGCTCCTTTTGTGCCACGAGTTGCTGGTGCAGTTCGCTGATGCGGTCGGCCCGCTGCTTGGTCAGTCGTTCGGCTTCGTCGCGGTCGAGGTCTTCCGGGGCACGGGTGGAAATTTTACTCAGGTCTATGTTGGGCATGCAAGATAGGGGTATGGTTGAGGCAATCGGGGTTTGGGCGGCGGAGCGCAGGTGCAAGATCTACCAGAAAAAAGCTGGCACGGAAAAGGTGATTTATTAACCGTATGCCGGCATTAATACCGCATTCACCACCATGAATTTTCGGATTACTCATAGATCGCTGGTGGAAATGGCAAATGAATTCAATCTGGGAAATTGACCCTGACATCAGGAATGAAGCCGCGAAAACACCTTGTTGCCGTAAGTATAAGAAATATTACATCGGACCATTCCGCGCAATGCCATGGGCGTTGTCGGTCGAAACGCCCGTAATCATCGTAGCTTCAGCGAGCACACGAATGACCCGACTAAACGGCACCCGCGCCGCATGGCCTACCGGTAGACCACCCGCACCTATCATGCCTTACGCCAAAAACTTGCCAATACGCGGCGGGACAACCTTACCTTTTAGGAAGGAAAACCTGCTGCGCAGCATAATCCCGAATTTGATCACGGACCGAAAGTGCGCCTTATTTTTTCCTAATTTTGCCGCCATGAACCGATTGCTTCCTATTGGACTCCTTCTCCTGCTGCTGGGTTGCCGCTCCGCTCCCGCACCGGAAGCTACCGCCGACCCGACGCCGCCGGTCCGCCTGGAAGCAGTGGACCCCGCCGCGGCGCAACGGTGGTTCGGCACGGAATTCGTGTCCGAAACCCTTTTCGACGGAATGGAGTGGTCGGAAGGGCCACTGGTCCTGCCGGATGGCACGGTCATCTGCAGCGACGTTCCGAATAACCATATCCTGGCGTGGACGGGGACGGGCAGCCGCGTATGGTTGAGCAATTCCGGTGCCGTGCCGAACGATTACAGCAACGAACCGGGCAGTAACGGGCTGGCACTTGACCGCGAAGGACGGCTGCTGCTTGCCCAACACGGTGGGCGACGCATTGCCCGCATGGATGCTCCGCTCGCCACCCCTGAACCAACCTATACGGCCCTGGCCGAGTACTACGACGGTAAGCGGTTCAACAGTCCGAACGACCTCGTGGTAGCCGCCGACGGCTCCGTGCTGTTCACCGACCCGCCCTATGGGTTGCCCCAGGGGGACGCCGGTGAAATGGGGTTCAATGGCGTGTACCGCGTAGACCCCCGCGGCCAGGTGACCCTGCTCACCAAGGTATATTCCCGCCCCAACGGTATCGGGCTCAGTCCGGACGGCCGTACCCTCTACATCGCCAACTCCGATGGCGCGCGGGCCATTGTGACGGCTACCCCCCTGGCAGATGACTTTTCCCTCGGAGAACCGAAAACGATCATCGACGCTACCGAACTGGCGGACAAAGAACCCGGTTACCCCGATGGTTTGGCCGTTGCCCGCGACGGAACCATTTTCGCCACCTCTCCCGGCGGGGTATGGGTGGTCCGCCCCGACGGAACCCTGCTCGCCAAGATTCGCAGCGAGGGACCCGTCTCCAACGTCTGCCTGTCGCCAGGGGAAGACTGGCTGTACCTTACCAACGACAATCGCCTGCTGCGCGTAAAACTGAACCCATTATGATTTCACTGAACGACCACGATATAAACGAGGCGGCCACCGCCATTCGCCGTGGCATGGAAGTTTACGTGCACCGCGCGCACGGGCGGATGCTCATCGCCGACGACCCCGAGCGCAACGTCCGCGCCGACCCGGAGGTCTTCGAGGCGATTATGCAGGACGTAAGCACCGACCCGGATGCCTACGTACACATCGAGCGCATGCCCGCCGCCGACGCGATCAAGATCATGTCGGCCTTCACCGACCGGGTGCGCAACCAGGAACTGTGGCAGGCGCTCACCTACGCCCTCAAACGTCCGAACCCTTTCCAGAACTTCAAGACCGAACTGCGCCGCTTCCCCAAGAACTACGAGCGGTGGCGGCAATTCCGGCAGGAACGCTACACGGAATACGTGCAGCAGTGCCTGGCCGAGCAACAAGACTAAGCGGTGGGGAGCGGCATCCGGCGCCTTTCCCGGAGCACAATTGACGATGGTGCCTGGGATGCAGCCGTCCGATCGGACCCCACACCCCTGCCCTACGGATTGACCGACTGGCTGGACGCCGCCACCGACCGCCGGTGGGATGGCCTGGTGCTCGACAACTACCGCGCAGTGCTGCCCCTGCCGCGCATGCGCCGCCTGGGGTTCGTACCCGTTTACGTTCGCCCCCCCTACACGCAGCAGCTTGGTCCTTTCGGTCAGCTGCTGCCAGGCGATGTACGCGCCCTGCTTTCGGCCGTTCCCTTCCGCCCCCAGATCGCCCTGCCCTTGCGGGCCGGCGTGCCCACGGCGGAAATTCCGAAGCGCTATAGGTCCCGCGTCCGCACGAATTTCGAGCTCGATCTATCGCGGAAATGGCCCAACATTGCCGCGGGCTTTCCGCGCAAGTTGCAAGCTTTCCTGCGGAAGAGCTCCGACGATTGCCTGGACACAATGGATCCCGCAACTTTCGTGGCCCTGAGTGAAGCGGATCTGGCGGGAAAACCGGGCATGCAGCCCAGTCAGTTCGCTGCCCTCCACCGCTTGATCCTTACGGCCCAAAACGCGGGCTGGGGCAATTGCCACCAGTTACGGGAGGATGGTGAGCTGCTGGCCGCAGGTTTTTTTCCGCATTTCGGTGGGCGGACCATCAACCTGGCCACGGTAACAACCGAGCGCGGCAAGAAACGCCGGGGCACGAGCCGTTTGCTGGCTCTGGTAATGCAGCGCCATGCCGGAGAGCCGGGTGCCGTTTTCGACTTTGAGGGTTCGGAAATTCCGGGGGTCAAAGCGTTTTTTGCCAAATTTGGCGGGGTCGATCGCGGGTATCGTCTGGTGGAAGCGGGCCCGCGTGGATGGCTATAAGGTCGCAACCCTGTCGGCCAGCTGCCGTTAGGGTATCCAAAGATTCGTTCCATGCCCGAATTGCCGGAGGTTCACAATTTCAAACTGTATTTCGACGCCGCGGCCACAGGTCAGACCATTTCCGGGGTAACCGTCCATGATGACCATATTTTGCGCAACCTCCCCGGACCGGCGTTTGCGGATGCCCTGACCGGCCGCACCATCGTCGGTAGCCTGCGGCGGGGCAAGTACCTCTTCGCTCATCTGGACAACGACCACTCACTGCTCCTGCACTTCGGCATGACCGGCGACCTGAAGCTCTACCAGGAAACTGCTGATCGCAACAAGTTCGAGCGCTTTGCACTACACTTCGCCGACGGAAATACCCTCGGCTTCGACGATCCTCGGAAGTTCGCCCGCATTCTGTACCTGCAGGACCACGTAGCCTACATCCAGGAGATCAAGCTCGGTCCCGATGCGCTGGACCTTACGCTGGAGGATTGGCTGGATGCCGTAAAGGGGCGCAAAGCCACGATTAAGGGGCTACTCCTCAACCAATCCATTCTCGCGGGGGTCGGCAACCTGTACGCGGATGAGATCTGTTACCGGACCCGCATTCACCCCGCGGCGCATGCCTGCGACCTTTCCGACGATCAACTGACCGACATCCACACCGAAACCGTAGCCGTCATGAAGTATGGCACGGAAAATGCCCCGTACTACAAGGATTACCCCGAAGACTGGTTCTGGCACGTGTGGCGTGAAGAAGGAAAGGCCGGCCCCGAGGGTATTGGCGAAGTGAAGGTGACCAAGGTGGCAGGGCGCACCACCTACTTTGTTGAAGGCTGGCAACACTAGGCTACCGGGATGCCGGGGCTACATCCTTTCCGGCATTTCGATGCCCAGGATTCCCATACCGGATTCCAGCACGTTACCGACCGATTGGCAGAGGCGCAAACGAAAGGCAGTGGCGGCTTCGGAGCCGGCGTTGAGGATGCTGACATCGTGCCAGAACTTGTGCAGGTTCTTAGCCAGTTCGTAGCAGTACATGGCCACCAGTGAGGGGTCGTAGTTTTCCGCGGCGTCGCGCAGCAGGGTCGGATAGGCGTACAGCTGGCTGATAAGCTCGCGTTCGGTAGGTTCCAGGGTGGTGTACTCACTGGCGGCGGCCAGGTCCGGGGAACCGGCCTTTCGCCACACCGCGCGGGTCCGTACGAAAGCATTCTGTACGTAGGGACCGGTCTGCCCCTGCAGGTCTACGCTTTCCTTCGGATCGAATACCATGCGCTTTTGCGGGCCTACCTTGATGATCTGAAACTTGAGAGCCGCCATACCGATCTTGCGGATGATCTCCCGCCGCTCCTCCTCGCTGAGGTCGCTGGTGGATTCCCGCTCCAGGCTCGACTGGTACGCCTCCTGGATAACTTCGTCCATCAGGTCATCGGCGTCAACTACGGTGCCTTCCCGGCTCTTCATCCGGCCGGTCGGCAGGTCCACCATTCCGTAGCTCAGGTGAAAGAGCCCATCTGCGTAAGGCTCACCCAGGCGCTTCAGGATTTCGAAGAGGACCTGGAAGTGGTAGTTCTGTTCGTCGGCCACGGTATAGACCATACGGGTAGCACCGAAATCGTCGTAGCGCAGGCGGGCAGTGCCGAGGTCCTGGGTGATATAAAGACTGGTGCCGTCGGCGCGCAGTATTGCCTTCTCGTCCAGCTTGGCATCGGTGAGGTCGACGAAAACGGAGCCGTCTTCCTTGCGGTAGAACACCCCCTTTTCCAGCCCCGACTCGACCATATCCTTGCCCAGCAAGTAAGTTTGTGATTCGTAGTACAGCTTGTCGAACCGAACGCCCAACCGCTCGTAAGTCTCATCGAATCCTTCGTATACCCAGCCGTTCATCTTGTTCCAGAGGGCCACGGTCTCCGGGTCTCCCTGCTCCCACTTGAGCAGCATTTCCTTGGCCGCCGCACCCAGATCGCTGAAGTTGTTGAAGTAGGTATTCTTGTACCCCTTCCAGAATTCTTTCTCGGGTAAGTCCTTTTTGTTCTTGGCCTGGAGCACTTGCTGCGCGTCCTCCGACTGTTGCCACTGTCGGTATTCCTCCTGGAACCGCGTCTCGAACATGACGTAGTGCTCGCCGACGAAGTGGTCCGGTTTGACTCCCGCCGACTTGGGCGTGGCACCCTCTCCGAAGCGCTGCCAGGAAAGCATCGACTTGCAGATGGCGATGCCGCGGTCGTTCACGATTTGCACGGTCTTCACGTCGAATCCCGCGGCGTCAAGTAACTGACTCGTGGCCCAGCCCAGCAAAATATTGCGGATGTGGCCAAGGTGCAGGGGCTTATTGGTGTTGGGGCTAGCAAACTCGACCACTACCCTTTCGTCGCGCGCGGGCGAACGGCCAAAGTCAGACTCGCCGGCCTCTTGGAGCAAAAAACGCGCCCAATAGGCGTCCTCGATCACCAGATTCAGAAAACCTTTGATCACGTTAAATTCCTTCACTTCCTCCAGCTCGTCCTTGAGGAAAATGCCGAGGTCCTGCCCGATCTCCTCGGGCTTTTTCCGGGCCAGTCGGGTCAGGGGGAAAGTGACGACGGTATATTCGCCCGCGAATTCTTTACGGGTGGATTGCAGGGTGATTTCCTGTCCGGCAGCATCCACTCCGTAGCATTGCTGTAGCCCTTTGCGGACTCCGGATTCGATCAAATCTTGTAGTGCGGTCATATGGCCGCAAAGATAGAAGATCAGACCGCAACCGTACTCAAACTTACCCGTAACTCTTCCTGGGCTTCCAGGGCCACCGCCCGCACCGACGCCGGGATATCCGTAGAAGCGACGTAGTAATCGACAACGGGCAGGTACCGTACATCCTGCAGGCAGCTGATCAAGCGCAGGGCGGCGATCTTGAGACGGTCGTCGCGGCCGCGCAGTACCCGCCGCAGCGATTTGAATTCCTTGCGTCGCAGTTCTGCCACTTCGGTCTCCACATCTACGAGTTCGGTGCCGGAAGCATTCAGGTGCCGCTGGCGCTTATCGAGAACCGGAATGATGAGGCGCTTGAGGGAAAGTTCCAGCAGGTTGTCCAAAAACTCAATGGCACTGATCTGCACCGCCCCGGTATCCCCGTTGAGGGCCAGGTGTACCGGTATGATGTCGGCGGGAGGATACCGGAGACCGAGCAGTCGGAAAAGGCGGTTAAATGTCCCCCGCATGCGCTGGTTCAGCAGGCTGGCGTAAGCCTCGCGGTAGGCCAGCTCGTCCTCGCTCTGGGTGTAGCGGAGCAGGATATTCTGGCTGTACACCTGTTCCTGCTGCGTCTCGTAGGTGCGGGTTTCCGCCACGATGAGCCGGTAAATGATCTTCCCCGGCAGGTTGCGTTTCGGGAAATCACGGCGAAAGGCATTGAGCGCCCGCAGCACCTCCATACGAAGGGCCAGATCGTGGGGATAGTAGCGCTCGATCAGGGAAAACAGCAGGTCAACCGACTGCTGACGGTCGATCTTTTCGATGACGGAAGGCAGCCGGCGGATCTCCGCCAGGGTGAGTTCGCCCTCCGCAATCAAACCGGGCACTACGGCCAGTAATCCGCCCTGGTACTGTACAAGCGCATTGATGGCCATGGGCCGCAGGCCGGGATGCACGATCAGGTGCAGGAGGGGCACGATCAGGTCTTCGTGCTGGCTTTCGCCCGCGGCAAGGATGGCGTAGCGCAGTATTTCCTCCTTCTCCGAAACCAGACAGCGTTGGATGAAGGCCCTACCCGTGGCGGTCTGGGACCGGCCCGAAGCCCGTAGCAGATATGGGTACCAACGTTTGCGGTCGGCCACCGGTAGCGTACGCAGCTCGCGGATGCGCCGCCGAAGCCGCTGGCCCACGCGCCACTGCTTCTGGCTGTAACTGTTGCCCGCCGTCTCCGTGGCCAGGCTCACGAGAGCGGCCCCGGAAACGTCGGGGTCGGCGTGGTCGAGCAGGGGTTCCAGGACGGACCGTTCCACTGCGTGCGTGCGGGAGAACAGGTAGTCAAAGGCCGCACTACGTACCTGCCGTTCGGGGTCGCGTAACAGGGGCATAACTTCGTCAAGCAATTCCGTGCCGGGTTGCAGGTAAAGACTGCGCAGGGCCCTCGACCTAACGTTGCCCGAAGGGTGGGCCAGCAACCTGCGTATGGGCTCCCGAAAAGAACCGTTGCTGAGGTCATCGGTCCGCTCCAGCACGTAAAGCAACTGCTTTTCATGGGTACTCATCTGACCCTCCTCCAGGACCTGAAGGAAGCCGGCCATGACCTTGCGGTGGTGGCTCTTCAGCCGGTTGCGGTGCTCCTTGGGTTTGAGGTGGGAGAGCTGCGCCCTGAAGGCTTCGATGTATTCCTCACGGATGAGCACGACGCTGACCATCCAGATAGCCACCAGGCCCAGGACCACCCAGCTGATGGCCGGCGCGGACAGGTGCAGGATCTGCGTGACCAGGATCAGCAGCAAACCACCGAGGCCTCCGGCCAGGCTGTCGACAAAAACGTCGATGTAAGTCTTCACTCGTTTCTTGGTCTCTTCGTCCAGCGGCAAAAAGAGCATCTCGATGCTGGCGCGGCTGAGGCTCTGCTTCAGACTGCCGTCTACAGATCGACTGAAGATCGCGGCGTTGAGGCCCGGAATGGCCAGCATCACTACCGCACCGATGCCGAGCCCTACCGGCAGGAACAGCAAGGCGCCGCTGACGCCCATGCCTTGCACCACCCGATGGGTGAACAGCAACTGGATCACGAGGGCGACAATGTTGAAGGTAGAGTACCAGAACCCGAAGAAGCCGGCCAGCCGATCCTGGTCGCCGTACCGTTCGGCCGCCAGTACGCTGAATTGGTAATCCACCAGTTTGGCCACCGTAACGCTGAGGGCCACGATGCCACATAGGAGCAACAGGTGCTTGCTGGCCAGGATCAGGCGGTGGGGTGCCTCGTAGCCGGCGTCCGACTTCCGCTTGCGACTGATCATGCTCTGCTTGCGTGCCACGTACCGGCGCCAGATCAGGGTTGTCAACAACAGACTCGGGACCAGCAGGGCGGCCGCCACCAGAATCAGGTTCCGCGCGCCGATCTCCTGGGCCAACAGCGAGGTGATGTACCCGCCGGCGATACCTCCGGCGATGGCCCCGGCCCCGATCAGCCCGAAAAGCCGCTTGGCCTGCCGCACGTCAAACACGAAACTGGCCATCATCCAGAACTGAGAAGCGGCCAGCACCCCGAAGATGGCCGTCCAGAGGTACAGAATCACCGCGATGGTGGGCCTGGCCAGCGGGATACGCATGAAACCCGCGCAACCGAGCAGCACGGCCAGGCAGACGACCAGGGAAACCGTGCTCACCCGCAAGAGGCTGTACTGCCGCAGCGCCAGAGAGTATCCGGTGCTCACAATGGCCGCCAGTACGGCGGTGGCCAGAAAAATGTAGGGTAAACCGATGGCGCCGTATTCCGAGAGGAAAAGGGCGCTCGCCGTGGGCTTGACGATCAGAAGGGTACAGATGATAAGGAAAACGAGCAACTGCAGTAGAAGCACGGCGCCCCACTCTCCCGGCCGGGCCCGAAATAGCTTGCTCAAAACTTGCTGCATACGGAGACGTTAATTCCCTCGTGGGCCAGGTGTGAAAACGAAATGCCAATCTTTTTCGGAAGCCGGCCCCCTCCTTCTTAACAAGATAACTCTAAATAATGTCAACCTCCCCCAAATTCGGAGAAGTATTGAACCATATTGACAATACCTCCCGCAAAGAAACCATAATTCTTGGCGGCGGCTGCTTCTGGTGCGTGGAAGCCGTCTTCCAGGACATCCAGGGTGTCGAGCGCGTGATCAACGGCTACGCCGGCGGTGATGCCCAATCCGCCAACTACGAAGCGGTCTGCAGCAAGAAAACCGACCACGTAGAAGTCGTCCTGGTAGAGTTCGACCCCTCGGTGATCACCCGCGATGAGATCCTGGAGATCTTCTTCGTGTCCCACGACCCCACGACCCCCAACCGCCAGGGCAACGATATCGGGCCGCAGTACCGCAGTGCCGTCTTCTATACCAACGACGAACAGAAGGAGGCCGCCGAGCGGCAGATGCGTGAACTGGTCCCCGAACTGTACGACCAGCCCGCGGTGACCGAACTGGTGCCTTTCACCAGCTTCTACGCCGCCGAGGACTACCACCAGAATTATTACGCCAAGGTCGGTGACCGCAACAGCTACTGCACCTTCGTAATCACCCCGAAGGTGGGCAAGATCCGCAAGAAGTACAGCCACCGATTAAAGTCGCGCGCATGAAACCCTGGGGCGGCACGCTTGTATTACTACTTTTTACTACCGCCGTACTCACGGCGCAAAACCAATCATCCTATATGGATACCACCAGTTACAGTCTCGGCATCGTGCTGAGCCAGAACCTGAAAAGTCAGGGATTCGACAGCATCGACGCCAGCAGTCTGGCCAAAGGATTTGAAGACGGCCTCAGCGGATCGGGCAAGGTTTCCCCCGAACAGGCCAACCAGTACATCCAGCAATATCTTCAGAAAGCAGCCGCGGCCGCGGGTGCCGAAGCGCGTCAGGAAGGCGAGGCTTTCCTGGCTCATAACGCCAAGCGTCCCGAGGTTAAGGTCACCGAATCCGGACTGCAGTACGAAGTTCTTCAGGAAGGAAGCGGCGCCAGCCCGTCGGCTACGGAAACCGTCAAGGTCCACTACCACGGCACCCTGATCGACGGCTCCGTCTTTGACAGCTCCGTGGAGCGCGGGCAGACCATCGAATTCCCCCTCAACCGCGTTATTCGCGGCTGGACGGAAGGTCTGCAACTCATGAAGGAAGGCGCGAAATACCGCTTCTTTATTCCTTACGACCTGGCCTACGGAGAGCAGGGATCGCCACCGGCCATTCCGCCCTACGCAGCCCTGATTTTTGATGTAGAACTTTTCGAAGTTAAATAGCCGAGGCGATCGGTTCGCTTACGGGTTGGGTGCCCATCCAATGCTGGAACAGCTCAGCCAACTCCTGCGTGGCGCCCATCCCGTAAGCAGCCGCGCCCAGCATTAAGGTCGTTACGAGAAAAGTTACGGTACGGGCTTGACGGCGGCGTTTGCGGTCATTCTTAAGCGTGAGGTAATTCATGGTTTGGTATCGTTAATGTCCTTGTAAATTGGTAACGTCTAAATTAGTCAGGCTCATATACTTAACCATAACGCCGCGCCCATTTTAGGACCGATTTAAGGCCTCCTTTACGGAACGGTACCTTTTCTACGGGGACCGGCAAAGGCCGAGTGAACACCTACCCAAACCGTTAACACAATACGCATGCCCAAGCTTTCCGATGACTACAGCACCCTGAGCCGCGAAGTCGCCGCCGCCGGTGCCCGACTGGTCGTTGTCACCAAAACCCACCCCGTTGAGCTGATCCAGGAACTCTACGACCTCGGACACCGGGATTTCGGTGAAAATCGCGTGGCCGAACTGGAGGAAAAGCATGCCCGATTGCCCAAAGACATCAACTGGCACTTCATCGGGCACTTGCAGCGCAACAAGGTTAAAAACGTCCTGCCCCTTGTCTCCCTGATCCACTCGGGCGATAGCCTGCGGCTGCTGCGCGAGATGGACAAGCGCGCCGACGACAGCCGCGTAGATGTCCTGCTACAGTACCACATCGCCGAGGAAAAAAGCAAATATGGCCTGACCCCGGAATCCGGTCGCGAACTGCTGGAGTCCATCCGGAAAGAACCCCTGGAGAACGTCCGCATACTCGGCGTTATGGGCATGGCCACCTATACCGACGACAAGGAGCAGGTGGCGCAGGAATTCCGCACCCTTCACGAGATCTATTCGTCGGTCAAGGCTGAGTACTTCGAGGAGGAGCCCACCTTTTCGGAAATCAGCATGGGCATGTCGGGCGACTATGAGGTAGCCCTCCAACAGGGCAGCACCCTGGTCCGGATCGGCAGCCTGCTGCTGGGCAAGCGCAACTACGATTGATCCTCTCTCCTTACTCCTTGGGGGGGTGAAAACAGCAGGGGGAAAAACCTCCCCTCCATCGGTTCCCCGGGCGCTACGGCTGGAACCCCCTTTAACAGTTCTTCCCCGGCGTTGCTCCGGGTGCCGTCGGCAAAAACGTTGAGTACGAATGCGCGACGTGCGCGCTCCGACCGGTTGTGGTAAGAGCCGTGCACCAACAAGGGGTGGTGAAAAGTAGCGTACCCCGCAGGGAGTTCCACGGCAACCCTTCGGTCGAATGCCCGGCGCTGCTCCGCATCCAGCTGCTCATACAGCCCGTCCATATCCCCCGCCAGCGTGGTTTTATCGAGCAGGTTCCAGCGGTGAGAGCCGGGGATATATTGCAGGCACCCGTTGTCTTGATGGGCATCGTCGAGGGCTGTCCAGCACGTCAGGTGTTGAATGGGTCCCGTGCGGGTCCAGTAGCTGTAATCCTGGTGCCAGGCCACTACCCCACCATGACGGGCCGGTTTGCAGAACAACTGATCGTGCCAGAACCGTACCGATCGATTGCCGAGCAACTGAGAAGCAATCACCAGAAATCGGGGGTTCCAAAGCACGTCGTGAAACGCCGGCGTAATTCGCCAGTGGCCCAGGCTATGGAACAGCACCGCATCCGGATCCCCGCTTTCGTTGCTGTGGAACTCATAGAAGAGGTGGTGGCCCGGATGGTCGGGCCGCATCAGCTCATCCAGCTCGGCCTTCAAGCGCTCCACCTGATCCTCATCCAGCAGTTTTACGTTGCTTAGGTACCCCTCCTTTCGGAAAAAGGCTACATCCTCCACAGGCAAGGCGTACCGGTCCCAGGTCTCCTCGGCGCTGAGACGGGGAAACAAATCGGTGAGGGGCTCCGAGTGTCTGGAGAGATCGGGGTAAGTCATAAAAGGGAAGATAATGCGAAACCAAATGCCTTATTCCCCAAACGTCCAGGCCAGGATGCGGCTTTTTTTATTCCCTTGCGCCATCGGCATTACGCGAACCCTAGCACCCTCCAGTCGGTCGAGTTCGTGGCGGGCGCTGTCCAGGTAACCCTTTTTCGAGACCAGCGTGGTAAACCACCCCACCTGGGTGCGGTAAGCATCGCTTTCCCGAATCATCCGCCGCAGAAAGGCCAGTTCTCCACCCGGCGTCCACAGCTCGGAATCGGCCCCACCGAAGGAAAGTCCGGCGTCCTGCCGACCAAGTTTTTCCCACTTCTTCCGACCGGCCCGCTCAGCCGACGACCGGTCCGCGTAGAACGGCGGATTGCATAGCGTAGCATCGAAGTACTCCCCTGGCTCCACCACCCCGGTAAACAGGCGCACGGGATCGGTCTGCTGCCTCAATTGGACCCGACCGCGTAGCACCGGATTAAATTTCACGATCGCCTGAGCCACCCGCAGGCTTTCCGGATTCACCTCCGAGCCTACCACCGTCCAGTCGTATTCCCGCACCGCCAGGATAGGATAGATGACGCTCGCACCGGTCCCGACATCCAGTACCCGACGGGCATGGGGGACCAGGTCAGCCAGGGTATGCACGTAGTCAAGCCGTCCGGGGAGCGGGGGCACGAGGTGTCCGGCTGGCACGTCCCAATGCTGCAATCCGTAATCCCGCATCAGCAAGGTCCGGTTGAGCAACAACAGGGCCTCCCGGCGGGTAAAGTCCAGCGACAACTTCCCCGCCGGATTGGGGGCCAGGAAGGCCTCGAGGCGGGGTTCCAACTTGCAAAGGGCCGGAAAATCGTGCTTGTCTCGGTAACGGTTTCGGGGGTGCATACGTGGTGCGGATGGTCGGTAAAGGTACCTGCCGGTGATGTACTTCCATCATGTTGAATAACCAGATGCCTGGGTAGTGGCCGGTCCCACCCGGGGCAATCCGTCCACCCAAGCTACCTTGCGCGAATGGAGACGATGCCGTTATCCCGCCTGGCTACTTTCATCCGCCGCGTGTTCGCGCTGAATCTGCCGGAACCCGTATGGGTTTCCGCCGAACTCGCGCAGGTGAACGAATCGCGCGGGCACACCTGGCTGACGCTGGTGGAGAAGGGAGAGAACGAAGCCGGCATCATAGCCCAGTTGGAGGCCGTGATCTGGTCCGGGAAGCTGAAACGCATCCACAAGCTCCACGGGCTGCGCCTTACCCGCGGCGTCCTCCAGGAAGGGATGTCGGTACGACTGCAGGTCAGCACCTCCTTTCACGAACGATACGGACTGCGGCTCATCGTGGAAGACCTCGACCCGGAACATACCCTGGGCAACCTGGAACGCCGCCGGCAGGCTACGCTGGAAGCCCTCAGTCGCGACGGGATACTGGACCGAAACGCCCGGCAACCCCTCCCCCCGGCACCGCAACGACTGGCCGTGATCAGCGCCGATACGGCAGCCGGGTGGTCCGACTTTCGCCGCCAACTGGCGGAGAACGGCTACGGGTACTCCTTCACCGCCGATTTGTACTCCGCCGCGCTGCAAGGACAGCAGACCACCGAGGAAATTACCACCAGGCTACGGCAGATAGGACGCCGCAAAGCGGAATACGACTTGATCGTGATCGTCCGGGGCGGGGGCGGCAAGACCGATCTGGCAGCCTTCGACGACGAAGCCCTCTGCCGGGCCGTAGCCGACGCCCCGCTGCCGGTAATCGTGGGTATTGGGCATGAGATCGACATCACGGTGCTGGATCGGGTCGTGCACCGCAGCTTAAAAACGCCCACCGCCGTGGCGGCTTACCTTATTGATGCATTGCTGCAGACCGAAACACGCCTGCTGAACCTGGGCCGGCGCATTGCCGCTACCGCTACCGCCCTCCTTCACGGAGAAACATCCAGCTTGGACCGCAAGGCCATCGCCATTCACCAAACGGGCACGGCGGTTCTGGAGGCCGGGCACCTGCGCACCGCCGCCCAACGGAAGGAGTTGCACTACCTGGTAAGGCACCAACTCGAGCGGGCCGGTGACCGGGTGCGACAACAATCAATGCTGCTCAATGCCCTGCGGCCGGAAACCACGCTGGCCCGGGGGTATGCACTGGTGAGCCAGGAGGGCCGTATCCTTACCTCGCCGGACAAAGCGGTTCCGGGAAAGGTGGAGGTGAGGCTGCGCGACGGCAAACTGGTATTGAGGCGCGACTAGTTGCCGAAGCCGATAGACTTTTTGCCCCCCTTGCTGGTCCGGTAGAGCTCGCCCATACGGATGGCAGTGACGGCGGCCTCCACCCCCTTGTTGCCGTGCTTGCCACCGGCGCGGTCGAGGGCCTGCTGGTGATCGTTGGGGGTGAGCACGCCGAAAATAAAGGGCTTTCCGGTGGCGATGCTGAGGTTCACCAGGCCCTGGCTCACGGCATTATTGATGTATTCGTCGTGTTTTGTTTCGCCCTTGATCACGCAGCCGAGGCAAATCACTACGTCCAGTTTTTCACGACCGGCCAGAATCCGACCGGCCGCGGGTAGCTCGAAGGTTCCCGGTACCTGCACGGTATGGATCTGTTCCTCGCGGGCGCCGTGCTTAACCAGGGTATCGTAGCAGCCCCGGTAGAGCGCGTGGGTGATGTCGGCGTTCCAATCGGCTACCACGATTCCGATCGTAAGTGGAGCGGCATCGGGAAGTGAAGATTCGTCGTAAGTGCTCAGGTTTTTCTGGGCGGAGGCCATGGGCGGAAATTTATGGGCAAGATACTGCCGGCCGGGGCAGCCGGTAACGGGCAATGAATTTTCAGAACGGGAGGCGGTCTACGTCGACGTTGCCTCCGGTGAGGATGATGCCGATCTGCTTGCCGCGGAAGGTTTCCGGATTACGCAGTATGGCCGCCAGCGGGACGGCGCAACTGGGTTCCACGATGATCTTCATGCGCTCCCAGATCAGGCGCATCGCCGCTATGATCTCGGCCTCCGAGACGGTGTAGATGGCTTTTACGTAATCACGGATAATGGGGAAGTTCCGTTCCCCCAGGTTGGTACGCAGGCCATCGGCTACCGTCTGATTTGTTTCGTTCTCCTCGATCCTGCCGCTTTGGAAACTGCGGAATGCATCGTCCACGGCTTCGGGTTCCGCGCCGATTACTTCGGCCTTTACGCTGAAGTATCTGGCGGCCAGGGCCGTACCCGCCAGTAGTCCGCCCCCTCCGACGGGGGCCACCAGGTAGTCGAGCACGGCGGAAGTGTCCTCGATCAGCTCCATGCCCGCCGTTGCCTGACCGGCGATGACTCCGTAGTCGTCGTAGGGATGAATAAAGGCCGCACCGTGCTCGGCAATCACCTGCTCCAAAGCCGCCTGCCGCTCCCGCGGAGTGTTGTTGCAATACGTGATGTGGGCGCCGTACCCTTCCACCGCCGCCACCTTCACGCGGGGTGCATCGTGGGGCATCACGATATAGGCCGGCACTCCGAGGACCTGCGCGGCCTTGGCTACTGCCTGGGCGTGGTTGCCGCTGCTGTGGGTGGCCAGGCCACGTTCCCGTTCCGCCGGGGTGAAGCGCAGCGCGGCGGAAGCACCACCCCGCATCTTGAAGGCCCCGATACGCTGAAGATTTTCACACTTGAAGTACAGGTGCGCACCGGATAGTTCGTCAATACTGCGGTTCGTGAGCACGGGGGTGCGGTGCACGAAAGGGTGGATTGCCTCGTGGGTGACGAGGAGTTCGGCCTGGTTGGGGATACCGGAAAGCGGGGGTAATTCGATCATGTTCAGCGTACTTTAAGCCAGTTTACCACTTCCTCCAGCCAATTTTGCACCGGAGTCTCTCGCTCCCGGGCAGCGCCGAAGCCGTGACCTCCCGTGGCGTATATCCGGAGGTCGGCCGGTACCCCGTGCGCGACCAAGGCGGAATAATATTCAAGGGCATTGCGGGGATGCACCACACCGTCGTCGGAGGCGTGCACCAACAAGGTGGGTGGGGTAAGGGAATCTACCTGCGCGGGCAGGTTGTAGTACTGCAGCAATTCCCGGTCGGGATTTTCCCCGACCAAATTGGCCTGGCTACCGGCGTGGCCACTGCGGGCCTGCTCCATGATGGTGACCGGGTAAACCAGAACACTGAAGGCAGGCCGGCTGGATGCACCGGCTGATTCCCGCGGGTGAACGGAGGCGGACCCCGCCAGGTGCCCCCCGGCGGAGAATCCCATTACACCTACCTGGTCTGAAGCGTACCCAAGGCTGTCGGCCAGAGCCTTCACCCGCAGCAAACCTTCCTGCGCATCGTGGAGGGCCACCTCCGAGCGACACGCATCGGCCGCGCGGGCCGGCAACCGGTGACTCAGGACGAATGCGTGAAATCCCCGGTGACTCAAGTAGCGGGCGATGTCCGTCCCCTCCAGGTCCCAGGCCTCGATGGCGTAACCGCCCCCCGGAATGATCATCACTGCTGCCGATCCCCCGCCGCGGGGCACGGGGGCGTAGTAATGCAATTCCGGCACGCTGACGTCGGTCAGGATACGTCCGATGCCCGGGTCGGTCCGGCTCGCCAGGGGCCGCTCGGTTGGGCAGGGGATGGCGCCGGTATACACCTCATATACCCGATCCTGCGCGGCAAGCGCGACGGTATTGAGCAAGAGAAACATTAGGAGGCGCATGGGCGGATCTTGGTAGTGGGGGCGGCGTCTTGCTGCGGTTTACAGCTTGCGGTAACCCGATTCCGTACGGAGCAGAATATAGGCACCCGGGTACCCCATCTCCAGGGCGCGGGCGCGTACGGCTTCGGCCTGCGCTTCATTTTCAAGTCCATCGATGAAAAAGACCGTCAGCTCCCCCCGCTTTTCCGAGCCCAGGGTACCTAGCTGACCGGCCTTGGCGCGGTCAAAGTTTTCGGGTTTACCAAATGCTCCGAGCTGAACGCGGTAGGCAGCGGCGGCCGTTGGAGCGGCGGCCGGAGTGGCGGGCGCGGCCACTGGTGCCTCCGGAACCGATGCCGGGGCTCCGGCGGGCGGGGCGGGCACGGTGGCCGGCGGGGGGGCAACCGAAGGCGGGGCGGCGGGGGGTGTGGCCTCCGTCACTACGAAGGTTCCGGCGTAACCCAGTTCCCTGGCCCCCTGGGAAGCGGCCTGGGCTGCCTCCCTGGTGGCAAATCCTCCCAGACGCACCTTAAACCGGCCGTCGGTTTCCTGGATGTAAACCTGGCCGAGTCCGGTCAAATTATTGAACAGTTGCACATCCGGACGCGCCCCGACGCTGGCAATCTGCACGGCAAAGGCACCGGTCGCAGCCGGCGGATTATCGTAGGTCGTGGGTGCCGCGGGGGCGCTTCCTCCGGTGGGGGGCGGGCTACTCGGTCGCGGCGCGCGGGGTGGTGCCGGAGGATCGACCTCCGCCGTGGCGGCCGGGCGGCCAGGATTGGCGGGAGCCGCTCCGGGAAGCAGGAGGATGTTTCCGAACGCGTCGGGTTTGCGCCCGCCGTCGGTCGTCACGGGAAAGGTCATGGGGGCGTAACCAAAGGCATCCACCGATACATCGTAGGTCGTAAACGGCTGTACGGAGGTATAATATGCGCCGTTCACATCGGTAGTGAGCGTGGTGGAGGTACTGTCGCTGCGCTTTGTGATAACTACGGTAGCATCGACAATGGGCAGGTTGGTCTGGATGTCCGTCACGTAACCGCGTACCGCTCCGAAGGGAACGGGCTCATCGGCGGAAACCCCTTCGGGCACGCTGCTTACGGGTCCGGAGGCGTCGGCGGTTTCGGCGCTGGGAGCCGTGGCACCGCGCGGACTGATGTAGTAAATGTCTTCCGAAGCAGACAGACCGCCTGGCCGGTTGCTGGTCACGAACCCGGTCTGGGTTGAAGGATCGAAGATGAAGCCAAAGTCGTCCCGACTGCTGTTCACCGCGGAGCCCATATGGTACAGGGCCACCGGCCGCATTCCGTCCATCTCGGCGCGGAACACATCGTAGGCCCCCAGGCCATGGTGCCAGTCGCTCGAGAAGAAGAGGCTGCTGCCGTCAAAGTAGGGGGTGATCTCGTGGCCCCGGGAATTGACCGTCGGCCCCACGTTTTCGGGCAGGGCCGCCCAGCGCTGTCCGTCGAAGGTGGCCCGGTACACGTCAAATCCTCCGTACCCCCCGGGGCGGTCACTGGCGAAGTAGATCGTGCGGTCGTCGCCGGCGAAGGTGCCGAATCCGGTACTGAAATCATTGCCGTTGAAGGGCAGCGGCCGGACGTTCGTCCACCGTCCTTCTGCGTTGACGTCGGCGATCATAAGGGTTAGGGTGATGCCCGCTTCGGGCACCATTCGGGTGCCGGGGGTAAAGTTGTTGCGGCTAAAGAGCACCTGCCGTCCGTCGGGGCTGTAGCTCACCGGTCCGATAAATCCGTTTTCGATGCGGTATCCGAAGCTGACGGGCACCGGGTCACCGGCCGAGCCGTCGGGGGAAAGGGTGGCCACGTAGGGACGGTTGCCGCCCGCCCCGTCGAAATCTTCGTCCGCCCGCCCGGAGTTGAATACCAATCGGCCCGGCTGCGGCAGCGTAGGACCGAAATCCGCGGCCAGACTATTAATGTCGAGTCGCCTGGCCTGGAATCCGGCGTTCTCCCCCTGCTGTTGCTGGGCGAAGGTGGTACTCGTAACGTAGTGGTTGCCCACGGTCGCATCCGCTTCCCGCCCGTAGGCGGCAAAGAGTGATTCGGCGAGTGCGTATTCCCCCAGCGCCCGCAGGGTTTGGGCGTAGTTCAGCAGCGTAGCCGGTTCCACCTTGTTATCCTCCATTGCGCGCTCATAGTACAGGCGGGCGGAGTCCATCTGGTTGATCATCTGGTAAGCCAATCCGAGGCGGGACAGCGCTTCCGGGTCGTCGGCACGGAAGGTCAGCGCGCGCTGGTAACTCTCGATGGCGAGGTTGTAGGCGTTGAGTTCGAGTTGCTTGTCCGCGGTCCGCATTTCGCTGCGGTACTGACCGGCGAGGGGCAGGGCACCCAGCAGCAGAAGTTGGAGAAGCAGGTACTTGGAAACGTTTTGCATGACGGTAGGATAGGTCGCCCCAAACATAGGTATTTTCCCTGCGTCGGGGACATTTCTGTGGGCTACTGGGCGCGGGCGCGGGTGCCGTAGCCCGACCGAACTCCCCGCCCTCTGGTTCAGTATAGAGAACATGGCCCCTACCCTTCCTCCACCCGAGCAAAGACCCATGATCGTGACCGCCTGGATCGCGGAGGAGGACCTGGCACCATTCACGGCCATCCGCCAGCGCTTTTTTCCGGCTGACCGTAATTACCTAGAGGCCCACCTGACCTTGTTTCACCACATTCCGGCCACCTTGCGCTCCGACTTTCTAGCGGCCGCCCGAAAGTCCTGCGAGGCGTTGCAAAGCCACACCCTCAGGGTGCTACCCCCTTTCCTGCTCGGGCGCGGGGTAGCTTACGGTGTAGAGGCCGGGGCGCTGGGCGAGCTCAGGGAAGCACTGCGCAGAGAATTCAGCCACGCGCTCACTCCGCAAGATGACCGGAGCTGGAAGCGGCCTCACCTGACCGTTCAGAACAAGGTTACCTCCGCGGCAGCCAGACACCTACACCGGCATCTGTTGGCCCGGTACCTACCCTGCCAGTTGCGGGTGCGGGGACTCTACTGCTATACCTACGACGGCGGGCCGTGGACGCCGATTGACCGCTTGCCCTTCGGAAAACCTTAAATGCGGCAAATCGTTACAGTGGCATGGCAGCGAAGGAGAATCAGAAAGAGTTTGAGAACCCCATCGACGGAAAGAAAGTGGCCCTCAATCCGCAGTCCCTGCCCTACCCCCACGAGCGGGGGGCGGCGGTCATCAAGCCCGTTGACCGGGGCAAGATTACGGGACTTGCGATGACGGCCATGTACGAGCAAACGAATATGCAGCTCGACCAGATCCGGGCCCAGATGGAGTTGCTTGCCACCCAGGCGAACGAGATCACCCACCGCATGACAGTGAGCGAGCGGATCTACGAAGCCGAGATGAATATCGATCCCATCGTCAATCGCACCTACTACCTCTACGAACGGAGCAACGGCAAAAGCGTGCTCAGCCTGATCAGTCCCGCCGAATGGGGCCCCCGCCCGCCCTATAACTTTCTGGCAACCGTACGGCTGCTCGGCGACCATACCTGGGAGGTAATCGAGCGTAGGGAAGACCAGCCCGGCTAACGTTCGGCCCCTGGTGGGTTAACTTTGTCGAAAAGTTGGACGATGACCGTTGACGACAACCTAGTATTGCGCCTGGCGGATCTTGCCAAGCTGGACGTTCCGGAGCATCGCGTAGGTAAACTGCGCGACGATCTTACCCGCATCCTGGCTATGGTGGAAAAGCTGAACGAACTCGACCTGGACGATGTCGAGCCGTTGCGCTACGTGACGCAAGTCGAACAAGTGCTGCGGCCGGACCACGTCGGCGACCACCTCGATCGTACACGGGCCATGCAAAATGCCCCCGACAGCGACGGCGTGTTCTTCCGGGTTCCGAGAGTTATTTAACCTTCAACCTCCCACCGCCGATGGCCGCCGTAATCAACATCCACCAACTGACTAAGACCTACCTCATGGGGCAGACCGAAGTACGCGCCCTGCGCGGCATCGACCTGCAGATCCAGACCAATGAGTACGTGGCCCTGATGGGTCCTTCGGGCTCGGGCAAGTCTACCCTCATGAACTTGTTGGGTTGCCTGGACTCCCCCACTTCCGGTCGGTACCTCCTGGACGGCAAGGATGTCAGTCAGATGGAGGATGCCGAACTCGCCAGTATCCGCAACGAGAAGATCGGTTTCGTCTTCCAGACCTTCAACTTGCTGCCCCGGCAGACCACCCTCGAAAACGTTGCCCTGCCGCTGGTATACGCCGGCGTTTCCAAGAAGATCCGCCGCGAGCGGGCCACCGAGGTGCTGGAGAGCGTTGGGCTCGGCGACCGCATCGATCACCGTCCCAATGAGTTGTCCGGCGGGCAGCGGCAACGCGTGGCGATCGCCCGGGCCCTGGTCAACCGCCCGGCCATTATCCTAGCCGACGAACCAACGGGTAACCTGGATACCAAAACTTCAATTGAGATCATGGGCATCTTCGAGGAAATCCAGTCCCGCGGCAACACCGTCATCCTCGTCACCCACGAGCCGGACATTGCCGAGCACGCCCACCGGATCGTCCGTTTGCGCGACGGCGAAGTGGAGAGCGACCTGCCGAATGAGCACATCATTCGCGTTAGTGATCCCGAGCACCGGTACAATCAGGCCTGACATGCTATCTTTGCGGCCAACTTCAGCCGGGTGGTGATCATCATCCGCCGTTTACGATAGTATATATGAACCAACGTACGATAGCCAGTACCATAAGCATCAGTGGAGTAGGATTACACACCGGCCAGGAAGTAAACCTAACGTTCAAGCCCGCCCCAGAAGGTCACGGCGTCAAATTTCAGAGAGTGGATCTGGACGATCAGCCGCTGATGAACGTGGACGTCAACCGAATCGTCAGTACCGAGCGCTCCACGACGCTCGGCAGCGGATCAACCACCGTTTCCACCATTGAACATCTCCTAAGTGCGCTCTCGGGCTTACAGGTAGACAACGTGCTGATTGAAATCGACGGTGGGGAAGTACCCATCCTCGACGGCAGCGCCAGCCCCTACGTCGACAAAATCCTCGAAGCGGGATTTGAGGAGCAGGACGCCCCCCGCGATTATTTCGTGGTTGAGGAGCCCATCACCTTCCGCGACGAGGCCACGGGCTCGGAGATCGTGGCCCTGCCCTACGACGGCTTTGAAGTGGTGTCGATGATCGACTTCGACAGCCCGGTACTGGGCCAGCAATACGCTACCCTGCGCGGGTATGAGGATTACGCTACGGAGATAGCCCCCTGCCGCACCTTCGTTTTCCTGCACGAGCTGGAGGCGCTTTTCGAGCACGACCTGATCCGCGGCGGCGACCTTACCAACGCCATCGTGATCGCCGATCGCCACGTGCCCCAGCCCCGACTGAACGCCCTGGCCCAGAAAATGGGCAAGGACACCGTGGAAGTTACCGAACAGGGCATCCTGAATACCCTGGACCTGAAGTTTCACAACGAGCCGGCCCGCCACAAGCTGCTCGACGTAATGGGCGACATCAGTCTGCTCGGCGTACCCATCCGCGGCCGCATCCTGGCCACGAAGCCGGGCCACCGTGTCAACGTTGCCTTTACCAAACTGCTGAAAAAAGCCTACCTCGACCAGCGCCGCCTTAAAGGCCGCCCGCGGTACAATCCGAACGATGAGCCGGTCTTCACTACGGAACAGATCCTGCAAGTGATGCCCCACCGCTATCCTTTTCTGCTTATCGATAAGATCATCGAGAAAAGCGATACCCACATCGTCGGCCTGAAGAATCTGACCTTCAACGAGGCCTTTTTCCAGGGCCACTTCCCGAACAACCACGTGATGCCCGGGGTGCTGCAGATCGAAGCCATGGCCCAGACGGGCGGCCTGCTGGTCCTTACCCAGCAGGAGGATCCGGGCAACTGGGACACCTATTTCCTGAAAATTGAAAACGCAAAGTTCAAAAACTTCGTTGTGCCCGGTGATACCATCCTGTTCAAGATGGAATTGACCGCACCGGTCCGCCGGGGCATCTGCCAGATGCGTGGCACCGCCTACGTAGGGAACAAGCTGGTATCCGAGGCCGATCTGGTTGCCCAGATCGTGCGCCGGTCTTCGTGACGAACGACGGTTCCGTCTGCCCCTACCCACTGCCAACCATATAAATTTATTCATGTCCATTCATTCCCTGAGCGTCGTCCACCCAAATGCTAAAATAGGAGCCGGCGTTACCGTTGGACCGTTCACCACCATCGAAGAAGATGTTGAAATCGGGGAAGGAAGCGAGATCGGACCAAACGTAACCATCTACGGGGGCGCGCGTATCGGTAAAAACGTACGCGTCTTTCCGGGGGCGGTGATCGCGGCCATTCCGCAGGACCTGAAGTTCCGGGGTGAGTACACCACGGCGGAGATCGGCGACGGCACCACTATTAGGGAGTTCGTGACCGTCAACCGCGGCACGGCGGCAGCCGGCACCACCCGCATCGGCGCCAACTGCCTGCTCATGGCCTACGCCCATGTAGCCCATGATTGCCTGCTCGGCGACCATATCGTGATTGCCAATAACGTGAACCTGGCGGGTCACGTGATCCTGGAAGACTACGTCATCATCGAAGGACAGGTAGGCGTGCAGCAGTTCGTTCGTATCGGGCGGCACAGCTTCATCGCCGGGGGCAGCCTGGTTAGAAAGAGCGTCCCCCCCTATATCCGGGCCGCACGGGAGCCCCTGAGCTACATCGGCGTTAACCGGATCGGGCTGCAGCGTCGGGGATTCTCCATAGGGCAGATCAATGCCATCCACGAGATCTACCGCATTCTTTTCGTCAAGGGGCTAAACATCACCAACGCGGTGACCGAAATCGAGGCCTCGGTGCCGGTTTCCGAAGAGCGCGACGAGGTAGTCAGTTTCATCAATGCTACGGAGAAAACGGGCATCATCCGCAGCTTCCAGGCCCTGGACAATGGGAGTTGAATTCCCGTCCCTGAACATCCGGATGCATGAGGTATCCAAACGCTTCGGGCGTAACTGGATCATCAAGCAGAAGTCGGAAGAATATGTGTCCGGGCGCATCTACGGCGTGCGGGGGCGAAACGGGTCCGGAAAATCCACACTGATTCGCCTGCTCGCCGGTCATCTCAGCCCCAGCCGGGGAAACATTTCCTATACGCTCGACGACCGGACACTGCCTGTGGACCAATTGTACCGCCACCTCAGTTGGATCGGCCCCTATTTTGAAATTGTCGAAGAACTGACGGTTTACGAATTTCTTTCTTTCCACTTTGCCCTTAAGCCGCTGCTTCCACATCTTTCCGTGAGTGAGGTCGTTACGCGGATAGGCCTGGAAAAGGCTTCCGGCTACGCCCTTACCGATTGTTCCTCCGGAATGCGCCAGCGGGTGCTGCTCGCCTCGGCCCTTTACGCGGCCACCCCGCTCCTGCTGCTCGACGAACCGACGGTCACCCTGGATGCGGACTCCGCGGAGTGGTTTCAGGGCGAACTTAAAATATACACAAAGGATAGGTTGACGCTTATCGCCAGTAACGACGAACGCGACTTGATCCCTTGCGACACAATTGATGTCTTGTAGTGTTTTTATCCTGATATTAAAGCCGTCTTAGGACTGCCTGCCCTATGCTGTTCAGTTACGCGGAAAAGAGTACACCCTTTATGCTCAGTCCCGAGAGCCTAGATTGGCATCTCGCGAAGGGCTGGTACCGCATGGGCTCAACGATATTTACTACCCACTTTCTCTTTTTCCAGAACCGCCCCTTCTCGGCCATCTGGATCCGGATTGACCTGCAGGAGTTTCGTTTTTCCAAAAGCCAGCGCAAATTATTGCGCAAGAATGCCCAACTGTTCGACACCGCGGTGGCTCCGCGACGCATTGACGAGGAGCGCGAACGGCTCTACGCCAAATACGCCGCCGATTTTGACGGACGCCTCTCCCCCTCCATTGCCGACAGCCTCGAAGATTACGACAATGAGGTAGTATTCAATACCTGGGAGGTCACCGTCCGCGACCGCGTAAGTCAGCAATTGGTAGCCAGCAGTTACTTCGATCTGGGCAGTACGGCCGCCGCCAGTATTCTCGGCATCTTCGATCCGGCACTGAAGTGTTTCAGCCTCGGTTACTACACCATGCTGCTAGAAATGGAGCACTGTATGGCACAGGGCATGCGCTACTACTACCCCGGCTACGTGGTTCCCGGTTATCACCGTTTCGACTATAAACTGCGGTTGGGGCAGGCGGAGTACTTCGACGTGCGCAGCGATACCTGGCAGCCCTATACCCAGCTTGACCCTGAACGAGAGGCTCCGGTAGAGGCACAGCACGCCGCGCTGAACCGTTTTACCGCTGCGTACAGCGGGTACGGTCAATCGGCTAAGGTGAAAATCTACCCACTGTTTGAGGCCGGACTGTACGACATCTGGAACGAAGACTACTTCCCTTACCCTTACCTGGTGCCGCTGAACCGCACCACGAAGCACCCCCTGGTAGTGGTCGCTTTCGATCCCAAGGAACGACAGTACTACGTGCTGGGATGTCGCCACATGATACAGACGCAGTTGATGTTCAACGCGGAGTACCTGCAGTCATTCGAAAGCGACGATTTCGTAACGGATCTGCTGGCGGTGCAGCAGGTGGTATTGAGAACGGCGGACGCCGCCCACGCGGCCAAAGTGTGCGCCGCGCTAGACCTTGGGTAGCTCGGGCATTTTACAATCCTCTTCCGGCGATTTACCGCAAACATCACACTTGCCAATCTTATTGGTCAGCATAGGGTTGTTGCTGGCACAGGTGCCACGGAATTCTTCTCCGGTGACCAGGTGCCGGATATTGATGAGCACGAAACTCAGGGCGAACACGCCGAAGATGACCAAGAAGAGGGTGATAAAATCCATGGAGGGGAATTAAGCGACAAAGATAAAACGGATACCCCCATGGTAAGGTTGTCCAGGCAACGGCCGGTCAAAAAAGAGGGTTCGGGCCGTAGCCCAAACCCTCCAGAAAAACACCTAAAACCCATATTCTTCAATGAACGACCTTGCGTTCTACGAATCATGCGGTCCGGTGCGGAACGCTGACACGTCGATGAGACGCAAAATAGACGGCAAAGTCATCATATTGTATTCTCTGTAGTGCAGCAAGCAACCTTATCAATGAACAAGGTTTGAAGTACATACGCTGAACCGCACCGAAAGTGTTTACGGCTGGGCACATTTAAGACTTCTAAGGTAAAAAAAAAATGGAAAGTGAGGGAAAGGGAAAACAAATTCAAATTTTGGCAATCTCCGTCAAATCTGCTGCGATCCGCGCCCGACAATTCCGACCACCCTTTTGCCCTGCCCACCTTCTGTACTACCGGTCCGGAAGGGGTACCGCGACCACGCATAGTGGTACTTCGGGCAGTTGATGCGGCCATTACTGAACTA
Source organism: Neolewinella litorea (assembly GCF_004803465.1). Lineage (GTDB taxonomy): Bacteria > Bacteroidota > Bacteroidia > Chitinophagales > Saprospiraceae > Neolewinella > Neolewinella litorea. Next base: position 254,571 of record NZ_SRSF01000001.1, on the reverse strand, counting down.
CGCTGTTACACCGACCGTAGGTCCGTGAAGGCGGAACACCTGGCCGCCGGATCCGAAGGCAGTTACCTGTTCTGGGATCCGGACACCAGTCTGCAGGTCATGGCCGGTGGACCGACCCACTGGGCACCCGAGGATGAGGCCCGGAACGCGTTCAGAAAGCTGCCCAAGCACGGCAGAAAGGCCTACGCCACGGTGTCCGCCCCGGGCACCAAGGTACCCCACCCCACCTCGGGTCTCCCCGAAGACTGGGATGAACGCCAAGTAGCGGATACCGACTACGCCATCCACCACTTTGGCATACTGATTACCCGGCTTCGGTGGGCCGACGTGTTGCACCTGGACCGGCAGGGCAATACCCGAATGACCGGTAGCCGATCCGATGGGGGCGACTGGTACTGGGAGTGGGCCATCCCCTAGCGAAAGCCTAAACCTCCCGGCAGCGTTGAAGCCAATCTTGTCCGATCAGCTTATCTACCGCGGGCATCTTACCCAAGGCCATCAATTCATTGATCGCGGCTGCCTCGGCGTCGCGCTTTACCCCAAGGCAGGCCTGTACGTGGCGGTCGCGGATGTAAAAGGCGAGGAAGGGTGTCTGCCCTGGCGTGCCGTCCAACACTATGTGGTCGTAGTCCTTGGCGTGGCCCACGTACCGGAAATTTACGCCCTGCTGGTTGGTCCAGAAGAAGGGAACCATGTGGTAGGCCTCCCTTTGGCCGGCCATGTTCAGCCCGGCGATGCGGCCCTGCTGACCGGCCACCTTCCAGTGCTCGATGCGCACCGTGCCCTCGCGATCGGGGTAGGTTGCAATGTCGCCGGCCGCCCAGGCATTCTTGCCGTGCGCGGCCAGGTGACCATCGACGAGGATACTGTGGTCGCGCTGGAAGGCAATACCCTGCACGTAATCGGTAGCGGGCCGCACCCCGATGCCCACTACAACCAGATCCGCGGGCAGGGTGCTGCCATCGTCAAGTTGCACCCCCGTGACCCGATCATCGCCTTCAATCGCCTTAACCTTGCGGCCCAAACGAAAAGTGACGCCGGCCGCTTCGTGGAGGTCGCGGACGTACTGCCCGATGGGGGCACCGAATACCTTGCCGAACAGCACCTCTTCCGGCGTTACTACGGTGATCTTGCCACCGCGCTTGCCCAGGCTCATGGCCGCCTCAAGGCCAATAAAGCTGCCGCCCACGATGACCACCTCCGTACCCTGACTAACGGCGGAACGCACGGACTGGGCATCTTCCGGCTTACGAATCGTATGCACCCCGGCCAGGTCAGCGCCGGGTACGGAAAGTCGCCGGGGAGTGCCTCCAGTGGCCATCAGCACGTTTCCGTAGGCGACCAAACTTCCATCGGCAAAACCTACGGTCTTTGCATTCAGATCGAGCGCCTGCACCCGCGACCCCGCCCGAAAGGTTACGCCGTGCTTGCGGTAGAAGTCCATCGAGCGAAGAGACAGGTCTTCCGCCGCTGCATCCTCCTGAAGAAAGTTTTTGGTAACGGCCGTACGATCGTAGGGGGGCTGATCTTCGTCACCCACCACCAGAATGGAGGCTTCGCGATCAAGCGATCGGATGGACTCGACCGCGTAAGCCGCCGCCGCTCCCGCCCCGACAATCACGTGATCGTACCGGCCATTTGTAGGCGCTGGTACGGACCCGTCGGGTACCGCCAGGGAAGCGTTTTCCGCTACCGGCTCTTCGCTGACGAGAATCTGATCGTCCGCGATTTCAACCTTGAATTTGGGGAGGCCATCCATTCCGGGGGCCTCAATTTGCTCCCCGGTGCGCACGTCAAAACAGGCATGGTGCAGGGGACACCGCACGCGAAACTCACAAAGTGCACCTTTGGTGAGCGCAAACTGGTAGTGGCTGCATTTATTCTCTACGGCGTAGACTTCGCCGGCTACGTTCGCCAGCAGGACATCGTAGTCGCCAACCTTGACGGCGTGCATGTGTCCGGCGGGCAGTTGAGAAAGGGGGAGGACGGGCGTCATGGGCACATAATTTGCCAGCTATAAGCCCGGGCTTTGCGTATGGTTCACACCACTTCCACGAGGGAGCCATCGCCCCCGGAAAGAATTTCTCCCAACGCCCGCACCGGGTGCCCTGCCGCCGCGCAGACGGCCTCAAATTCAGATGCTGCGCCCGGATCGACGGCCACCAGCAGCCCGCCGCTGGTCTGCGGATCGGCCAGCAGCCACTTCTCTCGGTCAGATGGTACCGATACCTTATGGCCGTAACTGGAAAAGTTCCTCTTGGTGCCGCCCGGGATGCACCCCTCGGCCAAGTAGTGGTCGAGTACAGCCGCATCGATAAGCGGAACATCAGCCATCCTTATTCGGGCGCGGGCATCGCTCGCCGCGCACATTTCCGTGAGGTGGCCAAACAAGCCGAAACCCGTCACGTCGGTCATGGCGCGGACGCCGGGCAGCGTCGCGAGTTTTGGTCCGATACTATTCAGCCGTACCATCTGCGCGGTGGCCAGACCGGCGTGCTCGGGGCGTAGTTTCTTTTGCTTTTGCGCGGTGCTGAGGATGCCTACGCCCAGTGGTTTGGTCAGGTAAAGGCTGTCGCCCGGGCGGGCTCCACCATTCTTTTTCAGCTTATTGACGGCAACGCGTCCGGTAACGGCGAGGCCGAAAATGGGTTCCGGGCTGTCGATACTGTGGCCGCCGGCCAGGGGGATCCCCGCTTCGGCGCAGGCCTGTCGGCCGCCCTCGACTACCTGCCCGGCAATTTCCGGACTAAGCTTATCGACCGGCCAGCCCAGGATCGCGATGGCCATCAGGGGCGTGCCGCCCATGGCGTAGACGTCGCTAATGGCATTGGTAGCGGCGATCCGGCCGAAGGTCAAGGGATCATCGACGATGGGCATAAAAAAGTCGGTAGTACTGATAATGGCAGTCCCATCGCCGAGGTCGTACACGGCGGCATCGTCGCGTTCCCGGTTGCCGACCAGGAGACCAGGATAATGTTCCCCCGGCGCGGTCTGGGCGAGGATCCGGTCCAGCACGGCCGGTGCAATCTTGCAGCCGCAGCCGGCGCCGTGGGAAAATTCGGTAAGTTTTACATCGGACATGGCGGCGGCTTTTGGCAAACAGCAAGGGCCTCCCAGTCAAGGGGCGGGTGTACCAACCTGCTGAGGCAGGAAGATTTGACACCCGGTCCGCGACCGGAAGGCCCTGAAGAAGAGATTAAATTTAGTACTGACGCAGGCTCTCGTCGCGGTTGTCGCGCTGACGCCGGAGCTTACCCTTAGTACGCTCGGCGAGTTTCACGGCGGTGTAGGCATTGGCCAGGCCTCCGGTAGCGGACAGGTCCGAGAAGGAAACGGTCTCTCCGTCGGTGCCGGGCTTGATCACCTGCAGGTTTACGGGCAGGGCGCTCTCTTCGATGATCTCCTTGACCTGACGGGCCGACAGATCGGGAAAATAGCTGCGCAGCAGGGCGGCGATACCAGCCACCATGGGTGCGGCCATGGAGGTGCCGTCGAAAGTGGCGTATTCGTCGCCGGGTACGGTAGAGTAGATCTGGGCTCCGGGGGCGAAGACGTCGACGTACTTTTTGTTGTAGTTGGAGAAGCCGGCGGCGAGCTGGTCGTCGTAGCTGCTGCTGGCGGCGCCTACTTCGATCCAGGTTTTGCCGGTTTTGCGGCGGCCCTGGTAGGTGTCGTTGGGGTAGTTATTTTCGAGGGTAAGCAACTTGCCGTCGTTACCTGCGGCGTGTACCAGCAGTACGTCGTTCTTCTCGGCATACTTCATGGCGGCGTCGACTTCCTTCTTGTAGGGGCTCTGGCCTTTGCCAAAGCTCATGTTGATCACCTTGGCTCCGTTGTCCACGGCGTAACGGATGGCATTGGCTACGTCCTTGTCGCGCTCGTCGCCGTTCGGGACGGTGCGTACGCTCATGATGCGGACATTGGCACCACCGACTCCGTTAACGCCGATCTGGTTGTCGCGTACTCCGGCGATAATGCCGGCAACGTGGGTACCGTGGGAGGCGTCAGGGCCTTCAACGTCGTTGTTGCCGTAAATGCGCTGGTCGAGGTCGGAGGGATTGTCACCAACAATGTCACGGGCGTCGAACTCTGGATTGTAGTTATACTTTAACTGACCGTCGAAATACTCCTGAGCACCTTCGAGTTGGCTATATAGTTCTTCAAAAGTAGTACCGCCGGCGGAGGCATTGGCTACGACTTGCTTAACAATAGCGATGGTCTGGTCCTGACTTTCGATGCCAGCAATATCTTCGGCGGTTACTTCCGAGGGATCCTTGTCGAGCTCTTCAAGCGCCGTGTCGATGGCGGCCTTGATCATCTCGTACTGGGCGGCGGTGGGGCCGAGTTCTTTCTGCTTGTTTTCGATGGTCTCTTTGTACTCTTGGTAGCGGTCATATTCCTCCTTTTCCTTCTTGCTGAGACCCTCCCGGTTGCGATTGTTGTACTTGGCGTGCAGGCGGTTGTAGAGGCGCACAATCTCCAGGTTCTCGTAATTGACGTTGCGGCCGTCGGCTCCGCCAATGAAGTTCCAACCGTGTACGTCGTCGACGTATCCGTTGCGGTCGTCGTCGATGCCGTTACCGGGAATCTCGCCGGGGTTGGTCCAGATAACGTCTTTCAGGTCCTCGTGCTCAATGTCTACACCGGAGTCAATGACCGCTACTACTACGGGCTCGGCCTTTTTGCCGGCCAGGTAGGTGTTGGCGCGGGCCGCGCTAACGCCGGGGTATGAATTTTCGGTGCGGTCAAGTTCCCACCAGTTGTTGGGCGTGGACGACTGGGCCGTCAGACTCACGGACATTACCAGGGCGAATAGAAAAAATAACTGCTTCATTTCGATTTTTTTGGCGCAGAATAAAGCAACCGGCGGGGCGCAAAGTTTTGCCGCGCCGGTGCTGGTGGGCGCATAAAGGTAACCGTCGAGTGCTTTCCGGGGTGGTTAGCAAAAACATAAAAGTGGGTCGCCCGGCCGTTACTTCCGGCTGATTGTACGTCAAAACGACGTCGACCGGCCAGCCCTGTGGGCATATCACGGGTCGCACAATGGCAAACATCGCCAGTCCGGACCTGTTTTTCAAGAAGAGCACTGTCGGCAACCCCCAGATATAATTATGAAACACCTTTACGAACGCGTTCGCCGCTGGCGGACCGAGCGCCCCAAGACATTTTATTCCCTCGCCGCCCTGGCTACGATTGCCGGAGCCATGGTGCTGGGAATTATTCTGTTGCTACTGCTCGTCAACGGAGGGGCCTTCGGTAAAATGCCCTCCCGGCAGGCACTGCTGGACTACCGCAATGACATCGGCAGTGAAGTTTACGACGTAAATGGTATCAGCCTGGGCCGTTTTTACGCCCAGGACCGCACCGTAACGGAGTTCGAGGAGTTGCCCCAGCACCTGATTAATGCCCTCGTGGCCACCGAAGACAGCCGGTTCTATCAGCACGGCGGCATCGACTGGGAAGCTTACGGGCGGGTAGTATACAAGACACTACTGCAGGGGGAAGACGATCAGGGCGGGGGGTCCACGCTGAGCCAGCAGCTTGTGAAAAACGCTTACGGCCGGCCGCGCATCGGGTACGGACCGCGGGTCGACCTGCTGCTGCACAAGATTCGCGAAGGGCTTCTCGCCCAGCGTCTGGAAAGCGTGATGTCAAAGGACGAAGTGATCAAACGCTACCTGAACACCGTCAGTTTCCCCGGCAATACCTTCGGCATCGCCGCGGCTTCCCAGCGCTACTTCCAGAAAGAGCCCAGTGAACTGTCCGTCCGACAGTCGGCCAGTCTCGTAGCCTCCCTAAAGGGAACTTCCAGCTACGACCCCCTGCGAGCGCCAGAACGCAACGCCAAGCGTACCGACCTCGTCCTGCGGCTGATGCACCAGGGCGGTTACCTCACCGAGGACCAGTTCGCTGCCGCACTCCGGGATTCCCTTGGCCTCGACTACCAGCGCAAATCCGCGGAGGAGCCCCTGGCCCCCCACTTTACCCAAGCCGTCAAACGGGAGGCCCTGCAACTACTGGCTGATCTGCGCCGGCCCGATGGGGAGCCCTACAACCTCTTCAGCGACAACCTCAGTATCCACACTACCTTGGACATGCGTCTGCAACGCCACGCCGAAACGGCCGTGGAGCGGCAGATGGGGGAATTGCAGCGCGATTTTAACCGCCACCTCGGTCGGCGCGACGCCTGGGAAACGGAAGCCTCCCTACGCGGCGCCATCCGTAACAGCCTACGCTGGCGGGCCGGCCGCGCCGCCGGCCTCGACAGCACCGCCATCATGGCGGAGTTCAACACCCCGCGGAATATGGAATTGCTGGTCCCGAACGGGGAGCCCCTCACCGGGGAGTTCACGCCCCTGGACAGCGTCAAGCATTCCCTGTCTTACCTGCGGTCCGGATTTCTCGTGCTGGATCACGCGCTTGGTGCCGTTCGCGCCTGGGTGGGTGGCAGCGACTTTGAATTCAACCGCTACGACCACGTCCTGAGCCGGCGGCAGACCGGATCGACCTTCAAACCCTTCGTTTACGCCGCGGCCCTGCGGGAGGGTTACGACCCCTGCCACCGCCTGAGCAATGCCCTGCGAACCTACGCGGACGAGGACGGCCCCTGGACGCCCCATAACTCCGATTGGAACCACGGCGGAACCTACAGTATGCACGGCGCCCTCACCCATTCCATCAACGTGGCCACGGTGAAGATGATCATGGAAACCACGCCGGAGCCGGTGGTCGAGATCGCCAAGGAGGTGGGCCTGTCGGGAGAAATCCGCCCCATTCCCAGCATTGCCCTCGGCACGGTCGAGAGCAGCCTCTTCGAGATGACGGGTGCCTACGGAGCCTTCGCCAACCGCGGTCGCTTCTCACCACCCTATTACATCAGCCGCATTGAAAACGCTGACGGTGAGGTCATATACGAGCACCGCGAACCGACCGTTACCGTCCTCAATGAACGCGCGGGAGCCCAAATGCAGACCATGCTCCGCTACGTGGTGGAGCGCGGCACCGCCAGTCGACTCCGGTGGCAATACGGCATCACGCGCCCCTCGATCGGCAAAACGGGTACCACCCAGAATATGGCCGACGGCTGGTACATCGGCAGTACGCCCGGCCTGACCGGCGGGGCCTGGGTGGGAGGTGAAAACACCGGAGTGCGCTTCCGCAGTGGACAGATGGGCAACGGCTCACATTCGGCCCTGCCCATTTGGGCCTATTTTTTGCGTACCGTGCAGGAAGACTCTACCCTGGTCGGATTGCTCGGCGAGGAATTCCCCGAGCCCTCGGCCGACGTGAAACGCGATTTCTACTGTGCGGAATATATTCCCCCGGTAGAAGTGGTGGAGGAGCTGGGCGACGAAGATGATACCGGGGAGGTCACGCCCGTCAGTGAACTCGGTAACGAGTCCTCCGGTGGATAACAGCAACCCTTACGCTGACCCTCCTCAGTCGGTCACCTTGAGTTCCTGCCGCTTTTCCCGCAATTCCGTTTGCAACCGCTCCTTCACGGCAGTTAGCGACGGATCGTCGATGCGGTTCTCCATTTCGCCGGGGTCCTCCTGCAGGTCGTACAGTTCGTAACCCTCGAAGCCCGGCTCCGTAAAGTGGATCAGTTTGTACCGCTCCCCGCGCACCCCTTCGTGGCGGGCCACCCGGTGGAAGCTGTTCATCTCCTGATAGTAGCGGTAATAGATGTGCTCGCGCCAGTCCTCGGGCGTTTCCCCCCGGAAGATCGGCAACAGGCTGCGCCCCTGCAGGTCATCCGGCACGGGCACCCCGGCCAGTTGCAGAAGAGTGGGTGCCAGGTCAATGTTGAGCACCAGGGCGTCCGCCGTGGACCCACCCTCGATCATCGGCGGGTAAGAGATGAGTAACGGCGTTCGATGGCTCTCCTCGTACATGAAGCGCTTGTCGTACCAGCCGTGCTCGCCCAAGTAGAATCCCTGGTCGCTGGTGTAGATGACGATCGTATTCTCGTCCAGTCCGCTTTCCTCCAGGTAGTCCAGCACCCGCCCTACATTCTCGTCGACGCTCTTGACGCTGGCCAGGTAATCCTGCATGTAGCGTTGGTACCGCCAGCCCAGTTCACGGTCGGTACCCTTCACCGACTGCCACTCCCGGCCAACCCGGTCGAGGAAGGGCTTGTAGGCCGCGCGTTGTTCCGGCGTAAGGCGCTCCAGTTCGCGGTAAAAGTTCTCTGCCATTCGCCGCGGCCCGTCCTCCCAGAAGGTGGCACCCCCGGTACCGGGGTCATTGGGTTCGTACTCCTCGGTGACCTTAAGGTCGTGGCTCACGAACATGTCGGCGATGCGCATATCGGCGTTCGCCGCGGCGGGCCGGCCGGCGTAGTCGTCGCGTAAGCTGGCGGGCTCGGGGTACCGCTGATCCAGCAATCCGGGCAGGTCGCTGGTGTCGGGCATCCAGTTGCGGTGCGGGGCCTTGTGCCAGTAAAGCATCACGAAGGGCTGGTCGCTGTCCGCATTACGCCGCAGCTCTTCCAGTGCGTAATCGGTGATCAAGGTGGTAGTGTATCCTATTGTGGGCGCCAGTGTATCCCCGTTGTGGATAAAGGTGGGGTTGTAGTAGTCTCCCTGGCCGATCAGCGCGCGGTATTCGTCCAGTCCGTGGGGGATCTCCTGCAGGTGATGCTTCCCGAACAATGAGGTTCGGTAGCCAGCTTCGTGCAAGGCTTCCGGAAAGGTCCACTGGTTCGGATCGAAGGGACTCAGGTTATCGATCTTTCCGTTGATGTGACTGTACTTGCCGGTCAGGATGGCCGCGCGGCTGGGTGCGCAGATGGAGTTGGTGACGAAGCTGTTGCGGAATAGCATTCCCCCGGCGGCAATCCGGTCCAGGTTAGGGGTTTGGATCAGCTCATCGGTGTAGGCGGAAATGGCCCGTTGGGCGTGGTCGTCCGACATGATGAAGATGATGTTGGGACGCCGCGCCGTCGCGTCGGAAGGTCCCGTTGCGTCGGTTTCCGGGGCGGGGCCGCAGGTGCAAAGGATTATCGCAAGGAGCAGGGAAGGTAGGAGGTGTCGCATGCCGGGAAGATAGCCGTTTGGAGGTAAAAAACAGCTGTGTCCTTGCCTGCCCGTGCTACTCTCTTAGGGTCCGCCGTGCGCCCCGCGTCCCGGAATGGAAAGTTACCGGCGGGGCCGTACCTTTTTGCCGCTTACTCACCCTTCCTCACTTCGGGATTATGCTTGAGGTATTGGCCAACATTGTGCCCTCTGCGTTGGTACGGTCGGATGCGAAACCGCTTCCGTGTCGTTGTTTCTCATTGCTCTCGTTTCTGGTAGTGGCGCAATTGATTGGACAGTCGGCAGTCCGCACCATCGATCGGCAGCCCATCGTTGACCGCCACCGGGTGGTGCTGACTGGTATGGATACTATGGCCGCCCTCTCCGTCGGCAACGGCCACTTCGCGATGACCGTCGACGCCACCGGACTGCAAACCTTCCCCGCGTATTACGGCAACGGTATCCCCCTGGGTGCCCTGTCCGACTGGGGCTGGCACAGTTTCCCCAACGACTCCAGCTATTCGATTGAAGAAACCCTGCGGTACACCGCTTCCCACGGGCGCCGCGTCCCCTACGCGGTGCAGTGGCCCGGCGACTCGCGGCGCGGCGCGGCCGCCAACTACCTCAGGCAGAACCCCCATCGCCTGCACCTCGGCACCCTGGGTTGGGACATTCGCAAACGCGACGGAACCCCTATCAGGGTGGAGGACGTTCAGAATATCCGGCAGGAGTTGGATGCCTGGAACGGAATTATCACCACCCGCTTTACCGTGGAAGGGGAACCGGTCACGGTTACCACAGGGGTCCGGCAAGACCAGGACGAGGTAGTAGTAGCGGTCAACAGCCCTCTCATCACCACTGGAAGGCTGGCGGTTACGCTGAACTTCCCCTACCCCACCGGAGAATGGGAAGACAACGCGGTACGCTACGATAAAGACGAACAAGACAGGTTGCAGGCTCGCCGGTCCGACCCCGATACCTGGATAATCCAGCGGCTGATCGACACTACGCGATACACGGCCCGCTTCCACGCCACCCCGGCGGCGGTGCGCATCGACTCCCTGACACACGGTTACCGGTGGACCCCCACGATCGGGGATTCCACCTGGGCGTTTTCACTGGCCTACGCACCGCCCGGCGAGGAGCCGGCACCCGCGACCGCGCCCAGGCAAGCCCTGGACGGCATCGCCCGCGATTATCACGCATTCTGGAAAAAGGGCGGGATCATCGATTTCGGAGCCGTGACCGACCCCCGAGCCGTGGAACTGGAACGCCGCATGGTACTATCCCGCTACCTGACCCACCTCAACGGCAGTGGCGACATGCCGCCGCAGGAGACCGGACTGACCTACAACTCGTGGTACGGCAAGCCGCACCTGGAAATGGCCTGGTGGCACGGTGTACACTTCGCGCTGTGGGGGCAACCCGAAGTGCTGGCCCGCCACCTCGACTGGTATTTTACCGCTCTCCCCGGTGCCCACGAGATCGCCCGCCGGCAGGGATTCCGTGGGGTGCGGTGGCAAAAAATGACGGACCTGGAAGGGGGTGAGACGTCCTCCTCCGTGGGGTCCTACCTCCTTTGGCAGCAACCCCACCCCATCTACTTTGCTGAACTGTTGTACCGCGGGCAGCCGATGGACAGTCTATTGGAACGGTACGCACCCCTGATGGAAGCTACGGCGGAATTCATGGCGGATTTTACCTGGTACGATACCGCGCGGCAGGAGCGGATACTGGGGCCCGGGCTCATCGCCGCCCAGGAACGCTTCGGCGCGGACACCACAATGAACACGACTTTCGAGTTGGCTTACTGGCGTTGGGGGCTTTCTACGGCCCAGCAATGGCGCGAGCGGACGGGGCGGACGCGACGTGCGGATTGGGACACCGTATTGGCGACACTTTCTCCCCTGCCCATGCAGGACAGTCTTTACCTGGCCGCCGCCAGCGCCCCGGATTCCTACACCAACCCCCGGTACCTCACGGATCACCCCAGTGTACTGGCCGCGTACGGATTCCTGCCGGCTGGAGGTGGAGTGGACACCGCGATCATGCGCCGCACCCTCGACACCATCTGGGATATCTGGCACTGGGAGGACACTTGGGGCTGGGATTTCCCGCTGACTGCATTCACGGCAGCGCGCCTCCACCAGCCGGAACGGGCGGTGAATGCCTTGCTCATGGACGTACCCAAAAACCGGTTCCTCGCCAACGGCCACAACTACCAGCGCGACAACCTGCGCCTGTACCTGCCGGGCAACGGCGGATACCTGGCCGCCCTGGCGATGATGGCGGCCGGGACCCGTGACCTGCCCGCGGGCAGTGGCTTCCCACCCGGGTGGGCGGTTCGGTGGGAGGGGTTGTATCGTATGCTTTAAAGAGAGTCAGAGAATGGGGACGCGCAGGGCCCGCAATCCTTTTACGCCCTGCAGGGGCTCCAGCTCCAGCATTTCCCACTGGTCGGAGATATAGCCCTGGGCGAAGAGATATTCAAAATGCCGTTGGTAGGCTGTGGCTTCCTTATCCTGGGTGTAGATCACCGTGAGGTGATCGGGCTGGGTGAGTCGCTCTTTGGTATCCTTCACCACGGCCTTGTCAATTCGCTTCTTCACGATCTCGTACCGCACATTGTAGGAACCATCTACGTCCAGCCGCTTTTGATCCGGTTGGAATTTCAAGGTCAGTCGACTGCTGTACGCCAGTACCAGGGGCGCTATGTCCAGGTGAATTCCTTCCGGCTGCGGACAATCGGCTGAAGCAGTCGTGTGGGGTTTTCGGACAGCACAGGCAATGTCGCACGTCCATATCAACTGCCGCAACTGAAGATTATCAATATACAGGTCGTTGAAATTCAGGTGAGGAGCAAGTGACTTGCCCAGGTAGATATTGTATTCAATACCGTCTGTCTGATACTTCTCGAAGAAACACGGTACCAGTTCCTGCAGCGCTTTTTCTTCCCGATCGAGCATGCGGGCAATCCTGCGGTTAAGGTTTTCCAGCGCACCATCGTAAGCGAGGCGGTTGTGGTCAAAGATGCCCGATTCGCTGCCGATCCGTTTGAAATAGCTATCGGCCGTTGCGCTCACATCCGGATACCGGCCGGCCAGGTGCTCTATGATGGGATTGATGCGGTGACGGATAAAATCTCCCAGCCCCGCTTCGTCTTCCGTACCAAATTGAACCCCCATGCGCTCCTGCTTGCGCTGGATTTCGAAGGAAATGGCCTTTATCACGTCTATGGCATGCGTTTACACGGCTTTGTCCAGGATGCTGGCGGCTACCTTCAGGTTCTCCAGCAAATCCATGTAGATGGCGCGGTTCCGTTTCTTGGAGGAATTTCGTATGTCCAGTGAGCCAAAGAAGGGACTCAGGTTTTCGAACGTAATGACCTGACGCGAACCGTTTTGGTCGATGTGGGCGATGGCGGCTTCCCTGAACTTCCACTGGATCGCGGGGTGAATGGCGGTAAACTTCTCAAGCATTACCGCTTCCACCTTGTTCTCGAATTCTTCTACGTGGCGCTTCAACGCGTTGGCGAAAATGGGCGTGATCTGGCGGATCTTGAAAAGCGAGAGTCCGTTTACGCCGCCAGGTTCCGGATTGGACAATTCCAGCACACCGACGACCTGCCCGTCATAGATGAGGGGCGCTAAAAGCAGGTTCAGGTAACCCAACCGGACCAGGTGGGAAGCTACCGGGTCACGGTGCATTTCACCCAGGTTTTCAATGATGACGGTCTTCCCCTTTTTTATCGCTTGATGGTAAATCGAATGGCGGAGATTCTCGCGATCCGATTGGTCCAGATCCCGAATCAGGAGACTGTTCCAGATCTTTCGGTCGTAATGAAAATTGAGCTCCCCGTTCTTCTGCAGGGTAGCTACGCCAAGGCGAAGGTGGGGAAGCCGGAAGAGATTGCGCAGTTCGTGCTGCAGGTTATTCATCCAGGTGTCCTCCGGGATTTCCTGCCGCGTAAGGAGGGAAAGCTGCAACCGCTTCGTAGCCTCCTCAATGGTAATATCGACGAGCGTAGTGATGGTGACTCCCCGAAAAAGAAAATTTTCCGGCGGGAGGGCGGCCATCCAGGATTCGAGATCAAAATCCTGGTCGAGCAATTTCTGCAGTTGTTCCCTGGGCAGGTCCGGCAGTGGACCCAAGGGTACCACCTCAATGAACTGGGTGTTCCCGGTTAATTTGAAATACCGGTTCAAGCCCCGCTTGGCGTTCCAGGCCGAGAAGATGATGGGCAAATCAACTTTCAGGTCCAGCCCGTAGAGCTGCTTCAGGATACTCTTGTAAGCATAGAGTACCGGGCATCAATGCGGGTATAATTCATGAGGCTATCGACCGAATCTACCCGTACTTCATCCGACTCGTACAAACGTCGGTAGGCATCCGTGGCATACACAAACAGATCATGGTCGAACGGGCAACAGAGGGAGTGGGCTGATTTGATCCATCCCTTGACCGGCAACAGTGGAGAAAACAGACGGGAGAGAAACTCCTGCCGACCCGCAAAGAAATTCCGGTCGGTGATGGGTTCCAGGACTTCCGGGCATCGGGCTATCTCCTCTTCAATGAATTGTCGGTCGCTGTCGGTCTCCGGTACTTCCGCGCGCCACTTCGCTATTACCGCGGCCAGGGATAGTTCCGTATGAAACGGAACGGTCTGGGAAAACTTGGCGGGAAGGGGATGTTCAGCGAGCATATGTCGTATTGTAAATACACGCGGGTTTGCCCGAGATCATTTGTAGGCCACCGCCGCACTCGTCGGTCCGGCGAGGGGGATAAGATCAGTCCGACGGAAGCCCGCCTGGTCTGCCCAGGAGCGGAAATCGCTATAAGAGTAGTCAAAACCCTGCGGCGTCTCAATGAGCATATTCAGGCTCATCAGTAGTCCGAAGACGTTTTCCCGGCGCTGATCATCGATGATATTTTCAATAACGATGAGGGCACCACCGGTCGACAAGGCGTCGTGGGCTTTGGAAATCAGCGTCAACTTTTCTTCCGTACTCCAGTCGTGCAGGACGTTTCCCATAGTGATAACATCGGCGTGGGGCAATTTGTCTACAAAGAAGTTTCCCGACCGCACCTCCACCCGGCCCTCCATCCCGCGGGCCCTAATGTTCTCCTGCGCGATGGGCGCGAGTTCCGGCAGATCGAAAGTGACGCAGTCCAGGTGCTCATGGCGGTCCGCCAGGATACAGGCACAGGTGCCGTCGGCCCCGCCGACATCACAGTACTTCTCTAGGTTCGAAAAGTCGAAGCTCTGCGCCAGGAACAGAAAATTCGGAATCTGGAATCCCGCCATGGCGGCGGCAAACTCCCGCAGCGTATCGGGATTGGCGTAGACGGCCTCAAACAGTGTTTTCTCCCCCTCCTTGATCTCGTTTTGGGGTTCCCCGGTGCGGAGTGCCTCTTCCAGATTGCCCCAGAAGGGGTAAAGCCGGTGGTTGGCCATCTGCAGCATACCGCCGATGTAGCCGGGTTTTCCGCGGACCAGATAGTGGTCAACATCCGGCGCATTGGCGTAGGTGGCGCCTTCCTTCAGTCCCTTGCGTCGCAGGAAGCCCAGTGCTACCAGGGCATCCAGGTAATCGTACAGGGAACGCTGGTGCAGGCCGAGCGCTTCCCGCAATTCGTTGACGGGCCGGGGCCCATCGGCCAGGTGGGAAAACAGGTCCATTTCGACGGCGGACAGCAGGACCTTGGACGCCCAAAAACCGAATCCGGTTTGCAGGATACGGTCGGGAGCGACGTGGGGGATAGTCGACATATAGCGGGAGGGTTGTTCTCAGTGCTTAGATGTATGGGATCCCGACACGCGTTATTGGTACCGAATCCATCCAGCCGGACGGGCTTTTTTCCCGGCGGCTCTCACTGAAATATAGGTCGTGTCCAACCCCTATGCAAACCGAGGGGCCCGGGGCGGCGGCGCGCCGGTGCCGGCAAATCCGACTACTGGGTCGGCAGCGGCATACCGTGCATGCGCAGGAACGATAGCTTGTCCCAGTATCCCCGTTGCAACCTGATCTTGCCGTCCTGGATGTGGAAGAAGCCCGAACCCAGGAGACCCAGGGGGTCCTTCCATTCCATGATTACCCATTCTCCGCTCTCAAACATCTGGACCGGTTCGCATATCATTTCCGCGGTGCTGAACTCGTAGGCAAACAGTTCACGGATGGCCTGCTTGCCCTGGATGGGCAGGTTGGCGACCTGGTGGTTGACGGCGTCCTGGTGGTACAGGTCGGCCAGGGCGTCGGCATCGCCTCGGTTAAAGTGAACCAGCCATTCTTCGACGATCTGTTTTGCGCTCTTCATAGGGTAAGTAGGTAGGTGGTTAAGTTTAGGTACGAATACTGATCGCCGGGTGTTCGGCGGTTCCTGCAAGGGGTATTACCTTAGCCAGTGCGCCCCGGTGACGCGCTCTCACCGATACTTGCACAATATACCCTGCGATCATTGCCTATGAAAAACCTGCTTTTATTGATCCCCCTGGCCCTGGCCCTCTGCACCTGCGCCAGCCGCAATACAACCGATGACAACGACGGCTGGATCAGCCTGTTCGACGGGACGACCACCGACGGCTGGCGCGGCTACAACGCCGAGGAAATGCCCCCCGGCTGGGTGGTCCGCGACGGCGTGCTGCAATTCGATACCGAAGTGGAACTGGAGCAGGACTACACCGGGGGACGCGACATCATATACGGTGAACGGGAGTTCGACAACTTCGAGCTCGAACTCGAGTGGAAAATCCCCCCGGGCGGCAACAGCGGTATTTTCTACCACGTGAAGGAAGGCTACGACAGCCCCTCCCTGATCGCACCCGAATACCAGCTCATCGACGACAAGGGCTACGCCGATATCCACGATCTGACGGGCTACAACAGCCAGTTCGGAGCCGAACACCCCGAGCAACTGCAAGACTGGCAGCGTACCGGGGCCGACTACGCCATGTATACCCCCGACACCACCAAGAAGAAACTGAACCCCGCCGGCGAGTGGAACTCCAGCCGAATCGTCTTCACCCCGGAACGGGCCGAGTACTGGCTTAACGGAGAAATGCTCCTCAGCTTTGAGCCGTGGTCCGACGACTGGCAGGCCAAGCGCGATTCCGGCAAGTGGAAGAACGCCCCGGATTACGGCAAATTCCGCACTGGCTACATTGCCCTGCAGGATCATGGCAGTCCGCTCTGGTTCCGCAACATCCGCATTCGGGAACTGTAGTCCCGCCTTTCATCCATTCCAAATTCAGACATTCCCGATCATGAAAAGAAGAACATTTATCCAGAGCAGTACGGCACTCGCGGCCACCCTGATGCTGCCCGGTTGCGCCACCTCCCGCGGCGGCAGCAAGGACCGGCTCCGCACCGCCCACATCGGCCTGGGATACCAGGGTACGGAGGACATGCGGGCCATTGCCTCCCACCCCGCCGTGGACGTAGTGGCCCTTTGCGACGTAGATTCCAAACTGCTCACCGCCGCCCACGCCAAGCATCCGCAGGCCAAAACCTTCGTCGACTACCGGACCATGCTCCGGGAGATGGGCGATGAGATCGACGCGGTGATCGTAGCCACCCCCGACCACACCCATGCCCCGGCTTCCCTCATGGCCATGGAGATGGATAAGCCCGTTTACTGCCAGAAACCCCTGGCGCACCATGTATCGGAAGCCCGCGAGATGGCCCGCGTGGCGCGGGAAAAGAAACTGGTAACCCAGATGGGTATCCAGGTGCATTCCTTCTACGACTACCGCCTGGCTACGCAATTGATCCAGTCGGGCATCGTGGGCAAGGTCCACACCGTGCGCGCCTGGTCGCCCAAGAACTGGGGCTACAACGGACCTGCCCCGACCACCAGCGATCCAATCCCCGCCGGTCTGGACTGGAACCTTTGGCTGGGTACCGCGCCGGAGCGCAAATACGTGGAAGGGCGCTACCACCCCAGCAACTGGCGGCAGATCGTTGATTACGGCTGCGGCACCCTCGGCGATATGGGCGTACACATCTTCGACACGCCCTACAATGCCCTGCAACTCGACGTTCCCCGGACGGTGATGAACGAATGCCGCCCCCCGACCGGTTACGGCTTCCCGGAAAACAACCTGGTGACCTATGAATTCCCCTCCACGCCCTTTACCGCGGACAGCCTCAAGTGGGTCTGGTACGACGGCCCCGGCGCGCCGGCCGAGCACCCTGAACTGGCGCTGCCGAACGGTGAGGAATTGCCCGACCAGGGCGCGGTATTCGTGGGTGAAAAGGGTCGCCTGTTGCTGCCCCACTTCATGCAGGAGCCCCGTATGATCGTCGACGGCGCGTACCAGGATATTACCAGTGAAATAGCAGCCGCCGCCCAAGCCCTCCAACTCGGAACCCCCATACGCAACTACGAGACGGAAAGCCCCAAGCATTACCACCAGTTCGTAGATGCCTGTTTGGGAAAGGGCACATGCAGCGCCCCCTTCAGCTATTCCGCCCGCCTGACGGAGGTCATCCTGCTCGGTACGGTAGCCGGACGCTTCCCTGGACAAACCCTGCACTGGAATGCCGGCTCCGGCCGTTTCGACGAGGAGGAAGCCAATACGTATCTGGAAGGCAATTATCGCAAGGTCTAGTACCAGCTATCGTGGTCAGCGAACGGCTAAATGAGTAATCACCGAAATCTTATAGCCTTCCGCTTTTCGCGACACAATCATGAACCGGTAGCCGGGGGTGGTCAATATGCCAAGGCATCTCGGCTGCTCACGGCTACCGGTTTTTTTATGCAAAATTTCAATTTGTGAAATTACTGGCTGAGTAATATGTGTCCTTTGCTTTAGGGTTTTCCTGTTGCCGCGCGCCGGATCGATCGGCAAAAGGGCTTACCATGGTAGTTTATGGGCCATTGAGGTTATGGCGGGTTGCCGTGGGATGTCGGTTTTTTACAATCATCGCCGGACTGCTTATCCGATCTTAGGTACCTCACTCATCAAACTGCCTGTACCATGACCCACGTATCGGAAATTGCGCCGGATGTGTACCGGATCTCCGTCTATGTGCCCGAGATGGATCTCCAGTTCAACCACTTCCTGCTCAAGGACGACGAACCCATGCTCTATCACACGGGCATGCGGAAGATGTTTCCGCTGGTGTACGAAGCCGTCAGGAAGCTCATCGACCCCGCTACCCTGCGGTGGATCGGCTTCAGTCATTTCGAGGTTGATGAATGCGGAGCCCTCAACGACTGGCTGAAAGTGGCCCCGCACGCTACCCCGGTGTGCAGTGAAGTGGGCGCCCTGGTCAACCTGGGGGATTTCTCCGACCGCCCCGCGCTGGCCCTCAAGGACGGTGCGACCTTCACCACCGGACAAAACCGCTACCGCTTCATACGCACCCCGCACCTGCCCCACGGGTGGGACGCCGGCGTGCTTTTCGAGGAGACCCAGGGAACCTTGTTGTGTTCAGACATACTTCACCAGAACGGCGCCGTTAAGCCACTGACCGATTCTGATGTCCTTTCCCTTCACCATAAATCGATCCTTGATTTCGAGCAGGGGCCGCTGATGGGCTACTGTCCCTACACCGCACGGACGAAGGCCATCATCCAGGAGCTGGCGGATCTCAATCCCAACACGCTGGCGATCATGCACGGTTCGTCGTATAACGGTGATTGCCGACAGACCTTATTGGACCTGGATAGCGTGCTGCGTTCGGTGTGGGAATCCACCCCTTCGTCCGTAACGGCGCCGTCGAATTGAGGTAAAATGGATCGAAGAAGTAACCGTATCTTCCTCGTACCCAATGCCTCATGATCTCCGTATCCGAATACCCGCCCAGCCCCGCGCTCGCGCCTTTCGTGGCCTGCTATACTTTCGGGGTGTTCAACACCGTCGCCGCCGAGGAGGCGGTAATTGAGATCGTGCCCAACGGGTGCCCCGAGGTAATCATTCATCTTGAAGATCGGTTTTGCAAACTCCCCTTCGGAATGGGGGTCGAGCGAACACCGGATTTCATGCTAATCGGCCTCTTCAGCTCCAGGTTCCGCGTGCAGTTCAACGAACCCGTGCCGGTCTTTTCGATTCGTCTCCACCCGGAAGCGCTGTTTACTCTTTTCCAGCTACCGGGAGAGAAATTGATCGATGGCTACGAGAACAGCGACCTGATATTCGGAGCCGGCTTCCGAGAACTCTGCGAACGAATCCGAGAGGAAAAATGCCCAACGGCGATGGTCGCCCTGGCGGAAGCCTATCTCGCAAAGTGCCTGCATCACCCAGCTGCTCCAACCAGTTACGTAGCCCGCTCGGCCGCTCTTATGCGGCACGGTCCGCAACACAGCATCAAGGAAATATCAGAACAGGTCTGCATCAGTCAGCGGCAGCTGCAACGCAGGTTTCGCCGGGAGATCGGTATTTCACCGAAGCAATACCTGAAGCTCGTGCGTATCAACCGGGTAATTCGCACCCTGGAAAACAACCCGCATCTGGACCTGACCAGCGTGGCATACCACTGCGGGTACTACGACCAGGCACACTTCATCAAAGATTTCAAGCGCATCACCGGTCAGCTGCCGGGCGACTTCCGAAAAGGTGAGCGCGGGCCGGTCCTGCGGGGGGCGTAACCCACCATCGCCCGACAATGGTTCGCGTTGGCCAATTCACAGACTTTCATTGTTCGGGAATTTGGCCTCCGCGTAATTCCGGGATCTGACGGGGGTATGTCTCGTCCGTAATGAACTGGTCCGACCGGTAAACCGTTGGACCAATTTCACGCGGACAACGCTGCCGCCCCCCCTTACGCCATGGAGTGCAGGCCCAGGTGGTTCCCTTCGGAATCACGGAAAAGGGCAAAATGGCCGCTCTCGGGGCTGATCTCCGTTTTCTGCAGCAGTACCTTCCCGCCAGCGGCCTCTACCCGGTCCAGGACGGTGGTGAGGTCCGAACCGCCGTTCAGGTAGATCTTCGGTCCACGGTCGGAGGGGGTATAACCCTCTCCCGCGCAGATGGCACCGCCGATGCCGCCGCCTTGCCGATCGTGCGGCAGGATTCCCATACGTACGGGACCCATTTCCATTTCCGGCATGTCGTAGGCGAAAATCTCGCTGTAGAATTTCTTTGCGCGGGCAAAATCACTGACTGGAATCTCAAACCAGTTCACAGCGTGCAGCAGCATATCCATAGTAAGGTCGTTTTTAGGTATACAAGGTGAGATAGTGTACAAGGCACCTTATGGGATAATATAGTCCCCAGAAAGAGGCGACACAAGTTGGCCAAGGTGAACCACCCTGGTAACTACCCATCAACCTACCTCGGCAGCCTCGAGTCATTGGTCGAAGGAATTATGGCACTTCTGGCTGCGCCAATATGGACAGCGGAACACCCCCTTGCGGCACCTGCGCGCCGCCGCCCGGGGCAAAACATTCCCTTAAAAAATCCAGGGACTTTGCCAAATGAAAAAGCCGTACCTTTGCGCGCTCAAACCGGCACCTCCCCTTAAAGCCACGTCTTATGCAGTCTATTCGCAACATCGCCATCATCGCCCACGTCGACCACGGGAAAACCACCCTGGTTGATAAAATGCTTCTCGCCGGCCAGCTCTTTGGCGACCACGAGAACCCCGGCGACCTGATCATGGACAGCAACGACCAGGAACGGGAGCGCGGGATCACGATCCTGGCCAAGAACGTCTCGATCCAGTATAAGGGTACCAAGATCAACATCATCGACACCCCCGGTCACGCGGATTTCGGTGGCGAAGTAGAGCGGGTGCTCAACATGGCCGACGGCGTACTCCTGCTCGTGGATGCTTTTGAAGGACCCATGCCGCAGACGCGCTTTGTGATGGACAAGGCGCTTAAGCTGGGCCTGAACCCCCTGGTGGTAATCAACAAGGTAGACAAGCCCAACTGTACGCCCGAGGAGGTGCACGAGATGGTATTCGACCTCATGTTCAGCCTCGACGCAACGGAGGAGCAGCTTGACTTCCCGACCATTTACGGCTCGGCGAAGAACGGCTGGATGAGCACCGACTGGCGCAATGAAACGGACAACATCCTGCCCCTGCTAGATGCTATCCTGGAGTTCGTGCCCGAGACCCAGATCAAGGAAGGCAATACGCAGATGCTGGTTACCAGCATCGAATTCAGCAAGTACATCGGCCGTATGGCCATCGGCAAACTGAGCCGCGGCACCCTGAAGGCCAACCAGCCCCTGACACTGATCAGCCGGGAGGGCGTGGAAACCAAGGCACGGGCGCGTAGCCTGTTTGTATATGAAGGTTTCGGCCGCGTAGAAGTGGAGGAAGTCCAGGCCGGCGACATCTGCGCCGTATTCGGCGTGGAGGGATTCGAGATCGGGGACACCATCGCCGACGCCGAAAATCCCGAGGCCCTGCCCACCATCGCCATCGACGAGCCGACGCTGAGCATGGTATTCACCATTAATGACAGTCCCTTTTTCGGTAAGGAGGGCAAGTACGTCACCAGCCGCCACATCAAGGACCGCCTGACGGCCGAGCTCGAACGGAACCTGGCCCTGCGGGTTGAGGAGACCGACAGCGCCGACAAGTTCCGCGTGTTCGGACGGGGTGTTATGCACCTTTCCGTTCTAATTGAGACCATGCGCCGCGAAGGCTATGAAATGCAAATCGGTCAGCCCCAGGTAATCGTTAAGGAAATTGACGGCGTCAAGCAGGAGCCGGTGGAGGAACTAACCATTGACCTGCCGGACGAAATGTCGGGCACGGCCATCAATATGGTCACCCAGCGCAAAGGCACCATGCTGAGCATGACGCCGAAGGGAGAACGCGTGGTGCTGGAATTTGAAATTCCCAGCCGCGGAATCATCGGTCTGCGCTCCAACATGCTGACCGCCACCCAGGGTGAGGCCATTATGACACACCGCTTCAAGGAATTTCAGCCCCACAAAGGTGAGATTCCCGGTCGCCTTAACGGTTCGCTGATCTCCATGGAGAACGGCAAGGCCATCCCCTACTCGATCAACAACCTGCAGGACCGCGGCCGCTTCTTCATCGACGCGAACGAGGAGATTTACGAAGGCCAGGTAATCGGCGAGAACAGCCGAGCCGCCGACCTCGTGATCAACGTCACCAAGACCAAGAAACTGACCAACATGCGCTCGTCCGGCAACGACGACAAGGCACGTCTGGTACCACCCCGGAAGTTCTCACTGGAAGAGGCACTGGAATACATTCAGGCCGACGAATACGTGGAAGTGACTCCGGAAAGCCTGCGCCTGCGCAAGACCCTGCTACGGGAAGCCGAGCGTAAGCGTGGGGAGAAGATCTTGTTTTAGTCTTTTAGTGCTTTAGTACGTTAGTGCTTTAGTAGGTTAGGGCTTTAGTACGTTAGGGCTTTAGTCTTGGTGTTGTCCCTTCTATCGGAGCAATACTCGGTACGCCGGGCGACGGTAGTCGTTCACTTGGGGTGCGTTTAGCAGCTTGGGGGGTACCTTGGCGGTGCTGCCATGACCTTCTTCCTTCGCTATGTTCTGCCGTTGTTAGCTCTCGTTCCCGGCAGGGTGACGGGGCAGGATAATCATTGTCAGGGTCCGACGTACATCCAGATGTATCGGGACGAGGGCGGTCGTGACGTGCGGCTAACCTGCGTGGCCGACTACGGTAATCAGGGTGACCTGCTCGTGGGCGGTATGGCGGGGGGTGATATCATCCTCTCGCGGCTCAGTGCGGAAGGGGATATCTACTGGCAACGCAGTTTTGCGACCGGTAGCGAGAGCACCGAACTTACCCTGCTGAATGGCCTGGTGGTGGACCCCGAGGGGATGATCGCGGGGGTGGCCAGCCACTTTGCGGGCGACCGGCAGCACGCCCTTCTGTTCCGTTACAACCCCGTAACCGACCGACTCCTCTACTTCAGCAAAGCGCCTTTCGAGAGCGACCCCACTGGAATCCGTGTGGGCGAAGAAGGGGAATATATTGTTTCCGGGTCTGCCATCGGAGCGCCCTCCCCTATCTTTCGTCGGGCTTACTTTCAGCGGTTTCGGCGCAGCGACGGGACGCCATTGGGCCAGGGACAATTGTTCGACCTCGCCGGAGAAGAGACCATCTTTGACCTGGCACCCCGCCCCGCGGGAGGCTACTACGCGGCGGGGTCCGTATCGGTACGGGGCAGCGCGGGATCGGCCCGCAGCAACCTGCTCCAGCTGGACGGCGAAGGACGGCAACTTCGCAACCGCATCGGTCCCGTAGACGACGACCGCAACGCGCGGCTGTTTGCCTTCGATGTAGAGGCCGACGGGCAATCGGTCTACGTGCTGCAGTGGGGCGATCTGGACCGCATCACCGGCGCTCCCGGCACCAACCCCATCATCACCGCCTTCGACCCAGCGGGCAAGGTGCGCTGGACGCGCCGCTACGATCTGCTGGAAAGCAGCGGCGAGGTAGGCATCGAAATGGCCCGCCACGACGGCGGCCTGCTCCTGTACGGTTACACGATGGTCGGCAAGCGCGAGATCTTCCTGGCCCAGCTGGAATTAACCGGCGACATCCGCTGGGTGCGCACCTATTCGTTCCCCGGCAATGCCCAGGTATACCAGCGGGCCAACCAACAACTGCTGGTGCGTCCGGACCGTATCGTAGTGACCGCTACGTATAGCTTCCGTGGTGACCGCCCCCACGAAGGATTACTGCTGCAGCTGGACGCGGAAGGAAGACCACTGGCCGACTGCCTGGATACCGCTGATCCCGCTACTACGGTAAGTAACCTGTCCGCTACCTGGTACGACCGCACCCTAATCGACACCGTATCGGTCGCCGAATGGATACCTACCCCCGCCGCCCGACCCAATAGGCCACTGCTGTCCTACGACGATTGCGACCGCCCGTGTGCCGACTGTACCGAGCGCAGTTTCTCTACGGTGGCCTTGTGTCCGGGCGACTCGGTCAGGATAGCCGGAGCCTGGAGGAGTAGTCCTGGACTGTACACCGATCCACTCAAAACTGGATCAGGACAGTGCGATTCTCTCGTTACCACGGAACTTGTCGTAATTGAACCACCCACGGCTACCTATACCCAGCTACCCGGCTGCGGATTGGCCGGGGGCACGGTAGTTGTAAGCCCGGCGGGCGGACTTCCCCCCTACCAGTACCAATGGTCGGACGGCGACCGCAAGGGACCGCGCGCTACCCTTGATCCGGGAACCTACAGCGTGACGGTGACGGATACTACGGGGTGCCGCCCGTTTGTACTTCCCGTTACGGTGGAAGCGGCGGTGGATTCGGATCTTACCCTTGTCGCTTTTCCACCCACTTGCGCCGGCATGACGGATGGGTCGATTCAACTTTTGCCCACAGGAACGGGCAGCCTGAAGTTGCTCACGGATACCTTTTTCCGTTCCGATGCCTTGACCGGTCTGAGCAGCGGCCCTAAATCCTTCATCGTGCGGTTGGAGGGCGGATGTGAGGTTTACCGCGAGGCCGTGGTGCCGCAGGCAAAGCCCTTTTCGGTGACGCTTGTGGGTCCAGATCGTAGCCGACTGGGGGATGGTGCTACCTTCACGGCGGAGTTAATGGGTGGGACCTCCCCCATTAGCTTCCAGTGGTCGGCGGATTCTACATTCACCTGCCGGGAATGTCCTGAACTGAACGTCACGAGTCGCAGCACCCGGTACATCGAGGTAAGCGCCACGGATGGTAACGGATGTACGGCCGCCGACAGCCTTTTTCACCTGGTCGAACGGGGTGCCCCCCGGGTCTATTTGCCTACCGCCTTCAGTCCGAACGGCGACGGCCACAATGACCGCTGGGAACCGGGCCTGGGCCCGGATATTTCGGAAATTCTGGATTGGCGGGTCTTTCACCGCTGGGGAACCTTGGTTTGGACTTATACCCCAGCATCGGGCGATTTCTGGGGCGGCGGAGTCGCGGGTACCGCGGGCGGTCATAGTGCCGCGGGGGTTGGCACCTACGTTTACGCCATGACGGTACGCCTGATCGACGGTACGACGGCCGAGCTGCTGGGGGAGGTTACGGTAGTCCGCTGACCGCTCGTTATCTTTGCGGGCCAATTACCTTCTATGCAATCTGATTCCCGCAACGCCCAGCTGCCCGCCCTGTTGTTTTTGATCTTCCTGGCTGCCGCCAGCCGTCTGCTGCCGCACTGGCCAAACTTCGGGCCGGTCGGTGCCATGGCCCTCTTCGGCGCGGCGATGTTCGACCGCAAATGGATGGCGTTCATGGTGCCCTTCGCTGCCCTGTACCTGAGCGACCTGGCCCTCAACAACCTGTGGTACGCCGAGTACTACGAGGGGTTCTTTTGGGGATTCAATGCCTGGGTCTATGCCGGTTTCGGTATCACCGTGCTGATGGGGCTCGGCCTGCTGCGCGCACGGCAGTTCAGCTGGTTGCGGCTCGGGGGTGTCACCCTCGGCACTACCGCCATTTTCTTCCTGTTGACCAACCTTGGAGTATGGCTGGGCTCGCCCCTGTATCCGCAGACGGTCACCGGGCTGGTGGCTGCCTATACGGCCGGTCTCCCGTTCCTGCTTAATAGCCTCGCCGGTGACCTGCTCTTCGCCGCCCTCCTGTTCGGTGGCGCGCAGTACCTCGCTCCCCGACCGAAAACCGAAAAAGTCCGTCAGCGCGTTTAATTTCGCCCATGCAGATTCGACTGCTCCCCCACTTTCTATTGCTTTTTTTGGTATTGCCCTGCACCTGCGTCCGCGCCCAGATCGTAAACATCGAGGACCAGCGCAAGGGCTTCGACAGCGTGGGCTGGTACGGGCAGGTCGACCTCGGTGGTAGCCTCACCCGCAACATCAACCAGGTCATCACCCTGAACGGGGCGGTCCGCGTGGACCGCAAGGGGCGCCGCCAATCGCTGCTCGGACTGGCCGATTACCGCCTGGTGCAAGTCAGTGGCAACAACGCACTGAACGCGGGTTTCGGTCACCTGCGCTATGCTTATTACCTGAGCGACCGGTGGCGCTGGGAATCCTTTGGGCAGGTTCAATACAACGAACAGATCCGGCTGCAACTGCGCACGCTCGTAGGGACCGGTCCACGACTCAAACTGCTGGCCGTCAAGAATAACCGCGTCTACGTCGGCACGCTCTACATGTACGAATACGACGAGGTAGCCGACGGCGAGATCATCTACAAGTCGCACCGCCTGAGCTCCTACCTCAGTTTCAACTTCTACGCGTGGGAGCATTTATCGATCTCCAATACGACCTACTACCAGCCCATTCTGCCCGATTTCCGGCAGCCGCGGCTATCGAGCATCACTTCCATCTCTTTGAAGCTTACCGACCGGCTATCCTTCAATACCAAATACAGCATTACCCACGATGCCCTACTGAACCGCGGACTGCCCGACGTCCCGGAAACCACGTACGAATGGATCAACGGGCTCAGATACAGCTTTTAGTCCCCACCCTCCGGGACGGGCCAACCCGGGCCCTATCCTGCGAATGAATACCTTTCCCCAATGAAACAACTTTCGGCGCTTCTTCTTTTAAGCCTTGCCTGCGCAAACTGTACCGACGAAAACCCAGCCATGTCAGATGCTAATTACCCCGCCATCCCCGTCACTTATCCCGATACCCGGACCGAGGAAACCACGGACGAGTACTTCGGCACCCCGGTAGCGGACGAGTACCGGTGGCTGGAGGACGACAACAGCGAGGAAACCAAGGCCTGGGTGGCGGCGGAGAACCGGGCCACTTTCGGTTATCTGGAGCAGATCCCCTTCCGCAAGGACATCGAGGAGCGGCTTACCGACCTGGTCAATTACCCCCGCCTTTCTTCCCCCTTCAAGGTGGGCGACTATTACTTCTACAGCCGCAACAACGGCCTGCAGAACCAGGCAGTGATCTACTACAAAAAGGGTATGGAAGGAGAAGAGAAGGTCTTCATCGACCCCAACGCCCTGAACGAAGAAGGCACCACCAGCATCAATCTGCTCGGCGCCGACAAGCAAAATCGCTACATGGCCTACAGCCGCAGTGAGGCCGGCAGCGACTGGAGCAAGATATACGTACGTGACATCGCTACCAACCAGGACCTGGACGACCAGCTGGAGTGGATCAAGTTCAGCGGAGCGGGTTGGTACGGCGACGGCTTCTTCTACAGCCGCTACCCTGCCCCGGCGGAGGGCGACGAACTGAAGGGCAACAACCTGAACCACTCCGTCTATTACCACAAACTGGGCGAACCGCAGTCTGCCGACCGACTGGTGTACGCCGACGCCGATCACCCGACTTACTACCATTACGGTGGTACCACCGAAGATGAGGATTACTTCATCCTGTACGCCGCCCCGGGCACCGACGGCTTTGCCACCTATTACCTGCCGCTTCCGGGCAATGGGCGCCTGCCTACCCCCCTGGAACCGGTAGCTCTTTTTCCCGACACCAAGCACAAGAGTTCGATCGTCCACGTCGAGGGGCGCGACTTCTGGGTGCATACCGACATCGGCGCGCCCAATTACCGGCTGGTCAAGATCAACGTTGACGACCCCAAGAAAAGCAGCTGGACGGAAATCATTCCGGAGGCCGAAAGCCTGCTGCAGGGCGTAAATACCGGTGGCGGCTTCCTCTTCGCCAACTACCTGGAAAAAGCTACCGACCGCTACTACCGGATGAACTACGACGGCGAGAACAAGACCACCATCGATCTGCCGGGAGTAGGCTCCGCGGGCGGCTTCAGTGGTAAAGAAGAGGACGACCGGCTGTTTTACGTCTACACCAGTTTTATCTACCCGCCCACGATTTTCGAATACGACATCAAGGCCAACGAGAGCAAGCCCTTCTTTCAGCCCGAATTGAAGTTCAATCCCGAAGACTACGAGGAAAAGCAGGTGACCTACACCAGCAAGGATGGTACGGAAGTGACCATGTTCCTGGTACACAAGAAAGGGCTGAAACTCGACGGCAACAATCCGGCCTACCTGTACGGCTACGGCGGATTCAACATCAGCCTTTCGCCCAGTTTCAGTGTGATGCGCCTACCCTTGCTCGAGAACGGTGGCGTATTCGCCATGGCCAACCTGCGCGGGGGCGGTGAATACGGCGAGGAGTGGCACCAGGCCGGCATGCTCAAGAACAAGCAGAACGTGTTCGACGATTTCATCGCCGCCGGTGAGTACCTGATCCGAGAGGGCTACACCAATAAGGATAAACTGGCCATCGCCGGGGGATCGAACGGCGGACTGCTGGTCGGCGCGGCCATGACGCAGCGCCCGGACCTCTTCGCCGTAGCCTTTCCTGCGGTCGGGGTGATGGACATGCTACGCTACCACAAATTCACCGTCGGCAAAGGCTGGATTCCAGAGTATGGCAGCAGCGAAGACTCGACCATGTTTCCGATCCTGAAGTCGTACAGTCCCCTCCACAACCTTAAGCCGGACACCGACTACCCGGCTACCATGGTTACCACCGCCGACCACGACGACCGGGTGGTGCCGGCCCACAGCTTCAAATTTGCCGCCAAATTGCAGGCCACCCACGCGGGTGAAAAGCCCGTACTCATCCGCATCGAAACGAACGCCGGCCACGGCGCCGGTAAACCGATCTCCAAGATCATCGAGGAGCAGGCGGATATGTGGAGCTTCTTCTTCTACAATACGGATACTCTGGTGGGGTACGGTGTCAAGGGGTGAATTGGTGAAGGTGCCTGCAGACATTTTGCCCCGCTTCGCTCGACACCTTGATTGGTTTGGCGGCATGATCCACTGAACGGCCTGATGGTTTCGCCACTAATCTTGGCGAATGGGCAGGACTTCTTGCCGCCTGACTACTCCACTACCGTGCCGCCGCAGCTGCTGCCGGCACCTGCGGTACAGCCGTAGCAGTGTTGATTGAGGACGATGTTGCGATTGTGGAGTTCTTCCGGGTTGAAGTCGCGCAGGTGTTGGCCTTTGGCGGCGACCTTCAGATCCAGCATCTGGTTGAAGTCGCAATCGTAGAGGTAGCCGTCCCAGCTCACTGAGATGGTGTTGCGGCACATCAGTCCGGCCACCGTAGCGGGGTTGTATGCATCAACCAGTTTCTGCATGTATTCGGCGTAGTTGCCGCTCTCGAGGAGGTAGTCGAGGAAGCGGCTGACGGGCAGGTTGGTGATTGCGTAGAGCTCATTGAATACGATACCGAACTTGCGGTGCAGCTGCCGCTTGAATTCCGCTTCCAGGGTTTCCTGCTTGCCGGGAAGGTAGGCACCGGAAGGGTTGAACACCAGGTCGAGTTTGAGGCCGGTCTCCGGATTGCCGTAGCCCACGGCGTTTAGCAGTTGGAGGGCCTTGATGGAGTCTTCGAATACCCCGTCGCCGCGCTGACCGTCGGTACGGCTCTTGCTGAAGTACGGCAGGCTGGAGACCACCTGCACGCGGTGGCGGGCCAGGAATTCCGGCAGGTCGCGGTACTTCGGGTTGGCCATGATGATGGTCAGGTTGCAGCGGTCGATGACCTGTTTGCCCAGGCGCGTGCATTCCTCTACGAACCAGCGAAAGTGCGGATTCATCTCCGGGGCGCCACCGGTAATGTCGACCACCCGGATGGTGGGCGTGGCTTCAATTACGCGCAGGCACAGCTCCAGATCCTCACGCTTCATGTTTTCCTCCTTGCGGTCGGGGCCGGCGTCGACGTGGCAGTGGGCGCAGGTCTGGTTGCAGAGTTTGCCGATGTTAAGCTGAAAAACCTCGATACCGGTGGCCCGGAAGGGTTGATGACCTTGCGCGGCGAGCCGGTCCGCGAAACGCGGCAGCTTGGCGTCGGCGACGTCCTTACCGTTGAGTACCGTGAGCTGGACGTAGCCTTTGCTCAGATCGGATCCCTTGCGCTTCAGGCTGGTGGTTTTTTGCTTGACTCCCATAAAGGTTCTTGTATTTCTTGTCCCGGGGTTGGGGTTGGCCGCCCATAAGCGGCGTGAATAATGCCGCGATTACATGGTCACTTTTTCCACCTGGCGTTGCATTTGCCGGGCGTAGATAAGCGTGGTGCCGGCCTTGACCGCGGCGGCTACGTGGACGGCCTCCATCATCTGCTCCTCATCGGCACCGGCCTGTAGACTGTTGGTGGTATAGGCCTCGATGCAGTAGGAACACTGGATGGCGTGGCTTACGGCCAGGGCGATGAGTGCCTTTTCTCGCTCCGTAAGTGCGGAATCCCCTTCGGTGACGCCACTGTACCAGTCGAAGAATTTGCCGCCCATCTCTTCCTGCCATTCGGTGATCTTTCCGAAAGTGCGTAAATCTTTGGGATCACTGTAGGGATTCATGGTCGTTTGCTTTTGGTGCTTTGGAGTAAAGGTTAGGGCTGGCGCCACCTCTTGGGCTGTTCCAGCGGGTGCCGCGTCTGGCGCGAAGGGGCCGGGGGTGTAGGGTACCCCTTCCCGGGCGGCTTCTGCGGGCGGCATGATTTCCGTATTGTCCCAGATTCCGGTGGTGAGCGTCGTAGCGTAACTCAGGGGAAGCCGGGTGCGATGCTGCAGCATCTTTGCCCTGGCGGCTGCGTAGTCGTAATCCAGCGCCTGGAAGGCGTAGGTTAACTTTCCGTTCGCGTCGATAAGGGTCAGGAACCAGGTACGCGGCGTACCGTCGTTGGCGGGCATTCCCGCCGCCCCACTGTTGAGCCACAGCCGGCCATCGCCGGCATCGGCGAAGGGCAGACCGCTGTGCCCGGAAAGAATGACGTCTGCACGAGTTACGTCGAAGTTGTGTTTTTTGGTTTCCCAGGGAGTGGACTTCCAGACAAATTCAGACTCGTGATCGGCCGATCCGTGCAGGACGCGGACCCGCTTTCCGGCGTAGGTGAACTCAATTTCCCGGGGGAGGCGCTGCATGTAAGCCATCCCCCGCTCGCCCACTTCTTGCCGGGCGTAGGCATACCAGAGCCGGGCGAATACATCGCACCGGCTGCCGTCGCTGAAGTTGCAGCCGCAATCGTCTATTCCTTCGCGCAAGTTGATCTCCACGTTGCCGGCGATGGAGTGCACGCCCCAGTCTTCCAGAAAGTTCAGGCAGGCTTCCGGATCGGCGCAGTAGCCGGGTGTGTCCCCGGTACAAATGACGTTGTCCGGGGAAATCTGCAATGCCTCGGCACGCTGCTTAAGTGCTGTAAGTGCCTCCAGATTGGAGTACACCCCGCCAAAAACGAGCAGGGGACCGGCACGGTGGCCGAGTTGCAAAGGGGGTTGAACGGACATGCTGCATAGATACGCGAGGGCAGCTGCCTTGGTTTCATATCGGGCGGACTGTTTGCCGGGTTAATTATGGTAGTCGGCAAAACCACGGACATTCATCTTCCGCGCCGAGAGGGTGCGACGAAGCGGTGTCAGGAAATTGTATCTTCGCCCTTCTTGTTTTTTCGCCTAACGCCTAACACCTAACCACTTTGATAGCTGCTCATTCGCTACTACCGCCCTTTTTGATTTCCGATTGGTTGGAGGCCCTACCTTTCCCCGCTCTGGTTATCGGCAGCGATCACCGCGTACTGTTCGCCAACGGCCCGATGAACAGTTTATTCGACGAACTGGGGCCCCGCAACGAATACTTCGATCCTCAATACTTCCTGGACCGCGCCGACGAACGGCAGCCTACCCAGAAAGTCAACAACTACCTGCAGGGTGGCGAATACGTAGCCAAGAACATCCAGATCGGATACCCACCCCGAAATTTTTTCCTGCGCGCCACCCGCGTTATCAGCGAGGGCGAAAAGGAATACTTCTGCTGCGTACTGACGCCCCAGAAGTTTCTCGACGACGTCGATTATTCGGAACTGCTGGATACGGTCACCTCGCTGGTCATGCAGCTCGACATCAACGGGTCAATTAGCTACCTCAACGAGCGCGTCTTTGAAAAACTGGGCTACGACCTCAGTCAACCGGAGTTGGCCGTCCGGCACATTCGCGACATCGACCGGAACTACGACGAAGCGGCGTGGTCCGAACGCCGGCAGGAATTACGCGAAGGCCGCGGCATCAACTACTTCACCCAGTTCGTTCGCCGCGATGGAAGCCTAATGCCCGTGGAGGTGAGCGTCATTCCGGACCGTTTTTCGATCAGCGGACGCTTCACCCTAACCGCCCAGGACATTACCGAGCAGAAAGCGGTGGAAGACCGGCTGCGCGAGGCACTCCTGCAGGTCAAGGAACTTAGCCGGGAATACCAGCGCGAGAATCGCCAGCTTAAACAGACCATTCGTCAGCAGGGCCACGCCAAGGAGATCGTGTCCGTTGATCCCAGCTACCAGAAGGTGCTGCGGAAAATCGAGCAGGTGGCCTCTACCCAAACCACGGTGCTGATCACCGGAGAAACCGGGACCGGCAAAGAACTGGTGGCCGGCCGCATACATGCCCTCAGCTACCGGGCCGATAAGCCACTCATAACCGTTGACTGCAGTGCGCTGCCGCCCGAGCTGATCGAAAGTGAACTCTTTGGCTACCGCAAGGGTGCCTTCACCGGCGCCAACGATCACAAGATCGGCCGCTTCCAGGCCGCCGATGGCGGCACCATTTTTCTGGATGAGATCGGAGAGATGCCACTGGGTTTGCAGACCCGTCTGCTGCGCGTTCTGCAGGAAAGGACCTTTACCCCCCTGGGAGGTACCCGCCCCATTCAGGTCGACGTACGCGTGATCGCGGCAACCAACCGCGACTTGCGCGCCGAAATTGAGAAAGGCACCTTCCGCCAGGACCTCTTTTTCCGCCTCAGTGTCTTCCCTATCCACAACCCGCCGCTGCGGGAGCGTCCCGCCGACATCGGCCCCTTACTCTGGCACTTTATCCAGAAATTCAACGCCAGGCTTAACCGCCGGGTCACCAAGGTGGAACCAGCGGTCATGGACCTGCTGAACGGCTACCGTTTTCCGGGCAACATCCGGGAATTGGAAAACCTCACGGAACGCGCCCTCATCGTCTCCAGCGGCGACACGCTGCGCGTTGCCGACATCCGCCTCGATGTAGGCGCCGGGGAGGCGACGGCAACGAGCCACCACCCCGCCCTGTCCCTTCCCAAGGCGGATGACCTGCTTACCCTTGAGGAACACCAACGGCAATATATTTCATACGTGCTCGAGCTGACCGGCGGAAAGGTAAGCGGTAAAGGCGGCGCGGCCTCCATCCTCGGCATGAACGCCCAAACACTTTTCGGTCGCATGCGAAAACTCGGTTTGCGGTAAGGAATTAGGCTATCCGGGTGCCATTCTTGATAATTCGATCGGGCCGCAGGAGGGTAACCGACCTATCCTCCTCTACCCCACCCAGGACCAGGCACTCGCTGATAAAATTGGCGATCTGCTTGGGTGGGAAGTTCACCACGGCCACAACCTGCCGGCCTATCAACAGGGATGGCGTATAGTGGTCGGTGATCTGGGCGGAGGTCTTACGTGTACCCAGTTCCCCGAAATCTATCCACAATTTGATGGCGGGTTGCCGCGCCTCGGGGAAGGGCTCCGCCGCGGTTACGGTTCCCACCCGCATATCTACACGGGTAAATTCACTCCACTTCAGGTCATTTTCCATAAGGCATTGCGAATGATGCGGCCGGCGAGGGGCAGCAGGTACAGCAGGAAACAAACCACCAAGCTAACGACTGTCACCGAAAGCAGGTCCGCGTAAGGCCCATTCCCGTAAGTCCAACCGCCGGGCCAGAGTCCAAGTACGTAAACGGTGCCGAAAACCAGGCCGGCTCCCACACTGGTGAAGAAGCTGACGCGCGAGGCCGGCAACCACCACAGACAAAAGACCGGGGCCAGGCCCACTACCATCGCGCCGGAAACGGTGGTGGCCGATAGGATGGCCGGATCCAGGAACACTGGAATGGTACCGACGACCGTTATCCCGGCCATCGCCCATCGACCGGCCCCTACCGAATTACCATTTTCCGGTCTTCCCGGCACCAGGTCAACCACGGCCAGCTTGGAAAAACTGGAGAAAGTACTGTCCAGCGTGCTCGCCGCGGAGGTGATCATGATAAAATTCATTACCAACAGGAGCGGCCCGCCCAGCAACCGCGCCACTTCCACGGGTGCCTGCCCCTCCACCCCCACGAGCTTACCATAGACACCTACGACGCTGAACAGCAGGATGCAAACGGCACCGAGCGGCGCAGCCCATAAATAAGCCTTTAAAGAGGTGCGCGGGGAAGAAAGAAACCCGCGGTCGGTCAGTACCGGATCGTGAAACGGGTAGCTGAAACTCTGCAGTACTGCTACCAATAGGAGATTTATCCCTCCGCTGAACCCCAAGGCAGATCCATTCGGTACGGGGGGTGGTCCCGCCGTGGACAGGAGCCCCAGGTCATAGTCCAGTCGTGGCAAAATAGCTCCCAGCACCACCGTCAGCAGCACGCCGAAAAGCGCCATTTGAATCACGTCGGTAAGGATAGAGGAAGACATGCCCCCCTTCAAACTGTAGGCCAGGGTGAGGGCGGTAAAAACCATCACCGCCCAATAGTAGCTGGCCGAACCCGCTTCCCCGAAGTAGGTGCCAATGACCATGGTGTTGGACCAGACTTCATTGAACAAGCGGAATCCGATCAAAAGCGTGAAGAGCAACACCGCCCCCCGCCCGAACCGGGTGCGGAGGAAGTGGTGAATGCTATGAAACCCGCCGCGTGTGCGGAGGTAGTAGATCACCACCCCGGCTACGGCAAAACTCAGGTAATAGGCAGCGTAAGCCATGCCGCCTATCAGTCCGAAGGACAATCCAAGGTTAGCCGCGTTGGTGATGGATTTGGCGAATAGCCAGGAAATAACCAAACTGCTGGTCAGAGCCAGCACCCCGGGCGACCGTTCCCGCTGCGTACCACGAAAGAATTCGGCCGGGGACCGGGCCAGGGGGGACACCGCGAAGAGCAACAAACTGGAACCGATCACCAGTGCCCACTGCAGAAATAGGTAGGTGTTGTCGCCCTCCATCAATTCACGTCCCACCACACCGGTACGTTGATTGAATTGCCGTCCGTGGCGGCTGCTGCACGCTGGTAGTTTTCAAGATTCAGTGCCTGCTCATCCGCCGGGTAGGGAAAACGGACGGGGTACAGACCGCTGTTGAGGCTGGCGGAAACCGGCAATAGTTCCGGATAACCCGTTCTCCGCCATTCGATCCAGCCTTCGTACCCGTTGCCTATGCCGGCAATCCACTTTTGGGTGATAATCCGGTCCAAGCCTTTATCCGGTGCCCAAGCGCCGGGCCCATCTTGCAGGTATTGTTCCGGAAGTGGGGTTTGCCAGTACTCGAAAGCCTGACGTACCCCGGCCTCATAGAGCACTTGCGGATCGGCATCAATGAATCCCCGCAGGGCGGCTTCCGCGAGCAGGAAGTGGGTTTCCCAGGAAGTCAGGTAATTGAAATTCAGGTCCGCAGTGTTCTCGCGCCAGATTCGTCCGGGTCGGGCATAGTCATCGGGGACGATTGAGGTGGCCGCATCAATTCCGTTGATGATGCCGGCAAATTGTCCGGTATTTGAGGCCGGCCGATACAGTACGTCTACGCGCGGATCGTCCAGTCGTTCAAATATTCTCTCCGCCGTCAGTGACATAAGGAATACGTTGAAGATGCCCACCCGAGCCGTGGCGAAGGCGAAACTGTTCGGGGGTCCGGCGGTAAAATCAAAGGTTGCATCCTGTTCGGGCGTGGACAAGTAGCGGTCGTCCGCGAATATCCCGGCAATCTCCTGCGCCACGTCTACCCTTCCGGAAATGCGCACGAGCACCTTGAGGCGCAAACTGTTTGCAAAGCGGGCCCATGCATCCAAATCACCCCCATAAATCAGGTCGCCACCCAGGGGAAGGGCACCCTGGTATGCGTCCATGACGTCGATGGCCTGTCGCAGGTTATCCAGTATGCCCCCGGCCCCGAGGTAGATGTCTTCCTGCCGATCGTATGCGGGCCGGACAATGCCGTCGGTTCGTCCCCGCACGGCTTCGAAATAAGGAACATCTCCGAATATGTCGGTCAGGCTCATAGCGAGGTAGGCCTTCATTACCAGGGCGGGGCCTTCATAAACCGCAGCGGCAGGGTTCTGACGGCTTTGTTGCAGGACGGTCTCGTTGTCCCGCAACGCGGTGTATAACACATTCCAGGGGTTCCCGCCTTCCTGCGGACTGCTCAGTGCGTGACGGTCCAACAGGTTGAAATCGATCATCGCGAAATGCTGGCTCAGCAAGTTGCCGGCCACGAAGCCTTCGTAGCTCATGGCGTTCCCGTAGCCGTAGAGCACCTGCCGGAACAGCAGTTCGTTCTGCACGGTGGACGGTGCGTTGGCGTTGGTGTTGACCTCCGAGAAATCCTCGGTACAGGAAGTCAGCGTGGCCAGCGTTAATCCGCAAAGGAGTAGATACTTCATGGGGTTACTTTTTGGGATGGGATCAGAATTCCAGTCCGAGGGAAAATCCGAAACTCCGCGCGCTGGGGTACGTCATGTTCTCTACCCCAAAGACGATGTTCTGTCCTTGCACGGCAAACTGCTCGGGATCGAAGTGGGGAATGGCGGACCAGGCGTAGAGGTTGCGGCCGATAAGACTTACCGACACGCCGGCAACGCCCGACAGGAAGGAACGGGTCAATTGCTCCGGACCCAGCCGGTAGGTCAGGCGCATTTCTCTTAGTTTCAGGTAGCTGGCATCGTAAAGGTTGTTCTCCTCGTGGTTGCGGTCGTAATAGCTGCGGTAGTAACTCTCGGCCGAAATAGCGGTCGTGTTTTCCACGTACTCGGGTGTCTGGGCGGTACCCGTGTTAACCACGCCGGGTATGATAATTCCGGATTCCGGCCGGAAGGCCGTCTCCTCGAGCTGCCCCGCCACGCCGGCCAGACTCAGCGTGCGGCTGACCAACTGACCGCCCTGTCGCCAGTCCAGGAGGAAGTCAAGTTCGAAGTTGTGAAAGCGGAAGGAATTTGTCACTCCCAGGATGTAGTCTGGGTTCACGTTGCCCAGTTTTCGCAGCGTGTTATCGGCAATGAGCTGTCCTCCTTCGGTCAGGATAAATTCACCGTCGTCGGTTTTCCGGTAACCCGTTCCCCAGATATCACCAATCTCCCCACCCGGCTCGGCTATAAAAAAGACGGTCTGGTTTACCGAGTTGTAGATCCGACTGTAGGCCAGGGTAAACCGTTGGGTACCGGCCGGAAGCGCTGTAACGGTGGCTTTGTTGGTACTGAAATTGAAGCGGGTCGTCCATCGAAAATCGTCCGCAGATACCGGCACCAGGGAGAGGATGGCTTCTACGCCTCGCGCGCTCACGGTGCCTCCGTTAATGATCTGCTGGCTATAGCCGGACGATTGGGCGATCGGCAGACTCAGGATCTGGTTCTCCGTGCGCTGGGTGAAATAGGTGAAGTCCAGCCCCAGTCGGTAGTCAAGCAGACGAATATCGCCACCTACCTCGGTGGAGGTGGTTTGCTCGGGCAGGAGATTGGGTTGAGCCAATACCGACTGTTCCGTAAAAGTGGGCTGACCCCGGAATGGCGTTTGGGCTACGAAGGTGGAGCTGGTGCGATAGGGGTCGGTATCGTTGCCCACCTGGGCGGCGTTGGCGCGCAGCTGTAGGTAGCTGATAGCCTCCGGTAGCTCAAAGGCTTGACTGACCACGAAACTCATACTCGCTGAGGGATAGAAAAAGCGGGTATTCTCCGCGTTCGTTGGCGTGGCCAGGGCACTGGACCAATCGTTGCGTCCGGTGAGGTCCAGGTAGAGGTAATCCCGAAAGCCGAAGCGGGCCAGTGCGTAAAGACTGTTAATCCGTTTTTCAGCGCTGCGGTCGAGGATTACCACCGGGCTGGCCGCATTGCTGAGGCGGAATATGCCCGGTTGAGCCAGGGTCATGGCGTTACTTTGAGTGTTGGCGGCCGACTGGCTGAGGCGATTGCCTCCGACGAGCAGGTTCATGGACACGGCCCCCCCTAGTGCAGTGGAATATTCCAGCAGAAAATCGGTATTGACTTCCCGGAACAGGACGTCGTTTTCGGCGTAGCCGCCCTGGGGAAAGCGGTTTGTGCTAAAGTTGCGCCGGAACTGCCGCCGCTCATTGCTGTAGTCCATGCCCGAACGCACACTCAGGCTAAGGTTATCCAGGATGTCATACTTCACCGATAGAAACCCGAACAGGCGGTCGCGGTCAAAGCTGTTACGGTTTTCCAGCAGCGTGAAGTAGGGATTGTCAAAAAACGTGTAGTTGTAGCTATACTGCTGTACGCCCTCCAATCCGGGCTGCCAGTAATCCTTCAGCACTTCCAGGTCCGTCTGCCGTCCCAGCCAGGCGGTCAGGTCGTAATTGATGTTTTCGGACCCGTACCCACCGGCGGGCCGGTTGTCGGATCCGCTGTTGATGTAGTTCAGACTGGCATCCAGGTGAAGTCTCTCCGCAGG
Organism: Neolewinella litorea; assembly: GCF_004803465.1. Classification (GTDB taxonomy): domain Bacteria; phylum Bacteroidota; class Bacteroidia; order Chitinophagales; family Saprospiraceae; genus Neolewinella; species Neolewinella litorea. The sequence goes on along the minus strand of NZ_SRSF01000001.1, from coordinate 216,246 downwards.
GCGGAAGCCCAGGCGGCCGGCCAGCGTTTTACGCTTCAGGTTGACGCCGGGGATATAACTCTCGCTACGCAGGTCGGTGGCCGAAAGGCGGAAGTCACCGCTCTCCCCACCCCCGCTGATCGCCAGGTTATTGATGGCCGTGCTCCCGGTACCGTAAAAGTCGCGAACGTTGTCCGGACGGCTCACGAAAGGCGTGGCCGGAATGGGCAAACCTCCGTGTACGGCTACGTCCCCCCCGCGCACCACCGTTCCGTCGGACAGAGTAACGGGACTGTCGAACTGTGGCACGTTCAATCCTGCATCCAGGCGCGGACCGTAACTGTAGGTGATATTGTCGGAAATCCCTGCGCCGAGACCGTCGACAAAGGCGAATTTTCCGCCCTGCCCCTGGCCAAACTCATTCTGGTAGCGGGGTAGCTGGAAAGGTCGGTCCAGGGTGACGGAACTATTGAAAGTTATGCCCAAGCCCGGTTGCTTCCCGCCACGCTTGGTGGTGATCACGATTACCCCGTTCGCGGCGCGTGCGCCGTACAAGGCCGCGGCGGAAGCGCCCTTCAGAACGCTCACCGAGGCTACGTCCGCCGGGTTGACATCCATGGCACCGTTGCCGAAGTCGATCTCCTGGAAGCCCGAGGCGGCCTCGTCGGTCTGGTTGATGATGGTATTGTTGTTGATGGGAATGCCGTCTACCACGAACAGTGGATTGTTGTTCGTGAAACTCGTTTCCCCCCGGATGACGACCTGACTGCTGGAACCCACGCCCGTAGCCCCCGCCGTGATGCGCAGACCGGCGACTTGTCCACTCAGGTTGTCCAGGAAGTTTACGGCCTGTACGTCGGTGAGCTCTTCCGTACTGATTTGCTGCACCGAGTACCCGAGCGTACTGTTCTGCCGACGCACCCCGAGGGCCGTGACGACTACTCCGGAAATATCTACACCAGCGTCCAGTTCAATGCGTAGGGGCAGGGGCGTGTCGGCGGCTACCGCTACCGACTGGGTGCGGAATCCGGTATAGGTGACCGTGAGGGTATCGGGCAAGCCCTCCACGGTAAGGGTAAAATTTCCCACGAGGTCGGTGACGGTACCGTTGTCGGGCCGGCCAGCCTCTACGATCGTAGCACCGATGAGTGGCTCACCGCCCCCGAATACCGTACCGGAAACGGATACCTGAGCGGATACGAATAAAGAAAGGAGCGAACCACCCAGGGTAGCCCACGCGCGATAGCGGAACATAATTGCAGCATTTGGCAAGGAAATGGAGAACCGATGTCAGGCGGCCCGGGGCGGGGCGCGGCCAGAAACTGATGCCTCGCTACCTACAATGGCCCGGAGTCCGGAGCCTTGCGGTCCCGACGTAGTATCCTGGCTGAGCAGTAGGTACACCTTCCGCATCACTCCGCGCAGCACGTGTCGGAAGCGGCGCAGGTCCTTTGGTGCATTTACGTCGACAAGGCGAGCCAGAATCATTCCCCCAGGGAGTGCCGACTTCAACTGATCGAAAACTTCCGGACCCTGCCAGGAGATTTCCCGAAACGCAGCCGGGTCGAATTGATCCCTGCCTAAACCGAGAAGCCAGATGCCGCCCCGGTGATCCGGACCGAGGACGGATCGACCCGCCTCCATGGCCTGTACGGCACTGTTTACATACTGGCACGACAGTAACGGACAATCGTTGCCCACCACGATCAGGCGCTCAAAGCCTCGTGCGTAGACGTCGCTCATCGCATTGACAAGACGATCGCCGAAGCGGAAGCCCCGCTGCTGGCGCTCATCGTGGTGAAATATCGGCAACCCGGCACGTCGCAGGGTAGCCAGGGTCCGGTCAAGCATTGCCTGTTGTATCTGTACACTTTCGGACCGACTGCCAAAGCGCTTGGTGTCCGACTCCGCCAGGGCGGACCGACTAAACAGCAGGATGGCAGTGGATGACGGCACGGCGCAGAGGTCAGGACGAGATCGGCAACTTACCGATGGTGCAATCTACGGCGAAAGTCCGCGTACCGGATTCAGGAAAGGGCTGCGTGCAAGGCCGCCGCCCATGTTTGGTAAGCGAGATCCAGCGCCGCGCGATCCTCAGGCTCCGGCTTAATGGTAGAGAGCACCTCCTGCCGGCCCACTGCTTCGTTCAAATCGGCCGACAGCCCCGCCGCTACACCCGCGGCCAGTGCCGCACCTACCGCACCGTTAGTGTTGTGCACCTCAATGGAGGCCCCCGTGAGGGTAGAGATCGTGGAGGCAAACAGGCGGCTCTGGAACATATTGTCGTTGCCCACCCGAATGGTGCTAAGCTCCACACCCAGTTCCTGCATGATCCGCATGCCGTAAACGAAGGAAAAAGCTACCCCCTCAATGCCCGCCCGCACCAGGTGAGCACGGGTATGGCGATTGAAATCCAGGCCCAGCATGCGGGCGCCGACCTCACGGTTCTGCAGCATTCGCTCCGGACCATTTCCGAAGGGCAAAAAATGAAGCCCGTCGCTGCCGATGGGCACTTCTCCCGCGGTACGCTCCATATTTTCATAGGTGGTCCCCGGCGAGCAGACCTGCTGGCGGATCCATCGGTGGGCGATCCCCGTACCGTTGATGCAGAGCAGGATACCGATCCTATCCTCACCGGCAGCGTGGTTCACATGCGCGAAACTGTTGACCCGCTGATCGGGGTCGTAGGAGAGCCGGTCGGTGACCCCGTACACCACCCCGCTGGTCCCGGCGGTGGCGGCCACCTCGCCGGGACGGATCACGTTGAGGCTCATGGCGTTATTGGGCTGATCGCCCGCCCGGTAACCGACTATGGTGCCGGCGGTGAGGCCAGTTTCCCGGGCGGCTTTTTCGGATACCGTTCCCTGTTTTCCTATGGCGGGTACGCGGGTGCAAAGTTTGTTGCCGTCGAGCCCCATTTCGTGGATCACGAGATCGGCCTGGGCATTTTCCTTAAAGTCCCACAGCACACCTTCACTGAGACCAGTCACGGTAGTGGTGGCTTCGCCAGTGAGGCGGAGAGCTATGTAATCGCCGGGGAGCATGGCGTGGGCGGTCCGGGCGTAGTTTTCGGGTTCGTGGTCGGCTACCCACTTCAGTTTTGCGGCGGTGAAGTTCCCGGGGCTGTTGAGGCAATGGCTCAGGCAGCGTTCCTCACCAATGCCGGCGAATGCCTTTTCGCCAGTGGCGACCGCGCGCCCGTCGCACCAGATTATGGAAGGTCTCACCACCTGCTGCTCCGCATCGACCAATACAAGACCGTGCATCTGGTAACCAATACCTACGGCTTTAACCTCGGAGCTCGGCACCTGCGTCCGCGCCAACAACTGTTTGGTGGTTTCGACGACGTATCGGTACCAGAGCTCCGGGTCCTGCTCCGCCCAACCGGATTGCGGGGCCTGCATGCTCATCTCTTCCTGGGGGGCCTGTACGCGGGCTAGCACCTTGCCGGTGGACGCTTCGACCAGAGCCGCTTTAACGGAAGAGGAGCCGATGTCGTAGCCGATCGTATACATAGTGGGCGGATTTTGCTGGGAGCCCAATGTAGGAAGCAATATTAACTCACTCGCATGTTGCGCACAATGAGCTCGCTCAGGTCATAGACCATTACCTCGTTCTGCTTTTCACGGCCGGTGACGCCGTCGTTCATCATGGTCAGGCAGAAGGGGCAATTGACGGCGATTACGTCGGGGTTCAGGCTTAGGGCTTCGTCCGTGCGCTCCATATTGATGCGTTTGTCTCCGGGCTCGTCTTCCTTCCACATCTGCGCGCCGCCGGCCCCGCAGCAGAGTCCGTTCTGCCGACTGCGTTTCATTTCTACCAGCTGTCCGTCCAATGAGCGAAGCACGTCGCGCGGTGCCTCGTAGATGCCGTTGGCACGGCCCAGGTAGCAGCTGTCGTGGTAGGTGATGCGCTTACCCTTGAAGGTGCCTCCTTCGGTCATCTTGATGCGGCCTTCGTCAATGAGTTGCTGCAGCAATTGGGTGTGGTGGACGATATCGTAATGGCCACCGAGGGCCGGGTACTCGTTTTTGATGGTGTTGAAGCAGTGCGGACAGGCCGTGACCATCTTTTTCACGCCGTACATATTCAGCGTTTCGATGTTTTGCAGCGCTACCATTTGGAAGAGAAACTCATTGCCGGCCCTGCGGGCGGGGTCTCCGGTACAGGCCTCTTCGTCACCCAGGATGGCAAACTCAATACCGGCAGCAGTGAGAATTTCGGCGAAGGCGCGCGTTACCTTCTGGGCCCGATCGTCAAAAGAACCAGCACAACCAACCCAAAACAGAATCTCGGGGCTTTTGTCTTCGGCGGCGTATTCGGCCATAGTTTTAACTGTCATGGTGGCGGTTTTTTTCGTTGTTGGGTTTTTAGGTCTTTGGAATGTTGAGTACTGCCCGTCTCTGGACCTAGAGTGCTGGGACCCTGGTTTCAATCGCCTGGATTATAAGGCAGGTCTTAATGCAAAGAGTAGCTATCATTTGATTTGAGGTACACTTAAATGACGATCTCCAGCTTCTCGGCTCGAGTGAATTTTTTCAATGGTCTTGACATTAGACGTGGATCGAAGGGGTTAAAGATTCCAACCGCTTCGACCGAGGTCAATGTCTACTTTGATGAGGAGGTCCAGTCTGCCAACGCCGGGAAGTTAAATCAGACGTATCGCAGTAGCCCCTTTACCCAAACCCATGAGGTTTCCACCGCAGAACCTCCAAGAACTCTTCAACGCAAAAACTTCACAACCCAATACTCTCAACCTTCAGTCCAGGCCGTACGCGAAGTCCCGACGCTCCACGCGCGTTGCTGGTTCTCGATGCTGTTGAAGAGCGGCATCCAGTCGGCGGGTCCCTGGGCTTCGGTGAGGATCTCATGGCGGCGCATCTTGTTGATCATTTCCAGGGGATTGATGAGCACCGGACAGGCCTCAACGCAGGCGTTGCAGGTGGTACAGGCGTGAATTTCTTCGCGGGTGATGTAGTCCCAGAGGTTGCGACCGTCGTCAAAATTGGTACGGCTCAGCGCGGCTTCCTTATCGGGGGCAAATTCTTGATTACCGCTGCGAATCTTTTCGCCAATCTCCTCGGCCCGATCGCGGACGTTCATGACGATCTTGCGTGGGCTCAATTTTTTGCCGGTGATGTTGGCAGGGCAGACGGCGGTGCATCGTCCGCATTCCGTGCAGCTGTAGGCGCCCAGGACGTCAATCCAGCTCATTTCGGTCACGTCGTCAGCCCCGAATTCCGGGAGTGCGGCGTTCATATCGGGTTCGGGAGCGTTGGGATCGCCGAGTCCCATCATCGATTTCACCTCATTCATGACCTCGGGCATATTGATCATTTCGCCCCGAGGCTTAAGGCGGGCGTACCAGGTGTTGGGAAAAGCGAGGAGAATGTGCAGGTGCTTCGACTTCGGCAGGTAATTGAGAAAGACGAATACCATGATGATGTGACCCCACCAACCTACCCTCTCCAGGGTGTAGAGCGTAGAAGCTTCAAGACCACCGAAAATTACCGGACCCAAGAAGCCACTTACGGCGAAGTTGGTGGGACGGTAATGGTCGGGGTCCATGTCTTGCAGTACCACGTCGGTACCGTTCATGGTGAAGATGCAGGCCAGCAGGATCAGTTCGAAAACCAGGATCAGGTTGGCATCAAGCTTCGGCCACCCCTGCATTTCCGGCTTGTGGAAGCGGGGAATGAACAGGACGTTGCGGCGCACCAGGAAAATTACCGTAGCGACGAAGGCCAGAATACTCAGCAGTTCAATTGTACTGATGATGAAGTTGTACATGCCGCCCAGCGGTCCGAGAAACCACCGGTGAACCCCGAAAATGCCGTCAATGAAAATTTCTATGAGTTCGATCTGGGTAAACACAAAGGCGGCGTAAAGCATGAAGTGCAGGATCGCCGGAATGGGCCGCTTGAACATTTTTTTCTGGCCAAACGCTACTAACAGCATGTTCCGCCACCGCTCGCCCGTCGGACCGGTGACGGCCTCATCTTTACCCAACATAACGTTAGCGTGTACCTTTCGGAACTGAAAGTAGGCAAACCCCAGGGCCAGGAGCGCCACGAGCGCGAAGATGATCGACTGTACCATAAGGGTAAAGGTAGAATTACGGGGCGGAGCACCCAACATTTGTTAGCGAAATTTCGCTAGATGTCTTCGTCCAGTTAAGTGGGGTTTGCGCCCACAAATTAAACACAATTTGTTTGTTAAAATGAATACTTCTCCATACTTTTGGACCATCCGGCGGTGGACGGACCGCGCAGCGCGCAGTCCGATGACACCCTACCCCGCCGACGCCTCTTCAATAAAATATAGTCAGATGATCGCCCCTTTGTGGTACCGAAAGGTCAGCGGCAACTGACGGTTAACCCCTCCTCCGCTTACTTTCAGTCACTGTCGCGGAAAGGCCACCGGTGTGGGCGGTGGTTGGCGTGGAAGAAGGGGAGCTGTGCGGCGGCGGTCGGGTGGGTTCTCCCACCCACTCAGAGGAGCCGTACGTCATATCATATAGGGTGCTGACCTTCGGGAACAGACCAGAGGGGTAAAATCTCCCATTCACTTATTGACGCCTTACCTCCTACAGTGTAGATACCTATGGGTACAGATCCAAGGGGTAGTATTTCCACTCACTTTGAAGGGCCTTAAGTTCAATTTGGCGCTGACGCCATGTATACCCGCCCAAGGGCTGAAATTTCCCACAAACGACACTACGTCTTCCAGGAAGCGGACCAATCTGGAACAAAACAAATAAATAGATTCTCCCACCTACTCGGGAGAGAACCTATGTCATGTGGTGCTAATCAATTTGGCACAGTTGGAAGTACTAGGTTGACCCACCCTCTTAGAGGAGCCTTACGTCGTATAGCGTCCTGATTAAAATGGTGCACCCCCAAACGGTGGATTCTCGCAACTAAGTAAAAGATTCTCACGTCCAGTCCTCCAAGATCGGAGCATCGGTCGATTGGGAACTGTGCCCGGCTAATCAAATGGTCGAGGTGTTAGCCCCTGCACTATTCTCCTTCAACTACGCGGCCAGCGGCCGGCATTTTTCCAACACCCTAGATTTAGGTCGGCACCGTCCGTATACAATCCCTCAGCCGGCCCACAATACGAGCGATCAGCCGCTAGGCCCAGATTGACCCCTTGGCCCCTTGATCCAACGCCCCCCTGCCCCCTTGCCACCTCCCAAACCCTTTTTACCTTTGCGCCATTATGCAGCAACAGGTCAACGTTTTCAAATTCGGAGGTGCTTCACTCAGGGACGCCGACGCCATTCGCCACGTAGGTTCCATCCTCGAACGCTTCGCCGGCAAGAAGCTGGTCATCGTAGTGTCCGCCATGGGCAAGACCACGAATGCCCTGGAGGAAGTAGCCAATAGCTATTGGCAAGGCGATGCCGCCGAAGCCAAAGAAAAACTCGCCGCCATCCACTCAGGGGCCACCGCAGTGATCAATAATTTGTTTGCCGAGGTTCCCGAATCGCTGACGGCGTCCGTCAACGACCTGTTCGTTTCGGTCGAGTGGGCCCTGGACGAAGCCCCGAACGCCGAGTACGATTACGATTACGATCAGATCGTCAGCCTGGGCGAACTCGTCAGTTCGCACATCGTGGCGGCCTACCTGAACCGCATCGGGTTGCCCACCAGCTGGCTCGACGCCCGCGACGTGATCCAGACCGACAACACCTACCGCGAAGGCTGGGTAAAGTGGCCCGAAACGATGGAACGCGCCGAACGCTTGGTCCCACCCCTGTTGCAGCAGACTGATTTCGTGCTCACGCAGGGATTCATCGGCAACACCAGCGAAAACTATACCACGACCCTTGGACGTGAGGGCTCCGACTATTCCGCCGCCATCTTCAGTTACTGCCTCGACGCCGAAGCCATGAGCATCTGGAAGGACGTACCGGGTGTCCTGACCGCCGATCCACGACTATTCGACAACGTCACGAAGATCGACCGGCTCAGTTACAAGGAAGCCATCGAAATGACCTACTACGGTGCCAAGGTCATTCACCCCAAAACCATCAAACCCCTCCAAAACAAGAGTATCCCGCTCTACGTCCGTTCCTTCATCGATCCCCAACTGGAAGGGACCTACGTTACCGACGAAGCAGGCGACGTATACCCACCCATGGTAGCCGTGGAGCGTGAGCAGGCGCTGATCAACATCAGTACCCGCGACTTCAGTTTCGTGGCCGAGCACCACATCCGCGAACTGTTCGAGCACATCACCACCACGCGCCTGCAGGTCAACATGATGCAGAATACCGCCATCAGCTTCAACGTGGTGGTCAATGACATCGACGACCGGGTAGAGCGGTTCTGCGCCCTCATCGATCGCCACTTCAAGACCACGGTCGACCGCCACCTCGAACTGATCACCATCCGGCACTACACTCCGGAGATCGTCGACAGCCTGCGCCGGGGCAAGGTCAATATGCTTGAAGGACGCCTGCCGCTTACGCTGCAGATGGTCGTCAAAGACGTACCCATAATGCGCCGCAAGGAAGAAGGAGAGATCCTGCGTTAATTATTCGTAGCGCGCCAGACCGCCGGCCACTCTAACATCAGAGGGAGTGGCTGTGCCATGGGCTTGGTTATATCGCTAGTGCAGGTTGCTGGTGATCAGCTTCAGGAACTCATTGCGGGTACGCTCGGACTTGAATGCGCCCGTAAAAGCCGAGGTGGTCGTCACGCTGCTCTGTTTTTGCACGCCGCGCATCATCATGCACATGTGACGCGCTTCCATCACCACTGCTACGCCAAGCGGATTAAGGGTGGAATGAATGGCCTGCAGCACGTCGTCGGTAAGCCGTTCCTGCACCTGCAAACGGCGCGAAAACACCTCAATCACCCGGGGAATTTTGCTCAGTCCGACTATGTAACCGTCGGGGATATACGCCACGTGCGCCTTGCCGAAGAAGGGTAGCATATGGTGCTCACAGAGGGAATAAAACTCAATATCCTTGACTATGACCATCTCGGAATAGTCCTCAGCAAACATTGCCGAACGGAGAATATTCTCCGCGTTCATTTCGTAGCCCTGCGTCAGAAACTGCATGGCCTTCGCGGCCCGTACGGGCGTTTTCATTAGTCCTTCACGCGCCGGGTCTTCCCCGATATCCTGCAGGATGCGGGTGTAGTGGTCGCTGATGGTGTCGGTGGTTTCCTCATCGTATTTGAGGACTTGTTTTAGCGGCATAGATTATGGTCTTCCCGCCGGACCGTAGTAGTCGGCGTAGATATTTTCGGTCTCGTAAAGGCGGACCCGGTAAAGCTTGGATCCGGCGGCGGCCACCCGCTCTTCCAGGTGCTTCCAGATCTCGCTGGTCAGGTTCTCGGTAGTGGGTTGACGACCGTCCTTGAACCAGTCGATGTCCAGATTCAGGTTGGCGTGGTCGAGGTGATCGACGACCTCGGATTTGACAATGCCGGAAAGCACCTTGGCGTCCATAACGAATCCGGTGACGGGGTCCGGCGTACCGCACACGGTCACGCGCAGGTCGTAATTGTGCCCGTGCCAGTTGCGGTTGGCACACTTGCCGAAGACCTCGCGGTTGCGGTCATCCGGCCATTCCTCCACGGCAAGCTTGTGGGCGGAATTGAACGTTTCACGACGGGTCAAGTAATGCATGCTGGCCAATTTGGGGGTGCAAAGGTAATCAATCGTCGAGCTCCATCCGACGGAGCTTATCCAACAACAAGGCCACGCGTAGGTTGAGCGCCTTCCCGGCATCAAAGTACTGTCCGTCGATCAAAAGGTGATCGCCCCGCCGTTCCAGGGTCCGCAGCGTGGTGTACGTAGCCGCTCCGGCGGGCTGCAGGATATTCTTCCAGTAAATGGTGGCGTCGGTCACCGCAAAACCCTGTTTACCAGATCCAAAGAGGCTCTGATCATAAATAAAAAACACCCGCTCATCGCGCGTAGCTTGCAGGTAGGAAGCGGTGGCGTTCTTGAGAATCCGCGGCGGCAGGGACACGAAATCCGTGTACACTCCGTCCGCATCCTCTCCGAAGTTCAGGTAGTCCATAACCAGCTTGAACAAATCGACCTTTTTCCAATCCGCCCCCTGGTACCGCAATACCCGCTGCGCGATTTGCCCCCCGTGGACCGCCCCGGCCGTCTCCACGACAAAGTATTCGATCAACTCGGCGATCACGTTGCGCCGACGCCGGGCCGCGCGTTTTGGTCCCGGACGGGCATTTAGAAAAGTTGTAAGCCCCTGCAGCGCCACATCACGGATACGGTGAAAATTGTCCGCCTTCCAGTACACACCCAGGTATTCGGGTAGCGCATCGGCACCGAAATAGGCCGCCAGCCGTTCTCCCAGCTGATCTTCAAAGGCGCCACGCAACTCCCGGGGCGTCTCCACCGGCTCAGGTTCGGGTATTTCCCGCAGCTCCAGCGGATCGTCGATGACCGTATCCGTTTCTTCCTGTGCCACTTCTTCCGGGCGGCGGGGCGCGGGTTCCGTATCCGTCTCGTCAAAAGCAAACTCAAATGGTATCGACCCCCTACCCTTTTCCGGGTCGGTGGGTTCCTCACCTCCGAAATCAATCTCCAGTTCAATCTCCGGGTGCTTGCTGGCGTAGTTTATCGTCGGCGTGCTGGACTCAACCGGACTTTTTTTTTCGCTCGGCTCCTGCAGTTCCCTGCTTTTTTGGGCTTTGGCACGCGCTATAAAGGCCTCGAGTTCGCTTAGTTGCTGCTCGTCCAGACTGGACTGCTCCGGATCAAACAGGGGTTCCGCCGACAGTTCCTCGGTGGCCAGATTGTAGTCCGGGAGCGACTCGTAAACCGGCGCGAAGTGCGGCTCGTCGGCCTCCGTCGGAAACTCACCGTCGGTTGCGGCCACCGACGCTTCCCCCGCCCGCCGCCACAGGGGCCGATCGGGATAGACTTCACCGGCGGACTCACCCGTATCTTCAAATCCGTGCTTGCTGAAAAAGGCCAACGCGCGCTGGTTATAGGGCCGGACGGCCACCAGCAGGTCACGCTCCATCCCGGTTTTCCTGGCGGCGCGGTCCAATAGTTCCACAGCCGTTCCCGTGCCCCACTCGCTGCGCCGCACGACGAGTTGATCGATGGTTGCGGAGAACTTGCCCGCCTTCGTCACAACGATATAGCCTGCCAATCCCCGGCGCCGCTCGTCCCAGGCCGTAATCACGGTTGCTCGGGGATCGGTGAGGGCAAGCAGTACCCTGTCGCGGGCCTCGGCCACCGCACGGTCGTTCTCCGCACGCTGCTCCTCGCTCAGATCCGGAAGATCAAAGGCCGGGTAGATGGCCTGCCAGACAAAGGTGGGCAGATGGGTGAAGTCGCTTTCCCGACCAGGACGGTACTGCATAATTTAGGTTGCCGTTTTCATCGTAAACGTACTGCTAAACGGAGCGTTGCACGCGTAGTTCAGCGCCAAAGCCCGCACGCGCACAACTGATGGCGGGGCACCGCGCGGCGATTTCCCCGGCGGGTTCGTTTCACCTAATTGCCTACCTTCGCACCGTGGCCAATTCCCGCACCATACACGACAGCGCGCGCTTCGCCCTGACCATCGAGCGACTCTGCCGGCACCTCATCGAGGAGCACGGAGATTTCGCCGACAGCTGCCTTATCGGCATCCAGACCGGCGGCGTACAACTTGCCGAGCGACTCCACCAGCGCCTCCAGGAACTGGGGGTCTTACGACTGCCCTTCGGCAAACTCGACATCACCTTTTACCGCGACGACTTCCGAACCAAGGCCGGACCGCTGACCGCCCACCCCACCACCATCAACTTCCTGGTGGAGGACAAACGCGTAATCCTGGTCGACGATGTGCTGTTTAGCGGACGCACCGTGCTGAGCGCCATGACCGCCCTTAACCACTACGGGCGCCCCTCGGCGGTGGAACTTCTTGTGATGGTCGATCGCCGCTTCCGCCGCACCCTTCCGGTACAGGCCAATTACCGCGGCGTGCTGGTGGATTCTCTCACCGACGAATACGTCGACGTACAGTGGCAGGAAACCCACGGTACCGACCAAATCTTACTCCTCGGCTCCCAACGATAGCTATGGCCTCCGTTCAGCAACTCTCCACCAAACACGTCCTGGGCATCAAGTACCTCACTGCGGCCGACGTGGAGCTAGTACTGGATACCGCCCGCGAGTTCAAGGAGGTGATCAACCGGCCGATCAAGAAAGTGCCCAGTCTGCGCGACATCACCATCGCCAACCTTTTCTTCGAGAACTCCACCCGTACCCGCATCAGCTTCGAACTGGCCGAAAAGCGCCTCAGCGCCGATACCGTCAATTTCAGCGCCTCCAGTTCGTCGGTTAAGAAAGGTGAGTCGCTGCTCGACACCGTCAATAATATCCTGGCGATGAAGGTGGATATGGTCGTCATGCGCCACCCAGCTCCGGGTGCCCACCACTTTCTGGCCGGCAAGATCGACGCCAGCATCGTTAACGCGGGCGACGGTACCCACGAACACCCCACCCAGGCCCTGCTCGATGCCTACTCCATGCGCGATGCGCTGGGCACGGAACTGCGCGGCAAACGAATCTGCATATTTGGTGACATTACCCATTCCCGGGTGGCGCTATCCAATATATTTTGTCTGCAGCGTCTAGGAGCCCACGTCAGGGTTTGCGGCCCCCCAACACTTATCCCCAAGCACATCGGCAGCCTGGGGGTAGAAACGAGCTTCGACGTGCAGGAAAGCCTCCATTGGTGCGACGTGGCGAACGTACTCCGCATTCAATTGGAGCGTCAAGACACCAAGTACATTCCCAGCCTGCGGGAGTACAACCGCTACTTCGGCATTACCAAGGAAAGAATGGCGCGTCTCGACAAGCCGATCGTGATCATGCACCCCGGCCCCATCAACCGCGGGGTGGAAATCGACACCGAAGTCGCCGATTCCGAGCACAGTATCATTCTGCAGCAGGTTGAGAACGGAGTGGCGGTACGAATGGCAGTGCTTTACCTCCTGGCTGCCCGCCGCAACGAAGCATAGATGTTGTACTACCTGGTGCGGCCGGTAGCCCGTTATGTACTGTCGTATTATTACCGCAACATCGACATCACGGGCTTGGACCACATTCCCCGCGATGCGCCGGTCATCCTGGCCGCTAACCATCCGACCGCCTTTATCGAACCCTGCCTGCTGGCCTGCTTCCAGTCCCGCACCCTGCATTTCCTGGCCCGCGGCGATCTGTTCCGCAGTACGGTGGCCACCCTGGTTCTTCGCGCGCTGAACATGCTGCCCGTTTACCGGATTCAGGACGGTGGCTACGATAAACTGGTCCGTAACTACGACACCTTCGATGAGTGCTACACCGCACTAAGCCAGCACCGTGCCCTAATGATTCTGGCGGAAGGACGCTGCATTCATGAAAAACGACTGCGCCCGCTCCGCAAGGGCACGGCTCGCATCGCACTTGGTGCCCTCGATCGCGACAATACGCTGCGGGAAGTCTACATCGTCCCGGTGGGGGTAAACTTCACGGCTGCCGACCAAACCAGATCCAAAGTCATGATCCGTTGCGGCGAACCCCTCCTGGCCAGCCGCTACCTAAGTGAATACCGCAAGCAGGAAATGACGGCCATGCGGTCACTGACCGACGACCTGCGAACGGCATTGTCTACCCTGGTAGTACAATTGCCAGATGGGGTGGACGTCGCGGCTTTCGATACCGTACTGGAAACGCGGGACCACGCGGCTGCGCGGGGACAACGCGGCATTACGCACTCCGGGAAAACGCTCGATGCGGAGCTCGCCACCTCCAGCGGCGCATTGCCCGACATGGCCGGCACCCTGCGCTACGCCGCCCGATTGAAAAAACACGGGCTACGCGATGACGACGTGGCGCCACCCATGACTAGTGCCATCAAAATGCCCCTGACGGCCCTCCCCGCCGCGGTGCTCCTGCTTCCTCAGTTGCCCGGATGGCTGCTCGCGGAGACCATTGCGCTGCGCGGGCCCAAGACCGTGGAATTTTACAGTCCCGTGCGGTTCGCGGCCATTGCGGTGATCACCCTGTTGTATCTCCCGGCCGTGTTTTTCCTTCCCTGGCCGGTAGCGGTCTGGTTAATCCTTTCATTGCTGACAGTCCGATGGGCGCTACGGAAAGTTGAGGATTGGCTCGACTGGCGGGGACACCGGAAATTTATGCAGCTTTCGGTAGCGGAGCGGGAAGAACTCCAGCGGATGCGGGAGGCGCTACTCTAGCACGTCGTTGTCGAAAACGCAGACCTCCTTGAACTTGGCCTCGTGGTCCTCGACGAACTTGAGGTGTGCGGGCGAGACCTGGTAGGCATCGTGACCGGCGACGTCGTCGAACCAGAGCACGAGCGAATAATCAAAACTGTTATCAACCACTCCACGCGAAGGCGTAGCCGCCGGTTTGCCGACGAAAACGCGCCGGACGGTGGGTGAGGCGGCCAGGCTTCGCATTCCTGCCTCGAAGCTTTGCAGTTCGTCCTCACTGAGGCCTTCCTGGAGCCAGAAGTAAACGGTGTGGGCCATACCCGGCTGGGTGATTTCGGTCATGTCGGTTGATTGGGTATTCTGAGCTACGCAGCTGTTGGTCGCAAAGACGAAGAACAGCAGGCAGGGCAACAAAAGCGGTCGGTAGTTCATTGATGTAGCTTATGCGGGCAAGATAGCCCACGGCCGTAAATCTTCACCATGACCATTATTCTCATCCTGATCACCGTGCTGATCTCCTGGCAGGCCTTCAACAACCCGGAACTGCGCGGGAAGTTGATCTTTCTGCCCTCCGCCATCAAGGCACGTGGTGAGTACTACCGCTTTCTGACCCACGGCTTTATCCACGCCGACTTCCAACACCTGCTGTTCAATATGTACGCGCTGTACATCTTCGGCGGTTCGGTGGAATTCGTCTTTACCGAGTACCTCTTCGGCCCGACGATCGGTAAACTTGCTTACCTGCTCTTTTACTTGGCGGCGATCGTTGCGGCCAGTATCCCGGATTATGTCCGGCACCAGGATAACCGGATGTACGCCAGCCTGGGCGCCTCCGGCGGGGTGGCGGCGACCATCTGGCCCTACGTGATGCTTGCCCCCTGGAATTGGTTCATCTTTCCGCCCCTGCCGGCCATCCTGCTGGGTATCGGCTACATCCTGTATTCTCACTACGCCGACAAGCGGGGCCAGGGCAATATCGGCCACAACGCTCACCTTTGGGGCGCAATCTTCGGACTGATTGCCTACTCCATATTGGTGCTCGCCTTCGAGCCGGCGCTGATGTCGTACTTCCTGGAGGAATTGATGCAACCCAAGGGACCCAATTTCTAATTTGCCGTGGGTTTTTCGCGGACGGCCGCCGCGTCGTACCTTTGCCCGCCTTTAGCAAAACGTGTATAGTATGGGACTCAAGTGTGGTATCGTCGGCCTGCCGAACGTAGGGAAATCCACCCTCTTCAACGCGCTGACCTCAGCCAAGGCCCTCGCCGCCAACTACCCCTTCGCCACCAAGGATCCCAACCTGGGCGTGATCACCGTTCCCGATCCGCGCCTGGACAAGCTCGAGGAGCTGGTTAATCCGCAAAAGGTCATCCCCACCACCGTCGACATTGTCGACATTGCCGGACTCATCAAGGGGGCCAGTAAGGGGGAAGGACTCGGCAACCAGTTCCTGGGCAACATCCGCGAAACGGACGCTATTCTGCACGTGGTCCGCTGCTTTGAAGACGACAATGTCGTGCACGTCGACGGCAACGTGGATCCCGTCCGCGACAAGATGATTATCGATACCGAGCTCATCCTGAAAGACATTGAGACCGTGGAAAAGCGGGTCGAAAAGTTCCGCCGCACCGCCAAAAGCGGCGACAAGGAGGCCAAACGTATCGTCGAAGTTGGCGAAGCCCTCCTGGCCCACCTCGAAAGCGAAAAACCCGCCCGGAGCTTTGAGACCTCCGAAGAGGGTCAGGCCGTGGTCGACGACCTGATGCTACTGACCAGCAAGCCCATCCTGTACGTCTGCAACGTCGATATCGACAGCATTGACGACGGTAACGAGCACACCAAAAACTTCCGGGCCTCGGTGGCCGAGGAGAACGCCGAGGTCATCCTGATCTCCGCGGGCATCGAGGCGGATATCGCCGAACTGGAGACCCGGGAAGAACGCGCGGAATTCATCGAGGAAATGGGACTCACCGAACCGGGCGTCAACAAGGTCATCCGCGCCAGCTACGAGCTGCTGGACCTGATCACCTACTTCACCGCCGGTGAAAAGGAAGTCCGGGCCTGGACCGTCCACCGCGGCACCAAGGCACCCGGTGCGGCCGGCGTTATCCACTCCGATTTCGAGAAAGGCTTCATCCGCGCCGAGGTCATCCACTACGAGGATTTCGTGGCCTTCGGCAGCGAAGCCGGTGCCCGCGACAATGGAAAGCTAAATGTCGAAGGCAAGGAATACGTGGTACAGGACGGCGACGTGATGCACTTCCGTTTCAACGTCTGATCCGCAATCCTACTCCCGGGTTAAACCCCATTCGCTGCTTGCCGTTACGGGGTAAACCCCCACCAAACATGGCCAAGCAACTCTACCTCACCGCCCAGTTCGAACTGGAAGACGCCGACGCGTTCGCTTCCAACTTCCACGACCACGCCAAGGCAAGTCGCGCCAAACCCGGTTGCCTCTTTTTCTACCTGATCCGCGACCGCCACAATCCCGCCCGCTTCGCCACCATGGAGTGCTGGGAGGACTACAGTTATTTCGAGCAACACGTCAACGACGAGGAACACAACGCCTTTCACGCCAAGATCAGCCAGGTGTGGAAACGGGAACCCGACGTGATGGAGGCGGATTTACTTTGTGGTATGGAGTGAATTAGTTCTTTAGGCTTTTAGTGCTTTATGCTTTTAGTGCTTTAGGCTTTTAATGCTTTAGGCTTTTAGTCAGTTAGTTCTTTAGGGGGTACTATAAAACATCCCCTAAAGAACTAACTGACTAAAAAACTAACGAACTACTTTACCTTATTTACAATAGCATCCTGGTGGTCAATGCTTTCCTGGTGAATGGCGCGCAGGTAGCTGATCATAAAATCCTCGCTCAGGCCATGGTCCTTGCCGCGTTTGCTGGATTCCTTTAGTACTTCTTCCCACCGACTTTCCTGGAGGACGGCGATGTTCCGTTCCGCCTTGAATTCACCGATCTTGTCGGCGAGTTTCATGCGGCGGCCGAGCATGCCGATCAGGTCGCTGTCGATCTCGTCGATTTGCCGGCGCAGTTCGGTCAGGCGTTCCATTTCCATTTCATCGGCCGTGGGTTTGCGCAGGCGCAGTCCTTCCAGCAGTTCGCCGAAGGCGGCGGGGGTAATCTGTTGGGCGGCGTCGGACCAGGCTTCGTCCGGGCGGGGGTGTACTTCGGTCATCAATCCGTCGTAGTTCAGGTTCAGCGCTTCCTGGGCCACTTCAGCCAGGAGGTCGCGGCGACCACAGATGTGGCTGTTGTCGACCACCATCTGCAGATCGGGGAAGCGGCGCTTCATTTCAATGGCCATCTGCCAGCGCGGTACGTTACGGTAAATCGTCTCGCCGTGGTAGCTGAACCCGCGGTGGATGAGTCCGATGCGGGTGATGCCGGCCTTGTAGATCCGCTCTACGGCGCCGATCCAGAGGCCCAGGTCAGGGTTGATGGGGTTCTTGATGAGGACGGGAATATCCGTTCCGTTCAGCGCGTCGGCCACCTCCTGAACGCTGAAGGGGTTGACCGTCGTTCGGGCGCCTAACCAGACGACGTCGATACCCGCCTTCAGGCAGTCGTATACGTGACTGGCGTTCGCCACTTCGGTGGTGGTTTTCAGGCCGGTCTCTTCCTTGACCCGCTTAAGCCACGACAATCCTTCCTTGCCTACCCCCTCGAAGCTGCCGGGGCGCGTGCGGGGCTTCCAGATGCCGGAGCGAAACAGGTCTACCTGGTTCAGCTTGGCGAGGTCCTTGGCGCATTGCATGACCTGTCCTTCGGTCTCGGCGCTGCACGGGCCGGCAATTACGATACCGCGGCCGGGAGTGGGTTCGATGACCTTATTAATTTTCATTTCCATGGTAGTGATATTTAAATGGCTGATTTTTAATGCCCCGTGATGGGGTTTCTGAAGTAATGGTTCAGGTTAATATCTTGGTAATCTGGTTGGCCCGACGGATACGCTCGTGGAAGCCGTCGAAATCCCGTTTAATAAGTTGCGTACGGAATCGGGAGAGCTGCTCGATGTGCTCGTCCAGCACGTCCAGTACGTGGTCGCGGTTCTGCCGGAATATGGGCACCCACATGTCGGGCGAGCTTTTCGCCAGGCGTACCGTAGACCCGAAGCCGGAGCTGGCCAGTTCGAAAATGCGCTGTTCGTCCTTTTCCTTTTCCAGTACGGTCAGGGCCAGGGCGAAGCTGGCAATGTGAGAAATGTGGCTCACGTACGCGCAGTGGAGGTCGTGGGCCCGGCTTTCCAGATGGGTGAAGGTCATACCCGCGCTCGCAAATACGCGCTTGGCCACATCTACCGCGTCCGGGTCGCTGTCGTGAGCGTCGACCAACACGCAGGTCTTACCCGTGAAGAGGTTGGGTACCGCGGCCTCCGGACCACTGAATTCCGTGCCGGCCATGGGATGACAGGCCACGAAACGCCCCCGGTTGGGGTGGCCCTTGACGCGGGTAAGCAGCGTTTCTTTCGTGGAGCCCACGTCGAGCAGGGTCTGGTGAGGTCGGACGATGTCCAGCAGCCGTGGGAGCAGTTCCAGCATCGCGTCCATGGGCGTGGCCAGCACGATCACGTCGCAGCGCGGAACACCCTCTTCCAGGGGCACGTCCTCGTCAATCAGCCGGCGGCGCACCGCCTTGTCGAGATTGTCCTGGCTGGCGTCCATGCCAATCACGCGTACGCCCATCCCGCTCTCTTTCAGGCTGATGGCCAGCGATCCTCCGATGAGTCCAATTCCGATGATACCTACGATCATTGCGGCTGGGATTGATGGGGTACCCGCGCGCCGCCGCCCAGACGGGAGAGGGCCTCCTCAAGTACCGGAATGGGGCTGCACAGGCTGATGCGGACGTAATCATTGCCGGCCGGACCGAAAATGCCGCCCGGCGTGATGAATACATCCTTTTCGTAGAGGGCGCGGTCGCAGGTGCCGTAGCCGTCGGTGCCGCCGGGGCAGCGGGCCCAGACGAACAGTCCTACCTGATCGCGCCGGTAGTGGCAGTCCAGCGCGTCCATAATGCGGTAGGCCACCTCGCGCCGCTTACGGTATTCCGCGTTCAGGGCCGCGTACCATTCACTGCCGAGCCCTAGTGCTACGGTGGCGGCGCGCTGCACGGGAAGGAACATGCCACTGTCCATGTTGGACTTGAAGCGGAGGACGGTCTGCAGGTACGGCTCGGCTCCGGCCAGCACGCCCACTCGCCAACCGGCCATGTTCTGGGCCTTACTCAGGCTGGAAAGCTCCAGCGCTACCTCACGCGCGCCCGGCACCGAGAGAATGCTCTGTACCGAATCGGTCAGGATAAAGGCGTACGGGTTGTCGTTGACCAGCAGGATACGGTTGCGGCGGGCAAATTCGATTAGCCGGTGAAAGAAGCCCGCGGGCGCAGCCGCCCCGGTGGGCATGTGGGGGTAGTTGATCCACATGATCTTGACCTTATCCAGCCCTTCGTTTTCCAATGCTTCCAGGTCTGGCAGCCAGCCACCTGAGTCCGTTAATGCGTAGCCGCGCACTACCCCACCCGCCAGTTCGGTGGCCGAGCGGTAGGTTGGGTAGCCGGGATCGGGGACCAGCACCTCATCGCCGGGATTGAGGAACGACATACTGATATGCATGATGCCTTCCTTGCTGCCCATCAGGGGTAATAATTCGCAGGTGGGATCCAGGTCTACCCCGAAATAAGTAGCGTACCACCGGGCAAAGGCTTCCCGCAGTTCGGGCCGCCCGGTGTAAGGCTGATAGCCGTGGCTATCGGGCTGGCGGGCGCTTTCGGTCAGTGCTTCAAGGACTTCCGGTGCCGGGGGAAGATCGGGACTGCCGATCCCCAGGTTGAGGATAGCGTGGCCACGCGAACGGAGTTCGGCAATCTCCCGCAATTTCATGCTGAAGTAGTACTCCTGGGTTTCCCCGAGCCGGTCGCTGTCCGGCAGAATGGGTAAGAAGGTCGTTTGGGGGGTCATAATCACATTCAGGGTTTTTCGCCGGAGGAGTAGATGCCCAGGATGCGCAGTTCCTGGGTGATGGGACGAATGCCGGCGAGGGCCTCGTTCAGGGTGATGCTGCCGTTAAGGAGGAAGTCGACGTAAAAACGATATTGCCAGGGCCGGCCTACGATCGGGGTGCTCTGGATCTTGGTCAGGTTGATCTTGTAGGCGTCCAGCACCATCAGTACCCGCGACAGGCTTCCGGCTTCGTGGCTGACCGAGAAACTCATGCTCACCTTGTCGCCGTCGTCGCCGCTGACGTCGCGCCCGCGTTCGAGCACCAGGAAGCGGGTATGGTTTAGTTTGTTGGTTTCGATGCCCTGGGCCAGAATGTCCAAACCGTACAGTTCCGCCGCAAGGGTGTGGGCTACGGCACCGCGCGTTCGGTCCTGGCTTTCCTTGACGTGGCGAGCGCTCAGGGCCGTATCGGCGGATTCTACCAGCTTGATTCGGGGCCAGGCCTTGAAGAATTCCCGGACCTGCATCAGGGCGATGGGATGGGAGTAAACTTCCCGCAGCTCCTCGATATGTACGCCGGGCAGGGCCATCAGGTTTTGGCGGATGCGAAGGTAGACCTCTCCAGTGATGCGCAGTTCCGAACGTTGCAGCAGGTCGTAATTCTCCATCAGGCTGCCGGCGAGGGTATTCTCGATGGCCATGAGCGCTACGTCGCTTTGTTGGTGCTCCACTTGGTGCACCACCTCGGAAAAGGTGTGCCCGGGCACGGTGACCACTTCCCGGTCGTGGAAATGCATACGCGCGGCGGCTTCGTGGAAGGCGCCCGCGTAGCCTTGAATGCTGACGCGGATTTGCCGCAGGGCGGTAGTTGGTTGCATAGGCTGCTGAAATAAAAAAAGCGGCTCCCGGATGTGGGGGACCGCCATTGCTGTAACTTTCCTTTGGTACGTTCAGCTGCCCCCTACTCGCGTAGGCAGTAAAAGCTAAACCAGAAATAGAAAGTGTTTTTTGTCATCGTGCCACAAACCTACGGCCTTGTTTTTGAAACACAAAATGTTGTTCTGGCAACTACGCCGAATTGATGGGCGCTCAACCATAGCTTCGCCCGCTCGTTACTAATTGACCCGGTACGCGATTCAACTCCCGGGCTCTAACTTTACCGTATGGATACTTTGATTACCGTTGGGCAGCTGGTCCTGAGCCTTTCAATTTTGATCGTGCTCCACGAATTCGGCCACTTCCTTCCGGCGCGGCTTTTCGGTACGCGGGTTGAAAAATTCTACCTGTTTTTCGACCCGGGTTTCAGCCTGTTCAAGAAACAGATCGGCGAGACCGAGTACGGTATCGGCTGGCTCCCCCTGGGCGGCTACGTGAAGATCAGCGGCATGATTGACGAGAGCTTCGATACCGAACAGATGGAACAGGAGCCGCAGCCGTGGGAATTCAGGGCCAAGCCGGCCTGGCAGCGCCTGATCATTATGCTCGGCGGCGTGACGGTAAACTTCTTCCTGGGCTTTTTCATCTACGCCATGGTCCTCTTCGGCTACGGCGAGGAATACTTTCCGGCGGAGAACATCACCGCTGGCATCGCCGCCGATAGCCTGGGACGCGAGATCGGTCTGGAAAGCGGCGACCACATCCTGCGGGTTGGCAATGTGCCCTTCGAGCGTTTCAACGACCGCATCGTCCTCCGGGAAATAGCCATTAATAATGCCCGGAACATCGACGTCAACCGTAACGGTCAGGAAGTAGCGGTAGAGGTCGACCCCAAGTGGACCGACCTGCTCACGCGGTACGAAAACAAGAACGCCCGCCTGTTCACCATGCGCATGCCGCTGGTGGTGGCCGACGTAGCACCGGGCGGTCCCGCCGAGGAAGCCGGACTGCAGAAAGAAGACCGGGTAGTAAGCGTCGACGGCACCCCTACCCCGTATTTTGACCAGGTCACCGAGGTGATCCGGCAAAAGAAAGGTCAGACCATCACCCTTGGTATACAGCCTAAGGAAAGCGAGCAAGTCAATGAAGTACCGCTGACGCTATCCGAAGAAGGCATGATCGGCGTAGCGGTAGCGCCCCCCAACTATTTCTACGACACGGAGCGGCAGGAGTACGGCTTTCTGGAGTCTATTCCCGCCGGCGTCAATCAGGGCGTCAACTTCCTCGGCGATCAGTTCAAGGCCTTTGGCCAGATGTTTGCCGGTAAGATCAAGGTCACCGAAAGCCTCGGCGGTTTTGCCAGCATTGGCTCCATGTTTGGTAACACATGGAACTGGGAACGCTTCTGGTATATGACCGCTTCCCTTTCCCTGATCCTGGCCTTCATGAACCTGCTGCCTATCCCCGCACTCGACGGCGGCCACGTTATGTTCCTTTTATATGAGGTAGTGACCGGGCGGAAACCGAGCGACAAATTCATGGAGCGCGCCACCATGGTCGGATTCGTGATCGTACTGGGTCTGGTGGTACTCGCCAACGGACTAGACATCTGGCGCTGGATCAATAACTAATGACGGACTATTTCAGCTTTTTCGATTTACGCCCCTCCCCGACGGTGGATCAGGCGGCACTGAAGCGTAAGTTTTACGCCTTCTCCAAGCAATTCCACCCGGACTTCCACACGCTGGAAGACGATGCCGCTCAGCAAGAAGTCTTGGAGAAAAGCACCCTCAACAACCAGGGCTACAAGGTACTCGCCGACGACGATCTGCGCCTTAAGCACCTCCTCGAGATCAAAAACGTACTGGGTGAGGAAGGCAGCAACCAGGTCCCCCAGGATTTTCTCATGGAAATCATGGAGGTGAATGAAGCCCTGATGGAACTCGAGTTTGAGGACGACCCCAGCGTGCGGCAAAAGGTGGCCGGACTGATCGACCAACTGGAGGCCGACCTCGACCGCGACGTTGAAAGCATCATCGAGCACTACGACGACGACCGGGTAACCCAGGAGGAGCTCGACCAATTGAAAGACTACTACCTGAAGCGGCGGTATTTGCTTCGCCTGCGCGAAAAGATTTAACCCATGTTAATTTTACTCTCTCCGGCCAAGACGCTGGATATGTCCCCCGCCGAAGCGGGAGGCACCCTACCCCGTATGCTTGCGGACACCCACCAACTCGTAGACCACCTGCAGCAACAATCGGTCTCGGAACTGGGTGAGTTGATGTCGATCAGTGAAAAGTTGGCCGAGCTGAATTACGAAAGATATCAGTCCTTCGAAACCGACAAGCCCGCGGGAAAGGCCGCCTTGCTGGCCTTCAAGGGGGACGTATACCAAGACCTGGAAGCGGACGACTTCACCGAACGTGAATTTGCCTTCGCCGAACGGCAGATCCGCATCCTTTCCGGACTATACGGGCTCCTGCGCCCCAGCGATCTGATGCAACCCTACCGCCTGGAAATGGGTACCCGCCTGGCCAATGACCGAGGCAATAGCCTTTATGCATTCTGGGACCACCGGATCACAGACCTGCTTAATGAGGACCTGGCGGAGGATGGAACCGGTCTGGTGCTGAACCTGGCAAGTAAGGAGTACTTCCGCAGTATACAGGAGGATAGATTAAACGGCCGGATCCTCAACATTCACTTCAAGGAGAACCGACAGGGGAGTTATCGCATCATACCCTTCAATGCGAAAAAGGCGCGGGGCCGAATGGCTCGCCTGATAACCCTTGAGGGTATCCGCACGGCTGAACCCTTGCGGGAACTTGTCGTGAACGACTATGTTTTCCGGGAGGATTTAAGTGAAGAAAACGACTGGGTGTACGTCCGCGACTAATCCGCGATCTCTTCCCAATAGGCCAGCAGCTGCCGCGCACGTTGGGCGGTTGTGTGCGTGGAAAGGACCCGCTCACGCGCGTTTGCGCCAACCTTCCGTTTGGTAGCCTCATCCGTACCGTACAGCACG
Organism: Neolewinella litorea; assembly: GCF_004803465.1. Classification (GTDB taxonomy): domain Bacteria; phylum Bacteroidota; class Bacteroidia; order Chitinophagales; family Saprospiraceae; genus Neolewinella; species Neolewinella litorea. The sequence goes on along the minus strand of NZ_SRSF01000001.1, from coordinate 192,208 downwards.
TCGAGCACCTCATGGTGGTCATGCACGCAAAAGATATCGCGGTTGTGCTCGAAAAATTCATCCAACCCCGTCCAGGCATCGGAGAGAATCGGCACTCCGCAGGCAGCGGCCGCCAGCAATTGCACCGTTGGGGTATACCCGAAGCGCCTGCGGTTGCTTTGCCCAATGATGAGGGTACAGGATTGCCGGTTGTAGAAGTCTACGCGGTTGGTTTCCGGAAGGTGCTCCAGGTAAGTAAGGTTATCCGGTACCACGATATCCGCGGGGTAGCCTTCCCCGGCCAGGGCGAAACGCCTATTGGGCGTCATTGCGGCGGGTTTCAGCAGCAGGTCGTCCAGGAGCGTGCTACGTTCCGCCTTGTAGGTTCCAATAAAGCCCAGATCGTAGGTCTTTTCGATGTCCATCCGGTAAAAGGCGAAAGGATCGATGCTCTCGTAAAGGGGCCGCACATTGCGCACGGCGTAGTCCGCGCACAGCCGCTGCAGGGCCGGCCCACCAGTGGTCGACAAGTACATATTGAAGGCCGTCACCGACGCAGGGGAAAGGCACAACGGGCAGGTCGAATTCGCGTCCAGGCTGTTTAGCGTCCGGCTCAGGTCGGTATCGTAATACAGCTTGATGCCGCGGGCCTCGTTGGCAATCCACTGCGCGATGCGGTCCGCCCCCGGCACGCCGGAACCCAGCATGACCAGATCGGCCGATGCGATGGCGGGCAGGTATTCCCGCAGCAGAACTTCAATGCTTTCGTAGGACCACACCTCGCAATAGGGCGACTTGAACATGTCGCGGGGCGCACGAGCCTGACGGTCCAGGGGCTCGAGGTAGGTGGTCCGGTGACCGTAATGGGAAAGCTCATTGATCAGCCCACGGTACAACTGCGCCGTCGGGTTAACGTGGCTGCTCAGTATTGACCGGCCAATGATGACCAAATCAAGGGTCTGTTCGGACAAATTCACCGCACCAAGGTACGCATGCGCCCCAGGTGCACCCTAATTCCTGGCGTTAGTATTCCCTTAAAACTGTCAGCCAAGTGTCGCAATCGGCCATACCGCAAGCTATGGTCACCCGCTCGCGCCTAGGTCGTCGCTATTGGTCACTGGTGGCGACGACATCCGATGTCACTGGGATGGAGCAGCCTGTTGCGAGCGTATTTGGACCAGGGTTATGGGTTTGCCGGCCTAACCCATCCAGTTGGAACGATCGCATCCCATAAACTCGTTTCCTTATCTGATCATCACGCCCACGGCCTGGCGGCGCCAATGGTTACCATCCTTCACGGTCACCAGGCAAATGAAGTACTCCCCTGCCCCGGTCCGCCCGGCAAAGTCACCGGTAGGGATCTGCAGACGTTGCTGCCCCCCGGAAGCGATCCGGCCCTCCTGCCGGAACCGTTCACGGCCCAGCAGATCGATGATCCTCACCTCAACCAGTCCGCTTACTTCCGCGGGTAATGTAATGTTGAGCACGCCGGTGCTGTTCGGATTCGGAAAAACCGACACGCCGGACAGGGAGGTGATGATCGACCGGACCGGATCGGTCATACCCGAACAATCAAAGGTGTCCAGACGCAGATCAACCACCCGATCGAAGAGCAGGCGGTGACCGGCATCGTTCAGGTGGATGCCGTCACCACTGTCGAGGCTGTCCAAGATGAATCCGTTCCCGTCGGCCACGCCCGTCCAGAAATCAATCGCCCGATCGCCGTAAATCGCGAACAACGAATCCCGTACCTCCCGCTGCAGTTCCACCTGAGAGGTGTTGGTAAAATTACGGGGTTGGGTAGTGGCTACCCATACTTCTACCCCCGCCTCGCGTGCCATGGTTATCACTGCAGCAAAATTTTCCAGTTGGTCTTCGACGGGGAAGTTATTGGCCGCGTCGTTGGAAGGCATGTTGATGATCACCGCAAAAGGATCGTATTCCAGGGCCCGGGTGATGTTCCGTGTCGGGTCCGGAGTAATGTTGACCCCGGCCGGAACGTCCGCGCCCGTGGGCAGGATATGGTAGGTGGTGTACCCCCCGCGGGCCAGGTTGACCACTTCGTAGCGGGTGTCGTCGGACAGGTAGTCTGCGTACCGGTTCACCCACGCGCTGTCGGGGTTTGAGGCACCGGTACCTTCGGCCGTGGAGGAGCCAAGGACGACGATTGTACAGCTGGTGGTGTCGGAGGAAATTTCAAAGACCGAATCGCTGACGTCGAAAAGACTGTCGGCCAGGATCCGTACCAGGGCGGAGTCGGTCGGCGTGGCCGGTACCGTCCAGGAATACGACCGGTCAAAAGCCGGTACGGTATCGATGGTCGTCCAATCTTGTCCGTTGTTGATCGAATATTCAAGGACGACATCCGTAAGGTTCTGTGACTCCCAGGTGATGGAGGGGGTTTTGCCCGCCTGCCAGAATTCGCCGCCGTTCGGGGCGGTCAGCTTCAGGGTGGTCTCTCCCGCCGCGTCTTCGTTGGCGTAGGTTAGCCGCAGGACACCGAGGTAGTAGAACTTGGAACCGTTTGTATTATTAGGACCGGGCCCGACGTCGATGCGGAGGGTGCCTTCAGCCGAGGGCTGGAGGGTCGCAACGGCGATACTGTCGGCGTTGGACGCAACGTCAAGATAGACCGAGTCCCTGGTTGCTCCGGTGACGATGTATTGCGTTTCGCGGTTGTCGCTCGCGCTGCGGGAGGCGAAGAGCTCGACGCTGTAGGTTTTTTCCGGGTTCAGTCCGGTGAGTTCCAGCCCGGCGGTGGGTTCGGTGCGGCCGCCGAATTCCGAAACGTTACCGAAAAAGCTGTCTCCGGTGGCGGAAGCGACCAGGTCGAGATCGGAATTTGGATTGAGCGTCCCGTTGGTATTGATGTTATTGAAGCGGTCGTAAATGTTGAGTCCGTAGCCCGTTTGAAAGCCACTGGAGTTCTGCAGGTCGGCAATGGACCCGGCATCCGGGTCGGTGATGTTGTTCCAGGGTGCGGGACTGGTCGAACTGCCCCCGAAGTCCACGAGTACCGTATCCAATTCATCGGGCCCGGTAGGAGGCGGCGGCGGTGGGGGCGGCGTGTCCTCCTGATCGTAGCTCACGATGACTGCACCGAGATAGTAGAAACCGGTCGGGTTGTCGTTATTGGGCCCTGGACCCGCTTGCAGGCGGATGGTCCCGTCGGCGGCGGGGACCTGCGTGATCCGTACCACCCCACTTTCATTGTTTGCCGCATCCAGGTATACGGTTTCGGTGGATTCCCCTTCCAGGACATAGGCTGCTTCCCGGTTATCGTTCGCCCCGTTACGGGAGGCGAAGATGGTAAGGGTATATTCCTTGTCGGTGCGCAATCCGCTTAGCGTTACGGCACCGGTGGGCTCCGTCGATCCTCCAAACTCCCCGGTATTTCCGAAAAAGCTGTCCCCGGTGGCCGAAGCCGGCAATCCGAGTTCTGGGTCGGCATCCTGCGTACCCGCCGTATTGACCCCCGTAAAGGCATCGGTTACGGAGATGGAATAAGACGTCGGCAGCGAACGACTGTTGGTCAGGGATGCGATACTCCCACCCGCGAAATCCGGGAGGTTGTTCCAGGGCAGCGCGGAGGGCACGGTACCGAAGTCGATCAACAGGCTGTCTCGGGCCTGCGTAAAACCTTGCTGCGGCAGCAGGGTGCCCAGTAACAACAGGTAAAGGGTAACTAACGGGGTAGGTGTGGGTGACATAGTGCGCGTGGTTTAACAACAACTTCGAGGTAAAGAAAACCCAATATTTCTAGTTTGGGAAATTGATTTACGGTTTTCACCAATATGTTGCTTTTCGTCACACAGCCATTTATTGCCTTTCCTTGCGTTCCCCGGTCAGCGCCGCCACGAAGGCGTCGAGCGTAGGGCGCGTGATGCTCCAGTCGGGCGGCTTGATATCCCCCCAGGCTTTTGGTGTATCCGACATATTGAAGTAGTTGATGCCCACTATCCGGTAGTCGTCCCTGAGTGTTTTGGCCGCGCCGAGCATCCAGTCCGTCTGGTAATCCTCCGGGCCCTTGACGCCAAACTCCGTAATGAAGACCGGCTTGCCTACGAAGCGCATGCGCCACATCTTGCGGTTGAATACCGTAGCGAACTGCTCCTGCTGTTTGGGGTCGGTGATATTCTTGTCGGGCAGGCCGTAGATGGCAATACTGATGTAGTCCACGAAATCGTCGCCCGGATACCACTCCAGCGAACCTCGGTCGCCGGCCGGGCCCCACACCCGCCGGATGTTTGCGGGGAGGCGGTCGGGGTTCATCACGTAGCGGAACGAGCGGATGTAGGTGTGGGGGTCCTGGCTTTGCCAGGGGTACCGGTGAATAGGGATCTCCATTTCGTGGGCGTAGCGGAAGTACACCGGCCCGGAAGCGGAGCCCAGGGTGGTATATAGCCGTTCCAAAATCGAATCGTACTTGCCTTCCACCATGGTTTCCAGCACATTGGAGTCTCGTACCTCGTCCGGTGCATGAAAGGGCTCGAAGCTTACGATGGCCACGTGTCCACGCGCGTCCACGGCCCGGAACAGGGAATCAAATTTACCTGAGTCGATAGATTGAAAATCGGTAAAGAGATGCTCGGCGGAAATGCTTTCGTTGTCGAGCAAGCGGCCGTCCGGATCGTACAGGCCGAAAGTGAAGGCCTCCTCACGGTACCGTTTGCGGTTCGCCGTCACGGCGTCGAGCGATGGTTGCTTTCCGTAGGTGCCTTCCGGGGCCTGCCGCAGCTTTTGGATTACGCGGTTCAGGTCCGGCAGTGCCCCCTTGGCTTCCGGGGGCAGGATAACGTAAATCGGAACCGAAAGGAAGCGCAGCCGGTGGAGTCGGCGATACAGGTCGGTGTCCGGAGGCAGGTCACGCGGATAGGCAGTCAATTGGCCCTCCCCCGAATACCGGTAGGTCACCGACGCCGCATCAACCACGTCGTCACCGGGGTAAAATTCCAGGGCGCCGGGATAGCCGGCCGGAGACCACATGCGCACGGCCGCGGGGGCCTCCTGTGCACTCAGGCGGGCAAAACGGCGGTAAGCATCGATGTAGACCGAGGGGTACTGCTGCCAGGGGTACTGGTCAACCGGCACTTCCATTTCCGGATTGAACCGCAGGTAAATGCCTTCCCCCTTTTCCGGCAGCAATCGAAAAAACCGGGTGAAGATGTCGTCGTACCTGCCCGCGTTTACGTCTACCAGCGGATTGTTGTCGTAGGCCCGGCTCCCCGAACTCCAGGTCTGTACGGTGATCATCACCGGGCGCTCGTCCCGCAGTGCCTCGAGCAAAGCTTCGTCCTCCAGCCAACCGCTCTGGTAGTTCAGGTCCAGTATGTAGTGGGTGAACCGCGGGGGTATTTCCGCTTCCGGTGATTCATCGAGGACGTACCGCCCGATCACCTCCACCTCGGGAGCCGGGTAAAGTGCGGTGCTGCGCTGGAAGATGGAATCAAGCATCCACCCGAAAGTGGGGGCCAGGAGGTACAGCAGGATACCGACCGCCGCAATGGCGAGCATGGTATACCGCCAAAAGTATTTTCGGCTCGTGATCACTGGAAACTGTCGTAGAGTTTTGATTGAGATTGTACCCAGGCGGCAATGCGTATCCGCGCCGAGTCGATGGCAGCCTCAGGCACCGTAGCCGAGAGGTCACGCTTTTCGTAGGGGTCCGCGGCCAAATCATACACCTCCACGCTGTTCTTCGTTTCGTTAAAGATGTATTTGGTATTCCCCTTGCGGTACCCAAAGTAAAGCTGGGTCCACGGCGCGAAAAAGAAAACCTCATCCGACCTGGATGCTAGCAGTTTTCTGCCCTGCCACGCTTCCGGTACCTCCACGCCTAATAACGACAGCGCCGTGGCCGGAATATCCTTCGTGGCCGCCAGGCCGTCGTAGCGCCGGCCATCGAACAGTACCGGATTTATGAAGTAAAGCGGGACACGCAGGTCTTCCTCGTAAAGGGTGTTGCCGTGGCCGCTGTGGCCGTGCTGTTGAAATGCTTCCCCGTGGTCGCCGGTCACCACCACCAGCGTGGTACTGTCCAGGCCCCGACGCCGCAGGTCCTGCAATACCCGGTCCACTACTTCGGTGCCGTGCCGCACGGCATTCAGGTACCGATTGAGACTGAAGTTGCCCACCCCGTAGTCGTGTTCCTCACCCTTAAAATAGTAGGGATAGTGGGCCTGCACCGTCCACAGCACCGAAAAGAAGGGCGTGGTAGTATCCTCGCCAACCCAATTGTTGAACTGTTCGGCCAGACACGCATCGTCTATTCCTCCGCCCTCTTTGTAGTTATTCAGGTCCACCCGGAACTGCTCCTCGCATTCGATGTTCCGGTAATCCTTGACAATGTCGAATCCCCGGTGTTGCAGGTATTCCATTCCGCTTTGCCAGGATTGATCCGCGGAGGAGAAAAAGGAGGTGCGATAGCCGCGTTCCGACAGTATGGAAGGAACGGAGGGAAAATCGACCGTCGTTAATTCCTTGGTGACGCTCTCGTAGGAGAGCTTGGGGTAGATGCCCGTCAGCAGCGAAACCAGCGAGCAGTTCGTGGACGGGGCGTGCGCGTAGACCTCCTCAAAGACCAGGCTTTGATCGAGATAAGGCTGCAGGGGTTCCTCCAGACCGCGCTGTCCGGTATACGTGTTGAAGTACACGGCACCGGCCGATTCCAGGACGATGAAAAGCAGGTTCCGGACCCGCCCGGTGGTGTCCGGCAGAGACATAGGCGCAGCAAGGGGATACTCCGACTCGGCGAACGGCAGGGCGCCGGCGGGCAGCGTGGCTTCGCTGAAGGCGGAGGGCGCATCGGAAGAAATTACGGATCCCACGAAGGTGGTGACGGCGTTTCCCAATTGCCCTGCCATAGCCTGCGGCGGGCGGTGGTGGGCCAGTAGTGCACTGCCGATTACGGCGGTCGCCAATCCCCCGGCCAGGAGTAAGGTACCCAATCGAACGGGCAACCAAAGCAGCACGAGCTCCATGATGCGGCTCAACACCAACACCCCCAAACACGCGGCCAGCAGTTCACCGACCCGACCCCCCGAGGCCTGCTCACCGATTGCCGACCAGGCATCCGTAGCCGTCAGAAATTCCGAATAGTAAAGCCACTGGTAGGTGAAGGGATTACCCATATAAGCGACGGTATCCACGTTCACCTGACTTGTGAACGCCAGCAAAAGCGTCACCACCGTGAATCCGGCGGTAATCCAACGCTCCTGCGACCGGCTGCGGGCCGCGGCTACGGCTGCCCAGCCGAGGAGAACCAGGCCCGCGACCAGCAAAAGGTCTTGCAGCGAGGCGGCCCACACGGTCACCACTGTCCAGCGCGGATTGGTCAAGGCGGCATGTGGGGTAACTCCCAGTATTTCCGCCCGGGCAATGAGGTGCAACAGCGCCAAAGCCCCACCTAGCGCAAGTATGCGATGAATGGCCGGCACCCCCCTATCCCGTAATCTTTGCCGGCCCGCCCAGCGGAGTACGACGTAAACGACTAAAAGCAAGCCGAACAGGATCATATACAGATCCCTGATGCCGACCCCGGACACCTCCTCCCCTTCTACAGTCCCCACGCGGTGAATGGTCCGGTCCGGCGTGGCGGCCACCGTAGCCCCTACGCGGACGTCCCAGTAATCGCGAATATCGCCGGCGTCGTTCTCCGTAATCCAGAAACAGAAATAGAATTCGGCGCTTACCGGCAATTTCAGCGTGGCGCTGAAACGTCCATCTTCACCCACCATGGGGGTGTACAGTAGGGAGTCCTCGGCCCGGGTATCTTCGTTCCAGTTCAGGCCATCCGTGACCGGGTAGTTGACGGGTTTCCAGACCAGGAACACCTCCCCCGCGTTCTCAGCCTCGTAGGTGAAGTTCTGGTAAACCGTATCCGCCACCGTTGCGGCATCTCCCGGGATTACTGCTCCCGCGTTTGCGCCCGCACAACAGAGCCAAAATAACAGAAGTCGGGCGAGGTGTGCTGCATTCATGGACCATTCCGAATTGTCGGTAAAGCGTTTGGCCCACCAGCCGGGCTAGCCAAGGCCAAGATAGGTCCTTTGAAAATGCTGCGCTATGCCCACAGGCAGTGGTTGTGAGCCACCGCGTAGCGATATAAGCTGGTCCTATTCCCCGGGCGTGATGGTAAAGTCGAAGGCGTCAAAGGTCGCCCGCCCGCCGACCGGTAGCGTGCACATATCCTTGATGTGCCCGATGGGCAACCCGTAGGCCACGGGGACGTCAAGGTCACCCAGGCGCTCCGTCAGCGTCTCCCGCAGCGTCAGTGACCGGTCGTCCGGATCGGCCTCACAGTCCTTAAAGGTGCCCAGTACGATGCCGGCGACTTTGTCGAGCTTCCACGCTTGCCGCAGTTGCGTGAGCATCCGGTCGATCCGGTAGGGCTTCTCCCCCACCTCTTCAATAAAGAGCAGGCTGTCGTCGATCGGCGGGGTGAAATCCGTCCCCACACTGGCGACCAGCAGGCTCAGGTTGCCCCCCCACAGTTCACCGGATGCCCGGCCGGGCCGTATGATATAGGGCTCCGGCCCCTCCTCCGGGGGGTGGATCGTTGACCACTCTTCTCCCTCCCAAAGCGCCATGCGCAGGTGCTTCTCTGTATAAGCGGTGAACTCCGAACTTCCCACCGGGCCGTGGTAGGTGATTATCCCTGTCTCCCGGGTGATGGCGTTCAGCAAAGCGGTAATGTCACTATACCCTACCAGGATTTTGGGGTTGCGGCGAATGAGGTTGTAGTTAAGGTCCGGCAGCAGTCGGGCACTTCCGTAGCCTCCCCGGGCGCACCAGACGGCCTGTACGTCGCGGTCGCCAAACATGGCGTGCAGATCACCCAATCGCTCGGCATCCGTACCCGCCAGAAATCCGTTTTCCGACCGCACGTATCGTCCCAGTTTCACGCGCAGCCCCAGTCCCTCGATTTGGGTGACGGCACGCTCCAGCCCCTCATCATCGAGAAAACTCGCCGGCGTAATGAGTCCGACCGTATCCCCGGGGCGCAGGCGAGCGGGAGGATCCGGGCGGCGGAGCGCGGGTGCCGGGCTCAGCGGAAGCGGCAAAGCCAGTCCGGCAGCCAGACGGGAGGTAAACGTGCGACGATTCATAGCGGGCAAGTTAATCCATCGGCCATGAACCGTAAGTCTCGCTACCCCACTCCCAATGGTGAGTGGCCAAGCAAATACCCACCGAGGAAACTGGCCAACAGTCCCAGGATCAGTATGCCGAGGTACGTCGGGGGAAGGGGTTGCACACGTGCCCGCGGTGGTACCGTTCGACGGGTGGATGGGAAGAACGTGTTCATGAGCTAATAAGATGGTTGGTTGGGCCGGTAAAGGTCCGTCTGGCGCATTGCTGATCCCGGGACACAATACCTTACCATGTTCCACATTCTCCTGCATGTGGGCAATCACCAAACTTGCGCAACGGCCTATGCCCCAGCAACCTACCGGCACTGAACTTCAAGGGCCCCACTGCCCCACCCTCCCCGTCTATGGCCTACTTGCATAGGTCGATAAAACTGCCCGGCGGGGGTCATGTCCCTTAATTTAGAAACACCAATAAAAATACAGATCATGGGTGTTTTCGGTCGTTACCTCCTTTATCTCGCAGACTGCGCGGTCATGTTGGCCGTGATCGGTGTGCAATTCTTCATTTTCCGGGGTGAGTTGCCCATCGGGTACGATACCGACCGTTGGTTACCCATCCTGCTCGAAGGTGGCGGCAGCGTGATGCTCACCACCCTCCTGGGCAGTACGCTTTACTGGACGATCGTGGACTTTCACCCGGATCTGGTCGACCTGCGGCGGTCCGAGATCGTCAGCCGCGATCAGGAAGGCAAGCCTGGCATTGAGACGCGCATTCTTCGGTCGTTCCTTAAGGCCTTTAGCCTGTTCTCTGCGCCCATTCTGTTGCTCTTCGCCGTGTTCAGCGAGGACAACCGCTTCTTGCACGACTACGTGGCCAAGACCGAGCGACGCAAAATAAAAGCCCCCCGTGCGGAGCACGGAGGGCATTGAAAGGTTGACTACAGATATGTAATCTAGTGCGTCTTGCGGCGGTTACAGGCCGTAGCTCACCCCGAAGGAGATCTCGCGACCGCGCTCGTAGCTCTGGAAGATGTACTCCTGTCCACTGAAGGTCGAGTAGCTTTCGAAAGCGGGGTTTAGCAGGTTGCGGGCACGCAGGCTCAACTTGAAGTTTTCAATCTTTTTGCTGATGCTCATGTCAAGCTGGCTGCGACCGCGTTCGAAGATGTCCGGGCTGCCTACGGCGCCGATGCTTTGCAGGCGATCGCCGAAGTAGTTGTACGCGATGACCACATCCCAGCCGGAAGTCGGCGTGGCGTAGCTCAAGTTGGCGTTTGCCACGAAGGGCGACTGTCCGTTGAAGCGGCGGTCACCGCTGAATTCCGGGTCTACGGCCTGGCCGAGGCGAACCTCGGAGGCGTCGATCTGCTGCCGGGCTTCGATCACCGCCAGGTTGGTGCTCAGGGTAAAGTTGTCCAGTTTCTCGTTCAGAAAGCCTAGCGACTTACGGGCCTCGATCTCCAGACCGTACAGGTCAGCGTTCTCGGAGTTGGTCCAGGTGAACTGCTGATCGCCCGACAGGCGGAAGGTGGTCACAATCGGGTTGCGGAAACGCTTGTAGAAAGCGCTCAGGGCGAGTACTTCACCGGCGTTGGGGAAAATCTCGTAGCGCAGGTCGTAGTTATCTACGCTCGTCAGTTCCAGGTCGGGGTTACCGAACACGATGGGTTCTCCGAGGAAGCCAAAAGCGCCGAAGGGGGCTACTTCCCGCATGTTGGGACGGGCCACGGTTTGGGTAAAGCTGCCGCGCAGGTTGGTATTCTCGCCAAGCTTGTAGACCAGGTTCAGGGCGGGCATCAATGACAGGGTATCGATGTTGGCGGTATTGTCGTCGATGCGGTTGAGGTCCGGAGTACGGCCGTTCTCGGCCGACTGCTGGTACTCGTTAGCCACCACGTCGCTTTCGACCAGGATACGGGTCTGCTCCGCGCGCAGGCCGAAGATCGCTTTCAGGCGGGGGCTCACTTCGTAGGTCATCATGCCGTAGACGCCACCTACGTCGTAAGTGCCGGTGTAACTGTTGGCCAGGTTGCTGTTGTCAAAGACGAAGACACCCACCAGGTTGCGGTTATTGACCTCTTCAATTACACCCAGGTTGTCTGGTCCAAAGAACACGTCGAAATCACCACCGGCTTCGCTGAAGGAGAGACCGCGGTCGTTTTCGTAGGCGTAAATCTTTTCGTTAAAGTCCCGGCTCTTCGACCGGTACATGCCACCGAATTTCAGCGCGTTACCGCGGCTTTTGCCCTGCAGAACCGGTACGGTGATGTCAAGCGATCCCTGGTAGGTGTCGTCGGACAGGTCGCGGAAGAAGCGGCTCGGACGGCTGAACTGGCTGGGATCGATGATGAAGCGGTCCCCCTGCTCGATGTACTCGGCGAAGCGCAGATCAGGCTCGTTTTGCTTGCTGTCGATGTAGTTGGCCGACCATTCGATCTTGGTGTTGCCCAGTCCCGTGAGGGTGTGCTCGCCCTGCAATACGTAGTCGATCAGTTCGCGCTCCATGAAGGTGGAAGCCTGCGACCGGTAGAAGTTGTCGGCGGTTCCGGCAGCTCCCTTGCTTTCGTTGCTGCCCTGCAGGATGCGTCCCTCGAGGAAGCCTTGGTGGCTGTAAATCGTATACAGGGAGATGCTGTTGGCCGGCGAAGGGCGAAGGGTCAGGCCGACCATGCCACCCAACTGACCGGACTCCACGCTCTTGGAGTCGCTCAGGTCGTATATCTCCTGCAGACTGCCGGCGCTGCCGCCGGGGTTGACGAAGTTGCCGCGCACGCCATTGGTGTACTGGCTGTATTCCCGGCTGTAGGAAGCCGTGGCAAAGAAACCCAGCGGCATGGTGCCCAGGTTAAACTGGTTACCGATGTTGGCGCTCAGGCTGAAATCGGGTCCGGTACTTTTGGTACCGAGAGTAAAGGCATTGCCAAATTCGTTGGCGACGTCCTCCACGGCTGCGGCCAATTCGGGATCGCGGCGTGCGCGACGGTCGACGTTGCTGCTCAGGGCGTTCAGCCTTTCGAGTCGCGGATCCTGCAAAATGGCGGGACCATCCAGGGTGCCGTCGTTGTAACCCAGTCCGATCTTTTTACCGGCGGGATAGGTCAGGAAGTCGTTGCGGAAGTTGCTCAGGTTGTTGTACCCCCCGGAGGCCGAAACCCCCCAGGTGAAGCGCTCGGGAAGGGCCTTGATCTTGATGTTCACGCTTCCGCCGGTGAAGTCACCGGGAAGGTCTGGCGTGAAAGTCTTGCTGGCGGTGATGTTGTCCAGCACGGTGGTGGGGATCAGGTCCAACTGGGCGGAGTTGCGGTAAGGGTCGATACTGGGCAGCTGCAGTCCGTTGAGGGTGGTGGCCGAGTAACGGTCGCCCAGGCCCCGAACGTAAACGTACTTGCCATCGACGACCGTTGTACCGGTAACCTTGGTAAGGGCCGCGGCGGCAGTTCCGGCACCAAGGCGCTGGATCTCCTGGCTGGAGATCACGTCTTGGACCTTGTCACTGTTCTGCCGCAGTTTCATTACGGCTACCTCACCGCGCTCGAGCGCCTGGGCGGTTACCGTGACGTCGAGAGCCAATTCCACGCCGGTGTCTTCGGCGAAAGTGATGTCGAGAATGGTGGTTTCGTTGGCGCGTACCACGATGCCTTCCAGCACCTGTTCGGCGTAGCCGACGTAACTGGCAGCAACGGTGTACGTTCCAGGTTCCACCTGAAACTGGTACTTACCTTCGATGAAGTCGGTTTGGGCCCCGGTAGAGGTGCCCTGGACGACGACGTTGGCACCCAGCATCGGGAAGCCGTCCTCGTCGTAAACGGTTCCGGCAATGGCCCCTTTTTGCGACATGGCAGTAGCCGTCACCAAAATCAGGACCAGAAGAGAAAACATGCGGTTAAGCATAAGGGTAAATTGTTTGCACTAGATAAAAGGCGGGGAAGACGGGAGGTCCCCCCGGTGGTGTAGTTCGGGTTTAGTGGGCTACCACCATTTTTTGCAGTAGCCGGCTACCGGCGGCGTCGAGCACGATCAGGTAGTTACCGTTGGGCAGCTGGCTTACGTCAATGCGTTGGGTTTGATCGCCGGCATCGTAGCGATTAGCGGTCCGCAACACCGGGCGACCGTATAGGTCCATCACCGTTAGGGTCACCTGTGCTGGTCGCGGCAAGGCAAATCCGATGGTTGCGATCTGGGTGGCGGGGTTGGGCACCGGAGCATCCAGTAGGAAGCCGGCATCCGCTACCTGCCCTACTCCGTTGGTGAAGTCGCCGGTAACCATATAGTGGTCGAGTGCCGTCCAGCCGGTTAGCCAGCTGTTGTTGCTGTCGGCGTAGGCACCGGGGGCGAAGGCACCGTAGAACTCAGTGGTATCGTAACCGGCAATCGCTACTGGTGCGTCGATGGCCGCCGGTCCGAAAGCGTAGACGCGGGGGTCGACGTTTCCGCCGTCGGCGTTGCGCGCGTCGAGACTATTGAGCACGGGATCCGCGATGATATTGCCGTTCGCTACGAAGGTGGCGGCAACATTGGCGCTGGAGGCCGGTACAATGGCTTCATTTTGATCGATGGCGAGAAAAAGGTCGGCCGGAGTGTCTCCGGCTCCGAAGGAGAAAAAGTAGTTGTTGAAGAAGCCCAGGTCGCCGCTCTGGAGGCGAGCGTAGGAATCTGTTTCGGAATCCGTCCGGTCCTCGATGGCCACAGCCGCACCATTGAAGTCGACGAAGACGGAGTTGTAGTAGTAACCCCCGGCATTGTCGCGGAAAAGTACCGAGAGTGGCAGCGAACGACCGGCATCACCGCCGGAGGCGGTTTGCTCGGCGCCGATGCCGATATAGGTAGCGTTGTAGATGGTCGGGCGGCTGAAGGGCTGCTGTTCATCGGGGCTGGCACCGTCGTGCTCGCCGGAACGGCCGGTAGGGTCTCCGGGTCCCTGCAGGGCGAACCAGTACTGTCCGCCGCCGCGCCAACCGAAGTCGTAGTCGAAGCCGTCGTCGCCGCAGAAGGATACCGCCGCGTGGTTCACCTGCACCGTGCCACCGAACCATTCGATTCCGTCGTCCAGATTGGCGAAGACTTCGATGTAATCGATCTCGGTACCGGAACCGACACCACCCAGGGTGAGTCCGTTGATTTCGTTGTCGGTGCTCAACTGGGCACCCCCGTGGCGAATGGAGACGTAGTTGAGTACGCCACTGTTGTCGGCATCATTCGTGCCGCCGAAGCGCGCCCGGGATTCCGCGGCGTCAATGCCTTCAATACCATCCGACCCGCCGGGCCGGGCGATCGTGGCGCTTCCGAGGATAATCAGTCCACCCCATTCGCCACGGTCAATGATGTCGTAGTCAAAAGGGTCGGTCACGTCATCATCGGATGCCGTAAAGATGATTGGTTGCTCGGCGGTACCGCGGGCGAAGATCTGCGCACCCTGGGAAATGATCAGGGCAGAGGTATTGTCACCCGTAGTCACGTCCGGACCGCCCAGTCCGCGAATGACCGTACCGGCTTCAATGTTGAGCGTGGCACCGGCTTCAAGAAAAACTAGTCCGTCAAGGACATAGTCATTATTGCTGGTCCAGTTGTAGGTTTCCCCGCCGACCAGATCGTTATCGGTGATGACGATCCGATCCTGTGCCATTACCCCTGCACCGCTCAGCAGGAGGGCCAAAAGAAAAAGGGTAACAGTTGGGTTCATAGACATTTGGGTTTTTGCGGGTCTCAGATTTACCGCAAAGATCCAGTCAGTCCATAAACTCCCTATTACACTTAGGTTAACTTATTGTGAAGGGGACACGATCTAATCCGCGTCCTGCACCAGCAAGTGAAAGGCACGGCGCAAGGCCGCCTCGTTGGAGTCGGCGCGCTCATCCGCGTTGGTCACCTTGTCGGTCAGGCCAATCAGGTAGCACCCAGCCTGCTTGGCCGAGATGCCACCTGGGCCGCTGTCCTCAATGGCTATGCATTCAGTGGCCGGCAGGCCCAGCTTTTCGGCGGCCAGCAAGTAGATGTCTGGTTCCGGTTTCATATGTTCAACGTCCGACGCGGTTACACTTACGGAGGTGAACCGATCAAGACGGGTGGCTTCGATCATTAAGTCGGCATCCGAACGCCCGCTATTAGTGGCGATGGCCAGCGGGAACCGCTCGGCGATGGCTTGCAGGGCTTCCGGCACGCCGGAAAAGGTCTTCCCCTCTTGCCGTACGGCCTCCTGGAACCTTTCTTGTTTCTGCGCGACAAGTTCGTCCGTAGTGATGTCCCAGTCGTGTTCCCTAATCAGGTAGGTAGCAACCACCAGGTCGCTCGTACCGATCCACTGTTCAAACCAGTGCTCGTCATATTCCAGACCGTAAGACTCCCGCAGAAGGGACAGCCAGGCGGCGCAGTGGAGGGGCTCGGAGTCGGCAAGGGTGCCGTCAAGATCGCAGAGAAGGCCGCGCAGCATAATATGGATTTGGGGTTATAATACCGACGCCGGATACGCCGTAAAGAAAGACCAATATCCGGACGACCGAAAAGGTTGACCGGGTGGGTAAGCAAGGTGACAATGGATTAGGCGGAAATGGAGGACAGTTAGCCACGGTTACTCCACCCACCCGTGAATTTCCAGTCAGAGGCATTTCATCGCACTTCTCCTGCGGAACACGGCAGTCTGACATTAATCCCATAAGTAAAACCTTGGCCAATGTAAACGAGTGGTATCGAGCTACCATACATCCCTTACCTGATGGGAAATAAATTTCACCGCGCTACCATGAGCTAGTGCACGAATTTTTGGCGAAAGCAGGAGAAAGGGGGGCGGGTCAACGAAGGATTACGCGGCGGATAACCTCCACTCCGCGAACGACAGCCGATCCAATGTCGTACACCTGATCGCTCACCTGCTGAATCTGCTCGAACTTCCCTTCCTCGTGTAGCTTGACCGTCCGTCCGACTAAAAAGCCAGAGCAGGCGGCACTACAGATGAAGAGTGCTACCAGAAGGGTAATCAATTTAACTTTAGGGTGTGTCATTGCGAAGGCTAATATAAGAAACCCGCCGGTTCCGTACCAAATAAGTACGGTAACCGGCGGGTTATTTCGACCAATGGGTCCATTATCCGGACAGAAAGCCGATCTATTCGAACTCTCGCATTACCCGAACCAGGGTTTCGACGCCTTCGTAGGGCATACTGTTGTAGATACTGGCCCGGAATCCGCCCACGCTTCGGTGGCCCGTGATGCCGTCGCAGCCGGCAGCTTCGGCGGCGGCCTGGAAGGCTGCGGTGTCCGCTTCATCCGTGCAAACGAAGGTTACGTTCATCTGGCTGCGGCTGAAGTCATCCGCCACCGTACCACGGAACTTCGGGTTGCGGTCGATCTCCTCGTAGAGGAGCTTGGCTTTGCGTTCGTTGTGCTTTTCCATCCCTTCCAGGCCACCTTGTGCCTTGATCCACCGCAGGGTGAGCATCATTACGTAGATCGGGTACACGGGAGGGGTGTTATAGGTGCTGCCCCCGTCGATGTGGACGCGGTAATCAAGCATGGACGGGAGGGTGCGGTTAACCTTTCCCAGCAGGTCTTTGCGCACGATGACCAGGGTAGCGCCCGCGGGGCCCAGGTTCTTTTGCGCGCCGGCGTAGATGATGCCGAATTTTTCCAGGGGAATGCGTCGACTGAAAATATCCGAGGACATATCGGCTACTAGCGGAGCGTCCGTTTCGGGCCACTCCTTGAATTGGGTGCCGAAAATCGTATTGTTGCTGGTTAGGTGAACGTACTTCAGGCCATCGGGTACGGTGTAGCCGCGGGGAATGTGGTCGTAGTTGCTTTCCTTGCTGCTGGCGATGATGTTGACCTTGCCGAAGTTCTTGGCCTCCTTTATGGCTTTGGCGGACCAGGAGCCCGTATCCAGGTAGCCGGCTGTTTCCTCGGGATTGAGAAGGTTCATCGCCGTGAAGAAAAACTGAGTGCTCGCTCCCCCGGAGAGAAAGAGGACGCCGTACTCGTCGCCGACGTTAAGGAGTTCGCGCACCAGTTGTTCGGCCTCTACCAGGACCGCATCGAAGGCGTCCGACCGGTGGCTGATTTCCAGGATGGAGAGTCCGCTGCCGTCCAGGTTCTCAACCGCCGCGGCGGCCTGGGTCAGCACGCTGGCGGGAAGGATGGCCGGACCGGCACTAAAATTGATCTTTTTCATTTGGGGTGATTTGCGGGGGCGAAAATACCTCGGGTTAGCAGTGTCTGCATAGAATAGTTTTCTCACCTTATAGTTTGGGGTCTCCTACCCTTTCGCATCACCATAGTCGCCGTTTTCCGGTGGCCAGATCGATCTTGAACGCCACGGTGCGATTCGACAGTCACCCTAGCCTGCCCCGTCATTGCCGCAGGAAAGTTAATTTTGACTTCTGGTGTCCGGACGCCGCGCTTCCGTCAACATCCGATAGTGTTGCATCCTTATAATGCCACTTAACCTCTAGCTTACTATGAACCGAATTCAATTTTTTTTTCTGGCTTCCATCTTTATGATGCTGATGGTCCTGAGCTGTACCCCCAAAGCAGCCGGTCCGGCCACCACCGGGACGGACACCGGCGGTTCGCAAGCGAAAGCCACCACCGCCACTCGGCCCGCCAAACCCGGAGAGGAACTGAGCTCCTGCCCCAAATTTTCCGACGCCCGCAATCCGGACGACGCGGAAACCAATTACGTCATCTACCGTACTGCCCTGAAGGCCAAGGAGATGGACCGCGCGCTCAAAACCTGGCGCAAAGTGTACGCCGTCAGCCCCGCCGCCGACGGACGCCGCCCTACCGTATACACCGACGGTGTGGCTTTCTACAATTACCTCATCGAGCAGAACCCCGATAAGCGCCAGGTGTACGGCGACTCCATTCTGATGCTGTACGAGCAGGCCCGGGAGTGCTACCCCGGCGACGGCTACATGGCCGCCATCCAGGCGTTCGACAGCTACTACACCTACCCGGGCACCGCTACGGAAGACGAAATCTATGCCCTGTTCAAGGAAAGCATCGAGATGGACGGTCCGGAAAAACTGCAGTACTTCATCATCAACCCCATGTCGCGGCTGGTGGTCGACCAGCACGATGCGGACAAAATTGACGACGCCGAAGCCAAAAAGATCGTGAGCGCCCTGAAGACGCGGCTGGAACTGGGTCTGCAGGAATGTAGCGGCGACGAGTGCGCCGCCTGGCAAGCGATCCAGGCTTACGCTCCGAGCAGCCTGCAGTACTTCGAGACCGTCAAAGGGTTTTACGATTGCCAATACTACCTCACGGAATATTTTCCGGACTTTGAGGCCAACCCCACCGATTGCGATGCCATCACCACCGCCTACTCGCGACTGCAGTGGGCCGATTGCGCCGAAACGCTGCCGGAATTCCAACGCGTGAAAAAAGCCTTCGAAGAGAACTGCGCAACGGTTGTTGAGGCTGGTCCCTCAGGTGGGTCCACCCTGCGCCAGGCTTACGATGCCCTCAAAAGCAACAAGTCCGCCGAGGCCGTGCGCCTCTTCGAACAGGCCGCCGAGGAAACCACCGACGGGGAACGCAAGAGCCGCTATCTGCTGACGGCCGCCAAGATCTACTACCGCGACCTGCGCAATTTCAGCCAGGCCAGGGCCTTCGCCCGCCGCGCCGCCCAGGCCGATCCCCGCAACGGTGAGCCCTACATGCTGATCGGAACCCTGTACGCCAGTAGCGGCCCGCTCTGCGGTCCCGGCACCGGCTTTGACAGCCAGGTGGTCGTGTGGCCAGCCATCGACATGTGGCAACGCGCCAAATCCGTCGACTCCTCCGTAGCCGGTAAAGCGAACGATCTGATCAACCGCTACACCCGCTACATGCCCTCCCGTGCCGATATCTTCCAGCGCGGAATTCAGGAAGGGTCGACCTTTACCGTAGGCTGCTGGATCCAGGAAACGACCCGCGTACGGACCCCCTAGTAAGGGGGTGAACTCCTACCGATATAGTTTTTATATTTGCGCAAGGTCACCTACCGGCCTGCTGCATAGTATATAAACCTATCTGTACGTGAGATTACCGCATAATGTTCGGGCCCGCCGGGCGCTTTCCGGCCTGTTGGCCCTTTCGCTTTGTCTGCTCTTTGGCGGCACTATCCTTTCCAGCCTTACCAACGCTTCCCCCGCCCCGGATGCTCCCCGCCTTACCCGGACTGGTTTTCCGATCATTGAACCCACCGTTCGGTATGGCGTGGCCCTTGATACCTTTTCCATTAAGGAAGGTACCATTGAGTACGGACAGACCCTCTCCGACATCCTGCTCGGGCACGGGCTGGCAGCGCAGCAGGCCTACGATGCAGCAAACGATTTCAACGAAATGCTCGACGTGCGCAACCTGCGCGCCGGCCGCAGTTACCAGGTTCTTGATGACGCCGACACCGACGGCCCTGATTTTCTGATCTACGCTCCATCGGTCTACCGCTACCTCCGACTGGACCTTCAGGGTACCGGCCGGCACGACTACGCTACGCTGCCGGTGACGATGACGGAAGAACTGGCCGCGGGCGAAGTGGAAACCTCGCTGTGGAACGCTATGGTAGGTGCCGGACACAGCTTTGCCCTCACCGACAAGATGGAAGACGCGCTGCAGTGGTCCGTCGACTTCTACCACGTGCAACCCGGCGATGCCTTTCAACTGGTCTACGAACAGGAATACGTTGAAAACAACCCCGCCGGCTTCGGCCGCGTACGCGCGGCCCGCTACAGCACCGGCGGAAAAGACATCTATGCCTTCTACTTCGAGAGTGAGGACAGCACCCAGGCGGGTTACTTCGGACTGGACGGTCAGCCCATGAAAGCTACCTTCCTCAAGGCGCCCGTGCGTTACAGCCGCATCAGCAGCCGCTACAACCTACGCCGCTTTCATCCCGTGCAGCGCCGCGTCAAGCCCCACCTGGGTACCGACTACGCCGCGCCCTATGGCACCCCCATCGTGGCGGTGGCCGACGGCGTGATCAGCCGCGCCGGGCGTACCGGTGGCAATGGCATCTTCGTCAAGATCCGTCACGACAAACGCTTCGATACCCAGTACCTGCACATGCAAAAGCGCGCCCCCGGCATGGTCGTGGGCAAGCGCGTGAGCCAGGGTGACGTGATTGGGTATGTCGGCTCAACCGGCCTGGCCACCGGCCCCCACGTATGCTTCCGGTTCTGGGACAACGGCAAGCAGGTCGACCACACCAAGATGGACTTCCAGGACGCCGAACCGATGCCCGAGGAATACCTACCGGAATTCTTCCAGGTACGCGACGACTACCTGGCCAAGCTGAACAGCGTGGGCAGCCCCATCGAAGAAGAGGATACGGTCAGCAAATAATAATACTAAAGGCTACCAACCGATCCGATCAGAGGAGCAGGTCCATATTGATGTGCTCCTCGATCAGTTCCACCGCCCGCCGGATCTTCCACGGGGTTTTCAGATTGATCTTTACCTCCATCTGGCTGATGCGCACGGCGGCCCCGTACGTGTCCAGCTGGCAGGCCACCACTGGAATGTTGTGCGCGGACAGAAAGTCTGAGTGCGGCAAATCCGGGTTGTCGTCAGACAGGCCCGTCACCACCACCCCGGAAATCGTTGAACCCGGCAGATTGCGATCGCTCAGGATTCCCTGCAGGGCACTGAGCGCTTCGTACAACCGGCGGTGACTGACAATCACCAGCAGGTTCTTCAAATTTTCCACTTCTTCCTGGGCCAACAGGCTGCCGCTGGCAATATTCTCCACCTGGTTGTCGAGCCCCTCGCGGTTCATCAGTGTGCGCCCCTTAAGCGAATGACGGATGGAGGCCATAATGGGGTTGGCCAGGATCTTTTCGAACGGCAGGACGCCAAGCAACGGAATGCCGGTCTTGTCGAGGTACTTGCCCACATAGTGCCGCACCTTCTCCAGTTTTGCCGGCAGGGTCTTGTTGACGATCACTCCGCGTACCGGAACCCGACGTTCGCGGAACATCGCCAGGTTCATATTGAGCCGGTCGATGGTGCTGCCGATCCCGCCCTCGACGATCATCACTACGGGGGCATTGAGCAGTTGGGCTACCTGGGCGTTACTCACGTCACAGACGCTACCTACCCCGGGGTGACCGGTACCTTCGTAAATCACGAAATCGTTGCGTGACTGCAGTTTGCGGCTCGCCCGGGTGATGGCGGAATTGAATTCGTAGCGGGAGGGATCGTCGAGGTACTTGGCCGTCACGCCGCTGCCGATGATCACGGGGCTGTGCAGTTCCGAGCGCAACTCAAAATCCATGCCCCGGGCAAACAAAAGCGCATCTTTGTCGACCTGCAGGTCTCCCAATTCTACCCATTCCTGCCCTACCGGTTTGCAGTAGCCTACACGGTATTCCCGCTGTCGGATAGCGGCCATGAGCCCCAGCGTGCAAGTGGTTTTTCCCACGTGCTGGGAAGTAGCGGCAATGTAGAGGCGGTCAAGCATGGCTCAGAAGTTGGCGGTTTTGGGCGCGGGCGCAGGTGCAAAGAAAACAAGCCGGCAGCAATGCGGGTCAGGAGCCTGTCCCGGGCTCCCTTCCAAAGCTAGTGCATACTGGCCGCTCCGGCCCCGCGGGGGATGCGTATCGTCTCCACCATTTCCTGTACGTCCTCGGGTGGTGGTGGCGTGAAGCGACTTATCACCAGGGCGACGACCAGATTGACCACCATGGCCACGCTGCCGAAGCCTTCCGGGCTGATACCGAACCACCAGGTTTCCGGCGCGGGCACTTCCTCAACGAACCAGCCCAGACGGTACACGGCCATGTAGCCAAACATCAATACGGTACCGACGACCATACCCGCGACGGCCCCGGCGCGGTTCATACGCCGGTCGAAAATCCCCAGTACGATCGCGGGAAAGAAACTCGCGGCGGCCAGTCCGAAGGCCAGGGCAACCGTGGCCGCCACAAAGCCCGGCGGGTTCACCCCGAAATAGGCGGCGACCAATACGGCAACGGCCGCCCCGCCGCGCGCCCACCACAGTTCTTCGGCTTCGCTCATGTTGGGCTTGATCTGCTTTCGCATGAGGTCGCGGCTCACGGCCGTGGAAATTACCAGCAGCAATCCCGCAGCCGTGGACAGCGCCGCCGCCAGTCCGCCCGCCGCAACCAGGGCAATCACCCAGGCGGGCAAACCGGCGATCTCGGGATTGGCCAGTACCATGATATCGCGGTCGATGTATACTTCATTGGGATTATCGGTGGGTTCGTTGTGGAGGAGCGCCTGCCCGGAGGCCCCTTGCACCCGCGCGCCGCCGCCCGCCGGACGTTGCTGGTCCACGTCCCCGACGAAGGGAGGACCCGGAGCGTACTGCACTACCCCGTCGTTGTTTTTGTCCACCCAGGCTACCAGGGCCGTCTCCTCCCATTTACTGAACCAGCCCGGGAGCTCCGTGTAAGGGCGCTCGGAGATGGTAGTGATGAGGTTGGTCCGCGCGAAGGCCGCGATGGCCGGTGCCGTGGTATAAAGCACCGCGATGAACAGCAGGGCCCAACCGGCGCTGATGCGTGCATCCTTCACACGGGGCACGGTGAAGAACCGCACGATGACGTGGGGCAGTCCTGCGGTGCCCGCCATGAGCGCCAGGGTGATGGCGAAAACGTCGACGGTGGATTTGGTGCCGTCGGTATACTCCGCAAAGCCGAGTTCGGTATGCAATTGATCGAGCTTGTCCAGCAGGGCTACGCCGGAGCCGTCGTTCACGTCGGCCAGGAATCCGAGCTGTGGAATGAGGTGGTCCGTCATCTGCAGAGAGATGAAGATGGCGGGTACCATGTAGGCGAAGATCAGGACGCAATACTGGGCCACCTGGGTGTACGTAATCCCCTTCATCCCGCCCATGATGGCGTAAAAGAACACGACTACGGTACCGATGTAGACGCCGGTGTTGATTTCCACCTCGAGAAAGCGGCTGAACACCAGTCCTACACCGCGCATCTGACCGGCCACGTAGGTGAAGCTGACGATGATGGCACAGATGACCGCCACCGTACGGGCGACGTTGGAGTAGTAGCGGTCGCCGATAAAGTCGGGCACCGTGAATTTGCCGAATTTACGCAGGTAGGGCGCGAGCAGGAGGGCCAGCAGGACGTAGCCGCCGGTCCAGCCCATGAGGTAAACCGCTCCGTCGTAACCGGCAAAACTGATGATGCCGGCCATGGAGATGAAACTGGCCGCGCTCATCCAGTCGGCCGCCGTAGCCATACCGTTGGCGATGGGATGGACGCCGCCGCCGGCCACGTAGAACTCGGAGGTGGATCCCGCACGGGCCCACACGGCAATGCCGATGTAGAGGAGGAAAGTGGCACCGACAATGAGGTAGGTCCAGGTTTGTACGTCCATAATCAGCTGGCGGGGTATTGGAACGGGAAAGGGCGACGACCGGTGGGCGCGGCGGGGCTTCGGTTATTCACCTACCCCGAATTCGGCGTCGAGACGATTCATCAGGTAAACGTACACGAAGATGAGGACGACAAATGCGTAGATGCTTCCCTGTTGGGCAAACCAGAAGCCCAGTTTGGCCCCTCCGATCCGGAATTGGTTGAGCTGGTCTACGAAAAGGATGCCGCAGCCGAAGCTGACGGCAAACCATATCGTAAGAAGGATCGCTAGATACCGAAGATTAGCTCGCCAGTAGCGGCGGTATTCTTCCGGTGGGGCCATCAGATAAAATATTAGTGGGTGTACGTGTGGCCCGTCGAATAAAAAGGCATGATCGACTAGGTTCTTTGCGGCTCGTGGCCGAATGCCTGCTCAAGATATACCGGTTGGAAAGAACTTCCAAACGCGCAGGCCAACAAACGCGAACCTTTGTTCCGGCACCGCGCTTACCAGTCCGAACGAAAGTGATAGACATGGCAGAATGGTATGAGGGTTGGACGGACGTGACGTATCCCATTTTTGAAGGAATGACCGGGTGGCCGGGGCAGCCGGATACAAATCTGGAGATGCTGAGCTGCATCCACTGCGGCGATACGGCGAAGGTGTCGGTCATCCACATGAGCGTACACACGGGTACCCACATGGACGCGCCCTGTCACTTTCTGGCGCAGGGCACCGACATCAGTCGATTCCCTATCTCCGTAGGCCTCGGGCCGGTACGCATCGCGCGGATCGACTGCGTGGCCGAAGTCACGCCGCAAGATCTCGAAGCTTACGAAAAGCGAACGCGCCCGCTGCTGGCCGGGGACCGACTGCTGTTGCGGACGCCCAACAGCGACGCCGCCTTCTGGCCCCAGGCACCCTTTAATAAGGATTACCACGGCATCGGCCCTGCAGCCGCCCACTGGATCGCCGATCGCAAATTGCAGCTGGTCGGGGTGGACTACCTGTCGGTGGGACCCTTTTACCAGGGAAACCCCCAAACGCACCGCGCCCTACTGGGGGCAGACGTGTGGGTCATCGAGGGCGTGGATCTGCGGCGCACCGATGAGGGAGACTACGACATGATTTGTCTGCCGCTGAAGATCGCCGGCTCCGATGGCTCCCCCATTCGTATTCTCTTGAGGGAAAAGGCGGATTGATTAGAAAAACACTTTTTGTGTTTTTAGTTTTGGAACTTGACACATTGTGTGGTATTTTTGCTTTGCGTCACACCCAGTGGCGCGGTTGCAAAAAGTACTGGTTATGTCTCGCTCCTCCTCGCCCGCCCACGGTGGCGGCCCCGAAAAAGTTCTTAATGTCAACTGGCGACTGCTTGGGCGGCGCCTCCGCTCGCGCGGTGGGCAATACGTTAAATCGGCCCGCTACCGCGCCGCCCAGACGGAATACATCCCACCCACCTGGATGACTTACCTGCGCCTGACCTGGTTCCGCGTGGGACTGATCGCCCTGGCGGCTTTCGTCTTCACCCAGAAGCAGATCGACTTCACGGTTACCGTTGGTGCCGCGGGCACTGGCATTACCGGGGAGGCGCAGCGTACGGCTTCTTCTCCCGTCCACACCTCTACGCTCAGCATGCTGCCATCCGGCACCCCTGCCACACCTTCCTGGACGGTGGACCGTCTGGACGCTGCCGCCACCCGCGCCTATATCGATCGCTTCGCCCGTGTGGCCCGCACCGAGGCCGACAAGTTTGGCATCCCCGTTCCGGTGAAGCTCGCCATGGCCATCTTGGAAAGTGATGCCGGCTCCGCAGCCGCCGCCGTGGAGGACAACAACCACTTTCCTACCGCCACGCCCCGCCATCGCTTCGATAATGCCTGGAGTTCGTGGCGTGCGCATAGCGAAACCATCAAGAAACGGTTCCCGCAACTGGCTTACGAGTCGGTGAACCACCAGCAATGGATCGCGGCACTGGCGCAGACGAACTACAGTGCCGACCCCGGGTACGCCGATAAATTGCTACAGATCATCGAGCGGTTCGAACTCGACCGTCTCTGATGCCAGGACTATTTTTCTCTAAGTGGTTTTCCGGCCGTCTTCCATCAGGAAGGCGGTCATTTTTTTTACCCGTAGCCCGGCGGGCAAAACCACCTCCGATCCCCACCGTTTCTTCCTGTGATGCAACAAGATGAAATCCTGGAAGCGGAGTACCAGCGCTTTATTGAATTCGGGCAGCTACTGGACCGGCGCACCCGTCGCTACCTGGTGGAGTACCTGAAGTCAAAACTGAGCGGTCAGCCCTACCTGGGGGAAGCACTAAACGACCGCTACGCGGAATATTTTCAGTCGGCCCTTGACGACATCTTCGGGATCGATCAACTGCTTTTCATCTGCGCCGACAACGAGAGCATTACCCGGCAGATCGTCCTCGATACGCTCTACTGGATCAAGAAAACCTTTGCCCGGGCGGAAACCAGGCATCCCTACACTTCTGAGGTAGAGTTGCTGCAGGGTTGGAGCGTCACTCCGGCCCGTGCCTTCCGGCACCGCTATCCGCATTTGCTGCAGTTCCTGCGCTCCACCTACCTGCGAGAGGAGCTGGATACAGCATTTTACGAGGATCGCCTCGACCGGTATTTCTCGCGTGACGTAGTGGAGTGGTCCGCAGCCGATCACCGGGAGTTCGACCGATTATTGACTGACCTGCTCAGTCAGTGGGATGCCCTGCTGCAAGCCAAGATCCTGGAATATCAGCTGCGTAAATTCAGTGAGGCAAAGGAAAGCTTTACCGACCTGCTGAAACAAAAAGTGGAAGAGTACCGCCGCCTCCGGTCCATCCTTAATCCATTCACCGATTACCTCGGGTGGGATATGAGCCGCGACCTGTGGCAGTCGACCAGCTTCGATGCCCTGCAACGTTACGACGCGCTGCTGGCCGACGAAGACAGCCTACGCCGGCTGGCCGATCTGCTGGGCAATCTGCGGGAAGCGGAAATCGAACTGGAGGAAGAAACTTTTGAAAAAACGATCGTGCGACAGGAGTGGGTAACCGATCCCCTGCGTCGATCGGAAATCGTCGGCATCCACGAAAGCCACGACCTGAATCACATCCTGAGTTCAGAAGCCGCTCTGTTGAGCCAGCGCGATACCGAAACCGCCTTCCTGAAAAAATACGCCGACCATGGCCTGCTTACCCTGCGCTACGAGGACCGGTACACCGTGCGTCGCGAGGATCATGTAATGGAAGTAAGCCAGCGGGTAAAGCAACGCGAAAAAGGCCCCTTCATCGTCTGCGTCGATACCAGCCAGTCAATGATGGGCCGCCCCGAAGAGATCGCCAAAGTACTCACCTTGGGCATTCTGAAGATGGCGATCCAGAGCAACCGCCGGGCCTATCTGATCAATTTCAGCACCGGCATCAAGACTATCGACCTCTATGACATCGCTAATTCAATTGACGAGTTGGCAGCCTTTCTGACTATGTCGTTCTACGGGGGTACCGATGCCACCCTGGCCCTCTACGAAGCGCTGCGTCAACTTAAAGCTAACGACTACCGGGACGCCGACGTGCTGATGATCTCTGACTTCGTCATGTACAAGATCGATCGCGATGTCCTGTCAGAAGTTGCGCATTTCCAGCATAATAAGGGAACCGAGTTCCACAGCCTGGCCCTGACCCGCGAGGCCAACGCCGAGCTGCTTTCCCGCTTCGACACGAACTGGATTTATGACCCCGAACGACGGGGCATCATCCGGGAGCTCACGCGCGGATTGGCGCCGATCACCGCGCGGTAGCCTTACGGACGGGTCGGCCGGCGAGACTTCCGACGCAGCACCAGGAGCGCTACGACCAGGCCTACGGCCAGCAAGATCCAAAGGGTCGGACTTTCGTACCAGGGTGCATCGGGGTCGATCTCAGGATTCTCCTCTACCCCTACCTGCCCCGGCAACAGGGGGGTATATAAAAGGACCGATAGTAAGTACAGCGCACGTTTCATAAAGGAACTTTTTCCCCTTACAATTCTCTCCGGCAGGGACGGGTTCATCCAGTTGGCTGCAAGATCCCCATACGACAAGCGCCCCGGAATGGTTTCCGGGGCGCTTACAGAACAGGCTTGTACAAGCGATTATCAGGTCGGTTTCCGGCGGGTCACGACAATGAGGATTATGAAGAATGCCGCTACGCCAACCCATAGAACCGGGTTTTCGTACCATTCCGTCTTGTCAATGTCGATATCGATCAGGGGATTGTCCTGCGCGGTCAATAAAGTGGTGGCCATCATTAAGGCAGCCGTAAGGGTGAGATGTCGCATGAAGGCGTGAATTTGGAATAGAATCCCCTTTCCAACACTATGTTCGCGTAGCACAGCACCGGCCTAAACTTTAACGAATATCCGCCGATGATAAAGCCAGGCTCCGAGGGCCAGGTAAAAGGCCACCAGGACCAGGGCATAGAGTACGCTGGAGAGCTTGTCGGGCATGAAGTCGTGAACGAAGATCGTCTCGTACAGGTAGCCGTGCAGGGAAGTATCGCCTACCTGAATACTGCCGAATATCTTGGCGAAAAAACTCGAGAGAAAATACAGGATGAGCGCGTTGGCTCCGGCGTAGCTGAACACCCGCCCCCATATTATGCCACGCACGTCGGTGATGTAGTATATGATCACCAGAACGACCAGGGCCCAACCGGCCGTGACCAGCACGAAGCTGCTCGTCCAGAGCGCCTTGTTGATCGGGAAGACCAGTCCCCACAGGTGCCCTACGACCAGCATAGCAGCGCCGGCCAGAAATAAGCCCCGGGTCTTGTTGGCGTAGGGAGCCAGCAGGTAGCGGCCGGTCAGCACGCCAATCAGACAGGTAGCTACTGCGGGCAGCGTACTCAGCAATCCCTCGGGGTCGTAATCCTCCTGCCAGGTATGGGTACCCAGGATGAGTTTATCAACGTACATGGCCCAGTTGTTCGGCGCGCGCTCGTAGGTCGGGTCACTGCCGTCCGGCAGCGGTATGAAACCCATCCAGATCCAGTAACCCAGCAACAGCGCTACGCACAACCAGACAATCTGCCGCGAACGCAGGTGCAAGGCCAATGGCGCCGCCAGCAGGAATACCAGGCCGATCCGCTGCAGCACCCCGGGCAGGCGGATCTCGCTCCAGGCCTTCACGAAGGGCGGGTAAATAAGAAAAGCCCCCAGGAAGATGCCCAGTCCGATCAGTTTGAGGCTGCGGACCACTATTTTACGGTAAGTATCCGGCCCGGGCGACTTGCTGCGGTAGGCGAAGGAGATTGAACAACCGACGATGAAGAGAAAGAAGGGGAAGATCAGGTCGGTGGGCGTGTAGCCGTGCCAGGGCGCGTGTCCCAGTGGCGCGTAGATATGACTCCACGTGCCGGGATTATTGACCATGATCATGGCAGCGATCGTCA
Source organism: Neolewinella litorea (assembly GCF_004803465.1). GTDB lineage: Bacteria > Bacteroidota > Bacteroidia > Chitinophagales > Saprospiraceae > Neolewinella > Neolewinella litorea. The sequence goes on along the minus strand of NZ_SRSF01000001.1, from coordinate 163,403 downwards.
GACCCCGCAGGAGGTCGATCGACAGGATGCGGTTGTTGACGGTTGTCTTTACGGTTTCCATTAGTGGAGGAATGATTCTGCCTTCTCCACCATTTTCTGGCTGCCGGCGAAGAGCGGGATACGTTCGTGAATGTGTTCGGGTTTGATGTCGAGGATGCGACGGTATCCGTCGGTGGCCCGTCCGCCGGCCTGCTCCACGATGAAAGCAACGGGGTTACACTCGTAGACCAGCCGCAGCTTGCCCGCCTCGCGCTCGGAGCTTTTGGGGTACATATAGATGCCGCCCTGGATGAGGTTGCGGTGGATGTCGCTTACCATGCTCCCGATGTAGCGGCTCGTGTACGGTCGGTCGTCCTCCTCCTTCTGGCAGTACTTGATGTAGTCCTTCACTCCCTGCGGGAAGTGGACGTAGTATCCCTCGTTCACGGAGTACACCCTACCCTGCTCCGGCATCCGGATGTTGGGGTGGGAAAGGTAGTAGGTACCGATGGCAGGGTTGAGGGTAAATCCATTTACCCCGTTGCCGGTGGTGTAGACGAGCATAGTAGAGGTGCCGTAGATCACGTAGCCGGCCGCTACCTGCATATTACCCGGCTGCAGGAAGTCGTCGAGCGTCACTGGCGTACCCTCGGGTGAGATCCGCCGGTAAATGCCGAAAATGGTGCCCACCGATACGCCCGCGTCGATGTTGGAACTACCGTCGAGGGGGTCCATAACCACCACGTACTTGTTCCGATTGGCGTTGTTGGCACCGCTGATGGTGATGAAATCCTCATTCTCCTCCGAGACGATGCCGCAGACGATGTTGCGGTTCGTAAGGGCGTTGATGAAGACGTTATTGGCGAATACATCCAGTTTCTTCTGTTCCTCGCCCTGTACGTTGACGTTTCCTACCGTACCGGTGATGTCGACCAGTCCGGCCTGCCGGATCTCGTGGTTGACGACCTTCGCGGCCAGGCGAATGCAGTTGAGGAGGCGACTGAGCTCGCCGGAAGAATATTCAAAATCCTTCTGGTTGCTGATGATGAACTCGCCAAGCGTTTGGGGGTGATGTTTCATGGAGCTGAGGGTGCGTAAAGGTTTGATTCAGTAATATTTGGCGGGGAGGAGGTACTGCCGCACGTAGTCGGCGACCCCCTCTTCCAGGGTGGTGAAGGCGGTAGAATATCCGGCACGGCGCAGTTTGCCCATGTCGGCTTGCGTAAAGTATTGGTAATTGGGTCGCAGGTCAGCCGGGGTGTCGATAAACTGGACATCGGCCGGGCGGTCCATGGCAGTAAAGGTGGCGCGTGCGAGGTCGAGGAACGTCCTGGCCTGGCCGGTACCGAGATTGAATAGGCCATTTTCTTCGGGCAGTTCGGTCATCAGCCAGTGGCACACACGGCAGAGGTCGAGTACGTAGATGAAGTCGCGCTGCTGCTCGCCGTCGGGAATGTCCTTACGGTGACTGCGGAAGAGTTTCATGCGCTCCGTGGCGCGCACCTGGCGGAAGGTGTGCCAGACCACGCTTGCCATCCGCCCCTTGTGGTATTCGTTCGGACCGTAGACGTTGAAAAATTTGAGTCCGTACCAATGGGGCGGCGCGTGGGACTGCCGTAGTGCCCAACTGTCGAAATCATTCTTACTGCGGCCATACTCGTTGAGCGGCTGCAACGCGTCCGGCGGGGTGCCGTCGCTGAAGCCCTCTTCGCCAGACCCGTAAGTGGCCGCGCTACTGGCGTAAACGAGGGGGATGCGCAGGTCGGCGCACCGCCGCCATACCTCCCGCGAGTAATTGCGGTTCAGCCGGTCGAAAAGGGCGGTGTCCGTTTCGGTGGTATCCGTACGGGCACCCAGGTGAAAAACACCCTCGAGGGGCCACTGCTCCTGGTCCCAGATGGCGAACAGGGTGTCGCGCTCGATCTTGACGAGATACTCCTTGCCATCGAGGTTGGGAGTCTTATCGTGGTAGTGGACGAAGTCGTCCACCAACAGTAAATCCCTGATGCCAAGGCTATTGAGGTATCCGACTAAAACGCTTCCAATAAATCCGTTCGCGCCGGTAACGATATACATAGTGAGGAGTTAGCGCGGTTAATTTACATCATTAGCGGCGAGCCACCCAGCCCGGCAGTCCGGCGTACCCCCGGCACCCGCGGCCGCGGCAAGTGGATAGCATGGGGTACCTTGCGCGCAAACGATATACGATGGCCAAGCACGCGGTAAAAAAGAAAAGCCGAATCACCGTTGACGTAGGACTCGACGAGAAAAACATGCCGGTGGAAATGACCTGGGCCGCCAGCGATAACCCTGCCGGCAATCAGCCCCAGGCCTGTAAGGCAATGCTTCTCTCCCTCTTCGATGAACGGACCAAGGAAACCCTGAAGATCGACCTCTGGACACAGGAAATGCAGGTGGTTGAAATGGATCGGATGTTCTACCAGACGCTGCGCGGACTGGCCGACACCTACTTCCGCGCCACCCAGAACAAGGAACTGGCCAACCAGATGCAGCAGTTCGTCTTCTATTTCGGACAAGCCACCGGAGCCATCCCAAAAGAAGAATCGTAATAAAGGCCCCGGGCCACGAAATCGATTGCGTGACGTGTTGTAGTTTCGCCGGACGCATTACCTTCCACCCGTAATAAATATGACCTCCCATGGCGACCTACTTCGATAACATCCCCACCATCCCGTATGAAGGACCCGAAAGCGACAACCCGCTGGCCTTCAAATACTACCGCAAAGACCAGGTAGTGGCGGGCAAGACGATGGCCGAACACTTCAAATTCGCCATGGCCTGGTGGCACACCCTGCGCAATACAGGTGCCGACCCCTTCGGCCCGGGCACCGCTCAGTATCCCTGGCTGGGCGATGCCGACCCCGTGCAGGAGGCGAAGAACACCGCCGACGCCGGATTTGAGATCCTGGACAAGCTGGGACTCGACTACTTCTGCTTCCACGACATCGACCTGCTGGAGGAAGCAGGGGCCGACCTGAAGACCTACCGCAAGCGCCTGGATCAGGTGACCGACTACATCCAGGAAAAGATGGAGGCTACGGGCAAGAAGGTCCTGTGGGGAACCGCCAACCTCTTCAGCCACCCCCGCTACATGAACGGCGCCAGCACGAATCCTGATTTCCGGGTAGTGGCGCACGCCGGGGCCCAACTCAAGGGCGCCATCGATGCGACAATCAAACTCAACGGCGAGAACTACGTCTTCTGGGGTGGCCGCGAGGGTTATATGAGCCTGTTGAACACGGACCTAAAGCGGGAAACCGAGCACCTGGCCCGCTTCCTGACCATGGCCCGCGATTACGCGCGCGCGCAAGGCTTCACCGGCACCTTCTTCATCGAACCCAAGCCATTCGAGCCCAGCAAGCACCAGTATGATTTTGACAGCGCAACGGTGGCCGGCTTCCTGCGGCAGTACGACCTGATGGACGACTTCAAGCTCAACATCGAGGTCAACCACGCTACCCTCGCCCAGCACACCTTCGAGCACGAGCTCGCGGTGGCGGCCAGCCAGGGACTACTGGGCAGCATCGACGCCAACCGCGGCGACTACCAGAACGGTTGGGACACCGACCAGTTCCCGAACAGCGTGCAGGAGCTCACCGAAGCCATGATCATCATCCTCCAGGCCGGCGGCCTTCAGGGGGGCGGGGTCAACTTCGACGCCAAGACCCGACGGAACTCCACCGACCTGGAAGACATCTTTCACGCCCACGTCGGCGGCATGGACGTATTCGCCCGCGCACTGTTGGCGGCCGATCGCGTGCTGACCAAATCCAAGTTCAAGGACATGCGCCGGGATCGCTACGCCTCCTTCGACACCGGCGACGGCAAGAAATACGAAGACGGCCAACTCTCGCTGGAACAACTGGCCCAGATCGGACTGGCCGCCGGAGAGCCCCCCATGACCAGCGGGCGGCAGGAACGCTACGAGAACATCATCGCCCAGTACCTGTAGGCGGAAACACCAAAATATGGAGACGGTACTATTCGCCGAGCGGCAAAAATTCAACGCCTGGTGGGTATCCGTGCTTAACATTTTCCTGTTCGCCCTGTCACTGTACACCTACTACCGCCTGTGGTCGATCGGCGCGGGGTGGTCGGGCTATCTGGCACCCACGGGCATCATGCTGGTGGTGATTGCCACAGCGTCGGTCACCCTGCGGACGCGCATAACCGATCAAACCATTGAGGCAGGCTTTTCGCCCTTCCTCCGTAGGCGCTATTCCCGCGCCGAGGTGGTAAGTGCATACGTGCGCACCTACGATCCGCTGCTGGAATTCGGTGGCTGGGGCTGGCGCTTCGGGGCCAACGGTACGGCTTTCAATACCATGGGAAACCAGGGCTTGCAGCTTCACCTGCGGGATGGCAGCCGGTTGTTGATCGGCACGCAGCAGCCCACGCTGCTGGAGCAAGTCGTCAAAGACTGGATGGGCGCGGACGCGGGTACCGTGACCTTGCCCCAGGGGCCGGGCTAGTGGTTTTCGGCCGATATATGCCCCTTGCTACCGGATAGCTTTCCGGATGCGGACGAGTTTGGTCAGCAGGCCTTCCAGTTGGTCGAGCGGGAGCATATTGGCCGCGTCGCTTTTGGCTTCCGAGGGGTTGTAGTGGGTCTCCATGAAAAGACCATCTACCCCCACGGCCACCCCCGCCCGGGCGATGGTTTCGATCATAGCGGGACGGCCGCCGGTGACGCCGCTGCTCTGGTTGGGTTGCTGGAGACTGTGGGTGCAGTCGAGGATAACCGGACTGCCCAGGGCCTGCATAGTGGGAATGCCGCGGAAGTCCACCACCAGGTCGGTATAGCCAAAGGTGACGCCCCGCTCGGTCAGCCAGACTTGATCGTTGCCACTATCGAGGACCTTCTGCCGGGCGTGCTCCATGGACGAAGGGCTCAGGAACTGTCCCTTTTTGATGTTAACCACCTTGCCGGTATCCGCGGCGGCGGCCAGTAGCGAAGTTTGCCGGCAGAGGAACGCGGGGATCTGAAGCACATCTACGTATTCGGCGGCCATGGCCGCTTCCTCGTCGGCGTGAATGTCGGTGGTCGTCGGCAGGTCGAAGTGCTCCCCCACCTTGCGCAGGATCGATAGCGCTTTCTCATCTCCGATGCCCGAAAAGCTGTCGATCCGGCTCCGGTTGGCCTTGCGATAGCTTCCCTTGAATATCAGGGGGATTTGCAGTTTCTCGGTCACCGCTACCAGTCGTTCGGCGATGCGCATGGCCATCTCCTCCCCTTCGATGGCGCAGGGGCCGGCGATGAGGAAAAAGTTATCGGAAGAGGGATCGGGAAGTTGCATGGGGCGCAAGTTGCGGGATGATCAGAGGGGCGTCAAGGACAATTACTCCCCGCTGCCCTGGGTAAGTTCGACAAACTTGGCCTTTACCTGCTGCGCGAGTTCTTGGGCCCGTTGTTGGCTGGAGGCTTCGGCGTACACGCGCACGATGGGTTCGGTATTGGAACCACGCAAATGGACCCACCCGTCCGGAAAGTCCAGTTTCAGTCCGTCGATGTTAGAAAGCGGCGTTTCGGGGTACAGGCCTTCCATGACCGAGAGGGCATCCTCGAGGTCGAGCGCCGGATCCAGCTGGATCTTGTCCTTCACCATCTCGTAGTGCTGGTAGCCGTCGCGCAGTTCATTGATGGTCTTCCCACTGGTGGCCAGGTGGCTCAGCACGAGGGCCAGACCGATCAGGCTGTCACGACCGTAATGGAGCCGCGGATCGATAATTCCGCCGTTGCCTTCCCCGCCGATGGTGGCACGCACCTCCTTCATTTTCGCCACGACATTCACCTCGCCCACGGCGGAGGCATGATAGGGTTGACCAAAGGTTTCGGCGAGGTTCGCCAGGGCGCGGCTGCTGCTGAGGTTACTGACTACCGGTCCGGGCTCGTGGCGCAGCACGTAATCGGCCACCGCAACTAGGGTGTATTCTTCCCCGATCCAGCGGCCGCCCGGGCCTACCAGGGCGAGGCGGTCGACGTCCGGATCAACCGCAATTCCAAGATCGGCATCGGTAGTTTCCATGCGGTGGATCAGGTCCTTCAGGTTGGCCGGCAATGGCTCGGGATTGTGGGCAAATTGTCCGTCGAGGGTGCCGTTCATAACTTCGCAGCTAACCCCGAGCTGCGTACAGAGCGGCGGAATTGAAATGGCGCCTACGCTATTCACGGCGTCCAGGATTACGCGGAAGCCGGCGGACCGAATAGCCTCAACGTTCACCAGGGGATGGGACAGTACGGCATCGATGTGGTCCTGCAGGGCGGACTCGTCGTTTTCCAGGCTTCCCAAGTCATCCACATCCGCGTAGGTGATGTTGCCCGAGCGCACGGTGGCGATCAGGTCCTGTCCGGCCTCGTGGCTGATGAATTCGCCCCGGTCGTTGAGCAGCTTGAGGGCATTGTATTCCTTTGGATTGTGGCTGGCCGAGAGAATGATCCCGCCCCCGGCGCCGCGCGATATTACGGCCATCTCGACGGTCGGCGTGGTAGCCAGGCCGCAATCGATCACGTCGATGCCCATCGACTGGAGAGTGGCTGCGGTCAGGGCCGATACTACCGGTCCGGAGGGACGCCCATCGCGGCCGATCACCACCAGGGGTTTAGCCCCGCTGCGAATAAGCCAGTCGCCGTAACCGGCCACGCTGCTGACGATGTCTTCGGGGGTAAGGTTTTCGCCGGGTCGGCCGCCGATGGTACCGCGAAAACCGGAAATGCTTTTGATAAGGGGCATAGGTAGTAAGAGTGAGTCGCCGCCGGGACGGGTGAAAGGGGCGGCGCAAGTTTACAACATCCGCAGCGAAGCGTCTACCTTTACCCTATGTCGCATCCCCTTAATGACCCGAAGACGCTACGAGGCTGGGCGCTCTTCGACTGGGCCAATTCCGCCTTCGCCCTGGTCATCACCACTGCCATCTTCCCGCCCTATTTCGAGGAGATGATCGACGAGGAATTTCGGGTACTGGGCATGGATTTTACCAACAGCTCGTGGTTTGCCTACCTCATCACCTTCAGTTACCTGGTCATCGCCTGCCTGTCGCCCTTTTTGAGCGGCATTGCGGACGCCGGTGGTCGGCGTAAAGGCTTCCTGCGTGCTTTCACCATCATGGGCGGCGCGGGCTGTTTGAGCCTGTTCTTCTTCACGGGAATGGATACCATGTGGATTGGCAGCCTGGGCTTCATCGTGGGTCTGATTGGTTTTGCCGGCGGACTGGTGTTTTACAACAGTTTCCTACCCGTCATCGCCACCGAGGATCGCTTCGACCGGCTGAGTGCCCGGGGTTTCGCCATGGGGTACATCGGCAGCGTAATCCTGCTCATCGTTAACCTCGTCATGGTCACCCAACCTGCCTGGTTCGGATTGCCCGAGGATGGGACACTTGCGGTGCGTATGGCATTTCTTACGGTCGGAATATGGTGGCTGGGTTTCGCGGCTATTTCGCTCGCCCGGCTACCGGACGATGTACCAATCAAGGGAACGGGCATGTCGGATATGGCCGCCCGGGGATGGGAAGAACTGCGTAAAGTGTGGAAGCAACTGGAAAGCTATCCGCAGGCTAAGCGTTTTCTCGCGGCTTTTTTCTGCTATTCCGCCGGTGTGCAAACGATCATTTTTCTGGCGAGCATATTCGCTAAGAAGGAGCTCAACTTTGCTACCGAGGAACTCATCGTGGTGGTCATCATCCTGCAGGTCGTAGCCGTAGGGGGCGCTTACCTCGCCGCACGCATCAGCGAGTGGCGCGGCAACAAGTTTGCCCTTTACGTGGAGCTCGTCATCTGGATCCTGATTTGCCTCCTGGCCTACTTCGTGACCGGAAAGTTTCAATTCTACCTCATCGCCGGGGCGGTGGGGCTGGTAATGGGAGGCATCCAGTCGCTGAGTCGTTCAACCTACGCCAAGGTGATCCCGCCGGAAATCGACAACGGGGTGCGCCGTACGGATACTACCAGCTGGTTCAGTTTCTACGACGTACTGGAAAAGGTGGCGATTGTAATGGGCACCTTTCTTTTCGGATTCCTGGATGCCCTCACCGGTAGTATGCGGCTCAGCATCCTGATCCTTGCCCTGTTCTTCCTCGCGGGGATGATACTGCTCTCCCGTTTCCATCTGCCGAAGGCCGGCCGCGTGCAAACCTCGTCCTCGTTGCCGGGTTAGTGGGAAGGATGGAAGAAGGGATGGAAATCATTGCCAGCAGAAAGACGGCGCTCCTCATCGGGGCTACCGGACTGGTGGGCGGCAACTTGCTGGAGCGGCTCCTGGCCCATTCGGCCTACCGCCGTGTAGTGGCGCCGACCCGGCGGCCGCTGAACGTGCGCCATGAAAAGCTCGATAATCCAGTTGTGAATTTCGAGCGCCTGGGGCGCGACGCTTCCGTCTTTCGTTGCCACGACGTCTATATCGCCCTCGGCACCACGATCAAAAAGGCAGGCAGTCCCGAAGCCTTCCGGCGAGTCGATTACGATTACGTCATTCAGGTAGCCTCCCTCGCGCACACGCAGGGGGCGAACCAGTGCCTGGTGGTGAGCTCTGCCGGTGCGAATTCCGAAAGCCGCTTTCTCTACAGCCGCGTGAAAGGGGAAATGGAGGAAGCCATTACGCGACTGGATTTCTGGTCTGTCCACCTCTTCCGACCCGGTGTACTGCTCGGGAACCGGGATGAACTCCGCATTGGCGAGAAAGTCGCCGCGGGATTATCCACGCTCGTCCGGCAGATCTCACCTACCCTCCTCGGCGACTACAATCCCACGGAAGCGGATATGCTCGCGCGCAAGATGATCGAAGCGGCCCAGGCCATTTCACCCGGGGTCCACTTTCACGGTGCCGCCGAACTGATTAAGGCTTAGCCTATTCCTCTTCCGCTTCTTCCGCCCTGGCTTCTGCAGGATAGGCAATCCGCAACTGGTGGGAGCTCTTGAGTACCGACCGGAAAATTCTGCGCAGGGATTCCAGCTCGTGAAAGCTGAGCCGGCTCTGCACGAGTTGTCCGTTGGTAAGTTTGCCCCGGATGATGTTGTCGATCAGTTCGTACAATTCTTCCTGGGTGGGTTGCTTCAGTGATTTTGAGGCGGCCTCGACGCTGTCGGCCAGCATCAGCACCGTCTGCTCCTTGGTGGTGGGCAATGGGCCGTCGTAGCGGAAGTAGGGCTCGTCGGCTTCCCGTTCCGGGTGATTCTTGATGTGGTTGCGGTAGAAGTACTCCGTGCGGGTAGTACCGTGGTGGGTCCGAATAAAATCGATGATCGTTTCCGGCAGCCCGGCGACCCGCGCCAGCCGCACTCCTTCGTTGACGTGGTCGATGATAATCTTGGCACTTTCCAGGTCGGTAATACGGTCGTGAGGGTTCGGACCAGTCTGGTTCTCTATGAAGTACTCCGGGTTTTTGAGCTTGCCGATATCGTGGTACAGGGCAGCCGTACGTACCAAAAGGGAATCAATACCGATCTCACTCGCCACCCGCTCGGCCAGATTGGCCACGTTGAGGCTGTGCTGCCAGGTTCCAGCGGCCTGACGGGCCAGCTTTTCGAGCAACGGCCGGTTCATGTCGTTTAGCTCCATGAGCGTGATCGGTGAGATCAGCCCGAAGAAGCGTTCCAGCATGGGAATGAGGGGATAGGCCAGCAAAACGAGGAACACGTTCAAGCCCAGCCAGAGCAGGTCCACGTAGTTGATCCCCGACCACCCCGACCCCTGCACCAATTGAATGCCGACGTAGCCAAATAAGTAAAAAGCGAACAACAGTAGCAGGCTGCTGAAGAACCGGCTCCAGTCGCGGGTGTCGATGTCCATGAAGATGACCACCACACCCGCCATGATGCTCAGGAAGGTAAAGGGGTAACCCAGGGAAGTCAGGAAGCTCGCGATCAGTACCACCGCCACGTGGACGAAAAATGCCAATCGCTCCGAGAAGAAGATCCGCATCACGATCGGTACGATACAGAACGGCACCACGTAGGCGCTCCACCCGGGGGCCAGTTCGATCGAGCGAACCATGATGGCGTATAGCAGGGGCCACATCAGGATAAACACCAGGTTCTTGATGCGGACGTACACGAAGGGGAAGAACGTGCGCAGGTACAGGTAGAGCAGCAGGATGACCAGTCCGACGATAAGCGTAAATCCGGTGTACACCGACAGGAAGGTCGTTGAGCCCTGCAGGTTGCTGTTGTAAAGCCGGCGGTAGCTGACCAGTTTCTGGTAGACGTTATCGGAGATGACCTCCCCCTGGCGGACGAGGATATCTCCCTGCTCCACCAGGCCGTCAAAGGGGCTTACCGCCTCCAGGGTTTGTTCGCGCAGTCGGTTGGTGAGGCTGTCGTTGTAGAAAACGTTGTAGCGTAGGCGGTTCTCGAGCAGCGGCAGCAGAAAGTCCGGCGCGGCCAGGCGGGTGTAGAGGATGCTGTCCGTAAGCCACTGTCGCGCGCGTCCGGGGGTGGTGAAGACCTGACCGATGGTGCGGGTATTGACCTCACTGCCGTCGACAATTTGAATGACGGACGCCATGCCGGAGCGGGCTTCGTCTTCCGTGCGCAGGTTCACGATCCCGCGCTGGTAGATGCGGTCGAGCAGCTCCAGTCCGTATAGTCGGTGGGCCTCGGGTTGTCGCAGCAGACCGGGGTAGTTGTTGCGGGCCCGGGCCGAATCGAGGGCAATGCGAAATTCCTCGATGTATTCCGCCCGTGCGCGCCGGGCGATTTGGGGATCGCGTTGGTAGACCGGCGTCAGGTTCTTGAGGACAGCTTGTCTGTCGGCGGCCAGTCGCTCCTCACGCTTCAGGATGGGTATGGAGTAAGGCGCGGTCAGATCAGCATACTGCCAGGTCTGGTTGAGCTCGAACTGGTACGGGAAGGTCAGGTTGTTCGGATACAACAGGCTGATCAACACCACGGCCAGCACGCCCAGCAGGATGCGCGGCAGTCTACGGGCCCATTGGGAACTGTTAGTAAGTCCGTCCATTCCTTCGCCAAGTTAGTTGTTATTCCCGCTTCAGAAGTGATCGCCGGCCGTATCGGGAACAGATCGGACACTCAAGCATCCGGTGGCCGCGGGCCGGACAGTGTTCCCGGCCAAAGAAGATCATCTGGAGATGAAGGCGGTTCCAGCTTTCCCGGGGGAACAACCGCTTCAGGTCGGCTTCGGTGCGCGCCACGTTCTTTCCGGTACTCAGCGCCCACCGGTACGCCAGGCGGTGGATATGGGTATCGACGGGAAAGGCGGGGACTCCGAAGGCCTGGCTCATCACTACACTAGCGGTTTTGTGGCCCACGCCGGGCAAGGCCTCCAACTCGGCGAACGTGGAGGGCACTACCCCACCGTGTTCCTCGGCAATGATCCGACTCAGTTCCTTAATGGCTTTACTTTTGGCGGGTGATAGTCCGCAAGGGCGGATAATCGCTCGGATCTCTTCCACCGGCAGATCCTTCATTACTTCCGGCCGGTCGGTTAACGCCCACAGATGTGGGGTTACCTCATTGACGCGCTTATCGGTACACTGGGCCGAGAGCAGAACGGCCACCAGTAAGGTATACGGGTCGGTGTGATCCAGGGGGATGGGAACCTCGGGGTACAGACGCTCCAGGGTCTCCTGGATCGCCACTGCCTTTTCTGCTTTCTTCAACAATCGGGGTTTGAGCGGCAAAAGTAAGACGCGAGCGGGCAAGCCGTAAAAAATGCGCTTTCCCGGTGGGACTGCGTTAATCGATGTACCGCCGCGTCAGGTCACCGTAGGCGTCGATGCGGCGGTCGCGGAAGAAGGGCCAGATCCGTCGCACATCGGCCGTACGCTGTTTGTCGACCGTCACCACCCGCACATCCTCTTCGTCGCGGGGCGCCTGATAGAGGTATTCCCCCTGTGGCCCGGCCACGAAACTGCTGCCCCAAAATCGGATTCCACCGGTCGTTCCGCTCGGATCGGGCTCGTAACCGGTACGGTTGACGGCCACTACCGGCAGACCGTTGTAGACGGCGTGACCGCGCTGGGAGATAATCCAGGCATCCCGCTGACGTTCCTGTTCCGCCTCGGGGTCGGTTGACTCGTACCCGATGGCCGTGGGGTAAATCAGCACCTCGGCACCGGCCAGGGCCATCAGGCGGGCGGCCTCCGGGTACCACTGGTCCCAGCACACCAGCACGCCGAGCTTACCGACGCTTGTGCGGACGGGCTGGAAACCCAGGTCGCCCGGAGTAAAGTAGAATTTCTCGTAGTACGCCGGATCGTCCGGGATGTGCATCTTCCGGTACCGGCCGGCAATGGTGCCATCGCGCTCGATGACCACGGCCGTGTTGTGACAGATGCCCGGGGCCCGACTTTCAAACAGGCTCAGGACGAGCACCAAGTCCAATTCCCGGGCCAGGGCACCGAAGTATTCGGTACTTGGCCCGGGGATGGGTTCGGCCTGGTCGAAGACCTCGGTGGATTCAATCTGACAGAAATAGAGCCCGGTGTGCAATTCCTGGAGGACAACCAATTCGGCCCCCATTTCCTTGCACCTGCGTATACCCGCCGCACTCTTTTCGATGTTGTTGGTACGATCGCCGGTATTGGCCTGCTGGACGATTCCGATGGGGAGCTTCATGGTCAAATGGCATTAGGGGGCGCAAATATATCGCGCCTCTGCTAAGCCTCGCCGTCGTAGTCGAAGGGAAGCCGTTTGACGTCCTTAACGGTGGACAATGTCATGAGCGTTTTGAGGCGCTCGATCTCGTCGATCTGCTGCAGGGTCTTGAAAAGCAGCCGCTCGTAGGTGGGGATGTCCTTGCAGACGATCTTCAGCAGGAAGTCGGCTTCACCGGTAATGATGTAACATTCGGTGATCTCGTCGATGATCTGCACCTGCTCGAGGAAATTTTCCCGGGCCTGATTTTTACGCCAGTCCAGCGATACGAGCACGAAGGTTTTGACCATCAGGCCGATGGCTTCCGGGCTAACCTTGGCGTGATAGCTCTGGATTACTTCGTTCTGTTCGAGCTTTTTTACCCGCTCGAGGGTCGGGGCGGGACTGAGTCCGATGCGTTTGGAAAGATCGAGATTGGTGATCTTGCTGTTATCCTGCAGAATTTTGAGGATGCTCAGGTCGATCTTGTCGAGTTTGTCGGACATATAGGATTAGGATAAGGGGTGTAATAAGTTGGTGCGGCAAAGATAGCCGCACCAACAATTATTTCCCAATCCTGATTAGAAAAGTATATTATTCGCTAAAATCCGGCTTACGGCCAAATACCCAAGCTGATATAGTCGTTGGATATTTTGCTGATTGCCAGGGCGAAAGCAGCCGTGCGCAGGTCTTTGATTTCGGGTTTTTCCCGGTACAGACTGTAGATGCCCTGAAAGCCCGTGATCATGGTTTCCTCCAGTCCGGAGCGCACCAGGTCGATCTCGTCGGCACCGTGGATGATCATCCGGCGGTCGCGCTCACTGATTTCGCGTCCGGAGGTAGACTCAATCTGCTCCACGATCCGGCGGTAGTTCTGCTCGTCGAAGCGTTTCTGCAGGCGGCCGAAGCGCATGTGACTGAGGTTCTTCAACCACTCGAAGTAGCTGACCGTCACGCCACCGGCGTTGAGGTAGATGTCGGGCAGAACAATGATGCCCCGCTCGGCGAGGATGGCCGAACCGGCTGCCGTTACGGGACCGTTGGCGGCCTCCGCTACGATCTTGGCCTTTACGGCTCCGGCGTTGTGTTCGTCGATCTGGTTCTCGAGGGCAGCAGGTACGAGGATGTCACACTCGAACTCCATCACGGCGCGTCGCTCGTCCTTTCCAAAGGCCTGCGCTCCCGGGTAGGTCAGGATGGTGCCGTGCTCGGCGCGGTGGCGCATCACGTCGTGGATGTCCACGCCATCCGGATTGTAGATGGCCCCCTCTACTTCCGAAACGCCGATAATCTTCACGCCGCCTTCATCCTGGCTGATCGTGGCGGTGTGGGAACCTACGTTACCCAGTCCCTGCACGACCATCGTCTTGCCTTCGATGCCGACGGTAAGTCCGAGCTCTTTCATCAGTTCGGGCTCGTTGCAGGCCTCGCGAATGCCGTAGAAGACCCCGCGGCCCGTGGCTTCTGTACGTCCTCGGACGCCGTTCTGGCTCACGGGTTTGCCGGTCACGCAGCCTGCCGCGTTGATGTCGCCGGGGTGGAAGCTGCGGTAGGTATCGTAGATCCAGGCCATTTCCCGGGGTCCGGTTCCGTAATCGGGAGCCGGCACGTCGATGGCCGGGCCGATAAATTTGCGGCGGATGAGTTCCGTGGTGTACCGTCGGGTGATCTTTTCCAGATCCGCCTCGGTGTACTCCCAGGGGTTGATCCGCACGCCGCCCTTGGCCCCGCCGAAGGGCACGTCGACGATGGCACACTTGTACGACATGAGGGTGGCCAGGGCCACCACTTCTTCCTGGTTAACGTGGTTGGAGTACCGGATACCCCCTTTGGTCGGGCTGCGGTGGTGGCTGTGCTGCGCCCGGTAGGCTTCAATGACGCGGACCTCCCCATCAATTTTGACGGGGAAGTAGATCTGGTAAACGGAGTTGCAGACCTTGATCTGCTTCAGTAAGCCATCCGGCAAACCGGTGTGGGGAGCTGCGGCGTCAAAATATTGACCCACGCTTTCCAAAAAAGAATTGTCAGGCATGATCTTCAATTTGATTTTCTATAATGGTTAGGCGGCGGTCCAGCCTCCACAGGTAGAAGGCAAGTCCGAGAAAAACGACTACAATGACGGCCACCACAACGTAGATCTTGCCGATACTCCGCATAAAGTCGGCGGGCGGCTCTACTGCGGCCTCCTGGGCAAGGGCGGGGACGCAGGTGCAAAGTAAGACGAGAAGGGCAATGGTGCGTGGCATAGCATCGGCTGGTTAAGCTCCGGCGAAGGTAAGCATTAGCGCCGCTCTCCTTGCTAGGGTGCGGGAAGGTTAAGTTTTGGATCCCATGGTCCGATTATCCGGGTCGTTCGTCTACCGTTATTGCCCCGGCAAGCCGTCAGTCCGAGTTTGGGTGTCAAATCAAGCTTCAGCACCATGCGTATTCTTTCTTTGCCCATCGAATCCGACCTTCTGGAAGTGCACAACAGCCTGTGGTCCGGTGAGGAAAAAGTGTTTTTCAACGGTAGCCTGGCCAGTTCCGGCTGTAGTCTCTTCGGCCGCACCCACTACTTCACGGTAGACGCCGCCGACGGCGGTGGCGTAGACCGGTACCGAGTCGAGATCGGCATGAGCTGGTACGGTGGGTGCACCGTGGACGTCTTCCGCAACGACCGCTGCCTGTTGGCGAGCTGCCGTACCCCCTTGACCCGGGTCGACCCCAGCTTGCAACCCCACATGGACGCCAAACCCTACCACTTGAGCCGGGACAAAAGTCGTCCCACCGAACTGGACGACGAGTTCTTCGTGTGACCCGAGGTATCCTTAACCGCTCTCTCCCATTTATTCCCGCCGGGGCTTGGTTACCTTTGCAGCTCAAGTTTCCAAGCTATGTATGCACTTTCCGCCATCAGCCCCATCGACGGCCGCTACGCCGACAAGACCGAGGTCCTGGCCCCCTACTTCAGTGAATACGGCCTGATCCGCTACCGGGTGACCGTAGAAGTACGGTACCTGCAGGCGCTCTATCGACTGGGCCTGCCCCAACTCCAGTCCGTCACCAGTCAAGCGGTAAAGGACCTAGAGGAGATCGTCTACACCTTCGATCACGCCGATGCTCAAACCATCAAGGACACGGAGCGCGTAACCAATCACGACGTCAAGGCGGTGGAATACTTCGTAAAGAAGAAACTCGAAGAAAAGGGACTGAATGACATACTGGAGTTTACGCACTTCGGCTTGACCAGTCAGGACATCAACAATACCGCCATACCCCTGAGCCTGCGCGATGCCCAGGAAGAAGTGATGTTTCCCGCATTTTCGCAATTGATCCACCAGCTGGAGGGGCTGGTAAAGGAATGGCAGGATATTCCCATGCTGGCGAAGACCCACGGTCAGCCCGCGTCCCCTACCCTGCTTGGTAAGGAATTTGCCGTCTGGACCAGCCGCCTCACCGAGCAGCTTCGCCAGTGGAAGTCGGTACCAATGTCAGCCAAGTTCGGTGGTGCCACTGGCAATATGAACGCCCATTACGTCAGCTATCCCGAATACGACTGGCACGACTTCGCCGATAAATTTGTCCGCAATGACCTCGGACTGGAGCGCAGCTACCCCACCACGCAAATCGAGCATTACGATAACCTGGGCGCCGGCTTTCATGCCCTGTCGCGGCTCTGTACCATTCTGATTGATCTCTGCCGAGACATCTGGACCTATATCAGCATGGAATACTTCCGCCAGCGGACCGTCAAGGGGGAGATCGGCAGTTCCGCCATGCCACACAAGGTCAATCCGATCGACTTTGAGAACGCGGAAGGCAACCTTGGGATCGCCCGCGCCCTTCTGACCCACCTGGCCGACAAACTGCCGATCAGCCGACTGCAGCGCGACCTGACCGACTCTACCGTGCTGCGCAATATCGGCGTGCCTTTCGCACACGTCCTGATTGCCCTGAAGGCCATAGAGAAGGGCCTGGGCAAACTCTTGCTTAATACTGAAAAGATAGCTGCCGACCTGGAGGCCAACTGGATGGTGACCGCCGAGGCAATCCAGAACATCCTGCGCCGCGAGGGGTATCCGCAACCCTACGAAGCCCTCAAGGAGCTTACCCGCGGCCAAACCAATATCGGGGAGGCGGCCATTCACGCGTTTATCCAACAACTCGACGTGAGCGATGAAGTGAAGTCTGAACTGCTGGCCGTTCGGCCGGAGAATTATGTGGGGCGGTTTTGAACTATTACCTAGGGCTCCTTCGGATTTTTAACGCGCGTAATCCGCACAGCACTGTATATGCCAGTTCTGCCAGGTTGTAGATGGTAAACGTTTTAAATCCCCGAAGGAAAGCATCACCGGCCGATTTGAATTCTTGAGCCTTTAGGCATTGCCGAGCGTGGTGCCAGCACTGATGAGTCTGCATTTTGTTAATTGAGAACAGGGGTACTTGTTGTCTGATAACAGTATGGTTTATTAGACGAGAAATAACTGCCAGCCGTTGGTCAAGGTTGTTCGGATCTATCAGTGTATTCGTGCGATTAACTTCATGCTCTACGTACACAACGGTGTAGGCCGGCAGTTGAAGCAAGGAACTGCTGCTTAACAGCAAACAGAGCCACTCAAAATCCTCTATTGGGGAAGGAATCATCGGCACAGGTACCCGAACAATAAGTTGTCTTGAAATAGCAAACGGCAACAAACTAACCGGTCGTCTCCAGTATTCCGGAAGGGGCCGGTCGGTGGTAGCGAATGTTGGGTCCCGCACCATATTGCCATCCGGCTTTTGGGTAATCATTCCGGTGGCTACCAGCACCCGCCAATCAGTCAGCGATTCTACCGCCGCCTCCAGAACGGACAGGTGGTCAGGCAGGTAATAATCATCATCGTCCAAAAAGCACAGCCAGGGTGCGGTTGAAATATTTAGTCCGCGCTTGCGCGCGGCACCCGGCCCGGACGCCTCCTGCCAGTAGTAGCTTATTCGTTCATCGGCGAAAAGCTCCGGACGCTCCGTCTCCGCGGAAGGGACGGAGCCATCGTCCACCACAATTATTTCCCAATCCGGACACTTCTGGTTCAGCACACTTCCAATCGCCCGAGCCAGCAGGTTTGGCCGATTATGGGTTGGAATAATGATGGAGAATTTTGGCATTGATTGGGAAGAAAGGTCTGGCGAAAAACAAATAAGGCAACCAAATGCATCCTTAAAATTGCGGGTATATTAGAATAACTAGATTCAATCAAGACTTTGATTTATAATAATTTGAACTGGCTTCTTCATATATCTGGTTTAATCGCTTGCCTACGGCAGATTCACCGTAAAGGTTTCGGCCTCTCTCACTGATCGCTGCCCGTGAAAGCGGGTTGACCCCTTGCAATATTGCAAGCAGGCTTGTCTCTAATGCATCTTCATCGTCAGGTGCCACAAGGTCACCGGTCAGCCCGGGCACCACAATATCTTGAATACCCCCTACCGGTGTAGCAACGCAGGGGAGCCCGACGCACTGCGCTTCCAGCAGTACAACGGGTTGGTTCTCATTTGAGCTGAAAAGTATGAACACGTCAGCGGTTTGCATGAGCCCAGCGATTTCGGCTTCGGAATGTGGACCACTCAATCCTACATCCCCTTCACGTAGCCCCACCTCATTCATCCAACACCCTACCAGGTCGAAGTCACCGTCACCCGCCACGTGCAAATGAAACCGCCCCGGGTGGCTGCGCTGGAGTTTGGCGTATACCCGAAGTATTCCCCGTACATTCTTGAAGCGGGGATCAAAATTGGATACGTGCAGCAAGGATACCGGACCACCGGGTGTTCCAGTTTCTTGCGGAGGGTAAAAGAGCGCTGTATCGACTACATTACTCACTGTCCGATACTTTCCGTTCAGATCATGGGTTTCCCGCATGGCGCTTCCCAGTCGATCGGATACGGGAAGTACGAACTCCGCCTGCCCGCAGGCCCATTTTCCGAGTTGCGATCGCAGTAAGCCGAGCGACTCCGGCTCATTGTATCGGGTGGAATGCTCCATAATAACCACGGGCCGCCTCATGCACCGGCCCAGGATTGCGGCAATAATGCCCCCGTCAATGAGAATGTGTCCGTGCAGCAATTCCGGCCCATCACCGTCCGCCGTAGCGGCACGCCAGGCACGATAATAAGCCATCACGCGACTGGGAAGGTGCATCCATTTCAACCATCCGGACGAACGGCCGTAATACACGATGACTTCGCGGTAACGGTCGTGGTGCTTCTCGACCAACTCCAATTTGCCCGGTCCCAGTTGCGGATCTTCCTGTACCGCCATCACCGTAAGTTGGTGCGTGGCTCCGACCAGCCGGGCGTGCTTTTGCACGAAGTTGCCGTGGGTAGGGTAAACACGGCTGGGCCACCAGGAAGCAATGAATAGAATCCGCATGAACGCCCAATTTACCGTTGCCCCGCCACAAACTGCATCCACGACCAGCACCGAAATACGAATTTGTATTCCCCCCGGCGGCGCTGTTTCATGATCAGGTGGCAACGGTCCCGCCCTGCCTCCGAAAGATATTCCTGGCGGTACGCGTCGTCCGCCGCCCGCAGATAGGGTTGCACGTCCCCTTCCATCCACGATTGTTCGGGAGTGGCGAAGCCCAGCTTGTCGTGCCGGTTATACACTTTGGCCGGTAACACATTTCGGCACGCCTCCCGCAGTACGTATTTGCGAACGCCGGCCTGTATTTTCCAGTCCGCGGGCAGGGCCAGGAGATACTCCACCAGGCGGTGGTCCAGAAAGGCCACACGGCTCTCCAATCCGAACGCCATAGTATTCCGGTCTTCGTGCCGGAGCAAAACCGGAAGGCCCACTTCCCGCAGCAGATTAACCGAGGTGGTCCGGACGTCCGCATCCGCGCTCCTATCAAAGCGCGGCAGTTCCAGCCGATCGAAATACGTTCCGGCATAATTTGGGCGGCGCGCGCCGGTGCCGGCCACAGTGGTCCATAATCTGAACACTGCCCCACGGTGATTTAGCCGGTGGTGCCGACCGTAACCCCATAGGGTTTGGCCGATTCGCCAAGGTCGGTGGACCCAATGTTCCCGCAAAAGTGGCAGGTAGAATTTGTCGTAACCCGCACCGATCTCGTCCGCGCCCTGACCGTTCAAGATTACTTTCTCGCCGCTTTCGTGGATGCGCCGCATTAAGCTGTAATGAATGGCCACGGCCATCGAAGCAAGCGGTTGGCCCTGATGCCACTGACAACGCTCAAAATCAGCGATAAAATCGTGGTAGAGAGGTTTAAAGCTGTTTCCCGGTAAACCATGCAGCCGGTTAACCGACTCGACGTATGGTGTTTCATCAAACGGGGTCCCGGGAAAGAGGGCGGAAAAAGTGGCCGGGCGCGCATCACGCTGTGTACTCATTACTCCCGCTATGCTGCTGCTGTCAATACCGCCCGAAAGCGTGATGCAGCGCCCTACATCCGACTGGGTTTGCAAGTGGACACTCCGCTCGAAAAGGTGCCGAACCTCATCGATGGCCTCCGGTAAGCTATTAGGTACCGAGACCCTTGCAGTAGCCTCCGCCAAATCGTAGAAAGCCTCGATTTGCACCATCTCGGGAGCGTCAACCGGTACCATAGCGAAGTGCCCAGGAGGAAACTGGCGAACTCCCCCAAAAATGGTTTCCGGCCGATGGTCCTGCCAACCCTTGAAAAGAAACTCCTCTCCTATGCGCCGTTCCAGGGCGGGGCGCTCCGTAAGGGTTTCCACTACGGCGCGTGGCTCGGATGCGAAGGTCACTCCCCTGGATTCCGAGAAATAAAGTGGCTTGATGCCAAACCGGTCCCGGCTAAGGATCACTTCCCTTCGTAAGTCGTCGTAAATGGCCAGTGCCCACATACCATTAAAGCGCCCGAAACAGTCCGTTCCCCAGCGGTCATACGCGGCCAGAATAACCTCCGAATCGGTGCGGCTCCGAAACCGGTAGCCCAACTTCTCCAGTTCGTCACGTAGCGACTGGAAGTTATATATCGCGCCATTGAAGATGAGGGTCCGGTTCCACCCAACCATGGGCTGCCGCCCGAGGTCAGAGGTATCGAAGATGGCCAATCGGCGGTGACCGAAGATCCAGCCGCGTCCGCCCTCCTTACCATCGCCGTCGGGGCCGCGGTGCGCCAATAGCTCCAGAGCCCGGTCTGCGTTCGCTGTGAGGCGCTCCCGGGGCAGGTCCGCCACCTGACCGTAGATACCACACATATTTGCTTCCTTACATTTTCATTGCACCCGCGGCCACGCCCTAAAAATCGGGGCTGTTACCGAAGGGATCGTCGGAGAGACGCTGGCCGTCTTCGAATAGGTCATCGTTGCCGACGTTATAGGCTTCGCAATTCATTTCGATGCCCAGCTCGCCTTCGGGTTTTATCCAGTCTTTGGTGGTGTCCCAACCGATGGACTCGTCTTCCTGGGCGGCGCGCACGAAGCGGCGGAAGAAGGGTTTGGCCATATTGGACCCGGCCCCGAGCCCCAGGCTGCGGAAGCGGATCCAACGATCGTCGCCGCCTACCCAGGTACCAACAATGAGTTCGGGCGTGATGCCCATGTACCAGCCGTCGGTCTGGTCGTTGGTGGTACCGGTTTTGCCGCCCACCGGCCCTTCCACGCCGGCGAGGTTGCCGACACTGGCCCGGGAAAGCATATTGACCATTACGTAGTTGGCCTGCGGACTGATGGCCGGTTGTTCTTCCGGAAGGTATTCGTAGATAACGCGGCCCGTGCGGTCCTCGATGCGCGTCAGAAATACCGGCCGGATGAAGACGCCGTTGTTGCCAAAAGTGGTGTAGGCACCGGTGAGTTGCTGTACGGTGAGGTCCACCGACCCCAGCGCAATGGAGGGCGCGTCCGGAATCTCCTCTTTGGGAATGCCCATATTGGCCACCATATTGCGCACGGGTTCCGTGCTCGCCAATTCCTTCATGAGGTAAGCGGAAATGGTATTGACCGAGTTCTTTAGTCCCTGGTAGAGGGTGTAGTCGTAGTAGCTGTAGGCACCGTTTGAATTGCGGGGCGTCCAGGGCTTGTTGAGGTGAAAATTGCCGTCGCCGGGACTGATGGTGATCGGCTGGTCGAGCACCCGCAGACAGGGAGTTATGCCCCGCAGATCTATGCTGGCCGCATATATGAATGGCTTGAAGGTCGATCCGACCTGGCGCTTGGTAGTGACATGATCGTACTGGAACCACTTGAAGTTGCTGCCGCCGATCCAGGTGCGGACGTATCCGGTGCTGGGCTCTACCGACATACTGCCGATCTGCAGGATCATCTTGTGGTAGCGGACGCTGTCCAGCGGGGTCATCAGCGTATCGGTTTCCATGCGGTCGTTGTCGTAGGTGAAAACGCGCATCTTCACCTCCTTTTCAAATTCGCTACGGACGGTTTCCTGCAGTTTTTCCCACGCTGCTTTCAACTCCTTGAATTCAGGTAACTTCATGACTTCCCGGTGGCGGGCGGCAAAGTCCTTCGAAATCAGATTGAGTCGTACGGCTTCGTCAATAGCACCGGGTGCTTCCAGTTCCTGCATCATGCGTTCGATCTCGCGGTCGTTGCGGGAAAAGCGGAAGTCGACCTCCTCCCCGATGCGCTCGATCACGGGGATCAGAATCTCGCTGCGGTATACCTGATAGCGGTCGGAATACCGGATGGCATTTTGCAGGCTTTCCTGCCGGCGATCGACCCGCACCTCGGTCTCGGAAGACGGATTGGTGTACGTCCAGGGGTCCATATTCTTCCAGTGCTGGAAGAACTGCTTTTGGAGTTGTTGCATGTGCACCCGCGCTTCCCGCTCGGCGTGCCGTTGCATGGCCGGATCAATGGTGGTGTAGAAGGTCAGGCCGTCACGGTAGATGTCGTAGGGCTGTCCGTTTGATTTCAGGTAAGGCTCTTCGGACAGAATACGCTTCGCCTCTTCGGCGAGCACCATGCGGAAGTAGGGGGCCAGGCCGTCGTCGTGCCGTTGTCGGGTAAACTTAATGCCGAGAGGAAGGGCTGAGAGAGAGTCAAATTCCGTGCGGGAGATGCGGTTGTTGCGCACCATCTGAGCCAGCACCTGATTGCGGCGGGCCTTCGTGCGCTCGGGGAACCGGAGGGGGTTGTACAGGGAGGCGTTTTTTAACATACCGATAAGCATGGCGGACTCCTCCACCGTCAGTTCATTGGGACGCTTGCCGTCGAAGTAGTTTTCCGCCGCGGCCCGGATACCCTGGGCGCCGTTGATGAAATCGTAGCGGTTCAGGTACATCGCGATGATTTCCTCCTTGGTGTACTTCCGCTCGAGGCGCACCGCGATGATCCATTCCTTAAGTTTCTGGAAGCCGCGCTCCACGATGTTGGCGCTCACCTGCTCGGTGAACAGCAGCTTGGCCAACTGCTGGGTGATGGTAGAGCCGCCGCCGGAGGATTGCTGTCCCAAAATGGCGGTCTTGATGACTACGCGGGGTAAACTCTGCCAGTCGATGCCGCTGTGGTTGTAGTACCGTTCGTCTTCGGTGCTTACCAGCGCCGCTTCCAGGTGGGGACCGAGATCCTTGAAGTCGACCATGACCCGGTTCTCCACGAAGTACCGGCCGAGTACCGTTCCGTCCGACGCCAGAACCGGACTGGCTTCATTATTCTTCGGGTTTTCCAGTTCAGTGACCGAGGGGAGGTCGGTGAAGCTCAAACCGACGAACAGCAGGACTATCCCGATGGGCAAGGCGAATACCAGCAACCAGAATAGCTTGAGGGCCGAGCGACTCCAGCCGTCGGTGCCGGCAAAAAGAAAGGATTTGAGCTTGGACATTACGGTCTTGGGTTGTTGGGTAGCTACAGTTTGGCAGCGCAGGAGTACGGTTAGAACGCGGACCACGCCCGCTTCCGTACTGTAAAATACTAATTGCCACGGGCTTTAGTCGAGTTTCAGGACGTCCAGAAAAGCTTTCTGGGGCACTTCCACCTTGCCGAACTGCCGCATTTTCCGTTTACCTGCCTTCTGCTTTTCCAGCAGCTTGCGTTTACGGGAAATGTCGCCGCCGTAACACTTGGCGGTCACGTCCTTGCGCATCGCAGAGAGCGTTTCACGGGCAATGACCTTGGCACCGATGGCCGCCTGAATGGCGATCATGAATTGCTGACGTGGTAGCAGTTCCCGCAGTTTCTTGCACATTCCGCGACCGATGTATTCGGCCTTGGTGCGGTGTACGAGCGCCGAAAGGGCATCCACGTTCTCTCCGTTGAGCTTAATGTCCATCCGCACCAGGTCGGTTTCCTGGTACCCCTTGGGCTGGTAGTCGAAACTGGCGTACCCACGGGAGATAGACTTGAGGCGGTCGTAAAAGTCGAAGACGATCTCCGCCAGGGGAAGGATGAAGTGCAGCTCCACGCGCTCGGGACTCAGGTATGTCTGCTTGGTAAGGGTGCCGCGCTTGTCGATGCAGAGGGTCATGATGCTCCCGATGTACTCCGTAGTGGTGATGATCTGAGCGGTGATCATGGGCTCTTCTACCATCGAGCGGTGGTTCACGTCGGGAAGTTCGGCCGGATTGCGGATCTCAGTTACGTTGCCTTTGGTGTCCGTCACCCGGTAGGTAACGTTGGGCACCGTGGTGATCACGTCCATGTTGAACTCGCGGAACAACCGCTCCTGTACGATTTCCAGGTGGAGCATGCCCAGGAATCCGCAGCGGAAGCCGTAGCCGAGGGCGGCGGAGGTTTCGGGTTCGAAAACCAGACTGGCGTCGTTGAGCTGAAGCTTTTCCAGACTGTCGCGCAGCGGTTCGAAATCGTCATTATCCAGGGGGAAGATACCGGCAAAGACCATGGGCTTGACCTCCTCGAATCCGCCCAGTCGCTCACCGGGCCGGTCATCAAGCGTGACGGTATCGCCCACCTTGATTTCCGAACTCGTCTTCAATCCGGTCACGATATATCCTACACTGCCGCATTCAATCTGGGGCTGGGGTTTGGGGGTGATCTCCATGGCCCCTACCTCGTTGGCTTCGTAAACGGACTTGGTGGCGATAAAGCGCAGGTTGTCGTTTTTTCGAAGTACACCGTTCATCACCCGCACATAGGCGATGACACCACGGAAAGGGTTGAACACCGAGTCGAAGATCAGGGCCTGCAGCGGTCCCTCCGGGTCTCCCTTGGGGGCGGGAATGCGCTCGACCACCGCCTTCATGATCTCGGGAACGCCAATTCCCGTCTTGCCGGAGGCCAGAATAATGTCCTCTCTTTCGCAGCCCGTCAGATCGATCATCTGGTCGGCCATTTCCTCGATCATCGCCGTTTCCATGTCCACCTTGTTCAGCACGGGAATGATCTCCAGATCGTGCTCCAGAGCCAGGAAAAGATTGGAAATGGTCTGGGCCTGAATGCCCTGGGTCGCGTCAACCAGCAGGAGGGCACCTTCGCAGGCGGCGATCGAACGGGATACCTCGTAGCTGAAGTCGACGTGACCCGGAGTATCGATCATGTTGAAGATGTACATCTCCCCGTCGGTGTGCGGGTAGTGCATCTGGATGGCGTGGCTCTTGATCGTGATCCCGCGCTCCCGCTCAAGATCCATATCGTCGAGCTGCTGATCCATCTTTTCACGTTCCGCCACGGACTGCGTGAAGTCGAGCAGACGGTCGGAAAGGGTCGACTTGCCGTGGTCGATGTGAGCGATGACGCAGAAATTACGGATGTTCTTCAAGGCGGTAGTAGGTTGACGATTGATCAAAGCGCGCAAAGATAAGGAACACCCATGCCCGCCGATGGTTTTTTCGCCCGCCGTAGGGGCAGGGCCAATCCGGTTTACTGTGTACTGCTGTTAAACGCGCAAAGCCCTGGCGATTCCTTCTAAAAAATCCCGTGGCAATGACTATATTTTGGCACTGCTCCACTTTCCGTAAATCGTAATCGCATGGAACTTCGTACTGCGGTCGGCCTCCTGGCCTGCATCTGGTTATTACCCCTGAGCGGGCAGGACAACTCGCGTTTTGCGGATGAATTAACGTTAGCGGATGGTACCACCCTGCAAGTGGACCTGCGCAAAACGGGGGCCACCGAACTTGCCCAGTCCATCAGTTTTACCGTACCGGAGGGCGGGGAGCGATCGCTTACTCCCTCCATGGTCGCAGAATTCCAATTCGGCAAAACGGGCAGGACCTACCGTCAGGTCGCTGTAGAGCTCCCCTACCCCCGGTCGACCGACCCTCCAACGGAGCAGTTGCGGTTTGGAGAAGTGCTGGCCTCCGGGGACGTGGAACTGATAAAGGTCGCCCTCTCCTCGTCGGAATACGACCTCGAGGCCGCCGACGGGGAACCCTACCTGTACCTTTTGCGGGAAGGGGAAGTCGAACTGGTGCTAAAACTCAGCAGCATCATGGTCTATGAGCGGTTGCACGCCAATCCGGCTCGCTTCCGAAACCTGCTGAAGTTCCTTACCCGCGACTGTCCGCGCGCGCTTGCCATGGCCCGTACGGCCAACTTCGCCGACTCCGACATCTTGCGGGTGTTGGATGCGTACGGCGATTGCGACGCGGGACGGCAGGTCATTCTGGATCGATCACTGCTGCGCGGTGGTGTCCGGATCGAACACTATGCACGGGGCTTTAATATCGACATCCGGGATGGCGACTTCAGCGACCGGCAGCTCAGCGCCGGTTTGGGTTACCTGGCCATGGCGCGGTTCAACGAGCGGTTCCGGCGCCTGGCGGTGCTCGCATCACTCGATTTCGTGTACCACTCCTTTCGCTGGGAAATGATTTCCGACGTCTCCCAATCCATGGTCCGCGGCAATTTTTCGCTAGGCTATACGGTAAGCGGGGGCGAAAAACTGGGGCTGCAACTGACTGCGGGGTTAAGTAACTACAATGCCATCTCATCCGGCTTTCGCAGCTTTTTCTCCAATAACTACTTTCTTCTGAATGGCGGAGCCAACCTCCACAGCGGCAACTTCCTCCTTGGCGTGCATTACGAATACCTGCCCGGCCAAATCTCACGCCGCCCGGGCAACCAGCTGGTAACCACCCTGGGATACCGGGTGGTTTTGTAGGCGAGGGCTGCGCGGCAGGTCAGATGACCTACCTTGCACCACCCTACTCACGATACCGCGTGCCGTAAAACAGTGCACCGGGGGGTGGCGTTTATCCTACGCCAGTTCAATTCATGGAAGAAGTCAACGAAGTTCCCCAAAATCCCCAGCCGCGCCGCCTGAAGCGCCGGTGGTGGCAGCGGGTGCGCAAGCTCTTCGTCTGGGTGGTACTGCTGTTGGTCTTTACCCTGGGGCTGTTACAATTGCCTTCCTTTCAGAACTGGCTGGTAGATCGCGTGACGGCTAACCTCAGTCGAACCCTGGAAACCGAGGTATCCATCGACTATGCCCGCCTTTCCTGGTTCGATGAGTTGACCCTGCGGGGCGTCTTCATCGAAGACAAGTACGGCGACACGCTTCTTTATGGCCGGGAAGTCACTGCTGATTTTAACCTGCTATCCCTCCTGAATAATGCAGTAGTAATTGAGGAGGTATCTATTTCCGATACCCGCTTCAAGATCCGCCGCGACCTGGGTGATCCGGAGACCAACCTGGAGACGGCTCTGGAACGCCTTTTTCCGCCCCGCGATGAGCCCGCCAAACCCATCAACCTTGACCTGGACCGGGTGGACCTGAGAAATATATCCTTCATCCAGGACGACAGCGTCCGCGGACAGCGCTTCGACGTCAGCCTCGAATCCGGTGTCATCTTCCTGGACGAGCTGGACCTTGCCAACAAATTGGTATCGATTGAGACGGCCGAGATCGTTCACCCGGTGATCCGGCAAACCAGTATCCCGCCCACCCCGCTTTCCCTTATTCCCGAACTGGATGAGGCCATACGTCAGCAGGACAGTCTGTTGGTGGACACCAACCGCGTCAGTCTGCACGTCCTGGCCAACAGTGTGGAAATTATCGGCGGAAGTTTCATCCTCAACAACTTCCGAAAAGAAGCCATCGAGGAAAGCGATCTCAGCGCCGTAGACTTTGCCCGCCTATCTACCCACGACATCGACCTGGAGTTGACGGGTATCGATTACTGGAACGGTGAGCTGGATGCTACCCTGGAGCACCTCAGTCTTGAGGAGGGAAGTGGCTTCATCCTTAATCGCCTCAGCGTGGAAGAGCTGCGGGTCACGCCAACGGAACTGATCCTCAACGACCTTGTGCTGGCCACCCCGAATAGCATGCTTTCCGACTCGCTCCGGTTCAACTTCCCGGGAGGCTGGGAAAGTTGGGCCGACTTCAACAACCGGGTGAGGATGGAGATCAGTCTGCAACCCAGTACCCTGGCCGTACGTGACCTGCTGTACTTCGCACGGAAGCTGCGCTTCAACCCCTTCTTTCGCGACAACCGGGACCGCAGCATCCAATTGGGCGGCGGCTTTACCGGACGGGTGAATAACCTGCGGGCCGAGGACGTCACCCTGGGGCTGGACGACAGGAACTACCTGGCGGGAAGCTTTAGCAGCCGCAATCTCGCCCTGCCGGGTTCAGAAGCCCTGAACCTAAAACTTGACGTTCTGAAGACCAGCGTCGGTGCGCTGCGCCGCCTCATCCCCCGGCTGAACCTGCCCCAAAATTTCAACAAGCTGGGCCGGCTCGACTTCAACGGACAATTCGACGGCTTCTTTACGGACTTCGCCGCCAAGGGTGACCTGCGCACGGAGCTCGGTCGGGCCCAGCTGGATATGCGGATGGACATCGAGAACGGGTCCACCCGCGCGGAATACAGCGGTACCCTCTCGCTGGACAACTTCGATCTCGGTCGCTGGACCGACAACGCACAACTCGGCCAGGTAGACTTCAGCGCGTCCATCAACGACGGCGTAGGCCTGCTGGCCGAATCCGCCAGCGCCAACCTTACCGCAACCATTGAGCGTCTTAGCTTCCGCGACTATGTATACCAGAATGCCTTGATCAGCGGCCGGCTGGAGCAGCAGTTCTTTAACGGAAGCTTCGAAATCGCGGATCAGAATATCGACCTCTACTTTCTGGGGGAACTGGATTTTCGCGACAGCGTTCCGGTCTTTGATTTCCAGGCCGACATCGAGCGAGTGGACCTGCAGGCCCTGAACCTCAGCGAGCGACTGATCGTGCTTTCGGGCAACGTTGACCTGAACGTCATCAATACCGTCTTCAGCGAAATGGAGGGCCGGGTGGAGCTTGATAGTTTCCAGGTCGTCCGTGACACGGCCGTCATTGACATCGGCAGGCTGTTAGCCTACTCCAATTTTAATGCCGAGGGTCAAAAGGTAGTTAAGCTGGAAAGCGACGTCGCCGAGGGGGAGATCATCGGAAGGTTCGACCTCAACGAGGTATCCACGAGTTTGACCCGCTACCTGGTAGAGTACTACCCCGGCTGGGCACGCCGCCTCAACATCAAGCCGCCGCGAATCATACCCGAAGACAATAAGTTCAGCTTTGACCTGACGGTCATTGACTCCAAGGGGCTTAACCGCCTCATCAACCCCAAATTGGGGCCGCTCATAGACGTACACCTCACCGGTAGCTACGATGGGTACGAAGACGACCTGAAGGCGGAGTTGCTGGCACCCCGTTTCACCTTTGACAACATTTCACTGGTTGACCTGATCGTCCGGGCGAAGGGCGACGGAGCCGAAGGCGAACTCGATCTGGTCATCGACAGCACGCTGGTGAACGGCAAACCGCTGCTCGACCAACTTACTCTCCTCAGCCTGATCGACCGCGACACCATCAGTTTCGGCATCAACTACGGAGGTGCCGGAGGGCTGTTCCTCGAGAAGCTCAACCTCAACGGCGAAATCACCCTTCCCGATTCCGCCAACTACGCGATCCGCTTCGACGATTCGGATCTGGTGCTGTTCCAGGAACCCTGGGCGATCCGCCGTGACAACCGGCTCGTGATCGGGCCGCAGTACATCGACAGCCGCAACTTCAGTCTGCGAAGCGGGAACCGCCGTATTCGCGTCTCCAAGCGCGGCGATAAAGGACTGGATCTGAATTTCGAAAACATGGCACTGGGTCTCATCGACTCAGTTTGGGCCTACCAGCCACTGGATTTTAGTGGTGACGTGGATGTACACGTAGGAGTAGATAATGTATTTCTACTTAAAGGATTGAGCGCCGACATCCGCAGCGATACTTTCCTCATAAACGGCGACGATTACGGGTATTTGCGGATCGACCTGCAGGCCCCTGACCCCAAAGGAAGGCTTACCGCCTACATGAACCTGAACCGCGACACCGCGCAGTTAATCGCGGAGGCCACCTTTAACCTTGGCGATCTATCGCTCACGCCCCGGGTAGATCAGCGCAAGAACTACCTCGACCTTACGGTAGACATCAACGGGTACCCTCTCGACCTGGCGAGTTACTGGGTGGGCGGCTCCGTGTCCGACATTGTCGGCAAGATCAACGGGCGACTTAACGTGGTTGGCCCCGTCGGCAAGCCGGACGTGCAGGGGTACATTGATGCCTCGGCGGGGGCTTTCACGCTAGACTACCTGCAAACGCGGTATCACTTCGACGAATCGCGGGTGCGCATCACCAACACCCTGTTCGACCTGGCCGGCACCCGACTGCTCGACCGCTATAACAACGTAGCCCGGCTAACCGGGGGCATCACCCACGACCGACTGAAGAACCTGGGCATCAGCGCGCGCCTGCGCACGGATCGCTTCCTGGCCCTGGACCTCTCGCCGGGTCAGAACCCCAATTTCTACGGACGCGCCATCGGCAGCGGAACGGTCGATTTCTCCGGCAATTTCCGGCAGACCGACATCTACGTCCGCGCTACCGTCGGCCGCGATTCCCGCCTGTCGATTCCGGTAACGGAGGGGACGGGGGCCGGCCCGATCGACAACGTGCGCTTCGTCAACCGGCGCGTATACCAAGAGGAGGAAGAAACGGTAGCCGCCGCCGACCCGGCCGGAGTGAGCCTGGAAATGGAAATCGAGGTCACTGACGAGGCCATCGGGGAAATCATCTTTGACGAGGAGGTAGGTGATATCCTGCGCGGCCAGGGTAATGGCAACCTCACCATACGGATCCCGCGCGACGGCGACTTACAGATGTACGGAACGATCACGCTTACGGAAGGTGATTACCTGTTCACGCTCTACAAGGTGGTGAACAAAGAATTTACCGTTCGCCCGGGTGGTACCGTCTCCTGGTCCGGCGACCCCTTCGCCGCGCGCATCGACATTGCGGCCGATTACCAGAACCTGAAAACGCCCATCATCAACTTCGTGCGGGAGTACCTGCCCGTCGACGGGAGCACGGATATCGCGCAAAGTGCCTCGCAGGCCACGGACATCGAGCTGACCCTCAAGCTCGACGGCATCCTCACCCAGCCCAACATCAACTTCGACATCGGTTTCCCCAACCTGGATGGCCGCCTCGAAAACTACGCCAACAACAAGCGTCGGCAGTTACTACTGGACCAGAACGAACTGAACCGCCAGGTATTCGGTCTCATTGCCGTCGGACAGTTCCTGCCCTCCGACCTCAGTTTCAACGTGGCCGACGTGGCCGTCAATACGGTAAGCGAGTGGCTGTCTACCTACCTGAGCCTGCTGCTGAACGACTTGTTGCGTGACGCTTTCGGAGAAGACGCCTTCATTTCTGGCTTTGACTTTGACATCGCCTACAACAACTACTCCACCAATACCAGCCTGAACAACCAGAACACCATCGGTCGCGGACAGGCCGTGGAGTTCTCCTTCCGGCGCGATTTCAACAACCGCCTGAGCCTCAGCGGCGACGTCAACGTGCTGAACAACCAGTTTGCCGCCGGGGGCAATACCGGCACTTTCATCGGCAACGACGTGGTACTGGAATACGTGCTCAACGATAGCCGCTCGCTCAAACTGCGGGTGTACCAGCGCCGGCAACCCGACATCGCCAGCGGGCGCCGCCTGCAGGTGGGCACCGGACTAAGCTGGAAGCGGGAGTTCGATTCGCTGTCGGAGTTCTTCGACGGCTTCCGCAAAGACGTCACCCTGCGGCGCTAGGCGCGCCCCCCAGTTGGCGGAAGTGGGCCGCGATCAGGTGCACATCCTCCCCCAGCCCGTAGTCCCTAGCATACAGCAGGTTGAGGTGATGGAGAGTTTCCGCGTCCGTGATCTCGCTGCCCACGCCGGGATACAGGATACCGGGGCGTAGGGTCGGCAGTAATTTTCGCTCAGCATCGCTCGGGTGGTACCCCACGAAACTCGCCCCCGCTACCAGGATGCGCAGCAGGTTACGCAAGTAGTTCCCCGGTCGGGCCACGAACCAAACGTTCAGGGGCAGGGTCAGCAGCAGGAGCAGGGCCAAACCCCGGTCCAGCAGCCATTTGCCGCGCCGCATCACGGGGTCGTCGATGCGCAGGTTCACGTCGATGGTGTAGAGCGTTCCCCGCTGGTCGGGACGGTGGCTTCCGATGATGCTCCGGCTCGCCTCCGGTAGTATTCGGTACTGGATGCGCGGGCCGAGTTCCCGCATCCACCGCTGTATGTCGCCGATGTCCAGGTCCGCCGAGCAAAATATGATCTCCTCCACCCGGTACAGGCGGCTCAGGGCCACCAGGCGTTCGGTACTGCCGATCGCTTCTTCCGTTTCTTCCTCCGGGCGCGGGGCGCGGGTGCCGGGGCTTACTCGTCCAATGAATTGTGCAGTGGTTCCCGCCCGCTGGAGCAGGCTCAGGGTACGCTGGGCCTCCCCAGCCCGGCCGACGATCAGCAACCGCCGGTCGGCAGCCGGACCGCCCGCCGCCGGATCGATCCACCGGGCCAGGGTGCGCACCAGTAAGGTCCAGCCCACGGCCCAGGCGGCTCCCAAAACAAGCAGGGCACGGCTCGGACGCAGCTCTTCCGGCAGCAGTCCGTAGATCGAAAGCAGCAGCAGCGTACCAATACCCAGACTGCTCAGCAGCCGGCCGTAATCGTAGGGGCGGTCGTAACCTCCCCCCAGAAAGATGCTCCCCGTCCAGAGCAGTGTGTAGCCGGGAAAGTGGAGGTAGTAGATGTATTCCGGAAAGTATCCGGTGTCGCCGAAGTGGTACGCCGACCAGAGTTGTTCGAGCAGGCCGAGGCCTAAGTACATGCCTGCGGCGTCCACCAGGGGAAAGCGAAGTCGCTGCCAGGCATTCCCCAGCAGTGTCAGGAAAGCCCGGAGATAGATCGCCAACTGCATCATCAGCACCAGCCACCGCGCCCCGGCGCCCACAAAGTGCTTGCGGGCGAAGATCACCATGGCCTGGTAGAATACCCGGACGTAATTGAGGCTGCCGCGCTTGGTGCTTTCCCCCTTGTAGTGGATGATGCTCGTTCCCGGAAAGTAATAGTTATGGTACCCCCCCTGAATCAGGCGGTAGGAAAGGTCAATGTCCTCACCGTACATGAAGAAAGCCTCGTCGAGCAGTCCCACCCGCTCCAGCGCCGCGGTCCGCATCCACATGAATGCGCCGGCGAGGATCTCAATCTGGTGGGTCTCATCCTCCGGCAGGTAACCCAGGTGATAATGGTTGAAGCGCCGTGACCGGGGGAAGAGCCGCGCCAGTCCGAAGGCCTTCGTGAAGGCCACCCAGGGCGTGGGGAGCCCCCGCTTGCTCTCTGGCAGGAACCGACCGCTGCCGTCGATCATTCGCACACCCAAGCCACCGAGATCCGGATGCTCTTCGGCGAAGCGGTAACAGCGCCGGAATGTGTCTTCCTCCACGAGGGTGTCCGGATTAAGCAGCAGACAGTACTTGCCGGCGGCCTTCCGTAGGGCCTGGTTGTTGGCCACGGAGAAGCCGGGGTTATCGTCGTTGGCAATGACCTTCACCCAGGGGAAGCGACGACATACCATTTCCACGGAACCATCGGCGGAGTTGTTGTCCACCACCCACGTCTCGGTGCCCATGCCTTGGGCAGCGCGCGCTACGCTCAGCAGGCATTGTTCCAGGAAGTACCGGACGTTGTAGCTGACGATGATGACGGAGAGCTGCACGGCATAAAGGTAGAACGCAAACTTATGCCGCCCCGGGGGTTATATAGGCAGCAACCGAAATCATGACTCCTCCCTCCCCCGTAAGTGGCTTTCGCCTACTGCTGTACACGGTCTTCAGCATTATCGCGCTCCTCCTCATCACCAACGGCGTAGTGTTCATCCTGGCCCGGCAGTTCGCCCTTCCGCTGGGCGATTCCACCGCTACCTTGACGGAGATCAGTCAGCGACAACAGTTGCGTTTCATTCTGCTCATCAACAACGTCGGCACATGGGGACTTTCGGCCATGTTGGCCCTCAGTCTGGCCTTCGGCGCGGCCTGGTCGCGCGCCGCCCGCCTCGTACCCGTTGTCCGTCCGCAGTTCACCACCCCCGCGGTGCTGGCTTTCCTATTGGGGTTGCCACTCATTGCCTTGGGTGCCTACCTCAACCTGCAGCTTGATTTACCAGATTGGATGGACCGCTCCGAAGCCACTGGCAATACCATGCTGGCGGGCATCCTGACCTTCGAAATTCTGCCGGAACTCCTGATGGCCCTGCTCACCGTGGCAGTGGTGCCCGCCCTGTGCGAGGAGCTGATGTTCCGGGGGCTCATTCAGGGTCAACTTTTGCCGCGCATAATGGGGGGACACGCAGCCGTATGGGTGGCCGCCGCCATCTTTTCAGCCATTCACATTGAATTCGCCGGTTTTGTGCCCCGCCTGTTACTGAGCGCCCTGCTGGGCTATGCCTTTCGTTGGACGGGCTCGCTGTGGGTACCCATCGCACTGCACCTCTTATTTAACGGTAGTCAGGTTATTTCCACCTACTGGTCCGGGGAATTCACCGCGGACACGGAAATGGACACCCCCTTCATGCCCTTGCTGATCGCCGGCACCATCAGTCTGGGCATTGTGGGTTACCTGATCGTCCGCTCGGAAAAGAAGCTGCGCGGGGAACTGGCATCCACCCGCCCGCCCGGAGATCAGTAGTCCCGACGGTAACGTTCACTGTCGGCGAATACGCGCTCAAACAATTTCCGGTCACGCTCGGTGAAGGTGACGCCGCGCCGTTCCATCATGCGCTCGGCGGTGGCTATGGCCTTGTCGATGCGGTAGGTCTGTAGACCCTCTGCTCCACCCCACGTAAAGGAGGGCAGAAATCCCGGCGGAAACCCCGCCCCAAAAACGTTGGCCGAAAAGCCCACCACGCTTCCCGTGGTGAACATGGTATTGATTCCCACCTTGGCGTGGTCGGCGAGGATCAGTCCGTGAAACATGAGCCCGGTCGACACCCGCCGGCCGGCCGGGTAAGACCACACCTTCACGTCACCGTAGTCGTTTTTCAGGTTGGAGGCATTGGTATCGGCGCCGATATTGCACCACTCGCCCACCACCGCATTGCCCAGGAAGCCTTCGTGCCCCTTGTTGCTGTTGCCGTAGAAGACTACGTTATTGATCTCCCCGCCAACTTTACAGGACGGACCAATCGTAGTGGCACCGTATACTTTGGCCCCCATTTTGAGTACGGCACCCGCGCCCGCCGCAACCGGACCCCGGATGAGACAGCCTTCCAGCACCACGGCGTCGCGACCGAAGTAAACCGGGCCACTGGTCACGTTGATCGTGCAGGCTTCCAGGGTCACGCCCTCCTCTAGGAAGAGTTGGTCGGTCGGGCCAATGAGTGTGTTGGTGGAGGAAAGCGGCGCGGATTGTCTTCCCTCGGTGAGGAGGGCGAAGTCGTCGCGCAGGGACCGGTCATTGAGTAAAAAGAGGTCGGCCGGACGGTTTACCCGCAGCAGCGGCATGCCGGCCAGGTTTCCGTGCTGGTTTACCTCAACTTCCGCACCGTTTAGAAATTCGCGTGCTGGTCCAGCTGATAGACGCGCCACCAAGGCCTCGCCATTTAAATTTTCAATGCTGTTTGGCGGTAGGTCTCGGAGCAAACCGATCAATTCATCACTTGGTAGTAAGCTACCGTCAATGAGCAGATTATCATCCCCCAGTTCAACCGGATATTCATCCTGCAAGTAATCCTGGGTATACAAATCGACGCCACGGTCCAGGCGACGCGACCATTTTTCGGCGATGGTCAGGATGCCTACGCGCAGGTCCGCTACCGGTCGACTGTAAGTAAGGGGAAGCAGGGCCTCCCGGGCCGCGCCGTCAAAAAGTACTACCCTCATGCCGTCTCCAGATCAAAGCCTATATCGCTGCGGTAATTAGCGCCTTCGAAGGAGACGCGTCGGGCGTTCGCGTAGCACTTCTCCAGGGCCTCGGCAAGCGTGTCACCGTAGCTGGTGACCGAGAGCACCCGGCCTCCATTGGTTACGATTTCCTGCTTGTTCTTGCGCCGCGTACCAGCGTGAAAGATCATGCTGTCCTGGATATCGTCCAGTCCGCTGATGGTCTTTCCCTTCTCATAGGGGCCGGGGTATCCTCCGCTGACGAGCACGACCGTCGCGGCTTGCCGTTGGTCCATGCGGATCACGGCGGTGCTCAGGTCTCCCTCCACGGCTTCGAGCAGCAGTTGCATGATGTCGGTCTGGAGACGGGCCATAACCGTTTGGGTTTCCGGATCGCCAAGGCGGCAATTGTACTCGATGACGAAGGGTTCGCCCTCCACGGCGATGAGGCCGAGGAAGATGAAGCCCCGGTAGTCGAGTTTCCGTTTCTGGATTCCCTCCAGGGTGGGCTGGATGATGCGTTGCTCCACCTTGCGCATGAGGTCCGGATCGACGAAGGGCGGATGGCTTACGCTGCCCATACCCCCCGTGTTAGGGCCCGTATCGCCTACGCCGATGCGTTTGTAGTCTTTGGCGACGGGAAATATGCGATAGCTCTTGCCGTCGGTGAGCACAAAAACCGAAAACTCGATGCCGTCCAGAAAGTCCTCCACCACCACCGTGGCGCTGGCCTCCCCGAATTTACCGTCCAGCATGGCATTCAGCTCCCGTTTCGCTTCCCCTACGTCGTTGAGGATGATCACGCCCTTGCCGGCGGCCAGGCCGTCGGCCTTAAGGACGATGGGCGGCGTACGGCTGTCCAGATAAGCGGCGGCCTCCTCGCGATCGTCGGCGGTGAAGCGCCGGTAGCCGGCGGTGGGAATACCGTATTCCTCCATAAAGGCCTTGGCGTAGGCCTTGCTTCCCTCCAGCCGGGCGGCTTCCCGACCCGGACCAATAAAGTATACCGTCTTGAGTTGGTCGTCGGTCCGAAAGTAATCGCGCAGGCCGCGGACGAGGGGCTCTTCCGGTCCGCAGATTACCAGTTTGATCTTGTGGTCGAGCACCGCTTGCCGGATGGCGTTGAAATCACTCAGATCCAGGGGAAGATTCGTGCCCCGCCGTTCCGTACCGGCGTTGCCGGGCGCGATGAAGAGTTCGCCGCAGAGGGGGCTTTCGGACACTCGCCACGCCAGTGCGTCTTCGCGGGCGCCGTTGCCGAGGAGTAATACATTCATGGTGATTTCTTTTGAGAGCTATTGGACGGTGACGGGAGCGGATCGGGTGAAGAACTCGGTTTGAATACTCGCCTTTACGGTTCGAATCTGGTCTTTGAAGAGGCGTTGCTTGACGATGTACACCTCATATTCCCCGGGGGCAATGTCGTCGATGGCCGAGGTGGGCAGCGATACCGTTCCGGTGGCCGTGGGACCGGTCACCAGGATGCGCTTGGGGGTGCTGCGATCGGTGGGCTCGAAGAACAGCACCAGGCTTTCCACTTCGGTGAGGCCGCGATCGGCTACCGGGAAATTGACTGCCTCACTGCGGTATAGCGTATCCGGCAGGGAATCGACGTAGATCGGGTGGCTCACGAAACTGAAGGTCGCGGTGGTTTCGCCATCCGCATCCACCCCGAAGCGGAGTACCGAGGGAAGATCCCCGGTGGCGTAGTGCCGGAAGCGGTCCGTGGGCAACTGTCCGATGGGTTCCATGGCGCTCCCGAGGAAACTGGGTACCCGGTCGGTGGAATCGGGCAGTAACAGATCCGCCTGCAGACTCTGGTTCCCCTGCTGGTACCGTACGTGGCCGCTCACCGACTTCACCTCCAGGATCGGGGTGGGCTCGGCCGGTCCGCACGCCAGGAGCAAGGTCAACAATGAGGGAACAAGGATGCGCAAGGGCAATTTTTTGCAAATGTAGCGTTCCCCGGCTTAGTCCAAACTCCAATCGATCGGAGTCTTGCCGTGTGCCTCCAGGTATTCGTTGGCCTGTTTGAAGTGGTGGTTGCCGAAAAAGCCCTTGTCGGCCGAGAAGGGCGAAGGGTGCGCACTTTCCAGAATGAGGTGGCGGCCCCGGTCGATCAACTCCGCCTTTTTGCGCGCGAAGGCACCCCAGAGCATGAAAACGGTGTGCTCGGTCCGGTCGCTCACCGCCTTGATGCTCGCGTCGGTGAAGTACTGCCAGCCGGAGCGTTTGTGGCTGCCGGGCTGGTTCTTTTCCACCGTCAGCATGGCGTTAAGGAGGAACACGCCCTGCTCCGCCCAGCGGGTCAGGTCGCCGTGCGCCGGGCGGGGGATGTTGAGGCTGTCCTCGATCTCCTGGTAAATGTTGCGCAGACTGGGGGGTGGGGTCACGCCGCGGGGTACGCTGAAGCTTAGGCCCATAGCCTGACCGGGGTTATGGTACGGGTCCTGTCCGAGGATGACCACCTTCACTTCGTCGAGGGGGGTGGTATTGTAGGCATTAAAGATCAGGGATCCGGGCGGGTAGATCGTCTTTCCATCGGCCTTCTCCTGCTTGATGTATCCGATAAGGGTGCGGAAGTAGGGTTTGCTGAATTCATCCTGTAGGGCTTCCTTCCAGGTGGGTTCAATTTGTACGTTGACGGCGGACATGCTCGGTTCTTGGGTGATGCTAACTAAATCGGGGCGACGGGAAAATGTTCCCGCCGCCCCGGCATGCCGTAGATTTTATCCGGCCAGTATTCAGCACAAGGCCCTTACACCTTCACCAATTCGTCGAGCCGGACCATCCGCCCCTCGGCGATACTCCGCCGGGCCGCGATGCCGATGAGGACCGAAAGGGCCCCGTCGCGGGTACCCGCCATGTGGCTCAATGGGTCGGCGGCGTCGGGATTCACGAAGAGGTAGTCCAGCATGCGCCGGTCGCCGCCGCCGTGTCCGTAGCGGTACTTGGGCACCTTAATACTTTCGAAATCGCGCTCGAAGTTTTTGTGCACGATAATTTCGTGGAATTCCGTGGGCACCTCTTCCGTTTTGAAGGTCATTTCGTCGCTGTGCAAGGCGGCCTGCTCCTCCTTGTTGTACTCGCCGCGCTGGAAGGGGATATCCTCCCAGGAATCGATGCGGCCGTCGTGGCCGTTGAAGGCGATCCGGTAGCCTTCGTAGGGCGAATAGGTGGTCAGGCTGTAATTGACCACCACACCGTTGTCGTAGAGGATCTGCGCACTCATCTTGTCCCAGATGTCGATGTCCTCGCGGAACACGCAGCTGTCGCGGATGTAGCCGTCGTATTCCTCGTTGTCTACGTACAGGTCCATCAGGTACTCCTCCTTGGTGATGTCCCAATAGTAGGGGCATTCGGTCTTGTGCGGGCAGGTCCGGCAGGATTCGCCGCGGAAGGGGCCATTCTTGCCGTAGTGTTCCAGGGCACCCATGGCGGTCACGGCCACCGGCGTGGCGTTGACCCACCAGTTGAGCAGGTCGAAGTGGTGGGTGGCCTTGTGTACCCACAGGGAGCCGCTATTCTCGACGTAGGCGTGCCAGCGGCGGAAGTAGCTGGCGCCGTGGTGCACGTTGAGGTACCAGTGGAAATCTACGCTCGTTACCGGCCCCACTTCCTTATCGTGCAGCAATTGCTTGATGGCGGTATTGTGGGGGGAATGGCGGTAGTTGAAGGTAACCAGGACCTTGCGTCCGGTCCGCTCCTGGGCATTCAGGATGGCCTGGCATTTCTCGGCGGTGGTGGTCATCGGCTTTTCGGTGATGACGTTGGCCCCCTGCTCCATGGCGCGGATGATAAATTCGTCGTGGGTCGAATCCATCGTGGTCACGATCACCCATCCGGGTTTCGTTTCCTGCATCATCTTGTCGAAGTCCGTAAACGTAGGGCAGTCGACGCCCATGGCACCCTTGACGAACTTTACCCGGCCGGGATTAATGTCACACAAGCCGACGAACTCCACCTGCTCGGAATAATTTTCCACCAGGTTGCGGCCCCAGAGTGAGCTGCCCCGTATGCCGGTACCGACCAGGGCTACCCTTTTCTGTTCCGTATTTTTCCAGAGGGCGAATGCGCTCGCCTGGCTTGCGGCCAGGGCAGCGGTGAGAATGGTGCTTGACTTCAGGAATGTTCTTCGATGCATGGAATGGAATTATGTGGTCAAGTTACTACATTACAATCGATTTATATTGCGCAAACGCCGGTGCCGGGTAATTTTCTTCGGGCCATCAACTCTGGTTCACAATCATGGAACTCAATGCCGACCTGGGCGAATCGTGGTACGACCATCGCGTGGGCGACGACGCCGCGCTGATGCCCTACCTCGACGCCTGTAAC
This sequence comes from Neolewinella litorea, assembly GCF_004803465.1. Lineage (GTDB taxonomy): Bacteria > Bacteroidota > Bacteroidia > Chitinophagales > Saprospiraceae > Neolewinella > Neolewinella litorea. The sequence goes on along the minus strand of NZ_SRSF01000001.1, from coordinate 123,359 downwards.
CTGGCGTGCGGGTTCCACGGCGGCGATGCCCTGACCATGGTGCAAACCATCGATTTGGCGCTGAACCACGGCGTCCGTATCGGAGCCCACCCCAGTTTCCCCGATCGCAAGCACTTCGGACGCCGCACCCTCCACCTTCCCGTAGCGCAATTGCGCGCCCTGCTGCTGTACCAGGTCAGTGCCCTGGACGGTATGGTACGGGCAGCGGGCTCCAAGCTGCACCACCTCAAACCCCACGGTGCGCTGTACCACTTCGCCGACGGTGACCGTGCCTCGGCCGCCGCGATCGTAGAAGTCATGAAGCTACTGGACATACCCACCCTCTATGGCCCGCCCGGCGGGGAGTTGCAACGGGCCGCGGAGCAGGCCGGACGCACCTTTTACGCTGAGGGGTTCGTGGACCGCGTCTATGAGCCCTCACTGCACCTGCGGTCGCGCCAACTGGAAAACGCTTCCATCGACGATCCGAAGCGGGCGGCGGAGCAGGCACGGAAGTTGGCACGCGAAGGGAAGGTCACCGCCAGCGACGGACGGGACTACCCCCTGCGGGTGCAGACGCTCTGTATCCACGGGGATCACACCGGTGCCGTAGACCGGGCCATGGCAGTTCGTCGGGAGCTTGACGGGGCAAAATAGTTGAACCTGCCCCCCAGCAAGCCACGTACCGTTAGCTTTGCGGCCTAATAACCCCATTCATGCGCCGCTGCTTTCTCTCCCTCCTTCCCCTGTTACTTCTTGCCTGTTCCGAAAAGAATTCCGACAGCTCCAACGGGGGCGATGCTTCAGCCGACATCACCATTGTGCTCAATGGCGCCGCGCCCGGCAACGTCCTGCTGGTCGGCCAGTACATGGATCAGCAATACCGCATGGATTCCGCCCGGGTGGAGACGGACGGGACGGTTCGCTTTCAGCGTGACGTACCCTACGAGCCGGGCTACTATTTTGCTTTCTTCACGGACCAGACTACGGTACCCCTGCTGCTCGACCAGGACCAAACCTTTACCCTACGCGCCAACCGGCAGCAACCCGTCGGATCGATGGGCGTAGAAGGCAGCATTGACAATCAGCTGCTGTACGAAAGCCTGCAGTACGAACGCACGATCGCCCAGCCCCTGGCGGCCATGAACCAGTTGCTCGGCACGATGCAACCCGAACAGCCCGAGTATGCCCAACTTCTGGACGCGCGCGACCGGGTACTGTCCGATCTCAACGCCTTCTACGAAAAGCAGTACGGAGAAAACCCGAATGCCTTCTATACGGCGTACCAACGGGCGGCCCAGAACCCTCCAGTCCAGGATCTGCGGAAGGCCGACGGCAGCCGCGACAAGTCCGCCCAGGTGGCCGCCTACCGCAAAAACTTCTGGGACGGTGTGGATTTTTCCGACGAGCGGCTACTGCGCACGCCGGCGGTGGCCAACAAACTGCGCCGGTACATTACGGAACTGACGCCACAACGGGCGGACTCCGTCACCGCCGCCGCGGATCACCTGCTGTCGAGGGTACTGGACGAAAACGAATTTTACCGCTTCTTCGCCAACTACATCACCCTGCAATACCAGCCGGGCACCTCGGCGCTCATGGACGGGGAAGCCGTCTACGTACACATGATCCAGAATTATTATACCCGTGAGCGGGCCTTCTGGACGGACAGCATGACCGTATTCGGATTGCTGGACCAGGCCGATATGATGGCCCATAGTCTGGTAGGGCAGCCCGGGCCAAACCTGAAGGTGCCTGGCCTTGACGGAAAAACAAAGGAGATTTACGGGGAAACCAAACCGTACGTCGTGGTCTACATCTACAATCCGGAGTGCGACCACTGCATCGAAGAAACCCCCAAACTGCTCGACTGGTACCGCCAGAACCGGAGCCGGGCGGCTGTCTACGCCATTGCCCTGGATACCGATGATGCCAAGTGGCGGTCATTTGTTGACCGTTTTGGCCTCGGCGACTGGACCAACGTCTATGATCCCACCAACCAGGCTGTTTTCAAGACCTACTTTGTGGACCACACGCCCGAAATCTATCTGCTGGACGGCGACCGGACCATTATCGCGAAGAACCTAGCACCGGATGAATTGAACGCAGCGATCACCGGGGCGGAGGGCTAAAAGACAGCAATCTTTAAGTAGTGGTCGGTTCGTCGTCCTCCTCGATTTCCGCATCGTCTATGAGGCTGTCGCCGTCGTTATCGCGGTCGTCAAAACCGGCGATGCGGTCACCCTTTTTCGGAGCCTGGTAGTCGGGGTCCTGCAGGATGCGCATATCCTTTCCGCCCTCGTTGTGGTAATCGCCACGCGCGAAACGGTCTGCCCGGTCGAAGAAGGAATCCGTGCCGCTGAGTGTTGAGCCGCTGGCGTCCCGCTCGCCCTCCCGGTTGCCGAAAGCGCGCGCGCGTGCTTCGGCCTGCTCGGCGGCGGCCTTTGCCTTTTTGATCTCTTCTTCGGCCTTCATGCGCTCCGCTTCGCGATTGGCGTGCTCGATGAAAGCATCGGTCTTCCCCTTCAGACGGGCACCGGTTTCGGCGGCGCGGTTGAGCAGTTCTTCGCCGGCAGCTTCCGCGGCTTTCTTGGCCTTCAGGCCGGCCAGGGCGGCGGCATCCAGTCCGGAATCGGCAACCTGCCGGAAGGCGGAGGGTTCTTTTGGACTCGGGGGCTCGCTTTCCAGGAGATCCTCCTCGAAATTGATACTGCCTGATTTCGGGGCTTCGGATTCGCGCGTGAGGTCGAGGTTACCGAAATTCAGTTCCTCGTCGATGAGGTCTTTTGCCTGCCGGGTAGAGGAAGGGTGTTCCGTTTCCGGTTCTTTCCATACCGCATCGCCGAGTTCACTCAGGGCCTCGCGGCCGCGGTCGATGTACTCCGGGGCGCGGGCCACGAATTCCCCCGCGGCGCGTTTCGTCTTGTCCAGGAGCTCCTCACCCTGCTCGGCCAACTCGTCTCCGGCCTCACGGGCTTTTTCGCCGGCGCGCTCGGACTGGTGCCGGGCGACGGATTTAGCACCGAAGAAAATCTTTTTGAGGTCGTTGAAAAGCGGCATAATGAAGGGTATTGGATCCGTTGCTAAAATACGGTGCCGCCCGTGAAGTTCGCGCTACACCACCACGTTGCGGGGGTTCTTGCGCTCGCTGGCCTCCTGCTGCCGGGGCGCGGTAGACTCGTCTTCCTCCTGCACGTTCTTGCGCTTGTAGAAGCCGTAGTGCTTTTCCTTGTCGAGGGTTAGGCCCGGGCCGTGGAACATGATTCGCCACCAGGCTTTCGGGTGGCGGTAGGTCTTCATATCGCGCAGCATATCGATGTGCTCATGGAACACCAGCGTAATGGGGTTGTAGCTGTTGACCGGCTTGAGGATACCGTAATTCGGGGTTTCCTCTTCCGGACAGAAGGTGCCGAACATACGGTCCCAAATGATCAGACTGGATCCGTAATTCTTGTCCAGGTACTTCTCCTCGGTGGCGTGGTGAACCCGGTGATGGCTTGGAGTAACGAACAGGAACTCGATCGGAGCCCACATACGGTCGATGAGTTCGGTGTGGATCCAGAACTGGTACAGGACCCCAATCTGCATGCAGATGAAAAACACGAATGGATCAAAGCCGAGCAGCGCCGCCGGAATAAAGAAGATGACCTTGATGTGCTGCGTCCAGCTCAGTCGGAAGGATACCGTAAAGTTGTACTGCTCGGAGCTGTGGTGGGTGACGTGGGTAGCCCACCAGAACCGTTGTTCGTGACTGACGCGGTGCGCCCAGTACCGGCAGAAGTCGACCACGATAAAGCAGAGAATGAAACTCCACCAGGTAGTCGGGATGTACAGCGGACTCAGGTTATAGAAAAAGAGAATGACGCCGAAAGTCGCCGCCTTCACCAGAGCGGTGCTGATGAGGTTGCCCACGCCGACGCCCGCGGCGGCGAGGCCGTCCTTGATATCGTAGTTGTGCTTCTCGGCGCGACTCGTGCCGGCCTGGTCGGCTATGAAGGTCTTCAGCGACTCGGCGTAGAGATTGCGATTGCGGGTGTAGGTAAAGGGGTTGAAACCGGCATTGCGCAGCGTCGGGGCGTTGCCCAGCGGGTATCCCAGGGCGGCGGCGGCCTCCTCCAGTTCGTGGATGTATTCCCGGCGACGCAAGAACCACTCAATCACCGTCAGGGCCACCATCACCGGCACCGCATACACGATGACGGGGGGGAATTCGAGGTTCTGAATGTCTTCGAAGGTATACAGGGGCTTGTTCATAGGTGGTTACTTACGATTACCGTAAAGTGCCTTTCCGGCCGATTCGTATTTGTCGCCCTCCTTCCAGAACGGAGCCGAGGGGCGGTTGGCGATCAGGCGGACGGCCAGGGTGTAGATCTGACAATACCGTTTCAGGTAATCCACGTCGACGGTCTCCGGATTGTCGGTCACCTGGTGGTAGTACCGGGCGATGGCATCGTCAAAACCCGTCATGCCGGGGGAAAAGGTCAAGGCCGGAACGCCTTTAACGGCAAAATTAACATTGTCCGACCGGTCAAAGAGCCCCTGCTCCGGGGCCGGGTTGGCAATCACCGATGATCCGAAAGCCGCGGCGGCGGTCTCGATTTGCTCGTCGATACCGGTACGCCCCATCCCGATCAGGGAAATAGCTGAGGTATCGTTGTAGCCGGCACCGTCGGTATTGAAGTTGAAGATGGTCTGCTCCAGGGGAACGAGCGGGTTATCGGCGTAGTATTTACTGCCCAGCAATCCCATCTCCTCCCCGGTGACGGCCAGGACGATTATGGACCGCTCCGGCGGTTCTTGCGCGAAGGCTCGGGCGGCGGCCAGGAGGCTCACCGTACCAAAGGCGTTGTCGCGTGCGCCGTTGAAGATGCTGTCCTCGGCGGTGTAGGCTCCCCCACCCTGTCGGCCCACGCCTACGTGGTCGAAGTGGGCGGTCATCAGGAGGTATTCGTCGGCGAGCGCGGGATTGCTGCCGCGCAGTATGCCGCCAACGTTACGGCTGCCGAGTCCGGTGGTGCGCATCCCCGTGCTGGCCAGGGACCCGCGCAGGCCACCGGTAGCAGACTGCAGTTCGTTCACCCTTTCGGCGGGCAGGCGGATGAAACCGTAGGGAATGGTGGCTTCACTCCCTTCTTCGGTCATGGTGATCCGCTCTCCGCCGAGGTACCGCTTGAAGCTTTCCCAGGGGAAGGGAAGGGTGAACAGTTCGAAGATTCCGACGGCCCCCGCCGCGGCGGCCATGGCGGCCTTTTCTTCCATGCCGCGGAACACGGCTTGCTGACTTTGGTCGCCGGGCAGGCCCGCGCGGGTGATCACGATCTTGCCCTTCACGTCCAGGTTGGCGTAATCGTCGTGATCGGCGGCCGGGTCCACCCAACCGAAATTAGCGTACACCACCTGTGCGGTGGCCTCCGCCTCTGGTCCGCGAATCACCAGGAGGTCATCCCCGTTGGTGTAGGAAGAACCGTTTATGTCCAGTGCCGCGCGGGTGGGTGCGTTAACCATGCGCAGCGGCACCCGCTGAAAATAGCTGGAGTCGGCAGCGTTGATTGGTTCGTAGCCGTAAGCCTTAAGCTGGGCGGCGATGAATTCCGCCGCGATCTCGTTCCCCACCGAGCCGGTGCGCCGGCCCTGCAGGTAGTCGGAAGAGAGGAAATAGAGCTGGCCGGCCAGTTCGAGCCGGTCGAAAGAGAATTCAGGTAGTGAGCGGTCGACCGCTCCTGGCTTGCCCCCCTGGGCGAGTAAACCAAGGGAAGCAATCAACAGCAGGAACAGGGTATTCTTCATTGCGTAAAAGTAATGGAAACCCGTCTATTCGAATGGCAAGCCGGTTGCCGGCCGACCGCTCCTCCGACCTTAGTTTACCAGTTCCTCAAATGCCTCGGCTACCTCGCGGTAGACGATCTCTCCGCGAACGATGTTCAGGCCTTCCTTCAGTCCGGCGTTCTCTTCGGTGGCGCGCTCCCACCCTTTCTCCGCGATCTGCAGCAGGTAGGGGAAGGTGGCGTTCGTCAGGGCGAGGGTACTGGTAAAGGGTACGGCACCGGGCATATTGGCCACGCAGTAGTGGATCACGCCGTCGATCACGTAGGTAGGGTCCTCGTGGGTGGTGGGGTGACAGGTCTCGATACAACCGCCCTGGTCGACGGCCACGTCGATCACCACGGTACCGTCGCGCATTTCGCTCAGCATTTGTCGGGTGATCAGGTTGGGGGCCTTGCCGCCGGGGATCAGTACGGCCCCGATGATGAGGTCGGTGCGTTCCAGTTCACGGCGGATGTTGTATTCACTGCTGAAGACCAGCGTAACGTTCGGAGGCAGGACGTTGGCGAGGTACCGCAGGCGATCCAGGTTGATGTCCATTACCGTCACGTTGGCGTGCAGGCCGGCGGCCATTTTGGCCGCTTCGGTACCTACGACACCGGCTCCGAGGATAAGTACGCGCGCCGGCGGCACGCCGGGAACGCCGCCCAGCAGGATACCGCGGCCACCAGCGGGCTTCTCGAGGTACTTGGCTCCTTCCTGTACCGACATCCGGCCGGCTACCTCACTCATGGGGATGAGCAGTGGCAGGCCACCGTTGGGTCCTACCACTGTTTCGTAGGCCAGGCAGATCGATTTACTTTTGATCATGGCCTCGGTAAGCGGCCGGGAGCTGGCGAAGTGGAAGTAGGTAAAGACCAGCTGGTCTTCGCGGATCAGCGAATACTCGGATTCGATGGGCTCCTTAACCTTGACGATGGTTTCGGCACGGGCGTAGACCGACTCGATGTCGGGCATGATCTCCGCACCGGCTTCCACGTAATCGGCATCGCTGTAGCCGCTGTTCACCCCGGCGTTGGTTTGCACCAGCACGGTATGGCCGCGGCGCACCAGTTCCAGGGTACCGCCGGGGGTCAGTGCCACCCGGTTTTCGTTGTTTTTAATTTCTTTAGGACATCCAATGATCATCGGGGTGGTGGTTTTTCGAACTATGGTTAGGGGGAAAGAATAAGATTAGGGTCGGGCGACGAGTGCAAGTTGTCCGCGCCCGTTGAGGGCCAGGCGGGTAATTTCGTCGAAGCCGTAGTAGGTAAGGTCAACAACCTGACGCCAGTTGCCAGAAGCAGCGGGCTTCAGCCGGTACAGTTTGCTGCCGGAGCCGGCAAGGTAGCTACCGTCGTTCAAGACCACAAAGTCCTCCGTTGCTTCGGGCATTTCGGCGACAACGGTGGCCTCCTGGTCCAGCTGGTACAGGTTCCGCTCCATGAGCCGCCAGGGGGTGGTAGACTTGTCTACGTACACCAAATTGCCATTGGTGAGCCGCGTGAAGGTGCGGCCGGTATTGGTTGCCAGGGTGCGCGGGGTGTCGCCGTTGGAAGAGGTCATTACCAGCCGGTTCGGGTTCTCGACCATGAAGAGGACCAATTGGGTGTTGTTCAGCCATTCGTAGTAGCCGATCCCGGCCATGGTGCTCAGTACCGGCTGTCCGTTGTCGGAGCGGTCGATGGGGAAATCCCACAACCGTAGAACGGTATCCCGGCCGGCCATTTCCTGGCGTACCGCGGAGAACCTGCCGGCGGTGAAACGCTTCTTGGGGCTGTATTCCCCGGAGGCCGTCTGGGTAAGGCGGGTCCGCGACTGATCAGCCAGATCGAAAAGGTACACATCGGGCTGAGCCATATCCGGCGTCATGACCGAAGCAAAGAGCCGGTTTTCATCGGCCCAGTTCGGGTGATTATTGTAGCCGTTGGCGTTGAAGGCCGTGAGGTAGCGCGGGTTGGTCAGCGTAACCGAGGTATCGCGCACCTGAATATCAAAGACGTACAGCTGGGTGGGGGGAGCCTGGGCGCCCAGGGAAGCTACCCAGAAAAGAATCAGGCCGGTAAGCAAACGGTGCATGGTGGTAAATTGAAACGTGAGCCAAAGATAGCGCAAGGGATCACTCGGATTGAAGTAAATCGGACATGGTGAAAGTGCCCTGTTTGCCAACCAGCCAGGCGGCTGCCGCGAGCGCCCCGCGCGCAAAGCCCTCCCGCGAGCGGGCGGTATGCGTAAGCTCGATGGTGTCGACGGCGGATTGGAAAATGAGCCGGTGTGTTCCCGGTACGTCGGGCTCACGGAATGATTCGATCGGAATTGCCGCCTTGGGAAATGCTCCCCCAATCTTTTGCTGGAGGGTAAGGGCGGTACCGGACGGAGCATCAAGCTTTTCGGTATGGTGGGTTTCTTCAATGCGTGCGGTGTAGCCCTCGTGTGCCAATTTGCGCGCAAGGTCACGGGCGGCGGAAAAGAAGAGGTTGACCCCTATGCTGAAATTGGAGGCATAGAACAAGGCACCACCGGCCTGCTCCACGCGCAGGCGTACGGCGGGCAGGGCGTCCAGCCACCCGGTAGTTCCCACTACGATCGGGACACCGGCAGCCAGTGCCAGTTCGATATTATTCACGGCGGCGTCGGGTCGGGAAAATTCGATGGCCACGTCAGCCGCTTCCAGGTCGGATACCCCGGTGCGGTCGCGGTTATGTTCGTCAACCCTCAATACGACCTGGTGGCCGGCCTGGGTGGCAAGTTGTTCGATGTACCGGCCCATTTTGCCGTAACCGAGAAGTGCGATTTTCATGGAGTGGATTTAAACGAGCGACAATACCCCCTTGAGCGGGATGGCCAGCCAACCCGGCCGGCTGTTGAGTTCGTAGGCCACTTCGTAAACGGCCTTTTCGAGGATGAAAAGCTCGAGCAGTGCGTGCCGGTCGGCCTCTTCGCGCGGCAAAAAGCCGGCGTGTCCGCACGCTTCGAAGTAGGCGTCCAGATAAGTCTGGGAGACCACCTGATACCAGTGGTCGGCGCGGTCCGTCAGTTCGCGGCCCCGATAGCGCTCCTCGTTCAGCAAGAGCTGTCCCTGCGCCGCGTAGTGGAAGGAGCGCACCATGCCGCCCACGTCCTTGAGGGGCGGGCGCTTGCGTCGCCGTTCGGGTATGCTGAGCAAGGGCTCGCCCTCGAAGTCGATAATGTAAAAGTCGGTATCGGTGTACAGCACCTGGCCGAGGTGGTAATCCCCGTGAATGCGCGTCAGCTGCGCTTCCATTTCCCGTTCGCGCAGCCGGCCGAGCCGGTCGTTAAGTTGCTGGTGTACGCCCAGCACCCGGCGGGCCAGCACCTGGGTGGCGGGGGGAAGCGAAGACAATTTCTCCGCCAGCTGGGCGAACTGACGTTCAAGTAAGCGGAGGGCCGCCTCGGTAATTTCCGTACGGTATTCGGCCGTCATGGGTTCCGGCACCAGATCCGGACGATCCGGGCCGGCGGAAGCCAGCGCCTTGTGCATTTCGGCGGTGCGTACCCCCAACAGCCGGGCGCGTGCCAGGGTTTCGGTGTCTACCGTCTGCTCCGTACCACTGAAGTAGCGTTCGGTGAGCTGCTGAAAGAGTTCCCAGGCATCACCGTGGTTGTCCACCTTGCCGCTCATCAGACCGAGATTCAGGTAACCCTCTTCCTCCATCCTGCCGACGCCCAGGCACCCGCCGTAAGGGGGGCAGTAAGCGAAATCGGTGTGCTCGGACAGAAAGCGAACCAGTTCCAGGTCGGGATTGAGGCCCGGATCGAGCTTGCGGAACAACTTGAAGAAAAAGGTATCGTTGTACACGATTGCCGTATTGCTGGTATCGATGGCCGGCACTACGCTCGTCGCAGATGCTGCACCTTCGCGCACCGCCTTACCGGCTTCGGCACAGAGCCCGTGCTCCAGCGTCTCACCTTCCCGGATGAGAGTGTAGAGGCGGCTGCGGAAGTCCTCCCGGGCCACGGCGTCTACCAGCATCCCCGTGCCGGTGATCTCGCCTAATATCAGGCGGGGGTGGTTTTCCTGGTAAAGCGCACGCTGCTCCGGTCGGGCATTGATCGCCAGTGGCATCTGGTACTGCTCGCGGGAACCGTCGCTGAAGCTCACCTCAACCAAAACAACGCCGCCATCGTCCTGGATGGGATAAACACCGGCGATCCGGCAATTTTCAATGTGCTTGCCCTTACTTGTGAACCAGCGCTGCTTGGGCAGGTAACCGGGCAGAAGGACAGAAGTGAGGGCCTCACGGAAGTCGGGATCCTGAAAGAGCTTACTGAATGCAGTGTTTTCTGACATATTGTTTCTTGTGGGTGCGGTTTTCCTATAGCGTCGTGGGTCGCGCATTGTTTACCGGTACGGCCCGCGGCTGGGTTTGAACGCGGGACCGGCGCGCCGCCGCCCGTGGGTATGTGGTCTTGCGCCGGCAAAGTCGGAAATTACCCGTCAAGTTTCGAATCCATGGGGCCGGACATGGTCGGTTTTACGCCGCGGAGCCGGAACCAGCGGTAGCCGTACGAGCCGAGCCGAATGGTGTACTTGCCCTCGTCGCCGGGATGTACGGACAGCGGCTCCACCAGATCGACGAGGGGCGTGCCCGAATCGGATTCCAGATCGAGGCTGACCACCACGGGGCCCGCCAGGAAGTTGTGGGCCGTGACGACCACTACGTTGCGGTACCGGTAAGACATGGCCAGCACCGAATCGTGGCCGACGTCGAGAATTTTCCATTCCCCGTAGCCGATTTCCGGGCATTCCTTGCGCAAGCGCACCATCCGCTTGGTCCAATTCAGCAGGCTGTCGCGTTCCCTCATCTGTTGCTCCACGTTCAGGGCTTCGTAGTGGTAGGGCCCCTCGTCGATGACGGGGTGCACGAGCTCCTTTTCCGCCGCGGAGGAAAAGCCCGCATTGTCTTCGTCGCTCCACTGCATGGGCGTGCGCACCGCGTCCCTTTCTTTCAGGCTGAGGTCTTCGCCCATCCCCAGTTCGTCGCCGTACCGCAGCACCGGCGTGCCCGGCAGGGCGAAAACCAAGCTGTAAGCCAGTTCAATGCGCGCCCGTTCGCCCAGCATGGGGGCCAGCCGCCGACGGATCCCCCGGTCGTACAGTTGCATTTCCTTTTCGGGACCGAAGTGCTCGAAAACCAGCTGGCGTTGCTCCTCCGTGAGCCGCCCGAGGTCCAGTTCGTCGTGGTTGCGCAGAAAGTTGGCCCACTGGGCCATGGGGTGGATCCCCGCGGTTTCCCGCAACGCTTCCTGCAGGAGGGTACAATTGCCACTGGCCAGGGCGTAGAACAGGAACTGGTTCACGTAGAAGTTGAACATCATGTGCAGTCCGCCGCCCTGCTCGCCGAAGTACTTTTTGGCCTCATCCGGGGCGATGTTGGCCTCGCCAAGCAGGATGGCGCTGCCGTTCCGCCACTGCAGGAAGCGGCGCATTTCCTCCAGGTACTCGAATTTGATCTCGCGTTTGCCGTTGGTACCGGGTTCCTGCGTTTCGAGTACGAAGGGTACGGCGTCCACGCGGAAGCCGGCAACGCCGAGGGAGAGGTAGAAGCCCATGATGCGGTTAATCTCCTCCCGCACTTCCGGATTCGCCATGTTAAGGTCGGGCTGGAAGTCATAAAAGCGGTGGAAGTAGTACGCCTTGGCCTTTTTGTCTTTGGTCCAGGTAGCTTCCTGCACTCCGGGAAAGATGATGCCCTCATCCCAGTCGGAGGGCTTTTTCTTGGACCAGACGTACCAGTCGCGGTACCGCGCATCCTCGCTCTGTCGGGCGTTCTGGAACCACGGGTGTTCATCGCTGGTATGGTTGACCACCAGGTCGATGATCACTTTGATGCCCAGGTTGCCGGCCTGCACCAGGAATTCCGCGAATTCGCCGCTGCTGCCGTGGCGGTGGTCTACCCCGTAATAGTCCTTGATGTCGTAGCCGTTATCGCGGTTTGGCGTGGGCTGGAAGGGGGCCAGCCAGATGACGTCGACACCCAGGGAGTGCAGGTATTCGAGCCGGCGGTTCAGTCCGGCGAAGTCCCCTACCCCATCTCCGTTGCCGTCCATGAAGGTTTCTAGGTCGAGGCTGTACACGATGGCGTTCTTGTACCAGTATTCGTCAATCATAGTCGGAAGTGCGGGTGTTTTGCGATAGTGAGGGGAGCCCCCGCGGTAGTGACGCAAGTCCGACGGCGAATGTTTGGCCGAACATTGGCCCCTGCCGCGGAGTACAACAGCAAATTTTACAATATGGCATCCTTCGGCTACCAGATTTCCCAGGAACAGTTCACCCCGCGCCGCCTGCTCGACCTGGCCAAAAAGGCCGAAGCGGCTGGCTTCGACGAATTGGCCTCTTCCGACCACCTGTTCCCGTGGAGCGACGCGCAGGGTCAGAGCGGCTTCACCTGGTCGTGGCTGGGGTCGGCCCTGGAAGCCACAACCATACCCTGCGGTGTTGTAAATTGTCCGAACGAACGCTACCACCCCGTGATCATTGCCCAGGCCGTAGCTACGCTCTGCCAGATGTACCCCGGGCGCTTCTGGCCATCGTTTGGTAGCGGGGAATTTTTGAACGAGCACGTGACCGGCAACCACTGGCCGGACAAGGCCGCGCGCAACCGCAAACTGGCCGAAGCCGTCAGTATCATGCGGCGCCTCTGGGCCGGCGAGCATTTCACGCACCGTGGCGAATTTCTTACCGCCGAGGACGTAAAGTTGTATACCCTACCCGAGGAGCCACCCGTAGCCATAGGCTGCGCCATCACCGCCGCAACGGCGGGGGAAATCGCCAGCTGGGCCGATGGCCTGTACACCGTCTGGAAACCTCACAATAAACTGGACGACGTGATCGACGCCTTTCGTTCGAACGGCGGGGAGGGCAAACCGATCTACCTGAAAGTGGATCTCTGCTGCGCGCCCACCCGCGAGGAGGCGGTCGAACTGGCCTACGAGCAGTGGCGCACCAACGTCGGCACCTCCGCGGTCCACGGAGAACTGCGCAACCCCGAGCAGTTTGAGGCGGCTTCCCAGTTTATCGGTCCGCACGAGGTGGCGGAGTCCATTCGAATCTCAACCGATCCGGAAGAGCACGTGGAGTTGTTGAAAAAGGACCTGAGCCTCGGTGTCGACAAGATCATCCTGCACAACGTGGGCCTGAATCAGGAGTACTTCCTTAAATTCTACGGCGAGCAGGTACTGCCAAAATTGCGATAAGGGGAGCTAGCGCTGGTTGTACTCCCGCAGCAGTCCGTACATCGTATTGATGTCGTAGCGGTCGGCCGGAAACACCCAGTTGCGCCGGTCGCGGGTCTGAATAAGCAGGATCTTCTGATCAAGGTTGGCTCCCCGGCCCACCGCTTCCATGCGCACGCTGTTGAGGCTGGGCAGGGGCATCTCTTCCCCTTTGACCACGAAGGTATTGGGACCGATGGCCACGTCGGGGTACTTGAAACTCGTCCAAAATCCCCCAAGAAAGGCCATAAGGAACAGCAAGGCCCCGAAGTAGGCCAACATGGGCAGCAATACCCGCTGCCGGGGGTCGGTATGCCCCGCCCGGCTGGCCCGGTAGGCCAGGTACAGCATTACGAGAAAACCCAGGCCGCACCCCACAAGGGTGGCGTAAAGGTCGAGGCGTTCCGGGGTGAAGTGCTGTAGTTCCATTATTGCCCGGATGATGTTGCAGCGGAACGGTTTAGGAGGTTATCCATTACTTCGTCCAGCTGCTCGGCGCCGATGCGCTTGCTGATAATATTCTTATCCTTGTCCAGCAGGAATATCGCTGGGGTAGACTTGATGTCGTAGTCGCGGTAGAACCGCTGGTAGGGGTCCACCACCTGCACCCAATCGCCCGTTCCCTGCTCATCGACGTAGTCCCAACACTCACCCATTTCTTCCACCCCCTTCGTGCAGACGCTGAAGATGGTCACCCCCCGGTCCTTGTACTTTTCGTAGAAGTCCTTCATGTACGGTGTGGATTTCTTGCAGGCCGGGCAGTCGTACCGCCAGAAATACAGCACCGTATAGTCAGAATCCACGCCGTACAGGGTGGTGTCGTTACCCGCGCGGGTGACCATCTGCAGGTCAGGTGCTTTCCGCCCGATAAGGAGTGGTTTGAGCCGGTCGGCGGTCTCTATCATTTTGCGGAGTTGTTCCTCGTCGGCCCAGTAGGCCCGATCGTTGCGGTAGTAGTTGTCGACCATATGCACGTAGAGGCCGTCCATACCGACGATATTACTGCTGGCCGCCTCATTGGTGTAGTGGACCACGAAGAACTTGAACGCTTCCGATTGCGGGTCGACCCGGCTGAGCACCTCATCGATGGCCGCCGCCAGGGTGTCGGGGTGCTTGACCTGCAGGGTATTGATGAAATAGTCGACCCGCTGAAAGAGGAAGGGCGTGCGCACCAGCCGTGGATCGGAGAGGTCCAGGCCGTCGAAGTAATGCTGCTGCATCCAGCGCCACTGCCGGGTACGGCGGGCTTCCTCGTCCGTGATTTCGGGGTAGTCGGGCGGAATAATGGGTTGGTTGCTCCGGATGATGGCGGAAACGAAGGCCTCAGGATACTTGGTGACCACCTCCTCCTGATGGGCTTTCACGCGGGCGTCGAGTTCCTGCATCTCCTGTCGGGCCTGGGCGGCGAGCGCGGGTGCCAGGGTCGTATCGGCAAGCCGTGCCTGCAGGTTCGCCCCCTCCTCCTGCCGGGCAGCCAGGAAATCCAGGTAATCGTAGAAGCGTTCGTTCTCGGTACTGCCCTCAGCCTTCACCTGGTTAAGCTGGTTGACGTCGGTCGAGAGCGCGAAGTCCTGGTCGCCGTCGGTCCCAATCAGAAACTGGAAGTAGTTGTTGTCCGGCGATAGCACCACCAGGTAGATGCCGGGGTTCAGCGCGGCTGAGTCGCCTTCGAATACGTAGGTGCCCGCGTCGCTCCGGTATGCGGTATCGACGATATACTGCTTGTCCATCAGGTAGTACCCCAGGGTGAGGAAGTCCTCCTCGTAGCCTTTCACGTCAACGGCGATGCGGTAAGATTCATCCTGCGCGCCAAGGGTCAGGGAAGTCAGCAAGAACAGGGCAATAAGACGTGGGAACATCAGCAGACATTATGTTTCGCAAAGGTAACGATCCCCCCGCGGGTGGCCGTATACCCGGCCGGCGCCCAGCGAACACGGCCTTTGGCGCTTTCGTTGGAAAAATAACCGGTCCGCCGGATGATTTACCAAACCCTTAACGATTACCCAGACATGAGAACCTTCACCAGCTTCCGGGGCATAACCCCCAGCAACGCACGCTACCGTAACAGCGACCACCTCTTTGACCTCGAGCGGCAACGACTGTACGGCAACCAGACCATCGACAACGAATACGAGCTCAGCATCCCCGGCGCGAACATCACGGAAATGGACGATCAAGAACGTGGCGGCTACCTGATCGAGTTGGCCGCACCCGGTTACGATCGCGAAGATTTCGACATCAGCGTCCACAAGGATATTCTCACCATCAAGGGAGAACTGCACGAAAGCCGCCAACGGCCCCACGACTCCTACACCCGGCGCGAACACAATTACCACACCTTCAGCCGCAGCTTTACCCTGCCCGAATCCACCGACGAGGAAAACATCACCGCCGGCTACCGCAACGGCATCCTTGAGGTGTTCGTCCCCGTGCTCAAGCCAGTGGAGAAAACGAAGAGCCCCCGGCGCATCGAAATCGGTTCCTGAACCCGACCGACTTACCGCAACGAATTATAGTACCGCAGCGACTCCAGGATGACTTCCGGGGTCGCTGTCTGGTTTACGACCGCCCGGCCCGGGGCTTCGAGCAGTGTAAAATTAATCTCCGCGCCCTCGTTCTTTTTGTCCTGCCGCATAAGGGCCAGCATCTCTTTGAACCCCGCCTCCGGCAAGGCTTGGTGGCCGTACACCCGGAGGCAGTAGTCGGTTATTTCGCGCAGCTCCTCCCGACCCAGAGATAGTTGTCGGTGACTGATGTACGACTCCGCGATCATCCCCACCGCCACGGCCTCCCCGTGCAGCAGTCGATCCTCGCCCATGAGGAGGTGGCTCTCCACCGCGTGGCCGATCGTATGACCGAAATTCAGGGCCTTGCGCCTTCCTCTTTCGTGAGGGTCTTCCTCCACCACTTCCCGCTTGATGCTGACGCTGCGTGCGATCAGATTACTCCATTCTACCGCGTCGAGGTCCGTCACCTGCTGAAGTTCCAACCACTGCGGGCGATCGGCAATCAGGGCGTGCTTGATCACTTCGGCGTATCCCGAGCGCAGTTCCCGCGCAGGTAGGGTGCGCAGAAACGCCGGGTCGATCCAGACCGCACGCGGGTTGGCGAACACCCCGATGCTGTTCTTCACCTCGTGGTAGTCGATCCCGAGCTTGCCGCCCACACTGGCGTCTACCTGGCTGAGAAGCGTGGTGGGCAACTGCACGAAGTCGATCCCCCGCTTGAAGGTGGCGGCCGCGAAGCCGCCCATGTCGCCGATCACGCCGCCGCCCAGGTTCAGGCAGCACCACCGGCGCCCTACCCCGGCGCGAAACATTTCCTGCCAGATGGTCTCGCAGGTGGCCAGGGTTTTGTGGCGCTCCCCGGCGGGAACGCGGATCAAAGTGTAGGGGGTCTGTCCCGCCTCCAGCAGGGGCATGAGCAGTGGCAGACAGTGTCGCTCCGTATGCTCGTCCACCACCACGACCCAGCCGGCGTACCGTTGGCGGCGGAGCCAGTCGAGATGACTTTCGGACAGCGGGGCAATACGGATATCGTACTCTTGACTTACGGTCAGCGTCATAGGGAAAGGAGGGAGCCTACCAGCGCTTGCCGATCTGCACGTTGATGAATAGACTGAGATAGAGCGGACTGTTGGTCACGCCCGGAGTGAGGGAACTCTCGATCATGAGGTCGGTGTTGCCTACGAAGTATTCCGCCATTACGCCCGCTTCCAGAGACTTGGCTGTCTCATCGTAGGCCCCGAAGCCGAAGTGCGTGGCAAATTTGGCATGCACCCCCGGACGGATACCCACCTCTTCGAGTCCTACGGTCCAGGCGCTGGCTCCAAAGACGTTGACCTGGTTGTCGAGGAAGACGTCGGCATTATCACCGGTGTAGCGCACGTCCACGGGCGCGGCGTCGGCCCGTTCGATTTCGAGGTAGTAGGGTTTGAGGAACCCTAGCGAGGGGCCGAACTCGTAAGAGTACCCAATCGCTACGCCGCGCTCCGAGGCCTTTTCGCTCAGGAACCGCTTGGTGCCGAAGCCCAGTCGGAGGGCGTACAGCTGGTTTTGTTTGCCGAAGACGTAGGCGCGGCTGACGCGGTTGCTCACCACGTTGACGCGGTCAGGATTTTCCCGGCGCTCACGGCTGTGCCGGATGTCGCCGAAGGTTAAGGTCCAGAAGCGGGTACGGTCGTAGGTGATGAGTCGGCCGGACCTCACGCCGAGAAAGAAGTTCCGCGGCGTGGCGATGGCGACGTTGAAGGTCAGTTCGTGGTTGTACACCACCCCGATGGGGTTGGCGTTGTAAATATTCCGGTCACCGGGCAGCTGCTGCTGGGCCGCAACTACAAGGGCCGAGAGCAGAAAACAGAAGGTGAGTGTCAATCGGTACATGAGCGGAATATATAGCGAAAGTACAGCAAAGCGGCGGGCTTTGTTGCCGCAGCTTACCTTTAGGTCCACCAATTGTCGCCCGACTTGTCATCCGCCCCCGTAATCCGGGTAAAGTCCGCCGTTCGCCATCCCCGCCTGCGTTACGTCCTGCGGCTTATCGGCGATGACCTCGGTTATCGCTTCCGCTTCGAGAACGACCGCTCGGTCTTCGGTACGCCCACCGCCACATTTACCATTGCTTACGGCGGCGACGGTCCCCGAACGCTCCCCCACCACCCCTTGGTCTCGGGACGGGACCCGGCACCCGCGGATACCGCCCCGAGCTTTCAAAAGGATGGTCTGCCGGTGTTCTTTCATACCGACCGCGGCCCCGATTTGCTGGCCTGCATCTTTTACACGATCAGCCGGTACGAGGAGTACCAGGACTTTGTGCCGGACGGCCACGGCCGCTATACCGCCGCCTTATCTCACGCGGGGCGCCACGGTTACCTGTACCGACCGGTGGTGCGCGAATGGACCGCCCAAATTGCGCGGCAACTCCTGGCGTGGTTCCCGGAACTGCCGCCGCCGCGCCGCCGCACGCTGCTCCTGCGCCCCACTTACGACATCGACTTGCTGTGGGCGTGGCACCACCGGGGCTGGCGGGGTTATGCGGCCCTGTTGCGTGACCTGTTCAGCGGAGAAGTTGCGCGGGGCGTACAACGCCTGCGTTCCGGGCCCGAAAATGACCCGTACAATACCCTTGATCGCCTGGAAGACCTGCACCGGGAACTCGGTATGCGTGCCACCTACTTCTGGCTCGTGGCGCGTTCCGGCTGCCGCAGCGACACCAATCCCTTTCCCATTCCGGATGACCAGCAGAAACTGATGCGGCGACTGGAATCCGACGCGGAAAACGGGCTGCACCCCGGCTATCGCAGTTCCGACCAGCCTGCGCTAATGGTCGAAGAGCGAGTCCGACTGGAGGCCATCCTGGGCCGCAACGTAAACCGCTCGCGGCAGCATTTCCTGCGGTTTCGCCTGCCTGGCACGTACCGGGAACTGCTGGAGGCGGGCATCCGGGAAGATTACAGCATGGGCTACAGCGACGACGTGGGCTGGCGGGCGGGCACCAACCTGCCCTTTACGTGGTACGACCTGGAGCGCGAGCGCGCTACCCCGCTGGTGGTGCACCCCTTCGCGGCCATGGACGTGACCCTCAAGAATTACTTGCGGCTTTCGGGCGCGGACGCGGGTGCCAGGATCGGTCAATTGGCCGCCGCCGTAAAACCTTTCGGAGGTTCGTTTACCCTGCTATGGCACAACAGCAGCTTTGCCGACGCCTATGGCTGGGCCGGCTGGTGGGACAACTACAGGGCTACCCTGCGATCATTGCTGGCCGCTGGGGCCGAGCCTTGGTCGGGCGACAGAAAGGGCTAATCGAGATCGAATAGGTCGCGTACGCCCGGGTAGCGGGCGGCCCGGAATCCTTCGGCCAGGTCGTAGCCGGCTTCCCGGCCCAGGTTGCGCGCCTTGGCGTGGAGGAAATCCATAAAATCCTTACCACTGATGGGCGTAGTGGGCTCCTCGGCGTACTCGCCGGGGTTCTGGTCGTTGAACTGGGAAGCGTAGCACTCGATGGCCTCCATCTTACGACCGTAGTAAGTGGTCACGTCGACTACGAAATCGGGTCGATGATTGCGGTCTTGAATATAGTGATACACGGCCCGCGGACGCCAGGGCTCCTGGGCGGCACCCTGCAGGTTATTCGTCCGAATCTTTTGCAAACCACTGTAGTAGCAGGCGTCGGCTACGAGGCGGGCGCTGCGGCCATGGTCTGGATGGCGGTCGGAAATGGCGTTGGCCAGCACGATATCGGGCCGGCAGTCGCGGATGGCGGTGATGAGTTTGCGGACGGAATTTTCATCGTGGGAGATGAAGCCGTCGGGCAGGCCCAGGTTCTCGCGGAACTTCGCACCCAGCTTACGGGCGGCGGCGTAGGCCTCCTGCGCCCGGATTTCCGGCGTGCCCCGCGTACCCAGCTCGCCCCGGGTAAGGTCCAGGATCCCGAAAGTGTATCCAAGATCGGCGTGGTGTAAAAGGGTGCCGGCGCAACTGAGCTCTACGTCGTCGGGGTGCACGCCAACGGCAAGGATATCTACTTTCATCTAATCGGTGCTTGATATAGCTTTGGTACCACAACCCCTGAGTACGTCTGCGGTTTAAATCGTTTGTAACAGCGGGCTGTCCCACGGGCCGCACTTCACCGTTTCCGGTGCCGATAGCCCAGGCCCTGGCTGCTCCAGCCGCCCAAGAAGGTTGCCGGTGCCGCGTGTACCCCGCCATATATGAGGTTCCGAAAGATTTACGACGAACTTCCCCTTCGGGCATTCAGTTATAGTCCGAACATTACTCACACGATGCGTAAAGCTTTTACCCGCTGGGCCGCTTTTATGGTGGCCTCCCTCTTCCTTACCCAGTGTGCCGATTACCGGCTTCACGTAGAGGACGATGAGGAACTCACTTCCGAAGTAGCCCCCACCGGTGCCCTCCAATACTCCACCTTCATGGTGGGCGACCTGGGGTATGACTATTCTCGGGGTCTGACCACCCTGGAAACCATGATTGACGAAATGCCGCAGGGTGAAGAGGCCAGTTCTCTGCTGCTCCTGGGCGATATAGTTGGCCGGCAAGGACTGAAGAAGAACGCCGAAGAGAATGACCAGGCCTACATCGACCAGTTGATCAGCCGGCTGCAGCGGGTACCCGGCCAGGTCTACTACACCCCCGGTGAGAACGAGATCGGCGGTGACGGACAGTTCAGCCGACTGGAACGGTTGGAAGAATACTTCGACGACAACAGCAAAAAGAAGGTGCGCTTCATGCCGAACAACGCTTGCTCCGGTCCGGACGACAAAGAGTTGTACGAAGGCATTGGCCTGATCGGCATCAACACCGCCTGGTACCTCGCCAACTGGAACCGCGACGAGGAAGTCAGCGAAGGCTGCGACTTCACCAACCGCGATGCCATGACCTTTGCCCTGGCGGACGAGATCAAGGGGTACCGCGACCAGGTCAAGATCGTGATGATGCACCACCCCTTGCAGAGCAACGGTAACCGTGGCGGGCAGTACAGCGTGCGCCAGCACCTTTTTCCCCTGGCCGATGCCATCCCCGGCGCATACGTACCCCTGCCGGTGGTCGGCAGCGTCTTCCGCCTGATCCAGGGCGTGGGCGGTGGCGCCCAGGACGTCAATAGCCTCCTCTATCAGCAATTTATCCGAAAGGTCGAGGCCGGCATCGACGATGAGGTTAACGTCATCTTCGTCAGTGGCCACGAGCATAACCTGATGCTCAACCACGAAGAGGAGTACATCAACATCGTGGCCGGTTCCGGCAGTACCCGCGGCCCGGCCGTGGGCGGCAACGACGCCAACTACGTTCAGGGGGAGGTGGGCTACAGCCGTCTGGACTTTTACGACGACGGCTCGGTCTACGTTGGCTTTTACACCGTCGACGAGGAGGGTGAGCAGCAACGCACCTACTACCGCCGCATCATTGAAGACCGCTTCGCTCCTCAGGACGTAGGCGTCGACGCGGTACCCGCGGAAATAGTCAATAATGATACCGTTCGGGCAGGTATTTACGCCGGTGAGGCCACCGACAACAGCCTCGCGTACAAGACCACCCTGGGCCGCCATTACCGTCCGCTTTACTACCTGCCGGTTGCCGTACCCGTGCTGAACATCGATACGATCTTCGGGGGTCTTAAGCCCTACCGACGTGGCGGCGGCATGACCACCATGAGTCTGCATACCGAAGGCAATGACGGTCACCTGTACCAACTGCGCTCGGTACGCAAGAACCCCGCTCAGCTGTTGCCAAGTCTGCTGGAGAACAGCTTCGCCGCCGACCTGGCCAAGGATCAATTTACTGCCATCCACCCCTACGCCCCCCTGGCCCTGCCGCCCCTGCAGGACAAGCTTGGTCTGCTGGGAGCCGATCCCCTGCTGTACTATATCCCAAAGCAGCCGGGCTTGGGCAACTTCAATACGAACTTCGGCGGGGAGATGTATTGGGTGGAGCAACGCCCGGACGAAGATTGGAGCGACACGCGCTTTTTCGGCGGCAGCAAAAGCATCATCAGCAACAGCGATATGCGCGAGGCGCTCCGCGACAGCTGGAAAAACTACGCCGACCAGAATAATTACGCTCGT
Organism: Neolewinella litorea; assembly: GCF_004803465.1. Taxonomy (GTDB): domain Bacteria; phylum Bacteroidota; class Bacteroidia; order Chitinophagales; family Saprospiraceae; genus Neolewinella; species Neolewinella litorea. The sequence goes on along the minus strand of NZ_SRSF01000001.1, from coordinate 101,764 downwards.
GCCCGGCTTTTTGACCTGCTGATCGGCGACTGGGACCGCCACCGCGATCAGTGGCGGTGGGCAGCCTTTGAAGGGGAGGATGGCCGCACGCGCCATGTACCCGTGGGCCGCGACCGCGACCAGGTATTCAGCAACTTCGACGGCGGACTGCTGGCTCTGGCGCGCATCTTTGTGCCCGAAGCCCGTAAGCTGCGCCCCTTTACCGGCGAGCTGACCAAGGCCAAGTGGCGCGCACTGAACGGAAAGTGGAACGACCGCGTGTTCCTCAATGCCATCACCCGCGAGGAGATGGTCGCCGAAGCCCGCTACATCCAGCAGAACCTCAGTGAAGCCGCCCTCGATTCCGCCCTGCGCCGCATGCCGCCGGAAGTACTGGAATACAGCCTGGACGTGGAGGACATTGACGGCAAACTGAAATCACGTCTTGATCAACTTGACCGCTTCGCCGGTGAGTACTACGCCACCCTCGCGGAGAGCGTGAACGTACTGGGTACTGACAACGACGATGTGTTTGTCCTGCAGGGCATGGAAAACGGCAACCTGCTCGTCCAGGCCTTCGACGCGGACAGCGAAGGAGAGGCCGATGAGAAATTCTACGAGCGCACTTTCCTGCCCGGGGAGACCAAGGAGGTAGTCGTGTATGGTATGGACGGAGACGATCGCTTCGTCCTGTCGGGGGCCACAAGTCCCATCACCATTCGCCTTATCGGCGGCACGGATGGCGACATTGCGGTGGCCGAAGGGCAGCTCAAGGCGAAGGTCTACGACGAAAAAGAAGGAATGGAATTGGAGGGGCAAACCGGAAAACTCAAAGACCGGCGCAGCGACAACCACCCCGATCTGAACACCTTCGACTTCGAGGAGTACTATCCCAGTTACACCATTCCCATTCCCTCGATCGGTTTCAACGTGGACGACGGCCTCTTTATCGGAGCCGGAATCACCCGCACCGTTACGGGCTGGAAGCCGGACCCCTACGCCCAGCGGCACACTATTCTGGGAACCTACAGCACCAACGAGTTTTACAAATTCCGTTACGACGGGGAATTCAACGACCTGTTCCGCCGCCGCAATGACCTTACCCTTTCGGCCCACTACTACAGTCCGGGCTACGTAGCCAACTTCTTCGGCCTCGGCAACGAGGGCGTCGGGCAACCGGATGATGACGAGCTTGACGAACTGGAAATTTCCGAAGACCAAGTGCTCGAATACAACCGCGCGCGCCGGGAGGAAGTATTCATCAATCCCATGCTCCGGTTCCGCGGCAGCCGCAATCGCTTCAGCTTTTCGGTAGGTCCCTTTTACCACAGTTACGAACTCGACGAGGCCCCTGCCTTTACGCTGATCCAGAATACCGACGCAATCGATCCTGAGGTGTTCAACCGGCAGCCCTTTGCCGGTATTGCTGCCACCGTGAGTTCCAATAACCTGGCCATCCCCCTGATGGCCGACAACGGGGTCAAGTACGAACTCTTTGCCCGTCAGAGCTGGAACCTGGAACGGGAGGGCATCAACACCACCCAATACGGGGGTCATCTGACCTTCTACCGTATGCTTACCAAAGCGATCAACTTTGCGACCCGCTTCGGTGTGGAGCGCTCCAGCGGGGATCCTGAATTCTACCAGCTCGCCTCCCTTGGGGGCCGCGGCAGTTACCGTGCCGCGCGGGTCGACCGCTACCTGGGCAACACGATGGTGTACCAGAACATCGACCTGCGCTTTATGGGCTTCGGTTTCGGGGGCGGGGAAGTTCCCACCGTTGGCGGCTTTATCCTGGGCCTGGACCACGGTCGGGTGTGGCTGGAGGGCGAAGACAGCAGTACCTGGCACGTCGGGTACGGTGGTGGCGTCTGGGTTGCTCCCCTTGGAGCCACTATCCTGAGCCTAACGTATTTCCTGGACGAAGAGAGCGGGCGCGTGAATTTCGCCGCCGGTTTCCCATTCTAAAAATTTATACATGAACAAGCTCTGGGAAAAACCGAATTTGATCAGCATCGTCATTCTCCTGGTCGTACTCGGCATCGGCATAACTTACGTTGCCGTAACGGTGAGCCAACGGCCGGAAACCGAAAGCTTTACGGTAGACGACGATTACTTTTTTCCCTACAACTTTGACCGGCTCGACCGGGTGGTCAAACTTCACTCCGACCTGAACGAGATCAGTGGCCTCTGTGCCGGATTTAATCCCGATGAGGTGTTCGCCATTCAGGACGAGGAGGGGGAATTGTTCCTGGTCAATACCGTAACCGGCGAAACCATCCACCAGGTGCGCTTCGATAAGAACCGCGACTACGAGGGGGTCACGCGCCGCGGCCGGGAGTTATTTGTCCTGGAAACCGACGGGGATATCCACCGCTTCACCTACCAGGACAGTGCCACGGATGTGACCGCCACCAAGATGGAAACGGATTTCAGTTACCGCAACGATACCGAGGGCATCTGCTACGATTCCGTAACCAATACCCTGTTGATCGTCCCCAAGGAACAGGAACTCAATCCTACGGCCGACAACGAAAGCCGCCGGGGCGTATATACCTACGACCTTACCACCGGTCAATTGAATCCCCAGCCCACTTACTACGTTAGCAGTCTGGAGGTCGGCCAGATCGTTTTCGGATCCAACCGCGAATACATCATCAAGCCGAGCGGAATCGCCGTCGACCCAATTACCAGAGACATTTTCATTCTTTCCTCCGTGGGCAACGTGCTGGTGGTGATCGACCGCGACAGCCAGATCAAACACGTGGAACTCCTTGAGAAGTCCACCTTCACCCAGCCCGAGGGAATCGCTTTCGCGGCAAACGGAGACCTTTACATCAGCAGCGAAGGCCGGGGCGGGCGCGGCATCGTAGCTACCCTTACCCGCATGCAACCCCCCACCAATGAGCAGTGATCAACACACGGAAGTAGAAGCCGAAAAGAAGACCTTCTTTTCCCAGGCTCGTGAATACGTCCGCAGCCGGTTCAACGAAGCACTGGACCCGATCTTCCTGTTCCACAACTTCGCCTACTCCGAAGAAATCGCCGACAAGGCCGAGGAACTGGCCAAGGAGGCCGAACTCGACGAGCAGTCGACCGAGCGCCTGAAGCTGGCCGGACTGTTCTATCCCCTGGGCTACATCGGCGGCCCCAAAGACTTCACCCGGCGATCGGCCGAGGAACTCACCACTTTCGCCACCCAGCAGGGTTACGACGCCGGGGATGCCGCCAACTGGATCACCGCCGTGCCGGAAGCCAACGCCCAAAGCGATGAGATGGTCCGCCTGCTCCATGATGCAGTGTGGAACTGGCTCGGCCGCAAGCGCTACGAGCGACGCTCCGAACTACTGCAGCTGGAGCGCGAGGCCCTCGACAGCAAAAAAGGCAGCCCCGTGCCCTTCGGTCAGGAAATGCAGAAGTTCCTTCTGAACTTCAATTACCTGACCGACGAAGGCAAACGCGAATTTGACGTGCGCCGCCGCAAGAACGTCAGCAAGCAGCAGAGCAACAACTACAAAATCCAGCAGAAGGAGGTCAAAGCCAAGACCGGCAAGAACTTCGGCCGCGGTATCGATACGATGTACCGCACCGCCTTCCGCAACCACATCAACCTGAGCCGCATCGCCGACGACAAGGCCAACATGATGATCTCCATCAACACGATCATCCTGTCCATCCTGATCGCGGTGTCCGGTGCGGGCCTGAGCTTTTTCGAGGAACTGGTATTCAACAGCCCGGAATTTCTGGCACCCATCATTATTCTGCTGATGAGCTCCCTCACGGCCGTCATCTTCGCCGTTTTTTCCGCCCGACCAAAAGTCACCGAGTACCGTATCAAAAAGCGTAAACTTCTCCAGAGCAAGGAAGCCAGCCTACTCTACTTCGGCAACTTCCTCAAAATTGAGAAGTCGGATTTCATCAAGTATATGTCCCGCATGAAGATGGACCAGGACAGCCTTTACGACGATCTGGCGCGCGACCTTTACGACCTGGGTCAGGTGCTCCACCGCAAATACCTCCTGCTCACCATTAGCTATAATACCTTTATTGGCGGACTCGCCCTGGCGGTCCTCTCCTTCCTGACGGTCTACATCTGGAATCTGACAAATATGCAGTAGGCGGATTCTACTGCCATCCACTCAGTTACAACGGGATTCTTTAGTCTAGAACCTGTAACTTGGCGAACTTGAGCATGATCCGTTTCTCGGGCTGCGGCAGATCGCTGAAGTGAATGGTGGCGATGCGATTGTCGCTTCCTCCGTCGACGTTCAACACCTTCCCTTCCCCGAATTTCAGGTGGAGGACTTTGCGCCCTGTTTCGACCTCGCTGGCCGGACTGGGTTCAAAGGTGGCGGGATCGACCTTGGGGGCGGCGAAACGGGCGGTTCCCCGTCGGGTACGGGGGGCAATGCCGGTTACCCGGGCCCGGTGTTCCCGCTGTCGGGCCACCTTGTCGTATTCGTGGTCGGCGCTGCGGGGATTGGTAGACGTACTCTCCACTGCATCCGCCGGCACTTCGGCCAGGAAGCGGCTGGGCTCATTCATCACCATCTTGCCGTATCGATAACGGGTATTGGCGTAACTGAGCGTCAGGTACAGTTCCGCCCGCGTAATCGCTACGTAAAATAGCCGGCGCTCTTCGTCCAGCCCCTCCATACTGTCCATGCTCATCCAACTCGGGAAAAGCTTTTCTTCAAGTCCGACGACGAATATGGACTTGTATTCCAGCCCCTTGGCGGCGTGGACCGACATCAACGTGACCACGTCGCCGTTCTGGTTTTCCTCGTTGCTGTCGAAGTCGGTAAGCAGCGCAATATTCTGGAGGTAGGTAGCCAGCGACTTGTCGGGCAAGGTGTCGGTATCGATCACAGTATCCTCCTCCACGAAAGATTTGATGCCGTCCAGCAGTGCCTCATGGTTTTCCAGGCGGCCCATACCTTCGATGCTTTTGTCGTTGCGGAGCAGGTCCGTGAGCCCCGATCCCTTGGCGATCAGGTCCGCCAGTTCGTAGGCATTGGCGGTATCCACTTTCGACTGAGCCTCCTGGATAATGTGGATGTAGCCGTCGGCAGCGTGCCGGGTGCGCTTCGGCAGGGCTACGTGCTTGAGCGCTTCGAAAAGCGTGATGTTTTGCTGCCGCGCCAGGTCGGTCACTTTGGCCAGACTCGTCCCGCCAATGCCGCGCTTGGGGTGGTTGATCGAACGCCGGAACGCCTCCTCGTCGTTGGGGTTGACCACCATACGCAGGTAGGAGATGAGGTCCTTCACTTCCTTGCGCTGGTAGAAACTTAAACCACCGTACACCCGGTAGGCAATGTTGAAGCGCCGAAGGTATTCCTCAAAGATCCGCGACTGGCTGTTGGTGCGGTAGAGGATGGCGATGTCGCTATTCTGCAGGTGATAGCGGTTCTTCTGCTCCAGGATGGTATCGGCCACGCGGCGCCCTTCCTCGTTGTCGTCCACGGCCTTGATGACCCGGATCTTGTCCCCTACCCCCTTGTCGCTCCAGATCTCCTTCTGGATCTGCCGCTTGTTGTAGCTGATCACGGCGTTGGCCGTATTGACGATGTTCTCGGTGGAACGGTAGTTCTGCTCCAGCTTGAAGGTCTTGATGCCGTGCTGTCCAAAGTCGTTCTCGAAATCGAGGATATTTTGGATGGTCGCCCCGCGGAAGGCGTAGATCGACTGAGCGTCGTCGCCGACCACGCAGATGTTACGCGGACTATTGGGGTACTGCACCAGCCGCTTGATGATGGCATACTGCAGCGTATTGGTATCCTGGAACTCGTCGACCAGTACGTATTTAAATTTCTCCCGGTACTTCTGCACCACTTCCGGGTGGTTCTGCAGGAGTTCGTAAAGGCGGAAAAGCAGGTCGTCAAAATCCATCGCCCCGGCCTGTTTACAGCGGGCCACGTAGGCGGCGTAAATCTTGTGGACAAGCGGCATATTGGCCATCTTGTCCTGCGCGAGCAGTTCCTCATTCTTCTCGTAGAGCTTCGGCGTAATCAGGCTGCTCTTGGCCGAGCTGATGCGGTTTTTGATCGCGTTAGCCTGGTATACTTGCTTGTCGAGGTTCATCTCGCGGATGATGGACCCGAGCAGGCTCTTGGTATCGTCGGTATCGTAGATCGTAAAGTTGCTGGGGTAGCCAATATGCTGGGCCTCCACCCGCAGAATGCGCGCGAACAGGCTGTGGAAGGTCCCCGCCCAGATATAACTGGCGCGCTTGCCGACCACCTTCTCGATCCGCTCCTTCATCTCACGGGCCGCCTTGTTGGTGAAGGTCAGGGCCAGAATTTTCCAGGGGGCGGTACCCTGCTCGATGATGTAGGCAATGCGGAAGGTCAGTACCCGCGTCTTTCCCGATCCGGGGCCCGCCACTACCAGTACCGGCCCGTCCGTCGTGGTCACGGCCTGCCGCTGTACGTCGTTCAGGGAATCGAGGTAGCTGCTGGTCTGTTGATCGGACATAAGGGGTATTTTGAGCGGGTCGCCAAGATAAGCAACAATTTGTTTGGGCGCGGCCGCGGGTGCCCGCTTTCTGCCGGATAGCCGGGTTCTTCAGCACCAGATTTTCTATGGTTGCCAGCCGGTAGCATGGTCAATCCAGGGAATGCAGTCCAGGTGCAGCTCCCTAGACGCTGGTGGGCAGCACTTCGGTAGGATCCGAAGGCAACCACTTTCCGTGCAGGCGCAGGGTACGTTCGATCACATCACGCACCGCTCCGGCCCCGCCGTCGCAGTTACTCACGTACTTTGAAATGGACAGGATTTCCGGGCACGCGTCCCTAGGGCAAGCGGGAAATCCGACCAGGCGCATGACTTCGTAATCCGGCAAGTCGTCGCCCATGAAAAGCACGTGCTCGTCCTCCAGTTCGTATAGGTCCATGTACTCCCGATACGCCTCCACCTTATCGGCTACCCCGTAGTAAACGTCTACTACTCCCAGACCCTGTAGCCGCGAAACCACGCCCTGGCTTTTCCCACCGGTAATGATGCAGACCTGGTAACCCATTTCCAGGGCCCGCTTGATGGCGTATCCGTCTCGGACGTTCATCTGCCGCAGCAAATTGCCGTCCTCCAACACGATCAATTGCGAATTGGTAAGCACACCGTCCACGTCGAATATGAAGGTTGTGATTTCCGCGAAGCGTTCTAGCTCGTTCATTATTAGCCTATTAGGCGGTTAGTTCTTTAGGCAGTTAGTTCTTTAGGCATTTAGTTCTTTAGTCTGGTAGAGGCTGCAGTTATCAAGGACAGGTCGTGCCTCCCTCACTGCTTGTCTCTGCGGACACTGCGCCGAACAGCCTAAAGAACTACCCGCCTGAAGAACTAAAGGACTAAAGAACCACTACTGATTCTCCCGCCATTCGTACACCCACTTGGCCTGAATTTGCTCGAGGTGTTCTTCGGTGGATTGGTCGCGGGTACCGGTGAATTGGGGAATTTCCAGGATCCAGTCCAGCAGGTCGGTGAACCGGATGCGGTAAATTTTATCCTGGCCGAAATCGTCGCCGAAGCGGTCGTACAGGGCGATAGCGATGTCTTCGTGGTCGGCCCAGCCGAAAGGAAAATCGTCGAAGTCTTTAAAGCTCATAATTAGTTACAGTTTTCACACGTCCTGGCGCTTTCCGCAAGTAAGCTGCGGCGCAAACCGAAGGGCCTCCACTATTGGCGGAGTATCCCCCTGGGGGTCTTGGAGGTGGATTAGTGTTCGTGGCCGATGATCCGGCTTTGGTCGGGAATTTCGACTTCGATGATGGCATCCTCGTCGAGGATGACGGCCTGACAGCCCAGGCGGCTTTCGATACGGGGATTGATGGCCCGGTCGATGAAGTCCTCTTCCTTGTCGCTGATTTCCTCCAGCGCGTCCTCTCCGCTTAGCACGTAAACGTGGCAGGTAGAGCAGGCACAGACCTCACCGCAGTTGTGGTTGAGGTGGATGCCATTTTCTTCGGTGACTTCCAGAATACTCATGTCGACCTCGACGTTTTCGACCGTCTTGGGGGCGATCTTTTTATCTTCGAAGGTGAATTTTACGGTAGCCATCGGTGGTTGGTCTTTATCGGGGGGGCGAAACTAAACATATTTAACGACCGCGCGGCAGAGCAGTTCTAAGGCGGCGTCACTTATTACGTAAGGCGGCATGATGTAGACCAGTCGTCCGAACGGACGAACCCATACTCCTTCCGCCACAAATCGGGCCTGAATGGAGGCTACATCCACGGGATCGTGGAGCTCTACCACGCCGATGCCCCCGAGCACACGAACGTCCTTTACGCCTGGCTTTTGTGCGGCGGCGCGCAGGTGCCGGGCCAGGCCCGCCTTTATCCGGGCAATGTCGGCAGGCCAGTCGCGGCCAAGCAGCAGATCTATACTCGCTACGGCCACGGCGCAGGCCAGGGGGTTAGCCATGAAAGTCGGACCGTGCATCAGCACGGAAGCCTCCCCCGCCCCGATTACCTCCGCTACCCGGTTGCTGCACAAGGTGGCGGCCAGCGTCAGGTATCCGCCGGTGAGGGCCTTCCCTACGGTCATGATGTCGGGTTGCCGGCTACCGCCGCGCTCGGTACCGGTGCCGGCACCCGCGTCCGCGCCCACGAAAAGCGGGCCGGTACGACCGAATCCCGTTGCGATCTCGTCGAAGATGAGTAGCAGTCCGTACTCGTCACAAAGCCTGCGGAATTCCTCCAGGTAACGCGGGCTGTAGAAGTGCATGCCACCGGCACCCTGCACCACGGGCTCTACGATGAAGGCGGCCGCGCGATCGGCGTGGCGGTGAAAGAATTCTTCCAAACCGGACACGTAATCCCTGTCCAAGGCAGCATCGTACCCGCCCGGGGGCCGATCAAAGAACTCATGGCGCGGCATAAATCCCGCGAACAGCTGGTGCATGCCAGTGACCGGATCACAGACCGACATGGGACCGGTAGTATCGCCGTGATAGCCGCCACGCACGGTGAGGAAGGTGGTCCGGCCGCGGTGGCCCAGGGCGTGCTGATACTGCACGGCCATTTTCATGGCCACCTCTACGCTGACCGAGCCGCTGTCGGCAAGGAATACGCGATCCAGACCCTGCGGCGTGATCTCGACCAGGCGCTGGCCCAGGGCAACCGCCGGCTCGTGGGTCAGTCCGCCAAACATGACGTGACTCATTTTAGCCAGCTGATCCTGGACGGCGCGGTTGAGTGCGGGTACATTGTAACCGTGAATGGCGCTCCACCAGCTCGACATGCCGTCGATGAGTTCGCGGCCGTCGGTCAGTTTGATCAGGAATCCGTCGGCGGAGGCGACCGGATAGACCGGCAGGGGGTCGACCAAACTGGTGTAGGGGTGCCAGAGGTGATCCCGGTCAAAGGCTAGCTGTGCGGGTGACATATTGAGGAAGCTGCTGCGCAAACGAACGGTGGGGCAACTTACTCAGACTTCCGGCCGCTGCCGGACTCCGCCAAGTAAGTTACCCCACCGATTAATTGTTATGGTCTGTGGAAAGGCGACCGGTAGGTCAGCCCATTTCCTGCTGTACCTCTTTGACCTGGGGCATCATCCGCTTGAGCATCTGCTCGATTCCGGACTTCAGGGTAACCGTGGAGCTCGGGCATCCGGAGCAGGCACCCTGCATGATCACGGTTACGACGCCGTCGCGGTAGCTCTTGAATTCGATGTTACCACCGTCGGACTCCACGGCGGGCTTCACGTAGGTGTCGATCAATTCTTTGATCTGGGTGACGGTTTCGGCTTCGTCCTCGGTGTATTCGTAGCTGATCCCGCGTTCGGCTTCCATCTCGGCGATGGCCTCCGCGAATCCATCCTTGATGATGAGCTTATTCTCTTCCAGGTAGGACTTGATGAACTCCTTCAGCTTGAGCATGATGTCATCCCAGCTGTAATTGAATTCCTTAGTTACGGTCACGTAGTTATTCGCGATGTAGACCTTCTTTACGTAGGGAAAATCGTACAATTCGGTAGCCAGGGGAGACCACTCGCGGGCGAACTCTTCTTCCCGGAATTCCGCGGTGCCGTTGTACAGCATGCGGTTGGTGACAAATTTCAGGGTTTCGGGGTTCGGGGTTTGCTCGGTGTAGAGCAGTACGGGCCGCTTGGTGGCAGTGGTAGCTTGACTCATCGTTGTCTTTTGCATAGTAACGTCTCCTGGGCCGTAGGGTTGAATATCCGGAAGTGGCTGCATCACGTCCAAGTAAAAAGGGGCGCAGTCGGTGACTGCGCCCCTCGGGTATTGATAGAAATCGTGGCGGTTCTAGTCTACGTCCCACCAGACCCGTCCATCGAGGGGATCCTCATCGGAGCCGAACTGCCGTTGCAGGGCTTCCAGGTAGTTCTCCTTGTTGAGGCTGAACTCGTTGTCGGGGTAGCCCCGACGCGTGGGAATGGTCTTGATGACAATGGCGGCGGGGGCGGGATCCAACTCGGGATAGCCGAGGCGACGCCATTCCGACCAGGCTTCCAGACCCTGAAAGTAGAGGGCGATCCACTTCTGCTGTCCGATCGACTTTTCGAAATTGGCCGCGTCGTAGGCCACTTCCTCCTGCTCCAGGTAATCCTCGATCGCGTCGGTATGGCTGATGCCGTGCTGCATCATGCTGGCGGTGATGGCGGCGTCATACAGTTCCTCGGCGTCGCCGTCGATCCACCCGCGGGCGGCGGCTTCGGCGCGATTGAAGAGCACTTCGCTGTACGTCAGCATAACGGCGGGGGCGTCGATGCCTACGAAGGCCAGTCCGGGGAAGGAAACTTCGGCTACGGGAATAGCACCGGCGTCGCCTTCGCTGATTCCGTAGGGCATACCCACGTACTCGGTCTTACCGGCGGCTACGCTGTTGGCGGTCGGCTGGGCGTAGACGGCGAGTCGGGGGTCGTTGCGCTCTTCCAGGAAGGATACAAGCGGCTCGCTGATGGCGTAGTCGGTACGGGTAAGCGCGTCAGTATAGAAGGTATTGTTGGCAAACTCACCTCCGGTGATGTAGTTCAGCTGGGCGTTCTCGCTATTGTCGGAGATGACGCCGCGGCTGAGGGCCAGATTCACCCATTCGCGTCCGAGTTCGGGGGCCACGTCGGATACGCGGATGCCGGCGCGAAGAATGATGCTGTTGGCAAATTTGCGCCACAACTCCATGTCGCCGTTGTAGATGATGTCGCCTTCTACCGGACCGGGCACGATCATATCGCCGGCTTCTACCAGGGTATTCACCGCTCCGCGGTAGATCATCTCCTGCTCATCGTAGCGGGGATTCAGGTTCTCCAGTCCCTTGAGGGCTTCGCTGTAGGGGATATCGCCCCAGAAGTCGGTCATCGAAAGGAAAGCCCAGCTCTGCATGATCTTGGCCAACGCAATCTGGTTGGCGTTGGGGCCGGATGCGGATACGGAGCCCTTGGTTTCCTCATTGGTATTCAGCAGGATCACGTTCTCGAGATCCTCCAGGCCACCGGTGTAGAAACCATAGAAGGAGGTACGTACATCGTCGTAACGCGTCACGTCGGTGTACTGGGTCTGTGAAAGGTGCTGGATGTAGTGCGACCCGTAGGTGCCCACTCCGGCGAAGCCTTCACCCAGCACCAGGTCAACCAGGCTGCGCTCGGCCTGGGTGATGAGGTAGGAGGTCGGGACCTCCACCGGGCTGTTGGGGTTGGTGTTGATCTCCTCGAACTGGTCGGTACACGCGGTAAAGCCGATCAACAGGAGACACGCAAGAAAAATGCGGTTCATATGATTATTTTTTATTGTTGAATTGGGGACCGACCCGGGGGAACTTCCGCCCCACCCCGGTCGGTCTGACAATGTGGCCTGGCTTAGAATCCGAGACGCAGCTTCATGCCGATGCTGCGTACGCTGGGGTTCTGTCCGTTCTCGAATCCCTGTACGTTGCCGTTGGTGACGGAAGTTTCGGGGTCGATATTGGGCGTGTTCTTGTGCAGGATGGCCACGTTACGGGCGAAGACGCTGATGGCGGCGTTAGCCACGAAGTTGTTCTCCAGCCAGCTGCCCGGCAGGTCATAGCCCAGACTGATCTCGCGCAGCTTGATGAAGCTGGCGTCGTAGGTAAATTCCTCGCGGAAGTTGCGCAGTCCGCCGAAGTAGTCCTGAGCATTCACGTAGGTGGTGTTGGGCTGTCCGTCCTCGGTCACGCCGTCCACCAGTATGCCGCCGCCTTCGGAGACGGGCTCACGCACGTCCACGCCGTTGGCGTTCTTGCCTACGGTGCTGGCCAGCAGACCGGAGTTGGTTCCCCAACGATTGGAGACGGAGTACACCACGCCGCCCTTGCGGAAATCGACTACCGTTCCTAGGCGGAACTTGTAAATTTCGAAGTCGTTGATGATGCCGCCCGTGTAGTCGGGGAATACGCTGCCAAAGTTCAGGTTCGAGGCGAGAATGGGGAAGCCATCCTCATCGACGACCTTCTGTCCGGCGTCGTTGCGCTCGTAACCCAGGCCGATGAGGGTACCGTAGGGCTGACCCGTCTGGGCCACGAACTGGGTACCGTAGCTGCCCAGGCTGAGCAGGTCCTGGCCTTCGGCCAGTTCCACTACCTGGTTTTCGTTGGAGGCAAAGTTGATGCGGGCGTTCCAGGTGAAGTTCTCCGTCTGGATCGGCGTACCGTACAACTGTACCTCGACACCTTTATTGGTGAGCAGGCCGGCATTGGTGGTCACGTTGCTGAATCCGGAAGTACCCGACACCCCGAGGTCGATGATGAGGTCCCGCGACTGGATGTCGTAGTAAGTCACGTCGAAACCGAGCCGGTCGTTGAAGAACCGCATATCGATACCCGCCTCCCAGGTGGTGATGGATTCTGCAACCAGATCGAATTTGGCCTGGGTATTGGGTACGGCAAAGGTCGGGAACGAGCCGTAGGGGTTGCTGGCCCCGTAGGTCTGCCGGGTCTGGTAAGGAGCGGGGTCGTTACCAACCGTGGCGAAACCGGCCCGGATCTTACCGAAGCTGATGAAACTGTTTTCCAGCAGCTCACTGAAGACGAAACTGGAGGAGATTGACGGGTAGAAATAGCTGTTGTTGCCGGCTTCCAGGGCGGAAGACCAGTCGTTACGGGCCGTCAGGTCAACGTAAAGCATCGCGCGCCAGCCGAGTCCGAGTCGGCCGTAGACGGACTGCACCTCTTTCTGGCTCTGGAAGTCGTTCCGCTCGGGGCGGTCTACCGAGGTTTCTACGGTGTAGATGCCGGGCACGCTCAGGCCGCCGCTGCTCTTGGAGCGGACGGAGCTGTACTCGTCCTGGCGCAGGTTGCCGCCCAGCTGGGCGTCGAGGCTGAATTCACTGGAGAAGTTAGCCGTATAGCTACCGATCAGTTCAAAGTTGTTCTCGCGGTTGGTCACGTCGAGGCGCTCCGCGTAGGGAATATTGGCAGCGGAACGCGCGGCCAGCCGGTCGTGTACCTGGAAGTTGTAGTAGTCGGTCCGTGCGCTACCCGTGATGGACAGGCCGGGCATGACTTCGTACTTCAGGCTCAGGTTACCGTACACGCGGTCGCGGTTGTCGTTGCCGCGGTCTTCGTAGACTACCCAGTAGGGGCTTTCCCAGTATAGGGCGTCAAGGTTCGTCGGGCTGCGGATGTTCCAGGTACGCGGCGTGCCGTCGGGCTGCTTGTAGTCGCGCAGGCGGTCCATATCCAACTGGCGCTGGAACCATTCGTTGAAGTTCGACTGTACGTTGATCGCGTTGCCGAAACCGCCGTAGCCGATGGCGGGGCGTCCTTCGCCGCGGGTATTGACGTAGGTACCGTTGATGGTGGCCTCGAATTTGCTGCCCAGTTGCTGGGTGGCGTTTACGTTAAGCGTGTTGCGGTTCAGCTTCGACTCGGGGTATACACCGGCGTTGGAGCTGTTGGTGTACGAAAGGCGGAAGAGGGTCTGCTCGTTTCCGCCGGCGATGGCCACGTTGTTGTCGAAAGAAACTCCGGTGTCGTAGAAGTCGCGCACGTTATCGGGGTTGGGCGACCAGGGCCGCAACTCACCGAAGTTCTCGCCCGGGTACCAGCTGTCCCAGTGGCGTACCAGGGTTCCGTCCATTTCGGGTCCCCAGCTTTCGTCCGCGTAGTACTCGGGGATAAACTGTCCGTCGAAGGAAGCCCACTCCGCCGGATGAACATCGGGGTCGTATTCGAAAGTGGAAAATTCCTGGGTATAACCTCCACCGTACTGATCCTGGAAATCGGGCAGCACCGCAACGTTGTTGAAGGTAACGCCGGAATTGACGGTCACGCCGATGCCCTTGCGTGCCTTGCCGCTTTTGGTGGTGATCAGGATGACGCCGTTGGAGGCTCGCGATCCGTACAGGGCCGCGGCGGCGCCGCCTTTCAGTACGGAAATGGAGGCGATGTCGGCCGGGTTGATGTCCTGGGCCGTAGTGCCGTAATCGCGGCCGCCGGCGGCCACAGCGGCGTTGGCGCCGTTGTTGTTGTCGTTGGCGATCGGGATACCGTCGACCACGAAGAGCGGCTTGTTGCTGCCGGTCACGGAGGTGGCACCGCGCAGGATGATGTTGGCCGATCCGCCCAGGCCGCTGTTGGAGTTGTTGATCTGGGCACCGGGAATCCGGCCGCTCAGGGCACTGACAACGCTGTTTTCCTGGGTTTTTGTGACGTCGTCGCCGTCGACTTCGGTTACCGCGTAACCCAGCGATTTCTCGCTGCGGGTGATGCCGAGTGCCGTCACGACTACGTCAGTGAGCTGTACACCCTCCTGAAGAATAATCTGGTAGGCGGTGGACGAAGTGAGGGGGATGGTCTGGCTGGCGTAACCGGTATAACTGACCACGAGGCGCTCCCCCCCGTCGGGGACGGTGAGGGCGAAGGTGCCGTCAAAATCAGTAACGGTACCGGTGGTGGTGCCTTCGACGAGAATGGACGCTCCGATAAGGGGCTCACCGGCGTCGTCCGTAATCGTACCGGTAATCTTCTGTTGCGCCAGCAGAACGCCGAACGCTCCGAAGACCAGAACGAGGACTAATGATAATCGCTGCATTTAGGGTAATTGATTTAAAAGTGATGATAGTAGTAAGGGGACAGCCGTGGCGGCTGCCCAAAATGTTCTTAAAATGATCAGACTTCGTTTTGTACCCTAAAAACCCCGTAGACGGTGACAAAGCTACTAAAGATAGTTTGTGCGACAACTAAACCGGTAGTTAATATGGCGGTTTTACTCGCTTTCGGCATCAACCGGGCAGGGGTCATATCTAAACGACCCGGGCCGCGAAGCCGGGCGGGCAGACGTATAATGTGTTGATAATGCACAACTTATTGCCGCCCGCCGCCGACCCGCTGTTTCCACAAATTAACCTCATCTTTACCGCCCCAAAAAATATCTTATGCACGTCATCCGATTGGCAGTTTTGCTGCTTTGCCTCCTTCCGGTATCCTGCCTTTACGGCCAGGAATTCAGCGGCGGTTTCCGGGCCGGACTGAACTTCACGACCTTCGACGGTGACCGGGAAATGGCGGATGACGGCACCACGCTGGAGCAATTCAACCGTACTACCGGATTCCACGTCGGGGCCACCTTCGCCTACGCCGTCACCGACCTGTTCGGCTTCAAGGCCGATCTGATGTACAGCCAGAAGGGCGGCGAGGTACGCTACGACGGCCCCTCCTATTTTTACCTCTACGCCGATGCGGCCGATACCGAACCCCTCCGGATCGTGGGGGAGCTGCAGAGCGAACGCGACGTGCTCAACAGCTACATTGACGTACCGGTGGTCACTTATTACCGTGTGGGTCCCATTGAACTGGAGGGCGGTTTCAGCGCGGGACTGCTCGTCAACAGCCGCGCCTCGGGCTCGGCCACCTTTACTTCCCCGACCCTACCCGACGGGCGCGTGATCCCCAGCGTTTCGTACAACTACGATTTTAACTACTTCGACGACCCCATCGGCTTCGCCGCGATCATTGAGCCAAATCAGCAGCAGTCCAATCTGCCCTCCGTCATCGACGCCTACTACAACGCGGACGACAACACCCCCCTATACCGTCGCCTCGACTTCGGCCTGGTGGGCGGAGCTTCCTTCTTCCTGAATAACGGGCTTTACCTGGGGCTGCGCTATCAATACGGACTCACCGACGCCACGAACGGGGAAAACGACCAGCGCCTAACGCGTACGGAAGGGGTTACGGACCGCGAGTACAACACCGACGACAAGGACTACAACCGCTCGCTGCAAGCCAGCATCGGATTCCGCTTCTAACCGCCTATGCAGAACCTCCTCAATCAGCTCTACGCCCGCCAGCCGCTCAGCCGCGAGGTGGCCCATGAGACACTCAAGCGCATCGCCAACGGTGAGGCAGCGGAGCCAGAGATCGCCGCGGTGGTGTCGGCCATCAATATGCGCCCGCCGCACCTCTCCGAAATTCAGGGTTTCCGCGACGCCATGCTCGAACTGGCCGTCCCTTTCGACCTGGAAGATCGCCCCACGATCGATATCGTCGGTACAGGGGGCGACGGCAAGAATACCTTCAACATCAGTACGCTTTCCTGCTTCGTGGTTGCAGGAGCGGGATACCCCGTCACGAAACACGGTAGCTACGGTGTGAGTAGCAACGTGGGCAGCAGCGACGTGCTCCAGGCGCTCGGCTACGAATTCTCTAACGATCGCGACAAGCTGATGGCGGACCTCGAACGCGCCGGCATCTGCTTCCTGCACGCGCCGCTGTTCCACCCGGCGATGAAAAACGTGGTGCCGGTCCGCAAGTCGCTGCGCGTACGCACCTTTTTCAACCTTCTCGGGCCCCTCATCAACCCCGCCCGACCCCGTTACCAACTCTTCGGCACCTACGACCGGGAAGTAAGCAGGATCTACGATTACATCCTGCAGGGTGAGACCAGTCGGGACTACCTGATCGTACATGCCCTCGACGGCTACGACGAGATCAGCCTCACATCAGGGGCCAGTGTGCGCGGCCGCAGGTGCCAGGCCATATACTATCCGGACGACTTTGGCTTGCCCAGTCTGGCGCCCCCTTCGCTATACGGCGGTGAGACTCCCGAAGAGGGAAAAGCCATCTTCCTGGGTGTTTTAGACCGTACATCGACTCCCGAGCAACAGGCGGTAGTTTGCGCCAACGCCGGCCTGGCCATCCAAGTTATCCACCCGGAGAGAAGCTTGCCGGACTGCGTAGCAGAAGCGCGCGAAAGTATCGAAAGCGGGCGGGCCGCCGCAGTATTGCATAAACTGCTGGGCTGACACAACCCCGCCCCGGCGAAACGCTTTATCTAAATCCACAAGAGCTACACCATGGGCAACATCCTTGAGCGAATTATTGAACACAAGAAACTGGAGGTCGAACGCCGGAAGGGACAAGTGTCCCTGTCGGCCTTGCAGGATTCGGAAGGTTACGACCACAAGCGTCACGACCTGTGCCGGGCCCTGGAGAAGAGCAAACACTTCGGTCTCATCGCGGAGTTCAAGCGCAAATCCCCCTCCCAGCAGGACATCAACCTCAACGCGGATGCCGCCGCCGTCGCCCAGGGTTACGCAAAGGCGGGCGCGGCGGCTATTAGTTGCCTGACCGACGTGCAGTTCTTCGGTGCCCGCCCCGACGATATCGACCGGGTACGGGCCGCGGTGGACATCCCCATCATCCGTAAGGACTTCATCATCGACCGCTACCAGGTACACGAATCCCGCGCAATGGGGGCCGACGCCGTACTCCTGATCGCCACCGCTCTGACCGCCCAGCAGATCGACGAACTGTCGGAGGAAGCCAATGAACTTGGCCTGCAGGTGATCTGCGAGGTACACAACGAGGACGAGATCGGGAAGATCAGCCCCAGTGTAGATATCATCGGAATCAACAACCGGAACCTCACGAACTTCGAGGTTGACATCTCCAACAGCCTGGAACTCGAGCAAATGCTGCCGCCAGGCATTCTGCGTATCAGCGAAAGCGGTATCGACGACCCGCAGTCGGTTGTCAAACTCCGCCACGCTCACTTCCAGGGTTTTCTGATCGGCACCTACTTCATGCGGCAAGCCGATCCGGGTGCCGCCTGTGCCGAATTCATTCGCAAGGCCCACAAGATCAACGACATCTACAAAGACGCTGTCGCATGAAGGTAAAGGTGTGCGGACTGCGTGATCCGGAGAATATTGCCGCCGTGAACGGGCTCGACGTCGATTACCTCGGGTTGATCTTTCACCCCGACTCGCCGCGCTTTGCCGGGCAAGCCTCCCTGAGCGAATGGCTCTCCGCCAACGATGCCCTGCTGAACGGTACGGAACTGGTCGGCGTATTCGTCAATGGTGAGATTGACTACCTGCTGAATACCGTCCACGATTTCCACCTCGACTGGGTACAACTACACGGTACGGAAAGCCCCGGCTACTGCCAAGAATTGAAGTTGCTGTGGAGCGTCAATACCTTGCGTAAAGCCGGCATCAGCAAAGCTTTTTCTATCACTCCGGATTTTGATTTTTCGCGGACCAACGATTACGTCGGTAGTTGCTCACTCTTCGTTTTCGATACCGGGGGGCATAAACAGGCCGGCGGCACGGGCCGCAAATGGGACTGGAGCAAGCTCAAAGAATATACCGGTCCGGTACCCTTCCTGCTCAGCGGCGGGATCGGCCCGGAAGACGCCGACGCGATCAACGCCATTGACCACCCCCAGTTCAAAGGCATCGACCTTAACAGTCGCTTCGAAACCCGGCCCGGCTTTAAGGACGTTGCGGAACTAAGGACGTTCCTGGACCAATTGGATTAAGTCACCCCTCGCTCGCCCGCCCCGTGTCCCTTTCCACCATCGCCATTGTCGGTAACGGTAACCTGACCTGGCACTTTTCCCGTGTCTTGGGGGGGCGTTGCGTAGTAGCCGGTCACCGTCGCGAGGACGATAGTGGGGACAAGAGCCCCGTCCCTTACGCGCAACTTTCGAACTACCCACTGGAGGCGGTATTCCTGGCCGTGCCGGATAACGAAATTGCTGCCGCAAGCCAACAACTGAGAGGCATACTTCAACCCCACATACCCATCTTCCATACCAGTGGCGCGACCCCGGCGGACCGAATCAGTGGGTACTTTCAGCACCGCGGAGTCCTCTGGCCGATACGTTCCCTCCGCCGGGGAGAAGCGGTGAGCCACTGGCGCGACCTGCCGCTGGTCATCTACGCCTCCACCGAGCCCGGCGCGACCTATTTGCGCCGGTTGGCTGCTGAGCTCAGCGATACGGTTACCTGGCTGGACGACCTGCAGCGGGCCCAGCTCCACCTGGCGGCGGTGTTTTCCAATAACTTCGTCACGGCCCTCTACGATATTGCCTACCAGCTTTGCGACGCGAAAGACATTCCGTTCGAACTGTTGCTGCCCATCATACGGCATACGGCCCACAGCCAGGATGGCCGGCGACCCGCCGTGCGGCAAACCGGCGCCGCGGTGCGGGGCGATACGGCGACGATGGAGCGCCACCTGTCCCTGTTGCAGCGGCCGGAGTACCGCCAGCTTTACCGCGACATCAGCCGCCTAATCTTCGAGTATCGGCTGCCCAAGGACGACCCTGACCTCCGGCGTGATGCGAACGATGATCTTGAGGATAAGGGGATCGCGTAAGCGGGCTCTGGTCTGCTTCTGCAGCCGGTAGGCGGTGCGAATGGCCGTAAAGACGGTAGTCAGGGCGGTATCGCCCCGGTGGGCGGCAAAGCGTTCCTGGAGGATCTCCTCCGTCCAGTCGTCGTGTTTGCCCAGTAGTTCTACGTTCAAGGCCGGATTGAGGCCGAGCGTCATGGAAAAACTGGTGATCTCCAACCCGTAGCTCTCCAGCACGGGAAAGATCTGCAGCCAGTCCTCAAGTAATTTGGCGGTTTTTTCCCGCGTTCCCTCCCCCACTGTTGAGGCAAGACCGGAAATGGCGTTTCGGGCACCGGTAAGGATATCATCTAGCATGGCTGGGTATTTGAGCAGGTAAGAATAGTAACTGCAATGTCGGTCAAACCGAAACGGCGGAAGAGACACATCGACGATTGCTGCACTGGCATCGACCGGCTGTGGGAGCTGGCGGCAAGCTTTATTCGGAGCGGCGCAATTTATACCCCTTGCCTTTGGTGGATAATCAAGCGAAATTCCCTACCTTTGCGCCCCGAATTCAATTTTTTTCACCAACATCCACATCTAGATGTTTGCAATCGTAACCATAGCCGGTCAACAATTCAAAGTTGAGGAAGGTCAGGAGATCTTCGTCCACCGGCTAGAAGCCCAAGCTGGCGACTCCGTCAGCTTCGATGCGGTTCACCTCCTCGCCAACGGCGATGACGTGACCGTAGGCACGCCGATGCTCAGCGGCGCCACCGTTGGCGCCACCGTCGTTGACCCTCTCGTAAAGGGAGACAAAGTGATCATTTTCAAGAAGAAGCGCCGTAAGGGCTACCGACTGAAGAAGGGCCACCGTCAGCAGTACACCAAACTGAAAATCGAATCCATCGCGGGCTAGTCACGGCCCCATTCCTAACTTTCCTCCCTCGGGGGGAGCCAAAACATTAATATACCATGGCACACAAAAAAGGTGTAGGTAGTACCGATAACGGCCGCGACAGCAAATCAAAGCGCCTCGGCGTGAAGCTGTTCGGTGGGCAAGCCGCCCAGGCCGGCAACATCATCATCCGTCAGCGGGGTACCAAGTACCACCCCGGTGAGAACGTTTACATGGGCAAGGACTTTACCATCCACGCCAAAGTAGACGGCAAGGTTTCTTTCCGCAAGAGCCGCCTCAACCGCATGTTCGTCAGCGTCGAGCCCGCCAACTAAATCCCACTGCCCGGTGGTTAACCCGAGTATCAGCTCCGGCTGATACATGCGCAATACTATCGGGCCGGGACCACGCTCGGTACCGCCCATTCCACCCGATGGAGCTGACTGAATCAAACCACTACAAGAAAGCCCGGCCGAGGAATCCTCGGTCGGGCTTTTCTTATTTAAATCCACACGTGCCCCCAGGTGGTTTGACTCCTGCTAAGAACATGGTTGGGATAGCTGGCCTGGTTCGGTAATCCCCTTGTCCTTCATCGGCGAACCGAATCGGGAACCCTGACAAGTCGAAGGGTTTGAGGCCCGCCCTAGACAGGCCGAAGTCACTTCCCAATTTAAATAAATTGTAGGGTCAACCAAGTTTTAGGGCCCGTGTGGAATACGATCAACGCACGAGCCCCACCCAGGGTTGTCCCCCTTCCGCCCGCTTCGTACGCCATCCGGCGGTCGGTGAAACTTAATGTTACTACCAATCGTTTAATGAGTACCTTTGCGGCGCGAGCCGGGACCCTTTGCTTCCACCGATCCACGCCTCGCCCGCGCAGCCCGCTATTTCCAGGGCCGCTATTGCATTCGGATGGAAGCCTTTATGATCCGCCCACCGGCTTGTGAGCCGGGCAGGACGAAGCTCCATTTCTATCTCTACGGAGCTACTAACCCACTTATAGTTTATGGACAGTAAACGTCCCTCTTCCCGCTCCGGCAAAGGCCGCAGCAACAATAAACCCAATCGCTCCGGCGGTAACCGCCGGCCCTCGGGTGGCGGTGGACAACGCGATCGCCGCGGCAGCGGCGGTGGCCGTTCCAACCACAACTACATTCCCCTGCCCGCCGATATGATGGTGCACGAGGGTGTCTCCCTGAAAACCGTTGAGTACCGCGCCGAAACCAAATTCGTCGACTGGCCCGTCAACGCCAAGCTGAAAAGCGCCATTAAGGCAGCCGGATGGGTCTACCCCACCGAGATTCAGGAAAAATCCTTCGAGCACATCGCCGCCCTCAAGGATGTGATGGGCATCGCCACTACCGGCACCGGTAAAACCGGCGCCTTCCTGATCCCGCTCATCGACGCCCTGCTCGAAAGCGAGCAGCCCTTCCAGACCCTCGTTCTGGCCCCCACCCGCGAACTGGCCCTCCAGATCGAAGACGAGTTCCGCGCCCTGACGATCGGCATGAAGTACAACGCCATCACCCTGATCGGCGGACGCAACATCAACACCGACATCGTCAACCTGAAGAAGCGCAGCTACCATCTGGTAGTGGCCACCCCCGGCCGCCTCAAGGACCTGTACCAACAAGGAAAGATCGACCTGCAGGAGGCCTCGGTGCTCGTCCTCGACGAGTTTGACCGCATGCTCGACATGGGTTTCCAAAAGGACGTTATGTTCCTCACGGACAAGATGGGCGACCGCGACCAGACTATGCTCTTCTCTGCCACCCTCGACAAGAGCCAGCAGAAACTTATCGACCACTTCCTGACCGACTACGTCACCATCAAGGTGAGCAGCGGAGAAGCCTCGGCCGAGCACATCAACCAGACCGTCAAGTTCGTGGAGCCCGACAACAAGTTCGATGCCCTTATCGAACTGCTGCAGCAGCCCGAAATGAAGCGCGTACTGGTATTCGCCGAAACCAAGCACCGCGTCAAGAAGGTTACGAAGAAACTGAACCAGGCCGGCATCTCGGCCGACGAGATCCACGGCAACAAGAGCCAGAACTACCGGCAAAAAGCACTCAACGCCTTCAAAGCCGGCAAGATCACGGCCCTCTGCGCCACGGACGTCGCCGCCCGCGGTCTGGACATCGACGACATCACCCACGTGGTGAACTTCGAAGCACCGACCGACTACGATACCTACATACACCGCGTAGGCCGTACGGGTCGTGCCGGTAAGGGCGGAGAAGCCATTACGTTCTACGACAAGTAACGTACGTTTCCCGATAGTAAAGAGAACGGCCGATCGCAAGACTGCGATCGGCCGTTCTCTTTGTGGAGGAGGTTGGATTCATGGTACCATCGGTACCGCTTCTGCCGGTGCCGCCCTGCACCCGCGCGCCGCCGCCCGGATGAAGAGCTAGGAAGCCTTAAGTTCCGGAGTCGGGATAAAAAGCAACCTATTGCATGCGGGTATACTCCGGATCCCGCGCGGCCTCCTGAGCGTAGGTGTTGAGCTTGACCTGCTTGCCGGCAGACTTGGGCCGGATACGCATATTCAGGAACTCGACCAGCAGTGAGAAGGCGATGGCGAAGTAGAGATAGCCCTTTGGAACGGTGCCGATGTGGTTTTCGAAGATTACCAGGTCGGCCAGGTGAGCGCCCTCCACGATGAGCATGAAACCGATGAGGATGAGGAAGGCCAGCCCCAGCATCTGAACGGTGGGATTGCGGTTGACAAAGTTGCCGACCGGAACGGCGAAGAGCATCATGACCCCTACCGACACCACCACGGCAATCACCATAATCAGCAGTGCCCCGACGAGTCCGTTGGTCATCCCGACCGCCGTAAGGATGGAGTCGAAACTGAAGACAATGTTGATGATGGTAATCTGAATGATCACCGAGCGCAAACTCGCCCCGGCCTTGGGGGCTCCGGGATCTCCTTCGACGTGTTCGTCTCCCTCCAACTTGTGGTGGATTTCCGAGGTGGATTTATAGAGCAGGAAGATACCCCCCGCGATGAGGATCAGACTTTGTCCGCTGAACCCGCCGCTGGCCCAGCCCCAGTCGAATTCGAACCACGGATCGTCCATCGATACCAGCCAGGATACGCCGAAAAGTAAGGCGATCCGCAGGGCCATAGCGAGGATGAGCCCAATATTGGTCGCTTTCTTGCGATCGGCCTCGGATTTGAGTTTGCCACTAGCGATGGAAATGAAGATGATGTTGTCGATACCGAGAACGATCTCTAGGAAGGTCAGGGTGAGCAAGGACAGCCAAACGGCGCCGCTGCCAAAATCGGGGATTTCAAACATGGAATCAGAAGTGTGCTGAGGGTAGAATTAGCCCGCTAACGGCAAAACTACGGCCTGCACCATTTGTTTGTGCTGCCTATGAAGGAAACAAAATTCCGCCGCCTGCGACGCGATGAACTCGAGGAGGTACGGGGTCAGTTCGTAAAGTTCCTGAGCGTCAACGGCATCGACGCCGACAGCTGGGTAAAGATCAAGAACGAAGACCCGCAACGGTCCGACGCGTTGATCCTGCAATTCAGTCAGATCGTCTTTGCCGGAGTTATCGAACGGGTCGAATACCTCGTGCAGCGCAAGCCTCACGACCTGCGCACCTACCGCACCGGACCGGACAAGATTGAAATGCGCGGCTTGCTGATCAGCGGCGAAACGAGCGTAGACCTTACAGACACCAAGGTCGCGCCGGAGGAAATTTTCCGCCAGTTACGAGCTGATGGTGCCCGGCCCAAGATCTACTCCGCCGAGCGGGCCTACCTCCCGATCGGCCGCGACCAGGACATTTTTCTGCGCATGGAGGAAGGCGCTCTGATCGACGGTGGGGAGTTGTTTCATCTGCTGGACGGGCTTAAATAGCGCCGCGGCAAATGCTACGGGTAAAGTTGTTACCTTAACCTATCGCCCGAAAACGCTGACCATGCTCTCCCGCCTTGCCCTGCTTCTGATCGTTCTGGTTCTTGCCGGTTGCGATCGGCCCAAAGACGGCTCGTCGGCTCCGACGACCGCCGCGGAGGCCGTCCCCCGGTCCAACACCGAAACCGCCATTTACAAGGACGTCAGTCAACCCACAAACGATCGCATCGCGGACCTCATCGGGCGTATGACCACCGAAGAGAAGGTTGCCCAGCTGCTGTCGGTTTGGTCCGACAAGCACCAGATGGAGTCGGAGGATTACTCCTTCGACCCGGTGAAAGCCCGGCAGATTATCCCGCACGGCATCGGTCACGTGGCCCGCCCCAGCGAAGCCAGCGGTAACGGCGAACCCGGGCGCACGCCGGCCCAGCACGTGGCTTATGTCAATGCTATTCAGCGCTACCTCAAGGAGGAGACCCGTTTGGGGATTCCCGCGTTGATGCACGAAGAGAGTCTGCACGGACTGGCCGCCAAGGATGCGACAAGCTGGGGCCAACCCATCGCCGTAGCGGCTACTTTCAACCGCGGCCTCACCCGTCGTCTTTACGCTACCGCCGCGCGGCAGGCCGCCAGTAGGGGCGTACACGTCGTACTGACTCCGGTGGTCGACATCGCCCGCGACCCGCGCTGGGGACGCGTGGAAGAAACGCTCGGGGAAGACCCCTTCCTGGCCGGTGAGATCGGCCTGCAGGCCGTACTCGGCTTTCAGGGAGACAACGACCGCTGGGATCCGGGGGAAGTCTACGCCACACTGAAGCACATGGCCGGCCACGGCGAACCGGAAGGTGGGAACAACATCGCCCCGGCCAACATCAGCGAGCGGACGCTCCGCGAGGTGTTCCTGTATCCTTTCCGGCACATCGTCCGCCACGGCAACGTCCGCAACATCATGGCCAGTTATAACGAAGTGAACGGGGTGCCCAGCCACGCCAATGGCTGGATGTTGAACGACCTCCTCCGCGGTGAGTGGGGTTACCGGGGCGCGGTGGTATCCGACTACTACGGAATTGAGGAGCTGTCCACCCGACACGCCGTAGCCGATGACCTGGAAGCCGCCGCCATCGGCGCCATTCGGGCCGGTATTGACATCGAACTGCCCGACGCCAAAGCCTTTCCCTATCTGGTGGCCGCCGTGAATTCCGGCGAACTCAACGAAGAGATCCTCGATACCGCCGTAGGGCGCATTCTCCGCCAGAAATTTGAGCGCGGCCTGTTTGAAAACCCGTACACCGATCCGGAAGGCGCCCTCGCCAACACCCCGGACGACGACACGCTCGTGCGGCAGGCGGGGACGGAAGCCATGATCCTGCTGGAAAACGACGGCCTGCTGCCACTGGAGGACGGTCTGACCATCGCGCTGATCGGACCAAACGCTGACCGCGTCCTCCACGGTGGTTACACCGGAGAGCCCCATCATTTCGTTACGGTACGCCAGGGACTGGAAGCCTACGCCGCCAAACACGGGGGGAAGATCTTGTACGCCGAGGGATCACGGGTCACTGAGCCCGGCAGCTGGTACAAGGACCCGGTAGTGCCCGTCAGCCTCTCCGACGATCGTGCCCGGATCGAGCACGCGGTCAGTGTGGCCCGCGAAGCCGACGTCATCGTCCTGGCGGTCGGCGGCAATGAACTCACGAGCCGCGAGGCCTGGGCGGAATCGCACCTCGGCGACCGGCCATCGCTAGAATTGATGGGCACCCAGAATGAACTCATCGACGCCCTTTCCGAGCTGGAGATACCGATTGTCGGTCTGGTATTTGGTGGGCGCCCCCTCAATATTCGCAACCTGGCGGAGAAATCGGCCGCCGTTTTCCAGTGCTTCTACCTGGGACAGGAGACCGGACACAGCGTGGCCGACGTACTCCACGGAGTAGTGGCTCCGAGCGGCAAATTGCCCATCAGCATCCCGCGCTCCGCCGGACACATTCCCGCCTACTACAACTACAAGCCGACCGCCCGCCGGGGGTACTTGCTCGAAGACGTGAACGCCCTCTATCCCTTTGGCTACGGACTCAGTTATACCACCTTCGAGATCGGTCCGCCCCGGCTGGGTACCGACCTCATCCCGACCGACGGTAACACGACGGTGACCGTGGACGTAACCAACACCGGCAAGGTTACCGCCAAAGAGGTGGTGCAACTCTACATTCGCGATAACTTCAGTTCGGTTACCCGTCCGATAAAGGAATTGAAAGGCTTTCAGAAGCTTCGTCTCTCCCCCGGTGAAACCCAGGCCGTAACCTTCGAGATCGGATTCGACCAACTTAACTACCTGAACGCGGATATGGAATACGCCGTCGAACCCGGCACCTTTCAGCTGATGCTGGGCAACAGCAGCCGGAATGGAGACCTGAAGAGCGTCACCCTGACCGTGGTGAGCCAGGCACGCTAAGGCGAAGGCTTTGCGGTGTTTAGTCGGCTCTATCCAGCCTGGCTTGCCAATAAGTGGCCGAGGCATCTCCGCTACACTTGAAGAGGTGAAAACATCACGCCGCGCGGTACCCGCCGGAGCACCCACGCGCCGCGCGGGCCGCTGCGCTACCTGCCTGGTGAGACTCTTTCTCCACGCGGCGCGTGGAGGGTCCGAGGCTTCTGCGGTGAGTTGAGGGACCGGCACTTTTACGGTGAGCGGACGTCACGTCATGTCCCTTACGATTGAAGAAGAGAGAGCCTCAGGCCGCGTGGTTCCAGCCGGAGCACCCACGCGCCGCATGGGCCACTGCGTCACCTGCCTGGTGTGACTCTTTCTCCACGCGGCGCGTGGAGGGTCCGAGGCTTCCGCGGTGAGTTGAGGGACCGGCAATTATAAGGTGAGTGGACGTCACGTCATGTCCCTTACAATTGAAGAAGAGAAAGCATCAGGCCGCGTGGTACCCGCCGGACCGCCCACGCGCTGCGTAGGCAACTGCGTCACCTGCCCTACCCTACCCTTACTCCACGCGGCGCGTGGAGGGTCCGGAGCTACCGCGGTGAGTGGAGGGTTCCGTCAATTTTAAGGTGAGTGGACCTCACGTCATGTCCCTTACGATTGAAGAAGGGAGAGCATCAGGCCGCGTGGTACCAGCCGGACCGCCCACGCGCCGCGTGGGCAACTGCGTCACCTGCCCTAACCCTTACTCCACGCGGCGCGTGGAGGGTCAGGAGCTACCGCGGCGCGTGGAGAGACCGATGCTTCCGCGGCGCGGAAGAGGCCAGTGCACCATCAACAAAGCTATCTCTGGTCTACACGACTTCGGGCACGAACAGTCAAAGGCAGTGACGAAAACCTCAAGCAGCGGGTGGCCCTGAAACGACAAAGCGGTGGCCCGGCCCTGGGTCCGGACCACCGCTTGCGGGTGATAGTTTACCGAAATAAGATGACTAGAGGTCGCTAATGCGCTTCTGCACCTCATAAAGGCGGGTATTCTTGTCTACGTCTTCTACCCAGGGGTCGTGCTCGAGGTAGTTGGCCGAGATGAGCTTGAGGGAGTGGATTCGGCCCTTGCTGTCCTTGATTGGCTGCACGTACTTGACCCACAGGCTTCCCTTGGAGCGGACGGCATAGATCTTGTTTTCCTTGATCTCGTGGACGCCGGCGATCTGGCGGCAGATGACGACGTCGCCGTCGTTGATGACCGGCTCCATGGAGTTGCCGTTGATGGGGAAGGCCACGAATCCGTCACCGAAGAGATCCGGCAGGGAGAAGAACTGCGCCTCTTCCCGCAGGAAACTGTCGCCGTCAACACTGGCACCCGCAAAGGCTTCTACGGAGGTGAACAGGATGTTTTGCTTTACTTCCACGCCGCTGATGTCGGCCACCTTGGGCAGGTCCATGCCGAAGGGCGTGCCGTTGCCTTCCAGCAGGTACTCCTGGTTGACCCCGTACTCGCTGCACACGCGGCGGGCCTGCTCGTAGTTGATGCAGCGTTTGTCGTCGGGATTAAGGTAAGCCCGGATGATGTGCCCGTAGGACCGGTTGTTCAGGATTCGCTTGGCAAAATCACCCAGACCCCGACCATTACGGTCGTTCTTGATGATCTCTCCGCGGTCCTCCAGAATCTGGAAGACTTCCCGGAACCGGTCGTTCAATTCGCGGCGATCTTCGGTTATCATAATTCAGTATCAGTTTATTTAAGCCCAAATTAAAACATTTTCAAACAGCCGCGCAAGTTTTCAACAAGAATTCTTAAATAAATGCGGGTTTTTATTCCATACCTGGGTGAAAATGTTGGTAATGAAGACCTTTCCGTGACCTTCCGCCCACCAGAGCGTGCCCTTCCCAGTTGCCGGTCAGGTAGTTTGCTGGGTGCGTTTTTTTGCCGTCTAGGATGACTCCCCGTCGCTGCCAAAGGGCATTCCTGCGATCAGTCCGGCACTCAGGCTGGCCACGTAGGACAAACCTTCCGAGACCCGGCGGCCGCGTTGCTGCAGCAGGGTGCGTTTGATGCCGGCCACGATCCGGGGTGGTTTGGCGGCAATAGCATCGGCCACGGTACCTACCCTGTATTGCAGCTGACCGGCATTGGCGAGCGCCTCGTTTACGAGCCCGATCCGGGCGGCCTCCTTTCCGTCAAAGGTGCGACCGGTAAACGCCAGCTCGGCCACAACGCCGGGGTTGACCAAAGCAGGCATCCGTTGCAAGGTTCCAAGGTCGGCCACGATGCCGAGGTCGATCTCCTTGATCGAAAATGATGCGTCCTTAAGGCAGTAGCGTATATCGCAGGCGGTGATGATGTCTACCCCCGCCCCCACGCAGGCTCCGTGTACGGCGGCGATGACCGGTTTGTCGCACCGCTCGATGGCCGTGATGCACGCCTGCAAGTCGGTAATGAAGGCGAGTACCCCCTCCCGCACCCTTTCCCGCGGTCCGGTAAATTTCGTC
Source organism: Neolewinella litorea (assembly GCF_004803465.1). Lineage (GTDB taxonomy): Bacteria > Bacteroidota > Bacteroidia > Chitinophagales > Saprospiraceae > Neolewinella > Neolewinella litorea. The sequence continues at coordinate 72,556 of NZ_SRSF01000001.1, read as the reverse complement.
TGCAGATTCTGCAGTACGCTCAGGTCCATGCCCGCGCAAAAGTGCTTTCCGGTGCCCTCCAGCACCACCACCCGTACCTCATTGTCCGCACTGGCCCGTTCAAAGGCGTCCTTCATGGCCTGCCATGCGTCCTCGTCCAGGGCATTCGCCCGCTCCGGGCGGTTGAAGGTCAGTCGGGCCACGCCGTCGGTTACTCGGTATTCCATACATGGGTAAGATAGTCCGTCCGGATTATGGGCGCTGCACGCAGGTGCCGGAGCGATCCGGTCGTGCCGTGCGCGTGGGCACGGGTCCGCAAAGTGGAGCGGTATAGTTGGTGTTCAGACGGAAAATTTATTGAGCAGTTGCGCCTGTTCGGCTATCGCTTCGTGCATTTCGCGCTTCAGCCGTTCGATCAGTTCGGCGGCGGGAATGGTGTCTGCGATCGTAGCTACGCCTTGACCGGCGCTCCAGAGGTTTTTCCAGGCCTTGGCTTCCGTCTCGGATCCGAAGTCGGCCTTGGCCTTCTGGTCCCACATCTCGCGGGTGATGCCGGCGGCTTCCAGGCTGGCCGCAATCCAGTTGGCCGGGATGCCCGAAACGGATGCCGTGTAGACGATGTCGCGCGTGCCGGCCCGCACGATCATGTCCTTATAGGCTTCGTCCGCTACCGCCTCGCGGGTGCTGATGAAGCGCGTCCCCATATAGGCCAGATCCGCCCCCATCTGCAGTGCCGTGGCTACGTCGCGTCCGGTGCTCAGGGCCCCGGCTACCAGGATGATGCCGTCGAACATACGCCGGATCTCGGCTACGAAGGGAATGGGATTCAGGGTACCGGCGTGCCCGCCGGCGCCCGCGCAGACGAGGATGAGTCCGTCGACCCCCGCGTCAATGGCCTTCTGCGCGTGGTAGGTATTGGTGACGTCGTGAAAAACCAGTCCGCCATTACTGTGTACCGCGTCCACCACTTCCTTCACGGCGCCCAGGCTGGTAATCACTACGGGAACCTGCTGGCGCACGATGACTTCCAGATCGGCCTGGACCCTCGGGTTCGTCTTATGTACGATGAGGTTGACGCCGAAGGGTGGAAGCGGACTGCCCCGGCGGTCGGCTTCCGCGGCCAGTTCCTCCTTGATCTCGACCACCCATTCCTCGAAACCGGACGTGGTGCGGTTGTTGAGGGCGGGAAAGGTGCCCAGGACACCATTTTTGCAGCTTTCCAGCACCAGTCGCTGCTGGGAGACGATGAACATGGGGGAAACCACCACCGGAATATCGAGGTGGAGGCCTTTCAGAATTTGGTGGCGATTCTTCATGCACGCAAAGTAGCGAATATTCGCTTTTAGCCGAACCGCCACTATGCTCTGCTTTCCGGACAAGGGCACGGCACCGGCGCGCCGCCGCCCTTTTCCGCTTTCGTTGAAGCCGCAGGAGGTTCTATCTTGTCGCCCATGAGCAGTACACCGCGCGACCAGGCCGTCAGCAGTTTTTTCTACCGCCGCATCCGCGTGGTGGCCGGAAATACCGATGTGCCGGCCACCGACCGTAGCGACGCCCTGCGCCGGCTGCACCAGGAGATATTCGAGCGGGCGACCGAAACCGACAACCTGCATTTCAGTACGCTCTACGCGCGCATTTCCTACGCCGCACACAAATTCGGGCTACCGCGGCAACTGATCTACCACGAACGGCAATTCCGCCGGGCCATGGCTGCCGCGCTCGGCGATTCGGATCAGGCCGGACGGGTGAACCTAGGACTCAAAGTGGCCGTCGCCCTCACCCAGACCCTATTCGACACCCCGGTCCCGGAGGAGCTGGCGGAGTACGACCGGATGCCCTTCCCCCCCTACCGGCCGGCGGAGGTAAAACGGCAATTTTACCTGCTGCGGGTGGTGGCTACGGAGCTGGACCCGGAGATGCAGCTCCTGACCGTGCGAGAGGAAAAGCGGGCGGAAATAAGCTACACGATCCCCTACGGCGACGCGGAACTTGCGGACTCCCCCGTAGCCGAAGCCGTGCGGATCCTGGAAAAGATCAGTGGCCCCTACGTAGTCCTTAACCTGATCAACGCCCAGTTGCGGGAAGACGACCGGCTGTACCCCTCACAGATCGTTATTGAACCGGACTTCCTGGTTAACGTCACCGACGTAGCCTTTTGCTTCAGCAGCGGTACCGACTACCAGCCCTGGTCTTCGCTGCCAGGCCGCTTGCTCCCTTTCGAGAAGAAACCACCGCTGGTGCGCGGTAACATCGTCAACACCTTCCTCGACGTGCTCATCCAGGAGCCCAACAGTGAATTCAAGGAGGTGCTGCCCACCATGTTTGCCCTGCAACCGCTGGAACTGTGCACCTTTTCCGACCGGGAGGTATACGATTTGGTCCGGGACCTGAACCACCACTACCTGACCGTGAAGCGCTTCGTGGTGGAGCTACTGGCCGGCCTCGACATCGACCGGGAAAAGGTGATGCTGGAGCCTACTTTCCTCTCCCCCGCTTATGGACTGCAGGGACGCCTCGATTTGCTGCAATCGCAGCGCGACACCGAATCCGGACTTACATCGATAGTCGAACTCAAGACGAGTAAAATTTACCAGGCCAATCAGCACGGCATTCGGAACGATAATTTCATCCAGACCGTCTTGTACGACCTAATGATCAACCGGGCCCTCGGTAAAGAAGCGAACGTGCGCTCCTACATCCTGTACAGCATCGACTACCATAATCCGGTACGCTACGCCCCGCCGCAGTTCACCCACCAGATGATCGCCCTGTCAGCCCGCAACCAACTGGTAGCCGTGGAAATGCTGATCGCCCAATTGGGTCAGGCCGACGCGGACGGAGGGTTCCGGGACCTGCGCAAGCAGACCGATGCCCTTTTCGGACGGTTGTCGCCGGACCGCTTCCGTAACCTGGGACGCTTCGCCGAAGAGGACCACCGCACCGTTCTGCGAACCTACGGGGCGTTGAGCGACCTGGAGCGCCGGTACTTCGGCGCCTTTCTCGGTTTCGTGGCCCGCGAGCAGCGGCTGGCCAAAATTGGCGAGCAGCGTACCGACCACATCAACGGACTGGCCAGCCTGTGGCTGGACGAGCGACGCGACAAGATCGAGCGCTTCGAGTTGCTCGACGGGCTGCAGTTTGCCGACTACGACGTGGAAGCCAACATCCTGACCCTGAACCGAGCCGCGGATGCCGACCACCTCGTGAAGTTCCGGCAAGGCGACATCGTGGCACTATACGGCACGCCCGCCGCCGTCTCCGAGCCGGGCGACGCGGTGCGGTCGCAGATCTTCAAATCCACCATCATTGAGGTGCGTCAGGACGCCCTGCTCCTGCGCCCCCGCAACCCGCAACTCAACGACGGGGCCTTCCGCCGCGATCCCTTCTGGGCCATTGAGAAGGACGTGCTCGACAGCAGTTTCAAAAACCACTACCTCGGCCTGTACCTCTGGGCCGCCGCGGCACCCGATTTCCGTGCCCGCTGGCTGGGCCTGGTGCCCCCCGCCAAAGCCGCCCCACTCAGCGGCGGCGTGGCCACCGAACTCACGCCGGAACAGGACCGCATACTGCGCAAGGTGATCACCGCCCCCGATTACTTCCTGCTGTGGGGCCCGCCGGGTACCGGAAAGACGAGCATGATGCTGCACCACCTGGTGCGCTACCTCCTGACCAATACCGAGGAGAACGTGCTGCTGGTGGCCTACACCAACCGGGCCGTGGACGAGATCTGTGAAAGTATCGAGAAGATCCGGACGGCCGAGGGACTTCCCTTCCGCAACTACCTCCGCATCGGCAGCCGGTTGGGAACTAACGAAGCCTACACGGACCGCCTGCTGCAGGTCCGCAGCGAGGGCATCCAGCGTCGCAAGGACCTGCGGGCCTTGATCGACCGTACGCGCATCGTGGTCGGCACGGTATCGAGCGTAGGCGGCAAGAACGAGCTCTTTCAATTGAAGCGGTTCGACCGGATCGTCATCGACGAAGCAAGCCAGATTCTCGAACCCCTGCTCGGCACCCTGCTCACCCGGGCGCCCCGCACCCTGCTCATCGGCGACCACCGCCAATTGCCGGCCGTGGTGCAGCAGGGAGAAAAGGCCACGAAGGTGAACGATCCAAACCTTAAGACCATTGGCCTTAATGACTTGAGCACCAGTCTGTTTGAGCGGCTCTACCTGAAGGCTAAACAAAACGATTGGACATGGGCCTACGATCAACTCAGTCATCAGGGGCGGATGCACCAGGACATCATGCGGTTTCCGGCGCTTCATTTCTACGGCGGTGCCCTCGATATCCTTCCGGCCTCGGTGAGCCGCCGGGAACTGCAGTTGGCCCCCCTCATGCTGCGGGGTAACGGACACCCCCTGCACCAGAAGCTGGCCGACCGGAGAATGGTCTTCATCGACACCGAGGTAGACTGGGAGTCGTCAGACCCGAAGGTGAACCGCCACGAAGCCCGGATGATCGTCCGGCTGGTAGAGGCTTTCACGGAATTGTACGCGGCCACCCCGGCCCCTATTCGCGCCGGTGACATCGGCATCATCACCCCCTACCGCGCGCAGATTGCATACATCCGCCGGGAACTGGCGGCGGCGGGCCACTTACCGGACGACTTCACCGTAGACACCGTGGAGCGGTACCAGGGAAGCGCCAAACGCATCATCCTGATGTCGCTCTGCGCCAATGAGAGCGTGCAACTCGATCGCATGTCGCAACTCAGCAGCGAGGGGGTCGACCGAAAACTGAACGTAGCCATGACGCGCGCCCGGGAGCATCTGGTACTTGTGGGGTGCCCCGATATTTTGCGGCAGAACGAGATATACGCAAAGCTGCTGGACCACGTTACAACCTCTCCGGACGCCCGTTGTACTTTACCGTAGAATTTACGCTCATGACGCTTACTACTCTCCTGCTGTACATTGGAATAGCCGCGCTGTCGCTCACGGCGCTGACCCACGTTTTCCTGAAGGCTACGCGCAATCTGGGCATGAGCGTGCTGCAAAATTTTACCGGGGCACTCTTCGTGTTCTCGGGTTACGTCAAGGCCATCGACCCTTTGGGGACGGCCTACAAAATGGAGCAGTATTTCGCCGAGTTCGCTTCCACCGCCCAGGGGGCCGGGGCGGATTTTCTCGTGCCGCTCTTCCCCTGGCTCAGCAGTTTCTCGGTGGGTTTCTCCGTGTTCATGATCGTCCTCGAGATCATGCTCGGCGTGATGCTCATCATCGGTGCCCGGCCGAAACTGACGGCCGGACTGTTGTTCGTCATCGTAGCGTTTTTCACGGCCCTTACGGGCTTCACCTACCTGACGGGCTACGTGCCGTCGGGGAGCAATTTCTTCGCCTTCGGTGAGTGGGGAGAATACGCTGAAACAAACATGAAAGTGACCGACTGCGGTTGCTTCGGCGATTTTCTGAAGCTGGAGCCGCGGGTCAGTTTCCTCAAGGACGTGGCGTTGCTCATTCCCGCCCTGATCTTCCTGCTGGCCCCCTCCCGTATGCACCAGCTGTTTTCGCCGGGGGTGCGCGGCATCACGGTGGCGGCGGTGGGTGCCGTGGCCCTGTACTTCTGCCTGAGCAACTTCGTCTGGGACCTTCCCGGACAGGACTTCCGCCCCTTCCGGATCGGCACCGACGTAGCCGCCGTCAAACAGGCCGAAGCCGAGGCCGCCGCCGGCGTTTCGGTTCTGGGCTACACGCTTACAAACAAGGCCGACGGGCGCGTCGTGGAAATGTCCACCGATGAGTTCCTGAAAGTCTACCAGGATTACCCTGAATCAGACTGGGAGTACGAGACCTTCTCCTCCGAACCCGCTATCGAGGCGACCAAGATCAGTGATTTCGAGGTCAGCGACGCGGATGGCAACGACATCGTCCCCGAACTGCTGGCTGACCCCGGCTACACCTTTATCATCGTGGCCTATACCCTCAAGGGGGAGCCCGGCAACTGGGATGCCGACTACCTGGAGCACTGGCGCGAGGAAATTCAGCCGGTCGTACAACAGGCTCAGGCCGCCGGCCACTCCGTAATGGCCATGACCAAGTTTGCCGACGATGCCTACATCGACGACTTCCGCAGCACCATCGGTGCCGACTACCCCTTTTACCGGGGCGACGACATCCTCCTCAAGACCATCATCCGGTCCAATCCCGGCGTGGTGCTGATGAAGAAGGGCGTCATCGTCAATAAATGGCATCACAAGAAGCTTCCCGCCTTCGACCGCATCGCGGAGCGGGATATTTTGGCCGCCTCGCGGCAGTAGTCGGGCTTTTTTCGTTGCTTTGCGGTTCGTAGGGGGGCAGTTCAGCTTCCCGACTTTGAAAACCGGATACCGATATGCTGAGTCGCCGCAACGTTCGCATCAAGATCATGCAGGTCCTTTACGCCGCCCAGCGGCAGGAGCGCCATGACCTCCGGGCGATCCGCAGCCACTACAACCAGATGGTGAAGCGCTCCTTCGAGCTCTACCTGCAGAACCTGCTGATCCTGCAGCGCTGCTGTGAGTACGCCAAGCAGGATCTGGCCACCCGCAACGCCAAGTTCCGACCGAGCGACGAGGACAAGAACTTCCGCGCCACCCTGGCCACCAATCCGGCCGTCCGTTCCCTAAGCGATAATAAAGAGCTCAGCCGACTATACGACCGGTACCATACGCGCAGTCTGATCGACGCCGACCAGATCAAGCAGTTGTACCGCGACTTCCTCGGCACCGAAGCCTACGCCACCTACGCCGCCCTCGAAGAACCCGCACCGGCCGACACCACCAAGGTGCTGCTCTCGCTGTACAAGTGGCTGCAGGGTCAGGAACTTTTCCTGGCCATGGTGGAAGACCATTCTCCCCTGTGGACCGAGGACAAGAGCCTGGTAGTCGGTGCCATGAAGAAGACCATCAAGGCGCTCCCCGTAGGCGCGGAATTCTATCAGGAGTACGAGTCCACCTCGGAATCCGTCAGCGAATTCGGTGAGGTGCTGCTCACCTTCGTGGTCGATGCCAACGACCAACTGCTAACCCGCATCAAGTCCGTGCTGCAGAACTGGGACGCCGAGCGCGTCGCTATCATCGACATGATCCTGCTGAAAATGGCCATCGCCGAATTCCTGGAGTTCGACAACATTCCGCCGCAGGTGACCCTGAACGAGTACCTGGACATCTCCAAGCTGTACAGCACGGACAAGAGTAAGGACTTCCTCAATGGGGTCCTGGACAAGTTGCTGAAGGAACTACGCGAAGAAGGGCTGGTGCGCTGACCCGACCGGTCGGCCCTCGACTCAACTAGAAATCTATCTTTCCCCGCCCGGCCTTTATCTCCCCCCGCCGCTTCTTGCTGGCCAGCCGCTTGCGGCTGTTGGCCTTGAAGGCCCCGGCCTTGCGCTTCTTCGGGGGGTTGCGGATGCCGCGTTCCAGCAGTTGTCGCAGGTGGTCCAGGGCACGTTTGCGATTCGTATGCTGAGAGCGATCCGACTGGTCGGTGACGGATAGGCGGCCCTGTCCATCCAGGCGGTTGCCCAGGTGGAAACGGATATTGTCGCGTTCGCGGCGGCTGAGTCCCTGGCTGGCCTCAACGTCGAGCACCAGTTCTACCCGACTTTCGGTCTTGTTGACGTGCTGTCCGCCCGCCCCGGAGGACCGGGAGGTACGAAGTTCCAGTTCCCTTTCGATGATGTCCCAGTTCATCGGTCGATGTTGGGCACGAAAGTGAAGGTGCGGTCGTCCAGGTTCAGCGCGCAAAGGTGCCCCATGCCCGGTTTGGTGTGGAAGCAGCCGGCGTCGATATCAAAGACCGGGTAGGCCCGCCGCCGGGGATGGGCCTGCGCCTCGATCTGTACACGCGTCAGGGGGGTATGGCCGTGTACGATCTTGCGCACGCCCAGCCAGTCGTAGTCGATATGCCGGTACCAGTTGCGGCGGTTGAGCATGGCTTTTTTGCCCTTAAGCGGATTCTTGCGGCGGAAGTTCAGCCCCGCGTGGACCAGAATATAATCGTCGAGCAGGTAGTAGTAGGGCAACTGGTTCAGCCAGGCGATGTGTAGCGGGTCGATACGACCTTCCGGGTTACCCGGCTGGATGTAACTGGACTTGGTGGAGGCGGCGCCGGCGCTGCGCCAGGCCGCCCGCGAGCGCTTGTCGCCGACCAGCACGGCATCCAGCATGTATTGGTCGTGGTTGCCGCGCAGGGCGTGGATCCGGTACCCCTCCTCCCGCAGTCGCAGGATCATATCGAGTACCTGGGCGCTGCGCGGACCACGGTCCACAAAGTCGCCCAGAAGGTAAAGGTCGTCCGTGGTGCCGAGGCTGATCCGGTCGAGCAGGGCCTCAAAGGTCCGGGCACAGCCGTGGATATCGGAAATGGCTACTCTGCGGGGCATCTGGTCGCTTAGGGAGGGCCAAAAGTACTTTCTCTGGCCTTAATACATAAAAAAAGCTCCGCCCGCGGTTAGCGGACGGAGCTTCTTCCGGGTTCGGAGTCGCTTACTGAGTAGCGGCGTTGGGGTCGGCTACTACGGTTCCGTCAAGGGAGATGACGGTCTGGGGTGGCGTGGTGTTGGCGGTGATGGTCACGCGCTGGTTCCGCTGTCCAACTTTGTTATTGGAGTCGAAGCGAACGGTGATCTCGCCGGTCTCGCCCGGTGCAATGGGAGCGGTGGGCCGGGAAGGTACCGTACATCCGCAGCTGCCCTTGGCATCCGTGATGATGAGGGGTTCGTTACCGGTGTTGGTGAACGAGTAGGTGTGGGTGATGATCTCGCCTTCGGTCACTTCGCCGAAGTTGAAGGAGCTCTCCTCAAAAGCCAGGCTGGTTGTAGGACCGGCGGGAGTAGCCACGTTGGGCTGGAGGGGTGCAGCGGCATTGGGATCTTTGGGGGTCACGGTCTCAATGTTCTGGCGGGCGGCGTCGCGGACGTCGTCGTTGCCCTGCTGGCAGGAGAATACGCTGAGGGCCAGTACGGCGGCACCAAACAGCGAAGAACGGAGGGTAAGCATATGGAATTGGTTTAATTCGGTACAAATATGAGCCTTACAACGGTATTGCTGGGCCCGCATGTAGCAAATGACTTGTTAATGGCCCGCTATTCCTCCCTTAAACAAGCCAAGGGCGCGGCCGCGGGTGCCGGGAATTCCCGCAAGGCCATTCGTTCCGGTACCAGCCCCACGTCCCTTACCTTGCCCCGGCAAAAACCCCACCGGATGATGTACGACTGGCTGCTCTTCGATGCCGACAACACGATCTGGGACTTCGACGCGGCCGAAGCCCACGCCCTGGAACGCACCCTGCTCGAACGCGACCTGGAATGGTCTCAGGAGGTACTCAGCACGTACCGCCTAATCAACCGTGCCGCCTGGGACGACTTCGAAAAAGGGCGACTGCCGAAAGAACAGTTGCGCGACATACGCTTCAAACGTCTGCTGGAACACTACCGGCACGACCACCCCGCGGAAGAATTGTCATTGAGCTACCGCAACTACCTGGCCGCCAGCCACCACTTGCTCGAAGGTGCCCTCGACGTCCTGCAACGGGTGCAGGGCCGGTACCGGCTCGGGCTGATCACCAACGGACTAAAGGAGGTACAGCGACCGCGGCTGCAGAATACCGGGATCGCACCCTTCTTCGACTTTATCGCCATCTCCGACGAGATCGGGGTAGCAAAACCCGACGCGGCCTTTTTTGCTCACGCCCAAGCCTGCATGGGCCACCCCGGGAAAGACCGGGTACTGGTGATCGGAGACAACCCGAATGCCGATATCCGCGGTGCACTCGATTTCGGCTACGACGCCTGCTGGCTGCGCCTGCCCGGCACCGCCAACCACCCGAAGTTGGGAGCGACTTACCAGATTCGCCGCATTTCTGAACTGCCCGATGTGCTGAAATGAAAAACCGCCGCTCCCCGGAAGGGAACGGCGGTCGATTGATCGTTCGGCGAGGGGCTACTTTTTCTTTTTCTTGTTATCCACCTCCTTCTCGGTATGGAGGTAGCCTACCGCCAGGCTGTCTTCGCCGAGGAAGTGCTCGCAATGGTGAGCGCGGTCCTCGATTTTGAAGAGGAACTCCTCGAGCATCGACTTGGTACCATAGTCGCCAAGTTCAAAGGCGCGGTGGATCGATTTGCGGAATTCCTCGGCCATCTTCCGCTCGTTGTTCATGTCGGCCTCCACGCCGTCGCGGATGCGGAAGACGCCTTCGGGCTCCTGCTTGATGTAGGACAGTTTTACGTAGTTTTCCATCCGCGTGGTGGGGTCATATCCCAGCAGCGTGATCCGTTCGGCTACCGCGTCGGCCTGCTCGTGGATCTCGGTGTAATTCTCTTCGAGAAAGAGGTGCAGGTCGCGGAATTGCGGACCTTCCACCAGCCAGTGGTGTTTGTGGTACTGAAAATATTGGACCCATAAAGCCGCCAGGTGGCGGTCGAGGTGTTCGCGCATTTCAGCGCAGGTTTCCTCGCTGAGTCCTACCGGATTTCCTTCGTATTCTTTGTGATCTCTGATCTTTTCCATGGAAAGCTATGTTTACCTTCCCCAACGGTGACCCCCTGATGATGTTCGCCTGCGCTGGTTCACGAAGCCGCGTCCGTCGTCGCCGTCCGTTCAGTGACATACCTTCAACTTCCGGATATTCCGGATTACTTTTTATGCGCTGGAACGTCTTACCAGCGTTAGGAATAAAACCCCAAAAACATGAGCGCACTTCGCCTTGCGATCCTCGATATGTACAATGGTATCCCCAACCAGGGAATGCGCTGCATCCGTGAGATCGTCGAACAATTCTCCGGAAGTGTAGAATACGAGGTCTTCGACGTCCGCGCCGAGCATCAGGTGCCCGACCTCAGCTACGACATCTACATCAGCTCCGGCGGACCCGGCGACCCACGCGAAGGCGACGGCGTCTGGGAAGATCTTTGGGGCAGCTGGTTCGACGCCGTGCTGGCACACAACGCCGCCAACGATCGCAAGAAGTTCGTATTCTTTATCTGCCACAGCTTCCAGATGGCCGTGCATCACATGGGCATGGCTGAGGTGACCGCCCGCCGCAGCCTCAGTTTCGGCACTTTCCCGATGCACGTCACCGACCTGGGCGAGGACGATCCCGTCTTTATCGGTCTGGACGACCCCTTTACCGCCGCCGATTTCCGCCGGTTTCAGGTCATTCAGCCCGACCTCAACCGGATGGATGAACTCGGCGCCACCGTGCTGGCGATCGAAAAGGACCGCCCGCACGTTGACCTGGAACGCGCCACCATGGCCATCCGCTGGACGCCCGAGATCGTAGGTACCCAATTTCACCCAGAAGCAGATGCCGACGGCATGCTCGAGCATTTCAGCCGACCCGAAATCAAGGCGGAGGTGATCGCCGAGCACGGGCGCGACAAGTGGATCAGCCTCATGGCTGACCTCAGCGATCCCGCCAAGATCTCGCATACCCACGATACGGTCATCCCCGGTTTTCTGCGCCGTGCGATCAATGTACTTGCCCCCGAGCCCGAGGTAGCCGAGCGGTAACCCATTCTTTTTCGGGTGGATTGCCCCGCCCCTTATTATTCCGCGCACCGTATTACATTACCTTTACGCTATGCGCAATCCTCCTCGTCAACCCGTAGAGTGGGTACTCATTACCGGTGCCACCCACGGAATCGGCCTGGCACTCGCCAAGGAGTGCCTGCGGCAGGGAATGGGAGTGGCCGCCGTCGGTCTTTCCGATGCAAATCTGTCCGGTGCCCGGGAGACCTTCTCCGCTATTCCAAACGCCGCATATCGCCTCCTCGGCCAGGACCTGATCGAAACCGGCGCCATCGACCGCGTCCTGGCCTGGCTGGAAGCCGAATCCATCACGGTCAACTACCTCATCAACAATGCCGGCTTCGGCCGCGGCGGCCTCTTTGAGAATACCGATTGGGGTGAATACCGCACGATGCTGATGCTCAACAACCAGGTGATGGTGGAACTCACCTACCGGCTCCTTCCCCACCTGCGCGCCTGCCGCGGTGGCATACTGAACATCAGCAGCATGGAGGCCACCCTGCCGCTTCCCTACAAGACCGTTTATACCGGCACCAAAGCTTTCGTCTATAATTTTTCCCTTGCCCTGCGGGAGGAGTTCCGGCACTACGGCGTCAGCGTTTCCGTACTCTGCCCCGGACCGGTGATCACCAACGCCGACGGCCTGCGCCGCCTCGAGGCACAGGGGCGTCGCGGCCGCCTGCTCGTAGCCATGCCCGACGATATTGCCCCCCAGGCCATTCGCGGCATGCTTACCGGAAAGGCCGTCATCGTTCCCGGCTGGTTGATCCGCGCCCTCATCGCCACGAGTTACGTCACACCTCGCCCGCTCCGCATGCGCATCCTGGAAAAGTTGTTCAGCCGGTACCGCGACGAACCGGCCACCGTGGTCAGTCCCTCCGCCCTGAAGAACGTCAGCAACTAGCTGGACAGACGGTCTTTCGCCGGATAGGGCTTGACCGTCAATTTATGGAACCAGCGTGTACCGCCCGAAGCGAGTTGCAAGGAAGCGGGTATCCCTTACCATATAAATGTCCGGGTGACGGCCGGAGAATAGAGATTCAGAACTGATACCGGTAGCCCGTAAGTTTTTCGCTCACTTCCCACAACCGGCGGGCCTCCTCTTCGCTGTAACTGCTGGAGTAGGACCGCTTGGGCGACAGGTTGTCCCAGTAAAGGCCACTGGGCGGCGCGTCCTCCACGCTCGCCAGAAACACGCTGGTCGCTGCCCCTTCGGCGGGTGTCTTGTTGCCCTGCATCCGGCGACGTACGCGCCACGCCAGCCTGTGCAGCCAGGTATTTCCCTTGATTCCGATGTCCGTCTGCACCAGCCCGGGCTGTACGGCGCAGATGGTGGTCCGGTCGCGTTTCCGGCGGTCGTACTCGTAACAGAACAGCACGTTGGCCAGCTTGCTCTGGGCGTAGCTGCGCAGTCCGTGATAGTTACCGTCCAGGTTCAGGTCGTCGAACCGCATGCCCTTGACCTGCCGGTGGCTGTCGCTGGCCACGCAGATGATCCGCCCGTCCGGCTGTAAGTGGTCGCGCAACAAGCCCGTAAGCAGGAAGTAGGCCAGGTGGTTGACGGCGAAGGTTTCCTCCACGCCTTCGGCGGTAAGTACCTGCCTGGAGTTCCACACCCCGGCGTTGTTGATCAGCACATCGAGATGAGGATGGAGTGCCTTTACCCGTCCGGCTAGGTCATGGATGGCAGTGAGGTCCGACAGGTCCGCGTGGATCGGGCTCACGCTTCCCTCGGTGATCGAGGAAGCGGCCATACGGGCCTTTTCCAGGGTCCGACCGTGCAGCAAGATGTGGAACCCCCGGGCGGCCAGGGCGCGGGCGGTTTCGAGGCCGATGCCCCCGGTCGCCCCGGTGATGAGCACTGTTTTTTTCATAGGCTTATTCTTCGGTCGATTCGCGCAGACGGGCCACTTCCTCAGCCGCACCGCGCAACTTGGCCCGGCATAGGGCGATAAGTTGCTCCGCCCGGGCTACCCGAGCGTGCAGTTGGTCGATATCGGCGGGTACTTCCTGCAATTGCTCCAGGATCTTCTCCAGCTCGGCCTGGGCTTCGGTGTAATTCATCGCGGTCAATTTCCGCGAATGTAGGGCGGCCACGGGGGTAAAAGAACATCCACCGCCGTCAATCGCGTTCCAAGATAAAAGAAGAACATACCATGCGCCAGTTTACTCTCCTGTGTTTCACCCTGCTCCTGTCCTTGTCGGTACACGCCCAATCGCCCGTCGACGTCGGCGGGGAAGGCATGCAGACCACCGCCCTGGAAGAAGCCACCGGAGCGGATCTTTTTGCCACCAATTTTGATGAATCCAACGTAGGGTTCCTGCACGTTTACGTCGACCCCACCAGTGACCCGCTGGAAACCTACCTGCTGCGGGGCCAGGAAATGTCGGATACCGCCGTGGCCATGTTGCCGACCCGCCTCCGCCGTCTGGCCAAGGACGACAACGCCACCTTCTACGCTACGATCGCCATCAAGGGCATCAACGAGAACCTCTACCTGACCCGGCTCGACGGACCGCGCCGCGACCAGATCGATATGTTCGCCATCCGCGACGGCAAGGTCAAGCACCTCAAGACCCTCGCCTACCTCGACTGCGCCGGAACGGAATGCCTGCAAATGGACAGCTACATTACCGACGTGAACCTGGACACGAATTTCGACCTCATCCAGATCGCCCGCCGGTCTACCGAAGCCAACGGCACCACCGACGAACGCCGGTCGGTTTATTACATGTCGCCGGATTCCCGCCGGTGGCGCGTCACCGAAGAACTTGACGTTCCCTGGGAGGGCATCCAGTTCCACGAGCCGGGCAGTGAGCAGGACAACTGATTTATTCCTCCTCCCCGATCGCCGTTTCCCGACGCAAACGCTTCAGTAGTTTTTCCGACTTCGGACTCAGTACCACATCGTCCGGCGGGCTGCCGTACTGGGCCAGTATTTCCAGTAATACATTGATCCGCCCCTCGGTATCGTAGAAGCGATTGACGATCGCCACCCGCCGCTGCTCGACCAGGCAATAGCCCGAGGTGAAGTTTCCTTTTTCGTAGCGCACCGTATAACCCAGTTCCTGCATCAGGTTCTCGAGTTTCTTCAGGCTGTGTTTCGTTGAGGCAATCATGGGGCGGGGACGCGGGTGCAAGGTAATGGCGGCCTACCGGGCCGTATCCGGTGGCGCTCGAAAGGCCGCAAAGGTAAGGTGCCCGTCCACATCGCCGAATGGCCCGAACCATGCAGTCGCTTACCCCACGCATTAATTACTTTTATGCCATGCGCCTCTTCCTCCTGATCGGGCTGTGCTGCCTGGTGGGTGGCACGCTGTCCTCCCAAACCTTCCGGGCCTCCGTACTGGCGGGAGCCAACCTGAGTCAGATCGACGGCGACGACCTATTGGGTTTCTACCAGCCTGGCCTCAACGGCGGACTGCGGGTAGTGGCCCTGTTGGGCGAGCGGTGGCGCGTCGGACCGGAGCTGCTGTATTCCCAGCAGGGCGCTAAACGGAACCGCAATAGCATCAACATCAGCGATTTTGACCGGTTCCGGCTCAACACCGTTGAGATCCCGTTCATGGTCTATTACAAGGACTGGCGCCTGACAGCCGAAGCAGGGGGAAGCTACCAGCGGCTGATCGGATATTGGGTGGTGGATTCCCGGGGGGATGACATCTCCGCCGACCTGCCCCTGCGCGACAACCTCTTCGCTCTCAATCTCGGGGTTACGGTTTACCTCACCCGCCGTTTGGGCATCAACTTCCGGTGGTCCCGTCACCTGACCGATCTGCAACTTGCCGAATCTCCCCGGTTGCGTGGGCGCACCATCAGCCTGCGGGCCGTTTATACCTTGGGATCGGGAGAAGAACTCCCTCCTCCCCCCACCCCGCCGCAAAATTCACGCACCCCATGAAAACCTCAGAACTCCGCGCCGTCATCGACCTGGGTACCAATACGTTCCATATCCTCATCGCCTCGGTCGATGCCAACAACCTGATCCATGAGGTTTACCGGGAGCGGATATTCGTCAAACTCGCCAGCGACGGGATCGAAACCATCGGCCCGGCCCCCTTCGACCGGGGAATCACGGCCCTGCGCCATTTTGCGAACGTCATTAAAAAATACCGGGTGACGGAAGTTACCTCCATCGGCACGGCCGCCCTGCGGACCGCCTCGAATGGAGAAGTCTTCGTACGGCAGGCGGAACTGGAAACCGGCCTGAAGATCCACCTCATCCAGGGCGACCACGAAGCCCAGTTGATCACCCGCGGGGTACTGGCCGCCCTGCCGCCGCTGGACGGCCGTATCCTGATCATGGACATCGGCGGGGGATCCACAGAGTACATTTTGGCCTCCGAGCGGGGCGTTCACTGGCGACAATCCTTCCCCATCGGCGTAGCGGTGCTCCACCGCGGCTTCCACCACTCCGACCCGATCACCGAAGCGGAGATCCGGGATATGCACGCCTTCCTCGACCGGGTGTTGGCGCCCCTGAAGGAAATTTTGCAACAGTATCCCACCACCCACCTGGTCGGAGCGGCGGGCACTTTCGACGTAATGGCCGAGGTGCTGAAAGATGCCGCCGCCGTCGCCCACCCCACCAGTCATACCCTAGATCTTAAGGGAATGGAAGAGCTCCACTTCCGCATCGTTGCTTCCACCACGGCGGAGCGACTTGACATTCCGGGCATTCCCCCGGAGCGCGTCGATCTGATCGTCGTGGCCATGCTGCTGATCCGCTACACCGTTCAGCTGGCGGGCATCGACCGGATCACGGTCAGCGATTACGCCATGAAGGAGGGGATGTTACTCGGCATTGAAGACTCCGGTGCGCTGGCTTAGTGCGTCTGGTCAAAGTCCTGGATTACAGTCAGAATCAGCATGATATCGGTATAAAACTTCCGAATCAGTTGAAACGAAAGATTCGAGCGGAAGAAACGCGGCTCCAGTAAGTCGTAGCCATGCTCCAGGCCGATAAAGAGGTCCTGATTGTGCACGGCGAAGTAAAGGTCCCTACCCTCCCGCTCGTAGAAACCGACCAGCGCATCTTGCATGGGCGGGGTTAGAATACCCGCCACCTTGGTACCGGGGTGCGCGTAGACCGCGAAGATTTCCTGAAAGGCCGGGTTCAGAATCTCGACGTCCGCCGATCGGCCCCGGTTGCCGACGTAGGCATCCACCGACCGTTTCAATCGACGCAGTTTGTGGCGGGGCCACACAGCCAGCCGTCCGGTAGTTTCCTCGCTGAAAATGGCGTGGACGAAAAGTCCGCTGAATACAAGTTCCAGCCGGTTACTGGCCGGACTGATCTCCTGGACGTAGGCTTCACCCATCTCAAAGGCCATCTCCCCCACCAGCCCGCGGATATAATCTTCTGCGTGATAGCTGTCGGGATTGGGTCGGAACAGCCCGCTGCGTTCAAAGCGGTCGGCGAGAATGGGCCGCTTCGGGTCGTACTCCAGCGACCGGAAGTTGGGCAGGTCATTAATAAAGTCCAGCAACAGCCGCATGATCGCCGGCTTGAACGACTGCCGGAAGCGCTCAATACGGAAGTACAGCGATCCCACATAGAACGCTACGGGAAGAGCCAGGAGCAGAATCAAAAACCCCAGATCATAGACCAGAAAGGCAATGATTACCGCGGCAATTCCCAGCAGGGAGAGCACGATTCCCCGCAGGATGCGCTTGCGCAACCCCTCCAGACGCAGCAATTCGGGGCGTATGGTCGTGTTATAGTAAAGTCGCAGCTCAGGTAGGCGGGGCGGGATCATCGGTAAGTCGGTAGCCGGCAAAATACAACCATCCGGGACACCCTCGGTGTCTGTGTAAAAACTCCTATCTTTGCGCGCTTATGCAGAACAGCATTACAGTAAGCCTTCTCTTCCTCGCCCTGACCTTCTTCGGTTGCCGCTCGGAGTTTGAGACCATCCGGACCAGCAACGATCCGGCCCTCATCCTGCAACGTGCCAACAACTACTACGAGGCCGGGGAATACCAGCGGGCCCAGACGCTTTACGAACTCGTCATTGCCCCCTACCGCGGTCAGGCCGAGGCCGAGCAGATCGCCTACCGCTACGCCTATACCTACTACTACAACGAGCAGTACGTACTGGCCAGCTACTACTTCAAGAACTTTGCCACCACCTACGGCGGCAGCCCCTTACGCGAGGAAGCCGACTTCATGTCCGCCTACTCCAACTACCAACTCAGCCCCACCTACCGCCTCGACCAGAGCTACAGCGTGAAGGCCATCGAGGGCTTCGAGGAATTCGCCAACCGCTACCCCGACAGCGAGCGCGTGGCCGAGGCCAACCGCCTTATCGACGAGATGCGGGCCAAAATGGAACTGAAGGACTTTGAGTCCGCGAAACTGTACATGGACATCGAGCGTTATGAATCGGCCCTTACGAGTTTCGAAAACGTACTCAAGGACTATCCCGAAACCCAGCGTGCCGAAGAAATTCGCTACCTGATGGCCAAGGTGCAGTACGAGTATACCCTGCGCAGCTTCCGGGCCCGCAAGCCGGAACGTCTCCGCGCCACTATCAAACTGGCCGAGAACTTTCTGAACCGGTACCCGGACAGTAGCTACGTAGAAGAGGTACGCACCTACCTCGAAAAATCAATCGCTGAATTAAAAGATCTAGAAAATGTCTGACATCAAAGCCCGCGCCCAGGGACTTAGCCCCGACACCGCCGCCCGCGACATCCAGAAGGTAGTCGGAGATACCGGCAACATTTACGAATCGCTGGCCATCGTCAGCCGTCGGGCCCGCCAGCTGGCCGTCGATCTCAAGCACGAACTCGATCAGAAACTCGAGGAATTCGCCGAAGTGACCGACACCATCGAAGAAGTGGTCGAGAACAAGGAACAGATCGAGATCTCCAAGTTCTACGAGAAACTGCCCAACCCGGTCCTCATCGCCATGCGCGAGTACCTCGACGGCGAGCTCTACCACCGCTACAACGAGCGTCGCGAGGAGGACGAGGACGACCTGTAGTCCCTTGAGCCTCGCCGGCAAGAAAATCATTTTGGGCGTCAGCGGCAGCATCGCCGCCTACAAAGCCGCCCTCATCGTTCGCGGACTCATCCGGGAAGGAGCGGAAGTAAGGGTGCTCATGACCCCGTCCGCCACCGACTTCATCAGTCCGCTCACCCTGGCTACCCTATCCCGCCACGCGGTGGTCACCTCCGTGCACAGTGGGGAAAGCTGGAACAACCACGTCGAACTGGGTCTCTGGGCCGATGCCTACCTGATCGCGCCCGCTACCGCCACCACCCTGGCCAAACTGGCACAGGGGCTTTGCGACAGTGCCCTGGTGGCGGTTTACCTCTCCGCCCGTTGCCCCGTATTCTTTGCGCCCGCGATGGACGTAGATATGTGGCTGCACCCCGCCACGCGACAAAATGTGGAGAAACTGCAGTCCTACGGCAACCACCTGATCGACGTCGACAGCGGTGAACTGGCTAGCGGACTGGTCGGGCAGGGCCGACTCGCGGAACCGGAAGCTATCCTGGACGTACTCAGGGCCCATTTCAACCGCCGCCAGGACCTCGCCGGAAGACGCCTGCTGATCACGGCCGGACCCACCCACGAAGACCTCGACCCCGTCCGCTACCTCGGCAACCGGAGCACCGGCAAAATGGGCATCGCCCTGGCCGAAGCCGCCGCCGCCCGCGGCGCCACGGTCGACCTGATCCTCGGCCCGACCCACCTCTCTACTTCCGCCCCCGGCGTTACGGTAATCCCCGTGCGTACCGCCCGTGAGATGCACGAGTCCGCCCTCGACCGCTGGCCCATGGCCACCGACGGCATCCTCTGCGCCGCGGTGGCCGACTACCGCCCGGAGTCCGTCGCGCCGGAAAAAATCAAAAAAACCGAAGGAGATTTTGCCCTGACCCTGATCCGCAACCCCGACATCGCAGCCGACCTGGGCCGCGACAAACGCCCGGATCAATTCCTGGTAGGCTTCGCCCTGGAAACGGAGAACGGTATCGAAAACGCCCGGGGCAAACTCGAACGAAAAGGACTGGACCTGATCGTGCTCAACTCCCCCCGCGTCCCCGGTGCGGCCTTTGGTCACGATACCAACCAAATCCAGCTCATCGACCGCAATAAGGTGACCTCCTTTGAGTTAAAAGCTAAACGTGAGGTAGCGGACGACATCCTCGATCGCCTGCCCCCAAACCGAACACCATGAGATTTACGCTTCTCCTTGTCCTATCGTCCCTGTTCCTCAATGCCCAGAGCGAGATCAACTGGACCGTGAACCTCAACACCCAGCAGATCACCCAAACTGAGCGGCGGGTCTTTGAAACACTCGAAAAAGACCTGGTTACTTTCCTGAACGGCCGCACCTGGACGGACGATAAGTTCAGCGAAGAGGAACGCATCCAGGCCACCCTCTTCCTCACCCTCGCCGAAGTGACCCGAGAAACCGCCACCGGCGAAGAAGTGATCCCCAACCGCTACTCCGGCACCCTGGCCATTCAGAGTTCCCGGCCCATATATGGCACCGGCGAGGTGACCCCCGTGCTGAATTACCAGGACAAGCGGCTGGAATTTAACTACGAGCAGTTCGAAGCCATCCAGCTTTCCGAACAGAGCTTTACTTCCGAACTCGCTTCCATCGTCGGCTTTTACGCCTATCTGGTGCTGGGCATGGACTACGATACTTTTTCTCCCCTCGGCGGCCAACCCTACTTCGAGCAGGCCCAACAGATTTACAACCGGCTCCCCAACGGCCTGGCAAACAGCGGGGGATGGACGGCGGCCGGCAAAACCAATAATCGCTACTTCCTGCTGGAAAACCTGTTGAGCCCCCGTATGCTCCCCCTGCGCCGGGCCAATTACACCTACCACCGCCTTGGGCTCGACCAGATGCTCACCGATCCCATCGCCGCGCGCAACAACATCACGCTGGCCATCGAGGACGTGCAGGCCGCTAATCAGAGTTATCCCAGCAGCGCGCTGGTCCAGTCCTTCGTGGATGCCAAACGAGAGGAGATCATTGCCATCTACCAGGGGGCTACCCCATCCGAGCAGAACGCCGTCACCCAAATGATGTCGCGCGTGGATCCCGCGCAGTCGGGTGCCTACCGCGCTATCCGCTCCGGGGCTGCCGCACCCCGCGCCGGCCGCGCCCCTATCCGCGGGCAATCCGGTACGCGATAATTTCGTCGTGATCGAACTCGCCGTCAAAGCGGGCCTCCTCCTTCGCCGTAACGCTTGATTCGGGCGGTACCCGTTCTTCCGCCACGGCCGCCAGTACGCTGGGGTGGATATAGTATTCCCGACATACGGCCGTCGTGTTCCCGAGGTATTCTGCCACGCGCTCCACTACGCGCAGGTCCGGGCGGTCCGGCAACTCTCCCCCGTTTTCCTCCTGCAGTTCCCAGTAAGCATCCACTGCGGCGGCGGTACCCGCCCAGGTGCGGAAGTACTTGCTGCTGAACTTCGGGCCCACAATTTCCCGCACCATCTCATTCACGTCCTGGCTGGTCAGGTTGTGCCACTTGCCGTCTTCCCCGAGGTAGCGGAATACCTCGTAGCCCGGTAGTTCACTCATGTTGGTCACCGCATCCACGAGCGAAGGGTCGCTGAGGTCCACGGTGCGTACGATGCCGCTCTTTCCCGTGTACTCGAAGTGCAAGCCGTTCTCGGCCACTTCCACGTGCTTGCGCCGCAGGGTGGTCAGACCGATGGTTCCGTTGCGTTTGCGGTAGCTGGAATTACCGACCCGCATCGCCGTTTCGTCCATCATGGAGATAGCCACGGCCGCTACCCGGTCGTGTTCCCAGCCGCGCTCGGTATCCTGCACGATGCGCCGCAGGGTCCGGCGCGCCCCGGGCAGGGCATCGGCGAATTCCAGCAGGGTGTTGAACTTGTTCAGTTGCTTGAAGGCCAGCCAGTCGGGGTGGTAGCGGTACTGCTTGCGGCCGGCTTCGTCGCGGCCCGTACTGAGCAGATGCCCGTTCTCCAGGGGGCAGATCCACACATTGGTCCAGGCCGGGGGGATGGCCAGCGAAGCCAGCCGGTCCTGGATGAGCTTGTCCTTAATGGGCGTACCGTCCTCGCGGAAATACCGGAACCCCCCGCGGTACGGTTTGCGGCTCCAGCCGGGTTGTTCGTCCGATACGTAGATCAGGTCGGGTACCGCGGAACGTTTGGTACGGGAAGCCCCCATAGTGCATGACTTATTTGTACCTGCTTAAAGGTGCGACAAGGGCGAAAGTGTTCAGGATTTGGTGCGCGAATATGGACATTGACGTAGCCACGTCAGCCACATCAGTCCCCGGGTGCCGGCTGCGGGCGGGGCGGTCAACCAGGGGGGCGCGGGCGCGGGTGCCCTAGATGGCGGTTGGGCCGGGGCAGGTGGTTCCCTTCGCTACGGGGAGGGTCCGGGCGGTATCGGCGATGGTCCGTAAGGCCGGAATTACTACCTTTGCCCGCGCTTCACTAAAACGTCCCTCATGATCAGCTACTATGCCAGCAACAACGGCCAGTTGGGACCTGTGGAGCATCCCGGACCCGACTCCTGGATCCATCTCTCCCCCCCTTTTACATCCGAAGAGTTGCCCGAGATCGCCGAGCGGTATGAACTGCCGATCGATTTCCTTACCGACCCGCTCGACATCGACGAACGGTCCCGCTACGAAAGGGAGGACGATGCCCGCCTGATCGTCATTAATACGCCCATCCTGAGCCAAGTGGAGACCGAGAACGACAGCATCTACATTACCGTGCCCATCGGTATTATCCTTACTCCCGAGGCACTCATTACGATTACCTCCACCCCGGATCACCCGGTGCTCCAGCTGTTTATCGATAACAAGCTGCGCAATATTGATCCCGCGCGCCGCAGCCAGTTTGTACTGCGCATCTTCGAGCACACCGTATACCGCTTTCTGACCTGCCTGAAGCGCCTCAACGTGAAGCGCAACCTTATCGAACAGGAACTTTACGACAGCAGCCGCAACCGGGAGCTGAAGCAGCTCCTGAGCATCGAGAAGTCACTGGTGTACTTTATCAACGCCCTGAACGGCAACGAACTCCTCAAGATGAAAATGAAGCGGGCCGATTTCCTCGGCATCCGCCACGATGAGGACCAGTGGGACCTGTTCGAAGACATCATCATCGACAACGGCCAGGCCCTGGAAATGGCCAATATCTACACCAACATCCTGAACGGTACCATGGACGCCTACGGGTCCATCATCTCCAACAACCTCAACATCACCATCCAGCGCCTGACGCTCATCACGATCGTGCTCACGGTACCGATGGTGATCGCCAGCTTCTACGGCATGAACGTGCCGATGCCGCTGCAGAACGGGAACTATACGTTCCTGCTCATTTTGCTGCTTTCCATCATCCTCAGCGCGGCCGTAATCTTCTACTTCCGCCGCAAGCGACTCTTCTGAGGATGGCCGTAAGCACCTTGTTTTTATCTACCTTCACCACCTTATTGCTAAAGTCAACTTCATGCCCCACTCTACGATAACCGGTATTGGTCATTACGTGCCGAAAAATGTTGTCACCAATCAGGACCTCACCGCGGTAATGGAAACCAGCGACGAGTGGATCCGCGAGCGGACCGGCATTGAGGAACGTCGTTACATCGATCGTACGAAAGAGACCACCACCACGCTGGCCGTTGAGGCCTCTCTGCTGGCCATTGCCGACGCGGGGATCGACAAGAACGACATTGATTTTATCATCTTTGCCACCCTCAGCCCCGACTACTATTTCCCCGGGGCCGGCGTTCTGCTGCAGCGTGAACTCGGCATCGCCAGTACCGAGATCGCCGCCCTGGATATCCGCGCCCAGTGCTCGGGGTTCATTTACGGGCTAAGCACCGCAGACCAATTCATCCGGGCCGGTACGTACAAGAAAATCCTGCTGGTCGGAGCTGAAGTACACAGCGTCGGCCTTGACTTTTCCACCCGTGGCCGCAACGTGAGCGTGATCTTCGGCGACGGCGCCGGAGCCGTGATCGTCGAAGCTACCGAGGACAAGGATATTTCCGTACTGGCCACCAAACTGCACAGCGACGGCACCTACGCCGAAAAACTGAGCTACATGTACCCCGGATCCCACGGCGGTTACTTCATCGAGAAGTACGGTATCGAAGGGTTTGACGTCGATTTCTCGACCAACGGTCAGCCCTACGGCGGCGTATTCTGGAACCAGGATATGTTGGACAAGGGACGTATCTACCCGCACATGGAAGGTCAGGCCGTATTCAAAATGGCGGTGCGCAAGTTCCCGGAAGTCATCATGGAAACCCTCCAGGCCGCCGGACTAGGTATCAAGGACCTCGACCTGCTGGTCCCCCACCAGGCCAACCTCCGAATTAACCAGTTCGTGGCCCACACCATGGGCTTGCGCGACGACCAGGTGTACAACAACATCATGCGCTACGGCAACACCACCGCGGCGAGCATTCCGATCGCGCTCTCCGAGGCCCGCGACGAAGGCAAGGTGAAGAAGGGCGACCTCGTCACCCTGGCCGCCTTCGGGGCCGGCTTTACCTGGGCCGCCGCTGTACTGCGCTGGGGCAAATAAATTCCGGTTAGGGCAGCACTTCCGCCACGGTGAAAATGCTGCCCCCCACAAATACGATATCGTCGTCCGCCGCGGCCGCAACAGCGGCGCGGTACCCCTCTCCTACCGTCGGGTAGGCTTGCCCAACTAACCCGTACCCCCCCGCGGCCCCGCGCAAATCTGTGGCCGGCAGACCCCGCGGAATATCGGCCTTGACGAAGTAGTAGATGGCGTCGGTGGGAAACAGAGGCAGCGCTTTGGTGAGGTCCTTATCGTTGACCACGCCGAGTACAATGTGCAGCTTTCCGCCCCTCTCCCTGCGCAGTTCCTGCAGGCGTTCCAGTACGGGGCGCAGCCCCTCGCCGTTGTGGGCGCTGTCGGCCAGGACGAGGGGGTGATCTTCCCGCAGCGTTTGCCAGCGACCGATGTAGTAGGTCAACTCATTGACGTGGCTAAAGGCATAATCGACCTTCTCACTTTCCAGCGATAGCTTTCTTCCGGCGGCCAGCTGCTGCAGGGCTATCCAGGCCGTTTGCAGGTTTTTTTCGGCGAAGGGACCACGCAGGTCCGTCTCGAACGCCCGCCGCGGCAGCTGGTCGGCAAAAACAATGTCAGCACCCACCGCGGCGGCGCGCTGCCGGAATACCGGCTCCGTTTCCGGCTGCGTCTCGCCGATGACCACGGGGCGTCCTGCTTTGATGATGCCGGCCTTTTCACCGGCGATCTCCGGGAGGGTGGTTCCCAGGAACTGCATATGGTCGTATCCGATGTTGGTGATGACGGCGAGCTCCGGGTCGATGACGTTGGTGCTGTCGAGCCGACCGCCCAATCCCACCTCCACCACCGCCCATTGCACCCGCGCCCGCGCAAAATGATCAAAGGCCATAGCCACCGTGATCTCAAAAAAACTGGGGTTGAGCCGCTCGATGGCCGGCTGTATCCGTTCAGTGAAGGCCACTACTTCCGCCTCGGGGATGAAGGTTCCGTCGACCTTGATGCGCTCACGGAAATCCTTGTAGTGCGGGCTGGTGTACAATCCCACCCGGAAGCCATGCGCGCGCAGGGCGGCGGCGAGCAGGTGACTCACCGTCCCCTTCCCGTTGGTACCCCCCACGTGGATGCAGCGCAGTTGTTGCTCCGGATTGCTCAAATCGGCCAGTAGGGCCCGGATATTGGTCAGGTCCTTTTTCATGGCGCTGTCGCCGGTGCGCTGGTACATCGGCAGCCGCGTGAAGAGATAGTGGAGCGTTTCCGGGTAGGTCAAGGGCGGGGAAGGATTCGTGAGTGGTACAGCAAAATTACCAACTCCGGGGATGGCTTACCTTCGCGCCATGACTAGGAAGGAGCAAATTTTACAAATGCTGGAGACGGCCCCGAAAGACGCCTTTCTTCGCTTCGCCCTGGCGAAGGAGTGGGAAAAGGAGGGCAACGACGCTACGGCCCTCAACATCTACCGGAGCCTGGTCAACGACCAGCCGGAATACGTAGGTACCTACTACCACCTCGGCAAGACCCTGATCCGGATGGAGCGGCCGCAGGAGGCCTGGAAGGTTTTCACCCGGGGAATGGAAGTAACCAAACGCCTGGGCGAAATGCACGCCATGCGCGAACTCGCCGGTGCGCGGCTGGAGCTGGGTGATGAGGATGACTTTGCTTAAAGGCGGTACTTCGGGGCGGCGGTAAGCCTTCCACGCGGTTCGAAGCGGGAGATCAACTCGCCATCGGCGCGCCCCTCATCCACCGGCGTGTAGTCGGGAATGCGGAGGAAGGTATCACCCGTGGGCGAAAGATCTTCCACCGACTCCGGGCGCTGGGCCAGCACCGAGGCGTGGCGCGGCGGGGAAAAATGCGTCAGGGCAGCAAAGCCCGCCAGCAACACGACCACCGCGGCGACCATCCAGGGGCGGAGGCCATAGACCCCGCTGCGGCGGTGTTGGTCGAGCCGCTGCTCGATACGGTCCCACTGCCGCGGCGCGGGCCGGCGGCGCATGGCCCGGGCGGTGCGGCGAAACTGGCGGTCGAAGGAATCCTGCTTAGGCATGACGGAATCGGTTAGCGGGCCGGATAGCCCATTTTTTCAAGAAGTTCCCGGAGCCTTTTCTTGGCCAGGATAAGTTGGGATTTGCTCGTGTTGATGCTGATGTCGAGCATCTCGGCGATCTCCCGGTGTTTGTAACCCTCGATAACGTAGAGGTTGAAGATGGTCCGGTAGCCGGTCGGCATTCCGTCCAGCAATCGCAGAATGTCCTGCTCGGCCAGGCGCTCGGCCGCCACCGCCGGGATGGCGTACAGGGCGGGGTCGACCTCCGTGAGTTCACTCGCCTGCCGGAGGGCGTGTTTCTTGCGCAGCAACATCAATGCCTCGTTTACGACGATGCGCCGGACCCAGCCTTCAAAGCTTCCCTGGTTGGAAAAGGTGTCGATCTTGTCAAACACCCGGAAAAAGCCTGCCACCAGCACGTCGTCCGCGTCGGCATCCCGCTGGCAGTACCGGCGGGCAACGGCCCCCATCACTGGGGAGAAGCGATCGTAAACGGCCCGTTGCGCCCTGCGGTCATTCGCTCTGCAGCCATCGATCATTTCCTGCTCGGTCAAAAGGTCCGGGGTTGGGTTACGGGGTTAAGATGCGCTTGGGCGGCACGGTGGTGGGCGTAAACCCGAAAACTTCCCTGAAGTGGTGCTCCATCCGGGGTGTTACCTCATCCAGATCCACCGGCCGGCGCAGTTCCACGCTCAGACTGGTTACCGACCGATCGGCTTCGGCAATGCCGCAGGGGACGATGTGACCGAAGTGCGTCAGGTTGGGCCGTACGTTGAAGGCCAGGCCATGCATGGTTGTCCACCGGCTCAGGTGGACGCCGATCGCGCAAATCTTGCGCTTGGGCTGCCGGCGGGCGGGGTCACCGGCCAGCCACACACCCGTGTACCCGGGGTCGCGCTCGCCGTGCAAGCCGAAGTCGGCCAGCGTCCGGATCACCACCTCTTCCAGACTCCGCACGTAGCGGTGGACGTCGTTGAAAAATTCATCGAGGTCGAAGATCGGATAGACAACCAGTTGCCCCGGTCCATGGTAGGTGATGTCACCTCCGCGATTGATTTTCAGAAAGGTAAAGCCTTGTTCTTCAAGTTCTTCCTCAGACAGCAGCAGGTGGTCCGTCGACCCCGATTTTCCCAGGGTGAAGACGGGCGGATGCTCCACGAACAGCAAGTGGTGATGCTGAGGCGCGGCCGTTTTCGACCGGTTCTGGCGCCGGGCCAGCTTGCGGTCTACTACTTCCCGGTGGAGTTTACCTTGCAGGTCCCAGGCCCGCTGGTAGTCGAGTCGTCCGAGGTGGTGAATATATACGTCCGGCATAATGGGTAAACGCTGGGGTACCCCCGCGGGGTTGTTTTCTCTTCGGGTGGCCTAATCCAGGCCAATGGTCATCACGATCTTGCCTACGTTGGCGTTGCTGGCCATGTAGCGATGGGCTGCTGCCACATCCGCCCAGTCATAGATGGTATCAACCACGGCCTGCAGGGGCCCGTCGGCGAAATAGGGCCAGATGTCGCGCCGGAAGTCGGCCGTCAGCCGCTGCCGGTACTCGTCGGTCCGGCTGCGCATGGTGGTGCCCGTCAGCTGGATGCGCTTGCGCAGGAAGGGAGCCATGCTGAAATCCTGTACGCGGGCGCCGCCCAGCGCGGCCAGACTGACGATCCGCCCGTCGGTGGCGCACGACTGCATATTCTGGGCCAGGTAGGGCCCGCCTACGAAATCCAGGATTACGTCGGCCCCTTTTCCCGCCGTAGCGTCCAGGACGGCCTCGGCAAAGTCCTCCGTGCGATAATCGATACAGCGCGCCGCACCGAGCTGGGCGAGAGCCTCGTGTTTGTGGCCGCTCGCGGTTACGATCGGCACAGCTCCGGCCAGGCGTACGAGTTGGATGGCCGCCGTCCCCACCCCACTGGCGCCGGCATGGATGAGCACGGTTTCCGAGGCCTGCAGCCGGGCGATCCAGTGCAGGGCCTGGTAGGCGGTCAGAAATACTTCGGGGATGGCCGCGGCTTTCGTGAACGACAGCTTTTCCGGCAGTTTGAGCAGCATTCGGTGATCCACGGCAATCTGCTGGGCGTAGCCACCGCCGTTGACCAGCGCGCAGACGTTGTCGCCGACCTCAAAGCCGCTCACCTCCGATCCCAGCTCCATCACCGTACCGGCCACTTCAAGTCCGAGGATCGGGTTGGCTCCCGGGGGCACGGGGTAGTTCCCTTCCCGCTGCAGCAGGTCCGCCCGGTTGAGGGCGGTAGCGGCCACGTGAAGCAGGACGGCGTCGGGCGCGGGTGACGGGTCGGCCACTTCAGCCAGGTAAAGTTGGTCCTCGTCGCCGGGCTGGTCAAACAAAATAGCCTTCATGGGGTCGTTTTAGTGGGTGGTGGGTATATGGGCGTCAGGATTGCCCCAATTCAATGGCGCGCTCCAGGGCCGCACGTGCTCCATTCTTGATGTCTTCGAATACGCTAGTGGCCTTAAAGGTGTTCATCGCCGCCTCAGTGGTCCCACCCTTGCTGGACACACGCTCGATCCATTCGCGGCAACTCAGGTCGTTTTTCATCTGCAGTTCTACGGCCCCGCGGAAGGTTTGCGCCACCAGCAGTTCCGCCTGGCTCTCGTTGAAGCCCATCTCGGTAGCGGCCTCGATCAAGGCTTCCATAAAGTATAGCACGTAGGCCGGACCGCTGCCGCTGATGGCCGTGGTGGCGTCGATGCTGTATTCGTCGTCCACGTAGATGGCCTTGCCCGTGGTATTCAGCAGGTTCTGTACGAGGACCAATTCGATGCGCGTGACGGCATCGCTGGCCGTGTAACTGGTCATGCCCAGTCCGATCTGCGCCGGCAGGTTAGGCATGGCGCGGATCACCTTGTCTACCCCGAGCCCTTCCTGTATCGACTTGATGGTCACCCCAGCCATAATGGACAGGTACACCTGCTGGGGGTCTGTCTGGGGGCGCAGACTCGCGAAGAGGGCCGCGCTATCCTGGGGCTTCACGGCAAGTATAATGAGATCGGCGGCGGCCAGGCAGGTTTCCGGGCCGGTATAGATGGTACCGACCTTTTCGTCGCGCAACGATTCCGCCTTTTCCGATTGTCTTTCCAGGATCATCAGGTCATCCTGGGTAACCAGGTGGGCACGCAACAGGCTGCGGGCGTAGGTCTTACCCATGTTGCCTCCACCGATGACGAGAATCTTCATTTTGTTAAATTTTTGCGAAGATAGATGATCGTCGCCTGGCTTGCTGTTGCCTAGTTGTTTACCCCCTTATACACAGTGCAACCTTTGCTGCGTTACAGGTGTATATCTTGTAACCACATGAATACTATGCCATCGATCGAAGAGGAGATTCGCCAACCGACGTTCCGGTCTCCCGCCCACCGGACACAGGTCAACATCATCTACACGGCTGCCTGGATCAACCAGCAGACGACCCATGCCCTGCGTCCCTTTGGCTTGAGTATCCAGCAGTTCAACATCCTGCGGATTCTGCGGGGCCGCAACGGCAAGCCCGCGACCGTCAAATTGCTCACCGAGCGCATGCTCGACAAGATGAGCAACGCCAGCCGCCTCGTAGACAAGCTCAAAGAAAAGGGGTACGTCAAACGGCAGGAATGTGAGACCGACCGCCGGCGCGTCGATATCATCATTACCAAGGAAGGCCTGGACATTATCGCTAAGGCCACCGAAGCCGTGGAGCGATCCATGGAGGAGAACCTCGGCAATCTTGACGACCACGATTTTAACGAGCTCAGCAATATGCTGGACCGCCTGCGCGGATAGTCCTACCGGTAATTTTCGGGGTTTACAAGCAGCAAACGAGCCGGTAGGCGCGTCATAGGGGTATAGGAATCATCGAAGGCCTTGATGCTTATGGGATGAATCCTGGTATTTCGTCACCCATACCCCAAGCCATGACCAAGCTGCTCTCACTACTTCTGCTGTTCCTTTGCCTTTGCGCCCCCCTGATCGGCCAGCGTACCATCACCGGTACGGTCATGGACGAGGAAGGAGCACCCCTGCCCGGCGCATACGTCACCGTAAAGGGTTCGACCCTGGGCACGACCACCGACGTCGAGGGCACCTATTCCATTTCCGTTCCGGAGGCCGCCCGCACCCTGGTTTTTTCCTTTCTCGGATTCGGCACGGTAGAAATGCCGGTGGGTGAAAGCGACCGCATCGACGCAATCCTCTCCGCAGGTACCGTCCTTGACGAGATCGTGCTGATCGGCTCCCGCTCTTCGGGCCGGACGAAACTGACCACGCCCGTTCCGGTCGATATCGTCAACGTCACCGAAATTGCTACGGCTTCGGCCCAGACCAACGTCAATCAGTTGCTGAACTACGTGGCACCGAGTTTCAGCTCCAATACCCAGACGATCTCCGACGGTACCGACCACATCGACCCGGCCTCCCTGCGGGGCCTGGGGCCCGACCAGGTGCTGGTGCTGATCAACGGCAAACGCCGGCACAACACCTCTCTGGTCAACGTCAACGGCACCTTTGGCCGCGGCAACGTCGGCACCGACCTGAACGCCATTCCGGTTGCCGCCATCGAGCGCATCGAAATCCTGCGCGACGGAGCATCCGCCCAGTACGGCTCGGATGCGATTGCGGGGGTCATCAACATCATTCTGAAGGAAAAAACGGGCCTGAGCCTGAATGCCGAGACCGGTGCTTACGTGAGCTCGGAAATTCCGGATTACCAGGGCAGTACCGACGGTGAGTTCAACCAGATCAGCGCCAACTACGGCATACAACTCAACGAATCCGGTGGCGTACTGAACGTAACCGGCGTGTTCGACGATCGCGACTACACGAACCGAATGAAGGAATTTACGGGTAACATCTTTAGCGGCTACAACAATCCCGCTTCGGGCGCCGCCCCCGGTGAGGACATCACCGAGTCCGAGCTGGTCCGCCGCGGCCTGGAGCGCAGCGATTTCAACATGCGCGTCGGGCAGTCGGCCCTGCGCAACGGCGGCGTGATGTACAATCTGCTGCTGCCGGTAGCGCCCGCCACCGAGGTGTACGCATTTGGCGGACTCAACTACCGGCGCGGCAACGCCACCGGTTTTTACCGCCTCCCCAACCAGAACCGGACCGTAACGGACATCTACCCCAACGGCTTTCTCCCCGCCATCAACTCCAATATCAACGACGCCAGTATGGCCGTGGGCCTGCGCAGCGTCTACAATAAGTGGGAGGTCGATTTCAGCAACGTCTACGGCCGCAACAGTTTCGGATACCTCATCACGAATACTCTCAACGCCAGCCTGGGCACCGCCAGCCCGACCTCCTTCGACGCCGGTGGATTCAGTTTCGCGCAGAATACCGCTAACCTCGATATCCGTCGCTACTTCGATGACGCCCTCTCGGGCCTGAACATCGCCTTCGGCGCGGAGTACCGCCTCGAGAACTACCAAATCACGGCCGGCGAGCAAGCCAGCTACTACGACTACGGTGCCGCCACGGCCTACCCCACCACGGGCGGCGATACGGTCCTCATCCGCGACGGCGTGGGACCCATCAGCACCGTATTCGACCCCCTTGGCCGCAGCCGGCCCGGTGGTGCTCAAGTCTTTCCGGGTTTCCGGCCCGACAATGAAGTGGACGCCTTCCGCAACAGCGTGGGTGCCTACGCTGACGTGGAAGCCGATCTGAGCGACAACTTCCTACTCGGCGCGGCCGTACGCTTCGAGAATTACTCCGATTTCGGCTCCACCGTCAACGGCAAGCTGACCACCCGCCTGAAACTGAGCGAAAACTGGACCTTTCGCGGTGGGGCCAGCACCGGATTCCGGGCCCCCAGCCTCCACCAGTTGAACTTCAACTCCACCTCCACCCTCTTCGTGGACGGCGTCCCCTTCGAGGTCGGCGTATTCAGCAACGACAGCCGCCCGGCCCAACTCCTGGGTATCCCCCAGCTCAAGCAGGAACGCAGCGTTAACTACAGCGCCGGATTCACCGGCCGCATCCCCGACGCCAACCTGAGCGTAACCATCGATGGTTACCTGATCGACATCAATGACCGCGTAGTCCTTACCGGCCAGTTCCAGGGCGGAACGGAAACCGAGCAACTGCGCGAGATCAGCCGTTTGCTGCAACAGGCCAACGCCAACCGCGCGGCCTTCTTCGCCAACGCCATCGACAGCCGTACCCGTGGCATCGACGTGGTGGTCACCCACAACGCTAACCTGGGCACCGGCCGCCTCACAAGCAGCCTGGCGGCCACCTTCGCGCAGACCACCCTGCAGGAGGTCAACACCAGTTCCGTACTCGAGGGCTTCGAAGACACCTATTTCGACCGTACCAGCCAGGTTTTCCTGGAGAGCGCCGTACCACGTACCAAGGCTAACCTGACGTTCGACTACAACGTGGGCGACTTCGGGATCTTCCTGCGGAACGTCTTCTTCGGTCCCGTCAACGAAGCTACCAACAGCCTCGACAACGACCAGACCTTCAGCGGCAAAGTGATCACGGACCTGAGCGCCAGCTACCAGTTCAGTGAGCGACTGCGCCTGGTCATCGGCTCCAACAACCTGCTCGACGTCTATCCCGACCTCAACATTCCGGCGAACCAGTCGGAAGGTCGCTTCCTCTACAGCCGGCGCAGCCAGCAATTCGGATCCAACGGTCGATACCTGTTCGCGCGCCTGCGGTTCACGCTTTGATGGCTGTAGAATAGGGCGGAAAGGTATCTTGGCCGGGAACGACAACCACACCCGGCATGCTGCTCCGATCCCTGCTTTGCACCTGCGCCTGCGCCCCCCTGATGCTGCTCGCCCAACTCCGGCTTGGAATAGCCGAAGGGGGCACGCACCTCGTGAACGAAAGCCGTAACACTCCTTTCTTTTACCTCGGCGATACCGGTTGGGAACTGCTGCACCGCACGCGGGAGGCCGAAGCGAAAATGTACCTGGAAGACCGGGCCGGCAAGGGCTTCAATGTCGTGCAGACCGTAGTGTTGGCCGAGCTCGAAGGACTTACCACCCCTAACGCGTACGGTGACTTGCCCCTGCGTGACCTCGATCCGACGGACTGGAACGAGGCATACTTTGCCTACGTGGACCGCGTAGCTGCCATAGCCGACAGTCTGGGCATCTTTCTCGGCTTGCTGCCTACCTGGGGCGATAAATTCAACCTGCAGTGGGGCGTGGGACCTGAGATTTTTACGCCGGAAAACGCCGAAACCTACGGACGGAAACTGGGCGAACGGTACGCGGAGCACAACGTAATCTGGATCCTGGGAGGCGACCGTAACCCCGCCGATGAGGAGGACCGCGCCATCATCAGG
This sequence comes from Neolewinella litorea, assembly GCF_004803465.1. Lineage (GTDB taxonomy): Bacteria > Bacteroidota > Bacteroidia > Chitinophagales > Saprospiraceae > Neolewinella > Neolewinella litorea. Next base: position 39,204 of record NZ_SRSF01000001.1, on the reverse strand, counting down.
GCCATGGCCCGGGGATTGCGGCAGGCCGTGGGCGACCGGCAGCTGATCACCTACCACCCCCAGGGCGGATCGCGGTCGAGTGATTTCTTCGCCGGAGAAGACTGGATCGACTTTCACCTGTATCAGACGGGCCACGGGCGCCTCGACGACAAGGCGAATTACGATTTCCCCCGTCAGATAGCCGGTACCGATTCCGGAAAACCCATCGTCAACGGCGAGCCCGCCTACGAGGATCATCCCATCAACTGGCGCCCCGATAACGGCTGGTTTGACGATTTCGACAGCCGGCAGGCCGCCTGGTGGAGCGTGCTGTCGGGAACCGCCGGCCACACCTTCGGCAACCACAACATCTGGCAACTCTGGCAACCCGGCCGTACACCGATCAGCCACGCGCGCACCCCCTGGAAGACGGCCCTGCATTACCCGGGTGCGGCCCAGATCGGGCACCTGGGTCGCCTTATGCAGTCACTGCCGTACTACCGCCTTGGACGGGAAGACAACTGGCTCGCAGGGGCGCCCAACAGCAGCGGCCGGGAAGTTATCGTGGCGCGCACCTCAGAAAACGGATATGTGCTCGCCTACACGCCCTACGGCGATACCTTGCGGGCGCCTGCGGAAAACACATCACCGACCGCCACCTTTTCCTGGTTTGATCCACGGACCGGGAATCGGATCCCCTTCAATCCCACCGAGAAGGACGGCATGCTGGTTTTTGATCCGCCCTACGCCCCCGTCCGGGGCAACGACTGGTTGCTTATCGTAAGAGAATGAGCTTTAACGTACGGTACATACAGCTACCTCCGGCTGGTCGCCGTCCGTAAGGGTGTGCGCCACCATGATCCGACCGTCGTGCAAGGCCAGGCGCGGGAAGCCCGCGCTGCGAGCCGTGGTGGTAGTGGTCACAGTTTGCACCTGCCATTCGTTGTCGGGCGAAATGGTCCAGAGATTGATCGCGGCGCGGTCCGCATCGCCGGTCGAGGATACGCCCAGCACGTAGGCCGTGCCGTCGGGTCCTAACTTGATATCGACCCGGCCCAGGGGGTCCTGATCGTCCAGCACCACTGGCTCTGCAAAAGATTCGCTGCTGGAGTCGAAGCGCGCGAACTGAATGCGCGGCACCCCTTCAGCGGCTGAATACCAGGCTACTGCAATGGCCCCTTCGGCATTGGCGGCCAGGGCGGGACCGTTCACCGGGCAGCCCGTTACTTGCCAGCCGTCGGAGTGGACGAGTTTCGGTTCCGACCACTGTCCTGCGGCGTTTCGCGTGATAAAACCTATGTCCCTCACTTCCTCCTCCGACCGGTCGCGATAGGCTACCAGGGTCCGCTGGTCGGTCGCGACAGTAGCCGTGTTGCAGCAATCGCACACGCGATCATCGAGTTCCGTACGTCCGGAAACGGTGCCGTTCGGACTGAGGGTAGCGGTGCGCAACGTCATGGGGCCCCCACCACCGTGGTGGGCGTGCTCCCCGCCGTGGTCCGCGGCGCCGGTTGCCTTTGTATTCCGTCCGTCCAGCCAGGTGACCTGCAGGTTACCGTCTGGCAGGTGAGCGCTCGACACAAACCCGTGTTCGGCGGGGATACCGTCGGTGTGCAGCACCTGACTGGCGGTGGCCGCCGGCCCCTTTTCCGTACCGAAGCGCACGTCGTAGTCGTAAGTGCCCTCTCCCGAATAGGCCAGGTAATGGTAGAACAGCCGGTCGCCGAAGGGTTTTACGGAGGGGTAATCGGCCCAATTCACGAACCACTGGTCGCCGGCCGTGATCTCCTCATCGGGCCCCCAATTTCCTTCCTCATACTCCCGGGCAAACAGCCGGTCGCCGCTCGTTTCGTCGGACACCACGTAGGAAAGCATTAGTCGTCCCTGCCCCGCCCCGAACCGGGGCAGTCGGGAGCCCTCCGGCAGCGTCGTACAGTTTTCCGGTTGGGCTACTGTCTGGGAGGCGGGCTCACCGGGTTCCGTGGGTCCGCAGCCGACCAGTCCCAACAGTAACAGTACCACAGGCAGCAGGGCCGCCACCCGGCCCGGACGGGATTCGTAAATGTGCATAATTTCGGATTCGTGGTAGTCTAGAGTCCCAGGATCGACCGGTTTCCGGCCTCGTCTGTACCCGCGTCGGCGAAGTCGTCAAAGGCCCGCTCGGTAACCTGGATAATGTGTTCGGCGATGAAGGGTGCCCCCTCGGCGGCACCTTGTTCGCTGCTCTTGATGGCGCATTCCCATTCCAGCACCGCCCAGCTGTCGTAGCCGTACTTGCTGAGTTTGGAGAAGATGCCCTTAAAGTCGACCTGTCCGTCGCCGAGACTACGGAAGCGGCCGGCGCGGTCGGCCCACCCCTGGTAGCCGCCGTAAACGCCCTGCTTGCCAGTGGGATTAAACTCGGCGTCCTTGACATGAAAAGCGCAGATCCGCTCGTGGTAGTGATCGATAAACTGCAGGTAATCCAGTTGCTGCAGCACGAAGTGGCTGGGGTCGTAGTTGATTTGGGCGCGCGGATGGCCGTCCAGGGCTTCTACGAACATCTCAAAACTGATGCCGTCGTGCAGGTCCTCTCCGGGGTGGAGTTCATAGCCCACGTCCACGCCCACCTCATCGAAAGCATCGAGTATGGGCTTCCAGCGGTCGGCCAGTTCCTTGAAGGCCATGTCTACCAGTCCGGCCGGTCGCTGCGGCCACGGGTATACAAAGGGCCAGAGCAAGGCGCCCGAAAAGGTCGGGTGGGACTTAAGTCCCATATTAGCGCTGGCCTTGGCATTGAGGAGCAGCTGCCGGGTCCCCCACTCCATTTTGGCTTTGCGGTTATTATTAGCCTCCTTGGGAGCGAAGGCGTTGTACATCGTATCGTAGGCGGGATGCACGGCTACCATTTGTCCCTGCAGGTGACTGGCCAGTTCGGTAATTTCGAGTCCGTGCTCAGCCACGCGGCCCTTGATCTCGTCGCAGTAGGTCTTGCTTTCCGCGGCTTTCTCCAGGTCGATCAGCCGGCTTTCCCAGGTCGGGATCTGGACGCCCTTGTAGCCCAGGCTCGCCATGTAGCGGCAGATGTCGTCGAGGTTGTTGAAGGGGGGGTCGTCTCCCATAAACTGGGCGAGAAAAATAGCGGGGCCTTTAATGGTGGTCATATTATGTTAATTTTTAATCGACAGTTAGCTGCGGGCGGCGGCGCGCGGGTTCCGTTTTCGTGGCGGAAGCCGCCAGGCGCGTGGTCCACCGGTAGCGGCTAACTTACTAAGATTTGGGGGGATGAGGTAGGCGAAATCCTTTCCCTACCAATGCCGCCGCGCCCGCTGGCTGCTTATCATTGCCTAAGCCCTGCGACACTCCCTATTTTTTTCTATCCGTTACCTTTAGCCTCGAGCTTCATCACCGGCCAATTTTCCAGCACCCAGCACTATGACCGTTACCGACCTTACCGCCTCCGAATACCCCTCCTTCTACGCCGGCTATGTCGGACTCGTTCCGCCGACCATCAGCCTGCGATCCGCCTTCGACGACAGCGCCGCCGGGCTCACGGAATATCTGAACGAGATTGCCGAAGACCGCGAGAACTACGCCTACGCCCCCGGTAAGTGGACCATCAAGGAATGCCTGCAGCACCTCATCGATACCGAACGCGTCTTCTCCTACCGGGCGCTGCGCCTGGGGCGTCACGACGCGACCCCGCTACCCGGCTTTGAGCAGGACGACTACGCCGCGCAGGCCGACGTATCCGGCCGGGATTTTAAGCGCATGATCGCTGAATTCGAACTGGTGCGCAAGTCGACCATGGCCCTGTTCAGTGGCTTGGGGGCAGACGACCTTTCCTTCCGTGGTACGGTGAATGGCGGTCCTATGAGCTGCCGCGCAATCGGGTTTATCACCTGCGGCCATACCTACCACCACCTGAACCTGTACCGCGACCGCTACTGACGCGGCCTGTTTTCGGTCGGTTCCTCCGCCATATTCATACCGTAGCGCAAAATCATCGCGTTACTATCTTGCGGCGCCCCGCCCCCTCTGATACCTTCCACCCACACCTTCCTATGGCCCCGATCCGTCCCCTGTTGCTGATTCTGGCACTCGCCTGTTCTTTCCCCGCCCTGGCGGACAACCTCGACGGCAGGCTGCGCCTGCTTTTTCCCGGCGACGCCCCGACCGAGGTGTCGGAGCGACGGGTAGTTGAGAAAGGACTGGAGAACATCTTTCGCCAGCTCCGGTACAGCGACAAGGCCGACCGCAAGTCCACCAAAAAGCAGATCGCCCTCATTCGTGAGCGCCTCCACCGACAGGTACTGCGGCAGTACGACCCCGGTGCCGATCTGGCCGATGCCTTCCGCGACGGCACTTACAACGACGCCACCGCCGTTTTGCTCCTGGCCCTCACCCTCGAGCAATTCCAAATTCCCTACGAAGGTTACGTAGATCACTGGGAAAGCTATCTGCTGGCCGACCCCGCCGGTCAACGCGTCGAACTCCGCCACCCGGCCGCCCGCCCGCACGATCCGCAAAACGCCCTGCGTTACCGACGGGAATACCTGTCCCTGGTACGGCAGACCGTGGAGGAAGACCTCACCGGCCTTGATGACGCCCAGGCCGATAGCATCTTCTTCCGCTACTACTACCGCCCCGACCGCCGACTCACTTTCCTGCAGCTGTCCGCCTACCAGCAGTTCCGACTGGCCCAACACGCCTATGCCAACGGACAGTTCCCGCAGGTCAAGGCGCGACTGGATGAAGCCTCCATCCGTGAAAATCGGCGCGCATTCCAAGTCCTGGCCGACGCCAGTCACTTGCAGCAATCCTCGCTGAAGCAACCGGACGCGGAAGGGTACATCACCGGACTTTTCGAACTGTGGCGGGAAGACGCTACCAATGGTTACCTGGCCGCCACCCTGCTGCGGCACTTCGACGAGCGCCAGCAAGCGCTGCTCGAGGCGGCAGAGGTGGAAGCCGCCCGGCGTTTACTGGACCGCTACGCCGAGAGACGCCCCGCCGGCCGCGACGACTGGAAAGCCGAGCTGGAACTCCTCCAGCAACTGCGCCTGCTGAACCACTACCAGGCCAGCGGCGAGATCGATGCGGCCCTCCACCTGGCACAGAACCTTTACCAATCGCAACCGGATAATTCCAACTTCCAGCATTACCTGGCGGAACTTACGCTCGTACAGCTCCGACGCGAATACACCGACCCGGATGAACTCGTGGAGCGCGCCGCCGCAGTTGCGGAACAGTACCCCTTCATGGCCGAAAACGACCGGTACGCCGATATTCTTCTGCGCCAGCGCGCACTCCGCATCCGCGATCTCTTCGCCGCCGGCGAGGAGGGGCGCGGACTGGAAGAACTCAAGGCATTCCGGGAACAACTGGCCGCCACACCCCAGGGCAACGACCGGGCCCTCTGGACCCTTACGGCTTTCGTGGCCGCGAGCAATTACTATTTCGGCGAGCGCAATTACGCCCCCGCCCGGGCCTACATCGAGGAGGCCCTACAATTCGATCCGGAGAACGACTTTTTGCTACACCAGCAGGACCTACTGAGTCGGTATTAGCCCGGTTATTTACCGCTGATGAGTTCCTCAATGGTTTCGTCGAAGCTTTCCTTAAACGCTGCGTATTTCGAGGTCGCCGGTCCGTTGAAGCCGGTGTGGATCCGCACCACGCGGTTGTCCCGGTCGACGAACAACAGCGTCGGATAACTGATTACCTTGTTCAGCATCGGCAGGGCGCGGCTGGCCTCCCGCTTATCGTTGCTGGCGGCGAGCAGCACCGGCCAGCCTACCCCCATATTTTCCTGGTAGCGCCTTACCGCCGCGCGGCTGCGTTCGTCGGTCGCACCGTAACGCTCGAAGGCCAGGGCCACCACCTGCAGATCACCGGTGTCATTGTTGGCCAGGTATTCCTGCAGGAAGTTGGTCTCATCGCGGCAGTTCGGGCACCAGGTGCCGAACAGCTGTACAATCTTGGGCCCCTGCAGGTCTTCCAGGCGCAGGGTATCTCCGTTCACGTCCGGGAAGGCGAAGGCCAGGGGCACGTCTTCCCGCAGCCGGGTAAGTTCGTCCGGACTGGTCAGCTCAGCATCGTCGTCCCGCACCGCCGTCCAGTCCGTGATGTAGTGCCGTCCACTGCGGAAGGTGCCGGTCAGGCTCCCGTCGTCACGGATCAGGGCCTCGAACAGGAAGGCGTGGCTGCCATCGAATACGCTCAGGTAAGCCTTATTGGCCTGCACGGTGCCTTCCAGATAGCGGTAATCACCCGTTTCGGTCCGGATGGTCCCAGTGAGTTTGTTTCCCTCCTGCCGGAACTCCGCTACGCCCGGATACGGGTCTTCAGTGGCGTCGCCGGCGAAGGTCACGGCCCACTGTCCGCTCAGATCGGCCGCCGGCGGTTTCTGCAGCGGGGTGAACCGGAAGTCTTTACCGAAGTAGGCCTTGAAGGGTATGCGGTAGTTGTCGCGGTAGTGCACCACCCACACGCCTTCGATCACGTTCTCTTCGTGGTAGGCACTGATGTGGGTATCGTAGACCGGGAAGTCGATCCGCAGGGTATCCCGGCCAACCGACTGGTCGCGGCCGGCCTGAATGTCCTTGGCCGGTACCACGATCTCCTCCTCCCCGTTGTGGATCACGAGGTGGAAGGTGGTATCCGTCTCGTACACCACGTCAAAGGTGAAAGGCAGCTGCCCCTCCGTCACTTCGTCGAACTCCAAGTTGACCTTTTCGGCGATGGGCTCACCCTTAGGGTTTGGGACGATGGGGTTGTATTCCAGTTCCAGCACCCCTCGGTAGGGGCCTGGCGGCAGGAACGTATAGCGGTCCTGCACAAAAACGCAGGAGGCGACCGCAACCGCAATCAGGAAGAGGGCGGCGAGCGCCGGTGCAATACGAAGTGGAAATCGAGACATATGCAGGTATTGGGGTGGAATGCCGGGGGTAAATCAGCACAAAAACAAAAGCCCACTCCTAATACGCTTTTCTCTTTCGGTAGTTGGTCATGTAAAGACAAGGACTTACTTTTGCGACCGCTTCCAGCGCATCCGGTCTCGTAGTACAACGGATAGTATACAGGTTTCCGAAGCCTGCGATGATGGTTCGATTCCATCCGAGACCACCTCCCTTACGGCAACAAAGTTCCGGCACCACGCCGCACTTTGTTGCCGTTTTTTTATCCCCTATCTCTCCTTCGGCAGTTCCCTGGCTAGATAATCCTCCATATCTGCGGCCAGCCCCTGCACGAATTCGTGCATCACCTTACTTCTGTGCAGGCGGTCCTCCCAACTATTATACCGATTGTCCGGGAAGCGGGTTACCGGGACGAGTTCCTCCATGGGCCATCGCTTTGAATGTATACCCACCGCCGGCCGCAGCCACTGGGCGGTTACCCGGCCAGCTTCGATGGCCAAATCCAGGACACATTCAACGGTGGCCGCGCCCCATCTTCCTTCCGGATAATAGGCCATGGACTGCCGCCCGCGGTCGGTCAAGCGGAAGGTTCCAACCAGCTTGACAATCCGCCGTCCGGTTTCCGGGTCGCTATACTGCAGGTTCTCCTCAGCGACGTATCCGGTCAAGGCAAACCACTGACTGACGGACTCCCATAAATTGGGTGCCGAAGCATCGACGGCTACGACGGTAGTGAAGCTATAGCGGCCTAGAGAATCAACGGGCAATTCCGGGTAACCACCGACCGCTAGTGCGGCATCCCGGAGCGATTCCGCCCGCCTGCGGTACCGGTCGAGACTGATCGTACCGGCCTCGTATTTCCGACGCAGGTAGCGGTCCTCGGCGGCGAGGGACTGGGCAGCCGCTGAAGAACAGGTTACGAGTCCAGGAAGAACAAAGAGGCAAATCATGGACAATTTTCATCCAACTTACCCGACCCGGGCTACAGGACGAACCGGCAGTGCCGAATCAAGCTTTGAATAAACTCCCATACCGCCGCTGAATTCCTTGACGGTGAACCGCGCCCGTCCAAAGTTGACCCTGGTTAGACTCCTCCGAATTGTCCCTCGTTGGGATCATCTTGTCGACCTAGCAATGCCATTATCCTTAAAGCACCCATGGACTTAGGTCGTTCAAAAATTGAACCTTAGATATTTCAAAATCTATGCTTTGAAGCAAAGCATTGAATCCTGAAATCCTGATCAGGCGACCGGGTGGACTATAACTACGTCCTCCCCTTTTTCCGCGGCCCGGCCCGGTTTACCTTTGCGGCGCCCGCCGACCGACAGGATTTCAGCAAGGTCGGCGGCGTTCACCTTTGTGCTTATGTCCCTTTACGGCCTACTGCCACCGCTTCTTTTCAGTCTAGTGTTTCTGGTACCGACCTGGTGGTTGTACCGGAACCAACGAAAGGGACTGGCCCTGATACCTGCGTTTACCGCCCTCCTGTTGTCGGTAAGCACGCTGTCTATCTACCGGCAGGAAACGGAGCACATACAGGCACGCTACGACCTGAGCCTGCTGCTGTCGGAACTCAACCGCGGTGATCTATACAGCACGGGCGACCTGCGGGAAGTAGAAGAGACTCTCTTTCTGTTTTCTACGGGCAGTCAGGCCCTGTACCGGGGACTGGACTACGCGCCGGAAAAGCGCGATAGCATCCTGAGCACCCTGAAGCGCCTGGCCGATTGGTCGGTGCGCTACCGCAACCTGCCGCAGTGGGGAACGGGATCCGACTGGGACCGGGAGGTATTTTTCCTGGCCCACGCCGGAGCCGTCTTGGGCCACTACCAGCTGGCATCCAACGACGAGACTTACGCGCCCTACTTCCAGCGCATCGGCCGCTACCTGGCCGGACGCCTGATCCGGGGGCACTACAAGCACCTGATCAGTCGGCCCGACGAAAGCCTGCTCCGGCCGGCCGACAACGCCGCTGCGATCTACGCCCTCTCGCTTTACGATGCTTACTACGGTGAGACCTACGCCGTGAAGGCCCGGCAGCAGTGGACGGACTACATCGACAAGGAACTGCACTTTGCCGAAAGCCGGTTGCCGTGCGCCGCCTTTACGGAAACGAACCGCTGCAGCATTGAGCCGAGCGCCGCCGCCACCGGACTGTACATCTGTTACCGGGCCGCGGCTGCGCCGGCCGAAGTGAAGGACGACATTCCCTACCGGGAATGGCTGCACTACTTCAAGCGGTTCAGCGGCAACCCTTTCAGTCTGTCCGTCCGCCCCAACATGCGCGACGGGGAGGTCGCCCGCCTGTGCAACGCCGGGCTCGCCCCGCTGGAGTGCGGCCAGTTTGAGGATGCGATCGGACTATGGGCTGCAGCGGAATACGGTGGCGGCTACACCTACTTTCGCCTGTTTGCGGGGGCCGTTTTCCACCGTTGGTTCGGCGAGCCGGCCGACTTGTCGGACATGCGCCCCGCACGCCGCGTGAGGATGCTGACGGAAGTCGCCCTGCGGACGGTGGGTGAGGGAATTTGAACCAATACCGACGGCAGTTATTAGGTTACTAAACAAACTGTATGCCCCAGGATTTTGACGTCATCATCATCGGTTCGGGTGCCGGTGGTGGAGCCGTAGCCTATACACTAGCCGATACCGGAAAAAAGATCCTGATCCTCGAGCAGGGCACCTTTCTGCCCCGCGAAACCCGCAACTGGGACCCCGCCTTCATATTCGGCAAGGACGGTTACAAGGCCGACGAGCACTGGGAAGGTCCCGACGGTGAGACCATCGATCCCATCGTATACTACAATGTGGGCGGCAACACCAAGATGTACGGTGCGCTGCTGCACCGGCAGCGTCCGCAAGACTTCCTCGAACAGCGCCACAAGGGCGGCATCAGTCCGGCCTGGCCCGTAGGCTACGACGAATACGAGCCCTACTACATGATGGCCGAGCACGTAATGAAAGTACACGGCAACCGCGGCGAGGACCTCACCGAAGGGTGGGCCAGCGGTCCCTTCCCCTTCAAAGCCTTCCCCCATGAGCGGCGGATCCAGGAGGTAGCCGACAAGCTCGCGGGCATGGGCCTGCACCCCCACCATTCCAACCTGGCGTTGAACCGAGACATCGACGAGCCCTGGCGGCGGCCCTGCATTGCCTGCGGTACCTGCGACCCCTTCCCCTGCATGCTCCACGCGAAATCCGACGCCGAGACTGCCCTGGTGCGCCCCGCGCTGCAACACGACAACGTCACCCTCTGGACGGGTAGCCGGGTAGAGAAATTGATCGAAGAAGGCGGGAAGATCACCCGCGTCGAACTGGTGCGCGACGGTCAACCCATGAGCCTCAGTGCCGACCTGGTAGTGGTTTCCTGCGGAGCGATCCAAACCGCGGCCCTGCTGCTGCGCTCCGGCGTGGCCAACTCTTCCGGACAGGTAGGCCGCAACTTCACCAAGCACAACCAGAGCGGTATATCCGCCATGGACTACGACAATCCCAACCCCACCGTTTTCCAGAAAACGATGAGCGTACACGACTTTTACGACGGAAGTCCGGAACACCCCTACCCCCTGGGGACCGTTCAGCTCACGGGCAAGGCGCACTGGACGCGCATCATGGGCGACTACGCGGATCAGGGGGTCACGGAGGAGCGGGCCCGGGAAATCCAGCGTTACGCGGTCGATTTCTGGTTCACCAGCGAAGACCTGCCCGACCCCCGCAATCGGGTGGAGTGGACCGACAAGGGGATCAAATTCAATTACCGTCCCAACAACCGCGAGAGCCATTACGAGCTGATGGACTACTTCCGGGACAACTACCTGCGCCCGCAGGGCTTTACCGACTTCATGCGGTCGACCAAGGGCCTGGCCTTCACCTGGCACCAGGCGGGTACTGCGCAATTCGGCACCGACCCGCGCACCAGCGTGCTGGACCTGAACTGCAAGGCGTGGGACGTAGACAACCTTTACGTAGTCGATGCCAGCTTCCAACCCAGTCAGGGCGCGACCAACCCTACCCTCACCATTATTGCAAATGCTATCCGGGTTAGCGAACACCTGCGCAAGGACTGGTTTAACGAAGGGGGCGTGTCGCTCGAAGACTATCCACTATCGGACGGTTATATGGCGGACATTGCCGAGGCCAATATCCTGGCGCCTACCTACGTGGCGGGCGACGACGACAGTTGGGGAGCGTAATTCTTTTCCCTCCGTCTGCGTTATAGCCGGGCAAGCCTATCTTGCCCCCCAATCGACGTAGCCACTATGAAGTTGACACGATTTTTTCTCCTCACGACCTTGTGCAGCCTGCTGACCACGACGGTAATGGCCCAGGCCACCACCGTGTATACCGAAGCCTGGCGGACGTTCAAACAGGCCGAAGACCACCGGCAGAAGAACCTCCTGGACAAGGCCCAGCGTGAGTACGCCGAAGTAGCTACCATGCTGCTCCCCGTCCACCAACCCGAAGCCGAACTGCTCCGTATCCAGGCCGAGCTCAACGTGGCCAAACTCGCGGTACGCCTGGGCAAGAGCGATGGCGAAAAGCTGATCCTCGACTTCGTGCGGCGCTACCAGCCCGACCCAATCGCCAACGCCGCCCTGCTGGAAATCGCCAATTTCTACTTCGAGGAGAACCAGCTCAAAAAGGCCGTGGAGTATTACGAGATGGTGCCCACGGATATGATGAACAGCGAGGAGCAGGCGGAAGTACATTTCCGGCTGGGCTACGCCAACTTCGTACAGAAAGACTTTGAGGCCGCCAAACGCTACTTCCAATTCAGCCGAAACGTCCAGGGCAAGTACTACTACCCCACGAACTACTACCTCGGCATCATCCAGTTCTTCGAAGGTAACTATGAGGTGGCGGTGAACCAGTTCCGCATCGCCGAGAAATCTCCGGAATACGCCTCCTACATTCCCTACTACTTGGCCCAGATATACTTTGCCCAGCGCCGCTACGATGAGCTGATCGCGCTGGCCGCCCCGCTGCTGGAGCAGGGGGGATCGGGACTGCGCAACCGCCAGGAAATGGAACAGCTGCTCGGTCAGGCCTACTTCGAGCGCGGGGAATACGCCCTGGCCCGCCCCCTGCTCGAAAGCTACGCCAAAGGCAATCGCCGCCTGCGGGAGGAAGAACTCTTCCAACTGGGCTTTTCTCAGTACCAAACGCAAGACTACGTCCAGGCAAGCAAGACCTTCAGGGAAATTTCAGGACAGAATACCGCCGTGGGCCAGAGTGCCAATTTCTACCTGGGCGACATCGCCCTGCGGACGGGCGACGGCGTTGGGGCCCGCACCGCCTTCGCCGCCGCCGGCCGGCAGACGTTCGATCCGGAACTACAACAGGAGGCCCTCTTCAACTACGCCAAACTGAGCTACGAACTGGGCTATCCGGCCGATGCTATCACCGCCATCGAGCAGATCCCCGCCGAATCCGCCTTCTATACCCAGGGCCAAACCCTGCTCAGCGACGTCTTTACCACCACCCAGGATTACCAGCGCGTGCTCAACATCCTGGAGTCGATGCCAAACCGTTCCCCTCAGCTCGACGAAGCCTACCAGCGTGCCGCCCTCTACCGTGGCCTGGAACTGCTCGGCCAGGGTGAACTGGTGCAGTCCAAAGCCCTGCTCGAAAGTAGCCTCCAGCGGCCGGTCAACGCCAGTTACCGCGCCCAGGCCCTGTACTGGCTGGCTGACCTGGCCAACCGTCAGGGCGACTACGCTACCTCCATCAACCTGACCAACCAGTTCCTGACCCTGGCCAAAACGGTCCAGAACCTGCCGCCCCAATCTTCCATTTACACCGGCAATTACCTGCAGGGGTACAACTACCTTAAGCAGGACAACTACGCTACCGCCCTCAACTACTTCACCGCCACGGTGGAAGGCATCGAGCGCAACCTGCCCTACATCACCGACAGCGACGTGCGCGAGCGGGTACTTGGCGATGCCATGCTCCGCGCCGGTGACGCGTATTTCTCACGCAACCAGTACGACCTGGCGGCGCGCTTCTACGACAACGCCATCCAGCGGAAAACCATAGGCTTCGTCTACGCCCTGTACCAGAAGGCCCTCATCGAAGGATTACGCGGCCGCAGCGCCGAGAAGGTGCTGGCTCTGGAACAGTTGGTGCAGAACTACCCCAACAGCCAGTTTGCCGACGACGCCCTTTATCAGTTGGCCCTCACCTACCAGGAGCTCAACCGGCCCCAGCAGGCGCTAGAACCGCTGCGGACGATCATCAAGCAATACAAGGTCAATTCCCCCCTCGTCAATCAAAGCCTGCTGCAACTCGGACTCATCAGCTACAACCTCGGCAACAGCGAGGCAGCGGTGAATTACTACAAGCAAGTCTTCACCTCCAACCCCACCCCAGGTGAGGCCGTCCGGGCCCGTGAGGCCCTGCGCGAAATCTACGTCGACGATATGGGCCGTGCCGATCTCTTCTTCCAGTTCTTTGAGACTTTGCCTGGGCAGGAGATTACCACCGACGCCCGCGACAGCATCAGCTTCCGCGCCGCCGTCAGCCAGTACGAAAACGGTAACTACGAGAGGGCCGTAGCCGCGCTCACCGATTACCTGCGGCAGTACCCCCAGAGCCCTAATACGCTGCCCGGAGTCTTCTACCGGGGCGACAGCTACGTAGCCCTGCGGCGGTACAACGACGCCCTGCCCGACTATGAGGCCGTCATCAACGCAGGACCCAGCCGCTTCTACCTGCCGGCCCTTAAAAAGGCCAGTCTGATCGCTTACAACAGTGTCCAGGATTTCCAGCGGTCGTATCGACTGTATACCCTGCTGGAGGCCGCGGCCGACAATGAGACGGTCCGCTTCGACGCCCAGGTGGGTGCCTTGCAGTCGGCCTACCGCCTGAATGATACCCGCGCCACCGAAGAATACGCCGGAAAGGTGGCCAACAACGCCAACGCCACCGCCGCCCAGCGCACCATCGCCAACTTCTACCTGGGCAAGATCGCCTACGACCGAAAGGATTTTGTACGGGCCCTGCCCTACTTCGACCAGGTGATTGCCAACAGCGAGGACGAGCGGACGGCCGAAGCCCGCTACCTGCGCGCCAACGCCATCTACCAGCAGGGCAACCTTGATCGCGCCCAGCAACTGGCTCTGGAAGCGAACCGGGAAAGCTCGGGTTACCCTTATTGGGTGGCCAAGACGGTCATCCTGCTTTCCGACGTACTGCGCGACAAGAAGGACCTCTACAATGCCCGCGCCGCCCTGGAAGCGCTGCTGGAGAACTACACCGAAGACGCCGCCATCGTGGCTGAGGCCCGCCAGAAACTGGCCCGCGTAGAGGCCGAAATCCAGGCCGGAAGCCGACTCAACAACCAACCCACCGATCCCACCCGCCTTGAGCTGGACAACGGAGGCAACTAATATTACCGCACATGCTACGCCACACCCTTCTCGGCTGCTGCCTGCTCGCTAGCCTGAGCCTATTTTCCCAGACCAATCTCGAAGACAACAGCGTGACGGTGGTCACGAACTTCGAGGCCCGGCTTACCGACGCCGAACGCGTCAAGGTGAATCCGGCCCCACCGCCGTCCGACACCACCAGCCGGCGGCAGACCTACTCCATCCTCCCCCGCCCCTTGGCCATCGAGTATCCGGCACCCACCATCCGGCCCCGCGCCCTGGCCCGGGAAGAGCAGCCGCCCGTCAATAAGGGATGGGTGAAACTCGGTCTGGGTGTTCCCAATGCATTCTACGCCGACGCCAGCTACGACCTCACCGGCCAGGACAACCTGGACCTGGGCTTTTTTGGCACCCACTACAGCTTCAACAACGACAAGAAAGTCGAGAACCAGAAAGCCAGCGACACCCGCATCGGCACCGAGGGCAGCTACCTCTTCGACCAGGGGTTTGCGGTGAGCGGCGGCGTCAACTACGATACCCGCAGCCGGTACTTCTACGGCTACAACTTCTCGGAAATGGAGGGCGATTCCGCACTCACTTTCAGCGATAATGAGGTGCAGCAGCGCTTTAACACCTTCAGCCTGCACACCGAGATCTACAATGGTACACGTACGGAAGGCAACTTCGATTACCGCGCCGGCATCGCCCTTTACCTGATGAACGCCGATCCATCGGTACGGGAATCCAACCTCGACCTCACCGTATCCGCCACCAAGTGGATCAACGATACCAATCCGCTGGACGTGGAATTTATGGCCAGCTTTACGGGCTTCAAGGACACCAGCAGTCAGAACCTCAACGTGGTAAGCTTGAGCCCAAGCTACACGGTGCTGGTAGCCGACCGCGTCAAACTCAAGGCCGGAGTAAGGTTTACCGGACAGGAAGATGACTTCGACGTTTTCCCCAATTTTACGGCTTCGGCCGTACTGGTGGACGGACTAATCAACGCCTTCGCCGGTGTGGAGGGCAACGTTCAGAAAAATACCCTGAAGAGCCTTTCGGACTACAATCCCTGGATCAATACGCGCTTTCGCCTGCGCAACTCCGAAGCCACCCGTTTTTACGGGGGCGTGGAGGGCACTTTCCGCGCCATCGCTTACCGGGCCGAAGCGGGATATAAGTACCTCGACAATCTGGCCATGTACGTGACCAACCGCGACCGCTTCGGGGTGCCTCGCTTCGACGTCATCTACGACGACGGCAGCCAGATCTACCTGCAGGGTACCGCTACCCTGCCCCTGGTGGAAGGCCTCGACCTGAACGCCACCTTCACCCAACGATTCTACAGTCTGGAAGACGAGGAAAAACCTTGGCACCTGCCCAGCCTGAGCCTCAACGCCTCGGGGATCTATACCCTGCGCAATCTGCCCCTGCAGTTGCGCGCCGACTTCTTCGTGGAGAATGGTCTGCCCTACCGCACCATGGAAGGTGGCGTCGATCACCTCAACGCCCTGTTGGACCTCAGTCTTAATGCGGAGTACACGATCACCGACACTTTCGGTGCCTGGGTCAGGGTCAACAACCTGCTGAACAACAAGCGCGAACGCTTCTACCAGTACCCCACCATCGGAACCAACTTCATGGTAGGTGGCTCGGCACGTTTCTAGGTCACTGCTTATTCCCCGTAGGTCTCCCGTGCAAAACCGAAGCGCATCAGGTCGACCAGCGTGCCGCCGGGCAACCGGTATTCGTGCCGCAGTTCCCCCTCCCGGCTGAACCCAACCCGACGGGCCAACCGCTGGCTTGCGTAGTTGTCAATCAGGGTCTTGATGACCAGCTTTTCCAGCTCCAGTTGCAGAAAGGCGAAGCGTACCACGCGGGCCAGCACTTCCGTCATGATACCCTGCCGGATCAGTTCGCGGTCGATAAAGTAACCGACTTCACCCGACGGCACGCCCCAGTCGATGTTGAACACCTGTACGAAGCCCACCAACTCGGTGGTTTCGTTGTGCCAGATGCCCATGGCGTAGCGTTTCTGCAGCAGCCACTCGGCGATGCACTCGCGCACGAAAATTTCGCTTCCCTTCTTGGACCGGCCGGCCTCCGCCATCAGGTAGGGAAAATGGTCGAGCAGGTAGTCGCGGTTGTTGTCGAGCAGCCGGTACAGCGCTTTCCCGTCGTTCTCCCGGAAGCGGCGTACCACGCAGCGCTGGGTGATCAGGGCAGTATCGATGTTGAACAGTTGGTGACGCATGCGCGAGTTGAATTGGGTTTGTAGGGTATACCGGCCGGCTATTGCACCCAGGTAACCTTGTCCTGCCAGTCGCCGCGCGGGCGTGGCAGGTCGGGAGCGTCGGGGTAGCCAATATAGAATATCCCCAGACACCGTTCATTGTCGGCAGCGCCCGGCCACGCCCCGTAATCACCGCATACGAAGCCCGGACTCGACCAGTACCCGCCCAGCCCGTAGGCGTCGAGGCTGAGCCACAGGTTTTCTACCGCCGCCCCGACCGCTGCGATCTCCTCCCATTCCGGCACCGATTCGTTCGGGTCGCGGTGCAGGAAGATCAGCAGTACGGCCCCCGCCTGCTCGACCTTGGTACCGAATTTTTTCTCGATCGCGGGAGCGTCGACCTTCTCCCGGCCATAGACGTCGAGCATCTCCCGCATCAATTGTGCCTTCCCCTGCCCAAGGTAGCAGCGAAACCGCCAGGGCTCCGTTTTGCGGTGGCTCGGCGCAAGATTGGCCGCTTCGATCAGTTTGCCAATCGTAGTCGCCTCCACCGGCCGGTCGGTGAAGAATTGTGGGAAAACGGATTTACGGGCAAGAATGGCGGGCAGCATAGTTGTTAGGTTTTTTGGGCGGGTGCGCAGGTGCAAGGGTAACAAAAATCTGCAGAGTGAATGGTTCCTCAGATCAGCGTGGGTAAGGTACTGGAATTCCTTCCTTATCCTGACTGGGCAGGAAGTTCAGCCCATGTGGCATCGTGACTCGTTGTGGAAACTCCCCTCCATTCAGGGAACCTGCGAAATACCTGACCTGCCCGCAGCCGCCTATGGTTTGCGAGGGGTTCTATTAGTAAAACAAACCCGCCACGGTGCCCGTCATCAAACAGGCAACGGTGCCCCCCAGCAAAGCGACCATGCCCAGTTCGGTCAGGTTCTTGCGCTGACCCGGCGCGATGGCACTGATGCCCCCGACTTGAATACCGATACTGGCGAAGTTGGCAAAGCCACAAAGGGCATAGGCGGCAATGAGAACGCTTTTGGGGTTCAGCGGCGCACCGTCGGCCTGAATAGCGCGGAAGGTGTCGTAGGCCACAAACTCATTTATAACAGTTTTCAATCCCAGTAACTGTCCGATGATGGTTATGTCTTCGGTAGGCACGCCGATAACCCAGGCCACGGGCGCGAAAATCAACGCCAGCAGGTAGGTAAAACTGAACCCTTCAAAGCGGCCCTCCGTGGCGCCGGCAATGCCCGCATTCCAGTTCTGATCGGTCAGGCCGAGTCGAATAGCCAAGTCGTTCACCAGATCAGTTCCGCCGACAAAAAATACATTTAGCATATAGATCAGGGCGGTGAAGACCAGCAGCATAGCCCCAACGTTGATGGCCAGGCGAAGCCCGTCACCAGTACCTTTGCTGATGGCGTCCAGCAGGTTGTTGCTGTCGTCGGCGGCCATTTCCAGGCGTTTGTCTTGGGTGGGGTCCTTGGCTTCATGAGGATCAGAGGAGTGGGTACCGGTTAATTCTACCAGTTCGGCGCGGTCTTCGGGCAGCAGCATTTTAGCGCAGACGATGGCCGCGGGTGCCGAAATGATGCTCGCAGTGAGTAAGTGGCGGGCGAAGAACTGCTGGCTCTCCGGATCCGCCCCG
Organism: Neolewinella litorea; assembly: GCF_004803465.1. GTDB lineage: Bacteria > Bacteroidota > Bacteroidia > Chitinophagales > Saprospiraceae > Neolewinella > Neolewinella litorea. Next base: position 21,078 of record NZ_SRSF01000001.1, on the reverse strand, counting down.
CCGAGGAAGCCGATGTACGACACGAATACGCTACCGGCAATCGTAGCCATGCCCCCGACCATTACACACAGCAACTCGGAACGGGTCATGCGTTCGAGATACGGCTTGATCACCAGGGGGGCTTCAGTTTGTCCGATAAAAACGTTGGCGGCGGCGGCCAGACTTTCCGGACCGCTAAGCCCCATCGCCTTACTCAGCAACCACGCTAGCCCGTAAACGACTTTCTGAAGGACGCCGAGGTAGTATAGAATGGCCGAAAGAGCGGAAAAGAATACGATGGTCGGCAGGACCTGAAAGGCAAAAATGTAACCGAAGCTGTCCAGGTCAACCACGATGCTGCCGAAGAGGAATTGAGAACCTGCGGCCGTAAATTCCAGTGTCTTGCGAAAGCCGGCGGCGACGTAATCGAAAACCAGACTTACCCCGTCCACCTTCAGGATAAGCACCGCCAGCACGAACTGCATGGCTACTCCGATGCCCACCAGCTTCCAGTCGATAGCCCTACGGTTGGCACTGAACAGATAACATACACCAAGCATCACGCTCATTCCTAGCGTGGTGCGAAAAAGATCGTAGGCAAATGACATAGCAGCAATTCGGTGGGCCGCAAGGTAGCCATTATGAGGGAGGAAAAGGATAAGTGACCGGCAGGTTAAGTCCATCAATCGCGCTCTGCGTACCTTCGCGTCCAGTTATGGCACAACCTTTCCTCATTGGCATCACCGGCGGCAGCGGATCCGGCAAAACGACCTTCATCCGGCAATTGCGGGAGGGGCTTCCGGACGATAAGGTTTGTCTGCTGAGCATGGACGATTATTACGTCCCCCGCGAAGACCAGGAACGCGACGAACGTGGCATTCACAACTTCGACCGCCCGGCTTCGATCTACCGCAAGGAGTTTGTCAACGACCTAAAACGGCTGCTAAAGGGCAAGACCGTTCAGCGGCAGGAATACGTGTTCAACAATGAGCTGGCGGAAGCCAGCCTCCTCACTTTCCACCCCGCCCCGGTGATCATCGTTGAAGGACTGTTCGTCTTCCATTACAAGGAGTTGCGTAAACTGCTCGACCTGAAGATTTTCCTGCACGCCAAGGACAACCTTAAAGTAGTACGCCGGATCAAGCGCGACCGCGTCGAGCGTAATTATCCGTTGGAGGACGTGCTGTACCGCTACGAGCATCACGTACTTCCCGCCTACGAAAAGTACGTGCACCCCCACAAGGAACAGGCCGACCTGATCGTGAATAACAACACGGACTTCAACATGGGCCTGGCCGTAGTCCGGGCCTTCGTGGAAAAGATGATTTCATAGAGGGCCAGCTATCCCCGACCGGGGCGTGCCGCAGTGGGTTATCCATCATTGCGCTGAATGAGGTCCCACAGATTGCCGTACAAGTCAGCAAATACTGCCACGGTGCCAAAGTCTTCTTCCGACCGCTCCCTTACGATCTTCACATCGTGCTTACGCAAATTGGCGTAGTCACGATCAAAACTATCGGTCTCCAGGAACAGGAAAACACGTCCTCCGGTCTGCTTACCTATCGCCGCGTACTGCTCGGGCGTGGCGGCCCGCGCCAGTAGAATCCCGCAGCCTGCCGAACCGCTGGGGCGTACCCTCACCCACCGCTTGGTAGCCGAGAGCGGTGTATCCTCCAACAAATCGAAGTTGAGCACCTGTGTATAAAAATGGATTGCCTCGTCGTATTCGCGTACCAGCAGGCTCAGCTGCGCAATGTGTTGTGCCATGGGGGCGAAAGTAGGGAAGCGCCTCTGGAAGCCGGCGCAATCTTGCTAAATCCCGCAATTTCCCTGGGATCGCATTGTAGAAAAGGATTTCATTCGTTACCTTTGCGCTCCATTTGTAAAAACCGGTGCCATGCCTAAAATGAAAACGCACAGCAGTGCAAAGAAACGCTTCAAGATTACCGGCAGCGGTAAGGTGAAGCGTTTTCAGGCTTACACCTCGCACATGATGCGCAACAAGTCCAAGAAAGCCAAGCTTCGTCTCCGCGACGGTGCCCTGGTTTCCGACGCCGACGAGAAGCGGATCAAGCGCCTGCTCTGTAAGTAACTTTTTAACGAGAGTACGGGTCCTAAGAACCCTCCAAGGTCCCCGTGCTGTACTAAAACCATCTTTTATGCCACGTTCAGTTAATGCGGTTGCCCGCCGCGCGCGCCGCAAGCGCATTCTTCAAGCCGCCAAAGGTTACTTTGGTGCCCGCTCCAAGGTCTACACCGTTGCCAAAAATGCCGTCGACAAGGGTATGCAGTATGCCTACCGCGACCGCCGCAACAAGAAGCGCGTATTCCGCCGTCTCTGGATCGCCCGTATCAACGCCGCAGCCCGGCAGAACGGCACCACCTACAGCCGGCTCATGCACGGCCTGAAAACCTCCGGTGTCGGTCTCAATCGCAAAGTCCTGGCCGACCTGGCCATGCACCACCCCACCGCGTTCTCCGCCGTGGTCAATACCATCGATAAGTAGGGCTTCCCCCCCTGCCCCTTCGAAGCCCCTGTAGCCTCCGGCTACAGGGGCTTTCTATTTTTTGCCTACTTTTCGTACTCACCATTCCACTATGAAGATGCGCTTTACCCTACTCTCGCTGCTGTTCCTGTTATGCCTTGCACCCGCGTCCGCGCAAGATGCATCCACCGCTGGGCTGACCGAGGAGGGACTGGACCGCTACGGCAAATGGGTAGACCGGGAGATTGAGGACGGGACCATGCCCATGGCCGAAACGATCATTTTTCGCAACGGCACCATCGGTTATCATAGTACGAAAGGGGTCAGCGACCTGAACACCGGCATCCCCCTGCAAGCCAACCAATTGTACCACCTCATGTCCATGACGAAGCCGATTGTATCGGTGGCCTTTATGATGCTTTACCAGGAGGGCCATTTCCAGCTCACCGATAAGGTGTCGGATTACCTGCCCGAATTCAAGAACCTGCGGGTGGCAAAAAACACTGCGGACGGGGTGGGCGTAGAGACTGACCCGGCAGAAAGCGAGGTCACGATCGAGCAGGTGCTTTCCCATACCGCAGGATTTTCTCATGGGCTGGGCGGCACCACGCTCGACAACGAGATCGCCCGCGCCCTCTACTACCAGCCGCAGGCTGATATTGCTGATCGGGTAAATACCCTTGCCAGTTTGCCCCTAGTGGGTCAGCCGGGCAAACAGTGGTACTACAGTGCCTCCCCCGATATTCTTGCGCGCCTGATCGAGGTATTCTCCGGGCAATCCGTAGCGGAATTTCTGCGGGATCGCCTCTTCGACCCGCTGGGCATGAAGGATACCGGCTACAATATCCCTTCTGATCAAGCCGTCCGACTGGTTGCCAATCATCAGGTGACCGACAGTACCATCGTCCATGCCGCCATGCAATTGCCGACCAGCGGCAATACGATATTCGGCGGGACCCACGGCCTGTACTCCACCGCCCAGGACTACCTGCGCTTTGCCCGTATGCTGCTCAACAAGGGAGAACTGGACGGCCGTCAGTACCTCAGTCCGAAGACCGTAGAACTGATGACGATGAACCACGTGGGCGATATGCGGCAGGACGGACAGGGCTTCGGACTCGGGTTCGGCATCATCACCGATGTAGCCGAATATGGGGTACCGAGTTCGAAAGGGCAGTACTTCTGGAGCGGCGCGTACTCTACCTACTTCTTCGTAGATCCGGCGGAAAATATGATCGCCATTATGCTTTCCCAGCGCTCGCCCTACTCCAGCTACCTGGAACGGAAGTTCCGCCAGATGGTGTACCAGGCCCTGGGCGATTGATGCTTCTCTGACGGACCGGATAGCTCACGCGCCGCGTGGGCCAAAGCCTAATACTCCGCCCAGAACTTACTCCACCCGGCGGGTGGAGGTTCCGGCTTTATCAACTCCACCTAGCCACGACACGAGCCGGAAAACCCACGCACCGCGTGGGCCAATCCCCTAATGCCCCGCACAGCACTCACTCCACCCGGCGGGTGGAGGTTCCGGGCCTGCCGTCACACAGGTTTCAAAGTAACCCTACACCCAAAATATCAAAGCAGATATACCCCACACAACAACAACAGCCCCTTCCCACGACGTGGAAAGGGGCTGTTGCGTGGAGCGGCGGAGGCTATTTCCGGGCGCTGCTCTTACTGTTGGGCGGGCTGATGACCTGCACCCCGCGTTCGAGAATCAGTTTGTTGTAGGCAGGGATCTTCTCCCGGACGATCTGACGGTACTCTTCCAGTTCCGCGTCGATCTGGGCGGTGAGCTCCTCCTTTACGGCGTAGGCCGCGGCCGTTGGCCGGTAGGTACCAATGCCGGTCAGGCTGTTCAGGTGCGCTAGCTTGTTCGTCAGACGGATCGGGTAGTTCAGGGGATCCTGGCCACTGCGGTTCTTGGTCTGGTACAGCGTCTCCTCGATGGCCGTCAGACTGTCGATGATGGTCTTGCCAAAGTCAATGACCTCCTGATTATCGATACGGTCCTGGAAATCCTTGATTTGTCCGCGCACCTTTCGGAGGTCGATGATGACCTGGTGAGCCTCGCTGGTTTTGTCCTGCACCTCCTTCATGAAGGCGAACTGGGCCGCGCGGTCTTCATCCGAAGCCTGTACCCGGGGGTCCGGCTTGATGGTGAAGTCGCGTACCTGTTCGCGTTCCCCGTAGGAGAAGGCCACCTGGTAGTCGCCGGGAAGCGCCATTGGTCCGCCGGTACCGGCCCACCACAGGATCATGTTATCGAACTCGGTGCCGTCGGGGTACTGCATATCCCAATTGATGGTCTGACCGCCGGCCTTCAATTCCAGTTTATTCGGCTTTTCCTCAGCCGTGGTACTCCACTGGCGGATGGTGTCGCCGTCTTGCAGGATGGCCAGCGTCATGGGCAGGGAATCCTTGGCGGCTTTTTCGCTGAGGTACAGCTGGAAATTAACTCCGCCGGGGTGATTCTGCCCTTCGGTCCGGCTACTCCGGCTGCTGCCCCCCAGACGCCAGGCATCTGCCGGCTTGAAAAGGTGGAAGTCCGCATTATTGGCTACCTCCTTCAACTGCTTGAGAGGGGTCAGGTCGTCGATCATCCAGAAAGAGCGCCCCTGGGTGGCCACGATAAGATCGTCGTCCTTGAAGGTAAGGTCGGTCACCGGGACAATGGGCAGGTTCTGCTGGAAGGAACGCCAGCTTTTTCCGTCGTTCAGACTCAGGTATAGTCCGCTCTCCGTTCCGGCCACCAATACCTCCGGATTGCCAGGGTACTGCCGCACTACGCGGGTGAAGTCTTCCCGGGGGATGCCTGCGTCGATGCGCCGCCAGGTCTTGCCGTAGTTCGCGCTGTGGAAAAGGTACGGAGCGTAGTCTCCTGACTTGTAAGCCGTTCCGGCGGCGTAAATGCCGCCGTCCTGGCGGACGTCCACGTCCAGACTGTTCCACATGATGTACTTAGGGGCTTCCTTGGGCGTGACGTCGGTCCAAGTTTCACCGTTGTCGCGGGTCACGTGGATCAGACCGTCGTCGCTGCCGGTCCAGATCACACCGGCCTCCCGGGGGCTCTCCGTGGCGGCGAAGATGGTTGCGTAGTACTCCACGCCCGTGTTGTCCTGGGTGATGGGTCCCCCGCTGCTCTTGAGCTTTTCCGCTTCGTTGCGGGTTAAGTCGGGGCTGATGATCTCCCAGGTCTCCCCCTCGTCGGTGCTGCGGTGTACGTGCTGACTGGTGGTGTACAGTACGTCCGGATTGTTGGGACTGAAGAAGATCGGAAAGTTCCACTGGAAGCGGTACTTCATGCCCTCCGCTCCGTAGCCCATCGGGTTGTCGGGCCATACGTTGATGGCGCGCACCTGATTATTCTCGTGGTCGTAGCGCGTGAGGAAGCCGCCGTAGCTGCCGCCGTACACGATATCCGGATTCTCGGGATCCGGAGCGATGTGGGCCGATTCGCCTCCGGCGGTGGCTTCCCAGTCAGACTCTCCAATGGTGCCGCCGTCGGTCCGGTGGCTGATCCGCACGGTGCTGTTGTCTTGCTGAGCGCCGTAGATGCGGTAGGGGAAGTCATTGTCGGTGACCACGCGGTAGAACTGCGCGGTAGGTTGGTTGTGGTAGGTGCTCCAGTTCTCGCCCTGGTCGAAGGAGACCTGCGCGCCGCCGTCGTCGGCGATGACCATGCGCTCGTTGTTCTCAGGGGCGATCCACAGATCGTGGTGGTCGCCGTGGGGTGCGTTGTTGGATTTGAAGGTCCGGCCGCCGTCCGTGCTGTGGTGGTAGCTTACGTTCATGACGTACACGCCATCGACGTCCTGGGGATCGGCATAGATGCGGGTATAGTACCAGGCGCGCTGCCGCAGGGCGCGGTCGTCGCTGCGGGCCGACCAGGTTTCGCCGGCATCGTTGCTGACGTATACGCCACCGGCGGCTTCGTTTTCAATGATAGCGTACACGCGGCTGGGGTCGGCCGGACTGACGGATACACCGCTGATGCCCCAGGTTCCCTTGGGCAGTCCTTTGTTGCCGGTGATTTCGGTCCAGGTATCACCCCCGTCGGTGGTCTTCCACAGGCCACTGCCTTCGCCACCGCTTTCGAGGCTGTAGGGGGTGCGGCGTATCTTCCAGGTGGAGGCATATAGTACGCGGGGATTGGAGGGGTCCATGCTCAGGTCCACCGCACCGGCGCCGGCGTTGGCGAAAAGCACGCGTTCCCAGTTTTGTCCGCCGTCCTTGCTGCGGTACACACCCCGGGTTTCGGTGTCCTTGTAAAGGTCGCCCATAACCGCGGCGTACACCAGGTCAGGGTCGCGTGGATGCACCCGCACGCGGGCGATGTGTCGGCTGTCCTCAAGGCCGATCTGCTCCCAGGTCTTACCGGCGTCGATCGACTTCCACATGCCAGAGCCGTAACTGACGTTGCCGCGCACGGTCTCTTCTCCCCCACCAACATAAATGATATTGGGGTTGCTCTCTGCCACAGTCACTGCGCCGATGCTGCCACCGAAGTAGCCGTCCGAGATGTTGGTCCAGGTTTGTCCACCGTCCTTTGTCTGCCAGACACCGCCGCCGGCAGCCCCGAAATAGTAAAGGTTCGGCTTGTCGGCCACGCCCGTAACGGCGGCGGAACGACCGCCCCGGAAGGGACCGATATTGCGGAATTGGAGAGAGGAATAAAGCTTCTCGTCCACTTCCTGGGCCGTCAGTGCCACGCAGCAGAGGACCAGGAAAACGGTAGAAAACAGTCGCATAGGTTAGATTTGGTTTGGGGATGAAGATAACTATTCCCCCGAACCCGCCTAAACTACCGCGTGGAAGGTATTGTCACCGTACTGCCCCAGGCGCAGGTTGGTCTGGTCCATATTGAAGGCACCGGGGTTGAAATCCTGCGTCAGCCAGCTCGCGAGTTCCTCGTATTCGTAGTGGCTGGGATCGTTCAGGATCTTGATCTTTTCGTTGTAGGCGGCTACACCGCCGATGTCCTGCGGCGGACAGGCCCGCGCGCCGGCAATGCATACGGGATAGTGCGTGCGTCCCTGCGCTTGACGAATATCCCGCAGCTCCAGGTCGTGGTACCAATTATCGAACTCGTAACCACACTGCTCCCCCACTTTTCCGAGTAGGTCACCCAGCGTAGGTTCTCCCGGGCGATTCTGCTCGCGGTGCAGGGAGGGAAAAAACTGATAGTCCTCCGTCCCCCGCCAGCCCATGGCGGCCTGGATAATGTGGTGCAACAAACTCTGGCGTGTCCCGGAGGGTATGAGGACTTCCCGCCAGATGGTCGGACGGCTGCCGTCCAGGGTAATGCGCACCAAATAGATAGACTCTTGGGGTTCCGATTGCTCACTTTCCAGGGTGCTCACCGATTCGCTGTCCCCCTCGGGGATTACTTCCGTCGGTTCGGCTGGTTCCGTAGCAACCTCCACGGTCTGAGCCATGGCAACGGGTTCGCCGGCCGGCTCCGTGGACTCCGGTTCGTCGTTCAGTAAAGCCGTAAAGGCCGCTGCGTAGTAGTCTTCCAGTTCTTCATCCGGGCTATCCATACCTTCCGTCTCGCGATCGACAATCACATCCCAAATGGCCAGCAGCAGTTCGTCTTCATCCGCATTTTGCGACACCGGCGGGTCTTCCTCCCGGTTCGCGAAATGGTGGTGATAAGCGGTGTAGGCTGCCTCAACATCGGCGGGCGTGAGTCCGGCCCGACGGCGGCGCACCTCGGCCACCGCCGTTGAAATTGCTTGTTGTAAATTGTCGGTTGACATAGTATGCATATTGGTCGCAAAGATACGCCGCTCCCCCATGGCCCCTAATTCTCCCGGCAGTAAAACACGGACCGTCCACCGGTTCTCCGGTTCCGCAGCGGAACGGGTCAGTGACGTGCTGGCCAGTGAGGAGCCCCTGGAGATTGCCCTGTTGCACGGGGGCCGCCGACGCGTGGCGGCGGTTACCATGCGTACGCCTGGGCGCGACCTGGATCTCGCGCTCGGATTCCTGTTTACAGAAGGGCTGCTTCCCACCGGGCATTTTGCGGCCGGCGGAGCGCAGGAGCCGGGCAATACGGTGGAACTGCCGTGGCCCGTGGGCCTGCCCCTGAATCTTCGACCCCTGGACCGGCACTCCTACACCTCCAGCAGCTGCGGGGTCTGCGGCAAAACCTCAATCGACCAGGTATATCAGTCGCTTCCCTTTCCGGACGACGCACAAAGCTGGAGCATCGGCGTCCAACTTCTCTATACCCTGCCCGACCGTCTGCGGGATGCCCAGCGTCTCTTCGACCAGACGGGTGGCATACACGCCGCGGGGTTGTTCGATCTGTCCGGGAAACTGCTGCACCTCGCCGAAGACGTCGGCCGTCACAACGCCCTCGACAAACTGATCGGCCATTGTTACCAGTTGGACCGTTTACCCCTGCACCGGTCGGTACTGGTCCTCAGCGGGCGCGCCAGCTTTGAGTTGCTCCAGAAGGCCGCCATGGCCGGTATCAGCTGTGTGCTGAGTGTGGGTGCCCCCTCTACCCTGGCCGTCGAACTCGCCGAAGACCAGGGCATTACCCTGTGCGGATTCGTTACCCCACGCTCCCTGAACTGTTATACCCACCCCGAGCGAGTTTCTTCTAACCCACCTGCCGCCGGATCCGCCCCGACGCAACCTTAACCCACTGACCATGTCCAGCGAACGCACCCCGGAGCGCCTTACCGGCCTCGAAATAAAATCCCCCTCTTCCGTCGCGGCCGGCCTGCCCGCCCTGCGGTACTCCCTCAAGCACGTTACGGAGCACATGCACCTGGGCGAGGGGTTGCAAACCCTTGCCAGGCTCAACCAGAAGGGGGGCTTCGACTGTCCCGGTTGTGCCTGGCCCGACCCCGACGGCAGCCGCGCCCCCATGGCCGAATACTGTGAAAACGGCGTCAAGGCCATCGCTGAGGAAGCCACTAAACGCCGCATTGGGGCCGATTTCTTCGCCGAGCACGCCGTAGCCGAACTCGGGCAGTGGACGGATTACGAACTAGGCAAAAGCGGCCGCATAGCCCAGCCCATGCACCTGCGCGCCGGCGCCACCCATTATACTCCGGTAACCTGGGCGGAAGCCTTTGGCCTGATGTCCGACAAGCTCAGATCGATTGAACCGGACGAGGCGGTGTTCTACACCTCCGGCCGGACCAGCAACGAAGCGGCATTCCTGTACCAGCTCTTCGTGCGACAGTACGGAACCAACAACCTGCCCGACTGCTCCAATATGTGCCACGAAAGCACCAGCCTGGCCCTGGCCGAGGTGATCGGACTCGGCAAGGGCAGCGTGACCCTGGAAGACATCCACCAGGCCGACCTGATCATCTGCATGGGCCAAAACCCGGGTACCAATCACCCGCGCATGCTCTCCGCCCTGGAAAAAATGAAGGAAAACGGCGGACGCATGATCAGCGTCAACCCCCTTCCGGAAACCGGACTGATGCGCTTCGTCAATCCCCAACGGCCGCTGAAAATCGCTACCCGGGGCACCGACCTGACCGACCTGTACTTGCAGGTTAAAGTCAATGAAGACCAGTCGCTGCTGCGTGCCTGGCTCAAGATTTTGTACGACCGGGAAAAACGGTCGCCGGGCAAATATTTCGACCGCGCATTCATCCGTGAGCACACCTCCGATTACGCCGCCTTCGCCGAAATGATGGAGCGGACAGACCTCGAGGCGTGCATCGCCAATACCGGTCTGACGCGCGACGAAATCGAGGAAAGTTCCGGCCTGATCCACGGTTCCAGCCGAATCATCATCTGCTACGCCATGGGCCTGACCCAGCACGAAAACAGCGTCGATACCATCAAGGAACTGGTCAACCTGCTCCTGGTCAAGGGCAGCATCGGGAGGCCCGGGGCGGGCATTTGTCCCGTGCGGGGCCACAGCAACGTACAGGGCGACCGTACGATGGGCATCTGGGACAAACTGAAGCCCGAGCTGGCCGAGGCGCTCCGCGAGCACTACCACTTCGAGCCACCCACCGAAGACGGTTATGACGTGGTAAAGGCCATGCACGCCATGGAAGCCGGCCGCGTGAAGTTCTTCCTCGCCATGGGGGGAAACTTCGTCAGTGCGACGCCGGACACCGAGCTTACCGCCAGCGGATTGCGCAAGTGTGACCAGACCGTTCACATCTCCACCAAGCTGAACCGCAGTCACCTCGTGCACGGCAGTGAAGCCCTGATCCTGCCGTGTCTGGGTCGGACGGAAATAGATCTGCAGGCCAGCGGGGAGCAGTTCGTCAGTTGCGAGAACAGCATGGGCGTAGTGCAACTAAGTAAAGGCGTGCTGGAGGTCGAGGATATGAACCTGATGAGCGAGTGCGCGATCGTGTGCGAACTGGCGCGGCATACCCTGCCTGAATCCCGGGTGCCCTGGGTGGAATACCGCAAGGATTACGACCTCATCCGCGACGCCATTGCCGCCTGTATACCCGGTTTCGAGGGTTACAATGAGAAAGTGCGGGAGTCGGCGGGCTTCTACCTGCCTAACGGTCCACGCGAACGCCACTTCGAGACCGAAACGGGCAAGGCCCGGTTTTCGGCGACCGAACTGACACCCCATCGCCTGGCGCCCGGGGAATTCCTCATGACAACCGTGCGGAGCCACGACCAATACAATACGACGATCTATGGGCTGCACGACCGTTACCGGGGCATCCACAACGAACGGCGCATCGTACTGATCCACCAGGATGACCTGGACCAACTGGGCGCGGAAGCGGGTGCGGTAGTGGACGTGGTGAGTAACTACGAGGGAGTTGAACGCAAGGCCCATACTTTCCAGTTGGTCCCCTACTCCATCCCCCGGGGATGCGTGGCGATGTACTTTCCGGAGGCCAATATCCTGGTGCCAAGTGGGGTGACGGCGCGCGGCAGCAACTGCCCGATCAGCAAATCGGTACGCGTGCGAATCCAACTTCAACCGAAGGTGCAGGAATAAATGAACTGACCTATTTCCGTTTCTTCCGGCCCCTGGCTTTTTTCCGGCGGCGGTACTCCTGTAATTCCTGACGGGTCATCGGCCGCTTCTTGTTGGTTTCCTTCTTTTCGTGAAAGGCACCCTGGTCGCTGACCTCGATTTTGGTTTCGATAATCGGCTGCTGGGATTGCGGCATCTCCTCCGGGATAAGCTCGTCCGAAACGGCTACCGCTTCCGGCATCGGCAGAACCTGCAACTGGCGGTCCATGAGCGACTCGATGGCTTCAAGGTCATCCACCTCGGCTTCGGTGGTAAAGGTGATGGCAATGCCTTCCTTATCGGCCCGCCCGGTACGACCAATGCGGTGGATATAGTTTTCGGGTATTTCGGGCGTATCGAGGTTGATGACGTGGGACACGTCGCTCAGGTCCAGACCACGGCTCACCAGGTCGGTAGCGATGAGGACCCGGTGCTCTCCCGACTGAAATTTCTCCAGGCTGTTGAAGCGGTAGTTCTGGCTCTTGTTTCCGTGAATGACCCCGAGCTGATCGGGGAAGTCGTCTTCCAGTTGCTCGGCAAGCAAATCGGCAAACCGTTTGCCGGGGGTGAATACCAGTACCCGGTGATAGGTCGTGGCATCGGCGAGCAGGTAGCGCAGCAGGTTGACCTTGGTGTTGAAGTTGGGCACGCGGTAGCCGTACTGGACGATATTGTCGAGCGGGGTACCGGTGGGGGCGGCTTCTACCGTCTCGGGGAAGTTGAAACTGGCATCAATGATGGCTTCCACCTCCGGCACCATGGTGGCGGAGAAGAGAAGGTTCTGCCGGCGTTCCGGAAGCAGCTCGAGGATCTTGGTCAGCTGCGGCAGAAAACCGAGTTCCAGTAGTTCGTCGACCTCGTCGATAACCAATTGTTTAAGGGCCCTGAATTTCAGGCTGCCCGTAACGATCAGGTCGTACAGACGTCCGGGCGTGCCCACCACGAAGTCGCAACCCTGCTCGACGGCGGCGGCGTGGACCTTCAGATTGACGCCACCGTAAACGCCAACAGTGACCACGTTCTGGTAGGCGGTAAGCTTTTCAATCTCCTCCACGACCTGCACCACCAGTTCGCGGGTGGGAACGATAATGAGGGTCTGGGGATAGGGGTGCTTCTGAAAGGTCCATTTCCTGAGCAGGGGCAGCAGGTAGGCCAGCGTCTTTCCCGTCCCGGTCTGGGCAATACCGACCACGTCGCGGCCCGACATGATGACCGGAAAGGCCCGTTCCTGAATCGGCGTCGGGGTGTGCAGACCCAGGTCTTCGAGGGCGGAAAGCTGAAACTTGGATAGGTTGAGGTCGGCAAAGGTCATCGGCACAAGATACAGCGGGGCTTACTCGTAACCCGGGATGTGTCCGATGACGTTCAGCCGGAACTTGCTGCGGTAGGCCGTTGCGGTCATTCCGGTGTGCTTCTTGAAGGCACGGTTAAATTGACTGACGGAGTTGAAGCCGCTGTCGAAGGCGACGTTCTGTACCGTACTGTGGTCGTCAGCCAGCAGTTTGCAGGCGTACACAATGCGAAAATCGTTCAGGTAGGTGACGAAGGTCTTGCCGGTTGTCTTCTTGAAGTACCGACAGAAGGCGGGTACGGTCATGGCCGCTACCCCGGATATCTCGTCAAGTGAAATGTCGCGGTCGAAGTGGGCCCCGATGTACTCCTGTACCTGGTTGAACCGCTCGTAGCCGTGGGTCTCTACTTCTAGGTGGAACCCTTCGGCATTAAGGCTCTCGTATTCCTCACTCTGGGCCAGTTCGTTCAGGATGTCGACCAGCAGCAGGAGGCGGCCAAGGGGCGGCAGGTGAATAAGGCGCTCCACCCGGGAGCCTTGCACGGTACGCGTGGTACCGAGAAAGCTGATGCCATTGCGGGCACGGTGCATGAGTTCCTTCACCTTCCGCAGTTCCGGCAGGTCCAGGAATTCATAGTTGGGGAAACTGGGCGCAAACTGCACCACGGTCTCGGTCTCATTATTGGTCATGCGGTCGGTGAACCCCAGGTGCGGCAGGTTGGAGCCGATCAGGATGAGCTCACCATCCTGGAAGTGGCTGATGTGGCTGCCGACGTGGCGCCGGCCATGGCCCCCGCGGACGTAGACCAGTTCCAGTTCCGGATGGTAATGCCACTTGGGGAGTTTGTTGACCCTCTTCTTCGGTTCGGCGTAGTGCTTGACCAGGAAAGAAGTGCCGGGAACGGGTGTAACCCTTTCACGAACAGGCTGGGAGATAGTCTCCATAATTTGGGGTTGAATAAGGCTAAAAGCAAGATAAGGCCGAAAGCGGTGGCCGGTAAGGGAGATAAAACACCCGAATCGACGGGTTGGTTACGGGGCGGGATAGCCGCCAATTATCCCGAAATGCGCACATTTTATCCGTGCCCTCCTGACCGGTCAATATGTGCGCTCCCCTCGACAATTTATGCGCTCAGATGGAGGCCGGGACCCCCGACCTTTGTGGTATAAGGAGTTGATCATGTGCGGTGGGCCGATCTACGGTTACCGCGAAAACTGAAAAGTATTTATCAACCCCTCAATTTTTTACCATGAAAACGTCTTTATCCCTATTTCTCATCCTCTTCAGCGTATCACTGTTCGCATCGATCAATCCAATTGACCTGATCGTCCAGGCTGACCCAACTTCGCATACGGTTACGATGCGGACGGCCGTCCCGGTAGAGGACCAAACTACTGTACAAATCATTGACGCTAAAGGTTTAGTGCTCCACACGGCCCAGCTTGCGCCCGGCAGTTACCTCAATACCCGGTTTGAATTGTCGGCCCTCCCCCGCGGCGAATACCGCGTAGTGGTAAAGGATGCGCTCGGACAGACCATTCAGCCCCTGACCGTCAAACAGGAAGGTATCCAGGCTGACCCCGCTCTCGCCACCCGCGACTTCTTCCCCCGGGTAAAACTGGACGACGACCGGCTTACGATTAACTACCTCAACCCAAAAGGCGGCAACGTCAAGGTTAGTCTCTCCGACCAGGTAGGCAACGAGTTGATCAACGATGAGCTAACCTCCACCACTACCGTCCAGCGTGCCTACAACCTCGAAAAACTGCCCGCCGGCCAGTACTACGTAACGGTTTACGCACCCAACATCAACGCATACACCACACGCCTCGACGTGAAGTAAGAATTTTTGCATGATCGACTTTAAGTTTCGCCCCTTCACTTCGGTGGAGGGGCTTTTTTGTGTTTGCCCGATTCGGGTCGCTGCAGTAACTGCGACCAGGCACCGGAAGCACGCGACAACTGGCGCGGAATAAGCCATTCCCCGAGTCAGGACCTCCCACCCGCCGCCCGCAGGGCTTCCGCGAGGCGGTGCATTTCTTCCGGTCGGTTGTACCAACTGGGTGATACGCGGACCAGGTCACCGCGGTAGCTTACCGAGACGTCGCGCCGTTCTAGTTCCTGTTTAAGGCTCGCCATATTCACGGAGCTTGGCAGGCGTAGCCCGATTAAATGGTGGGCGCGATCGCCGGACAGTTCTATATCCAATTCTCCCAATTCGCCACCGATTGAATCCCAAAGGTTCCGCGTGTACGCTTGCAGGGCCGAAGGGCCGTACCGGTTAAGCAAGTCCAGACCGGCCTGCTGCATGGGTACGGCAATGAAATTGCTGTGCTCTCCGACGGAGTAACGGGCGGCCAGGGGGCGGTAGGCGTGCTGGTAGTCGGCCAGTCGGGTGAAATCGTGGCTGCCCGCGCGGTTGATCCAGTTCTCCTCCAGGGGAATGCCGTCGTCCATCCGCGGCCCGTAATAGGCATAGCCACAGCCGTAGGGTCCGAGCAACCATTTATAGCCCCCCGCGATGAGGGCATCCGGCCGGATCCGCTGCACGTCGAAGGGGTAAGCGCCGATCGACTGGGTACCGTCAACGATGAGCCAGGCGCCGAACGCGTCGGTGCGCTCACGGATCGCTTCAAGGTCAAAAACGGTCCCGTCCGACCAGTGTAACTGGGCGATGGCCACCGCGGCAGTGTTCTCGTCGATGGCCTCCAGTACCCGCTCCGACCAGGTGCCGGAACCATCGGGTCGGGCGATCGTCCGAAGGGTGGCACCCGCGTCCGCGCACAAGCGATGCCAGGCGTAATAGTTGCTGGGGAACTGGTCCTGCACGACGATGATATGCTGCCCGCGCCGCAGGGGGAGATTTTTGGCCGCGGTAGCGATGCCGTAACTGGCCGCCGGAATCAGGGCCACCCGGTCGGGGTCTTCTCCGTTGATGAGCTTGGAGAAGGACCGGCGCAGTTGCTCAACCGGACCAAAAAAAGCCTCGATCGGCATACCACTGTTCTCTTCCCGCCAGCGCAGGGCGGCGCGAGCGGCATCGGCGGCGGCCTTCAGTTGGGGGGAGCGGCTGGCGCCATTCAGGTAGGCCTCTCCCGGCTGCAGGGAGAACAGATCAGCAAGACATTCCATACGCTTTTTGGTATTTGGGGGGGCACGCAGGTGCCCCGGCCGACAAGGTAAGCAAGGTGCGGTGGCTCACGAACCAAGTTTGGTTCCCGTGGTTTGAACCACACAAATCCCCCACCCCCGCATTGACTACACACATCCTTCTCTTGCTGCTGGCCGGCCTTGCGTTACTCGGCACCTTCATCCTGCCGAGTTTGATCCGCAACCAGATGGTGAGCTTGCCCATCATCTATGTGGCTTTCGGGTTTGTGGTTTTCAGCTTGCCGCTCGAACTCCCCCTGATGAACCCCGAGGACGCGCGCCTCGACCGTCGGCTGATGGAGTACATCACGGAGTTCATCGTGATTGTCAGTCTGGCCGCCACCGGCCTCAAACTCGACCGAACGCCCTCATTTAAGAACTGGAGTGCGGGATTTTATCTCTTGGGGATTGCCATGCCCCTTACGATTGCGGCGGTCGCCTTTCTGGGGTGGTGGTGGGTGGGCCTTGCCCCGGCCAGTGCCATCCTGCTGGGGGCCGTGCTGTCCCCTACCGATCCCGTTTTGGCGGCCAACGTGCAGGTAGGGCCACCGAACGAAGACGCCCCGGAGGATGAGGTCCGCTTCGGACTCACCCTGGAAGCGGGGCTGAACGACGGCCTGGCCTTTCCCTTCGTCTACCTCGCGATCACCCTGGTGGACGCCCAGTCGGTTGGAACGGCCCTGATGCAGTGGGCCTGGTGGGACTTCGGCTACCGCGTGGGTATGGGCGCCCTGATGGGTTACGCCATCGGAAAAGGTATGGCCTACATCTTCTTCAAATTCAAGGACAAGATGGCGGAGGTACGGGAAACCGAAATCGAAGAGGGCTTCTTCGTGCTCGCCGCTACCCTGCTGACCTATTCGCTTACGGAAATCGTAGAAGGCTACGGATTCCTGGCTGTTTTCGTGGCCTCGGTAGCCAGCCGCCGCATCCGCCACGACGACGCCGCCAAGGAGGCCGAAAAAGAGAGTTACGCGGCTGCCGATCAGGTAGAACAGGCCGTCCTCGGCATATTCCTCATTGCCTTCGGCGGAATCATCGGTACTGGGGGGCTTATGGACCTAACCTGGGCGGGCGCCATGGTAGGCCTTGCTTTGCTACTGGTGGTCAGGCCCCTGGCGGGCATCATCAGTTTCCTTCCCTCCCGCTTACCCTGGGTGGAGAAGTTGGCCATCAGTTACTTTGGCATTCGCGGGGTCGGTTCGCTGTACTATCTGAGCTACGCCCACAACTCGGAAATCTTCCCTTCCATCGACGGCATTTGGTCGATCGTCAATTTCACCATGTTGGTATCCATCTTCCTGCATGGCTTCAGCGTGACCCCGGTCATGAACTGGGTTGACCGAAAAATGGGTCGGCCGCTGCGATCCAGCTAGACCGTACAACCGTTGGCTACGAGGGTTCCACCGAGAGAAACAAGGTGGTCGAGCCGAATCCACTCTCCCCCTTCCAGTTGGACATATTCTTCCTTATTAATGGTCTTCCTGTCTTTCAACGAGCAGTTCAAAGAGGTGACTTCGCCGTCGCCTTGCCGGAACGTGATCTCTATCGGTAAACCGGCAACGATGGCCGCTTCTATCCGGTCATAGAAAGAGCAGTCGATGCTCTGGTAATTGGTGCGGGGACGGCTGTCCAACCAGGCCCTGAAGGAAAGTTGATCGGCGACGGCATATTCCCGTATCATCAGAATATTGGATATAGCTCCCCGGTGCAGGGGAACCTTTACGGCACCTACGCGCACCACTGGCCGGCCGCTTCTTTCCACGAGTTGGCAGATTTGCTGTTCTTCAAGGGAGAGGTCGGCACCGGCAAAAACGAAAAGCGCGTCTACCTCATAGAGCGGCTGCGACTCGAGCGGCCGGGGCGGCTTTGCCCAAGTACCGGATACAAAATCCGGGTCCGGAGTGCCGAGATAGAATATATTCATGACAATCGCTTAACCCGTAATGTAACGTACCATGCCCCCGTCGATGGTGATCGTCTGACCCGTGATGTACCGGGCGAACGGCGACAGGAGAAAAGCCACCATGCCGGCAAAATCCTTGGGTTGGCCGAGGGCGCCAAGGGGTACCTCCGCTAAAAATTCCTTTTCGATGGTACCGCGGTCGATATTTTGCAGTTGCGCGGCCTTGTCCAGCACAGTGCTGATCCGATCGGTGTCGTGGTAGCCGGGCGCCACTATGTTTGCGGTTATCCCATTGGGGCCTTCCTCCCGACTGAGGGTTTTTACAAAACCCGCCACACCCGCCCGGAAGACATTGCTCAGGACGAGGTTATCGATGGGTTGCTTGATGGAGACGCTCTCCAGGTATATGAATTTGCCGCCGCCCCGCTCCCGCATCGATGGCAGTAAAGCATGGGTCAGTTGGAGTTTCCATCTGAGGGTACTGTGGTAGGCTGCATCCCAATCGTCGAGGGAAAGTTCCTGCACCCGACCGGGTGGTGGCCCTCCCGAATTCAGTACGCAGCCCGTAATCTGGTGATCGTTCATGGTGATCGCCGCGGTCTCCACGGCTCTGCTGTCGGAGAGGTCGGCCATGACCGGAATGAAAGCTTTTCCGTGGACGGTCTGCATTTCTTCCAGGGTCTGATGACTTCGGGCAATGCCCAGAACGGTGGCACCCTCAAGAATGAGTCTTTCCGCGATGGCTTTACCCAGGCCGCTGGTAGCACCACCTACAGCAATCGTTTTTCCGGTTAGTCCTAGATCCATCGCGTCAAAGTACGCATTACCGCAAAAGTGCGGCGAGAGCGGCCGCCGGCTGCACAATGCGGCCGGTGATCCGGGTTTCGGTAGATTCCCGACCGGTATTGTGCAATAGCGCGTAGGCGCGGCGATGATCCAGGTCCGGATCCAGCGATTTCATGACTCCGAGCAGTCCTGCCACGAAAGGACAGGCCATACTGGTACCACTGTAACTCTTGTATCCATTCCCGGGTATAGTACTGTAGATACCAACGCCGGGGGCAGCGATGGCCATTTGGATGTTTTCCGTGCGGTTGCTGAAGGGGGCCCGCAGCAACAGCTGGTCGATGGCACTGACCGTGATGATGCCTTTGGCGTTCGCGGGTGCGAAGTCTTTGGCGTCGCGATTGGAATTGCCCGCCGCAGCTACTACGATGGCTCCCCGCTTGTGTGCGTACTCCACGGCCGCGCTGTAGGCCCGCTGGCTACTCTGCGTGCTGCGGCCTCCGAGGCTAAGGGAGACTACGTCGGCTCCTTCATCAACCGCCTCGATGATGCCGGCGATGATTGTTTTTTGGGTGCCCATACCTCCTGAGCTGAGCACCTTTACGGAACTTACCGCCACGAAGGGGCTGTCGCCCGATCCGGCAAGACTGCCAATACCCAGTCCATTATTGGTTACGCCGGCAGCGATACCCGCGCAGTGGGTCCCGTGTCCGTGTGGGTCGTTATCGTATTTGCTTTCTATGGAGGTGTAATTGTCAACGAGGTCCTCGTGATCTCCGTCTATCCCGGTGTCGAGGATGACCACCCGGGCCATCTTGCGCGGCGTTTGGCGGTGCAGCAGCTGGTAGTATTCGTCCATGTGCAACACTTCCATAGCCCACTGCTCACTCGTGAAAGGATCGTTGATGCTCAGCGAATTGGTCGTTGCGGGGATTTTTGTTTCAACGGGATCGATGAACGGTTCCACCTGGATGGTCTCATTAGGCTCCCAGTAGGTTACCGTGGGGAGGGTGGCAAGTGCGGCTTCCCAATCCGAATTGGCCGGCGTGCCTGACAGGACGAAGTAGTTATCGA
This sequence comes from Neolewinella litorea, assembly GCF_004803465.1. GTDB lineage: Bacteria > Bacteroidota > Bacteroidia > Chitinophagales > Saprospiraceae > Neolewinella > Neolewinella litorea. The sequence goes on along the minus strand of NZ_SRSF01000001.1, from coordinate 1,431 downwards.
GCAAGGTTTCGGAGGCTGCTTCCGGGAAGAATGCCCGCTCCAGCTCCAATCTCTGCCGCGCGGCGAAGTCCTCCAGTTCATCGAAGGTGGCACCCTCCTTTACCTCTACCAACTGACTGATGGCCGCAGGAATATCTTTCTGGGTTAAAGCTTTTCCCTCCTCCACTTCAATCAACTGCTCCAGGTAATGAACGGCGGCGAACATGGCGAAGATGAGGATAACCGCGCTCCACACGGAAATCTGTTTGCGGACCGCCATAGACTGCACGAAGCCTACCATGCCGAGCATAATGAAATCCTTGAGGATCTTCGGGAAGGCATTGGCGGCTACGGAAACGGAGCTGAAATCCGCCCAGGCGATAAGTCCCACCCCGAGGTAGGTCAGCGTCATCCACAGGAATGCGTCCTTCAGGTTTCGGCGCCAGAACCAGATTGACAGGGCGAGGGCGGTGAGCAGAAGCATGGAACGATAGATTTTCTTAAATATAGGGCTTTGCCTGCGGCGGGGGGTGGGATAATCGACGTAGGTCATTTATCCAACGCTGGGGAGTGGCGGGGGGTTTTGGTGGCTGGGGTGGCGCGGTATTAGACCGCTTGCGTTTTTCGCGGTCTGAGACCGCATTTTTCTTTCGCGGTCTGGAGACCGCATTGTACTACCGCGGTCTGGAGACCGCATTGTGCTGGCGCGGTCGGAAGACCGCGTTGTACTGGCGCGGTCGGCGACCGCGTGGTGCTGGCGCGGTCGGGAGACCGCGTTGTACCAACGGAGAAAGCCCCACCGCGGGGTCGCGGTGAGGCTTTCAGAAAAAATTGGCGGCGACCTACTCTCCCGGGGTCAAGCCCAAGTACCATCGGCGCTGGGCAGCTTAACTTCTCTGTTCGGAATGGTAAGAGGTGATCCTGCCCGCAATAGCCACCAAAGTCTTTGTCCRCYGACGCTTGCGCGCCCGCGGTCGTTTCTTTTGATAACGATCAACAAGTTCGATAAGAGAGCTTCAGTCCTTTTGTACGGCTTAACCGGGATCAATCCGGATCAACCAAAGACCGTTAAAATTTGCGAAGGAAATACTTGTTCCCTTCTCTCAAGCGTGCTGCCGTCTTTTTTCAATACTCATAAGTCCCAGGAACGGTYGATTCAACCCTACCAAAAACCCATTTCGAAGAAAAAATAAAGGAAGCTGTCGGGCGATTAGTACTGCTCGGCTCCATGCGTTACCACACTTCCACCTACAGCCTATCAACGCAGTCATCTTCTGCGACCCTCAAGGGAATATTCATCTTGGAGTTGGCTTCGCGCTTAGATGCTTTCAGCGCTTATCCGTGCCGTATATAGCTACCCGGCAGTGCAGCTGGCGCCACAACCGGTACACTAGAGATACGTCCATTCCGGTCCTCTCGTACTGGAAACAGATCTCCTCAATATTCCTACGC